>CAVTFC010000024.1:0-33972 GCA_963733725.1 uncultured Candidatus Rokubacteria bacterium | reverse complement strand
CCAGTCCATCCCGCGCACCCAGCTCGAGGCCTGGGTCCCGCACTCCGGGCTCACCGTAGCCCAGGGCGCCCCGGTACGTGATCCTCCCCCATCGCGCTGCGCCTCATCATCCCGCCCGCCACCAGTGAGTCGCTCAAGCCCTACTCCAGAGACTCCTCAGGTGCCCTGACGTCATCTGGGTCGCCGAACACAGCCTTCCAACGCGGCGAATCGAGACCTACACCGCCAAGGCGATCGAGGCGCTCACCGCGGGCACCGTAATCTATCTCGTCCTCTGCGTCTCCCTCGCCTCCATGATGGCGTGGGTGGAGCGTGGCCGCGATTGCCGGCCTCATCGTCGGCGGGCGGTCGCGCGCATGACCTCGACCTCTCGGTGGTGTGGCGGAACCTCGACTTCCTCCTCCTCCAGGGGTTTCTCGGCTTCGGTAACTTCGTCGGCGGCACACTGCGGCTGGCCATCCCGTCCATCGTGCTCGGCTTCATCCTGGGGATCTTCATCGGGCTGGCGCGGCTCTCGAGGCGGGTGTGGCTGCGCATCCCGGCGGCGTTCTTCGTCGAGTTCTTCCGCGGCGTGCCCCTGGTCATGGTGATCTTCTGGATCTGGATCATCATCCCCGTCCTGCTCAAGACCAAGATCCCCGAGTTCGGGGTCGCGCTCACCGCCTCGTGATCTTCGAGGCCGCCTACTGTGGAGATCGTGCGCGCGGGCGTCCAGTCGGTGCCGCGGGGCCAGGTGGAGGCCGCCACCGCGGTCGGGCTCTCCTCCTCCGGCCATGCGCCACGTGGTGCTCCCGCAGGCGCTCAAGAACATGATTCCGTCGCTGGTGACCCAGTTCATCGTGCTTTTCAAGGACACCTCGCTGGCCTCCATCATCGGGTTCATGGACCTGACCAAGGCCGCCCAGGTGGTGAACAACCGCGAGATCCGCCCCTTGAGCTCTACCTGTTCATCGCGGTGGTGTACTGGGTGTGCACGTACTCGATGTCCCGGTACGCGCGCTCGCTGGAGAAGAGGCTGGGCCCTCCTGAGTCGGTGCTGCCTTCCGGGGTACGCCTCTCTGGCGCGAGGCCGGCGACCCCACCCGGCCTCCCCTGGTGTGGATTCATGGCGGCTCCGTGGAGGACTCCTCCGTGATGCTGCCGGACGTCGAGCCCTTCCTCCACCGGGTCCGCGCGCTGCTCCCCGACACGCGCGGCCACGGCCGGTCGCAGCGCTTCGAGCGGCCGGAGGACTACGGCTACGGCGCCAAGGCGGCGGACCTCGTGGCCTGGCTGGACGCGCTCGGCGTGCCCGCCGCCCTCTTCGGCGGCGTTTCCATGGGCGGGGCCCTCTCGCTGTGGCTGGCCGTCCACCATGCCGAGCGCGTGCGGGGCGTGTTCTCGATCAGCGGGCCCCCCTATGCCCCGCCGGACGAGGACAAGCGCTGGTGGGCGGCCCACCGGCCGCTGGTGGCCGCGGGCCGCTTCGACGAGTACCTCGACGCCAATGTGCGGCTCCGCATGGGCGACGAGTCCCTGGCCCGCCTCAAGGCGCGTCCCGAGCGCCACGCCGAGCTGCTGGAGAGCCTCGGGCGTCACACGGTACCCTCGTTCCTGGCGCTCCTGGACGAGACGTACTCGCGATCGGAGTGGCTGGCCGACTGCGCGCGGATCCGCTGCCCGGTGCAGCTCGTGGCCGGCGAGCGCGACCGCTTTCCCACCGTGGAGATGTCCCGCCGCCTGGCCGCGACGATCCCCGGCGCGCGCCTTCACGTGGTGGCCGGGGGGCCGCACTTCCCAATCGCAGCCATCGCGCGGAAGTGCAGGGCGTGATGGGTGCGTTTCTCTCGTCGTTCGGCCTATGAGCGTACGTTGTGACCCGCCCACCCGCATGCTAGGCTGCCGCGCCATGTGGGTGATCCGCGCGCGCGCGCCTGCGATGAGCCTGGGAAGCCGGCTGGCCAGGTGGGAAACGTGGGTACGATCGGTAGCGCGCTCGTGCTGGTGCTCGTCGGCGTGGACATCGCGCTCTTCGAGCGGAACCGGGGCGTCCAGGCCGAGCTCGACGGCGCGGCAGCAATTCCTCCAGCAGACCCAGCAGCTCGAGACCCTGCATCGCGAGCTGGTCAACGCCATCGCGAATCTCGCCGCGCGCGACAATGACGACGCCCTGCGCGCCATCCTGACCGACCACGGGATCAACCCGAGCGCGGCTCCGCGGCCGTCGGGCCGGCCATGATGGACGAGCTGCTCGACGAAACCGAGCCGGCGCCGCCGCGCCCGCGCGCCGCGCTGAGCCCCTGGCCGGTGCTCGCCCTGCTGGTGGCCGCCGGTCTCTGCTGGTTCGGCTTCCAGACCTGGCAGCTCCAGCGCGAGCACCGCAGCCTGCTCGAGATCCGGGCCAACACCGCGGCGCCCCTCGAGCAGGCCCGGAAGCGGCGCGCCCAGCTCGAGTCGATCATGCGGCGCACCTACGAGCTCGCCCAGAAGGGCAATCCGGGGGCCGTCCTCATCCTCCAGGAGCTGGCCCGCCGCGGCGTGACCATCAATCCGCCGCCCGCGACCGGCACTCCGCCCGGCCCTCCGGCGCCGGCCCCGCCGAAGTAGTCACGACCGCCGGATCAGCGGGCGGGGAAGCGGGGGACGATCTCCTCGGCGATGCGGTCGAGCTGCTCGAGGTCGTAGTCGAGCGGCGCCAGCACGAGGTACTCGATGCCCGCCCGCTCGAGGTCGCCGATGCGATCGACGATCTCCGCGGTGGTCCCCAGCAGATAGGACTCCTGCAGGTGGTCAAAGGACCGATGCGTGCCCATGACACGCTCGAAGCGTGGGCGCTGGGCGGCCAGCGCGGAACCGCGATCGCGCCCGTCCACCAGATGTACGAAATTGATGTGGCCGTACTGTAGGGTGGCGGGATCCCGACCCTGCCCGGCGAGATGGGCCCGCACGGCCTCGATGTCCGCCTTCACCATGGCCTGGGTCCCGGCGGCGCGCGCGAGCCAGCCGTCCGCGCCGGCGATACGGCGCAGCACCGCGGGGTCGAGATAGGTCTTGTCGGGGGACAGCGCGGTCCGCACCTTGCCACCTCCGCCCACCCAGACCTCCGGCATGCGCGGCAGCAGTGGCTCCATGGTGAGCCCCCGGAAGCGGTAGTAGCGGCCCTCGAAGGTCACGTCACGCTCGGTGAGCAGGCGCCGCGTCGCCGCGAGGATCTCGTCGGTGCGCGGCCCGCGCTCCGCGAGCGGAACGCCGAGGGACTCGTACTCGCGGGCATCCCAGCCGGATGCCACGCCCGAGCACCACGCGGCCGCCGGAGAGGTGATGGAGACTCTGGATCTCGCGCGCCAGCGTCACCGGATGGTGGTACGGGAGCACGAGCACGCCGGTGGCGAGCCGGATGCGCGCTGGTCACCGCCGCGGCGTGGCAGAGGCAGAGGAGCGGCGACATCCACACCGCGCCGTAGAGGCCGGGCGCCACCAGGAAGTGCTCGCAGACCCAGAGGGCGTCGAAGCGCCGAGCTTCCGCCTTCCTGGCGAAGTCGCGCATGCGCCCGGCCTGCTCGAAATCGAGGTCGGGCCACGCATACGTGGGTGCAGGTAGATGGCGAAGCGCATGCGCGGGGGCTCAGCCGCGGGCGGCGGGCGCGCGTGTTGCCGATTCGATGGCCGCGCGCACCCGCGCCGGGGTGACGGGCAGCGCGGTGACGCGCACGTCGAGGTCGCGGAGCGCGTCACAGACGGCATTGGCGATGGCGGCGCCGAGTCCCGGGTTGCCGCATTCGCCGACCCCGCGGAGCCCCAGCGGATTAGTGTGGGCGGGGATCTCCTGGTAGAAGGCCTCGATCAGGGGCACGTCGGTGAAGAGCGGCAGGGCATAGTCGAGCAGGGTTCCGGTCAGCAGCTGACCCTCCGCGTCGTATTCGAGCGACTCGAGCAGGGCATTGCCGATGCCGAAGGCGGCCCCGCCCGCGAGCTGCGCCTCGATGAGGGCGGGGTTCACCGCGCGGCCCACGTCGGCCCCCACCACCACCCGGCGCACCCGCACCGCGCCGGTGGCCTCGTCCACCTCCACCACCACCGCGACCCCGCAGCCCGCATAGGTGAGCTTGGGCACGCTGAACGACGCGCCGGCGGCCAGCGGGCCCGCGGCGGCCAGCTCGGCGAGGCTGACGCGGCGTCCGCGGGCCGCGCAGTCGCCCGCCGCGTAGCTGACCTCGCCCGCCGGCACGCCGAGGAGAGTCGCAGCGCGGCCGCGCGCGTCCTCCACGAGCTTGTCCGCCGCCATCTGCGCGGCATTGCCGGCGGTGACGGTCCCGCGCGAGCCATAGGTGCCCACGCCGCTCTCGATGGCGGCGGTGTCGGGATGCCGCACCTCGAAGCGGTCGGCGGGAAGGCCGAGCGCGGACCCGAGGATCTGAGCCAAGGCCGTCTCGAGCCCGGGCCCCATGGAGGACGCGCCGGTGTCCACGCGGAAGCGGCCGTCCGGCCGCGCCTCCACGCGCGCGGTCTCGAAGGGCCCGAGTCCCGTCTTCTCCACGTACATGGCGAGCCCGATGCCCTGCCGGACGCCGCGCGCCCCCGCCGCGCGCTGCTCGGCGCGCGCGCCCGCATAGTCCAGGCGCTCGAGCAGGCGCTCGAAGAGCGCGGGGAAGTCGCCCGAGTCGTACACGGTCTTCACGCCGAAGGAGACGGTGCCGCAGTCCCACGGCATCTCATCGGCCCGCACAAGATTCCGTCGTCGAATCATTGCGGGATCGAGGCCCAGCCGCGCCGCCGCCGTGTCGAGCAGCCGCTCGCGCGCGAAATTACACTCGGGGCGACCGGGGGAGCGCAGCGTGCCCACCGGCGTCTTGTTGGTAACCACGCTCCAGAGGTCGCAGGCGTAGTCGGGCATGCGGTAGGGACCGGGCAGCAGCGCGGCGCCGAACTCCGCCGGCACCAGGGCGGCGGTGCGCACGTAGGCGCCGATGTCGGCGCGGATCACCGCGCGCACGCCTCGGATCGTCCCGTCGCGGTCGAAGCCCATCTCCAGCTCGTACACGGTCTCCCGCGCGTGATTGGCGGCCATGAGGTTCTCGCGCCGGTCCTCGATCCACCGGACGGGCCGGCTGCACTCGAGCGCCGCGAGCGGGACCAGAATATCTTCGGGGTACAGCTCACCCCGCACGCCGAAGCCACCCCCCACGTCCACCTCGGTGAGGCGGAGGGCGCCCGGCGGCAGGCCGAACATGGATGCGAGGATGCCGCGATTGATGTGAATGCACTTGGTGGAGCCGAGGAGGTGCAGCTCACCGCCGCTCGCGGGCGGCGGCACGGCGAGGAGCCCGCGCGTCTCGAGGGCGGCCGCGGTTTGCCGCGGATGCGTGAAGCGCTCGCGCAGCACCAGGGCGGCCACGGCGAGCGCGGCGTCGGCGTCGCCCACGCGCATACTGATCACGGCCACGTTGTTGGAGTCCGTGCCCGGAAAGAGCCGGGGGGCGCCCGCCGCCAGCGCCGCCTCCACCGAGGCCAGCACGGGGAGGGGCGCGTACTCCACCTCGATCAGCTCGAGCGCGTCCTCGGCGATATAGCGGGTGTCCGCGACCACCAGGGCCACCGGCTCGCCGACATAGCGCACCACCCCGCGGGCGATGGCGGGCTGGAGATAGCGCGGCGTTCCCTCGGGCACGGGCACCCGGTTGGGGATGATGGCGCCCGCGGGCACGTCCTCCGCGGTGAGGATCGCCCGCACGCCGGGCAGGGCGCGGGCGCGCCGCGCGTCCAGCCGGACGATCCGCGCATGCGCGTGCCGGGAGCGCAGCACCGCGGCCTCGAGCATGCCGTCCGCGCGCACGTCGGCCACGAAGCGGCCGTGGCCGGTGAGGAGGGGCTCGGCGCCCAGCCGGGCGAGGGAGGCGCCGATCATGCTGCGCCCACCGGGGAGAGGTCGGGGAGCATCAGGGGCGGATCATAGCCCGTGCCCGGGGGCGGGCAATACGGGGCCCCGCCTTGACAAGCCTCGGTGCCCTTTGTTACTCATGTTCCGCTTCCGTGCCGAGCCTCTCGTCCCGGGGGACGCGCCCATGACTCTCTTCAAAGCGTTCAATCACGTCAGCATCACGGTGACCGATCTCGCCAGGGCCAAGGAATTCTACGGGGGCCTGCTGGGTTTCGCGGACATCCCGCGCCCCGCCTTCGCGTCCGCCGCATGGAGTAGCCGGATCAGGTGACGCTCCACCACCATAGGGAGGGCTCAACGATGACCAGCCTCACGCGTCGACGTTTTCTGACCACCACCGGCACCGCCGCCGGCGTCGTGCTCGCCGGCCCGCACTTCCTGCGCGGGGTCAGCGCGCAGGGATCGGGTCCGCTCAAGATCGGCTTTCCGCTGCCCCTGACGGGGCCGTTCGCCGCCATCGCCGCCGACCAGAAGCGCGGCGGCGAACTGGCGATGGACGAGCTCAACGGGCGCGGCGGGGTGCTGGGGCGCAAGGTCGAGGTCCTCTTCCGCGACGACGAGCTCAAGCCGGCCACCGGCGCTCAGCGCACCAAGGAGCTCATCGAGGGCCAGGGCGTCGAGTTCATCGTGGGCGGACTCGCCGCGCACGTGCAGATGGCCATCAACGAGCAGACCAAGAAGGCGGGCAAGCTCTTCATCTCGATCAGCCAGTCCGACGAGATCAGCGCCAAGCCCGACACCAGCCCCATCACCTTCCACGAGGCGCTCAACCCCACCATCACCGGCCGCGTGGTGGGGAGCTGGGCCCTGCAGAACCTCGGCAAGAAGTACTGGATCGTCTACGCTGACTACGCGTGGGGCAAGCAGAACAACGCGGTGTTCACCGACGTCATCACCAAGGGCGGCGGCACCGTGCTCGGCAACACGCCGTACCCCCTGGGGAAGCCCGAGTTCAGCGCGCATTTGCCGAAGATCCAGGCGGCCAAGCCCGAGGTGCTCCTGGGCGCGGTGCCGGGCGCGGATGGGGTGGCCTTCCTCAAGCAGGTGGCGAGCTTCGGCATGAAGAAGGAGATGAAGCTTCTGATGCCGCTGCACTTCCTCTTCCTCACCAAGGAGGGCGGGGCCGACGTGTTCTCGGACGTCTATGCCGGCACCAGCTTCTACTGGGAGCTGGCCAGCAGCAACGCCAACGCCAAGAAGTTCGTGGACGCCTCGATGAAGAAGTTCGGCGTGCCGCCCGACGGCTACGCCGGCTACGGCTATAGCGGCATCATGGAGGTGGCGCGCGGAGTCGAGCTGGCCAAGTCCACCGACAGCGAGCAGGTGGCCAAGGCGCTCCGTGCCAATCCCACCTACGACCACTACAAGGGCAAGCAGTACTGGCGGGGCTGTGACAACAAGTCCTTCCAGGACATGTGGATCCTCAAGGGACGCGCGCCCGCCCAGGTCAAGGGCGACTGGGGCTACTTCGATGTCGTCACCAAGGTCGACGCGGACGAGCGTCACGAGCGCACGTGCGCCGAGAAGGGGCACGTGTAGGCGCCCGCCCGGCCCGTGCCGGATCTCTCGCTGACCGCGATCGCCGCCCAGCTCTTCACCGGGCTGGTGCTAGGGGGGATCCTCGTCCTCCTCGCCATCGGGCTCTCGCTGATCTTCGGGCTCATGGGCGTGGTGAACTTCGCCCATGGGTCGCTTTACATGCTGGGGGCGTACTTCGGCTTCTTCTTGTGGGGGTTCACCAAGAGCTACTGGGCGGCGCTGATCCTCGCGCCGCTCATGGTGGGCGCGTTCGGCATCCTCGTGGAGCGGACGATGATCCGGCGGCTCTACGGCCGCGGGCCGGACGACCCGCTCCTGCTCACGTTCGGGCTGTCCCTGGCCCTGGTGGAGACGGCGAAGCTGGTGTGGGGGAAGATCGGGCTCACGCTCGATCCGCCCGTCCAGCTCGCGGGCGCCGTCGATCTCGGCTTCATGAAGTTTCCCGCCTTCCGGCTCTTCGTCATCGCGGTGACGGCGGTGGTCCTGGTCGGCTTGTGGCTCTTCCTGGAGAAGACCAACGTGGGGCTCATCGTGCGCGCGGGTGCCCGCGATCCCCTCATGGTGCGCGCGCTGGGGATCAACCTCGGCCGGGTGTGGCTGCTCGTCTTCGGTCTCGGCACCGCCATGGCCGGGCTCGCGGGCATCCTCGCCGGCCCGCTGCGCGGCGTCTACGCCGAGATGGGCGTCGAGATCATCATCGAGTGCTTCGTGGTGGTGGTGGTGGGCGGCATGGGGAGCTTGCTGGGCGCGGTGGTGGCGGGACTTCTCATCGGCGAGGTGGTGAGCCTCACGAGCTACTTCGCGCCCAAGCTGGCGGAGATCGTTGTGTTCGTCGTGATGGCGGTCGTGCTCCTGGTGCGCCCGAGCGGGCTCTTCGGCGAGCCCGGGCTGGCCGAGTAGGCGCCCATGCGCGCGGCTCAGCGCTGGATCACCGCGCACCCCAGCGCGTCCATCATCGTCTTCTTCGCGATCCTGCCGTTCATCGTCCCCTACAAGGCTCTCGCCACCCAGGTGCTCGTCTACGGGCTCTTCGCGCTGGGATTCAACCTCCTCTACGGCTACACCGGCCTCCTCTCGTTCGGTCACGCCGCCTATTTCGGGCTGGGCGCGTACGGGGCGGGGATCACGCTGGCCAAGCTGGGCTGGCACTCGGTGTGGGTGGCCCTGGCCGTCGGCGTGGCCGCCGCCGGCGTGGGGGGCGTGATCGTCGGCTTCTTCTCGCTCCGGCGTCGTGGCATCTACTTCGCGATGCTCACCTTGGCCTTCGCCCAGCTCTTCTACTTCATCGCCTTCCACATGGCCGATCTCACCGGCGGCGACGATGGGCTGCGCGGGATCCCCCAGCTCTCCCTGGGGCTCTTCCGATGGGAGCTCTCCCTGGGCAACCCGCTGAGCTTCCACTACTTCGCGCTCTTCTGGGTCGGGCTGGCGGTGGTCGGCCTCCGACGGATCCTGGATTCGCCCTTCGGGGCGGTGCTCGCGGCGATTCGAGAGAACGGGGACCGCGCCCAGGCCTGCGGGTACGACATCGTCCGCGTCAAGCTCGTGTCGTTCGTGTTCTCCGCGCTGTTCACCGGGCTGGCCGGCGCGCTCGACGCGCTCCGGATCACCGTGGTGCCGGTGGAGGCGCTGTACTGGAGCACGTCCGGCCAGGCGGTGATCATGACCCTGCTGGGAGGGGCGGGCACGTTCTTCGGCCCCTTCGTGGGGGCGGGAACCTACCTCGTGCTCCAGGATCGGTTGAGCCTGTTCATCGAGGCCTGGCCCCTGGTCATCGGCGTGCTCTTCATGGCATTCGTCCTGTTTCTGCCCCAGGGGATCTGGGGCACGCTGCTCGCCCGTCTCGGCACTCGCCGCGCGGGCGCCCCGGCGGCGTAGCCACGGCAAGAGGAGGGACCGAGATGGCGATCAAGGTGCTCGAGCTCCATCACCACGGTATCCGCGTGCGGCCCGAGAAGGCTGACGAGTGCAAGACCTTCTACGAGGACGTCCTGGGACTTCACGCCGATCCCGGCCGTCCGAATATCCCGGGCATCCCGGGCTACTGGATGGACTGCGGGAACGACACCCAAATCCACATCATGGGCTGTGAGGGCGTGTCCCGGTACGCGCAGGGAGGGCCGGACAAGGATCCGACCCGTCTACACGTGGCGCTCGCCATCCCGGACGTCCAGGAGGCCAAGAAGGAGCTCGAGCGCATGAACGTGGCCTACTGGACCATCAAGTCGGTGGTCGGTCCCGAGCTCGAACAGATCTTCATGGACGACCCGAACGGCAATCTGGTGGAGCTGCACCAGATCGGCACCTGCCGGTGCCGGAAGTCCGCCCGGCCCAACACGGTGACGCCACCGGCGATGGCCGGTTGACCACGGGGGCCGCCTAGTTCCATGGCGGTCTCGGACGGCCCGCCGGCCTACGTCGAACGGATCGACGAGGTCACGCGGACGCGCATTGCGCCGCGCGCGGCGGGGTACGACCGCGAAGGGAAGAACCCGGTCGAGAGCTGGCGCGACCTGTGGCGGGCGGGCTTCCTCGCCGCCGCCATCCCCGCCGCCTACGGGGGCCGCGGGCTCGACATGGGCACCTACATCGCCTGCCTCCGCGCCATCGCGCGCGGTTGCGCCAATACCGCGATGACCGTGCACATGCACTCCACCGTGATGCGCTTCATCGACGCCCTCGGCACCGACGCCCAGAAGCGCCGCTACTTCGGGGAGGTCGTGGAGCACGGCAAGCTCTTCGGCTCCTGGGGCAGCGAGCCCGCGGTGAGCCTCTCGCGCACCTTCCAGATGGAGACGGTGCTCCGCCGGACTCGCGACGGCTACGCGGTCGACGGCGTCAAGCACTTCTGCACCATGGCGCTGGGCGCCTCCTACTACATGGTCTGGTGCGCGCTCGAGGGCGAGCCGGACATGGCGAAGTCGCTCTTGCAAGCGCTGGTCCCCGCGGAGAGCCCCGGCATCAGCACCGACGGCAAGTGGGACACTCTCGGCATGCGCGCGACCTTCAGCCCCACCGTGGAGCTGCGCGACGTGCGGGTGACCATGGACGCCATCCTCGGCGATCCCGGCTCGGCGCTCCGCGCGGGCGTGGTGGAGAGCTTTGCGCTGGGCTATGCCGCGGTGTACGCCGCGCTGGCGGAGTCCGCGCTTGCTTTCGCCATGGACGCGGTGAAGAAGCGGGTGGTGAAGCCCGAGAACATCGCGGTGGCCCATGACCCCGCCATCCAGCGCCATATCGGCGAGCTGGAGGCGCGGCTCCACGCCGTCCTCCTCGTGCTGGGGGACGCCGCCGCGCGCTGGGACAAGGCGGATGTGGCCACGCGCGGCCTGCTCGCCAACCGCGCCAAGTTCCTCGCCACCGAGGTGGGTCTGACCGTCACCGCGCACGCCATCCAGACGGTAGGCGGTCGGGCCGCCTACAAGGACTATCCCGTCGAGCGGGCCTTCCGCGACGTCCGCACCGCCACGCTCATGCCGCCCACCATGGACCGCATGATGGAGGCCATCGGCAAGGCGGCGCTGGGGCTCGAGTCCGCCATGTTCCGCTTCGGCGGCGGGCCCGAGGGAGCCTGAGCGCGTGGGCGCGGTCGGCTTCGTGGGGCTCGGCGCCATGGGCACGTCCATGGTCCGACGCCTTCTCGCCGGCGGGCATCAGGTCGCTGGCCATAACCGCACGCGGGCCAAGGCCGAGGCGCTCGTCCCCGCGGGCCTTCGCGTGGCCGGCTCCCCGCGTGAGGCCGCCGCGGCCGGGGACGTCGTGCTCAGCATGGTCACCAATTCGGACGCGCTGCTCCAGATCGCGCATGGGCCTGACGGCATCCTGGCCGGCCTCAGGCCGGGTGCGGTGTGGGCGGACATGAGCACGGTGAGCCCCGACGGTGACGCGCGCGCTCGGCGCCGAGGTGGCGCGGGCCGGCGGGGCCTTTCTCGACGCGCCGGTGTCTGGCAGCTCCGTCACCGTGGAGCAGGGGAAACTGGCCTTTCTCGTGGGGGGCGACGCGGCCGCGCTCGAGCGCGTGCGGCCGTATCTCCTCTCCATCGGCCCGACCATCACCCACATGGGGCCGCTGGGCCTGGCCGTCACCATGAAGGTGGCCATCAATCTGGGCATCGGCATCCAGCTTGCCGCCTACTCCGAGTCCGTGCTCCTCGCCGAGAAGGCCGGCATTCCGCGGGAGCGGGCGGTGGAGGCGCTCATGAAGAGCGTCCTCGCCTCGCCCATGCTCCAGTACCGCTCGACCTTCGTGGTGACTTCGCCCGCCGAGCCCCTCTTCGACTGCGTCATGATGCAGAAGGACCTGGGGCTGGCGCTGGAGATGGGCCGCGCGGTGGGAGTGCCGCTGCCCACCACCGCGCTCGCTCACGAGCTGCTGGTCGCCGCGCGTGCCATGGGCCTGGGCGACCGTGACTGCGCGGCGATCTTCGACGTGCTGGCGTCCATGAGCGGCGTGCCCATGAGCGCGGGCGGGCCTCCGTCGGAGCGCGCGGGCCGATCGGCCTAGCGCGCGGTCGCCGTGTCCGGCGGCGCGTCCGGCCTCCTCCTCCTCAAGCTGCTCGTCACGCCCACCTTGATCGGCGCGGCGAGTCTCGCCGGCCGGCGCTGGGGGCAAGGCGTGGGCGGCGTGATCGTGGCGCTCCCGCTCACCTCCGGGCCCATCGCCTTCTTCCTCGTGCTCGAGCACGGCCCCGCCTTCGCCGCCGGCGCCGCGCTGGGCTCGCTGGCCGGCGCGCTGGCGCAGGGCGCGTTCTGCCTGGGCTATGCCGCGGTCGCCCTCCGCGGCGGCTGGCCCGTCGCCTTCGCGGTCGGGGCCCTCGCCTTCGCGGCGGCGGGCGGCGCGCTCCAGGCGCTGGCGATGCCGCTCTGGCCGCTCACCGGCGCTCGTGATGGGCGGCCTGGCTTTGGCCATGCTCCTGATGCCACGCGGCGCGGAAGCGTGGCGGCCCAGCCCGCCGCCGCGCTGGGACATTCCCGCGCGCATGGTCGTCGCGACCACCCTCGTCCTCGCGCTGACGGCGGCCGCCGCCACGCTCGGCTCCCGGCTCAGCGGCCTCCTCGCGACCTTTCCCGTCTACGCCGGCATCCTCGCCGTCTTCGCCCACGGACGGGAGGGGCCCGGTCCGGCGACGCGGGCGCTGCGGGGATTGCTCGCCGGGCTCTTCGGCTTCGGGGCCTTCTTCGTCGTTTTGGCCGCGACCATCGAGCCATTCGGCACGGTGCGCGCGTTCGTGGGCGCCACCGTCGTCACGCTCACGCTACAGGCGGCCGCTCTCTGGAGGGTGCGTCACGCGACCTAGCGTCACACCCCGAGGAAGCGCTGCTGGATGGCGGGATCGGCGCGCAGCGCCTCGGGCGTCCCCTCGAACTGGATGCGGCCCTGGTCCATGACGTAGAGCCGATGGGACAGCGCGAGGGCGACCTCTAGGATCTGCTCGACGAGCAGGATGGTGGTGCCGCGCCGATTGATCTCGCGGAGGATCTCGGTCAGGTTCTCCACGATGATGGGCGAAAGCCCCTCGGTCGGCTCGTCCACCAGCATGAGCTTGGGGCTCGCCACCAGCCCGCGGGCGATGGCCAGCATCTGCTGCTCGCCGCCCGAGAGGCTCTTGCCCTTCTGGACCAGTCGCTCGCGCAGCACCGGGAAGTACCCCAGCACCTCGCTCATGGCTGCCTCGCCTCCGCCCTTGGCGCCACCCGCGCCGAGCAGGCCCAGCCGAAGGTTTTCCTCCACGCTGAGGTTGGGCAGGATGCGGCGCTCCTCCGGCACATAGGCCACCCCGCGCTGGGCGATGGTGTGGGTAGGGAGCCCGGCGAGCTCCCGGCCCTCGAAGGTGATGTGCCCGCCGCGCGGCGCCACGATGCCCATGATGCTGCGGAGCGTGGTGGTCTTGCCGGCGCCGTTGCGTCCGATGAGGGTAACCACCTCGCCGGGATTCACCGCCAGCGACACCCCCTGGAGGATATGCGCCTCGCCGTAGTAGGCGTGGAGATCCTGGACGGCGAGCAGGGGCGCCGCGGTCACTTGCTCACCCCGAGATAGGTCTGCTGCACGAGCGCGTTCGCGCGGATCTCCGCCGGCGAGCCCTCGGCCAGCACCTGACCCTGGTGGAGCACGGTGATCTTGTCCGAGATGTTCATGACCACCTTCATCTTGTGCTCGACCAGGATGACGGTGCGGCCGGCGGCGATCTTGCGAATGAGCCGGATGGTCTCGTCCGTCTCCTCGGGGCTCATGCCCGCGGTGGGCTCGTCGAGCAGGAGCAGGCTCGGCTCGGTGGCCAGCGCGATGCCCAGCTCGAGGTGTCGCTTCTCGCCGTGGGAGAGATTGGCCGCCACCAGCTCCGCCTTCTCCGCGAGGGAGACCTCTCGGAGGATCCCGGCGGCCTTGTCGCGCACCTCGGTGAGGTCGGACGCGCGAGACCAGAAGTTGAACGAGAGGCGGTAGGACTGCACCGCCACCCGCACGTTCTCGAGGACGGAGAGGTGCGGGAACACGTTCGTGATCTGGTAGGACTTGGATACCCCGAGCCGGGAGACGCGGTGCTGCGGCATGCCCGTCACGTCCTGGCCCTTGAACACGATGCGGCCGCTGGAGGGCACCATCTCGCCGGAGATGAGGCGGAAGAAGGTGGTCTTGCCGGCGCCGTTGGGACCGATGATGGCGCGCAGCTCGCCCGCCTTCACGGCGAAGTCCACCTGGTTGACGGCGGCCAGGCTGCCGAAGCTCCGGCTGAGCTTCGTCGTCTCGAGAATGAGGTCGGGCATGGGGGGAGTCGCGCCGTAACATAGCAAGCCGTTTTTCCGGGTGTCAAGGTAGACTTCCCTCCGGTGCCGCGTCGATGAAGCCCGCGCCCTTCGCCTATCACCGCCCCGCCACGCTCGACGAGGCCTTTCATCTCCTCGAGCGCTACGGCGATGACGCGCGGCTCCTTGCCGGCGGGCAGAGCCTGGTGCCCGCGCTCAATATGCGGCTGGCCACGCCGGCGGCGGTGGTGGACATCAACCGCCTGCCCGGGCTCGACGTCATCCGACTCGCTCCCGAGGGGCTCGCGATCGGCGCCCTCGCGCGACAGGAGGCGGTGCTCCGCTCCCCGCTGGTGGCGCGCCACGCGCCCCTGGTGGCGCAGGCCATGCCGCATGTCGCGCACCTGGCGCTGCGCACCCGTGCCACCGTGGGCGGCAGCCTGGCCCAGGCCGATCCTGCCGCCGAGCTGCCCGCCTGCGTGGTGGCGCTGGAGGCCGTGCTCCGCGTCGCCCGTCGCGGCGCCGCGCGCGAGATTCCCGCCGCGCGCTTCTACCGCGGCATCTACACCACCGCGCTCGAGCCCGGCGAGATCCTCACCGGCGTGGTGATCCCGCCGCTCGCGGTCAGGCTGGCGCTCGCACTTCAGCGAGCTGGCCCGTCGCCACGGCGACTATGCCCTCGTCGCGCTGGCCGCGCATGCCCGCGTCGCCGGCGGCGCCATCGCCGAGGCGCGGCTGGCCTTCGCGGGGGTCGGGCTCACACCGGTGCGCGCCGGTCGCGCGGAGGCGGCGCTGAGCGGCCGGCGGCCCGATGCGGCGACACTCGCGGAGGTCGGGCGCGCGCTCGACGCCGACCTCGACCCGCCCGCGGACGTCCACGCCAGCGCGGCTCTGCGCCGCCACCTCGCCCGCGTCTTGCTCACTCGCGCGGTGGCCGCGCTCACGGCGGGAGGCTAGCCGGTGGAGGAGACCGCGGACACCACCGTGGAGATCGCGCTCACCGTGAACCGGGAGCGGGTACGGCGCCGCGTCGAGCCGAGAAAAAGCCTCGTGGATTTCATCAGAGAGGACCTCGAGCTCACCGGCTCGCACGTAGGGTGTGAGCAAGGGGTCTGCGGCGCTTGCACCGTGCGCGTGGACGGCGCGCTTGCGCGCGGCTGCCTCACCCTTGCCGTCCAGTGCGACGGGGCCGCCGTCGAGACCATCGAGGGGGTGGCCGCGTCGGGCGAGATCGCCGATCTCCAGGCGGCGTTCGCGGCGGCCAACGCGCTGCAGTGCGGCTTCTGCACGCCGGCGATGCTGCTGACCGCGCAGGAGCTCCTCCGTGACAACCCGGCGCCGAGCGGTGCCGCCATCCGCGCGGGGCTGTCGGGGAACTACTGCCGCTGCACGGGCTATCACGCCATCATCGAGGCCATCCTCGCCACCGCCCGCCGGCGACGGGAGGACGGCCGTGGCTGACGCGCGGGGCCGGATTCCGGAGGGCGAGAGCTTCATCGGGCTCAGCATCATCAGGCCGCAGGCGGCGCGGCTTCTGGCGGGCCGCGGCGTCTTCACGGACGATCTCCGGCTCCCGCGCATGCTCCACGTGGCCTTCCTCCGCAGCCCGCACGCGCATGCGCGCATCGTGTCGCTGGACGCGCGGGCGGCGCTGGCCCTGCCCGGCGTGGCCCGCGTGGTGACGGGCGACGAGCTGGCGGGCGTTTGCGCCGGCTGGGTAGGCACGCTCGCCCATTTCCAGGGCATGAAGTCGGCCATGCAGTATCCGCTGGCGCGGGGGCGGGCCACCTGGCAGGGGGAGCCCGTGGCCGCGGTGGTGGCGGACACTCGCGCGCTGGCCGAGGACGGCGTGGGTCGGCTCGCCGTCGAGTGGGAGCCGTTGCCGATGGTGACCGATCCCGAAACCGCGCTCGATCCCGTCCACGCCGGTCATCCATCCGGAGCTGGGTGACAACCTCGCCTTCGCGCTCGAGCTGAAGTCCGGGCGACCCCGACGCCGCCTTCGCCGGGGCCGACCATGTCTACCGCGAGACCTTCTGGATGGGGCGCCACACCGGCGTGACGCTCGAGGCCCGGACCATCCTGGCCGACTTCGACCCGAGCGAGCGGCGCCTCACCGTCTACCACTCGTTCCAGGCGCCGAACATGATGCAGGACATCCTGGCGCGGCACCTCAACCTGCCCGAGCATGACGTCCGCGTGATCTGCAAGGACGTCGGCGGCTCCTTCGGCATCAAGGTCCACATCTATCCCGACGAGATGGCCACCTGCGCGCTCGCGGTGCTGCTGGGGCGTCCGGTGAAATTCATGGCGGACCGGCTCGAGTCCTTCCAGTCCGACATTCACGCGCGCGACCATCGGGTCGACGCGGAGATCGCGGTGCAGCGCGACGGGACGATCGTGGGGATGCGGGTGGACGACCTCACCGGCATCGGCCCCTACTCCGTGTATCCCCGCACCAGCGCGGTGGAGGGCAACCAGACGATCCGGCTCACGCCGGGCGTGTATCGCTTCCGCGACTACGCGGGACGGCTCCGCGTCGTCTTCCAGAACAAGACGCCCATGTGCCAGTACCGCGCGGTGGGCCACCCCATCGCCTTCGCGGTGATGGAGGGCATGGTGGACCGCGTGGCGCGGGAGCTCGGCCTCGACCCGGTGGAGGTGCGCCGGCGAAACTACGTCACCGCCGACATGTACCCGCATACCTCGCAGACGGGCTACTTCTTCGAGCGGCTCTCGCACGAGGAGTGCCTGGACAAGCTCCTCGCGATATCCGGCTATCGGGCGCTGGCCGCCGAGCGCGACGATCTCCGGAAGCAGCGGCGTCTACCGGGGGCTCGGGCCTCTGCGCCTTCATCGAGCTGACCACGCCGGGCCCCGCCTTCTACGGCGTGGGCGGCGCCCGCATCTCCTCGCAGGACGGCTGCACGCTGAAGCTCGAGCCGTCCGGGCGCGGTCACCTGCGTCACCGGCGTGACCGAGCAGGGCCAGGGGACGGACGCCATGCTCGCCCAGGTGGTGGCGTCCGCGGTGGGAGTGCGGATCGAGGACGTGCGCGTGCTCACCGGCGACACCCTCGTCTCGCCGTATGGCGGCGGCACCTGGGCCTCGCGCGGCGCCGGCATCGGGGGCGAGGCGGCGCTCCAGACGGGCAAGGCGCTCAAGGAGAACGTGCTCCGGGTGGCGGCCGCCATCCTCCAGACGGAGCCGGAGGATCTCGACCTCCGGCGCGGGAAGATCGTGGACGCGGACACGGGCGAGGTGCGGCTGGACCTGGCCGAGCTGGGGCGCATCGCGTACTTCCGGCCCGACACGCTCCCGAAGGATTTCCAGTCGGAGCTGACGGTGACGCGCCACTATGTGCCCCGCCACCAGGGCTTCGCCTTCACCAACGGCATCCAGCTCTCCCACGTGGAGGTGGACAGGGATACCGGCTTCGTCCGGCTGCTCGGCCACTGGGCGGTGGAAGATTGCGGCCGCATCATCAATCCGCGGCTGGTGGACGAGCAGGTTCGCGGCGCCATCGTCCAGGGCATCGGCGCCGCGCTCTTCGAGCACTGCGTCTATGACGAGGCCGGGCAGCTCCTCACCGGCACCATGGCCGACTATCTCGTGCCCATGGCGGCCGAGATGCCGGACATCGTGGTGGGCCACGTGGAGACGCCCACCGCTTTCGCCGAGGGCGGCTTCAAGGGCGCGGGCGAGGCCGGCACCGCGGGCGCTCCCGGCGCGGTGCTCAATGCGGTGAACGACGCCCTGGCGCCCCTGTCCGCGCGCGGTGACGCGCCAGCCCATCACCCCCGACGTGGTGCTGCGCGCGCTCGGCCGTCTGCCATAAGTTGACTTTCCGACCGTCGCCCCCCGATAGTGCGGGCATGGCGGGGCCAGTGGCACCAGGTCCAGCGTCACCAGGGCCGGAAGGTCGGCCCAGCTTTTTCCGCAAGCCGGCGCCGCTCCCGTCGTCCTCCACGCCGCCACCCGCTCCGCCCGTGCCGCCGTCGGTGACCCACCAATCCGCGCCGCCGCCGGTACCCGTCATGACGAGGTCGCCCGCGCCGCCGCCACCCACCGAGATCGCGCCGCCGTCGCCCCCGCCCCCGCCGCGGATTCCCGTTCCACCGCCGCCGCCACCGCCCTCCGCTCCCGCCGTCCGGGATCCGGGGCCGCCGTCGGCGGGCGCCGAGGTGCATCGGCTCAGCTTCCACGGCGTCGGCGGCACGCTCTTCGGCATCCACATCGTCAACGTCTTCTCACCATCGTGACGCTGGGGATCTATTTCTTCTGGGGCAAGGCGCGCGTGCGCCGCTACCTCTGGAGCCAGACGGCCATCGCGGGAGACCGTTTCGCCTTCCACGGCACCGGGCGGGAGATGCTGATCGGCTTCCTCAAGGCGCTGCTCGTCTTCGCGGTGCCGCTGGTCGCGCTCAGCATCGTGCAGAACGCTCCCTCGGTGTGGCGGATGGTGCGGGTGCTGGCGTATCTGCTCGCCTATCTGATCGTGGCGGTGTTCTACCCGCTGGCCATCGTGGGAGCGCGGCGGTACCGGCTCAGCCGTAGCTCGTGGCGCGGCATCCGCTTCTCGTTCCGCGGCTCCGTCAAGGAATTCATCAAGCTCTTCGTCGTGAACTCCATCATCACCTCGGTGACGCTCGGACTCTGGTATCCCATTTTCGACACGAAACGCTACGCCTTCCTGACCTCCAACTCGTGGTTCGGGAACCGGCGCTTCGACTTCGACGGGAGCCACTTCCGCCTCTTCGAATCGTTTCTCCTCGCGCTCGTCCTCACCCCGTTCACGCTGGGACTCTGCTGGTTCTGGTACGTGGCGAAGAAGCGCCGCTTCTACTGGGGCCACACCACCTTCGGCGCCTCCCGCTACCAGTACGCGGCCACCGGCGGCGCCATCCTGTGGCTCGTGTCTGCTGAACCTCGTGATCGTGCTGGGAACGCTCGGGCTCGCGTGGCCGTGGGCCAAGGTCCGGTCGGCGCGCTTCCTCGCCGCGGAACCTGACCCTGGTGGGGCCGCTCGCGCTGGAAAGCATTCAGCAGGACGCGCAGGCGGCCAGCGCCACCGGGGAGGGGCTGGCCGGCCTTCTCGACGCCGGCGGCCTCGACCTCGGCTGAGCCCACCGCCGCCCCGATGCGCACCGAATGGGAGGGCCACTACCTCGACGGACGCACGCCTACCCGGCGTCGCGCCACCGTGCGACTCATGCGCGGCGGGCTCGAGATCACGCCCGAGGGCGCAGCGCCGGCAGTTCTGGTCCTACGCCGAGCTGCGCCAAACCCAGGGCTCCTATGCCGGCGAGGAAGTGCGCCTCGAGCGAGGCGGCGCCTCTGCCCGAGGCCCTCGTGGTGGCCGATCCGGCCTTCCTGGCGGATCTCCGCGAGATCTCGCAGACGCCGAGCGCGCGCTTTCACGACCCGCGCGGCCGGGGCCGGCGCCGGCAGCTCACCGTGCTGGCGGGGCTGGCGGTGGTGGCCATCGTGGCCGCGATCTATCTCTGGGGCATTCCCGTCGCCGCCGAGGTGGTCGCCGCGCGCGTGCCCATCACCTGGGAGGAGAGCCTCGGCCGCTCCGTCGTGGACAGCCTGGTCCCGCGCGAGAGACGCTGCCTCACCGAGGCCGGGCAGCGGGCCCTCGACGAGCTCGTCGCAACTCTGGTCGCGGCGGCCCCGCCTTCCGGCTACACGTTTCACGCCCAGGTCGCGGACATGAAGATCGTCAACGCCTTTGCCGTGCCGGGCGGTTACATCGTGGTGCTTCGCGGCCTGCTCGAGGAGATGCGCACGGCGGAGGAGTTGGCGGGCGTGCTCGCCCACGAGATCCAGCACGTGCTGCGGCGCCACTCGACCAAGGCGCTGGTGCAGCACCTCTCCACGGGCTTGCTCCTCACGGCGGTGAGCGGCGACGTGAGCGGCGTCATGGCCTATGGCCTCGAGGGCGCGCGGGTGCTCGGGCCAGCTCCGGTACGGCCGCGCCGCCGAGGAGGAGGCCGATGCCCGGGGCATGCAGCTGATTATCGCGGCCGGGCTCGATCCGCGGGGGATGATCGCCTTCTTCGAGACGACCCAGAAGGAGGAGGGGAAGGGGGCCGGCCGGCCCGTTTACCTTTCCAGTCATCCCGGAGCGGCCGATCGGATCGCGCGCCTCACCCGACTGGCGCAGGGGGCGCCCCCGCCCCGCCGGCCAGCCCTCGGGGAGACCGAGTGGGCCGCGCTTCGAGCCATCTGCGCCAAGCCCAGCGAGACCCGCTGACCGGTTGTTTATCGGCCGGTGATGGAGCGCGCCGGGTACCACGACCAGCCGCTGTTCGGTCGCCGACACCCCAGTGTCAATCCTGTCACCTCGGCGGAGGCGGCTGGCGCCGTGGGGCTCGAAGCTGCTCCCGGATGCAATATGTAACTTGCTGATATTAAAGGGTATGTGACCCTGAAACCTCCGCTTTCGGGCTTTGGTATCCGCCTTGCTCCTTGTCGGCCCCATGTGGTTCAGAACGAGACACCCGCGTGCGCCGCTTCGCGGCAATCTGAGTGCCTTCCTCGACGAGGGCTCGGAGATCGAGGGTCGCTATGCGTGCACCGGCACCGTGATGTTCAACGGCCGGCTGCGCGGTGAGCTCGAGTCCAGCGACACCCTGATCGTGGGAGAGCGCGGACGCATCAACGGTACCCTCCGCGCCGGCACCGTGATCGTGCACGGCGAGATCACCGGCAACGTGACCGCCACCGATCGCGTGGAGCTCAAGAGCACCGCGCGCGTCACCGGCGACATCGAGGCCGCGGTGATCATCATGGAGGAAGGCGTGTATCTGGACGGGCGCTGCCACATGACGCGGCCGCGGGCCGTGGAGGAAGCCACCACCCTGTCGGTGGTGGCGCTGGGGCGATGAGCTGGTACGTCGCGCGACAGAGCCGCGGGCGCCTGTTCCACCACCTGCTCCTGGTGCGCGCGAACGGGGCGGGCAGCCGCGCCCTGCATCTCCCGCGGGTGGGCACCTGCATCGTGGCGGCCGCGCTCGGCGTGGCGGTGGGCGCGCTCGGCGTCGCCACCGCGGACTATCTCACCCTCAGGCGTCAGGCCACCACGCTGGCCTCGATGCAGCAGAAGGTGGACGAGCAGACCGCGCTCATCGAGACCTTCCAGAAGCGCATCGGCGAGGTGCGGAAGGAGATCGCGACCTGGACGGAGCTGCACGCGCGCATGGCCGAGCCGTTCGGGCCCGAGTCGGGCGCTCCGCGCCCCGTGGCGTTCGCGGCCGGTATCGGGGGCGGCACCGGTTCGGTGCGGCCTGATCCCGACGGAGAGCATCCGGTCATCTGGCAGGAGGTGGAGGCCCTGGCCGCCTCCGTCCTGGAAGAAGGACCCCGGGTCCGCGCGCTGGAGCGCACGGTGTCCTCGGCCGGCCGCATGATCGCCGCCATGCCGACCCGCTGGCCGGTGCGCGGCGCGGTGAATTCCGAGTTCGGCCGGCGCAAGTCGCCGTGGGGCGCCGCCATCGAGCACCACAGCGGGCTCGACATCTCCGCCAACATGGGCACGCCGGTCAAGGCGCCCGCCCCCGCCACCGTGGTGTTCGCGGGGCCGGGCGGCGAATACGGCAACGCGGTCATCCTGGACCATGGCAACGAGGTGAAGTCCCTCTACGGCCATCTCTCCAAGATCCACGTGAAGGTCGGCCAGCGCGTGGAGCGAGGCTTCATCGTCGCGCTCACCGGCAATACCGGCCGCAGCTCGGGCCCGCACCTCCACTACGAGGTGCACGTGAAGGGTCAGGCCGTGAATCCCCGCGCTTTCCTCTGGAACCCGCCCGACCGCAGCTAGCCGGTCCGCTCCGTCAGGCCTGCTTGGCCTCCAGCTCGGCCCATCGCGCGTAGAGACGTTCCACCGCCGCCTGCGCGGCTTCCGTCGCCGTGTAGCGGGCCGCGAGCGCGGCTTGATCCGCCGCGACAGCTGGATCGTCGAGAGCTTGACGAGCCGCCGCCAGCGCCCGCCTCCGCCTCGAGCAGTCGCGCCTTCCATCTCACCCCACTCGCGGCGCTCGAGGTAGGTGAGGCGCTTGAGGCCCTGCGCCTCGCGGGGGCTCGCGGCGTGTGATGGAGATGTGACGCGGGCGGGCCGGCTCGCTTCGCGGCGGGCCGCCTCCCACTGGGCGCAGTCCGCGAACCAGCCGGCGCCGCCCGCGCCGTCGAGCGCGACGATGGCGGTGGCTACCCGATCGAGCAGGAAGCGGTCGTGAGTCACCAGCACGAGCGCGCCGGGGAATTCGGCGAGGCTTTCCTCGAGCACTTCCAGCGTCGGGATGTCGAGGTCGTTGGTGGGCTCGTCGAGCAGCAGGAGATCGGCGGGCTCGAGCATGAGCCGGGCGATGTGCACGCGGGCGCGCTCGCCACCCGAGAGCCGCGACACCGGCAGCGCGAGCTGATCCGGCCGGAAGAGGAAGCGCTTGGCCCAGGCGGCCACGTGGAGTGGGCGGCCCTGATAGATGACGCTGTCGGCCTCGGGCGCCAGCGCGCGGCGCAGTGACTGGTCGGGATCGAGCCCCTCGCGATGCTGGTCGAAGTGGGCGATGCGCAGCCCCGGCGCCAGCTCGATCTCGCCACGGTCGGGCGCCAGCGTGCCGTCGAGCAGGCGGAGCACCGTGGTCTTGCCGCTACCGTTCGGACCGATGAGGCCCAGCCTCGAGCCCGCGCCGAGCACGAGGTCGAGCCCCTCCACGATGGGCCGGCCGCCGAGCGCCTTGGCGAGCCCGCGCGCGGCCAGGAGCCGGCGCGTCTGCCGGCCGGACGCGTTGAAGTCGATGCCCGCTCGCGGCCCCGCGGCGCGGCCCCGCGACTCCGCCAGCTCGTCGATGAGTCGGCCGGCTTCCTTGATGCGCGCCTGCTGCTTGGTGCTGCGCGCTTTCGCGCCCTGGCGCAGCCACTCGATCTCGCGCCGCACCCGGTTCGCGAGCGTCTCCTGGTAGGCGGCCTCCGCCCGCAATGCCTCGTCGCGCGCGACGAGGAAATCGCTGTAGCGCCCCTTCGCCTCGAAGAGCCCGGATGGATAGATGCGGCTCAGCTCGACCATTCGCTCGGCCACGCGCTCGAGGAACCAGCGGTCGTGGCTGACGACGAGATAGGCGTGCGCCTCCTCGCGCAGGACCTCCTCGAGCCAGAGGATGCCCTCGACGTCGAGATGATTCGTCGGCTCGTCCATGAGGAGCACGTCCGGCGCGCGCGCCAGCTCGCGGGCGATGGCCAGGCGCTTGAGCCAGCCGCCGGACAGATCGCCCACGCGAACAGCCGGGTCCGCGAAGCCGGCGCGCGAGAGCGCCATCGCCACGCGGAGTCCCGCTTCGGTGAGGGCGGGCGCCGCGCCGGATCCCGCGTCACGGTCTTCCGACACCGCCGCGGCCAGCACGCCCTCCACGGTCTCCTCGGGCGGAAAGCTCGGGTCCTGGGGCACATACCCGAGTCGCGTTCCTCGACGGAGCGAGCGGCTGCCGCGGTCCGGCGGCTCCAGCCCCGCCAGGATGCGGAGCAAGGTGGTCTTGCCCGAGCCATTGGGACCGACGAGCCCCACGCGGTCGTCTTCAGCGAGCCCGAACGAGAGCTCCTCGAACAGGGGGGTGGCGCCGAAGGCCTTGGCGAGGCTCTGGACGGAGAGCAGAACGGTGGGCGTCATCGGGCACGCGAGCGTACGGAGCGCGCGGCCCCGTCGATCAGCGCAACTTTGTCGGGGCGGCGGAGCCGCTTGATCCGCGCCTCCTCCCGGAGGGCGGCGCTCCAGGTGCGCAGGCGCCGCGACCAGGCCAGGGTCACCGGTAGATGAGCGCGCGTGTAGCGCGAGGCGCGGCCCGCCGCATGCTGGGCGAGCCGGCGCGGCAGATCACGCGCGGCGCCCGCGTAGAGCGAGCCGTCGCCGCAGCGCAGGAGATAGACCCAGGGCACGCGGCGTGGCTCAGCTCGCCGGCTTCCAGTCCTTGAACTTCTCGCGGAGCACCTTCTTGTCGAACTTGCCCACCGAGGTCTTGGGCACCGCCTCGATGAACTGCACGTCGTCGGGCAGCCACCACTTGGCCACACGCGGGGTGAGGTAGTCGAGGATTTCCTGCTTGGTGAGCTGGCCCTTGAACTCGGGCTTGGGGACCACGCAGGCCAGCGGGCGCTCCTGCCAGCGCGGATGCGGTACCGCGATCACCGCCGCCTCGAGGACCTTGGGGTGGCCCATGATGGTGCTCTCGAGGTCCACGCTGGAAATCCACTCGCCGCCCGACTTGATGAGGTCCTTGGTGCGGTCGGTGATCTGGATATAACCTTCGGAGTCGATGGCGGCCACGTCACCGGTGCGGAACCAACCGTCGTCTGTGAACTGGACGGCGCCGGCGGGGTTATCGTAGTAGCCGCTGGTGACCCAGGGTCCGCGCACCTGGATCTCGCCGACGCTCTTGCCGTCCCAGGGCTGCACCTGGCCCGCGTCGTCCACGAGACGCATGTCCACGCCCGCCACCACCGCGCCCTGCTTGGCACGGATGGCATAGCGCTCGTCCTCGGGCAGGCCATCGGTGTAGGAGCGCGGCCGGCACACCGAGCCCAGCGGCGACATCTCCGTCATGCCCCAGGCGTGGAGCATGTAGGCGCCGTACTTCTTGTCGAAGTCCTCGATGAGGGTGCGCGGCGCCGCCGAGCCGCCGATGGGAATGCACCGGATGGAGGAAATGTCCCACTGCGGCTCTTTCTCCAGAATCGCCTGGATGGCGATCCACACCGTGGGCACCGCGCCCACCAGCGTCACCTTCTCCGCGTGCACGATCTCGATGATGTCGCGCGGCTGGGGGTTGGGCCCGCCGAAGATCTGGGTGGAGCCGTTCATCACGCCCGCGAAGGGCACGCACCAGGCATTGGCGTGGAACATGGGCACGATGTGGAGGATGACGTCGCGCTCGCAGATGCCCAGCACGTCCACCGTGGACGAGGCGAAGCAGTGGAGGAAGACCCCGCGGTGGGAATAGACCACGCCCTTGGGGTGGCCGGTGGTGCCGGAGGTGTAGCACATGCCGGCGGCGTCGGTCTCCTCCAGGCGCGGCCACTCGGCGACAGGCCTGGCGGCGGCCACCAGCGCCTCGTAGTCGAGCGTCCCCGAGGGGATCTCTGCCGTCGGCGTGTCCTTCATCACGATGAAGTGCTTCACCGACTTGAGGTCCTTCCGGATCGGCTCGAGGAGAGGCCAGCAGGCTCGCGTCCACGATGAGGACCTGGTCCTCGGCGTGGTTGACGATATAGGTGATGTCCTGCGGCGAGAGACGGATGTTCACGGTGTGGAGCACCATGCCCATCAGCGGCGCCGCGAAGTAGACCTCCATGTGGCGATGCGAGTTCCACGCGAAGGTGCCCACGCGGTCACCCTTCCGGATGCCGAGCCCCGCCAGCGCCGCCGACAGACGGCACACGCGATCGGCGTAATCGGCATAGGTATAGCGCTGCAGCCCCACCCCGGGCACGCGCGTCGCGAGGGTCTTCTTGTGGAAGAGCTTCCGCGTGCGCTCGAAGAAGTGGGTGAGGGTGAGCGGGTAGTCCATGATGAGACCCTTCATCGTCCTATCTCCCTCCGAGGTCTTCGGATGTCGCGCAGCGAAAGCCGATGAAATGGTGCCCGCGGCGCACGCCGCGATGCTCATAGTGCCGCCGGAGGGTCACCCGCAGCGATTCGGGCCCGTCGTCGTGGCTGGCGCCGCGCACCACCCGGCTGGCGGTGCGGCGCGGCTCCCTCGCGCCCGTCGTCGGCGCGGTACGGGTAGGGGCGGTACTGGCTCGACGTCCACTCCCTCAGATTGCCCACCATGTCCTGGACGCCCGAGCGGACTCGCCCCGGCCGGCCGGCCGCCTACCGGCTCAGTCGAATTGTACGGCCGGCCGTACCGCGCACGGTCAGGCGTCGGCGCCTCGTCGCCCCAGGGATAGCGCCGCCCGTCCTCGCCGCGCGCCGCCTTCTCCCATTCCGCCTCCGTGGGCAGCCGCTTCCCCGCCCAGAGGCAGTAGTCGCGCGCCCCGAACCAGGACACCTCGACGGCAGGATGCCCCTCGTAGCCCGCGTCGGCCACCCAGCGGGCGCGCTCTCCCGGCCGTTGCACGCGGTGAATCGCGCGCGTCGGCGTCGTCCCAGTCGAAATAGTCCTCACCCTCGGGGCTCCGCAGACCGCGCGCGTCGAGGAACGCGGCGAACTCGCGATTGGTCACCTTGTCGCGGTCGATCCAGAAAGGCCCCAGCCAGATCCGGTGCGCGGGAGCCTCGTCCGGAGCATCGCGATCGCTGCCCATGGTGAAGGGGCCGCGATTGACGAGCATCATGCCGTCCGCCCTGCGCGCCCGCGGGGGCGCAGGCGAGCATGCGGAGCCGAGGGCAAGGGCGACCGCGAGTCCGACGCGGGCGCCCGCCGACGGCCATGGCGACCGGGCGCTCCTGTCCACAATGGCGATCGTGCGCCGCGCGCGCGGCCTCGCCAGGATCGGTGCGCCCGGCGCCCGGGTGTCAGATGACGCGGCGGGCGGCGTTTACGGGACTCGCCGATTCGGGTATGGTGGGGCGAATGAACTCGCGCTGGGACGACGCCACCGCCGCCACCCTGCAGGGCATCGACCTTCTCGTCTACGCCTCCCGGCTGATCGGCGCCGAGACGTCCCTCGTGGTCTGGGGCGGGGGCAATACCTCGATCAAGCAGACGGAGCGCGACCACCGGGGCCGCGAGGTGCGGGTGCTCCGGGTCAAGGGCAGCGGCTCCGACCTCAAGAGCATCCAGAGGAAGGACTTCCCCGGCGTGCGGATGGACGACGTGCTGGCGCTGCTCGAGCGCGCAGGACATGGGCGACAGCGAGATGGTGGACTATCTCCGCTTCGCGCTGCAGGATCCGGGCGGATCGCGGCCGTCCATCGAGACCCTGCTCCACGGCTTCCTGCCCGCGGAGGCGGTCTTCCACACGCATGCCGACGCGGTGGTGTCGCTCACCAACAACGCGAATGCGGGCGACGTGCTACGCGACAGTCTATGGCGACGAGGTGGTGGCATTGCCCTATCGCCGCCCCGGCTTTCGCATCTCGCGCGAGGTCGCCGACACGCTCTGCCGCGCGCCCGCGGCTCCGCGCCATGCTGCTGGAGAAGCACGGCACCATCTGCTGGGGCCCGACGGTGAAAGACGCGTACCTCGCCACCATCGAGCTCATCAGCCGCGCCGAAGAGGCCATCGCGCACCGCGCGAAGGGGCGCGCGCGCTTCGGGGCGTGGAGGTGACGTCGCCCGCCGCGGACGAGCGCCGGCGCGTGGCCCTGGCGGTGGCGCCGCATCTGCGCGGGCTGGTGGGCCGCGACCGCCGCCAGATCGTCGTCTTCGACGATGCGCCGGACGTGCTCGAGTTCGCCGGCTCCCGCGAGGCGGCGGCGCTCTGCGGGGTGGGGCCGGCCACGCCGGATCACACGATCTATACCAAGCGGCTGCCATGCTTCGTCCCCGTCGACCGGCCGGGCGATCCGCGAGGCCGTCAAGGCGGCCCTGGATGCCGCCGTCGCGCGCTTCGTGGCGGACTACACCGCCTATTTCGAGGCGCACAATCGCGAGGGCGCGACGCTCCAGGACGCGTTTCCCGCGTGGTCGTGGTGGGCGGGCTCGGCATGTTCACCACCGGCAAGGACCGGCGCACCGCGGGCATCGTCAGCGATATCTACCACCACACCATCTCGGTGCTGGGCGCCGCCTCCTCGTTCGGACGATACGTCTCGCTCTCGGCGAAGGACGCCTTCGACGTCGAGTACTGGCCGCTGGAGCTCTACAAGCTCGCCCAGGCCCCGCCGGAGAAGGAGCTGTCCCGCCGCGTCGCGCTCGTCACGGGTGGAGCGGGCGGCATCGGGCGCGCGGTGGCGCTGCGCCTGGCCGCCGAGGGCGCCCACGTGGTGGTCGACCGACGTGGACGCCGCGGGCGCGCGCAAGGTGGCCGAGGAAGTGATCGCCGTCGCAGGGCGGCGGCCGCGCGCTGGGGCTGGGGCTCGACGTGACCAGCGAGGCCGCCGTGCGCACCGCCATGGAGGAGGTCGTGCTCGCCTATGGCGGGCTCGACATCGTGGTCTCCAATGCCGGCATCGCGCACTCGGCCCCGGTGGATCGGATGGAGCTCGCGGACTGGGAGCGCTCCTTCGCGGTGAACTCCACCGGGCACTTCCTCATCGCCCGTGAGTCCATGCGCGTGCTCAAGGCCCAGGGGCTGGGCGGCGCCCTCGTCTTCGTGGCCACCAAGAACGTGATGTCCCCCGGCAAGGACTTCTCCGCCTACTCGGCTTCCAAGGCGGCCGAGGCGCAGCTCGCCAAGGTACTCGCGCTGGAAGGTGGGCCCGTCGGCATCCGCTCCAATATCGTGAACCCCGACGCCGTCTTCCGGGACTCCAAGCTCTGGTCGGAGGATGTCCGCCGCGAGCGGGCGCGCGCGCAGGGGATCAGCGTGGACGACCTCGAGGACTTCTACCGCAAGCGGAACATCCTCGCGCGGCCCATCCTGCCCGAGGACGTGGCGGAGGCGGTGCTCTTCCTCGCCTCCGACCGCTCCGCCAAGACCACCGGCTGCACCCTCACCGTCGACGGCGGCGTGAAGGACGCCTTCCCGCGCTAGCAGTATCGAGTATCGCGATTCGGGGCCTTTCTCGCGAGGCATCCGCCGGAGGAGCAATGGGCGCTGGCCCGGCGGGTCGAGGAGCTGGGCTACGACTCCCTGTGGACGGGCGACCACGTGTCCTTCCACGGGCCGATCTACGAGTCCCTCACCTTGCTCGCCTCCTACGCGAGCGTGACCCGGCGGATCCGCCTCGGCACCGCCGTCTACCTCCTCGCCCTGCGGCATCCCACCATCGCCGCCAAGATCACCTCCACCCTCGATGTGCTCTCGGGCGGCCGGCTCGTCTTCGGGGTGGGGGTGGGAGGCGAGAATCCGAAGGAGTTCGAGGCCTGCGGCATCCCGCACCGCGAGCGCGGCGCGCGCGTGACCGAGGGCATCGAGGTGGTGCGCACGCTCTGGCGCGATACGCCCGCGACCTTCAAGGGTCGCTTCACCTCGTTCGAGGGCGTGAGCCTCGATCCCAAGCCGGTGCAGAAGCCTGGGCCGCCGATCTGGATCGGCGGCCGCTCGGACGCCGCGCTCGCCCGCGCGGGCCGGCAGGGCGACGGCTGGGTCTCCTACGTGGTCCAGCCCGAGCGCTACAAGGCGAGCCTCGAGAAGATCCACGCCGCCGCCGCCGCGGCGCGCCGGCCGCTCGACCGCTTCGTCGCCGCGCACCTGGCCTTCATCACGGTGGGGCGCGACTACGAAGCCGCCGAGCGCAAGTGGGTGGAGCGGCTCAGTCAGCGCTACGCGCAGGACTTCGGCCCGCTCGCGCGGAAGTACGGCATCATCGGCACTCCCGCCCAGTGCGCGGAGACGCTCGAGCGCTTCGTCGCGGGCGGCTGCTCCTACGTGCTGATGAACCCGATCTGCGACTCGCCGACGAGCGGGCGCAGCTCGAGACGATCGCGGGCGAGATCATTCCGAGATTCCGCGGCCGCTAGCCGGTGGCGTCGAGGCCGCGCGAGTGCCGGGCGGAGGTGACCGCGGTCCGCAGCCTCAATCCCGACGTGATCGAGGTGGACCTCCGCATGGTGGAGCCCCCCGTGCTCCCCTTCGCGGCCGGGCAGTGGGTGTCGGTGCCGTTCGGCCCCAAGATCGTGCGCGCCTATAGCATGGCCTCGCCGCCCGGCGCAGGCCATGAGCTCACGCTTTCCGTTGACGTGGCCCCGGGCGGCCTCGGCTCGCAGTGGATCCGCGGGCTCAAGCCGGGCGACCCGGTGACGTTCAAGGGGCCCACCGGCGGCTTCGTGGCCGACCGCGCCGATCCGCGGCGGCCGGTCTTCGTGGCCGAGGAGATCGGCGTCGTCCCCATCCGCTCCATCCTCCTCGACCTCTACGCGACCGGCTTCGACCGGCCCGCGGGCTCATCCAGTGGGCGCGCAATCCCGAGTGGCTACTCTACGAGCCGGACTTCCGCGAGCTTTCGCGCCGGCACCAGGGCTTCTCGTATCTCCCCGTGCTGCGCGAGCCGCCCGCGTGGCGGGGCGAGAAGGGCGAGTGCCACGAGGCGGTGGACCGGCTCGTCCACTCCTGGATCGCACCGTGGTTTATGTGTGTGGGGGCGAGGGCACCATCAAGCAGGTGCGGCAGGCGCTGATGGCCAAGGGGATGGACCGGAAGAGCGTGAAGTGGGAGAAGTTCTGGTGGGGAAGCGGCCATGAGACCCGTCGCGTCCTGATCGCCCCTTGTGGCCTCGCGGCCGACCGTGCGCTGACCACGGGCGCCTTCGCGGCGCTGGCGCGCGAGCCCGGCATCGGCCGCGCCGAAGCGCTGCGCCGCTCGCAACTCGTGCTGGCCGGCGAGGCCGAGACCGCGCAGCCCTTTTTCTGGGCGCCTTCGTCCTCGTGGGCGACGGCGGCCCCGCCGGGCCGTGAAGGCGCGCCTCTACCATGTCCAGGTGAACGTGCGTGACGCCGCCGTCTCGCTGCCGTTCTGGACAGCGCTCCTCGGCTTCCTCGAGTACCGGGTCGTCCACGCGGAGCGCGACGTGGCGGGATTCTCGAACGGCACCACCGACCTCTGGCTGACCACCACGGAGCCAGCCCATGCGGGCGCGGGATTCCACCGGAAGCGCGCCGGGCTCAACCACGTGGCCTTCCGCGTCGAGCGACGGGAGGACGTGGACCGCTTCCGTCGCGAGTTCCTCGACGCGCGCGGAATTCCCACGCTGTACGACACCCCGCGCGACTTCCCCGAGTATTCTCCGGGCTACTACGCCGTGTTCTTCGAGGATCCCGACCGGATCAAGCTCGAGGTGGTCCATGTTCCGCCGCGCGGCTAGCCTTCCCGCGGCGGCGCTGCTGGTCTCGGCTTCGGTCGGCCTCGTGGCGGCCGCGTCGAAGACCTACCGCAGCGCCGAGTGGGGCTTCGAGTTCGAGTATCCCGACCAGTTCGCCGCCGGCCGGTACAAGGATCCGGTGTCGCCGGAGCAGCACGCCCGACAGCGTGAGACCGGGCAGGAGCCCCCCTTCCAGCACGCGATCGCGCTGGTGGAGCCGCTCGCGTCTCGGCGCGCGCGCGCCGCTCGACGCGCTGCCGGTGGGCGAGATCGCCGCCACCATCACGATCACCCCCGCCCGCGGCCAGAAGGCGGACTTCTACCGCCGGCACCTCTTCCGCAAGGAATGGGAGACGACGATTGCCGGCCGCACCGTCTACCGGCTCCCGGGCTATCCGGCCCCGTATGGCGACGCCATGTTCTACTATCTGCTGCCGCTCGGCGACGACCTCGTCATCGAGATCTTCGCTCACCGGCGCCACATGGACCAGGCCCGCGCGGAGACGGGATACGATCGCGTGATCGAGGGCATGATCGCGACGTTCAAGACCATCCCGCCCGGCGGCTAGCGCGCGGGCGCTCGAGGGACGGCCATGGCGGATCTCTCCGGCGGGCACCTGGTGGCGCGCACGCTCAAGCAGGCGGGCGTGGGCCACACCTTCAACGTGGTCCTGGACCCCGCCGCGTACCGGCGCACCGGCCAGGTCTCGATGGCCATTTGAGGGTCAACTTCCTCGCGCCGCACCTCCGCATCGCCGGCGGCGTGCGCGCCATCCTCACCTACGCGGACCGGCTGGCGGGCCGCGGCCACGAGGTGTCGGTGATCGTCCCCGCGGGCGGGGCGGTGAAGGCCTGGTGGGGCAATCGCGCCGATCGCGGGCTCTCCTGGATGCCGGACTTCCGTGCGCGCCTGCGCTGGGTGAGCCGGTGGGATCCCGCTGCGCTGCCCGACGCCGACGCCCTCGTCGCCACCGCGTGGCAGTCTGCCGCCCCGGTGGCGGACGCGCCGGCGCGCGCGGGCCGGAAGCACTATCTCGTCCAGCACTATGAGAGCCTCTACCACGGCGAGCCCGCTCGAGTGGACGCGACCTATCGGCTGCCGCTCCGGAAAATCTGCATCTCCACCTGGCTGTCGGACTCATGCGGGACAAGTTCGGCAGCGCATCCGACGTCATCGTGACGCCGGTGGATCCGGGCCTCTTCCACGAGATGCCGCGAGAGGCGGATGACGGCCGGCTGCGCGTGCTGATGCTCCACCACGAGTACGCCTGGAAGGGTGTCGCTGAAGGGCTCGAGGCGGTGGCCCGGGTGCGTGCGCGGCATCCGCAGCTCGCGCTGGTGGGCTTCGGCGTGAAGCCGCCCCGGGTCGCGCTGCCCTATGAGGAGTTTCACGCCGATCTACCCAGGCGCGGCTGGCGTGGCTGTACAGTCGCTGCCCCGTCTATCTCTGTCCCTCCTGGGACGAGGGGCTCGGCATGCCGCCCATGGAGGCCATGGCCTGCGGCGCTGCGCTGGCGACCTATGACAACGGCGGCTGCCGCGACTACGCGCGCGACGGCGAAACCGCGCTGGTGGCGCCGCGCCGCGACGTGGGTGCGCTCGCGCGCGCGCTCCAGCGCCTCGTGAGGACGCCGCCCTCCGCGAGCGGTTCGCCCGGGCGGGCCAGGCCTTCATTCGCCGCGAGTTCGACTGGGACCGCGCCACCGCGAGGCTGGAGGCGATTCTAGCGAGGGCGAGCGAGTTCGCGTGATCGGCCCGCCGCTCGATCGGCCGCGCGTCTTACTCGATGATCTGAGCGGCGCGGAGCAGTCACCGTCCGCTGGAATCGTCAATCCGATCGCCTTCGCCGTCTTGAGATTGACGACCAGACTCGAGCTTGGTGGCTTGCTCCACGGGCAGGTCAGCGGGCTCGGGCTCCTCGCAGGATCTTGTCCACGTAGACCGCGGCGTTGAAGATAGAGGTCAACGCGGTCGGGCCCATAGCTGAGGAGGCCGCCGGCCTCCGCGTGCTCCCTCGGGCCGAACATCGAGGGTAGTCGCTGTTTCACCGCGAGCTCGGCAAGCCGCCTCGCGCTGCCTGATGAAGAGCGGGAGTCGAGAGGACGAGAACCCCGCCCGCGCGTTCGTCGGGCGATGGCGCTGAAGGCACCGTCGAAGTCCGTCACGGCGCGCACTGCCACCGGCTGAAGCCGGAGCCCGAGCGCGCGCGCCCATGACCTTCGATGGCTTTCAGGGCCGGTCCATGGGAAGGCGTGGCTGGATCCCAGATCGACGGCAACGCGCGAGAGGCCCGGCACCGCCTCCTTGAGCAGCTCGAGGCTCTTGGCAGCGCGTCTCACTCATGATGATAGTGACACCGGTGAGATTGCCACCCGGCCGGGCCAGGCTGGCTACGTGACCGCTGCCAATCGGGATCTGCGTGGCTGGCGAAGATGATGGGAATCGTCGAGGTGGCGCGCTTCGCCGCCGCGCGCGTAGATGGAGGTCGGCGCCACGATGACATCAACCTTCCGGCGAACGAGCTCCTCGGCCAGCTCATTGATCCGATCGAACCGGCCCTCGGCCCAACGGTATTCGATGGCCACGTTCTTGCCCTCGACCCAGCCTAGCTCACGCAGCCCTCGGCGGAAGCCTTCGAGGGCATGTGGCCACACGGTCGGGCTGTCCCAAAGAAAGCCGATGCGGTAGACCCTTCCGGCCTGCTGTGCGCGGACGCGGAGCGGCACGGCAAGCAAGCCGCTCGTCACCATCGCAAGGGCAGCTCGGCGGGAGATGATCGCGTATCGCATCGGTATGCCGCGCGATCTTCCCTAGCCGTCGATCCTGTGCAAGGTCATTTCAGTTATTCCGGCGGCACGTTCAACCCTGGGCG
>CAVTFC010000023.1:0-250912 GCA_963733725.1 uncultured Candidatus Rokubacteria bacterium | reverse complement strand
TCGCCTCCCACGAGAAGTGGCCCGCGCGCTCCAGCCCGCGCTCGCGCAGGTCCTTGCAGAGCCCGTCCTCGGTGAGGATCCGGCAGAGGCCGGCGGCGATGGACGCGGGGTCGAGCGGATCGACGAGCACCGCGGCATCGCCGACGACCTCGGGAATGGAGGAGACACCGGCGGCAACGACCGGCGTGCCGCAGGCCATCGCCTCCAGCGCGGTGAGCCCGAAGCCCTCGTAGAGGGAGGGGAGCACGAGGGCCCGGGCGCCCCGGTAGAGGGCGAGCAGCTCCTCGTCCTCGGCGTAGGGCCGCCAGTCCACCCGGGCCTCGAGACCGAGCGCGCCGATGCGCTCTCGGAGCACCCGGACGTGCCGGGGCCGTCCCCATCCCCTCAGGACCAGCCGGACCGGAAGCCGGCGGGCCACCAGCGCAAAGGCCTCCACGAGGCGGACGAGGTTCTTGTGCGGCATCACGTTGCCGACGTAGAGCAGGTAGGGCTCCCCGTCGGGCGTCGAGCGCGGGGCTCGCGGGGACGAACCGCTCGGCGTCGTACCCCGACAGCACGACGTGGACCTTCTCGGGCGGCACGTCGTAGAAGCGCAGCAGTTCACGCCGCGTGCTCTCGGAGATCACGATCACGGCCCCGGAGGCGCGGAGCACCGCCGGCACGTAGTGCCGGAAGTAAAACTGCTGCCGCGGGTACTCCGACGGGTACAGCAGCGGCAGCAGGTCGTGCACGGTGGTCACCTGGGGGAGCCCGGGCGCGAGCAGCCCCTCGGGCATCAGGTTCAACAGGACGCGCGGGCGCGCCCGTCGCACGCGCGTCCGGAGCCCCGTCTGCACCCACAGGAGGCGACGGAGATGTCCCCAGGTGCCCCGCTCGGGCCGCATGGCGGGCGACACCCGCTGCACGAGCGTACGCGGGCCCGCGATGAGGTCGGGCCGCGACGTATAGACGACGAGCCGCTCGCCGAGCGCGGCCAGCCCCGAGATGAGGTGGAGGGCGTAGAAGCCGAGCCCGGTTGGCCGCTGCCCGATGATGGCGGCGTTGATCGCGATGGTGCCGTCGATGGCCACGGCGATGATTATAATCGCAGGATGACCGTGTCCGGGACTTCTGTCTCTCGCGCGCCCAGGTTCGGATCGGCGGTCGGGCCGTGGTGTCTGCTCGGCGCCCTCGTCCTGGGCCTGTGTGTCGTCGTGGCCATCTGGACCTCCATCGATCGGCGGCCGCCCGAGTGGGATCACGCCAATCATCTGGGGCGGGCGCTCCAGTGCTACCGCATCCTGGCTCAGCCCGGGCACGACCGGGCCCGCGAGATCCTCGAGGCGACCGCGTTCTATCCGCCGGTGACCACCTGCGCGGCGGGCCTGCTCTACTTCGTCTTCCCGGTGACGCCGCTCACGGCTCAGGTCGTGATGCTGGGCTTCCTCGCCCTGGGTGCCGTGAGTGTCTTCCTGCTCGGACGGCGCCTGCTGGACACCGGAGCGGGGCTGCTCGCGGCGTTTCTGCTGTCGACGGCGTCCTTCGTGATCTTCTCGCTGACCAACTTCCAGCTGGACCTGCCGCTCACCGGGATGGTGGCGTTCTCCCTGTACTTGCTGATGCGCACCGAGGGCTTCTCGCGGACCGGCTGGTCGTTGGCCCTCGGCATCGCCGGGGGCATCGGCATGCTCACGAAGCCGCCCTTCGTGGTCTACCTGCTGCCGCCCCTCCTCTGGGTGGTGTGGCAGGCCGTGAGGCATCCTCAGGAGGGCGGGCGCACGGCGCGGCTCGGCCGCCTCACCGCGGCTCTGGTGGCCGCCACGGCGCTGGCGCTGCCGTGGTACGGCCCGCGGCTGGTCGGCCTGCCGCTCCAGGTCATGAATCGCTCCTTCAAGAATGCGGCGCTCGAGCAGCAACCCGGGAGGTTCTCCCTGGAAGGGCTCCTGCACTACCCGACGATGTTTCCGACCGAGTTCGGGCTGCTGGCCGTCGCCCTCTTTCTCTGGGGCCTCTGGGCGCTCAGACGGGAGCGCGCGGCCCGTGCCTTCCTGTGGATCGCCGCCTTGGGTCCGTTCGTCGTCTTCATGCTGATCCAGAACAAGAATCTCCGCTACACGCTGCCGATCCTCCCCGCCGCGGCACTGGTGGCCGCGGCGGGTGCCCGCGCTCTGCGCCCGGCCCTGCGTCACGGCGTGACGTGGGCCTGTGTCGCGCTGGGCGTGCTCCAGGTGTCCATGACGGCCTTCGCGCTGCCGGCGCCCCCACCCTCCCCGGGTTCGGTCTTCCGATGGTGTTCGTCCGGCGGCCCGAGCCGGCGGACTGGCAGCAGGCGCGAATCCTCGGCGACATCCAGCGCGAGAGTGGCAACCAACCGGTGACCGTGGCCATCGTGCCCAACTATGACCACTTCTCGGTGTCGAACTTCCGCTACGAGGCCGCGCGCCTGGGACTGCCGTTCCGGGTGATGGGCGCGTGGCGGGGACCGCCGATCGGCGTGGACTTCGTCATCGTCAAGACGGGATCCCAGGGGCCCCCGTGGACGGCCGAGAGGCTCGAGGGGATCACCCGCGCCGTGGAGAGCGGCGACCCCTACCTGGCGGAAGTCTTCCCGGTGGTCGGCCGATATACTCTGCCCGACGGCAGTACCGGTACCCTCCGCCGGCGCCGCATCCCGACGCTCGCCGACTGGCCACCGACGCGCGTCGGCAGCGCGGCTGGCCGAGGCGCCGGCGTCGTTGCTCCGCGCCAACGTGCGCGACGCGGTGGGGCTCCGGGTGGCGCTCGACTATCGTCCGGACGCCATTCTGCGCGGTGAGGTGGAGCAGGTGCGGTTGACGGCCGAGAGCGCCACGGTGGGGGAGCTGGACCGGCGCGAGCGCGCGCCGCTGACGCTTCGGGACATCCGGATCGCCGTGGACGGGCTCGTGTTCAATCCCCGCCGGCTCGTGGAGACGGGCGAGCTCGAGGTGCTGGATGTCGGCGCGCTCCGGCTCGAGCGCGCGGTGGTCACGCAGGCCGATCTCGACCAGCTCCTGCGGGGTCAGCCGAACGGAACCGGCGTGGAGATAGCGCTCGGCGACGGCGCTGCCGATGTGCGGGTGACTCGGCTCGGCCCTGCGATCGCCGCGCGCGTGCAGCTCGCGCCCTCATCCGCGGATCGCCCTCTCGCGCTCGTGGTGGACCGCGTGCGGGTCGCCGGCATCCCCGTCCCCGATATCCTCGCGGGCTGGATCGTGAAGCAATTCGACCCCACGCTTGCGCTTCGACACCTGCCAACGCCCGTCACGGTGCCCGCGGTCCGAATCCAACCCGGGCGCATCGAGCTCGGCGAGCGGGACCACCGAGGGCGCGCTGGCGTCGCGCCGACGCAAGGCAAGAGGTCGGTGAACTGCTTGAACTCCGCGTAGCTCTCAAAGAGTTTGCCGATGGCGACACTGGGTCTCGCAACCGGCGCGGCCTCCGCAAGGTCGTAGAAGCAGTCAAAGCGCGCGGCGATGTATTCGGCGTAGCTGGCCGGCGACACTCCAACGCCGGGCGAGGCCGTAGGGCCAAAATTCTGCAACGACCGGGACACCGGCCTCCACCAGACGCCCTGCCCCCTCGAGAACGTGTTTCTCTGCCCCTTGCACGTCCATCCACAGGAGGTCAACGTCCCGCGGGTCAAGACCCACCTCGGTCGTGACGTCGTCCAGCCGGCGCACGGCGACCGTAATCGTCTCACGCGTGGTCTCCTTGTAGCGACTGCGCGGATCGAGTGGAATGCCAGCGCGAAGCCGATGATCGCCCGAGTTCCTTCTTGAGAGCTCCATCTCGCCAACACCATTCGAGGAGGAGAGCGCGACGTTGAAGCAACGAATCGAGCCGGCCAGCCCATTGGCTTGGACGTTCTTGACGAGGAGTGCATAGTTTCGTGGTTCCGGCTCAAAGGCGAGCGCCCCGGAAAAGGCCCCGCAACGCACCATCGCGATGCACACCGTCCCGACATTGGCGCCGACATCAATCATGTGCCGGCGATGGGGAGATCGCCGGCCACCCAGCTGGTCGAGGAGAACCATCGAGTTCAGGATCGTCCTGAGCTCGTACTCGCGGTGGAGAAACAAGATTCGCCGACGCCGTGATCTTTGTTGCTTACACGGAGGTTGCCGTGCGGCGTCGTGAGCTGAACTTCCATCTCGGGGAGGCGATGCAGCCACTTCCAGAGCACGCGGCGCATCCACGGAGCGCGCCTGCGGCCAACTCGCTGGTGCGCGATCATGCGCCCGAGGATCTGCCGAAAGAGAGTCGGCGTCAAGTGGCTCTCCGCCAGCCCTGGATGGCGAGCGGCCACAGACGTCCCTTGACAGCGCCCCCGCGACGCAGTCTCATGGCGCCGAGCGAGGAGGTATCGATGCGCTCCGATCGGGTGCTCGCGACGACGGACTTTCACACGGCCGGAATCGGCATGCGTCTTCTCACGAGCGGCCTGGGACCGCTGCCGGGTGCCACGGTCGGCGAGAAGCGTCGCTGGTTCCAGGAGCATCTCGACCATGTCCGGACGGGGCTCTGTCTGGAGCCCCGCGGCCATCGCAGCCTGCTGATCGCGGTGATGACCGAGCCGGTCACGCCGGGCGCGCACTTCGGGCTCTTCTTCATCTACCCCGGCGGCTACTACGTCTCCTGCGGCGAGGGCACCATCGGCGCGGCGACGGTGGCCATCGAGACCGGCATGGTCGAGCGCCAGGGAGCGGAGACGCCGGTTGTCATCGACACCGAGGCCGGCGTCGTCGAGACCATCGCCCGCTCGGAGGGTGATCGCGTCGCCGAGGTCACGCTCAAGTGGACCCCGTCGTTCGTGGCGCTCGCCGATCAGCGGATCGAGGTCGAGGGGATCGGCGAGGTGCCCGTGGACATCTCGGTCGGCGTCGGCAATGTCTTCGCCGTCGTGGAGGCCGGGCGCCTGGGCCTCGCCGTCCGCCGCGAGCAGGTGCGCAAGATCGCCCAGCGCGGGATGGCGGTGCGCGAGGCGGTCAACGCCCAGCTCCACGTCGACGTCCCGGGCGTGGGCAAGACCACCGTGGACAACGTCCTCGTCCACGAGCTGCCCGACGCCGGCCGGGTGTCCGCCAACGCGCTGGTCTGGGGTCCGGGCCAGGTCGATGCCGCGCCGTGTGGATCGGGCACGTGCGCGCGGATGGCGCTCTTCCACCACCGGGGCACGATGACGGTCGGGTCGACGCTCGTGAGCCGGGGGCTGCTCGGCCTCGACTTCACGGGCCGGATCGCGGGGGAGACCACGGTGGAAGGGCGCGCGGCGATCCTGCCGGAGATCACGGGCACCGCCTATCTCACCGGCTTCAGCCAGTTCCTGTTCGACCCCGCCGACCCGTTGCGGGCGGGGTTCCTCCTCGACGCGTGATACGACGGCCGTGAAGACGCTCATCCTCGGTGGCGGCGTCGTCGGCGTGACCACCGCGTACTTCCTCGCCAAGGCGGGGCACGAGGTGACGCTCGTCGAGGAGAAGGCGGGGGTCGGGCTCGAGGCGACCGCCGGCAATGCCGGCATCATCGCGCCCGGCCATTCCTTCGCCTGGGCCTCGCCGCGGGCGCCGCGCATGCTCTGGCAGTCCCTGCGGGGCGGCGAGACCGCCATCCGCGTGCGGCTGAACGCCGATCCGCAGCTCTACGCGTGGGGCCTCCGCTTCCTGCGCGAATGCACCCCGGCGCGGGCCCGCCGGAACACCCTCATCAAGCTCCGCCTCTGCCAGTACAGCCAGGGCGTGCTGAACGAGGTGGTGCGCACGGAGGGGATCGAGTACCAGGCGATCCACCGGGGCGCGATCTATCTCCACCGTGATCCGGCTGCGCTCGAGGCCGGAATCAAGAAGATGGCGCTGCTGGCCGAGCACGGGCAGCAGCAGGAGATCCTCGACGCCGCTGCGCTGGCGCGCCTGGACCCCGTCTTCGAGCCGGTCCGGACCAAGATCGCCGGCGCCATCCGCGACCTGGGCGACTCCAGCGGCGACTCGCGCCTGTTCTCGGAGGCGCTGGCCCGCATCTGTCGGGAGAAGCACGGGGCGACACTGCGATTCGATACCCGGGTGATCTCGCTCCGCGCGGCCGGCGACCGCATCGACGGCGTGGTGACCAGCGACGGCGTGCTGACGGCGGACAACTACGTGCTGGCCCTCGGCGTGGGCGCGCCGAGCGTCGCGCGCACGGCGGGCGTGAGCCTGCCGATCTATCCCGCCAAGGGCTACTCGTCGACCTTTCCGCTCAAGCCCGGCGGCCTGGCGCCGGCGATCTCCGGCGTGGACGAGCAGTGGCTGGTGGGCTGGTCGCGGCTGGGCGACCGGCTGCGGCTGACCTCGACCGCGGAGTTCGCCGGCTACGACTGGGGCTGGACGCCCCGCGACTTCAACAATATCCTGCGCCTGGCGCGCGACCTCTTCCCGGACGCCGCCGACTACGAGCGCGGGGAGTACCGCGCCTGCCTGCGGCCCATGACGCCCGACGGGCCGCCCATCCTCGGGCTCGGGCGGCACCGCAATCTCTTCCTGAATTGCGGCCACGGCCACATGGGCTGGACCATGGCCTGCGGGACCGCCCGCATCGTCACCGACCTCATGACGGGACGGATGCCGGAGCTCGACCTCGAGGGCTTGACCGTCCGGCGCTAGGCGCGCGCCGTCACTTCGACACGTACGTCACGCGCTGGCCGGCGAGTGATGCCTCCGCCATCGCTCCGGCGGTCGGCCGCATGAAGACGGCGATCCCGTCGACGAATCGCGTGTTCGTCGCGGCGCCGGTCGTCGCGATCACCGCGGTGGCATTGGCGCCGAAGTCGATCTGGTTCTGCTTGAAGCGCTCCAGGGCGGACTTGTTCTCGAACACGATGAGCTCGCTGTAGGTCTGCCCCCCGAGCTGCAGCCCGAAGGACCCCTGGGTGATGTCGGCGTAGCCGACGTGCTGCCCCCCCTCGTACACGACTCCGCGGCCGTAGGCTCCCCCGATGCCGGCCCCGCCTTTGGTCACCTCCGGGAAGAAGGCGAAGGCATGAGCCTTCCGGGCGAACGCTTCGATCTGCGGGTCCAGCTTGTTCCACTCCTGTCTCTCCGACGCGGCGGCCCGGAAGAGCTCGTCCTTGGCTTCTGGAGTGGGCGGGGCCGTGCCGCAGCCGGCCAGGAGCGCGGTGGAAAGCGCGACGGTCGTGACCAGAAGTGTGAGTGTCGTCATGACGTGACCTCCTCGCTCGAGAGTGTAGAGGGGAGTGGCGGGATGTCAATGCACACAACGACGCGTAGAACAATGGGTGATGCTAAACCAAGCGCTCGCGGGACCGGTCTTCCGCTACAATCGCCCTCGAGTGAGTGAGCGGCGTCGAAAGGAGACGAGGCATGAGATCGATCACGAAGGCGGTGACCCCGATCGCCCATCCGCTGGATCCGCTGAGCGCGGCGGAGATCGAGCGCGCGGCCGAGATCGTGCGGACCGAGCGAGGGCTCGGGCCGCGGACCCGCTTCATCTTCACCATGCTGCACGAGCCCGCCAAGAAGGTGGTGCTCGCGCACCGGCCCGGGGATGCGGTGGAGCGCGCGGCCTTCGTGGTGCTCGTGGACTGTGCCGCCGGGAAGACCTACGAGGCGATCGTGTCCCTGTCCCAGGGTCGCGTGGAGGGGTGGGAGCACGTGCCCGGCGCTCAGCCGGCCATCGTGGTCGACGAGGTCATGGCCTGCGAGGCGGCGGTGCGTGCCGATCCGCGCTGGCAGGAGGCCATGCGCAAGCGCGGGGTCACCGATCCGAGCCTGACCATGGTGGATCCGTGGTCGGCGGGCAACTTCGGGTTCCCGGGTGAAGAGGGCCGCCGCCTCGTCCGCGCGCTCACGTGGGTGCGCCGCCACGCGGCGGACAATGGCTATGCGCGGCCGGTGGCCAATCTGCTCGCCGTCGTCGATCTGAACGAGATGAAGGTGCTCCGCGTCGAGGACGGCGGCGTCATCCCCTTGCCGCCGGAGGACGCCAACTACACGGCCGAGGCGGCCGGGGCGCGCGGGGGCCTCAAGCCCATCGAGATCCGCCAGCCCGAGGGCCCGAGCTTCGAGCTCCGAGGCCATGAGCTCGCCTGGCAGAAGTGGCGGATGCGGATCGGGTTCACGCCCCGCGAGGGTTTGGTGATCCACACGGTGACCTATGCCGACGGGGGGCGGGAGCGGCCGGTGCTCTACCGGGCGTCCGTGGCGGACATGGTGGTGCCGTACGGCGATCCGCGGCCGACCTATTTCCACCGCAATGCGTTCGACGTGGGGGAGTACGGGATCGGCGCGCTCGCCAATGCGCTGGAGAACGGCTGTGACTGCCTGGGCGAGATCCGCTACCTCGACGCGGTGGTCAATGACGGCCAGGGACACGCCGTCACCCTGCCCAACGCCATCTGCATTCACGAGGAGGACGCCGGCATTCTCTGGAAGCACTTCGACCTGCGCCTGCGGACCACGGAGGTGCGGCGCTCGCGACGGCTGGTCGTCTCGTCCATCTCCACCGTGGGCAACTACGAGTACGGCTTTTACTGGTACTTCTACCAGGACGGCACCATCCAGCTCGAGGTGAAGCTCACCGGCGTCATCTCGAACGGCGCCGAGCGGCCGGGGGACAAGCCCCTCTGGGGCGAGATGGTGGCGCCGGGAGTCTACGGGCCCATCCACCAGCACTTCTTCTGCGCGCGCGTCGACATGATGGTGGACGGGCTCGAGAACTCCGTGTACGAGGTCAATACGGTTGCCGATCCCCCGGGCCCCGACAACCCGCACCACAATGCCTTCCACGCGGAGGCGACCTTGCTGCGCTCCGAGGCGACCGCCTCGCGAGTGATCAACCCACTCGCCGGACGCTTCTGGAAGATCGCCAATCCGTCGGTCCGGAACCGGATGGGCGAGCCGGTGGCCTACAAGCTCATGCCCGGGGACAACGTGCTGCCCTTCGCGGGGCCGGAGGCCTCCATCACCAAGCGCGCGGGCTTCATGTCCCGCCATCTCTGGGTCACGCGCCACGACTCACGGGAGCGCTACGCCGCGGGGGAGTATCCGAATCAGCACGCGGGGGGCGCCGGCCTGCCCAGCTACGTGAAGGACGACGCGCCCATCGAGAACACCGACCTCGTCGTCTGGTACACCTTCGGCTCGCATCACGTGGTCCGGCCCGAAGACTGGCCGGTGATGCCGGTGACCACGATCGGCTTCATGCTCAAGCCCAGCGGCTTCTTCGACCGGAACCCCGCGCTGGATGTCCCTCGCCCGACGGCGCACGGCGAGTGCTGCCACCCGGGCTAGGGAGGTCTACCGGCGGGCCGTCATTGCGCCGCGTACCCACGCGAGATTGCTGAGCAAGCCGCCGGTCCCGGCTGCCCGCAAGGTGGGCAACCGGCGCGGAAAGAATCCTCGCGGGCATCGCGCCATCTCAAGGGCAGAAGGCCAAGGAGGACAGCCCACATGGGAAAGCTCGACGGGAAAGTCGCCATCGTCACCGGGGCATCCAAGGGAATCGGAGCCTCCATCGCCAAGCATCTGGCTGAATCCGGCGCGGCGGTGGTCGTGAACTACGCGTCCAGCAAGGAAGGCGCCGATCGTGTGGTCGCTGAGATCGAGGGCAAGGGAGGCCGGGCGGCGGCGGTCCAGGCCGATATGGCCAAGGCGGCCGACGTCGAGCGGCTCTTCTCGGACGCGAAGACGGCATTCGGCCGGCTCGACATCGTGGTCAACAACGCCGGAGTCTACGAGTTCTTGCCGCTCGAGCAGATCACCGAGACGCACTTTCACCGGCAATTCGACGTCAATGTCCTGGGATTGATCCTGGCCGCGAAGGAAGCGGTGAAGCACTTCGGCGCCGAGGGCGGGAGTATCGTCAACATCAGCTCGGTGGCCAGCACCGCCGCGCCGCCCAATGCCTCGGTGTACAGCGCGACCAAGGCCGCCGTCGACGCCGTGACGCGCTCCCTGTCCAAGGAGCTCGGCCCTCGCCGTATCCGGGTCAATGCCATCAATCCCGGCCCGGTCGAGACGGAAGGCTTCAAGACCGCGGGTCTCGAGGAAAGCGACTTCCGCAAGCAGGTCGAAGCCCAGACTCCGCTCGGCCGCATCGGCCAGCCGCAGGATATCGCGCCCGCCGCGGTGTTCCTCGCCTCGGAGGATGCGGCATGGATCACCGGCGAAACCCTCCATATCTCGGGTGGCATGCGTTGACGCGAGCGGCGGGGCGTGCCTGAATACGAGGCACGCCCGCCGCCATGCTGCTCCTGGATCCCGCCTCGGATCTGCACACGACGCTCGCCGGCCTCGCCGAGCGGGCGCGGGCCGTCTTCGTCGCCGGGCTGCCGGGGACCGGCAAGAGCCTCCTCATCCACCAGCTCGTCCAGCTCGCGCATCGGCAGGGGCGCGCGGTCTCGCTCCTGCAGTGGGACGTGGCGCGGCCGGCCATCGAGAATCACGTGGCGGCGCGCGCGTATCCGGCGCACCGCGGGGTGACCCACGGGATCGTGCGCGTGGCGGTGGGACGGTGGGCGCGTGCCGCGGTGGCGCGCTGGGCCGAGCGCGCCGAGGGATCCCCGGCCTTGCTCGTGGGCGAGACGCCCCTGGTGGGCCACCGGCTGGTCGAGCTCGTCCGTTGCATGGACGACGCGGCCGAGCCGGTGCTGAGTGATCCGCGCACGCGGTTCGTCGTCCCGGTGCCGTCGCGCGAGCTGCGCGGTCACCTCGAGGCGGAGCGCTCCCGCCGCGCGATGCAGCCACTGCACCCACGCGAGCGCGAGGACGCGCCGCCCGAGGTGCTCCAGGATCTCTGGCGCCAGCTCACCAGCGTGGCGGCGACGCTCGGGCTGGCGGCGGCGGCCGCGTCCCCCGCCTTACGATCCCGAGCTCTACCGCGCAGTGTACGAGCATGCGTTACGCCGCCGCCACGTCGATATCCTGCGGGTTGGCGCCATCCTGCCCGCCTCGGCGATGTCCCCGTATGATCTGGGCGTCCCCGTGGACGACCTGCGGCCCCAGGCCGACGAGGTCGAGGTGCTGATCGCCGGAGCGAGCCGTGACTGGGCAGATCCGCCGGCGCTCGAGCTGGCGCTGAACCGCTGGTACGATACGCCATGACCATGACTCCCCCCGCCGCCACGTCCTGAACGGGATGGGCATCGCGCTCGCGGCCGTCGCCCTGATCGTCTCGTTGGTCAGCTCCGCCTGGGCCCAAGGTGAGCAATCCCTCATCGTCGCCGTCCCGGACGGCTTCGGGATGGCTTTCAAGCATGACGCGCCCGACGGGTCCATGAAGATGATGGAGTTCGTGCCGACGGGTCAGACGGTGGACAACTGGAAGCAGATGATCACGGTCCAGCACTTTCCCAAGCTCGCCGGCGCGGATCCGCGGGAGCTCGCCTCGCGGTGGTCCCAGCGCCTGGTCTCGGCGTGCCCGCGCGCGCAGACCTCCCCGCATCCGCAGGGACCCGTGACGGCCATCCGGCGGTGCGTGTCTACGTGCACATCACGGAATGCGGCGGGCGGCCGCCGGAGAGTATCCTCGCGCTCGTGATCAAGGGCCAGGAGGCGATGCACATGATCCAGCACGCCTGGCGGCCGCAGCCGCCGACTCCGGATCAGCTCAAGGCGGCGATGGGCGTGCTCGACCGCGTGCGCCTCTGCGCGGCGGGCGACACCGCCTGCGCGAGATAGCGGCAGCACGGGCGTTCACGCGAGACGAGGAGGAAAGACCATGGCGGACACGATCGCAGTCCTGAACCCGATGGGCTTCGCGCCGAAAGTGACGCGCGGGGTGCTGGCCCCGCGCCTGCCCACGCTCGAGGGCAAGACGGTGTACCTGGTGGACTGCCGCTTCGACGACTCCGACGTCTTCCTCGAGCAGATGCGCGCGTGGCTCGCCGAGCATCTCCCGGGGGTCATCCCCCTGGTCAAGCGGATTTCCAGCGTCTACCTGAATGACGACCCGGCCACGTGGGAGGAGATCCGGTCGAAGGGGCATGCTGCCATCGTGGGGGTCGGCCACTGAAGCACCTGCGCGCCGGCGGTCGCCGCGCACGCGATGACGCTCGAGGGAAAGTATGGAGTGCCCACGGTCGCGCTCCACACCGACAAGTTCGACCGCGTCGTCCGCTCGGTGGCGACGGTGAACGGCATGCCGGGGCTCCGGCAGGTCTTCGTCCCACAGCCCATCATGGGCAAGACGGCCCGCGAGCTGCGCGGGTACGTGGACGGGAAGGATCCGATCACCGGGCGGCCGGTGATGCAAGAGGTGGTGGAAGGACTCACGCGGCCGTTCCGCGAGGGCGAAGAGGGTCCGGCCGAGTTCGACCGGACCAGCGCCCGCCTCGTCGGCCCCGACACCGCCGAGCGCCTCGAGCGGCTGTTTCTGGACAGCCACTGGACCGATGGGCTCCCCATCGTGCTCCCCACCGAGGAGCGCGTGGCCGCCATGCTGGCCGGCACGCGGCGCAAGGCCGACGAGATGGTCGGGCGCATGCGCTCCACGCACTTCCGCGAGTACTGGGAGTACTCCGTCGAGAAGGTGGCCGTGAACGCCGTGATGGCGGGGGCGCGGCCCGAGTACTTTCCCGTGATCCTGGCCCTCGCCGCCACCGGGGTGACGGCGCGGAGCAGTAGCTCGAGCGCCATGGCCTCCATGGCCGTGGTCAATGGCCCCATCCGGCACGAGATCGGGATGAACGCGGGCACCGGCGCGATGGGCCCGTATAGCCATGCCAATGCCACGATCGGCCGCGCCTACGGCCTCCTCTCGCAGAACGGGCAGGGCGGCTCCGTGCCCGGGCTCAGCTATATGGGGAATCAGGGGAATAGCTACGCCTACAACAGCGTGACCTTCGCGGAGAACGAGGAGCGCAGCCCCTGGGAGCCCTTCCACGTCCAGCAGGGGTTCCCGGCCTCGGAAAGCGTGGCGAGCGTCTTTTCCGGCTGCCGTTCCACCGCGTTCGCGCTCGGGCTCCGCGAGACGCACTGGCGCGACCATGTCCGCAATCTCCTCCGGGGGATGGACCCGAGCATCCCGCCCACCCTCCTGCTCGATCCCATCGCCGCGCGGCAGTTCGTGGATCGGGGCGGCTTCGCCAAGAAGGCGGCGCTCGTCGACTGGCTCCACGACACCGCCCGGATGCCCGCCCGCGAGTACTGGGACTATCAGCTCGTCCAGAACTACATCTACCCGCGCGCCACCTTCGGGGAGGAGCCCTGGGCGTCCAAGCTTCGCGCCGCGCCCGACGCCATGATCCACATGTTTCGCCGCGAAGACATTCACGCGGTGGTGGTGGGCGGCGAAACCAATGGCTACTGGCGCATCATGGGCTGCACCTACCAGAAGAGCGTGTCGGTAGACGCGTGGCGATAAGCGCGGAACGCCGGCGCGTCTAGGCGCCGGCGAAGGCGATGCGCGCGAAGCGCGTCTCGGCGGTGGACTTCGTGTCGTTCGTGTCGATGGACAGCGCCAGGGCCCCGGGATTGTCGGGCGCGTCGCCGAATACCCTCCGGTGATCGTCGACGACATTGCGACGCTCCGGGAGCCACTGGCCGAGACCGCCCTCTCCCCGGCGCACGACGATGAAGGTCACCGTCGACGTCTTGCTGCTCTTGACAATGGTGCCGATGGGCAGGCCCGCGTCCCACACGTAGCCGATCAGACGCGAGCGCAGGAGGGTCGGGAAGCGCGGCCAGATCACGAAGAGGTGACCGGTGGTATCGGAGGTGGCGCGCTCTCGCAGGTCGGCGCCTCGGGGCAGGGTCCGCACCTTCCACTCCCACTCCAGCAGGGGAGTGGCCTCGAGCACGACGTGAACCTCCTTGGCGATGGTCGAGTGGTCGGCGGCGCTCTTCAGATCGAGCGCCCGCCGGCCGGCGTCCTCCACCACGGTGAAGTCGTACGCGGGCCGCCCGCCCGGCGTCTCGTACTTCCGCCAGCCCGGAGGCACCCCGCGAGAGCCGAGCGGCATGTCGCGCCAGTCTTCCACGAGGGGCCCCGACGCCGGTGCCGCGGACTGGCCCCACGCGGGCGCGCGCCTTCCGCTCAGCAGCCCGGCCACGGCGGTGAGGACCAAGGCCCGCCGGGTCAGCACCTCAGGGGATCCGGGCGCCGAGCAGGAGATCGCGCTCGAGCCAGTGGAGCACCTCATCGACGCCGGCTCCGGCCCGACAGTCGGCGAAGATGACCGGATGTCCCCGGCGGCGCTCGAGCAGGGCCGCCCCGACCGCCCCGCGGTCCAGCGGCGCCCGAACGCCGAAGGTGTTGACGACGAGCAGGTGCGAGCGCGTGACGACCGGGGCGCCGAGACGGGCAAGGTCCATCGCCGCTCGGTGATCGATCACACCGATGGTGCCGTCCACGGTGGCCGGTTCGAACGCGGCGAGGTCCTCGCCGGTGTGCTCGATGAGGACGAGATCGGGGTCCGGATGGACGCGCATGGACCCATCGCCGGCGATCGCCTGAACTCCAAGGCGCCCCGAGATCCGGTCGCAAAGGGTGTCGATGAGCGAGGTCTTGCCGGAACCGCCCGGGCCACCCACGCCCACTTTCAGCGGCCGCGGCATCGCGGAGGAGACCGGCGCGGCCGCCGCCGGGTACCCCAGGGGCGCGTGCGCGCTCCAGTAATGATGCGTCTTGGCCACGACGGTGATCACGCTCTTGACCTCGTCGGCGAGCGTGAAGCGAGGACCGGCCGCGAGCAGGAGGCGGCGTCCCTCCGCGCGGGCCGCGACGTTCTCCAGCACGATGGCCGCGCGCAGCCACTCCGCCATCGCCGGGGAGGCGCAGGTCACCGCGAGCCAGCCGGGGGGAGCCTCCTCGGCCACCAACCCTGTCGTCTCCAGGATGCCGCGGCGCATCTCGCGAATCATCTCGGGATCCGATGACGGTGCCGGGTCAGCCGGCGCGGGACCCGGGAGCGCGTCGGCCGCGCCGCGATGCGGCGGGCCGCCATGCAGCGCGAGGTCGCAGAAGCCTTCCCACATGGCGCCCCAGTCGGGACGGCCGTCAGCGCGCCAGACGAAGGGAGCGGCGGCCATGGGCGCGGCGGAGGGCAGGGGCTGCTCCTCGGGCATGGGCCCTCACTCTACACCCTCATCGAGGGCGTCTCGCGCGCGGCCCAGGTGACGCTTGACCCGGTCGGTTCGGGTGATAGGCTGGTCTCGTTGGCGCGCCATGAAACAGGAGCGGTTCGTCATCGTCGGAGCCTCACTGGCCGGAGCCAGCGCCGCCGCGGCTTTGCGTGAGGGCGGCTTCGACGGCACCGTGGAGCTCATCGGCGCGGAGCCTCGGCTGCCCTACAATCGCCCACCCCTGTCGAAAGGCTACCTCCGCGGCCAAGAGCGATTCGAGGACCAGCTCGTCAACCCCGCCGACTACTACGCGCGACACGACGTCAACCTCCGCCTCGGGGTGCGAGCCACCTCGAGTCGACCCCCGGCGAAAAACTGTCGGCCTGGAGGGCGGCGAGGAGGTGCCGTATGACCGACTCCTGGTCGCGACGGGCGGTCGGAACCGATCGCTCACCACCACCGGCGCGGAGCTTCCCGGCATCTTCCAGCTGCGTACGGTGGAGGACTGTGACCGCATTCGGGCCGTGGCCCACTCCGGCGCCCGCGCGGTGGTGATCGGCCTCGGCTTCATCGGCTCCGAGGTGACGGCGTCTCTCCGCCAGATGGGACTCGCGGTGACGGCCATCGAGGGCCATCCGGTGCCCTTGGCCCGCGTCCTCGGCGTCGAGGTCGGCACGGTGCTGGCGGACATCCACCGCGACCACGGCGTGGAGCTGGTAATGGAGGACGGGGTGGCCGCCTTCGAGGGCGCGGGTCGCGTGGAGCGGGTCCGGACCAAGGGAGGTCGTGTACTCCCATGCGACCTGGTGGTGGCCGGGATCGGCATCGTGCCCAACACCGAGCTGCTGGCCGGCGCGGGTGCCGCCGTCGACAACGGCGTGCTCGTGGACGCGCGCTGCCGGACTTCGCTGCCCGACGTCTACGCCGCCGGTGACGTGGCCAATCACCTCCATCCCCTGTTCGGCCGGCTGCGCGTGGAGCACTGGAACAACGGATCCCAGCAGGGGCGCGCCGCCGCCCGGACGATGCTGGGTGGCACGGAGCCGTACGACTATTTCCACTCCTTCTGGTCCGATCAGTACGAGCACCTGATCGAGTACGTCGGCTTTGCGGCACAGTGGGATCGTGTCGTCTTCCGTGGAGAGCCGGCCAGCCGAAAGTTTCTCGGTTTCTTTCTGAAGGACGGGACCCTGCGCGCGGCGGTGGGCCTCAACCGGGGCGGGGATCCCGACGATCCCAAGACCGAGGGGGAGCTGAAGGTCGTGGCGAGGCTGATCCGAACCCGCGTGCCCCTCGATCCCGCTCGCCTGGCTGACGAAGGGGTCGACCTGGCGGCGGTGGCGGAGGTAACGCCGCGTTAGCATTGACCATTGACGACCCGGCGGGTGATTTCTGTCGCTTCCCACCCTTGCATGCGCGCGAAGCCGAGCGACGTCAGCGCGCGTGACGAGTCGTCAATCCAGTCATTTCAGTCGTTGACTTCCTGACTGGAAGCGCCCATATTGGCACTCGAGTCAGGTGAGTGCCAGGCTTCTCCTCCCCCCTCCTGATGGGACCCATCCACGCAGTCCCCCTTAGCCAAGATCGGGAGGCGCCCTGACCATGAAGATCCGTCCCCTGCACGACCGGATTCTCGTCAAGCGTGAGGAAGAAAAGGAAAGCAAGAAGGGCGGCATCATCATTCCCGACACCGCGAAGGAAAAGCCCCAGGAGGGCAAGGTCATCGCGGTGGGCAACGGGCGAGTGACGGACGAGGGGAAGAAGATCCCCCTGGACGTGAAGGCCCACGACCGCATCCTCTTCGGCAAGTATTCCGGCTCCGAAGTGAAGCTGGACGACGAGGAGTACCTGATCATGAAGGAAGAGGACGTCCTCGCCATCATCGAGTAGCTCGCCCGGTAGCAAACCCGACCGGGCCGAGCGAGCCGGTCATTCCGATCACACGATCGAGAAGGAGAATCCGCATGCCGAAGCAAGTCCTGTTCAACGACGAGGGCCGCGCCGCGCTGCTCCGCGGAATCAACGTCATGGCCTCGGCCGTCAAGGCCACCATGGGCCCCAAGGGCCGCAACGTGATCATCGACAAGAAGTTCGGCAGCCCCACCATCACCAAGGACGGCGTGACGGTGGCCAAGGAGATCGAGCTCAAGGATCCCTTCGAGAACATGGGCGCCCAGATGCTCAAGGAGGTCGCCTCCAAGACCTCCGATATCGCCGGCGACGGGACCACCACCGCCACCGTGCTGGCCCAGGCCATCGTGCGCGAGGGGCTCAAGAACGTCACCGCGGGGGCCAATCCGATGGGCCTCAAGCGCGGCATCGATCAGGCGGTAGAGGTGGTGGTCGGTGAGCTGAAGCGGATGTCCAAGTCGACCAAGGACCGGAAGGAGATCGCCCAGGTCGCCACCATCGCCTCCAACAATGACAAGACCATCGGCGATCTGGTCGCCGAGGCGATGGAGAAGGTGGGCAAGGACGGCGTCATCACGGTGGAGGAGTCGAAGTCCGCCGAGACCGCGCTGGACGTGGTCGAGGGCATGCAGTTCGACCGGGGCTACCTCTCGCCCTACTTCGTCACCGACCCCGAGCGGATGGAAGTCGTGGTCGAGGACGCGCTCATCCTCATCTACGAGAAGAAGCTGAGCGTGATGAAAGACATGCTGCCGCTGCTCGAGCAGGTGGCGCGCGTCGGTAAGCCGCTGGTGATCGTCGCCGAGGACGTCGAGGGCGAGGCGCTGGCCACGCTCGTGGTCAACAAGCTCCGGGGCACGCTTGAACGCCGTCGCCGTGAAGGCGCCGGGCTTCGGCGATCGCCGCAAGGCCATGCTGGAGGACCTCGCCGTCCTGACCGGCGGCCAGGCCATCACCGAGGACCTGGGGGTCAAGCTGGAGAACATCAAGCTGGAGGATCTCGGCAAGGCCAAGAAGGTGGTAGTGGACAAGGACAACACCACCATCGTGGACGGGGCCGGCAAGCCGGCCGCCATCGAGGGCCGCATCAAGCAGATCCGGGCGCAGATCGAGGAGACCACCTCGGACTACGACCGCGAGAAGCTGCAGGAGCGGCTGGCCAAGCTGGTGGGCGGGGTGGCGGTGATCAAGGTGGGCGCGCCCACCGAGACGGCCATGAAGGAGAAGAAGGCCCGCGTGGAGGACGCGCTCAACGCCACCCGCGCGGCGGTGGAGGAGGGGATCGTGGCCGGGGGCGGGGTCGCGCTGCTGCGGGCCGCGACGGCTATCGATGGCCTCAAGCTCGAGGGCGACGAGAAGGTGGGCGCTCAGATCGTCAAGCGCGCGCTGGAGGAGCCCATCCGCCAGATCGTGGCGAACGCGGGGCTCGAGGGCAGCGTGATCGTGGCCAAGGTCAAGGCCGAGAAGAGCGTGAACCGCGGGTTCGATGCGGAGACGCTCGAGCTCGTGGACATGATGCAGGCCGGCATCATCGACCCCACCAAGGTGGAGCGGGTGGCGCTGCAGAACGCGGCCTCGGTGGCCTCGCTGCTCCTGACCACGCAGGCCCTCGTGACGGACCTACCCGAAGAGAAGACGGCAGCTCCGCCGATGCCACATGGCGATTTCTAGGAGGGGGACAATAAACTATGGAACCCAGAAAACTGAGCTTTGGACAGCGAATGAGCGAATCGAAGGCCTCGAAAACCCTTCTGTTCTGGTCCGCGATGGCCGCGGTCATCGTCACCATGATCGTCGGCTTCACGTGGGGGGGATGGGTCACGGGCGGCACCGCCCGGGCCATGGCCCAGACCCAGGCCGACGATGCCGTGGTCAAGCGGCTGGCCCCGATCTGTGTCATTCAATCCGGTCAGGATCCCAAGAAGGCCGAGAAGCTGAAGGAGCTGACCGCGCTCAGCGGCTATGAGCGGGGCGAGTTCCTGAAGAAGGTGGGTTGGTCGAAGATGCCCGGCGAGGCGGAGACCGACAGCCGAGTCTCCGAGGAGTGCGCCAAGCTCCTCACCAGCGCAAAGTAGACCGTTCCCGAGCAAGCGCCTGAGCGGCGGCGGGTCCCCGCGGACTCGCCGCCGGCCATCGTCCACCGTCAGGCGTAGTGGACGACGGGCCAGGAAGTGATCGAGGTGATTGGCGAAGCGCTGCCGGTCGCTCGGGCCCAGGGGCGGGGGCCCGCCGAGGAGCGCGCCCTGCGAGCGCAGGTCCTGCATCAAGTTCCGGAAGGCGAGACGCTCGCGCACATTGTCTTCGGAGTAGAGCTCCCCCCTCGGATCGAGAGCCACGCCGCCGCGCGCGATCACCTCGGCGGCCAGCGGGATGTCGGCCGTGACCACCAGATCCCCGGGCTCGAGCTCCTGCACGATCCGGGAGTCGGCCACGTCGAAGCCCTTGGCCACCCGGAGGGTCCGGATGAAGGGCGAGGGCGGGGTGCGAAGCGGCGTATTGGCCACCAGCGTGGTCATGATCTGCGCGCGCTCGGCGGCACGATAGAGAATGTCCTTGATCGGCTGGGGACACGCGTCGGCGTCGACCCAGATCTGCACTCAGCTCCCGCTCGCGCCCGCGGGCCCGGTCACTCGGCCAGCGGGACCTCGAAGCGCCGGACCCCCAGCAGGACCCGCATCACGAGCCCGTTGGTATTGGGCCCACTATTGGGGAGGGAGCCCCGGTAGCTCCCCGCGGGTGTGGTGGCCTCGAGCTGTGTCTCGCGCACGGCGCCGTCGGTGAACCGGCGCAGGATCCGGACCTCGGCGGCCGGCAGCGGGCGCCCCGCACTGTCCGTCACCCGCACCCTGATGACGGCGGTGCGGCCCGAGGCGTCGCGCTCCCGTGACATCTCGAACCGTGGCACCCCGGTGAACTCGGCGGAGCTTGGAGCACTTGCCTCCAAGGCGTCGTCCTTCGACAGCATGGCGCTCTCCCCGCGGGCGGCGTTTCGCCTCGGAGGGAGCTCGGCGCGCGACGCCGGAGCGGCCGCCGGCTCCACGGCGAGGGGCGGCGTGGTGGCCCGCGGCGCTACCGCGGGGCTTGGCGGGTCCACGGCGCGCGCGGCCACGAGCGTGCGGGGCGGCTCGACCACGCGGGGCGGCTCGATGGGACGCGGGGGCGCCGCGCTCCACCGCGCGGGGCGGCTCCAGGATGCGCGAAGGCTCCACCGCGCGCGCGGGCTCGGCGGCCCGCGGAGGTTCGGCGGGGCGCGGGACCGCGATCTCGGCCCGCTCGGCCGCGCGCGCGGTCTGGAGAACCGCGACGGTCGCGGATGGGGTCGTGGCCTTGGTGGCCACGGGCGCGGGCCTTGGGAGACCCGGGGCCGTCCCGTCCCCGCCCGTCGCCGGAGCCATGCTCGGCGCCGTCCGCGCCAGATCGACAGGGGCGCGGAGCCAGGAAGTCCCGCGGTCCGCGACGCGGACGACGCCGTCGCCGAGGCGATACACGGAATCGCGTGGCAGGGCCACCACCACGCCCGCCACCACCGCCACGACGGCGAGAGCAGAGAGAAGGGTTCGCCGACGGCTCGTGTCGTGCGTCGCCTCCGCCTCCGCGAGCTCGTCCACCGACGCAAGCTCCTCCACCGGTTCCTCGTTCCGTTCACGGAGCTGCCACGACATGCCGTCCTCGCGCGAGACGATGGCGTAGCCTTGAGTGCGTAGCAGCTCATCCACCCCCCGAGACGTGCCGCTGGTCGGGCACCAGCGCCGATCGGGGCGAGACCGGGTCCTCGATCTGGAACGCATTGGGCCGCCGGTCGATGACGATCTGCAGCTCGTCGCCGTTCGCGGAGAGGTGCTCGAGGACGATGTTCAGGTAGCCCAGGAGGAGGGGCTTGTCGCGCGCCACGATGCAGAGGTGCTGGGCCATGGGATCGACCTCTCTGGTCAGATGATCTTGCGCCCGCAGGCCCTCGCAGTCAAGGCGGCTCCGGCACGGAATCATGGAGAACAAAAGGAGGCCAGGAATGAGCGAGGACTCTCTCGATGCCAGAAAGGCGGCGGCGCGCCGGTATATGGCGACCAAGCCGCTGGTCGAGCCCCTGCTGGCGCAGCTCGTCAACCAGATGGATTCGGTGGAGCCGGCCCTGCGCGCGCGATACGAGCGCGCGTGGCGCGCGCGGGCCGAGGCGATCGAGGCCATCCTCGAGGACGCCGAGGCCACCCTCTACACCGTGGCCGAGCTGGAGGCCCTCGCGCGCTTCTGGGGCTCCCCCGAGGGCCGATCCATCCAGCGCAAGGGGGCGCAGGAGATGGTGATGGTGTTCAACCGCCTCCAGCCGCTCATCGAGGCGGTCAATGACGAGGTGCTGGGGCCCGGCGCCTAGACGTCCGGACGCGTGCTCATCGGGCTCTCGCGGCGGTGAATCCCGTCTTGAGGTACTTCGCGTCGCGGTACTCGCCGGAGAGCACCGGCGCATGCCGGGGCGGCCCCTGCGAGGGAAGGCACTCGATAAGGGCGTCGTAGTTCGGGTGATTGAAGAAGGCGATGGAGAGACGCGGGCCGCTCGCCGCCTTGGTGGCGGGCGGGTTCACCACGCGATGGAGATTGGAGAGCCACCGGTCATTGGTCCAGCGCATGAGGAGATCGCCGATATTCACCACGAAGGTGGTGGGCGAGGTGGTCACGTCGACCCAGCGGTTCTCTCGCGTGCGCACCTGGAGTCCCCCCGGCACGTCCTCTCCGCTCAGGATGGTGAAGCCGCCGTAGTCCGTATGGGCGCTGGCGCGGAGCTGGCCGGGCTCGGGCGGGACCATCTGGGCCGGATAGTAGTTGAGCCGCATGGTGCCGATGGAGCGATCCACCTTGTCGTCGAAGAAGCGTTCCTCCACCTCGAGCGCGAGCGCGGCCAGTCGCATGAGGAAGCGGATCTGCTCGCTCATGGCGCGGTAGTACGCGCTCGCGGCGGTCTCGAAGCCCGCCGGGGCGGCCGGCCACAGGTTCGGCTCGAAGTGCCGCCGGCCCCGCGGCCCCGTGAAGTACGCGTCGCGGGAGACGTCCACGGGGCCGACGTGGAAGAACTCCTTGAGATCCGGCGGCGCGGCGGCGTCGTTCGCGGAAGCGAGCGTCTCGCCGGCCACCGGGTGATAGCCGCGGTTGGTGCCCGCGACGGGATGCCGGGCGGCGAGCTTGTCCGCCAGAGGCAAGGCGAAGAACTCGTGGGCGCGGCCGCGGAGCTCGCGCACGAGCGCGTCCGGCACCCCGTGGCCGCGGATGGCGAAGAAGCCGATCTCGCGGCAGGCGGCGTCGATGGCGCGGGCCACCGCCAGGCGCTCGGCCCGCCCGCCCCCTCGCGCCGGCGCCAGGTCGATGACGGGGACGGAGCTCATGACCTAGAGCGTCGAGAACACCGAGCCGCCGTCGACGATGAGGGTCTGGCCGCTCATGAAGGCGCTGTCGTCGGAGGCCAGGAAGACCACCGTGCCCTCCACGTCGTCGGGAAAGGCGTCGCGCTTCAGCGACCGCGCCTGCATGACCGCCGCATCTTGAAAGCCGGTGATGGCGGGGTTGGCCTGCACGGTATCGCTCAGGATGAGCCCCGGCGCCACCGCGTTGACGGTGATGCGGTCCGGCCCGAGCTCGCGGGCCAGCGCGCGAGTCATCGCCACCACCGCGCCCTTGGACGTCACGTAGTGCATGAGCAGCGCGGTGCCCTTGGCCACGATGGCGGACGCCACGTTGACGATGCGTCCGCCGCCTTGCGCGCGCATGGCGGGGACCACCGCTCGAGCGCAGTTCCACACGCCTTTCACGTTGACCGCCATCACGCGGTCCCACTCCGTTTCCGGGATCTCGTCGAAGCGCTGCGGCTTCAGCGTGGCGAAGACGGCGGCGTTGTTGACGAGGATGTCGATGCGGGCGAAGCGGGTCAGCGCGGCCTCTACCATGGCGCGGACGGACGCCGCGTCGCTCACGTCGGTGGAAACGCCCAGGACTCGCCCGCCGGCCTCGAGCTTGTCGGCAGCGGGCCCGGGATCGACGATGTCGGCCACCACCACGCGCGCGCCCTCGGCGAGAAAGCGCCGCGCGTAAGAGAAACCGATGCCCGCCGCGCCGCCCGTGATCACCGCCACCTTGCCTTCGAGCCGCATGAGTGGCGCGAGCATAGACGACGCTCCCGGAGGGGTCAAGGCGAGGCCGTCAGGGCGCGAGGATCACGTGCTCGCGCGTGATGATGAAGGGCAGGTCGGGCGCGACGAAGTTCGGCTCGTCGGCGCGCACGCGCGTGTACTCGGGGCTGGCGGCGGAGGCGCGCATGGCGGCGGTGTCGTCGAACCAGGTGATGGCGACGCCGTCCCAGGCGGGCCGGCGCCCGCCCTCGTAGGCTGAGTGCCGCAGGTGGCTCTGGACGTAGCGCCGGATGGTCGGGATGGTGGCGGCGAGCGGCCCGTGAGTCTCGCGCCAGTAGCGCTGGAAGGCCTCCACCTCCATGCCCGGCTTGCGGGTCACGAACTCCACGTTCTTCACGCCGCCCGCCGGCGCGGCGGCGCCCTTGATGACGTGCTCCTCGACGATGAGGAGCCCCATGGTCGAGCGGTCGATGAACCTCGCCTCGTCGGCCTCCACCGCCCTGATCGCCGGGGTGCCCGCGAGCGCGCGCATGGCGGCGGTGTCCTCGAACCACACCTCGGCGATGCCGTCGTAGAGGGGCCGGCCCTTGCGATACCCCGAGGGCAAGGTGTGCGACTGCACGTACCCGCGGATGCCGGGCAGGCGGGTCACCACCTCGGGATGCTTCGACCGCCAGTAGTCCTGGAAGGCCTCGACGGTGAGCTCGGGCCGGCGGCGGAAATACGAGAGCGCCTTGACCATGCCTGGTCCTCCCTCGACGGGGTTGTCGGCCGGCGTCCGCGCCGGCGAGAAACTCTCCGTAGCATAGGCGAGGTCGGACGCGGGTGAGGCCGCGTTTTCGGACGGCAACGGTTCGAATATTGGGATAGGGTGGAGGGCCATGAAAACCCATATCGAGGGCGGCTGGGTCGTCGCGTTCAACGGCAAGACGCACGAGGTCCACGAGCGAGGCAGCGTGGTGGTGGAGGACGACCATGTCCTCCACGCCGGCGGGCCGTATCGGGGACCCGCCGAGGCGACGATCTCGGCGCGGGGCAAGCTCGTCTCGCCGGGGTTCATCAATACCCATGTCCACACCGCCGGCAATGGCGGCGACTACCTGCTCCTGGACATGGCCAAGAACGACTACCGCACGGCCAACTACATGAGCTTCGCGGCGCCGCTCAAGGGCGCGATGACGCCGCCGCCGCCGGAGGCAGTGGCGGCCATCCGTGAATTCGTCTTTCTCCACGCGCTCAAGGGCGGCACCACCACCATCATCGACGTGGGCGGGCTGCGCGGCGACTGGGACGGCTACGCGCGCCTGGTGGACGACCTCGGCGTGCGCGTGTACGGGAGCCCGACCTTCCGCGACCGCAATACCTTCATGGACGCGCAGGGACGGCTGTACTACGACCACGACGCGGCGGCGGGCGAGGCGGCCTTCAAGGAGGCGCTGGAGTTCGTGAAGAAGTTCGACGGCTCCGCCGGCGGGCGCCTGCGCGGCATGCTCAACGCGGCGCAGGTGGAGACCTGCACCGAGTCTTTGCTGCGGGCGGGCAAGGACGCCGCGCGCTCGCTGAACATTCCCATCCACACCCATGCCGGCGGCAACCTCATCGAGTTCGAGCGCATCATGGCCGAGCACCGGAAGACGCCCATTCAGTACCTCGCCGATATCGGCTTCCTCGACGAGCGGACCCTGCTCGGCCATGCCGTCTTCACCACCGCGCATCCCTGGCCGCGCTATCAGTTCGGGGACGACCTGCGCGTGCTCGCCCAGACCGGCGCCACCGTCGGGCATTGCCCCTACAAGTACGCGAAGATGGCGATGACGCTGCAGTCCTTCCAGCGTTATCTCGAGGCCGGCGTGAACATCGCCCTCGGGACCGATACCTTTCCCATGGACATGGTGGCCGAGCTGCGGTGGGCGTCGATCCTGGCCAAGATCGCCGACGCCAACTACCAGGCGGGGCTGGCGCGCGACGTCTACAACGCGGCCACGCTGGGCGGGTGCAAGTTCCTCGGCCGGACGGACCTGGGCCGGCTCGCGCCCGGCGCCAAGGCCGATCTGCTGCTCATCAATCTGGACCACCTGGGCGCGGGGATCTATGCCGATCCCATCAAGTCCCTGGTGGACGCCGGCTGCGGCCGGGACGTGGACACGGTGATGGTCAACGGCAAGATCCTGGTGCAGGGCGGCCGCGTCAGTCGCGTGGACGAGGACGCGGTCTACGCGAAGGTGCGCCAGGTGACCCAGCGCTACTGGGAGCACGTGCCCCGCTGGCGCTGGGACAAGGCCGGCGTGGATCAGATCATTCCACCGGCCTTCCCACTCCATCGCGCCGCGCCGTAGACGGCCCGGTCGCTCCCAGGGCGACGCCGCCCAGGATGAGGACGATGGCCGCGATGAGGGACACCGTCGGCGTCTCGCCCAGCCAGAGCGTGGCGGTCACCACGCTCACCACCGGCGTCATGAGGAGCCCCAGCGACGTGGTGACGGCGGGCAGGTTGCGGCTGGCCATCGCCACCGCCCAGTAGGCCAGCGCGGAGCCGGGAATCCCAGCGTAGAGCAGCATGAGCACGAGACCCGGGTTCCAGTCCACGGCGGGAAAGGGCGTGGTGGCGAGGCCCACCGCGGTGAGGATCACGGTGGCGAGCAGGATTTCCCAGGGCAGGAGCTCGAAGGGTGTCCCCGCCACCGGTGGGCCCGGATGTGCAGGATGCTGCCGGCCCAGAGAAAGGCGGCGGCGAGGATGGCCAGATTGCCCAGCACCGCGCGCCGGTCCGTCCAGTCGAAGGCGAGCGGGTTGAAGAGCGCGACCAGGCCCAGCAGCCCCAGCGCCACGCTGGCCAGTCGCCGCGGAGTGAGCCGCTCGCCGAGGAAGAGGACGGCGCCCGGCGTCACCCACAAGGGCGTGGTGTAGGCGAGCACCACCGAGCGTCCCGTCGTCACCTGCTGGAGCCCCCAGGTCGAGAGCAGGGTGAACCCCACCATGTGCAGCAACGTGATGCTCAGGAGCACCGGCAGGTCGGCGCGCGCCGGCCGCGGGAGGCGACCCCGCAGCAGCGCGACGGCGAAGAGCGTGACCATGCCGATGGCGGTGCGGAGCGCCACCGACCACACTGGCGGGAACGATTCGAGCAGGACCTTGTGGACGGGCCAGGTGAGACCCCAGCAGATCACGGTGGTGATCAGCAAGAGGAGGCCGGTACGGTGAGCGGTCATCGTGGCGGCCGGATCATACACGATACTTGCGTCGCGGCCGTGGCCTTGGGATAATGCCCGCAGAGCTTCGAGGAGCGTTGCGACGGGAACCCATCCCGCCAGGCTCGGAGCGGTCGGCCTCACGGGCCGGCTGTCGGTGCAACGGCGCTCGCAAACTCCATTCCTCACAGGAGGGCGCGAGATGAGCGCCAATCGGAATTCCGCCCACGCCGACCACGTCGTCGCCGACCTCACCCTCGCCGACTGGGGCCGCAAGGAGATGCAGATCGCCGAGACCGAGATGCCCGGTCTCATGGCCATCCGCGAGGAGTACGCGGCCAGCCAGCCCCTGCGGGGCGCCCGCATCACGGGCTCGCTCCACATGACCATCCAGACCGCGGTCCTCATCGAGACGCTCAAGGCGCTCGGCGCGGAGGTGCGCTGGGCCTCGTGCAATATCTTCTCCACCCAGGACCACGCCGCCGCCGCCATCGCCGCCGCCGGCATCGCGGTGTTCGCCGTCAAGGGCGAGTCGCTGGACGAGTACTGGGACTACACCCATCGCATCTTCGAGTGGCCCGATGGCGGCCACTCCAACATGATCCTGGACGACGGCGGCGACGCCACCCTGCTGCTACACCTGGGCGCGCAGGCCGAGCGCGACGCCGCCCGTCATCGCGCACCCGACCAACGAGGAGGAGACCTGCCCTCTTCGCCGCCATCAAGGCCAAGCTCGCCAAGGACCCCAGCTGGTACTCCACGCGGCTCGGCAAGATCCGGGGCGTCAGCGAGGAGACCACCACCGGGGTGAAGCGGCTCTACCAGATGGCGAAGGACGGGCAAGCTGAAGTTCCCCGCCATCAACGTCAACGACTCGGTGACCAAGAGCAAGTTCGACAACCTCTACGGCTGCCGCGAGTCGCTGGTGGACGGCATCAAGCGCGCCACCGACGTCATGATCGCGGGCAAGATCGCGGTGGTCTGCGGCTACGGCGACGTGGGCAAGGGCTCGCGCGCAGGCGCTCCGCGCGCTCTCCGCCCAGGTGTGGGTCACCGAGGTCGATCCCATCTGCGCGCTCCAGGCGGCGATGGAGGGCTATCGCGTGGTGACCATGGAGGAGGCGGCGAGCCAGGGCGACATCTTCGTCACCGCCACCGGCAACTACCACGTCATCACCCACGATCACATGCGGCGCATGAAGGACCAGGCCATCGTCTGCAACATCGGCCACTTCGACAGCGAGATCGACATCGCGTCGCTCAAGCAATACAAGTGGGAGAACATCAAGCCGCAGGTAGACCACGTCGATCTTCCCCGACGGCAAGCGCATCATCCTGCTCGCCGAGGGCCGCCTGGTGAACCTCGGGCTGCGGCACCGGCCATCCGAGCTACGTGATGAGCTCGTCCTTCGCCAACCAGGTGATCGCCCAGATCGAGCTCTTCACCAATACCGAGAAGTATCCCGTCGGCGTCTACGTGCTGCCCAAGCACCTGGACGAGAAGGTCGCGCGGCTCCAGCTCAAGAAGCTGACGCGCGAGCTCACCGAGCTGACCGACGCGCAGGCACGCTATATCGGCGTGGACAAGTCGGGCCCGTACAAGCCCGACCACTACCGCTACTAGGACAGGCCTCGCGCGGGGCTCACCGCCCCGCCAGCGAGGGCGAGACGAGCGGCCGGCGCTGGACCTCGGGGGTCTGACCGGGCATCGGGTAGGATGAGCCGCAGCCATGCCGAGCGCCCGTGAGGACTGGCAGCGCAATGTCTGGGCGCTGGCGCTGATCGTCTTCACCGCCTTCGTGGGCTTTCAGTTCTTCTCGCCCTTCCTCCCGCTCTATGTGGCCGAGCTCGGGGTGACGGATCCGGCCCACATCGCGATCTGGTCCGGGGTGCTCCTGGCCGTGACGCCGGCCGTGTCGGGGCTGCTCGGCCCGCTCTGGGGCGCGCTGGCCGATCGGGTGGGGCGGAAGCTCATGATGGTCCGCTCGCTGGTGGCCTTCGTGGTGATCATCGCGGCGATGGGGCTGGTGACGTCCGTCTATCAGCTCCTCATCGCGCGGGTGCTGCAAGGGGTCTTCGCCGGTTTCTCGGTCTTCGCGATGGCGCTGGCCAGCGTCTCCTGTCCGCGAGACAAGGTACCGGTGGCGATCGGCCGCGTGCAGTCGGCGCAGCTCCTGAGCGTGGCGGTGGGACCCGCGGCGGGCGGCTACGTGGCGTCGCACTGGGGGATTCGCGCCGCCTTCTTCGTGACGGCGGGGATGTGCGCCCTCTCGCTGCTGGGGCTGATCCTGCTCTTCACGGAGGCGCGGCCCTCCGCGGCCCACCCGACGGCGGAGACGCCGGAGCGGTTGCCGCTGGCGCAGATGTTCCGCATCCCGCACTTCGCCGCGGTGCTGGGGCTGCTCTTCCTCGCCCAGTACATCGACCGCAGCCTCGCGCTCATGGTCCCGCTGAAGGTCGCGCATCTGCCCGGCATCGAGCGGGTGGCCGCCACCTCGGGGCTCATCATCTCGGTGGCGGCGGTCTGCGCGACCATCTCCGCGAGCCTGGCCGGCCGGCTGGGGCTGCGCTGGTCGCTGGGCGGGCTCCTGTTGAGCGGGTGCCTCGCGGGCGGCATTCCATGCGCGCTGATGGCCTGGTCCGAGGGCTGGCTCTCGCTGCTGCTCCTGCGCTGCGCCTCCGCCCTCTGCCTCGGCGGCTCCCTCACCCTCGCGTATTCGCTCGGCGGCCAGATCGTACCGAGCGCGAGCCGGGGCTCCGCCTTCGGCTGGCTCGCGTTGAGCGTCCAGATCGGCACCGCGGTGAGCCCGCTCGCCACCGGCGCGCTGGCGGCGGCGAGCCTGCCCGGCGCTTTTCTCTTCGACGGGGCGCTGGCCTGGGTGGCGGGCGGGCTGCTGTTCTTCGGTGCGCGCGGCTTGCTGGCCCGGCGCGGCTGAGCCGTGCCGCGGCCGCTCTGCTAGACTCCCACCCGATGCCGCCCGAGCTCCTCGCCGCGCGCACGCCCACGCTCGAGATCGCTTACGAGGCGTACGGCCCCCGGGACGGCGTGCCGGTGATCCTGCTGCATGGCTTCCCGGACGATGTCCACGCCTATGACACGGTGGCGCCCCCGCTCGCGGCGGCGGGGTATCGTGTGCTGGTCCCGTATCTCCGCGGCTACGGCCCCACGCGCTTCCTCTCCGATGCCGCGCCCCGCATGGCTCAGCAGGCCGCCATCGGCCAGGACCTCCTCGATCTCATCGCCGCGCTCGATCTGTCCCCAGTCGCGCTGGCGGGGTACGACTGGGGCGGCCGGGCCGCCTGCATCGCCGCCATCCTTGCGCCGGAGCGCGTTCGGGCCCTCGTGACCATCGGCGGCTACAACGTCCAGGACACCATCGGGCCGGCGCGGCCGGCGGACGCTGTCCAGGAGCGGGCGAGCTGGTATCAGTGGTACTTCAATACCGAGCGCGGCCGGCTGGGCCTCGAGAAGAATCGCCGGGAGATCTGCCGCATGCTCTGGGCCGACTGGTCGCCGGGCTGGCGCTTCGACGACGCGACCTTCGACCGCACCGCGCCGTCCTTCGACAATCCGGACTTCGTGACCGTGGTGGTCCACTCCTACCGGCATCGGCATCAGAATGCGCCGGGTGATCCGCGCTTCGACGTCATCGAGCGCCGGCTGGCCGGGCGGCCGGCCATCACGGTCCCGTCCATGATCCTCCACGGCGCGGAGGACACGGTGGACCGGCCGCCGCGCACCGAGGCGCACCTGAAGCATTTCCCACCGGGGACGGAGCGCCGCGTGGTCGCGGGCGCGGGTCATTTCATGCCGCGCGAGCAGCCCGGCGCGGTAGTGGATGCCCTGCGCGCCTTGCTACTTCGGTAGGAGCAGGGTGGCCACGAAGCGGATACTCCACTCGGGGGCGCTGTCCGGCCGCTCCACCGGCCGCGTCATGTCGAGGACCACGCCGAGCGAGAGGGCGCCCAGGAAACTCGCCAGCAACAGGCCGAGCCTCCTCGGCGCCCCGCTCGTCATCGGACGGCTACGACGTCTTGCGGAGGGTGACCCGCGCGGGCAGGACTCCGTTGATCAGCCCGGTCATCTCGTTCCCGGTCACCTTCATCCAGCCATTGAGGTCGTTTCCCGAGATCTGGATGTCGTTGCCGGACATGATGCCGTTGATCACGAGCGCGCGGGTCCGGTGCGGCCCATGGATGTCCAGGGTCCCCGACACTTTGCTGCCGCTCTGGGTTATGTTGACGGTCAGCGTGCCGTTTCCCGCGGTCGAGGGCTCGAACACGTAGGTGCCGGACCAGGACCCCGTGACATTGCTGGCGGGCGGCGCGCCCGATGTGGAGGATGGGGCAGTCGAGCAGGCCGCGGCTCCCACGAACATCATTCCGCCGATCAACATTCCCATCACGATCTTGCGCATGGCGTTCCTCCTTGGGTCGAGAGCGAGCTGGATGGACTTCTCGCACCATACGCAACGGAAGGGGCCACCGGACATTGGACCTTAGACCTACCCTAGGCTCCCGGCCTTCCCCGCTCCTGACTCCCGTCCTTGGCCCCCAGCGATGAGTCCGGCTGAGGGTAGGGGATGGAGCCGCGGAAGGCCGAGATATCGGCCGGCTTGAAGTCGGGGAAGGGGAGGTCCGCGCGCTGCCGCCACTGCTCCACTTCCCCCCTCGCCGCCTCCGCGCGCCCCCTGTCGACGCCGGGATCGCTCGTCTGGTAAATCGTCCTCGCGGGCAGGGCGAAGGCGGTGCCCGCCGTCCCCACGACGTCCATGATCCGGAGCAGGAGATCCTCGCGGATGGCGAGGAACTCCGCGACGTCCTGGGTCAGCACATAGCAGAAGATCTCGGCGTCGAGCGAGGAGGCCCCGAATCCTGCGAAGCGGATCCGCGCCGAGATCGTCTCCACCTTCGGATGCTCGTAGAGCATGCGCCGGACCCCGGCGAGCACGTAGCGGAGCTGGTCGGCGGTCGTCTCGTAGCGGAGCCCGAAGGTCGTGTTGAAGAGGACCTTGTCGCGCCGCGACAGGTTCTCGATGCTCATGGTGGCCAGGGTGCCGCTGGGTATGGACAGCTCGGTCCGCTCCAAGGTGCGGATCCGCACCGAGCGGAGGCTGATGTCCTCCACCGTGCCCATGCGGGTGCCGATCACGCAGGTGTCGCCCACGCGGAGCGACTCGTCGCTGAGGATGGAGATGCCCCCGAACAGGTTCTCGAGGGTCTTCTGGGCGCCCAGCGCGATGGCGATGCCGCCCAGACCCACCCCGGCCAGCGCGGTGGTCATGTCGAAGCCCATCTCCCTCAGCATGACCAGGACCGCGAGGAGGAAGAAGGCGACATTGGCGATGCGCTGCGTGAGGAGCAGCAAGGAGCTGGCGCCCACCTCGCCCCGGAGCGAGGCCCGCCGTCGCAGATGGTCGAGGACGCGCTGGAGCACGCGCAGCCCCAGCCAGATGGCCGCCGCGATGAGGATCGCGGTGGAGATCGTGAGGTAGTAGTGCCGCCTCAGCAGCGGAATGCCGAGGTAGAGGATGGCCACGCGATGCAGGATGAGCCCGAAGATCAGCCAGAGGGGACCCCAGACGGTCGTGATATTCGCGGGCGTCGGAGGCCGGTTCCGGATTCGCCGCTGCCAGGTGTGAAACCAGTTCAGGAGGTGCAGGAGACCCCAGGCGACCGCCGCGGCAATGGGGACGGCGAGCAGACTGACCAGCCACTGCCAGAGGGGCATCCCGAGAAAGGTCGAGCTCACGAGGAGCTTGGGGAGATGTCGCTCGACCTGCTTGACGCGGGCCAGATCGTAGAGCACCGGAACCCTGGCCAGCGTCTCACTCGAGACCAGCCAGATCTCGCCGTATACCGGGTCCCGGGCATGGGTGAGCAGCAAGTCGAGCTCCTCTTCACCCACGTGGAGGACGCCGGCGCGCTCCTGATCCGGGCGCATACCCGGCTGCGGCGTGCCCTCGCGGCGATCGGTGACTTGCTTGAGGTTGCCGGCGAAGTGCTGGTTCATCAGGAGCGAGAGCTTTTGGGCCAGGTCATCGCCATCGGTGCGCCGGCGGGAAGGCGATAGGTGAAAGTACTCCGCCGCCTCGCCCCAGCGCCCGAGCTCCGCCGCCTGGAGGAATCCCAGGATGGTTCCGCGTGGTGTGTCGCGCCCGAGCGGGTCGATCGGAGCCGACGGAGCCGGTGTCGCCGGCGCCGCGGCGGACGGAGCCGGCGTGGACGGAAGGAGCTGCGGCGCCGCCTCGCCGGGGAGAATGCCGAGCGCGGCCAGGCCCAGCAGGAGGAACGCGAGGGTCTTCTTTACACGAGCGTGGAGAAGAGCCTGGAGAGGAAAGTCCGCCGCCGGCATCGCGCCGGGTACCGCCGCGGTCATTTCACATGCTCGTTCACGAGCGGGAGGGAGACGTGGAAGGTGGCCCCCCGCGTGGGATTGTTGGAGGCGCCGATGGTGCCGCCATGGACCTCGAGGATGGACCGCGCGATGGACAGACCCATGCCCATTCCGTTGGGCTTCGTGGTGTAGAAGGGCTCGAAGATCAGGTCCCGCATGTCGTCACGCAGCCCGATACCGGTGTCCTGCACCGAGACACGGGCGGTAGTGTCCTCACCCGCGCGTGTTTGCACGATGACCGTCCGCTCTTCCCGGTTGCTCTCCGCCACGGCGTCCATGGCGTTGAGGAGCAGGTTCAGGATGACCTGACGCAGCTCGACCGGGTCGCCCTTCACGGTGAGCGGCTCGCGGGCGAGATCGAGGCCCAGCGAGACGTTACGGAGCAGCGCGTCGCTGGTGACGAGCTTGACCACATCGCGCACGAGGACGTTCAGTTCCAGGGGCGCCTGCACCACCTCGCCCCGGCGCAGCAGGTCGCGCAGGCGCTGGATCACCTCCGTCGCGCGCCGGTCGTCCTCGATGATGTCGATGAGCACCTCGCGGATTTCGCGCGAGTCGGCGGGCTCGAGGTCGAGGAGGCGGCGGCCCGCCTGGGCATTGTTGAGGATGGCGGTGAGCGGCTGCTTCAGCTCGTGCGTGAGCGACGCCACCAGCTCACCCAGAGTGGAGACGCGGGTGAAGTGGGCCAGCTCCTCGCGGTGACGCTGCGCTTCCCCTTCGGCGCGCTTGCGGGCGGTGATCTCGGTATGGGCCACCACCGCGCCGCCCTCTGGCCGCCGCAAGGGGACCGCGGAGACGGCGAACCAGTGCTTCCCGCACGAGGGATCGCAGGCGAACTCGAGCGCGAAGCGCTGGCGCGATCCGTCGAGGATGGACTGGAGTCCCAAGAGCACTGCGGCGGCCGGCATCTCGCCGCGGGCGCCGGCGCGGCGGAGGACGTCCAGGTAGTTGACGTCCACGCCCATCGACTCGTCCAGACTGGTGTTGTGATCCAGCGCGAACTTGGTCCAGCCCTGGTTCACCGCGATCACCCGACCCTGTCGATCGAGCACCGCGACACTGCTGCTGAGCGAGCCGAGAATGGCGGACTTCATGGCCTCGCTCGACTGGAGCGCGCCCACCATCTGCCGCCGGCTGAGCACCCCGGCGAAGACCTCCGCCATGAGGCGGAGCTGCTGGATCAGCTCGGCCGGCCAGTCGCGCTCCCGCGTGGTGGTGAGCAGCGCGAGTCCGCCGAACACGCGGCCGTTCGACACCAGGGGCAGGGTCAGGATGGACCGGACGCGGTCCCGGCGCAGCGTCTCCACGTCGCGGGCCGCCTCCGGGGGCAGGTCGTGGAGCCGGGCGGCGATCAACGGCCGCATGAGGCGGAGCTCCTGCACCGCCCAGGGATAGTCGCGCCGCGCGAAGACCATGGCGCGCTCCTCCCGGCCGGGCCGGCTCCACGTATGCGAGACCACCAGATCCGCGCCGTCGTCCGAGGACAGCAGCAGCGCGCTGCGATCGAGGTCGAGGAACTCCCCGAGGCGGCCCAGCCAGCCCTGGACGGCCCCGCCGACCTCCTGGACGGGCAGGCGGACGAAGGCGCTCGAGAAGCGCGACAGCAGCTCCTCGAAACGGAGCTGCTCCGCCAGCCGTTCCGTGGCCAGGCGTCGTTCCTTCACTACCGCGGCCAGACAGAGGAGGGGAATCGCCAGGACGGTCAAGAACACCTGGAGTGCCGTCACGCGGTCGGCCGGCGACAGGTCGGCGAACGGGTCGTCGATGTGAGTGCCGGTCCAGGTCGCCAGCACCGTGGTGACGAGCAGCGCCAGGCTGGCGCCCCCGGGGCCGAATCGCACCGCGGCCCAGAGCAGGAAGGGGAGGAGCAAGGCCAGCGGTGTGGTCGTCGAGAGGGGGATGGTTCCCAGAGTGGTGAGCAAGCCTCCGAAGACTCCGAGGCCCGCGAGCACGAGGCCCACGCCCAGGCCGACTGCCTCCAGCCGTCGACGGCGAGGCGCCTCCCCGAACCAGCTCGGGCCGGCATCGATGAGGACGAGAAGGCTGGGGACCAAGGTGAGCTCGGTGAGCACGTTGGAGAAGAAGCGCGTGCGCCAGACCTGCCCGTACGCTTCGCCGTTCAGGCCTGCCACCACCGCGGCGTCGGCGAACGAAGAGAGAAACGGCGCCAGGAAACCGGCCCACATGATGAACACCGCCACCCCGCGCAGCGTGGCGAGGTCGAGGCGCCCGCCGCCGAAGCGCCGGATGCCGCCGGCCGCGATCACCGCCTCGCTGCAGTTGGTGGCGAACAGCGCCAGGATCATGGGCGTCGGCCAGTCGACCTGGAGCTGCACCGCCACGTGCGCGGGGAATGCCGCCAGCAGGAAGATCCACCAACGGTGCGTGGGGGTGAGCAGCAGCGTCGCGGTCAAGATGGCATTGGGAGGCCAGAGCACGGATGGCGTGGCGCCGGGAAGACGGAGCTCCATGCCGATCCAGGCTCCGAGATAGTACGCGACGCTGACCAGCAGCCCGGAGATGAGGGTGCCCGCGATCGGATGGGCCAGCCAGCGGGAAGCGCCGCCGAGCAGCGCGCCGCCGGCCGGAATCGCCGGGCGCCCCGCGGATGATGCTACGCCCATCGCGCTCCCTTCCGTCGCGTCGGTGACCTGCGGAGACCTGCGGGCCTCGATCCCGCCTGCAGGAGTGCCCAAGAGCCGCGCCCCATGGTACTCAATTCCTCTCGATCCGGCCACCTTGACGGCGGCGCCAAACGACCTGGGAGCCCTTTACGACGCGTGCGCGCCGCGGCAATCTTCCGCCGAGACATGCGTTCCGGACGCGGAAGGATGCGGCGCGGGTGCCCGCTCGTGGCGGCGGCGCTCGTCCTGGCGGGATGCGCGACACCCGTCGGTGTCACGTGTCTCGAGCAGGGCCCGGACGGCCTGGTCTCCTACGAGGGCGCGCACATCGCACGCCGGTGGAATTCCGAGCTCGTGGTCCGGTCCGGGCACTCCGTCCAGGGAAATCCCGCGTGTATCGAGGAGATACGGCGGATCCTCCTCGAGCGACGCGGCCTCCGGATCCTAGGTCGCCGCGCGGCTCGGGCTCGCTGACCGGCCCGCGCCAGCTGGCGGCCCGCGTTAACTGACCTGATAGTTGCGGCCCTGCATGCAGGTCTTGTAGGCGCCTTCGTAGCGCCCCAGATTCGCCTGCTGCGACTGCTGCGCCTGCTGATTCGAGGCCGCCACCTGTCGGTTGTACTGGTTCCGTCGCATCACCCCGGCGGTGGCGCCGGCTGCGGCGCCGATGGCCGCGCCCTTGGCCGCGTTGCATCCGATGGCGCCGCCCACCGCGCCCACGGCCGCGCCGCGCCCCGCACCGCGCACCGCGGCGCCGTCACCCGGAGCCGCCGTCGCCAGCGAGAGTGTCCAGCGAAGCAATCCGGTCATGGCTCCTCCTCCTTGGAGTGCGATTCAGCAGGGCTCCGCCTTGCCCAAGGCCCGCTCGATGGCGTCGAGCAGCGCGCGCTCCTCGAAGGGCTTGCGCAGGTAGCCGGCCGCGCCGGAGCCACGGACCCGCTCGTGCGTGGCCTCGTCATCGTGGGCGGTGATGAAGATGATGGGGACCTGCCCGCCCATCACCTTCAGCCGCTCCTGCACGTCGAAGCCACTCAACCCGCCGAGGTGGATGTCCAGCACGATACAGCCGGTCCGGCCGAGCGGGTCCGAGTCGAGGAACTCCCGTCCCGACGCGAAGGTCTCGACGGAGAATCCCGCCGCGGCAATCAGGCGGCGCAGCGCACGGCGCACCGAGAGATCGTCGTCGACAATCGACACAAGCCTCGTCATGTTCGCGGTGACCAATCTGGACGCAGCGTAGACCAAAGCCCGAGCCTTGGGCATTGGACTTTGGTCTCAGGCTGATCCGGCCGCGGGGAGGGGGTCGGATCGGCTCAGCCCGCGCCTGCGGCCGGGCCCTTGAGGCGGGCGGCCATGCGAACCAGGTCCGCCATGGAATCCGCGCGCATCTTGACCATCACGCGCGCGCGGTGGACCTTCACCGTCTTCTCGCTGATGACGAGCTCGTCGGCCACTTGCTTGTTCAGGAGCCCACGCACCACCAGGGTGAACACCTCGGCCTCGCGCGGGGTGAGCGCCCGGGCCCGGTTCTCCAGATCGGTGAGCTGGGCCCGCTCGCGCCGATCCCGCTTCTCCTTGACCATCGCGCGCGCCACGGCCTCCAGCAAGTCCTCGGGATCGTACGGTTTGGTCAGAAAATCGACCGCCCCGCCTTTCATGGCCCGCACGCTGGTGGGCACGTCGCCGTGGCCGGTGATGAACACGATGGGGATGGACTTCTTCCCCGCCATCAGCGCTTCCTGGAGGTCGAGCCCGGTCCGGCCCGGCATCTTGAGATCGAGCAACAGGCAGCCCGGCTCGTTCGGGATGGGATGCGCGAGGAATTCGTCCGCCGAGGCAAAGGCCTCGACGTGGTAGCCGGCGGTGCCCAGCAGCCGGCGGAGACTCTTCCGCACCGACGCGTCGTCGTCCACGACGTACACGGTGCGGCGTGGCTCGCTCAGCGGCATGGCGCTCTTCCCAGGTGGTGTCACCGATCGATCCCCTCCTATTGGACCTTAGTCCAATTTCCTATATTGTGCCTGAATGGTGGCCGACGCAAAGACGCGAGTGGAGCTCAAGCTGCAGAGGCCGCTCCAGACCGATCCGACTCTCTCCGATCGCTTCTACAGCGCCTACGACCGCTACATGGGCCGCTAGGCCTCTCTTCGACCATCCCGAGTCCCTGATCGGGCGCGCGTGAGCCCTCGACGACGGAAGCGCTCGAGGCACGAGGGGACGGGCGGAGCGCCGGCGGCGACGGCCGGCCGCGCGCGCCCAGGCCGGCGGACCCTCGCGCTCGGACTCGCGGGGGCTCTCCTCGTCCTGGCCGGGGCGGCGGGCGCATGGCTGGCATGGCGCTCGCCCGGGGCGTCGCGCGTGCCCCCGGCGTCCGCGCCCCTCGCCGCGGCAGTTTTCGCCGGCTCCACCACCTGCGCCGCCTGCCACGCGGATCAGTACGCGCGGTGGAAGGGGTCGCAGCACGCGGCGGCCATGCAGCCGGCGACGGCGGAGACCGTGCGCGGAGACTTCAGCGGCGTCCGGTTCGCGGGCCGGGGCATGGACGCCGTGTTCTCACGGCGCGACGGGAAGTTCTTCGTCCACACCAATGGTCCGGACGGCAAGCCGGCGGACTTCGAGGTGAAGTACACGTTTGGCGTCGCGCCGCTGCAGCAGTACCTTCTCGAGCTGCCGCGCGGCCGCCTCCAGGCCTTCACGGTGGCCTGGGACACGCGACCCAAGGATCGGGGAGGCCAGCGCTGGTTTCACCTCCAGCCGGGCCAGCGCATCGCCGCCTCCGACGAGCTGCACTGGACGGGGCCCCAGTACAACTGGAACTTCATGTGTGCCGATTGTCATTCCACCGGGCTCCGCAAGAACTACGACGCGGCCCAGGATCGCTACGCGACCTCGTGGACGGAGATCAGCGTGGGCTGCGAGGGCTGCCATGGGCCGGGGTCCGGGCACCTGGCCTGGGCGGAGGCGGCGCGGGCAGGAAAGACAGACGAGAGGGCCGGCCAGGGCGCCGCGGGCCGCGGCCTGACGGTGGCGCTGGACGAGCGGCGGGGAGTGGCCTGGACCCTGGATGCCGCCTCCGGCAATGCGTCGCGTAGCCGCGAGCGCGCCACTGCCGTCGAGGTCGGAGTGTGCGCGCAATGCCATGCGCGCCGCGGTCAGATCGCGGACGGCTATCAGGCGGGGCGATCGTTTCTCGACCACTACCGCCCCGCCTTGCTCTCCGCGCCGCTCTATCACGCCGACGGCCAGCAGCGCGACGAGGTGTACAGCTGGGGCTCCTTCCTCTCGAGCCGCATGAACCAGCGCGGCGTCACCTGCTCGGACTGCCACGAGCCGCATGGGGGGACCTTGCGCGCGCCCGGCAACGCGGTCTGCGCCCAGTGCCATGCGCCGACCCGGTACGATGCCCCCGGGCACCATCTGCACCGGCCCGGCAGCGCCGGCGCGAGCTGCGCCGGGTGCCACATGCCGCCCGCGACCTACATGGTGATCGATCCCCGCCACGACCACAGCATCCGCGTGCCGCGCCCCGACCTCTCCGTCTCGCTCGGCGTGCCGGATGCTTGCACGAGCTGCCATCGCGACCGCCCACCCGCCTGGGCCGCGGGCGTCCTGGCTGCGCGGGGGCGCCGTCCCGAGGGCTTCCAGCGCTTCGCGGAGGCCTTTGCCGCCGCCGACGCGGGCCGCCCGGGCGCGACGGCGGGACTGGTGGCGGTGGCGGGGGACGCCGCGCAGCCGTCCATCGCGCGGGGCTCCGCCCTCGCGCGCCTGGCGGGACGCCCTGGTCCGGAGGCGCTGGCGGCGGCGCGCCGGGGGCTGGGTGACGCCGATCCCCTGGTGCGGCTGTTCGCGATCCAGGTCTTCGAGTCCGTGCCCACCCGCGAGCGCCTGCCGGTGGCGCCGTTGCTGGCGGATCCCGTGCGCGTCGTGCGGATGGAGGCGGCCGGCGTGCTCGCGGCGCTGCCGGTCACCGCGCTGACCGAGGGGCAGCGCGGCGCCTTCGCGCGCGCCGCCGAGGAGTACGTGGCCGGGCAGCGATTCAATGCCGACCGGCCCGAGCATCGCGTGAACCTCGGCAGCTTCTTCGCCGCGCGCGGGCAGGGTCCCGACGCCGAGCGCGAGCTGCGCGCCGCGCTGGCGCTGGACCGGCGCTACGTGCCCGCCTACGTGAACCTCGCCGACCTCCACCGGGCGCACGGGCGCGAGGCCGACGCCGAGCGCGCGCTGCGCGAGGGCCTGGCCGCGATGCCGGACAGCGCGCCCCTGCACCATGCGCTCGGGCTCTCCCTCGCGCGCACGCGGCGGATGGCGGAGAGCGCGGCGGAGCTGGGGCGCGCCGCCGCGCTGAGTCCCGGCGACGCGCGCTTTGCCTATGTCTACGCGGTGGCGCTCCACTCGGCGGGGAAGCGGGGGGAGGCGCTGCGGGTGCTGGAGCGGTCCCTCGCGCGGCACCCGGATGATCGTGATACGCTCGTCGCGCTCGCGACCTTCAACCGGGACGCGGGCAACCGGGCGGCCGCCCGTGACTACGCGCGCCGCCTCGTGGCGGCCTTTCCCGGGGACCCCGAGGCCGCGGGTCTGGCTCGGTCGCTCGAGTAGAGCGAAAGCGATGGAGGCTCGATGAGCGCGACCCCACCGCTTCCACGCGACCCGCCCCTCGCGCGATTCCGCCAGCGCCGCCGGTGGACAGGAGCGCGGCGCGCAGTGTAATTAAGTGTACATATAGACGTGCTCGTGACGACCCCCCTTCGAGAGGAGCAATCCATGCGCCGACTCTCCCTCCTGGCCGTGCCGGTGCTCCTGGCCTTCGCTGTCACCGGCTTCATCGGCTGCGCGGGAGGCGTCCCACCGGCGGCCACCGTGCCGGTGGCCATTGCCGACCTCAAGACGGTGTCCGGCAAGTGGTCGGGGATCTATGCGCGGGACACGACCAGCGGCAGCCGCGAGGACTGGGTGGAGCTCGCCATCAAGGACGACGGCACCTTTGAGTTCACCAGCTTTCGTCAGGTCGGCGTGCTGCACGGCAAGGGGAAGCTGACCCTGCGCGACGGGAAGCTCTACGGCCAGGGCGAGAAGGGGGGGACCCACGTCTACTCGCTGTTCGATCGGGGAGGCAAGCCCCTGCTCAAGGTGGCGGCCCAGGATGCGGCCGGGATGGGGTACACGGCCGAGCTCACTCGCGGCCAATAGCCGCCCGCGGGCGGGTCGCCGGCGGCTCCCCGGGCTTGGGATGGGGATGGGCTGCCCCGGTAGCCTCAAAGGGTGATACGACTATGGTCCAATATCCGACCCCTTCGTCGACACACTACCGTCGGGGGGGAACCGGGTATGTGCTGCCGAGTGAATGCGAGGCAATCTTCCGGCGACCGCGGCGAGGCCGCGGCCGCCATGCCACCCACGGCGCCGGGTGATGCGGGAACAATCGAGGCGCGAACGGGGATTTCGGCGCGAGGCCCCTGGGTGGGGACGTCGGTGCCCCAACCGGTGGCCGACCAGGTCGGAGACCGACAGGAGGAACTCCACATGCGGGTACGAACGGTGTCCACAGTGATGGCCTTTGCGGCGGCCGTCTCGCTGAGCGGCTGCGCCACCTCGGAAGAATGGGCAGAGTGGAAGAGCCACTCGACCCATTTCGCGTCGGACCAGCACATGGGGTTCTCGCATCCGCAACAACAAGGACGGGTCGAATCTCCGCGTCACCCGTGCCGACATGGCGGCCGCCCCCAAGGAGAACTGGTGGGGGAAGGCGCTCACGGTGAGCCCGAACCAGATCTTCCAGGACTAGGCGAGGACCCCCATAATGCGTGCCAGACTCGGCTCTTTCGCGTTCATCCTTCCTCTGCTCGCTCTCACGGTGTTCCTGGTCGGCTGCCCGAAGCGTCCGCTGATGCCGCCGCCTCCGGCGCCGGCGCCGGTGGCCGCGCCCGCGCCGCCGCCCCCCGCTCCCGCCCCGGCACCGGCTCCCGCTCCGCAGGCCGGCGCCCGCGCCCGCCCCGGCGCCAGCTCCCGCACCGGCTCCCGCGCCGATGCCGGTGACTCCGACCCCGGCTCCCGCGCCGGCGCCGCCCAAGGAGTACGCGGCGAACGACAATCTCAAGGCCATCAACTTCGACTTCGACAAGGCCGTGATCCGGCCCGGTGACGCGAAGATCCTCGACGCCAGCGCGGACTGGCTGAGGCGCAACCCGAACAACCTCCTGCTCATCGAGGGGCATTGCGACGAGCGGGGCACCGCGGAATACAACCTGGCGCTCGGCGAGCGGCGGGCCAAGGCCGCGATGGACTATCTGGTCTCCAAGGGTGTGTCGTCCGATCGCATCACCATCGTGTCCTTCGGCAAGGAGCGGCCGATCTGCTCCGAGTCGAGCGACGCCTGCCGCGCGCGGAACCGGCGTGACCAGTTCCTCACCAAGGAACGCTAGGCCTACACGCGATACCCTGAGTAACGGCAGTCAGTGAACTTCGAGGCCGTGGTCCAGAGCGCGGTGCCGCTGCTGACGAGCTTCGTTCTGAAGCTCGTCGGAGCGCTCGCGCTCTGGATCATCGGCCGCTGGCTCATCAACCTCGTCACCCGCCTCGTCGTCCGCAGCCTCCGCTTTACCTTCGACCAGACGGTGGCGGGTTATATCGGCACCGCCGTCAAGGTGCTGCTCAACGTCGCCCTCGTCCTCGCCATCCTCAACCTGTTCGGCATCGAGACCACCTCGTTCGCGGCGCTCCTGGCGGGCGTCGGCCTGGCGGTGGGCGCGGCGTGGAGCGGGCTCCTGTCCCACCTGGCCGCGGGGATCTTCATTCTCATCCTGCGCCCGTACAAGATCGGCGATCTCATTCAGGCCGGCGGCACCCTGGGCGTGGTCGAGGAGATCGGGCTCTTCATCACCACCCTGAACACGGCCGACAATGTCCGGACCATGATCGGAAATAGCAAGGTGTTCAGCGACACCATCCAGAACTTCTCCACGAATCCCTATCGCCGGGTGGATCTCCTGGCCCAGCTCGACAACAGCACCGACGTCGCCGCGGCCGTTCGCCTGCTGCGGGAGCGGCTGGCCACCATCCCCAATGTCAGGACGGATCCCCGGCCCGATGTGGAGATCCTCCAGTTCACGCCCCTGGGGCCGGTGCTGGCGGTGCGCCCGTACTGCGCGGGCGACCACTACTGGCAGGTGTACTTCGACACCAACCGGACCATTCGCGACACGTTCGGGGCCGCGGGCTTCGCCGCGCCCGAGCAGCGGGTGCTGGTGCGGAACGCGGGCTAACGCAGGCCGGGCTCCAGCCGCGCCCCTACTTCCTCCTGCACCTTCCAGCCCAGCGCTTCCACCTCCGTTCGCGCCAGGGGCGAGATACGACCGGTGAGCCAGAGCGTGGGGGTCGCGCCCGGCGCGCCCAGCCGCGCGTGCATGGTCATCGTCCGCAAGGCCTTCGCGGAGGCCGGCGTCCAGAACACGTAGTCCACCGGCAACATCACGATGAGCTCGTCGTCCTGGTTGAGGAGACCCGCCATGCGGGGGAAGAGCACCATGCGCCGCACGCCCCCCACCGCCATGTAGTACGCGCGCATCATCTCGACGACCTGCTCGTAGAGGAGCGCCAGCTCCTCCGACTCGGCCTCGGATACCACGCCCACGAACGGCCCCCGGTCGGGCACCCCCGCCATGTCCTCCAGCGCGACGGCGATCCGCGTGTTCTGGGTCACCGAGTAGTACGGGTTGAGGAAGAACTCGTGGATGTCGTCGGCCGCTGCGCCGAAGGTCCGGAGCCGCGCGCGGTTCGTCTCTCGCAGATCGCCGGGTGATTGGTCCCGGACCTGCTCGTCCAGGCGCGAGGTCCAGAGGGGAATGTCGAGCACGATCTGGGCCTGAAGCCCCAACGGCAGGATCGAGTAGACGACGGTGGGGCCGAGCTGGCCCGCGAAGGCCACCCACGCGAGGGCGTTCAGCTCCTGCTGCAGGACGGGATTGGTCGAGTACGGGTCCACGTGCAGATCGTGGGCAATCATGCGCTTCTGGTACGAGAAGCCGATGAGCTGCTCGGGGACATTGTCCTCGCGCGGGTTCGTCCGCTCCCCCCGCATCGCCCGGAAGGGGATGCTGAGAAATTCCATGATGCCGCCCCCGATGCCCTTGATGGCGTCGACCGGCCGGGTGACCAGCAGCTTGAGCCCGGCGAGCGGGCGCAAGGCCTCTCGCTCCGCGGCTTCGGTGAATGGCGTGCTGGCGCGCGCCGCCCGGAGGGCCGCGATGCCGCGGATCTCGTTCAGGCGGATGCGGAGCTTGGCCAGGCCCGCCGCCTCGAAGGAGCCGTACTCGGACGCGATGACGAAGTGATGGTTGGCTCCGTCGTTGACCACCAGGTCCTCGAGGGCGTGGTGCGTGCCGGTGAGGAGCGGCCTCGGCAGGATCTTCGCCGCGGAGAAGAGCGGCGGCGTTTCCCAGCCGGACGGCCCGGGATCGATGGTCGCTTCGGGATAGGGCGTGGCCGGATCGATGGCGGCGGCAGCGCAGCCGGCCAGGAGCGCCGCCAGCGCGGACAGGGAGAGCCATCGCGTCGCGCGCGCGAGCCGCCACCGACGATCCAGGTTGGATATCACGTCGACAGACAGAATCTCCCGCCGAGGCCCGCGATGGCGATAGGACCAAGGTCCTATAGCGCGAGACACGCGGGAGACGATACATAGAGGGTGCCGATGCGGGCGAGGACGCGGTGCTCCCGGGCGCTGAATCGGGGCGGGTGGGTGGCCCTGCTCGCCGCGGTCACCCTGCTCGCGAGCGCGGGGATGGTGCGCGCCCAGAACGATCCCCTGCCGGCCTGGAGCGAGGGGGCCAGCAAGGCGGCCCTCCTGGATTTCGTCAAGCGCGTCACCACGCCGGGCGGGCCCGACTTCGTGCCGCCCGCCGAGCGCATCGCCACCTTCGACAACGACGGCACGCTCTGGTCCGAGCAGCCCATGTACTTCCAGTTCGTCTTCGCCATGGACCGGGTGAAGGCGCTGGCGCCCAAGCATCCCGAGTGGCGAGAGAAGCAGCCCTTCAAGGCGGTGCTGGACGGCGACATGAAGGCGCTCGCCGCCACCGGTGAGCGAGGGCTGGGCCAGATCATGATGGCCACCCACGCCGGCATGACGACCGCCGAGTTCGAGGCCATCGTGAAAGACTGGCTGGCCAAGGCCCGCCACCCGCGCTTCCGGCGCCCCTACAACGAGCTGGTCTACCAGCCCATGCTGGAGGTGCTGGCCTTTCTGCGGGCCAATGGCTTCAAGACCTTCATCGTCTCGGGCGGGGGGGTCGAGTTCATGCGGCCGTGGGTCGAGCAGGCCTACGGCATTCCGCCGGAGCAGGTGATAGGGAGCAGCATCAAGACGCGCTTCGAGCTGCGCGGCGGGCAGCCGGTGCTGCTCCGCCTCCCCGAGATCGACTTCATCGACGACAAGGCGGGCAAGCCGGTCGGGATCCACAAGTTCATCGGGCGCCGCCCCATCGCGGCCTTCGGCAATTCCGACGGCGACCTCCAGATGCTCCAGTGGACCGCGGCGGGGCCGGGGGCGCGCCTCATGGTGCTGATCCGCCACACCGACGCGGAGCGCGAATACGCCTATGATCGGCAGTCGTCCGTCGGGCGGCTCGACAAGGCGCTCGACGAGGCGCTGGCCGGGAAGTGGACGGTGGTCGACATGAAGGCGGACTGGAAGGCGATCTACCCCGCCGCGACGAAGTAGGGGGCTTTCCGCAAGACGGTTGCCGGGAGCATGTCGGCGCTGATACGCTCGGGCGTCGCGGCCTCCTGGATGCCACCGGGCGGGCTTGCGCTCCTCCCACTCCAGCAAGGGGCCAGCCATGAACATCGCGCGGCGTGCGGTCATCGTGGGTCTCGCTCTCGGCCTCGGCCTGTCCGTGTGGCCGGGGACGTGTCGGCGCGCAGAGCGTCGGCGATGTGTTCCGAAGCGCGGCCCCCTCGGTGGTGGTGATCCGGGCCCGGGGGCGAGACGTCGACGCGACCGGGCAGACACGCTTCAGCGAGACGGGCTCCGGCGTGCTCATCTCCGCCGACGGCAAAGTGATGACCGCCTCCCACGTGGTCCACGCCATGGACGAGATCACGGTGCAGTTCCTGGGCGGGGAGACGGTCAAGGCCCGCGTGGTCTCCTCCGAGCCCGCCGCCGATCTCTCCCTCCTCCAGCTCGAGCGCGTGCCACCGGGCGCCCGGGTGGCCCGGCTGGCCGACTCCGACGCGGTGAGGGTGGGCGATCAGGTGGTGGTGATCGGCGCGCCCTACGGGCTCAGCCATGCGCTGAGCGTGGGCTGGATCAGCGCCCGCTGGCCCCCGAACACCGTGTACAAGGCCATCCCGCTGGCCGAGTTCTTCCAGACCGACGCCACCATCAATACCGGCAACTCCGGCGGCCCCATGTTCAATATGGCCGCCGAGGTGATCGGCATCGTCAGCCACAATATCTCCAAGAGCGGCGGCAGCGAGGGCCTGGGCTTCGTGGCCACCGTCAATACCGCCAAGCAGCTCCTCCTCGAACGGCGCTCCTTCTGGACCGGGCTCGAAGGGCAGCTCCTCACCGAGGAGCTCGCCGACATCTTCAATCTCCCGCCGAAGACGGTGGGCTTCATGGTGAAGACGGTGGCCAAGGGCTCGCCGGCGGACGAGATGGGCATGCGCGGCGGCACCAAGACCGCCGTCATCGATGGCGCAGACCCTGGTGGTGGGCGGCGATATCCTGCTGGAGGTTGAAGGCATCACCGTGGCCACCGCCGCCGACGCCGGCAGGATCCGGGATCGGCATGAGCCAGCTTCGCTCCGGCGCCGCCCATCAAGGCCAAGGTGATGCGGGCGGGGCAGGTGATCCAGCTCGATGGCAAGGTGCCGTGAGGAGGCGCTGATGGGATTCGCGGACTACGAGGGGTACGACGGGCTCGGCCTCGCCGCCCTGGTGCGCGCAGGGCGAGGTGAAGGCGGAGGAGATGCTGGACACCGCCATCGAGCGCGTGGAGGCCCTGAACCCCGCGCTCAACGCGGTGGTGAACCGGCTGTACGACCAGGCGCGCGCCGCCATCGCGCCGGGCCTCCCCGCGGGGCCGTTCACCGGCGTCCCCTATGCGCTGAAGGATCTCGGCGCGCTCTATACCGGAGCGGTGACCAGCTACGGGAGCCGGCTCTTCGCCGGCGCGGTGGCCGACCACGACAGCGAGTACACGGCGCGGCTGAAGCGTGCCGGACTGGTCATCCTCGCCAAGACCAATACGCCCGAGATGGGGCTGGCGCCGTCCACCGAGCCGCGGCTCTTCGGCCCCACGCGCAATCCGTGGAACCGTGCGCACAGCGCGGGCGGCTCCAGCGGCGGCGCGGCGGCGGCGGTGGCCGCGGGCATGCTGCCCATGGCCCATGCCACCGACGGCGGCGGATCCATCCGCATCCCGGCCTCGTGCTGCGGGCTGTTCGGCCTCAAGCCCACCCGCGCCCGCAATCCCATGGGACCCGATGCGGGGGAGGGCTGGGGCGGCGCCTCGGTGGGCCATGCGGTGACGCGCTCCGTGCGCGACAGCGCCGCGCTGCTCGACGTCACCGCCGGGCCCGACGTGGGCGATCCGTACTGGGCGCCGCCGCCGGCGGGCCCGTTCCTCGACGAGGTCGGCCGTGCTCCCGGACGGCTGCGCATCGCGCTGGCCACCGCCTCGTGGAACGGCGCCCCGGTGGATCCCGAATGCGCCGCCGCCGCCACGGACGCGGCGCGGCTCTGCGAGTCGCTGGGCCATCACGTGGAGGAAGCGCGCCCCGACTTCGACCGCGACGCGCTCGCCCAGGCCACCCGCATCATCATCGGCGCCAACGTGCGGGCGGCGCTGGACGCGGGCGCGAGGGCGCGCGGGCGGCCGCTCGAGGCCGGCGACGTCGAGCGCGTGACCTGGGAGTTCGCGGCCGTGGGCGCCGCGCACACCGCCGCCGACTACGCGCGCTCCATGGGAGTCGTGCACCGGACGGGCCGCGCGGTGGCCCGCTTCTTCAGCCCGGCACGACATCATCCTGTCACCGACCATGTGCCGGCCGCCCTATCCCCTCGGCGTGCTCGACATGTCCAGCGCGGACGCGGACGCCTACCTGGCCGCCGTGCTCGCCTCCATCGGCTTCACCGCGCTCTTCAACTCGTCCGGCAACCCGGCGATGTCGGTGCCGCTGGCCTGGTCGCGAAGCGGGCTGCCGCTCGGCGTCCAGTTCGCGGCGCCCTTCGGCGGCGAGGCCCTGCTCTTCCGCCTGGCCGGCCAGCTCGAGGCCGCGCGACCCTGGGCGGCGCGACGTCCGACGAATCTCCCCGACCTGAATCGCCAACTCGAAAGGACACCGCGATGATGCGATCACTTCGACTCCACGTGCTGGTCGCGCTGCTCTGCCTCGTCACCGCCGGGCCTGGCCCAGGCGCAGAGCCTGCCCAGGTCGTCAAGCCCGAGCAGGTGGGGCTGTCCTCCGAGCGGCTCGCCCGCATCACCGCCATGCTCAAGGCCGACGCGGACAAGGGGACCATCCCCGGCGCCATCCTGCTGGTGGCGCGCCACGGCAAGATCGCGGCCTTCGACACCGTCGGCGTGCGCGACCCCGGGTCCAAGGCGCCCATGACCAAGGACGCCATCTTCCGCATCTACTCCATGAGCAAGCCCATCACCTCCGTGGCCACCATGATCCTCTTCGAGGAGGGCAAGCTCTCGCTGGCCGATCCGGTGGCGAAGTACATCCCCCAGCTCGGAACGGTGAAGGTCGGCGTCGAGAAGGCGGATGGCGGCGGCGGCACGCCCACCCTCGAGCTGGTGGCGCCCCGCCGCACCATGACGGTCCAGGACCTGCTCCGCCACACCTCCGGCCTGACCTATGGCTTCTTCGGCGCCGGGCTCGTGAAGAAGGCCTATGTGGACTCGAAGCTCTGGGTGGACTATCCCTCCAACGCGGAGTTCGTGGATCGCATCGCCAAGCTGCCGCTGATCTATCAGCCCGGCACCACCTGGGACTACAGCCACTCGACCGACGTGCTGGGCCGGCTCATCGAGGTGGTCTCCGGCCAGACACTCTACGAGTTCGAGAAGGCGCGCATCCTGGACCCGCTGGGCATGAAGGACACGTCCTTCTACGTGACCGACAAGGCCAAGCAGGACCGGATCGCCGAGCCCTTTCCCAATGACCGCAGCATCGGCCTGGACGCGGAGTTCAACGACCCGCGGGTGGCGCAGAAGTGGGAGTCGGGCGGCGGCGGCATGGTGGGCACCGCCATGGACTACGCGCGCTTTCTCCAGATGCTGCTCAATGGCGGCACCCTCGACGGCAAGCGCATCGTCGGCCCCAAGACGGTGGCGTACATGACCGCCGATCATATGGGCGCGGTCGCGCCGGGTCCGCTCTACCTGCCCGGCGCCGGCTTCGGCTTCGGTCTGGGCTTCGCGGTGCGGAAGGACGCGGGCGTCTCGCCGCTTCCCGGCTCGGTGGGCGAGTACAACTGGGGTGGGGCGGGCGGCACCTATTTCTGGGTGGACCCGAAGGAGAACATGTTCGTGGTCTTCATGATGCAGTCGCCCAAGCAGCGCGTGTACTACCGAGCCCTCCTCAAGGACATGATCTACGCGGCGGTGGACAAGCCCGCGCGCTGAGAGGGAGCGGAGGTCATGACCGCCATGGCGGACCAGCGTCCACCGTTTCGCGCCGATCATGTCGGCAGCCTCCTGCGCCCGCCCGCGCTCAAGGCCCTCCGCCTCGAGCGCGAGGCCGGTCGCGCCACTCCGGAAGCACTCCGCGCCGCCGAGGACGCGGCCATCCGCGACGCGGTGGCGCTGCAGGAGGGGGTGGGCCTTCAGGGCATCACCGATGGCGAGATGCGCCGGAAGGCCTGGCACATGGACTTCCTGCTCCAGCTCGGCGGGCTGTCCAGCGAGGGCAAGTCGCTGCCGGTGACCTTCACCGGGAAATCGGGAGAGATGTTCTTCACGCGTCCCGACCTCGCCGTGACCGGGCGGGTCACCCGGCCGCGGCCCATCTTCGTCGAAGGGTTCCGGTTCCTGCGCTCGGCGGTGCAGCGCACCGCCAAGCTCACCCTCCCGTCGCCGTCCATGCTCTACACCCAGGTCGGGACGGCCAACGTTGATCGGCAACGTCTATCGCAGCCTCGACGCGTTCGGCGAGGACACCGTGGCCGCGTATCGCGCGGAGATCGCCGACCTCTACGCGGCGGGCTGCCGCTATCTCCAGCTCGACGACGTGAGCCTGGCCTATCTCTGCGACGAGTCGATGCGCGAGCAGGGACGCCAGCGCGGCGACGATCCCGACGCCCAGCTCGCGCTGTCCGTCGCCATGGTCCGGGGCGTGCTGCGCGATCAGCCGCGTGACCTCACCATCTGCACCCATCTCTGCCGGGGCAATTTCCGCTCGTCGTGGCGGGCGCAGGGCGGCTACGAGCGCGTGGCCGAGACCATCTTCACCCAGATGCCGTATGACGGGCTTCTTCCTCGAATTCGACGACGCGCGCTCGGGCGACTTCTCGCCCCTCCGCCACGTGCCCAAGGGGGTGCGGGTGGTGCTGGGGCTGGTGACGTCGAAATCGGGCGCGCTCGAGAAAAAGGACGACCTCAAGCGTCGGCTGGACGAGGCCGCGAAGTACATCCCGCTCGATCAGCTATGCCTGAGCCCCCAGTGCGGCTTCTCCTCGACCGTGGAGGGCAACGAGATCGGCATCGAGCAGCAGCGCGCGAAGCTCGCGCTCTGCGTCGAGCTGGCCCACGAGGTGTGGGGCGGGCTCTAGCCGTCACCGCCGGCCGCGCGGGCGAGACGGTGGATGAATGGGGGACGCTCCCCGGCCCCGATGGGCAGCAGTCTCACGCACCAGTCTCACGCACAAGGAGGCTTCCCGATGACCGATAGCCTGGATCCCGCGCTGGTGACGGAGCGGTGGAAGGGGACCTTAGGGGAGCATCTCGGGATCGAGTTCGTGGAGGTGGCGCTGGACCGTGTGCGCGCGCGGCTCCCGATTCGCGCCGAGGTCCTCACGGTCGGGGGCGCGCTTCACGGCGGCACCCTCATGGCCTTCGCGGACACGGTGGGCGCGATGGCCACCGTGCTCAACCTGCCCGAGGGCGCGACCACCACCACGCTGGAGTCCAAGACCAATTTCTTCGCCGCCGGCCGCTCCGGCGCCGCGCATGCGGAGTCCACGCCGCTCCACCGCGGCAAGCGGACTCAGGTGTGGCAGACGCGCGTCACCGACGACGGAGGGCGCCTCCTGTCCATGACCATCCAGACCCAGATGGTCCTCATGTGACCCGCGCTCAACCGCGTGCTCGCGCTGCCCTAGCGCTCCACGCGGGCACCGGGTCGCCCTCGGGCTATGCCCCTTGCCTCTCTGGGGTGAACACCTTAGTCTAGGCTGGTTCATGCTCAGAATCGGATCGTGGAGGTGGTCATTGAAGAGTCTACTCGCAGTAGTGCTCGCGGCAGCCGTGCTCCCGGCCTTGGCCCCGGCGGTCCGGGCCCAGAACCTGGAGGAGACCTTCCGCAGGGTCAGCCCGTCGGTCGTGGTCGTGCGGGCCAAGGGGCGCGACGTCGGCGCCGGGGGTGTCACCTCCTTCAAGGAGACGGGCTCCGGGGTTCTGATCTCCGCCGACGGCAGGGTGATGACGTCCGCGCATGTCGTCAACGGCATGGACGAGATCACCGTCGAGGGCATCGGCGGTGAGGTCGTGCGCGCGACGCTCCTCTCGGCGAATGCAGCCGCCGACGTCTCGCTCCTGCAGCTCGAGCGGGTGACCAGGGCCATGCGGGTGGCGCGGATGGGTGACTCCGACAGCGTGCAGGTCGGCCAGCAGGTCATGATCGTCGGCGCCCCCTACGGGCTTGCCTATTCGATGAGCGTGGGCTGGATCAGTGCCCGCTGGCCGCCCCAACACGATTTTCCCTGACATGCCTCTGGCGGAGTTCCTCCAGACCACGGCCACGATCAATACCGGCAACTCCGGTGGCCCGGTGTTCAACATGGCGGGCGAGGTCGTCGCCATCGTCAGCCAGAACATCTCCAAGTCCGGAGGCAGCGAGGGCCTGGGCTTTGTCGTGTCGATCAACAGCGCAAAAACGCTGCTGGTCCCCCGGAAAGTCTTCTGGGGCGCCCTCCAGGGCCTCTTGCTCACCGGCGAGCTCGCGGCCCTCCTGAACGTCCCTGCTCCCGCCGGGTTCCTCGTCAAAGTGGTCGCCCAGGGCTCGATGGCGTGGAACATGGGCCTGCAGGGGGGGAACAAGATGGTCACCATCAGCGGGAAGGAAGTGGCCCTGGGCGGCGACATCATTCTCTCGGTCGACGGCATCCCGGTTGTGTCCGAGGACAATATCGAGAAGGTCCGCAACCATCTGGCCGGCGGGGCGCCGGGTACCCCGTTCAAGATGAGCGTGCTTCGTGCCGGCAAGGTCATCGAACTGACGGGCACGATGCAGTAACGCGCGCCACTGCGCGATCTGCCCTCGACATCCATGGCAAAACTCGACGGGAAGCTGGACGGGAAGGTCGCCGTGGTCACCGGCGCCAGCCGCGGGATCGGCGCCGACATCGCCAGGCTCTTCGCCTCCGAGGGCGGTCGCGTGGTGTGCGCGGCCCGGACGCTTCGCGAGGGCGACCATCCGCTGGAGGGCTCGCTCGAGCACACCGTGAGCGAGATCCGGAAGGCCGGCGGCGAGGCCACCGCGGTGGCGGTGGACATCTCCGAGCCCTCCGAGTGCGAGCGCCTGCTGGAGGCCGCGCGGAAGGCCTACGGCCCGGTGGACGTGCTGGTCAACAACGCTGCCCTGACCTACTTCATCCCCGTTCAGGACTATCCCGTCAACAAGTGGCTGCGCTCCTGGGCGGTGAACGTGCACGCGCCGTTCATCCTCAGCAAGCTCGTCCTCCCGGACATGGTCCCGCGCCGGCGGGGGAGCATCGTGAACATCTCGTCGGGCTCGGCCATCGGACCCGGCCGCGGGCCATACCCGGAGCCGGAGCGGTATACCGGCGGCACCTGCTATGGCGCGGAGAAGGCGGCGCTGGAGCGCTTCACCCAGGGGTTGGCCCGCGAGGTGTATGCCCACGGGATCTCGGTCACCGCGGTCTCGCCGTCTCAGGTGGTGCCGACGCCGGGCACCGTCCATCACAAGCTCGTGCGCAGCATGGACGACCCGCGGGGCGAGCCGGCCATCCTGATGGCGCGCGCCGCCTTGCTCCTCGCCACGCTTCCGTGCGAGCAGATCACCGGGCGGGTGACCTATAGTCAGGAGATCCTCAAGGAACACGGCTGGATCGCCGAGGCCAAGGGCCGCGGCGTGGACTCCCGGGGCAGCGGCTACTCCCAGATCTAGCGGCCGGGCCCCCGGTCGAGGCAGGGCGCTGGACGGGCTCTCGCGCCTGCACGAGGTCACGCGCGCCCTGGTCGTGGCATCGCCAGCTCCGCTCGCGCGAGATAGGGCGGCCCATCACGGGAGCGTGTAATCTGGCCTTCATGGGGCGGTCGCTCTCCGGGCTCTATCTCTGGTGGCCGCGCTTCCGCGGCTGGCGGCAACGCGTGCGCGAGGTCGCCCGCGCGCGGGCGAGAAACGTGACGGCGGCGGTGGCGCTCGTGCTCACGCTCGGCGCCGGCGCCGCGGAAGCCGCCGATGCGTCGCTGGAGGCCGGCCTCGCGGCCATCCGGAGCCTGACCGGCTGCTTCCTCGTGGACTATAGCTTCGTGGAGGTGGAGAGCCTGCGCCCGGGCTATGTCCGCGACCCGCGCGTCTACGACGTCAACCGAGACAAGTCCGTGAAGGAGTGGATCACGGCGGAAACGCTCTCGCCGCGCCGCCTCCGGCTGCAGCGCATCCTCTTCGCCGCCGACCTCGCCGGCGCGGTGCGGACGGAGAGCCTGCTGCGGCATCAATCGGAGGATTGGGAGCGCGACGCGCCCTTCCTCTATGACTTCGTGGCCCCGCAGACCTGGCAGGTGCGCGACCTGCGCGCCTCGCCGGGCCTCTGGACGCGGCGGATCACCAATCTCGACGACGGGCTGCGCTACCAGTGCGCGTCCGCCTGGCAAGCCACCGGCGGCTACCCGGAATGGTCCTGCGCCAACTACGCGCCCATTCCCGGCCGCGAGTCCCGCGACATGGGGCGCGCGGACTATCAGGCACTCCAGCGCGGCACGCGCATCGTGGCCTACGGCTCGAGCTGGCTGGAGCGCCAGGACAATGTGAAGACCGTGCACGCGGATGGCGGGCGGACCCCGCTGGCCCGGGAGCTGGGCAAGACGTGGTACGTACGGCTGCCGGACACGGAGTGCGCGGCGGCCGCCGCCTTCGCGCGCGATGGCCGCGCGTTCTGGGCGCTCCTGCGCGAGACCTGGGATGGGGTGCTGGCGGGTGACGCGCCCTTCGTCGAGCGCACACGTCCCGGCCAACCGCCCCGCTTCGTGCGGATGTACGAGATCGAAGAGGAGTATCGAGGTCGCGACCTGGCCGACCCCGCTGTGCGCGAGGCGGCCCGCGGGCGCATCCTCGGGGTCATCGACGAGTATCGCGCGCGGTAGCGATCCGCGCGCATGGCGTGGGCGGAGAACCCGTGAAGGCCTGGCTGGTCAGCGAGGAGGCCTCGAAGGAGGAGAGCGTGGGGCGCGGTAGGCTTTACCGGGTAGTCCGCGGCGCCCGCGCGCGGGCGCGCTCGGCGGCTCCCGCCAGGAGATAGCCGCTCACCCCGAGAAAGCCCACCGTCAAACCCGTGAGCGCCCACAGGATCCGCGTCGGCTCACCGCCAATTCCGCCGGAATGCAAGAGGAGGATCCCCGGGTGAAGCCGCGCGAGGAGCCCATCCGGCGAGCCCCCGGCCATGGCCGTGAACGCGAGGAGCGATCCGGTGACGCCCAGGAGTCCATTGACCGCGAGGGTCAGCGCGCCCAGCAGCCGGTGCGCGGCGCCGGGGTCGGCGCGCAGCCGCCGTGGGGGGGCGGACGCGCGGCGCCGCCACGACGAAGGCGGCCAGAGCCAGAGGCCCGTCGCGCCTTCCAGCAGGAGGAGCAATCCCAGCACGCCCACCACGGCGGAGCCCGAGCGGCCGAGATGCAGCGACGCGTGCAGGCGGTGCACCGCCACCAGGACGGAGCGGTCGGGAAGGCGACTGCCGAGCACGGTGCCGCGATAGGGATCCACCCAGACCTCCACGCGGTCACCGCGCCACTGGAGCTCGATCCGGTGCGGCTCCCGGGCGGACGTCGAGAGCGCGATGGCGCGCGGCTCCGCGCCCGGGAAGCGCGCGAGCGCCCCGGCGACGGCGGCGTCGAGCGAGGCGGTTGAGGCGGCGGGCTCGACCGCGGGCGGGCCACCGCCGAGGGCGGCGTCGAGCGTATCGCGGTAGACCAGGACCGAGCCGCTCAGGCCGAGGACCAGGATGACGGGCCCGGTGAGGAGCCCGATCCAGCGGTGCACCCGAAGCATGGCGGGGCGCATGGCGTGAGAGCCTACGCGGGGACGCCGGGGCCGTCAACGCGGTGTATGATCCCGCCCATGGACACTCGCAAGGTCGGCAAGACGGCGGTGGAGGTCTCCGCGCTCGGTCTCGGCTGCATGTCCCTGTCCGGTGTCTACGGGGCGGCGGACGACGCGGCCTCGGTGGCCCTGATCCAGCACGCGCTGGACCGCGGCGTCACCCATCTCGATTCCTCGGACATGTACGGCTGGGGGCAGAACGAGCAGGTCATCGCCCGCGCCATCCGCGGCCGGCGGGCGGGGGCGGTGATCGCGACCAAGTTCGGCCAGGTGCGCAATCCCGCCGGTAGCGGCAATCTCGTCAATGGGCGGCCGGAATACGTGCAGCAGGCCTGCGAGGCCAGCCTCGAGCGCCTCGGCGTGGACGTGATCGACCTCTACTACCAGCACCGGGTGGACCCCGCGGTGCCGATCGAGGATACCGCGGGCGCGATGAAGCGCCTGGTGGAGCAGGGCAAGGTGCGAAGCATCGGCCTCTGCGAGGCCGCGCCCGCCACCATCCGTCGCGCGCACGCGGTGCACCCGCTGGGCGCGGTGCAGACCGAGTACTCGCTGCTGTATCGGACGGACGCCGAGGAAACCCTCCGGACCTGTCGCGAGCTGGGGATCTCCTTCGTCGCCTATTCGCCGCTGGGCCGCGGGTTCCTGACGGGCCAGATCCAGAAACCCGAGGACATCCCGGAGGGCGACCGCCGCCGCGATCACCCGCGCTTCCAGGACGGAAATTTCGGCACCAATGTCGAGCTGGTGCATCGGCTCGAGGGCATCGCCGTCGAGAAAGGCTGCACGCCGGCCCAGCTCGTGCTGGCCTGGCTGCTCGCGCAGGGCGCCGACGTGCTCCCCATACCGGGAACCAAGCGGGAAGACCGGCTCGAGGAGAACCTGGGCGCGCTCCGCGTGCGGCTGGACGCGCGCGACGTGGAACGGATCTCCGCCGCGGTACCCGCGGGGGCGGCGGCGGGCACGCGCTATCCCGCCGCGCAGATGAAGGCGGTCTACATCTAGCGCCTCAGCTCACTTGTCGAGCCAGGTGTCCTGGAGGCGGCAGCAGTTGTAGACGACGTTGTGCGGGATGAGGTTCTTCACGTACGGGTGATGGGCGAATCGGTCCACCCGCCAGCCCAAGCGTCCGGAGAGCTCCGCCTATGGAAACCTCCGTGAGCGTGGGGGGAGCCGAGAACCCGATGCCGCGTGGTACTGGGATCCGTGCGCGGCGACACGGGCGCTCGCGCCGCTTTGCGCCCCTCCGTGGGCATGGTATCCATGAGGTGTAGAGCGGCAACCGTCGAGCGGAGTGCACCCATCACCAGGAGGTCCCTGTGACCATCGACCGCTACACCAGGGTGGTGCTGACCGTCATCGCCGTCGCCCTCGCCGTCATCGCCGCGCGCCCGTGGATGCCCGAGCCGGGCCCCGCTCTGGCCCAGACGATGACCCCGAGGTACGAGGTGACGGTTCCGAAGGACTGGGGCAAGTTCGTCGGCTTCAGCAACAACAACCTCCTCCTCGAGGCGCCCGACAAGAGCCTGCGCATCGTGGACGTGGAGGGCAAGTCGCCGGAGTATCCGAAGGTGAAGGCGCATATCCGTTGGCAGTGATGGCGGGCGGGCGTATCCTCGCCGCCATCCTGGCGGTGGTCGCCGCGGGCGTCCTGGGGCTCGCCACCGGGAGCGCGGACGCCCAGCCGGCGAGCACGGCATCGTTCCGGGTGGAGGAAGATCGCGAGGCGCCCACGCGGGGCGCCGTCGCGGGCTGGGTCTATAACGACAGCCGCGAGACGGTGGGGCTGGTGCGCCTGCGCCTCGAGGTGCTCGACGACACCGGGAAGGTCGTGGGGAACCAGCAGGGCTGGGCCTACGGCAACCTGCGGCCGAGGGATCGCGCCTATTTCCGTATCCCGATCCCCGAGCAGAAGGGGACCCGCCGTATCACGGTGGAGTCCTTCGTGGTTCAGTCGGTGGAGTCGCCCTGACGCTCCCTCGACCGGCGCCCGCGGGCTAGACGCCCGCCCGCTTCAGCGAAGCCTCGATATTCGCGGGGCTGGGGGCGCGCGTGCCGGCCTCGACCTCGCGCATGGTCTCGATCACCGCGGTGGAGACCGGGGTCTTCACGCCGCGCTCCTGCCCCTGGGCCGCCACGTGGCCGTTCATGTACTCGATCTCGGTGGGGCGGCCCTTGATCACGTCCTGCGCCATGGAGGCGCGCCAGTTCCGGCCGCCCGCGGACGCCGGCGTCAGCATCCGGTCCAGCGTCTCCCAGGTCTCGCGCTGATCCGCCCGCGCCCACTCCTCGGGCTCGGCGCCGCCGAACTTGGGGATGCGCAGGCCCGCGGCCAGACCCACGCGGGCGGCTTCCGCGGCCAGATGGATGGTGATGGCGCGACCGGCTTCGCTGGAGGCGATCTCGAGATTGCCCAGCCCGGTCATGGCCTGCACGGGATTGCCCATGCAGTTCTGCGACAGCTTGGACCAGCGCTCGCCCCAGAGATTGTCGGTGGCCCGGGAGCCGTCGATCACCGAGAACATCTCCGCCAGCTCGTTGACGCGCGGGGTGATCCGGCCGTCGTGCTCGCCGGGCCGGAACACGTCATGTCCCTTGCCGGTGCCCCGCTCCATGCCGCGCTCGACCTGCCCCGGCTTCCAGAGGGCCACGCCGATCTTGGACATGATGAGCCCCACCGAGCGGCCCGCCCCCGCCACCGCGGCCACCATGGGATCGGGCCAGCAGTTCTGGGAAGAGACCACATAGCCCTCGGGGGAGAGATGGCGCAGGGCGAGCTGGGTGGCCCACGGCGTGTCGTAGGCCTTCATCGCCACGAAGGCGATCTCGAAGTCCTGCGGCAACCGGGCCGCGTCGTTGAGATGCACCGCGGTGGGCCGCGCCTCGAAGGGGTCATGCGGTCCGGTGACCGAGATGCCCTTCTGGCGAATGGTCTCGACCTGCTCCGCCCACGGATCGACCAGCGTCACGTCATGGCCCGAACGGGTGAGGAAGGCCCCCAGATAGCTGCCGATCGCCCCTGCGCCGATGAAGAGGATTTTCTTTGGCATGGCGCGGATTATGGCATGGCGGAGGAAACATTGACAGTCCACCGCGGCGCGTGATACCCGACCGGAGGATGTGAATCCCGACCGGGGAGGGAAGAGCCATGCGCTCGAGCAACGGGAGTCGGCGGGGGATCGGGCTGCGGTGGATGGCGCTGGGACTGGCGGTGCTGGCGGCGGGCTGCGCGGGGACGGATTTCACGCGACCCGCGCCCGAAACGCTCGTGCTCGGCAAGACCACCTATGCCGAGATCAATGCGCGCTACGGCTCGCCCTATCGTGAAGGCAGCCTGTTGAAGAACGACAAGAACGTGCGCCAGGCGACCTATGCCTATGCCGCGACCGGCGGCGAGCCCCTGGTGAGCGGCGTGACGCCGGCCCGCGCGATGACGTATTCCTTTCTCGACCAGGTGCTCGTGGGCCACGAGTTCACGAGCTCGTTCAAGTCGGACAACACGGACTTCGACGCGACCCGGATCCCGCAGATCAAGAAAGGCGAGACCACGCGCGCCCAGGTCGTCGCGCTGCTGGGGCCGCCCACCGGCTCGTGGATCTATCCGATGGTGAAGAACGAGGACGATCAGGGGCTGGTGTGGATCTATGGCCAGACCCGGGCCTCGGGGTTCTCCATCAGCGTGCACCAGAAGCTGCTCGTGCTGACGGTGTCTCCGGCCGGCACGGTTACCGAGGTCGAGTTCACCGCGTCCGGCGAGCGATAGCGGCTCGCGCTCGCGCCGACGGCCTAGCGCGCGCCGGCCACTCCCGCGTCGAAGGACAGCCCGATCTTCTTGAACTCGTCCAGCACGCCGGGGCCGATGGCCTCGAGCTGCTCGGCGACGATGGGCGGCAGCCCGATGTCGTTCCGGTCGTGAACACCGCCGGTGATCACCGTCTGGAGCACGCTGTCCTTGGTGTCCACGTTGCGGAATCCGCGGCACCAGCCGGGCGGGCAGGAGAACGAATCCCATTTCTCGAGCACTACCGTGTCCTCGCCGCGGTCGCCGACGTAGAACTCGAACTTGCCCTCGAGCACGGTGAAGGTTTCGAAGGTTTTCACGTGCGCGTGCAGCGCCGGGCCCTGGCCGGGCGGGCAGACCGAGATGAACATGGTCATGCCCGCGGCGCCGTATACCGGCGCCTGGTTCCCGAAGGGCGAGTCGGTCTTCTCGAGCACCACCGGCATGATCTTCCGCGCGAAGATGATGTCGCGGGCGGCCAGCGGCACGCGATCATTGCCCTTCATCGTGGACATGGGCTCGAGCCGGCCGAAGCGGGCCACCCGCTCGTCGATTTCGGCGCGTGAGGGATTGACGGTCTGCATGGGACGGTCTCCTTGGGTGAGCGCTACTCGATGCCGCGAAAATAGCCGGCCTGCACCGGCTCGTACTGCTTCGAGCGGACATACCCGCGCGTCTTGAGGCAGCCGCGGTACACGTCCTGGACGATGACACCGTAGCCGCTGGCGGCGGGCGTTGGGGCCGCTTCCTTGGCGCATTCCTGACTGTCGCGCGTGAACTGCTCCGGGGTGGCGCCCACCTTGGACCAGTAGAAGGCGGTGCACCCGCCGAGCAGAGTCACGAGGACGGCGGCGGAGGCCATTCCAAGAATCGCGCGACGATACGACATGCCGAATCTCCTGTCGGGTTGGTGAACGAGCTCGATCTCGCCGAGAATAGCCCCGGCCTCCAAGCTCTACAAGGGGCGGCGGAGCGCCCGAGCGCTCGGGCGCTCCGCCCTCGCACGCGGCCGACCGGCCCCGTATTCTCCGGAATACCGCAATACGCCCGGGCGAGCCGGCCGCGGCGCCCTATCTCACCGTCGTGTCGCCGAGGTGATCAGGCGCCCGGGGCGGGAAGGGGTTTGCAGCCGGGACGATCGTAGCGGTGGAACTCGCCGCGGGCGTTGATGGCGACCCGGATCGAGGGCTCGGGCCCGAGCGGCTCGAGGTGGTGCCAACGATTCTTCGGGCCGAAGACGAAGTCGCCGGCGCGCCCCCGGATCGGCTTCGGCTCGTCTTCGATGTACCAGTCGATCTCGCCCGCGAGCACCACCCACCACTCGTCGTGCAGGTGATAGTGGGTATCGTTGGGGTGTCCCGGGGGATGGCAGATGATGAAGGCCTGGATGTCGTCGGTGAGGACCAGCGCCTCCGACCAAGGCGCCGCGCCCTTGCGCGCGCGCAGCTCCTCCACGCGGGTCCAGAGCCGGCCCGTCTCCATGAGCGGAACGCGTATCGCCATCAGCGGGTCACCTGCATCTCGGCCGCGATGAGCCGGTAGTCGGCCCGCGGCTTGAACGTCACGCGCTGGCTCGTGCCGTACACGATGACTTCCTGGAAGAGCTCGAGCCACGGCTTCTCGTCGCTGACGAGCTGGGTGGCCTCGGTGTAGAGCTGCTTGCGCCGCGCGGGATCCAGCGAGTAGCGGGCCTGCTCCATGAGGTCGTGAAAACGGTGCCCGGGCTGGCTCCCCGCCCAGTACTTGCCGTTGAGCCCGGTGGGATGAAGCAGGCGCCAGAGGCTCCCGTCCGCGTCGAGCAGGGTGGACTGCGGATTGATGAGGAGCAGGCCGCCCACCGGGATGGCGCGATCGTTGACCATCTTCTGCCGGGCGCCCATCTCCAGCATGGCGATCTTGGCGCGGATGCCCGCCTTGGCCCACATGTCGGCGATGACCTCGATGAGCTGCTTGTCGTTCACCATGGTGCCCATGCCGGCATGCAGGGTCACGTCGATCCCGCCGGGGAAGCCGGCCTCGGTGAGGAGCGCCTTCGCGCGCGCGACGTCGTAGGGGTAGGGCTTCAGCGCGGGATTGAAGCCGAAATCGGTATCGGCGACGCCGCCGCTATAGGGCTTCCCATAGCCGGCAAAGATGCTCTTGACGATGGCGTTGATATCGAGCGCGTAATGCAGGGCCTGGCGGACGCGCTTGTCCGCGAGCGGTCCCTGGGTTGCGTTCATCGAGCACGCCGCCGTGCGCGACGACGGCACGCTCACGATCCGAGTGGTCCGTCCCTCGGCGATGGCCTTGATGCGGTCGGGCGGGACATTGGTGACGATGTCGGCCTCGCCCCTGTCCAGGGCGACCAGGCGCGGGAAGTCCTCGGGGATGGGCTTCCAGACCACGCGGTCCACCCCCGGCTTCCGGCCCTCCCATCCCCACCAGTCGCGGTTGGCTTCCATCACCAGCCGCTCATCCTTCACCCACTCGACGAAGCGGTAGGCGCCGGTACCCACCGGGCGGCGCGCCAGCTCCTTGACGCCCTCGTCGGTGGTGAGGCGGGCGGGGAGGATCTGCGACCCCATCTGCGCCATGCGCACCGGCAGCAGCGGGTCGGCCTTCTTGGTGATGATCCGCACGAGGCCGGGGTTGACCGCCTGCACCGCCTCGATGGTCGTGAAACCCGCCGTCACCCCCGTCTTTCCCGGGACCAGGTTGCGCTCGAGGGTGGCCTTGACGTCGTCGGCGGTGAGCGGCGCGCCGTCGTGGAACTTCACGCCCGGCCGCAGCGTGAATTCCCAGGTGGTGTCGTTGACGGCCCGCCACCCGGTGGCGAGCCCGGGTTGCAGGGCGAGCGACGCATCCCAGCGGGTGAGCGAGTCGTAGAGGTTGTAGAAGTAGTTGACGGTGAGCACCTGGGTGCTGCGCCCCGGGTCCATCGTCGTCGCCTCGGCGGGCTGGGCGATGGTGATCTGGACGGGCTGGGCGAGGGCGCCCGGGGCGGAGGCCGCCCCGAGCGCAAGCGCGACGATGCCGACGGCGACGACGAGGACCCGGTGGCGTCGCATCCGGCTCAGCTCTCGTAGATCTTCTTCAGCTCGGTTTCCGCCCACTTCACGGCGTCCTCGGCCTTGGTGCCGGTGACCGCCTTGGCGTACATGTCCACGATGATGTACTTCGTGTAGGACTCGGTGGCCTTGGCGGTGGCCGGTCCCGGGTACCCGAGCATCCGGGTCTGCCGCGCCGCCTGCCGGAACACCTGCAGGGGCTTGTCGACCTTGGCCCACATCGGGTGGTCCTCCCACTTCTTGGTGGCGCCGACGCTATAGCCCTCGTTGACCTCGAACCACTTGCTGTAGTTGGCATCCTGGTGCAGCCACTTCAGGAAGTCCTTGGCGAGCTTCTGATTCTTCGAGTACTTCATGATCGAGTGCTGGAAGGCGCCGTAGAGGGCGAACTGTCCGGCCGGCCCCTTGGGCAGCAGCGCCGCATGCTCGATGTCCTGGAAGAGCGGCTCGCCCTTCTCGTCCTTCAGCTTCTCCTTCTGGCGCTTGGCCACGATGTAGATCGACGCGCCGTTGAGCGTGGCGCTGATCTCGCCGGCGTGAAAGGCCCGGTTATTGTTGGTGTCGTCCCAGGCCGCGCCGCCCTCGTCACAGGCGTCCTTCCAGAAGGCCTGCAGGAACTTCACCGACTCCAGCGTGCCCTTGCTGTTGATGACGACCTTCTTGCCACTCTGGTCTACTTCCGCCCCGCCGAAGTCCCAAAGGAAAGGGTAGGCGAAGGTCGGCGGATCGCCGAAACTGTGGCCAAGCGCCTGGCCCACCGGCTTGCCCTTGGCCTTGAGCTTCTTGCCGACCTCCCGCCACTCATCCCACGTCTTGGGGAACTCCTTCTGGCCGATCTCGTTGTGCCAGGAGCGCCGATAGGCGACGGCGTTGCCGCCGGTGCCGTGGGGCACGGCCAGCCACTTGCCGCCGACCTTGGCGGTGGAGGTGAAGACGTCGTAGTAGCCACCCTGCGCCTTGCCGATCGGCTCGGCCACGTCGCTGACGTCGACGAGTGCGTTCTGGTAGAGCTGTGGCCAGTTCCACAGCATCTGGATGATGTCAGCGCCGCTGCCCGACTGGACCGCCGCGGTGATCCGCGGCTGCAGGTCGTTGGCATTGATGAACTCGAACTGCACCTCGGCGCCCAGCGCCTTGCTGGCTTCCGGCGCCTGGCGCTTCAGCTCCACGTCGGCCTCGGGGATGAAGTCTACCCAGCGCACGATGTGTAGCTTGGTGCCCTGCGCGAAGGCGGGGGCGCGGCGTGCCGCCAGGATGCCTTCGAGCCCGGCAGCGGCGGATACCGTCGCCGCGCCCGTGAGGAACGTCCGTCGGGAGAAGGACGATCGAGGGGAAGCCGAACGGTGTGCTGAGTCGCGCATGGTGTCCTCGCTTTCGGGGGGATGGGACGTTGTCAGGCCTCGTAGATCTTTCGCAGCTCGCTCTCCGCCCACTTGACGGCGTCCTCGGCGGCCAGGCCCTGGATGCTCTTGGCGAACATGTCCACGAGGATGTACTTCGACAGCGATTCCGTGGCCTTGCGGCCGGGAGCCCCAGCATGACCGACCTGCCGGGCGAACTGTAGCGTTTCCGGGAACACCGCGGTCTTGGGATCCTTCCGCCACAGCGGGTGATCCTTGTACCCGCGCGTGCCGGGAATACCGAAGGTGTCCATGGTCTCGAAGTACTTGTCGTACTGACTGCGGTCCATGTAGTAACGGATGAAGTCCTTCGCAAGTTTCTGATTCTTGCCGTACTTCATCACGCAGCTGTTCCAGGCCGGCAGCCAGTAGAAGCGCCCGGCCGGTCCGGGCGGGTAGTGCCCGTGATTGGTCCCCTTGTAGACGTCGGGGAACTTCCCGCGCGCGGCCACGTAGATGCTGGGCGCATTGCCGGTGAGCGAGATCTCGCTGGAGAGGAAAGCGCGGTTGTTGTTGCTGTCGTCCCAGGCCAGGCCGCCCTCGTCGAAGCACTCCTTCCACAGCACGTTGTTGAACTTGACGGCGTCGACGGTGGCCTTGCGGTTGAGCACCACGGTACGACCGTCCTTGTCCACCTCCATGCCGCCCCACATCCACACCAGGGGATAGCACCAGTTGTTGGGGTCATTGATGCTGTGCCCGAAGGCCTGGCCGAAGGGCTTGCCCTTGGCCTTCATCCGCTTGCCGGCGGCGCGGAACTCGTCCCAGGTCTGCGGATACCGGAGGCCCTCCGCCTGGAGCCAGTCTTCTCGGTAGGTGACGGCCCAGGAGACGATGAACTGCGGGACCGCTACCCACCGGCCGCTCGCGACGCAGTTCACCCGAGCATAGTCGTACCAGCCGCCCTGCTTGCCGCCGATCTCATCGGCCACGTCCGACACGTCCACCAGCGAGTTCTCGTAGAGCAGGGGATGGTTGTTGGCGATGATGATGATGTCGGCGCCGGCCCCGCTCTGTACCGCCGCGGTGACGCGGGCCTGGATGTCGTTCTGGTTGATTCGCTCGATGCGAATGTCTGCCCCCGCCTGCTTTCCGAACTCCCGCGCCTGCGCGTCGAAGAGGGTGTCGGCGGCGGGGATGAAGTGCGACCACTGCAGGAGATGCAGCGTGGTGCCCTGCGCATGGGCGGGCGCGCGTCCCGCGGCGAGGATGCCCGCGATCCCGGTGGTGGCGATGAACTCCCGGCGACTCGGTCGGTGGCTGCTCATCCGGTGTCCTCCTTGACAGCGGGCGCGCCCCGTTGCCCGACGGACGCGGCGTACCCGCTACCTAACACGGGCCGTGCGGCCAGGCAAGAGCCGTTGATTGGTCACGTCCCGCGGCGCTGGACCCGGCCTTGGTGTCAGCGGCGGGTCACGGTCTCGCGGGCGAAGGCGGCCACTGCGTCCAGGAGGTCGGGGGAGGCGAGGGCGTCATTGTGCTGGCCGCCGATGATCCGGTGAAAGCGCTTCGGGCCGGCGGCGGCGGCGAAGAGCTGCTCCCCCAGCTCGAAGGGCACGATCTCGTCCCGGTCGCCATGCGCCAGCAGAAGCGGCATGGATCGGCGGCCGACGCGGGCCAGCGAATCGAAGCGGCTTCCCGCGAGCAGGCCCAGGGGACCATAGTGATGGCGCGCGACGTCGGCCAACCGGGTGAACGTGGAGACCACGGCGAGGCCGGCGCACGGCCGGCGCTCCGCGAGGGCGATGGACACCGCCCCGCCCAGCGACTCGCCGAAGCTGATGATGCTGCCCGGCGCGGTCCCTCGGCCGACCTCGTGGTCGAATGCCGCGACGGCGTCCAGGTAGACGCCGGCCTCGGTGGGGGTGCCGGTGCTGCGGCCGTAGCCCCGATAGTCATACGCCAGGACACGCAGGCCCCGGTGGGCGAGGGCCAGGAGGATCTTGGCGCGCCCGCCGATATTGCCGGCATTGCCATGCGACCAGATGAGAGTCGGCACCGGCGCCGCCCCTCCCGCCGGCCCGGGCCCCGCGGACCAGGCGTGAAGGCGCTGTCCGTCCGGGGTCTCGATCCAGCGTTCCTCGACGCCGGGCGGCGGCGGCCCGATGTTCCGGTCGGGAAAGAACGTGTAGGAGTCGATCAAGGTGCACCCCGCCAGCATGAGGGCCGCGGCCATGACCAGGCCGGCGGCACACCGATTCATGAGCGCCGGCGTCCCAGTCCGGCAAGACCTTGCGGCAGCAGCAGCACCACGACGATGAGCGTGAGTCCCAGCGCCAGCATGTAGAGATAGCGGAACTTCACGAGGAGGATCTCGCCCGCCAAGCCGACGAAGGCCGCGCCCAGCACCGGACCCCAGAGGGTGCCCGCGCCGCCCACCAGGGCCATGATCACGGTCTGGAAGGACACCAGTGGGCTGAACACCTGGGGGTCGAGGTAGGTCCATCGGGGCGCCATGGCCGCCCCGATCGCGCCGAGAAACGACGCGCTCAGAGCAAAGGTCATGATTTTCACCCGGACCGTATCGATCCCCAGCGTCTCCGCGCGCTCCTCGTCGGCGCCGATGCCCACCAGGGCCAGCCCCCAGCGCGAGCGACGGAGGAGCGCGGCGGTGATGAAGGCGGCGGCGGCGATGGCGAGCACAGTGTAGTAGAGCGCGAGCGTCCCGGGTGGATCCATGATGAGGCGCCCGACGGTGCCGGTCACGCTGGTCTCGTACCAGATGAGGGAGTGCTTGACCAGCTCGGCGAGGCCGAAGGTGAAGACCGCGAAGTAGGGGCCGCGGAGACGCAGGGCGAGGAGCCCCACCGCGAGCGCGAGCAGGGCCGCCACTGCCGCCCCCGCCAGTACCGGGATGGGCCACGCGGCGCGCGAGACGGTGAGCGCGCTCGCATAGGCGCCGAGGCCGAAGAAGGCGCCGGTAGCGAGGGAAAGATAGCGCGAAGGACCCGAGAACATCGCCCAGCCGACGGCGAGCGTCACGTCCGCCAGGATGGCGAGCGTGAGCGCACGGTGATAGCTGGACAGCCCGGCCGGCGCCGCGAGGAGGGCGGCCGCGAGGGCGACCAAACCGAGGGCGGGCGCGAGCCTAGCGGCCAAAGAGACCGGAGGGCCGCAGGACCAGGATGAGGGACAGCACCCCATAGGACGCGATGACGCGGATGTCCGAGGATGTCGCGTATACCGCGGCGGTCTCGACCAGGCCGAGGAGGAGGGCGCCCGCGAGGCTGCCCAGGACATTGCCGAGCCCGCCCAGGATCACCACGACCAGCGCGGTGACGGTATAGGGCAGGCCCATGAAGGGCGTGAGCTCGAAGAGCATGCTGACGAGCGACCCGGTGGCCGCCGACATCGCGATGCCGGCCCCGAAGCACCGGGCGTGCAGCCGAGCCACGTCGATTCCAATGAGCCGCGCGCCGTCGGGCTCTTGCATGAGGGCGCGCACCGCCTTGCCGGCGAGGCTCCGCCGGAGATAGACGTAGAAGGCCAGCGAGAGGAAGAGAGCCACGCCCGCCGCGACCATCCGATTGGCCGGGAACACGGTGCCGAAGAGGCGCACCGGCGTGGCGAGGTAGCTATAGCCCTTGAGGTCCGCGCTCCAGACCAGCAGCGCGCCGTTCTGCAGCACGAAGAGGAGCCCGAAGGACAGAAGAAGCGAGCGGGCCTCCAGCCCACCCGCTTCGCCGGTGGCCAGGACGCGGGCGTAGAGGAGTCGGTGCAGCGCCACGCCGGCGACGAAGGCCGCGGGCGTGGTGATGAGAAGGGTCAGAAGCGGCGGCATGCCCCACCCCGTGTGCAAGGTGAAGGTGAGGTAGGCCCCGAGCATCAGGAACTCGCCGTGCGCGACGTTGAGCACCCGCATGAGCCCGTACTGGAGGTTCAGTCCCAGCGCGACGAGCGCGTAAATGCCGCCCGTCGTGAGCCCGCCGATGACGATGTCGGCGAGAAGCGTCCCCGTCACGGGCGCACGCGGGTGGGCGCGCCGGATCCGCGGCGGCTCACGCCCAGGCGGGCTTGGGCACCACGGGGATGCCGGTGGCCACACTCTTGGGCCAGACGAGCTCGAACTCGCCCTTCTGCCACTGGCCGACCATGCCGGGCGTGGCCGCGTTCTCGCCCTTGACGAACTTGATGGGGCCGGCGACGGTCGAGAACTCGGTGGTGTCGAGCATGGCCTTGATCTTCGGCCGGTCCAGCCCGACCTCGCCCACGCAGCGCTCCAGGATCTGCAGCGAGGCGTACGCGAAGGCGCTCGCCCACCGGTCCGGCTCCTTCTGGAACTTCTTGACGTGGGCGTCGAAGTACTCGCGCGCCCCCGGGAACTTGACCTTCGGGTTCCAGCCCGCGATGCCCGTCACGCCCTCGGCGCCCTTGAAGCGGTCGCGGTAGAAGGGGAAGGCCGTGCCCACCGCGGTGATGAAGACGGCGGGATTCCAGTCCACCTCCTTGGCCTGCGAGGTGACCAACATGTTATCGGGTGGATAGGTGAGCCCGATGAAGCCGTCGGCGCCGGCGGCCTTGAAGCCCTTCAGCATGGGTGAGAGATCCTTGGCGCCGAGCGGATAGCTCTTGGTGTCCACGACCTCGATCCCCGCCTCCTTGAGCGCGGGTCCGGTGGCGGCGTTCAGCTCGATGCCGAAGAGGTCATTGACGTACGCGACGGCGACCTTGCTGACCTTGCCCTGGCCCTTGAGGTCCTTGAGGTATTCGCCGAAGGCCTTCATCTGCGGCCCCGGCTGCACGAGCATGGTGTAGAAGTACGGGATCGTCATCTCCTTGAACTTGACGGAGATGGCGGTGGGCCCGATCATCGGATAGCCGTGCTTGCTCGCCACCGGGGCGATGGCGAAGTTCATGGCGGATCCCCAGGGCGGCAGCATCAGGTCCACCTTGTCGTCGTCGGCGAGCTTCTCATAGAAGCGGACGGCGGTCTCGATCTCGCTGCGGTCGTCGATGGTGAGGAACTCGATGGGCCGCCGGCCCTCGCCCTTGACGGCGAGCCCCCGCGCGCATTCACCTGCTCTTGCCAGAGGGCGTAGTTCGGGGCCTGGGTGACGCCCGCGCCCACCGCGTAGGGGCCCGTCGCCGAGAGCGTATAGCCGATCCGCACCGCCTTGGCCTGGGCGCGCGCGCGTCCAGGCCACATCGGCACCGTCGCCGCGCTTACCGCCGCCGTCTTGAGGAACTCGCGCCTGCGCATGCTCATGTCAGTTCTCCCTCGTTGGAGTCGTGTGGATCAGACCGGAGCCGCCGTCGGCTCTCCCAGGTAGGCTTCCACCACGCGGCGGTCCCGCGCCACCGCCGCGGGCGCGCCCTCGCAGATCACCTCGCCGTGATGGAGCACGATGCACCGGTCGGCCGTCGCCATCACCGCGTGCATCACGTGCTCCACCCAGAAGATTCCGATGCCGCGCTCGTCGCGGATGCGCTGGAAGAGCGCGGTGGCCCCGGCCACCTCGGTGGGGGTCAGCCCGGCCAGCAGCTCGTCGAGCAGGAGAAAGCGCGGGCCCAGAGCGAGCGCCATCGCCAACTCGAGGAGCTTGCGCCCCACCGCGGTGAGCGCGCGGGCGGGCGCCGCCGCCGGGGCGGCGAGGCCCACCAGGACGAGAAGCGCCTCCGGCGCCTCCGCCGCGCGCTCGCTGAACCGGGCCGCCGCGCGGACATTGTCGAGCGCGGTCAGGTCGAGAAAGGGGCGCGGCGTCTGGAAGGTGCGCCCCACGCCCAGCCGGCTGATCCGGAAGGCGGGCAGCCCCACCAGCTCGCGAGCACCCAGGCGCAGGCTCCCACCAGAGGGCCGGACGAGCCCGTTGATCACGTTGAAGAGCGTGGTCTTGCCGGCGCCATTGGGCCCGATGAGGGCGACGATCTCGCCCTCGCCGACGCGGAAGTCCACGTCGTGGAGGACACGGAGCCCGCCGAAGCTCTTCGCGATGCTTGCGCCGGCGAGAGTCTCGCGGGCCATCACGCGAAGGCTACTGGGTGCCCAGCGCCTTCTCGACGAACATCTTGGCGTCGAACTCCTCCGCCACGCGCCCGTCGTTCTCGAGGATGGACTGGGCGTCCACCTGGGCGAACTCCATCACGCCCATGTCCTCGTAGGCCTTGCGCACGCGCGGGCCCCAGAGCCCGATGTCCTTGACGGTGGGGACGATTCTCGAGAAGAGCCGGGTCCGGAACAGCTTCATGTACTCGGACTTCTCGACCGCCTCCACGCATTCCTTCACCGGCAGCCCCAGGTTCTCCCACACCTCGCCCTGGTTGAACCGGTCGCGCATGTGGTAGCAGGCCTCCACCACGAACTCCTCGCGCTCGTCGCGCTCGGCGTCGGTGAGGTGCGGGTAGTACTCGCGCAGCGCCAGGCGCCCGAAGGCCACGTGCCGCGCCTCGTCCTGCATGACATAGGCGTTCACGCCGGCGGCCAGCGTGTTCGACGAGGTGTCCCGGATGCGCTGGAAGGCGGCGAGGGCCAAGCCCTCGATCAGCACCTGCATGCCGAGATAGGTCATGTCCCAGCGCTTGTCGGTGATGGTGCTCTCCAGAAGGAGCGCGAGGGTGCGGGTGATCGGATAGGCGAGCTTGACCTTCTCGTGCAGCAGCCGCGCATAGGCCTCGACATGACGGGCCTCGTCCATCACCTGGGTGGCCGCGTAGAATTTGGCCTCGATGCTGGGCACGGTCTGGACGATTTTGGCCGTCGCGATCAGCGCGCCCTGCTCGCCATGCATGAACTGCGACAAGGTATGTGCCTGGAGATTGCGCCGCACGTGGGCGCGGCCCTTGGAGTCGAGCCCATTCCAGACATCCGTGCCGTAGATGGCGATGGTGCGGTCGTCCAGCCCCATCGGATTGTCAGGGTCCACGTCCAGCGACCAGTCGAGCCGCTCGGCGGCGTCCCACTGCTGCTTCTTGCCCTTGCCGTAGAGCTTGAGCAGATCCGCGCTGCCGTCCTCGTACTCCCAGGTAAAGGCGGTGGTCGTCTGACCCTCGACCTTCCACTGTGTCTGCTCCACCGGCAGGCGATACAGGAACTGGGTCGACATCGAGGTGTCCCCCTCCAGTGAGAGTGCACGTTGAGTCCCGCGGGCGTTTCCCCGGGCCAAGCTCTCGAAATCATATCATCCACGCTTGCCGGGCACCAGAGACCAGGGGGCCATTGCCGGGGCGCCGAGGCCACGCTAAGGTACGCGTCATGCCCAACCCCACCTCGAGTCCGTCGCTGGAAGGCCGCACCGTCCTCATCACCGGCGCCGCCGGGGGCATCGGCGCCGCCACCGCGCGCCGGCTCGCCGCCGCAGGGGCCCGGCTCGTGCTCGCCGACCTCGACGGCGGCGCGGTCGAGAAGGTCGCCGCGGAGGTGAACGCCGTCGCGGTGGCCGCCGACGTCACCCGATCAGTCGACATCGATCGAATGATCGAGGAGCCCTATCGGCGCTGGGGCCGGCTCGACGTGCTGTTCAACAACGCTGGAGTCATCCGCGTCCAGCCCATGCTGGAAGTTACCGAAGCCGAGTGGGATCGAGTGCTCGACGTGAACCTCCGCGCGGTGTTCTTCGTGCTCCAGGCGGCGGCGCGTCGCATGGTGGATCAGGCGCCGATGGCCGGCTCGGAGCTGCGCGGCAAGCTCATCCAGACCGCCTCCATCGCCGCTTACCGCGGCGCCAATCCCACCGTGGGCCCTTACGCGGCCTCGAAGGCCGGCGTGGTCAGCCTCACGCGCACTGCCGCCCAGGCCCTGGCGCGCCGGCGGATCACCTCGAACTGTATCTGCCCAGGCGCGGTGGACACGGCGATGTGGCACCAGATCGACCACGAGCTCGCGGCGCTGGAAGGCCTGGCGCCGGGAGAGGCCTGGAAGCGCCGCATCGCCGGAATTCCGCTGGGTCGACCCGAGACGGCGGACGACGTGGCGGGCCTGGTGGCGTTTCTGGCCGGTCCGGACTCCGACTACATGACGGGCCAGGCTATCAACTTGGACGGCGGTCTCGTCATGGGCAACTAGCCCGCGTCCGCTCTCGCCGCACCTTTGGTGGAGGAACCGAGGTTGGCGGCCGAGCAATAGTTACACGCCCTTACACGGTTGTTCTGACCGATCCGGGCTGTCCCCGCCGCGTCTCCGTGTGCACTCCACGTGTATGACGCGCGCTTGCGACCCGTCCGATCCCTGGCACGGCAGATGCTCCGTTCCCTGCGGCATGACGTGGGAGGAACTGTGTCGTCGGCTGCGTTACGGTCTCGCCCATCTCGGGCGGCTCCTCGAGCAGGCGCCTCGCCGCCACCCTTTGGTGACGCGGGTGCAGGCGCCGGGAACGATGCTGGGGACCCTGGGGACCCTGGGGGGGCCGGGGCGCGGCTGAAAAGGAGGAGGTCATGAATGGAGAAGGAAGCGGTTTTATCGCCCTCGTAGCGGCCGGCTTCGTGGTGCTGCTCGTCATCGCGGTCGTCGGGCGTCTCCTCGACCTCCGGCGCCGCCGCGAGGACGAGGCGCTCGGGTTGCAGTCCCGTGTGTCCGACGCACTCATGCTCGAGCCCGGGCTGGCGGGTCTCGCCGTGACGGCCAGCATGCATGTGCCGCTGTGGCCGCGGAAGCGCCCGACGCTGGAGATCGTCGGCCGGGTGCCCACGCCCGGTCAGCACGAGCTGGCCTCCAAGGTCGCGATGCGAACGCTCGCCGACCACGCGGACCAGGTGCGGGTCGATGACAAGGTCTGGGTGGATCCGGTGATGCGGGAGCATGCGGCGTGAACCTGATGGGGCGTCGGACCGCGGTCGTCGCGGTCACGAGCCTCCTGGCCCTCACCGCCGGCTACTCCGCCACGCGCGCGCTCGTCGCGGTTCGCCCGGCGCCGGAAGTCGACGCGCAGCGCGAGTCGCGCGGCTTCCGTTTCGACGTGGAGGACGCGACGGTGCGGAAGGTGGATCTGGCGGACTCCCGGGTGGAGCTGGCTTCCGACCTGCTGGGACTATTCGGCGCGCGGCTCCAGGTGACGGATCGCACCGAGATCCTGCTGGATGGCCTGGAAGCCCGTCTGGCCGATCTTCCCGAGGGGGCGCGGGTCCGGGCGAGCTACGAGCTTGAGGACGGGATAAAGATTGCCCGGACGATCAGCGCGGAGAAGCCCGAGCCCGAGCCGATACCGCCTCCGGCCGTCAGGCGCTGAGCCGGGCGCGGCCCTCGGCGTCGATCTCACGGCCGCCGGGGTGCAGATCGCGCGCGCGTGGGCCAGTATGTCGCGCGGCACCATGGGGTCCTTGCCGCGTCCCCATCTCGTTGGCCACGGGCAGGAGGGCGCTGGTTCGCGAGATCAGCGCGGCGCGCAGCTCAGCGACTCGCCGTGACCCCGGTCTGACAGGCGACGCCGGTACCCCCGATGCCGCAATAGCCCCAGGGATTCTTGGCGAGGTACTGCTGGTGATAGTCCTCGGCGTAGTAGAACGGTGGCGCGGGGAGGATCTCGGTGGTGATCTTCCCGTAGCGCGCCTTGGTGAGCTCCTTCTGGTACAGGTCGCGCGAGGTCTCGACCGCTCGCTTGCTGCTCCGGGCCATAGGTGTAGATGGCGGAGCGGTACTGCGTGCCCACGTCATTGCCCTGGCGCATGCCCTGGGTGGGATCGTGGCCTTCCCAGAACGCGCGCAGCAGCGCGTCGTAGGACACCACCCTGGGATCGAAGACCACGAGCACCACCTCGGTGTGGCCGGTCATGCCGGAGCACACCTCCTCGTAGGTGGGGTTCGGGGTATGGCCGCCCGCATAGCCCACCGCGGTGGTGTACACGCCCGGCATGGTCCAGAAGAGGCGCTCCGCGCCCCAGAAGCAGCCAAGCCCGACCACCATCTGCTCGGTTCCGGCGGGGAAAGGCGGCTCGAGCCGCGCGCCGTTGACGAAGTGCGCGTCGGGCACGGGCATCTTCGCGGCGCGTCCCGGCAGCGCCTCGTCCGACTTGATCAGCGAGAGTAGCTTCTTGAAGCCCAGCATGAGTGCCTCCTCGGCGCCCCGGGCGCGCCGCTAGACGACCTTCTTGTCCCGCAGCGCCTGGATGCGCGCGGGCGAATAACCGTGCTCGGCCAGGATCTCGTCAGTATGCTCGCCCCGCAGCGGCGCGGCCCGCCGCACGCCTGGATTCATGCGCGAGAAGTGGAGCGGCGTGCCCACTACCGGAATCTCGCCGAGCTTGCTGTGGCGCACCCGCTGGACGATGCCGCGCTCCGCGGTCTGTGGATCGTTCATGACCTGATCCACGGTATTGACCGGGGTCGCCGGCACATCGGCCTCTTCCAGGATCTTGAGGAGGGGTTCCCGGTCTCGCTCCGCGATCGCTTTTTCCAGGATGCCCTCCAGCTCCGCGCGATTCTTCACCCGCTCTTGATTCTTGGCGAAGCGGGGGTTCTCGGCCATCTCGCCGAGCCCGATCGAGCGGGCGAGCTTGCCCCAGAATCGGTCATTGGCCGCGGCGATGAAGATCCACTGGCCGTCGCGGCACTTGAAGTTCCGGTAGGGGGACAGCGAGGGATGCCCGGAGCCCAGCGCCTTGGGGATGGCGCCGGTCAGGAGATAGCCCTCCGCGTGGAAGGCAAGCAGGCTCACCGCGGTTTCCAGCAGGGAGCCGTCCACCCGCTGGCCGAGCCCGGTGCGCTGGCGCTGGAGCAAGGCGGCGGAGACACCCAGGGCGCAGAGGATCCCGGTGGAGAGGTCGAGAAAGGAGACGCCCGCGCGCACCGGCTGGCCGTCTGGCTCGCCGGTGATGGACATGATGCCGCTGAAGGCCTGCATGAGCGCCTCGTACCCCGGCGCGTCCTTGCGCGGCCCGGTGCGCCCGAAGGCGGACACCGAGCAGTAGATGAGCTTGGGATTGAGCTCGGCGAGCACGTCGTAGCCGAGCCCGAAGCTCTCCATGGTGCCGGTGCGGAAGTTCTCGATGACGACGTCCGCCCCCTTCACCAGGGTCTTCACCACCTCCACGCCCTCGGGCGCCTTGAGATCCAGCGTCATGGCGCGCTTGTTGCGGTTGAAGAGGAGATAGGCCGCGGCCTCTCCGTCCTTGTAGGGCGGCCAGGTGCGCGACTCGTCCCCGCCGCCGGTGTCCTCGACCTTGATGACGTCGGCGCCGAGGTCGGAGAGCAGGGCGCCACACCAGGGGCCGGCGATGACGCGGGAGAGATCCACCACACGGATACCGTCGAGCGCGAGAGGGAAGGAGGTCATGGCGGGTATGATACCGCGTCCCGGCTCAGATTTGCCGGGCGAGGAAGGCGGCCTTGGTCATGCGATCGAGGATGCGCGCCACGCGGCGCTGGTACCCGGCCGACGTCGAGCCGGGATGCCAGGAGCGCGGCTTGGGGAGACCGGCGGCCAGCGCGGCCGCCTCGCGCGGCTCCAGATCGGCGGCGGCCTTGCCGAAGTAGCGCTGGCTCGCCGCGCCCGCGCCATAGATGCCGGGTCCGAACTCCGCCACGTTGAGGTAGAGCTCGAGGATGCGCCGCTTGGGCAGCGCGCGCTCGAGCTGCCAGGTGAGTGCGGCCTCCCGGGCCTTTCGCAGCGGATTGCGCGAGGACGAGAGCCACAGATTCTTGGCGAGCTGCTGGGTGATGGTGGAGGCGCCCCGTGGCAGGTTGCCCTCGCGGAGGGCGTCCTCCATCGCATTCCGCATCTCTTTCAGCTCGAAGCCGCGGTGGGAGAAGAAGCTGATGTCCTCGGCCACCAGCACGGCGCGCTTGAGATTGGGAGAGATGGCCGCATAGGGCGTCCACGTCCAGGCGACCTTCTCGGGCTTGCCCTCCGCGCGCTGGCGCGCCCGGTACTCCTCGATGAAGGCGGTGGTGGCGGGGCGCTCACGGGCGAGGCGCGCCACGTCGGGCCAGGTCCAGTACTCCCAGCCCGCCCAGCCGAGCATGGCCAGGAGGACGAGGGCCAGAGCGCGAAGCCCCCAGCGCGCGCGCGGCTTGCTCCGGGCCGCCATTTCCTCTATGTTCACCCGGGACCCGCATCCCACACCCTCAGAATAAGGAGACCCGCGATGCCCCCCGTCGACCCCAATGAGCCAATGATGACCGGTGAGAACTCCTTCATCCGGCTGAGCCCGGATGGCGGCAAGAACATGTCGGACCGCGTGAGCCACTGGCGCGTGCTCTGGTGCCCGGTGGGCGCCGGCCACACGCTGTTCGTTCAGAGCACGCTCACCGACAACAAGGTCCGCATCTACTCGGACAATATCGCGGTGGCCCGCTGGCTCCAGAAGAACATCGAGTCGCTGCTCTTCCCCACCTTCGCGGACACCGCGCTGCCGGTGATGTCCGCGGAGTTCGCGCGCGCGGGCGGGCCGCGCTCGGCTGCGACGGAGACCGTGGCCGCCTCCGACGCGCGGATCACCATGACCTGGTACGACTGCATCGACCCCTTCGTGCTCCACGCGCCGCCCGGCTTCAACAACCGGCCCATCGGCGTGTTCAGCACGTTCTTTCCCGCGCGGTCGGCCCAGCTCGAGATCAACGGCAAGGTGGCGACGGGCAGCGTGTGGCCGGAGATGCGGGGCGATCGGCAGGGCTCGAGCGCGTGTCTGGCGTGGTCGGAAACCTGGGTGAAGCCGCGCGCGTAGCGGGCCTCGACCCCAGCCCGGGCGCTGCCCTCCTTCGAGGCGGGCGGCGCCCGGGCGACTCCAGCTTCATTCGACCGAGCTCGCCGTCCCGTAGTGTGTCGATCATTCGATCCGCTACTGGATGATGGCCTTGCTGGCCTTCAGCTTCCGTCACTCAATGACCTGGTCCGCTCGCGCCCGCAGCGACTGCGGGATCGTGAGCCCGAGCGCTCTGGCCGTTTTCATGTTGATGATCAGTTCGAAGCGCGTCGGCTGCTCGATGGGAAGGTCGGCAGGTTTGGCCCCTTTCAAGATCTTGTCCACATATGCGGCCGCCCTTCGATACGAATCCTCCAGACTTGCCCCGTACACCATCAGGCCACCAGCATCGGCGAACAGCTTGAAGAAGTACACCGCGGGCAGGCGCTTGCTCGCGGCGAATCGAACGAGCGCGTCGCGACTGGCGGTAAAGAATGGATCGTTCGTCACAATGATTCCCTGCGCGCCACTCGTACCGATTGTCGCAAGCGCCCGATCCAGGTTCGCGGCATTCCCCGCGTCGAGCACGTCGAGCCTCACCTTCAATGTCCGCGCCGCCGCCTCGATTTCCCGCACTGATGCCGCGTTGGCCGGATTCGCCGGGTTCGAGAGCGCTGCAACATGCGACATACCGGGAACAGCTTCCTTCAGCAGCTCGACCCATTTGCCGGCCAGGCCCGAGCCACCGACCCCGATGGAGGCGCCGGTGATGTTGCCTCCCGGGCGGGCGAGGCTCGGCACGAGGCCCGCACCGACCGGATCGAATAGGCTCGCGAACACGATAGGGACGGTTGTAGTCGCCCTCTTCGCGGCGAGCGCAGCGGGGGTCGAGCCGACCAACAGCACATCGACCTTCCTTCCGATCGCCTCGGCGATGAGTTCAGGAAGGCGGTCGGATCGGCCCTCCGCGAATCGCGCCTCGACGATGATGTTCTTCCCCTCCACGTACCCCAGTTCCCTGAGCGCCTGCCGGAATGCATCGAGTGAGGGACCCAGCGAACCCGAGCCAATGAACGCGATTCGGTACACCGTCGCCGCCGGCTGGGCCTGGGCGGCGACCGATCCGGCGAGAAACAGAACGAAAGCGGCGGCCCACACGGCGCTCGGTGCCGACGGGTAAGGCGAGCGGACCATTCCCATACCGCTCACGGCCCGGACAGGATAGCCGGGCCGCCTGGCGCGTACAAGCCGCGACCGAATCAATCCGAGCACAGTCACGACGAGTCTGTCCAGGTTCGAAACGGTGTTGACACTGTGCCACCAGCGATCTCTCAAAGGAGAGATAGGGCCGGCTCTCCAAATGCGAGCAGGTCCCCTTTAAGAAGCGCTGCGCGCACATCCGCCGCCATCGTTCTCTTCCCAGCATCCCACCGCTTCAACAAGTCCGTGTAGACGGTCGAGGGAGTGAACGTCGTGACCAGTACCCCCAGCGTCAGAGCGGGTGTCACTAGGAGAGCGCGAAGGGCGCGCAGGTCAGCTTCGTAGCGCTTGCGGTGCGTAGCGTCAAAAACCTGATAGATGACCGCCCGCCGTGGTGCCGGTTGAAAGCATGCCGAGGCTGTTCGATGGACAAGTTGGTAGGGTAGTGCGAGCACTTGGTCAACCGCCAGTCTGATTCCTGTGGCCGAGTGAATCATGTCGTGCCAGCCAGTGAGTACATCGCCTCGATTGGAGTCCTCTGGGCTGCCGAGCCAAGTCTTGATGTTCTCGTAGGCCGGTTCGGTGTACTTGGCCTCGACCGCAATGGCAAATGAGGGCGCGAGGAGCATGAGGTCTGTGTAAGACGGCTTCCCTCGGCCGCGCCCTACCCCAACGGGGTGCTCGAACGAGCAATGAAGGGCTAGATCTCCTGGTATTTCAAGTAGGGCCCGTACGCGGGTTAGTGCCTCTGAAGAAGACTGCCAGAAGGCGACCAGCGGAATGGTCGATCGTCTGGGTGAATTGAGATCCGAATCGCTCAGGGCCGTGACGAGGGCTCCCCAGCTCAGATTGTGGCGTGCCCCGGAGAGAGAGGATCATTCCTGGCCTCCGGACTCGATGAGTCCCGTGAGGGTTCTACAGCTTCGCGATGTCCATTGGCCAGCGAGCTGTCTCTCTATGTCCTTCGAGATACGCCCCCAGCCGCCGCCGCGCTGGCGTCGATCAAGCTGCCATTGGCCCAACGACGTCTTTCTTCCATACGCCGACGATACCGGGCGAGATCTTGCGCAGGACAGCCCGAGCGGTCGACTTGAGTTCGCCGTGAACGCTTCGTGATTGAGTGGCCACCTCCTCACCGTCGCTCAATAATGACTCGGCAAGAAGTTCCCGGTACGCGTGAAGAAGCCCGCTATCTGGATTGACGGTTCTTCTGAGTCAAAGAGCTGGTTCAACGTGGTGACCCATTCGGGCATCGGGCTTCTCGGCGCGCGGCCGGGGCCGAGATTTCCGATTTCCACCCCGAGGACGACGTATCGGCGCATCGGGCTACGCCGCCGTCCACTCGGCCGAGAGCAATGCCGCTTGCTCCAGCACGGTCTGGGTCGCCTTCTCCTGCTTGTCGGGCGGGTAGCCGTGCTTGCGGAGGATGCGCTTGACCAGAACGCGCAGGTGGGCCTGGACATTCTCGCGGAGCGTCCAGTCGATGGTGACGTTGCTGCGCACGGTGGCCACCAGTTCGCGCGCGATGGTGCGAAGGGTGTCGTCGCCCAGGACCTTGACGGCGCTGTCGTTGGTCTCCAGCGCATCGTAGAAGGCCAGCTCGTCCTCGGAGAGACTGAGATTCTCGCCCCGGGCGGTGGCCGCGCGCATGTCCTTGGCGAGCTGGATCAGCTCCTCGATCACGCGCGCCGCCTCGATGGCGCGATTCTGGTAGCGCCGGATCGTCTGCTCGAGCATCTCGGAAAAGGCGCGCGCCTGGACGACGTTCTTCCTGCGGCGCTGCTTCAGCTCGCCGGTCAGGAGCTTCTTAGCAGCTCCACCGCGAGGTTGCGCTGGGGCATGCCGCGCACTTCCGCCAGGAACTCGTCGGAGAGGATGGAGATGTCGGGCTTGGCGAGTCCCGCGGCGGCGAAGACGTCGACCACGCCTTCGGGCGCCACCGCGCGCGCAGATGATCTGTCGCACCGCGTGGTCGAGCTCCTCCTCGGGGCGGGCATCGGCGGGCGCGCGCTTGGCCAGCACCGCCTGTACGGCCTGGAAGAACGCCACGTCGTCCCTGAGTCGCAGCGCCTCGGGGTGAGGAACGGCGAGTGCAAATGCCTGCGACAGCTCCCGTACGGCGCGGAGACAGCGCTCCTGGCCGCTTTCCTGCGCGAGGATGTGCTCCTGGGCCGCCGGCAGGAGGCCCAGCCGCTCGCGTGGCGTGCCGCTGATCCACCGGGACCAGTCGAGGCCCGTGGAAGAGACCCAGACACACCTCGTGCTTCTCCAGGACCGCGGCAACCGCTTCATCCTGGGAGATCGCAGTCCGCCCCGAGCCGCCGCTTTCGGTGTAGGTCGCGAGCGCGGCCTTGAGTTCTGGCGCCAGGCCGAGGTAGTCCACCACCAGACCGCCGGGTTTGTCGCGGAACACACGGTTGACGCGCGCGATGGCCTGCATGAGCCCGTGCCCGCGCATGGGCTTGTCCAAGTACATGGTGTGGAGGCTCGGCGCGTCGAAGCCCGTCAGCCACATGTCGCGCACCAGCACGATTCGGAATGAGTCGGCGGGATCGCGGAAGCGCTCGGCCAGGCTGTCACGCCGCGCTTTGTTCCGGATGTGAGGCTGCCACTCCAGGGGATCGGTAGCGGAACCCGTCATTACGACCTTGATCGCGCCCTGGTCGTCGTCCTCGTGTTGCCATCCGGGGCGCAGGCGTACAAGCTCGCGGTACAGTTCGACGCAGATGCGTCGGCTCATGCACACGACCATCGCCTTGCCGTCCATGGCCTCGAGGCGGGTCTCGAAGTGGTCGACAAGATCGCGCGCGAGGATCTTCAGCCGCTTGTCGGCGCCCACGATGGCCTCGAGCTGTGCCCAGCGCGACTTGAGCCTCTCTTTGCGCTCGACTTCCTCGCCCTCGGTGGCCTCCTCGAAGTCTGGGTCGATCTTCGGACGCTCCGCTTCGTTGAGCGCGAGCTTGGCGAGGCGGCTCTCGTAGAAAATGGGCACGGTGGCGCCGTCCTCCACGGCGCGCTGGATGTCGTACACGCTGATGTAGTCGCCGAACACGGCCCGCGTGTTGGCGTCCGCGAGCTCTATGGGGGTGCCAGTGAAGCCGATGAACGAGGCGTGGGGCAGCGCATCGCGCATGTGGCGCGCGAAGCCGTCGACGAAATCGTACTGGCTCCGGTGGGCCTCGTCGGCGATCACGACGATGTTGCGCCGCGCGGAGAGGGTCGGATGACGGTCGCCCTTCTCCTCGGGAAAGAACTTCTGGATCGTGGTGAACACCACGCCGCCGGCCTCAACTGAGAGCAGATTGCGGAGGTGGGCCCGGCTCTCTGCCTGTTCCGGGGGCTGGCGCAGCAGGTCCCGGCAGCGCGAGAACGTGCCGAAGAGCTGGCCGTCCAGGTCATTGCGATCGGTTAGGACGACGACGGTAGGGTTCTCCATGGCACGGTCGCGGATGACGCGTCCCGCGTAGAAGAGCATGGTGAGGCTCTTGCCCGAACCCTGGGTGTGCCAGACCACTCCGACGCGCCGGTCTCCCACCGCACCGCCGCGCTGCCCGGCGGCCTCGTAGCGTTGAAAATCGTCCACGAACGCCGGTGCCACCCGGCGCAGGGCGGCGGCGCGCAGCGTCTCGCTCACCGCCACGCGCACCGCGTGGAATTGATGGTAGCCGGCCATCTTCTTCGACACGCGGCCGCCGCCCTCGTCCTCGAAGACAATGAAATCGTGTACGAGATCGAGCAGACGCTGCGGCGTGAAGACGCCCTCGATCACCACCTGCAACTCCGCCAGGCGGGCGTCGGCGAGGCCATCGCCCGCGATGGTGCGCCACGGCTTGAACCACTCACGCCCGGCCGTGAGCGTGCCGACACGCGCCTCCACGCCGTCCGAGACGACGAGCAGCGCGTTCGCGGCGAACAAGGTCGGGATCTCGGCCTTGTAGGTCTGGAGCTGCTGGAAGGCGGACCAGATGGTGGCGTCCTCGTCCGCTGCGTTCTTCAGCTCGAGCACGGCCAGCGGCAATCCATTGACGAAGAGGACCACATCCGGCCGGCGATTGTGCCGGTTCTCCGCCACGCTGAACTGATTCACGGCTAGCCAGTCGTTGGCTTCGACATGGTCGAAGTTCACCACCTGCGCCTGGGCGCCACGAATTCCGCCGTCCTCGGCCCGGTATTCCACGGTCACACCGTCGACCAATAGCCGGTGCACCGCGCGGTTGCGCGTCACCAGATCGCTCCCTTCGGGACGGGTCAGCTTGCGAAAGGCGTCCTCCAGGGTCTCGGCGGGCAACGTTGGATTGAGCCGTGCCAGGGCCGCGCGCAAGCGGCCCGCAAGGACCACTTCACCGAAGCCATCACGCTCGGCACCGGGCTCCCCTGGCGCGATCTCCGGCCCGTGCCTGACGGCCCAGCCCACCCCTTCGAGCCAGGCCAGCGCGGCCTCCTCGACGTCCGACTCGGTGAAGCGCGTCATCCCCTCAGCCAGTGCTCCACAGGACGGGAGAGGAAGTCCTCGAGCGCGATCCCGTCACCCCCGACGAGGAGGCGCCGGGTGGGCCGGAATCTCGCCGCGAACGCCTCCATCCCGGGCAGGTCGTCGCGGCGGCGGGTGCTCTTCACCTCGAGCGCTGCCAGGCTCTTGCCCGCGCGCGCGACGAAGTCCACCTCGCGATTCCCGTCGCGCCAGTAGGAGACCTCGCAGAGTCCCGTAGCCGCCGCGTTGACCAGGTGCGCGCCCACCGCCGATTCCACGAGACGCCCCCAGAACTCTCGGTCCCCGCGAGCGTCCTCGAACGAGTACCCCGACTGGGCACTCATGAAGGCGGTGTTCAGTACCTGGAGCTTGGGGCTCGAGCCCCGCTGGCGCACCGCGCGACCGGAGAACTTGGCGAGCCCGGTCAGCAGCCCGGCGCCGCCCAGCAGCTCCAGGTAGTGGGCGAGCGTGGTGGTGTTGCCGGCATCGTGGAGCTGGCCGAGCATCTTGGTGTAGGACAGCACCTGTCCCGAGTAGCGGCAGCCCAGCTCGAACAGGCGGCGGAGCAGCGCGGGCTTGTCCACCCGCGTGAGCAGCAGGACGTCCCGGGCGATGGTCGTCTCGACCAGGGAATCGAGGATGTATCGCTGCCAGCGGGTGGGCTCGCTCACGAGCGGCGCCGCGCCCGGGTAGCCGCCATAGTAGAGGAATTGTTCCAGCGAGAAGCCGAACGCGGTGCGCATCTCCGTGAAGGACCAGTGTGGCAGATGCAGCACCTCGAACCGCCCGGCGAGGCTCTCGGTGAGCCCCTGCTGGACGAGCAGCGGCGCCGAGCCTAGCACCACCACCTTGATGGGCCGCCGCGCGCGGGTGTCCTCGTCCCAGAGGCGCTTGACGGACTCGGACCAGCCCACCGCCTTCTGCACCTCGTCCAGCACGAGGACGGCACCGTCACGCCCCGCGGCCAGCCGCGCCGCCTCCCACTGCTGGGCGATCCACTCCGCGCCTCGCAACGTGGGCTCGTCGGCGCTCGCAAAACGGACGGGCAGCCGGGCGGCTTCCGTGACCTGCTGGACCAAGGTGGTCTTGCCCACCTGCCGCGCTCCGGCCACGACCTGGAGGAACCGGCGTGGCTCGGCCAGCCGGCGAGCCAGCTCGGCCGCCTGGGGGCGCTGATACTCGCCACTTGGTTTGCTCATCATATTGAGTAATTTTACTCATTACGGTGAGCATGGCAAGTGGCGAGTGAGAAATCGCTCCGGATCCCGGACTCTCAGCTCGCCGGAGATGAGCTTGGGCAGCAGAGTGTCGCGCAGGGCAGCGAGGGCGCGGGATTCCCTCCGACATTCGAGGGTTCGCTCGAGCAAGGGACCGGCAGCTCGGTTGAACGCTTCAATGGGGGCCGCTCGCGGCCGCACGACAGAGAGGCCGAGGATCGAATCAGCCCGTGCACGCTGATGACTCTTGGACGTTCCAGTGACGAGGCCTTCGATTTCTTGACGCAACGCGGGTGACCGGGCAAGGCAATACACGAAGGCCCGGCCGATGGGCGGGCGTGGGCGAAGCACGAGGAACTCCGTGGAGCAGACCGCTCGGTCGCTCGGATGAATATCCACGAGCCACACGCGTTCGATCTCCGGGTTGAGTTTCGACAGCAGAACCACACCCGGCGGCACACGCGACTTCTGACTCTTTATGGCTTCCCCTAGTTCCTCTTTGGGCCATTGCCCATCGTCGAAGGCGGGGATGCTGAAGTGGCGGAACGGAACATCCGGCGCATCGAGAGGGTCCTCCTGATCCCGAAGCAGTTCAACGACATCACCGAACGTCCCAACCTCCCATCCCTCCGGGATCTCGCCGAGTTCGGAGTCGACGAGACGCCCAGGGAAGAGATCGGCGAGCGGCTTGGGGAGGCCGGGGTCGCCGCCCTCGGCCTTGGCGCGGACGGGGTCGAAGTCCACGAACCACGACTTGAAGATCCCCCGCGCCATCGCCTCCAGCGTCTCGCTCATCCGTCGGTTCAGTTCGATCTTGTCGTCCAGCGCGCCGAGGATGTGGGCTATGGCGCGTTGTTCGGCCGCCGGGGGCCAACGAATCTCGATAGGGTGGACGTGATTTCGATTCAGCGTTGGGTTCGCCGATCCGACGTCCATCGTCGCGATTCGAGGGGCCATCCACATGAAGAAGTAGTAGACGAACCGCGGGTTGTTTCCGTGGAAATCCTTGACCCAGAGCGTTGTGTCGTGTGGCCAGTAGTCAGATTGAATGAAGTAGACGCTTCCGACAACGCCCTTGCGACCGAGTACTACTCCTGGCCCCGATGTGACGGCTGTATCGTGATAGCTCGACAACCCGCCGGATGAAATCACAGGTACTGTCCCGGCGCGCTGATCGGCCTTGGTGATGTCGACGCCACGCTGAAGCGTCGCTTGTTCGCCGACAGTTGTGTCGATCCACTCACCCGCCATACCCGAGCTCCTTCAGGTTGGCGGCGATGGTGGCATCGAGCTTTGCGGCCTCGGCCTGCTGTTCACGCAGCGTCGCGGTGAGCCGTTTATTTTCTCCTCGAACGACTCGCCATCGTCCTCTTCCGCCTGAGCGCCGACGTAGCGGCCTGGCGTAAGCACGTGGCCGTGCTTGCTCACCCCGTCGAGCGGCGCGCTCTTGCAGAAGCCGAGCACGTCCGCGTATTCGCCCGCCTCCTTCTCGCCGCGCCAGGCGTGGTAGGTGGCGGCGATGCCGGCGATGTCCTCGTCGGTCAGCTCGCGGTGGGTGCGGTCTACCATCCGGCCGATCTTGCGGGCGTCGATGAAGAGCACGTGGCCTCGGCGGTCGCGAAACTTACCGTTCTTGCGGTCGCGCGCGAGGAACCAGAGGCAGGCGGGGATCTGTGTCGAGTAAAAGAGCTGGCCGGGTAGGGCCACCATGCAGTCGACGAGGTCGGCCTCGACGAGGTTCTTACGGATCTCGCCCTCGCCGGACTGGTTGGAGGACATCGAGCCGTTGGCGAGGACGAAGCCGGCCACGCCGCTAGGCACGAGATGCGACACGATGTGCTGCACCCAGGCGAAGTTAGCGTTGCCGGGCGGCGGCACGCCGTACTTCCAGCGCTTGTCCTCGGCCAGAGCTCGCCGCGCCAGTCGCTCACGTTGAACGGCGGGTTGGCGAGGATGAAGTCGGCCTTGAGGTCCGGGTGCTTATCTTCGTGGAAGGTGTCGCCGTGAGCGATCTGGCTGTCGATGCCGCGGATGGCGAGGTTCATCCTGGCGAGCCGCCAGGTGGTGTAGTTCGATTCCTGACCGTAGATGGAGATGTCCGCCCGAGCCTTGCCGCCGTTGCCGTTGCCTTTGGCGTGGGCGCGGATGAACTCCACCGACTGAACGAACATCCCCGAAGAACCGCAGCAGGGGTCGTACACCCGCCCGCGGTAGGGCTCGAGCATCTCGACCAGGAGTTTCACGACGCAACGCGGGGTGTAGAACTCGCCGCCCTTCTTGCCCTCGGCGCTCGCGAACTGCGAGAGAAAATACTCGTATACGCGACCCAGCACGTCCTTGGCCCGGCTGGCCTCGTCCCCCACCTTGATGTTCGTGACCAAGTCGATGAGCTGGCCGAGCCGCGCCTTGTCGAGCGCGGGGCGCGCGTAGTCCTTGGGCAGCACGCTCTTCAGCACGGGGTTGTCGCGCTCGACGGCCGCCATCGCATCGTCCACGAGGCGCCCGATGGTCGACTGCTTGGCTTGAGCCTTCAGGTTCGCCCAGCGCGCCTCGGACGGGACCCAGAAGATGCTCTGGGCGCGGTATTCGTCGGGGTCTTCGGGGTCGGCGCCCTTGGCTTTGTCCCTTGCCAGGCGGGCGTGCTGCTCCTCGAAGGCGTCGGAGATGTACTTGAGGAAGATCAGCCCGAGGACGACGTGCTTGTATTCCGCGGCGTCCATGCCGCCGCGGAGCGCGTCGGCCATCTGCCAGAGCTGCGCCTCGTAGCCGAGCACGGCGCCGTTCTTGTCCTTGGCCGGCGACTTCTTCTTCGCCTTCGGCACGGCGGCATGATAGTCCGCGGCGCTATGGGTGGGCAAGAGGCCGACGCTCTAGTTGCGGGGCGGGGGCGGGGGACAGCAGCCGGGCGTGCAGATGTCGGGCGCGGGGCCGCCGCGCCCGAGCGAGAGACGGGAAGCGCCCTCGGTGCGCTCCAGAACCAGGTCGCGGATCATGGCCACGAACCCTGGATGCGTGCCGACGGTCGCGGCGCGGGTGAGACGCAGGCCGAGCTCGCGGGCGCGGGCGGCCGCCTCGGTGTCGAGGTCCCACCGGACCTCGAGGTGATCGGACACGAAGCCAATGGGCACGAGGACGACATCGGTGACGCCCTGGGCCCGGAGCGCGGCCAGGTGATCGCGGATATCCGGCTCGAGCCAGGGTTGAGACGGCGGCCCGCTGCGGCTCTGGAAGACGAGCGCCCAGGGGTGCCGGCTCCGCAACCGCGCCGCGACGAGGCCGCAGGCCTCCTCGAGCTGGGCCACGTAGGCGCTCCCGTCCGCCATGGCCCGCGGCACGCTATGCGCGGTGAAGGCGAGATGCGCGCGCGCCCGCGCCGCCGCGGGCAGCGCGGCCAGCGCCGCCTCGGTGTGCTCCACCAGCGGCTCGATGAAGCCCGGGTGATCCCAGTACAGGCGCAGCTTGTCGATGGCGGGCGCGCGGGCGCCCACCTCGGCCCGGGCGCGCGCGATGTCGTCGAGGTACTGCCGGCATGAGGAGTAGGACGCGAAGGCCGAGGTGACGAAGGCCAGCGCGCGGCGGATGCCGTCGTCGGCCATGCGCGCGACGGTGTCCCTGAGGAAGGGCCGCCAGTTGCGGTTACCCCAGTAGAGCGGCAGGGCGGGTCCGCGGGCGTCCAGGAGCGCGCGCAGCGCCGTCAGCAGCGCGCGATTCTGCGCGTTGATGGGGCTGACGCCGTCGAAGTGGTAGTAGTGTTCCGCCACCTCGAGCAGGCGCTCGCGGGGAACGCCGCGCCCGCGCGTGACGTTTTCCAGAAATGGCATCACGTCTTCGCGAGTCTCGGGCCCGCCGAAGGACACGAGCAGGATGGCGTCGTAGGGAACGGTTGAGCGCATGCGAATCAAGTGTAAGGCTTACACTCTCGCCGTGTAATTCCTCCATTTTTGTTCGCCGCGAAGAATTTTCTTGAGATCGGAAGGCCCTTGCCGCGCGCGACGTTACGACGCACGGTGGACGGTCGCTCCCGGGCAAGCCGTTGCTGGTGAACTCTTCCGACGGCATGCCTGTTATGACCAGCGAACGGATCGATAGCGGCGATGGGCGCGCGAACGATCGTGACGCCGTCGTCGAACAACTCAACCAGGAGGAATATTCGATGAGCAGGACTCGCATCGTAGCGATGTTCGTGGCCGCCGCGTTCTCGATGTGGACCGTGGGTTCCGCCGTGGCGCAGGCGCCCGCGCCGGCCGCGAAGCCCGCGGAGACCAAGCCCGCGGACCCGGCCAAGCCGGCCATGGAGACCAAGCCGGCCGCCAAGCCGGCGGAGAAGTCGGCCACCAAGGAAGAGGGCAAGGCGAAGGAGCCCAAGGCCGGGAAGACGGCGAAGGACGGGGAGAAGATGGCGAAGCCCGGCGACAAGCCGGCCGAGAAGGCTGCGGAGAAGGCGGCCGATCCTAAGCCGGCCGACGCTGCCAAGCCGGCGGTCAAGAACTAGCTATTGCCCGCGCGGTATCCCCCGGGGCGCCATCCGCGAGGGTGGCGCCCCGCTCGGCTCCGGGAACCCCTTTGACTCCCGTGGTAGTCTTAATATGATGATGCGGGCCATGGCGCGCCGAAAGGTGTTGTTTTTCGGGCTCATAGCGGTGGGGACTCTCGCCCTGCCGGCGCTGCCGGCCTCGGCCGGCTGGCTCGAGGAGTCGGGTCTGTCCTTCATCGAGGGCCCGAAGCCCGCGGATCCCACGCCCTCGCCATTTACCAGCCTCGACCTGTCCGTGGTGCGTGACGGGACGGAGAGCGCGCTGCGCGCGTGGCCCCAGGCGAGGACCCCCGCGATCCGGCGCGCTTCGGCCGCTTCGTGCCCTATTTCTCGGTGGGGGCCAGCCTGCTCGCGCCCGACAGCGGCCGCGATGCGATGAGCCCGCTCTACGACGACGCGCGCAACCCGCGCAAGGGCATGGATGTCGGCGCGGGGCTGGCGTGGAAGCTTTTCGAGCGCGTGGAGCTCTTTGGCGAGTACCGCTTCCTCCACGTGAATCCCGATCCCGTCGACAGCGCGGGCTCGGGAGCTGTTCCGCCGCGACGTCGACGGGCCGACCCTCAAGGGCGGCCTCAATATCCGCATTCCCTAGCCGCCCCGCCCCCGCTCCGCCCCCGACCGCTCGGGCGATTGCCAGTACGCGTGGCCCACGAAGAACGGCCCCAACCGCTCGATGTACTCCGAGGTCTGAATCGTCCGGCGCATGGCCTGGATCAGGTGCGAGAGCGGGTGGAGCTCGGGCCCGACCAGGCCGATGACGAAGTCATTGTCGTTGGTGTCGAGCCCGTAGCACGCCAGCCGGATGTCATGCGCCAGCTCGGCCTCACCGTAGGCCCGGCCGATGGTGGCATGCTCGCGCAGGATCTTGCCCTGCTCCTCCCGCGACAGCTTGGCGAAGGCGCCGGTGCGACGTAGGGGATACCAGATGGCCCAGGGCCAGGCGGGATTGAGCACGCTGTGCCGGGGTCGCCGGAGCAGCCACTCCGCCAGATCGGGCTCGAAGCCGGAGGCATAGCTCCGGCCCAGCATGGTCAGCGCGGGCCGCTGGGTGAGGGCGTCGAAGGGCTCGGCGGCCAGGATCGTCGCGGAAGCGCGTGACGAAGAACGCGGGATCCTCGTGCATCCCCAGCACGCCCACGCCGCGGGGATCGTTGACGTCGCGGTAGAGCGCCGCCTCCACGCCCGCCTTCTCCAGCGCGGCCGCGAGCGGCTTGGGATCGGCGCAGCCGCCGAAGACCTGGAGCTGCATGAAGAGCCGCCGGTCCAGCGCCTGGCCGCCCGCCCCGCGCTCCTGGACGTCGATTCTCACGACTTCTGGCTTGGTCTCTCCCGGCTTGCGCTCGTCGCTCATGGCTCGCTCCGCCCCGAGGCTACCAGCGCCCGAGGGGCAAGACAACCGGCGGGCGTGGCGCTAGAATGCGGGCCATGCGCCGCTTCGACGTGGTCATCCTCGGCGGAGCCTTCTCGGGCGCCTCCGCCGCCATCCTGCTCCGGCGCGAGCAGCCCGAGCTGTCCGTGCTGGTCGTCGAGCGCGCCCCCGCCTTCGACGTGAAGGTCGGCGAGGCCACCACCGAGATGTCGGCCATGTTCCTCACCCGCCGCCTCGCCGTGTGGAATCACTTGGAGGTCGAGCAGCTCCCCAAGGAGGGTCTCCGCTACTGGTTCAGCAACGAGAACGTGAAGGGCCACGCGGACGCCTCCGAGACCGGCGGCTTCCTCCGCAGCGCGGTGCCCTCCTTCCAGCTTCGCCGCGACGCGCTCGACGAGCACCTCCTCGCCACCGCGGTGGCCGAGGGCGCGAGCCTCGTGCGCCCCGCCCGCGTCGCCGAGGTCGACGCTGGGTGACTTCGACCACCAGCGTGACGTTCGAGCAGGACGGCAGGTCGGAGACGGTCGCCTGCCGCTGGGTGCTCGACGCCACCGGGCGCGCCACCTTCCTCGGCAAGCGCCTGGGCCTCATCGACAGGAACGAGGAGCATCCGACGGCGGCGATATGGTGCCGCTGGAAGAACGTGCGGCACATCGACGACCTCGCCGCGCGCCTGGGCGGTGGCCTGGCGCAGCGCGGGCTCGGCTCGCGCCGGCTCGCCACCAACCACTACATGGGCTTCGGCTACTGGATCTGGGTGATCCCGCTCGGGCACGGCGAGACCAGCATCGGCGTCGTCTACGACACGCGGCTCATCGGCCTGTACCGAGAGCCGCGACCGCATGCGCGACTTCTGCCGCCTTCCTGCGCGCGATTCCCGCCCTCGCCGAACTGCTGGAGGGCGCGGAGCCGCGCGTGCGAGGATCTGCGCTTCTACTCGCATCCTGCCCTACGTCACCCGCCAGTACATGGGGCGCGGGCTGGGCGCTGCTCGGCGACGCCGCCGCGTTCCTCGATCCCTACTACTCGCCCGGGCTCGATCACGCCGCGTTCAGCGTGGAGGCCACCGCTCGAGATCATCAAGGCCGACCGGGCGGGGGAGCCGCTGGACGCGCGCATCGCCGAGCACAACGGGACGTTCGTGCGCTCGTACCACCGCTTCTTCCAGGCGGTGTACCAGGACAAGTACTACTACATGGGCGAGCAGGATCTCCTCTCGGCCTCCTTCCTCATGGACACCGCGCAGTACTACCTCTTCGTGGTGATTCCCGCCTACCGGGTGCTCAAGCGCTTCACCTGGATGCCGGTGCTCGGTCACCCAGGCGCGTCGCTCAACTATCGCTTCATGCGCTTCTACAACCGCCGCTTCAAAACGATCGCCCTCGCGCGCCGGCGACTGGGCGCCGAGGGTCTGCGCAACCACGGCCGCCGGCTCAAGCCCTACTTCGCGCTCGACTGGTCGCCCGTCCGCATGACCCTTCGCGGGCTGCGCATGTGGACGGTGGCGGAGTTGGATCTCCTGCGCCTCCGCGCGCTGTCCCTGTTCCGGCGACCGGCCGCGCCCCCGCTGCCGTCACCGCGCCCCGCTCCGGCCAGCTCGGACCGAGCCAGAGAAAGCCGCGGCGGAGTAGGGCGTCGCGGCGGTCGAGCGCGTAGCCCTCGCGCTCGGCCAGACCCAGCGCGGCGGCCACGAAGCGCTGGCGCGGGGTGAGGGCGCGGCCCGCGGGCGCGCTGCCAGGCCGCTTCCCAGGCGGCGAAGAAGCGATCGATGGCCCCCGCCGGCTCCGCGTGATGGATGAAGGCCTTGGGCAGCACCGCGCGGAGCGCGCGCGGCGTGAAGTCCGCCCCGACCCGCGGCGCCAGCACCACGCCCGCGCTCGCCAGCGCGCCCGCCTTCCGGAACAGGTTGAAAGCGAGCAGCCGGCCATGCGGGTCCGAGGTGCCCTCGATGAGGAGCCCGTCCTCGGTGAGCGCGGCGCCCAGCGTCGCCAGCGCCCCCGCCACCGCAGCCTCGTCGTACTGGCGCAGGCACATTGAAGGCGCGGATCACGCTCACGCGCTCGCCACGCGCCAGCGGCAGATCGAAGCCGCCGTGACGGAAGGCCAGGCCCGGCTCCGCGTACGGCCTGCGCCTCCGCCACCCGCGCGGGATCGATCTCGACCCCCAACATCGTTCAGCCTCGGGTTCAGCCGCCGCAGCCGGTGAAGCGTCTCCTGCGAGGTCACGGGATAGGCGCCATAGCCCAGATCCACGTAGAGGCCGGGCAGGTGGCGGACGAAGGCGGGAAACGCCACCGCCAGGAAGGTGTCCGTCTTCCGCAGGCGATTCGGGGCGGTCTTCCCCCGCGTGGGCTGACCGAGCGGCTTTCGCATCGGGCTCGATCTTAGTAGAGTCTCGCCCATGGATGCTCGACCTCGCTCCGCGATCTCCTCCCCGGCCCCCGCATCCTGCTGGGGCCCGGCCCCACCATGGCCGACCCGCGCGTGCTCCGCGCCATGGCCACGCCGCTCCTGGGCCAGTTCGACCCCGAGTTCACCGCCATCATGAACGAGGTGATGGCGCTCACGCGCTTCGCCTTCGAGACGGCCAACGCGCGCGCCTTTCCCGTGCCCGGCACGGGCCGCGCCGGGCTCGAGGCGGCCATCGCCTCCTTCGTGGAGCCGGGCGAGCGCGTGGTGGTGGGCGAGTGCGGGCGTTTCGGCCTGCTCCTGATCGAGATCGCCGAGCGCTGCGGCGCGGACGTGGTGCCGGTGCGCGGCGAGTGGGGCCGCGCGCTCGAGCCCGACGCCATCGCCGCCGCGCTGCGGGGCGGGAAGACGCGCATGGTCGCGCTCATCCATGGGGAGACCTCCACCGGCGTGCTCCAGCCCCTGGCCGAGATCGCGCGGCTGGCGCATGCCCACGACGCCCTCGTGATGGCCGACGCCGTGGTCACCCTGGGCGGCTGCCCCGTCGAGACGGATGCCTGGGGCGTGGACGTGATGGTGGCGGGCACGCAGAAGTGCCTTTCCTGCCCCTCGGGGTTGGCCCCCGTCACCTACAATGCGCGCGCGGAGGCCGTGCTGGCCGCGCGGCGCACGCGGGTGCAGACCAACTACCTCGATCTCGGCCAGCTCGCGGACTACTGGGGCCCGCAGCGCTATAACCACCATACCGCGCCCACGTCCATGGTCTACGGTCTCCGCGAGGCCCTGCGCGCCATCCAGGTCGAGGGGCTGGCCGCGCGCTTCGCCCGCCACCGCCTCCATGGCGATGCCCTCCGTGCCGGCCTGGCCGCGCTGGGCCTCACGCTCTTCGGCGCCGAGCCGCCCGAGCGCCGGCTGCCCTTCATCACGCCGGTGGTGGTGCCCGAAGGCGTGGACGAGCTGCGCGTGCGCCACCGGCTCATCGCCGACTTCGGCATCGAGATCGGCGCCGCCTTCGGCCCCTCCAGGGCCGCATCTGGCGCATCGGCACCATGGGCTATTCCGCGCGGCGGGAGAACATCCTCCTCTGCCTGGCCGCGCTGGAGAGCGTGCTGCGGCGCGAGGGGTGGAAGGCGGAGGCGGGCGCGGGCGTGGACGCTGCCCTCGGGCACTATTCGGCGGCGGGTGCGCCCGGACTCGACGTGGACGAGAGCCTGGGGGCGGGCGGGATCGGGCGAATCTGAGCGAAGGCGGGCGGTCTACGCCTTCTCGTTCTTCTCGATCTTCGCCCAGGTGTCGCGAAGCCCGACGGTACGGTTGAAGACGAGGCCGCCCGCGCGCGAGTCCGGATCCACCGTGAAGTACCCCACGCGCTCGAACTGATATCGGCGTGCCTGGCTTCGCGCCGGCCAGGCCGGGCTCGACCTTGGCGTCGGTGACGCGCTCGAGCGATGCCGGGTTCAGATGCGCCTTCCAGTCAAGGCCGTCCTTCTCGTCCGAGGGATTGGCCTTGGTGAAGAGGCTCTCGTACAGGCGCACCTCGGCGGGGACCGCGTGCTGGGCCGACACCCAGTGGATGGTGCCCTTCACGCGCCGGCCGTCGGGGGCGTCGCCGCCGCGGGTGGCGGGATCGTAGGTGCAGCGCACCTCGGTCACCTGGCCGGTGGCGGGGTCCTTGGTCACGCCGGTGCAGCGCACGAAGTAGCCGTAGCGCAGGCGCACCTCGGCGCCCGGCGTCAGCCGGAAGTACTTCTTCGGCGGGTCCTCGCGGAAGTCGTCCTGCTCGATGAGGAGCTCACGCGAGAAGGGGAGCTTGCGCGTGCCCATCGACGCGTCTTCCGGGTTGTTCACGGCGTCCAGCTCCTCCACCTGGCCCTCGGGGTAGTTCTCGATCACCAGGCGCAGCGGGCGGAGCACCGCCATCACGCGGGCGGCGCGGCGGTTCAGATCCTCGCGGATGCAGTGCTCGAGGAGGGCCATGTCCACCATGCTGTCGGCCTTGGCCACGCCGATGCGCTCGCAGAAGTCGCGGATGGCCTCCGGTGTATAGCCGCGGCGGCGGAGGCCGGCGAGGGTGGGCATGCGCGGATCATCCCAGCCCGAGACGTGGCGGCCTTCCACCAGCTCCAGCAGCCGGCGCTTGCTCATCACCGTGTGGCTCAGATTGAGCCGGGCGAACTCGATCTGCTGCGGGTGATAGACGCCGAGGGCGTCCAGGTACCAGTCGTAGAGCGGCCGGTGGTCCTCGTACTCCAGCGTGCAGATGGAGTGGGTTACGCGCTCGATGGAGTCGGACAGCCCGTGCGCCCAGTCGTACATGGGATAGATGGACCAGCGGTTCTCGGTGCGATGATGCGGCACCTTCCGGATCCGGTACATCACGGGGTCGCGCAGGTTGAGATTGGGCGCGGCCATGTCGATCTTGGCGCGCAGCGTCTTCGCCCCGTCCTCGAACTCGCCCGCGCGCATGCGGCGGAAGAGGTCGAGGTTCTCCGCCACCGGGCGCTCGCGATGGGGGCTGGGCCGGCCGGGCTCGGTGAGCGTCCCGCGATGCTCGCGCATCTGGTCGGCGGTGAGGTCGTCCACGTAGGCCTTGCCCGCGCGGATCAGGTCCTCCGCCCACTCGTAGAGCTGCTCGAAATAGTCGGAGGCGTAGTAGAGGTGCGGGCCCCAGTCGAAGCCCAGCCAGTGCACGTCGGCCATGATGGACTCGACGTACTCCACGCTTTCCTTGGTGGGATTGGTGTCGTCGAAGCGGAGGTGGCAGGTGCCGTTGAAGTCCCGGGCCAGGCCGAAGTTCAGACAGATGCTCTTGGCATGGCCGATGTGGAGATAGCCGTTCGGCTCGGGAGGAAAGCGCGTGATCACCCGGCCGCCGAAGCGCCCGGTGCGGCCGTCGTCGGCCACGATCTGGCCGATGAAGTGCTTGCGGGGGGCTAGGCGTGGGAGTGTCGGTCACCGGGGGTCCTCACGAGGGATTCTAGCATTCCCGGCCGGCGCGGCCCGCTAACCACGGCCGCGTCAGGCGCCCGCCCTTGCCGGATGCGCGCGCACGGCGGCCTCGTTCACCTCGGTGCCCCAGCCCGGTCCGCGCGGGATGGTCAGGTAGCCGTCGCTTGACCTCCGGCTTGACCGTCACCAGGTCGCCGTACCAGGGCACCACGTCGGGGTCGATCTCCATGATGCGGAGATTCGGCACCACCGCGCTCCAGTGGGCGTTCATCATGGTGGCGAGGTGGCCGTAGAAGTTGTGCGGCGCCACGTTGACCTCGTAGGCCTCCGCCATGGTGGCGATCTTGAGCCCCTCCGCCACGCCATTCCACGGCGTGTCGATGATGGCCACATCCACCGACTGCTGCTCGAAGAAGGGCCGGTAGTCGCGCCGGCCGAAGAGGCACTCGCAGGAGGCCACCGGAATCCTGGTATGGCTGCGGATATAGTGCAGCGCCTTGGCGTCGCGCGTGTCCATCTCCACCCAGAAAAGGTCGAAGGGCTCCATGGCGCGCGCCATGGTGAGGAAGCCCTCGGTCCGGAAGTTGAAGTTGAGGTCCACCAGGATGTCCATGTCGGGACCTGTGCCCTCGCGGAAGGCGGCGAGCTGGTCGCGGATGGCGCGCACCACGTGGCGGTCGGCGTTCAGCTCGGGAAAGCCCGCGCTCCGCGCGAAGCCCGGCACATGGCCGGTGGGTTTGTCGCCCAGCAGCAGGACGTTCGTCTTCAGTGCGGTATAGCCCTTGGCCACGACTTCCTTGCCCACCTTCACGATGTCGTCCAGTGTCCGCACCGGCGGGAGCTCCATCTCCTTGGCCCGGCTCACGCGATAGGTCGCGCAGTGGGACCAGTAGAGCCGGATGCGCTCGCGCACGGGCCCGCCCAGGAGCTCGTAGACAGGAATGCCGAGCCCGCGCGCCTTCGCGTCGAGGAGCGCGTTCTCGATGGCGCCGATGGCCTGCTGGACCACGCCGCCCGAGGCCTGGCGCCGCAGCGCGTACATCAGCGCCACCTGCGCCTCGAAGGCGCGCGCGTCCTTGCCCAGGAGGGCGGGCGCGAGCTCGGCGATCATCCCGGTCACGCCGCCGGGCCCGCCGAAGTTCTCGTTGTACTCGCTCCAGCCCACGATGCCGGTGTCGGTGGTGAGCTTGACGAAGTCGAAGTTGCGCCAGCCGCCGTCGGCGTGGAGCGTCTCGATCTGGGCGATCTTCATGCGGCGCGGCACCCCGCCGGGAATGAGCCGGTAGAGCGGCTCGAGATGCCCGGGATCGGGCTTGACGGTGGCCCCCTGCGCGCGGAAGACCTCCACCACCGCCGCGTTGAGCGGTGCGGGCACGCCGAGCCGCTTGCCCTCGTTCGCCACGTAGCCGTTGAGGTGCTCGACCTCGGTGCGCCGGCCGCGCATCACGTCCTGGAGCATGGAGGGCCGCCCGCCGCTGCCGGCTCGCCGCATCAGCCGACACCGCCTGCTCCACCTCGGCCAGGCCGCGTCCCGCGGCCGCGTCCACGAAGCGCTGGGTGGCGATGCCCCAGATGGGCTCCACCTCGTAGCCGGCCGCGCGGCCCACCGTGATCACCTCGGCGCCCAGGAATACCGCCAGGCGCCGCATCGCGGGATCCAGGCGCACCTCCGCGGTGCCGAGGCCGGACAGCCCGGCGAGGGGATTCACCATGCAGTTGAGCGCGAGCTTGGACCAGCGCTCGCCCCAGAGATTGGTGGTGACCTCCGCGGGCGCGACGGCGGAGAGGATCTCGGCCAGCCGCCGCGCGCGCGGCGTGTCCTTGCCGTCGTGCTCGCCGATCTTGAAGGCGGATTTGCCGGCGTCGGTGCGCAGCGCGTGGCCGGGCTCGTACATGCCTGCGCTGATGAGGATGACACACCCGAGCGTGCGCTCGCGCCCCGCCACCGCGGCCACCCGATGGTCGTTGATCCCGTTCTGGAAATCGACCACCACGCCGTCGGGCTTGAGGTAGGCAAGGCCCAACGCGGTGGCCCACTCGGTGTCATAGGACTTCACCGCGATGAAGATGGTGTCGAAGGGCTCCGCCACCTGCTGGAGCTCATGGATGTGGAGCGCGCGCACCGGCACCAGATGCTCGCCGCAGGTGCCCGAGAGCCGCAGCCCGCGCGCGCGCATGGTCTCCACGTGCTCGGGCCACTGGTCCACCAGGGTCACGTCCTGGCCCGCGCGCGCGAGCAGCCCGCCCACCACGCAGCCGATCGCTCCCGCCCCGATGATCCCGATTCGCATGGCCTCTCCTTTCGGCGAACCCGGGTAGGCTATCATGTCCGCGCCCACCAGGGAGGGGGCCAGCATGCTCAGCGCCGTGGACTTCATGCAGCTTGGGCTCACGCGTCTCCACAAGTCGCTCGACAAGGCCATCGCCGACCTCACGCCCGAGCAGCTCCACGCCATTCCCGGCGGCCACGCCAAGGCCAACTCCATCGCCTTCGGGATCTGGCACTACGTCCGCACCGAGGACAATGTGGTGCGCTATCTCCTCCAGGATCGGCGCCCGACGGTATGGGGCGAGGGCGGCTATGCCGAGAAGCTGGGGCTGCCGCCGGTGGCGCAGGGAACCGGCATGTCCACCGCGGAAGCGCAGGCCCTCCGCATCACAGGACGTGCCGCTCTTCCGCGAGTACATGGGCAAGGTGTGGGCGAGCACGGACGAGCTCCTCGCCCGCGCGGATCGAGACGCGGTGCTCGGCAAGACGGTGACGGTGAAACCGCTGGGCGAGATGCCGGCCATCGTGGCACTGGGCAATGTCTGCCTCACGCACGGCATGACCCACTTCGGCGAGATCGAGCTGGCGCGCACGCTGGTGGGCGCGCCCACGGTGAGCGGCGTCTAGCGGGAGCGGAGCGCGGCGCGCATCGCCTCGGCGAGCGCGTCCACGTGGGTGGTGAGGCAGGTGTGATGGTTGCCGGGCACCACGGTCACCGAGGTGTCGGGGGCCACGCGCGGCCAGGCCCACTGGGCGGAGTACTCACGCTCGGCCAACCGATCCTTCGCCCAGATGGCATCAATGCGGCCGGCATAGCGCCCCGGGATATAGCCGCGCACGGCGATCACCATCTCCTCGTAGTCCCGTCGGCGCGCGTGCTGCCGGACCCGCGCCGTCTCGGAGAGGTCAGGGCGCGGCGCGGGCGATGCGGCGCGGGGCGCCGCCGCCTTCCCGGCGGGCCCCCGGAGCTGTCCGGTCCTGCGGAGCCGCGCCCAGGCACGCGCCGCTTGGGCGCGAAAGTCGCCCCAGCGCCTCTGCAGCGCGCAGCCCTTGTCCCGCGCTTCACGCACTGCGCGCAACCGCCGCCGTGCCGGGACGCCGAGCTGTCGGGCCAGGGCGCGCAGGGGACGGGAGAGGAACCAGACGGCGCTGTTCCTCAGCGTCGGATCGATGAGGATGAGACGCTCGACCCGCTGGCCCCGGGCGGTGAGGCGGCGGGCTACCTCGTAGGCCACGAGCGCGCCGTTGCAGTAGCCGGCGAGGTGATAGGGACCCGCCGGCTGGCGCGCGCGAATCCGCGGCAGGCACGCCGCCGCCATGTCCTCGATGTCCTCGCGTAGCGGCGCGTCGTGGAAGCCGATCGGCGCGAGCGCGCAGAGGGACACCGTATCGGCGAGGCGGCGCGCGAGCTCCACGGCGTAGAAGCCCCGGCCATTGATGTCGCCGTGGCACAGGAAGAGGATGGGCGCCCCGTTCTGCTGAGCCGGGAAATCGCGATCCGCTCCGGCCACCGCCTCGCGGACGAGCACCGCCGCCAGGTCGTCGATGGTTTCCTCGCCCGTGATCCACTCGGGCTCTCGCGGGAGCCCACAGGCCTGCCGGATACGTGCGCGCAGCAGGGACACGAGGGCGTCATCTCCGGCGAGCGCCACGAAGCTGTCGTCGATGCCCAGGGGCCGCTCGCCGAGCAGCTCGGTCCAGATGTCCATCAGCAGGGCGTCGAGCGTGTCCCGGGGAGGCTGAGGGCGGAGTGCTCGCGTGGGCCGCGCCGGCGAATCGAGGCCCGTCGATTGTGGGATGACGCTGGCGCCCATCAGTCTTTTCCGGCCAGAGCTACAGCAAGAGGAGCGCCAGCCGGGAAGACACAATGGGACACGGACTTAGGCGGAACCTTAGCGGCCCTCGGCCTGAATCGACAAGTTCCCCGACACCCGGCTAGCGTGGGCGGAGCACCTGCATCGCCACCGCTCCGGCGGTGGCGACGTTCAGGGAGTCCATGGCCGGCGCCATGGGGATGCGGACGTGGAGATCCGCGGCGGCGAGGGCCTCCGGGCTGAGCCCGCGGCTCTCGGTGCCGAGCAGCAGCGCGAGTCGCGCGGGCAGGGGCCGGTCGCGGCCCAGCGCATTGATGTCCACCGCGTCCTCCCGCGGCGTCAGCGCGACCAGCGTGTAGCCGGCGTCGCGCACGCGCTTGAGATCGCGCGGCCAGTCGAGCAGCCGCGCGAACGGCAGGACCACCGCCGCCCCCGCCGACACGCGGATGGCCTTGCGATAGAGCGGATCGGCGGTCCCGGGCGACAGCAGCACCGCGCCCGCGTCGAGCGCCAGCGCGTTCCGGAATATCGCGCCCACATTGCTCGCGTCGCCCAGGTCCTCGAGCACCACCACCCGGTTGGTGCGCGCCTCGGCGAAGACGGCATCCGCCGAGGGCTCGAGCCCGCGCTCGCCGACGGCGAGACAGCCGTGGTGGAACTCGATGCCGACGATGGCCTTCACGATCTCGAGCCGCACGAGAAAGGTGCGCACGCCCGCCGCGTCCAGCGCGGCCCCCATCGCCTCCAGCGCCGGCGGCGTCACCAGCGCGGAGCGCGCGCGATAGCGGCCCGTATCGAGGAGACGGAGCACGACCCCGCGGCCCTCGGCGATGAAGGTGCCGGTCCGCAGGCGCCGCTGCGCGTCGCGGATATCGCGATAGTCGGCGAGGCGCGGGTCTTCCGGATCTTCGATGGGCTCGACGGGTGGCATGGCGCCTGGACATTCCCTCCGGGGGCCCCTAGTATGCACACCTGATGGCCGACCGTGAAGCGGCCGGGGCCCCGCTCCCGGCCACATCCCCCGACCCCGCCGCCGCCGAGGTGGCCGCGCTCTTCGCGCTGGTGAGCGCGCGCTACGGCAGCCGGCTCGACGCCCCGCAGCTCGAAGGCGTGCGCAAGGCGATCGAGGGCATCGTGGAGCAGGCGCGCGCGGTGCGGGCGGTGCGGCTCGGCAATGCCGACGAGCCCTATCAGACTTTCCGGCCCTATCGCGCCGACGAGGCGCCGCGGCCATGAGCCTCGACCCGGTCTTCATGCCGGTGCGCGAGCTGTCCGAGCACGTGCGCGCCCGCCGCGTCTCGCCGGTGGCGCTCGCGGAGACCTTTCTCGCCCGGCTGGAGAAGATCGGCCCGCGCTACAACGCCGTCGTCACCGTGACGCGCGACCGCGCCATGGCGGAGGCGCAGCGGGCGGAGGCCGAGATCGCCGCCGGCCGCTACCGCGGCCCGCTGCACGGCATCCCCTACGGCGCCAAGGACCTGCTCGCCACCGGCGGCGGCATCCCGACCACCTGGGGCGCGGCGCCGTTTCGCGAGCAGCGCTTCGCGGAAGACGCCACCGTGATCCGGCGGCTCGAGGCCGCGGGCGCCGTGCTCTGCGCCAAGCTCGCCATGATCGAGCTGGCGGGCGGCATGGGCTATCGCCAGCCGGTCGCCTCCTTCACCGGGCCCTGCCTCACGCCGTGGAGTCGCGATGCGTGGAGCGGCGGCTCGTCCTCGGGCTCGGGCGCGGCCGTCTCCGCGGGGCTGGTCCCGTTCGCCATCGGCTCGGAGACCTGGGGTTCCATTCTCTCGCCCAGCGGCAATTGCGGCGTCGCGGGTCTCCGGCCCTCCTATGGCCGCGTGAGCCGGCACGGGGCGATGGCGCTGTGCTGGACGCTCGACAAGCTGGGCCCCCTGGCGCTGACCGCCGACGATTGCGGTCTCGTGCTGGAGGCCATCGCGGGCGCGGACGCGGCCGATCCCACCACGAGCCCGCGGCCGTATCGGTACGCGGCCGGCACGGGCCCGCGGCGATTCCGCTTCGGCGTGCTGGCGGGCGCGCTCGACGGCGTGAGCGACGACATGCGCGCGGCCTACGACCGCTCGCTGGAGGTGCTGCGGGACTTCGGCAGCATCGAGGACGCGGCGCTGCCGGATCTTCCCTGGGAGGCGGCCACGCGCATCATCCTTCAGGCGGAGGCGGCCAGCGCCTTCGAGGACCTGATCGAGAGCGGCGGGATCGCCGGCCTCACCGCGCCCGAGGACCACTTCCTGCCGTACGCGCGCGACGCGGTCCTCGCCAAGGACTATGTGAAGGCGATGCGGATACGCGGGCTCATGGCGCGCGAGGCGGACCGGCTCTTCGAGCGGTTCGACGCGCTCGTCGCCCCCGGCCGCGCTCACCGTGGCCACCGCGCTCGACCAGGAATTCCGCGGCGGCATGCGCGGCACCGCGCGCGACATCATGGGGGCGGTGGGCAATGGCGCGGGGCTGCCCGGCCTCATCGTTCCCAATGGCTTCGGCGATCGTGGGCTGCCCACGAGCCTCCAGTTCCTGGGCCGCGCCTGGGAGGAGAACACGCTCATCGCCGCGGGCCGCGCCTATCAGGCGCGCACGGACTGGCATACGCAAGCATCCGCCGGTGGAGGCCTGAGCCGCGCCATGGCGCCCTCCTTCTGGACCACCACCAATCCCGCGCCCCGCCGCGCCGAATCCATCGCGGCGGCCGTGGAGGCGGCGGGCTGGGACGGGCTGACCTTCACCGACTCGCAGAATCTCTCGGGCGACGTCTACGTGGCCCTCGGCCTGGCCGCGCGCGCCACCACCCGCATCGGGCTCGGCCCCGGCGTGACCAATCCGGTGACCCGCCATCCCGCCGCCACCGCCTCCGCCATCGCCACCGTGCAGATCCTCTCCGAGGGCCGCGCCGTGCTCGGCATCGGGCGCGGCGACTCCGCGCTCTTTCACCTGGGGCTCGAGCCCGCGCCGGTGAAGGACTTCGAGCGCTACCTCGCCCAGGTGCAGGGCTATCTCCGCGGCGAGGCAGTAGATCTCGATGGTTTCGCGAGCCGCATTCGCTGGCTCGGCGAGTCGCGGCGGCCAAAGGTGCCCGGTGGACGTGGCCGCCACCGGCCCCCGCGTGATCGCGGCGGCCGCGCGGCATGCGGACCGCATCACGTTCTCCATGGGCGCCAATCCCGAGCGGCTGCGCGCGGGCATCGTCGCCGCCCGGACGGCGCGCGCGGCGGCGGGGCTCGATCCGGCCACGCTCACCTTTGGCGCCTACGTGAACGTGGCGCCCCACGAGGACGCGGCGGTGGCGCGCGACCTCGTGCGCGGCCGCGCGGCGGTGATGGCGCACTTCTCTGGCATGGCCGGAAGCACGGGGCAGAGCGTGGCCGCCGAGGATTGGAAGGTGTTCGAGGCGCTGCACGCGGGCTATGACCGCGACCATCACACGGAGAACGTGGCCAGCCATTCCCAGGCACTGGACGCCGCCTTCCTGGACCGCTTCGCGGTGGTGGGGCCGCCCGCCGCCTGCGTGGCCAAGCTCGCCGCGGTGGTGGCGGCGGGAATCGAGCGGCTGGTGGTGATCGGACCCTCGCGCGATGCCGAGCCGCGGCAGGCGGATCGGTCGAACGCGCTCTTCCTCAACGAGGTGCTGCCCGCGCTGCGCGGGCGGCCGACAAGGAGCCCATGATGCTGGTCGTGGAGACGCCGCAGGATCTGAGCAAGCATATCGGGGAGACGCTGGGCCCGTCGGCCTGGATCACGGTGGACCAGGCCACGATAAACAAGTTCGCCGAGGCCACCGGCGACCACCAGTGGATTCACGTGGACGTCGAGCGCGCCAAGCGCGAGCTGCCGGGGGGCAAGACCATCGCCCACGGCTACCTCACGCTGTCGCTGCTCCCGCGGATGATGCCGGAGCTGCTCAAGGTGACCAAGCGCTCGCGCGGCGTGAACTACGGCTCCAACAAGGTGCGCTTCGTCAGCCCCGTCCCCGCCGGCGCCCGCGTCCGCCTCCGCTCCACGATCAAGGCCGTCGAGCCGGTGGAAGGCAATGGCGTCCGCATCACCTTCGAGGCCGTCATCGAGGTCGAAGGCCAGCAGCGGCCGGCCATGGTCGCGGAGACGCTCGGCATCCAGTACGCGTAGAGTCCAAGGGTAGCGATCAGCGCGGCAGGAATCGCATGGATCGGGAGTGGGGGCGGGGGGCGGCGGGTCAGCGACCACGGGTTTGCGTGCGGTGCACGGCCGGCGACTCGGACGTCCACCGGCGCGCGGTTCGAGTCCGCTCGGCGGAGAGCGGGCTCGAAGCGCACGCGAAACCGCCGTGGTCGCGGACCCGCCGCCCCCCGCCCCCGCTCCCGGGCCGGATCGGTGAAGCTACCGCGTGTCGTTCATCCCGAGCGCGCGCTCGATGGCCACCACGTCGGTGGGCCGGTCGAACGGGGCGGGCGCAGGCTCGCCCGCCGCGCGCGGGCGGCCGATGGAGCGGAAGAAGTTCTCGAGGCCGTGGGGGGCCACGATCCACATCATGACGAGATCATCCGTGCCCTCGTTGATGATCTCGTGCTTGACGTCCATGCCGAGGAAGCAGGCGGTGCCGGGCACCAGCGGGATGCTCCTTCCGTCCACCACCACGCGGCCCTTCCCGCGGAAGCAGATCTGCAGCTCCACCTGATCGCCGTGCGAGTGCTCGCGCACGCGACCGCCGGGCGCGATGGTCTGGTAGCCCATGGAGAGCCCGCTGAAGCGCGTCTTGTCCGGATAGAGCGCGGGATCGGCGTGCCCATTCGCCGGCACCGGCTGCCAGTAGGACGGGCCCTCGCCGGGCTGCACGACCACGGCATGCCCGCGATGCGGCTCCCGCCCACTCGTGGCGCCCGGCGCGCTCACTTGCCGGCTCCGAGCACGGCGCGGGCGGCCTCGAGGGTTTGCTCGACCTGGGCCGCGCTCACGTCGAGATGGGTGACGGCGCGGATCGTCTTCGCCCCCATGGCGCCCATCCGGATTCCACGGGCCAGCAGGCGCTCGACCACGGTGGGCGCGTCGAGGGCGCCGGTGAGGTCGAAGAAGACCAGGTTGGTCTCCACCGACGCGGGGTCGAGGCGGACGCCGGGCAGCGCGGCCAGTCCCTCCGCGAGGCGCCGCGCGTTGGCATGGTCCTCGGCCAGGCGCTTGACATTGTGGCGGAGCGCGTAGACGCCGCCGGCCGCGATGATGCCGGCCTGGCGCATGGCGCCGCCCATCTGCTGCTTGAGCCGCCACGCCTCGTGGATGAACTCGCGCGAGCCCGCCAGGGCCGCGCCCACCGGCGCGCCCAGCCCCTTGGTGAAGTCGATCCACGCCGAGTCGAAGGGCGCGGCGAAGTCGCGCGCGGCACACGCCGCTGGCCACCACCGCGTTCATGAGCCGGGCGCCGTCCATGTGCGTCTTGAGGCCGCGGCCCTTCGCCACCGCGGTCACCGCCTCGATCTGCCGGAGCGGCCAGATGCTGCCGCCGCCCAGATTCGCCGTCTGCTCCACCCACAGAAGCCGGCTCCGCGGGAAGTAGCGCACTTCGGGCGCGCGGATGGCCGCCTCCACGGTGGCGGCGTCGAACTGGCCGCGCGGGCCGTCCACCGCCTGCACGTTCACGCCGGCCAGCGCGCCGGGCCCGCCCGACTCGAAGTGGATGGGATGCGCGGTGCGGTGCGCGATCATCTCCTCGCCGGGCCGGCAGTGGACGCGAATGGCGATCTCATTGCACATGGTGCCCGACGGCAGAAAGACTGCCGCCTCCTTGCCCAGGAGCTCCGCCACCATCTCCTGGAGCAGATTGACCGTCGGGTCTTCGAACTTCTGCTCGTCGCCCACCTCCGCGTCGCACATGAAGCGGCGCATCTCGGCGGTGGGCTTGGTCAGGGTGTCGCTGAAGAGATCGACCTCGATTTTTGGCGCCATGGGGGAATGATAGGCGACCCCCGGCTGGGTGGCAAGCGGCGCGCGGTGTAGAGTGGGCGCATGCCCGAGTCCGTTCGCAAGCCCGATCTCCCGGTTCTCCTCGTCGCCCTGGCCGGACTCGCGGTGGCGGGCTATCTCGCGTGGATCAAGTGGTCGGGCACGGGCGCGCTGTTCTGCACCGCGGGGAGCGGCTGCGACATCGTCCAGGCCAGCCGCTACGCGATCTTCCTCGGCGTGCCCACCGCGCTCTGGGGCGCGCTGGCGTATCTGGCCGTCGCGGGTCTCGCGGTGCTCGGTCTCGAGGGCAGGAAGTGGCACGCGGCCTTTCTCCTGGCCGCGGGCGCCGTCGGCTTCTCCGCCTATCTGACGTTCCTGTCCATCACCCAGGTCGGCGCCATCTGTGTCTACTGCCTGGTCTCGGCGGGCGCTGTCCGTGCTGCTCCTGGTGGTGCTGCTCCTCCGCCGCCCGCCCGCGCCCGCGGGCGCGCGGGCGCTCCCGACTGGCCGCGCTCGGCGGCGGCGCGGCGGCGGCCGCCATCGTGCTCGGCGCCTTCGTCTTCGCGGCGGGGCCCGAGGGCGCCACGCCCTACCAGCTCGCGCTCGCCCGGCATCTCGCCCAGTCCAAGGCGGTGTTCTACGGCGCCTACTGGTGCCCGCATTGCCAGGAGCAGAAGCACAAGTTCGGCGGGGCGGCCGCCCTTCTTCCCTATGTCGAGTGCGATCCCAAGGGGACGAACGCCCAGACCGAGCGTTGCGAGCGCGCGGGGGTGCAGGTCTTTCCCACCTGGGTCATCGGCGGCAGCAAGCGCGAGGGCGTGCAGTCGCTGGAGGCGCTCGCCGAAGCCTCCGGCTTCCCGAAGCGCTAGGCGCGCTGGGCGCCGGGACGCCCGCTCTCCACCACGTACGAGGCCAGCGTGCTGATTGCCGACCGAGCATCCGCGGGGCTCTCCAGCGCGCGGAGCTCGGTGAGCCAGCGCTCCGGTGTCACCGTGCAGCGCGCGTAGCCGCGCGCTCGGCTGTCGAAGAAGCGCACGTGCGGATTGTCGGGCAGGATCCGGGCCACCCGGTCGTACGGAATGCCGGTCGAGCTGATCGAGGTACCGACGAACTCGGTCGCCACCACCGGCGCCGCGTCAGTGAAGTCCACCTTGAGGTCCGTCACCCAGAAGGAGTGGATGTCCCCGCCGATCACGACGGGATTGGGCACCCGCCGGTCGCGGATCTGCGCGAGCACGCGCTGGCGCGCGCCCGCATAGCCGTCCCAAGCATCCGTCCAGTAGGCCTCTTCGCCGGCCCGGTTGCGCTGGCGTAGCTGGGCCATGAGCTGCTGCTGGGCCAGGATGGTCCAGCGCGATCGGGCGCGTCCGAGTCCGTCGAACAGCCACTGCTCCTGCGCGGCGCCGAGCCGGGTGCGGGCGGGATCCAGCCGGGCCGCGCAGCCCGTCACGAGCTGGCCACCGCCGGCTCGCCCCTCGCCGCAGGGCTGCACGACGCGATACTGCCGGCTGTCGAGCACGAAGAAGTCCGCGAGCGTGCCCCAGCCGAGCTCGCGATAGAGCCGCAGGTCGGGACCGTGGGGCAGGGCGGAGCGCCGCAGGGGCATGTGCTCGTAGTACGCCTGATAGGCGCCCGCCCGCCGCCGCCGGAATACTTCCGGATCGTCGCGGTGCTGCGAGCGGTCGCTCGCGTAGTCGTTCGAGACCTCGTGATCATCCCAGGTGACGATCCATGGATAGGCGGCGTGCGCCGCCTGTAAATCCGCGTCGGTCTTGTAGAGAGCATGGCGCCGACGATAGCCCTCGAGGTCGGTGGCCTCGGGGAGGTCGTGGCGGCGCACGGGCGGCGTCTTCGATGATGTCTCGTAGATGTAGTCGCCCAGGTGCACGACGAGGTCGAGGTTGTCGGCCAGCATGTGGTGATAGGCGGCGTAGTAGCCGAACTCCCAGTGCTGGCAGGACGCGAAGGCGAAGCGGAGCCGCTCGGGCTGGGCGCCCGGCCGCGGCGCGGTACGGGTGCGGGCCACGCGCGAGACCTCGTCGCCGGCCTGGAAGCGATACCAGTACCAGCGTGCGGGCGCCAGTCCCTGCAGCTCCACGTGGACGGAGTGGGCGAGGTCCGCGGTGGCCACGGCCGTGCCCTTCTGCACGACGCGCTGCATGCGCTCGTCCTCGGCCACTTCCCAGCCCACCGTCACGGGATCCGGCCCCATGCCGCCGTCGCGCTTGAGCGGATCGGGAGCCAGCCGCGTCCAGAGCACGACGCCATCGGGGCGCGGATCGCCGGACGCCACGCCGAGCTTGAAGGGATGGTCGGAGAAGCGGGCTTTTGCCCGCGCGCATCCGGCCAGGGAATGGCCCGTCACGGCCAGGGTCGCAAGCGCCCCGGCGCCCGAGAGCAGCTGACGGCGGCTCAGAATGGACATGTCGCCAATCTTAACGTGGTGTCATCCCTTCGACAGCGCGCCGCGGCGCCGGAGCTGCTCGGTGCGTGGAAACCTGGCCTGAAACACACGTATTGAAGCATATACGCCATCCATCGACAGCGCGCATTCGGTGGCACCCGCCGTGCATATCTTCGAGGCGGTTCCAGTGCCCGAGTTCTTTCTCTTACCTCAGGAGGACCTTTCATGACCGAAGCACGCCATCCGACCTTCCGCCGGCTCACGGGCGCACGCGGCTTCACCCTGATCGAGCTGATGATCGTGGTGGCGATCATCGGCATCCTCGCCGCCATCGCCATCCCGCTCTACGCGAACATCCAGGCCCGGGCCCGGATCGCGAAGGCGCAGGCCGACGCGCGGACCCTGGTCTCGGCCGTGAGCATCTACTCGGCGCACATGGGCACGCTCCCCGGGGCCCTGGCCGCCCTGAACGCCGTGGCGACGAACAGCTTGGGGCAAACGGCCGGTCCCTTCATGGCCTCGACGCCGGCGCCGCCGGCAGGCTGGGGCGCTTACGGATACACCTCGACCGCGGCCGGCACCTTCACCGTGTCTACCAGCGGAGACAGCACGACAGTCAGCCTGCCGTAGAGGTATAGTCGGGCCGCGTATGGTGTCACGCATGGAACGGTCCCATCTTTCACCAGGAGGCGCGCTCATGATGTTCCGCACTCTTACTCGCCGGCGTTCGTGGTTCAGGTCCTCGGGCGGTTTCACCCTGATCGAGCTGATGATCGTGGTGGCGATCATCGGCATCCTGGCCGCCATCGCCATCCCGCTCTACGCGAATATCCAGGCCCGGGCCCGGATCGCGAAGGCGCAGGCCGACGCGCGGACGCTCGCCTCCGCGGTGAGCATGTACTCGGCCCACATGGGTACGCTCCCCGGGGCCCTGGCCGCCCTGAACGCCGTGGCGACGAACAGCTTGGGGCAAACGGCCGGTCCCTTCATGGCCTCGACGCCGGCGCCGCCGGCAGGCTGGGGCGCTTACGGATACACCTCGACCGCGGCCGGCACGTTCACGATCTCGTCCAGCGGTGACGCGACGACCGTCAGCTTGCCCTGACATAGGCTCGGGGGTAAGCCGGTGTCTAGCGTCCGGGTGTAGGATCACTGCATGGGTTATCGGGGCGCTCTCGCGCTGACCATGCTCTCGATCGCGCTGCTCGCGGGGTGCGCCGCGTCCGGCCTCCGGTACAAGCCGGAGCCGCCGGGCGTGGGCGCGTCCATTTCCGCCGACTACATGGTGCTCGCCGATCGCGTCCGCGTCGAGATCGACACGCGCGGCGCCCGGCTCGAAGACGTGCAGATCCTCAAGGCGGACGGGTCCGCCATCCGTCCCCAGACCATCGAGTATCCGGCCTTCCGCAGCAATAGCGGCGTAACCTTCGGGATGGGCCTAGGTAGGGCTGGGTACAGCGGCGGCGGAGCGGTGGGAGCGGGAGTCGGCGTTGATACCACCATGCCCGTGGGTGAGGCCCAGGCGGATGGCAATACCGTGGCGTATTTCCCCCTCGACCAGCTCGGCCCGGCGCCGTGGCGCATGCGCACTCAGCTCACCGGGCTGGGGCCGGCGTTCTTCGTGCTCGGGGGCGGCGCGGGCACGACCAAGTAGCCGCGTAGTCCCGCATCCGCCGCCTCCGCGCGCTCGTGCGGTCTACCGTCCGGTAAGGACGAGCACCGGAACCGATGACTTCCGTCGCAGCCCGTCCGCCACGCTGCCGTAGAGCCCGGCGAACCATCCACGACGCGGCTCCGTCACCGCGACCAGATCGGCGCCGAATGCCTCCGCCTCCTGGGCGATCTCGTCCGCGGGCTCACCGAACCGCACCACCGACTCCACCGGGACACCCTGAAGCTGGGACTCGGCGCCGCGCAGGTAGTCGAGCCGGCTGAAGGTGATGCGCTCCATCTCCTGGCTCTCGTACGCCACGATACGGCCGTAGTCGCCGAGCTTCTGCTCGGGGAGGCCCGCCACGTTCAGGAGCCGCACGGTCGCGCCGCTGCTGCGGGCGATGTCGGCGACAACGGGTAGAACAGCCTCAGCATGCTCACTTCGATCCAGCGGAACCAGAATTCGCTTTGCCATGATTGCACACCTCCCTCTTCCGCCTCTTTAGAGGGGAGGACGCGGGCGATGGATTCACCCCTTGCCGGGGGGTATTTGGTGGAATCCTTCGGCGAACCCTTCGCATCTGAAATGTGGAGGTGACCATCATGGAAGCGATCTTCGTAGGATTCCTGGTGCTGGCCGTGGTGGCGGTTCCCCTCGGGCTGTCAGTCTGGTCGGACCGCCGGCGCGAGCAGGCCGACGTGGTCGCGGCGACGGCACGGGCGGCGGTGCGCCGGCGGCTCGAAGGCGACGCGTTCGTCACCGTGGACGTGACGGCGCCCACGCCGTGGGCGCCGGGTCGCGTGGTCCTCGGGGCGCCGGCCGGCTACGGCTGGATGGTGGAGCGCTCGTGGGCTGCGGTGGCGGAGCGGGTGCCGGCGGACTATGAGCTGGTCGTGCATGCCGCGCCGAGCCCGTCCAAGCCCACCATTCCCGCCGGCAACCGGGAGCTGCGCCGCGCCGCCTGATCGAAGAACGTCGACACCAGGGGATTGAAACGCGGGGCGGGCCGCCGATGCGGTCCGCCCCGACGTGCTACCATCCGACCCCGTGGCCGACCTCGTGACCGAGTCCGCCGGTCCCGCGCTCCGCGTCGTCGCGCTGCTCTCCGCCCTCACCGCAGTCAGCCAGTTCTATCGTGCTTCGCTGTCCGCCATCGCCCCCGAGGTCTCGCGTGACCTCGCGCTGTCCCCCGACGCGCTCGGCCTCGCCAACGGCGTCTTCTTCCTCGCGCTGGGCGTGGTCCAGCTCCCGGTGGGCATGGTCTTCGACCGGGTAGGTCCTCGCCGCACCATCGGGGCCCTCACCGTGCTCGCGGTGGCGGGCTCGTTGCTGCACGCGGCCGCCACCACCGCCACCGCCCTCGTCGTGGCCCGCGCGGTGATCGGCCTCGGGTGCGCGGGCAGCTTCATGGGCGCGGTGGTGCTCTGCCATCGCTGGTACGGGGGCGCGCGCTTCACCACCGCGCTGTCGTGGATCTTCGCGCTCTCGAACCTCGGCACGCTCGTCGCCGCCACCCCGCTCGCCGCCGTCACCGAGCAGGTGGGGTGGCGCTGGGCATTCGTGTACGCCACCGGGGTGACGGTGCTCGTCGGCGTGCTCTTTCATCTCCTGGTTCGCGATGCGCCGCCCGGTCAGGCGGAGGCCGCTCCCCCCGCCGAGCGCCTCGGCGCCATCCTGCGCGGGCTGGCGCAGGTGTGGCGAAGCCCCGGGCTCCCGCGCGTGCTGGCCATCCACACCTTCGCCTACGCGAGCATGATCACCGTGCTCGGGCTCTGGGCGGGGCCATATCTCCACGACGTTCACGGCATGGATGCCCTCACGCGCGGCAATGTGCTGCTGGCGATGGGGCTGGCGCAGCTCGTGGGCATCCTCTCGTATGGTCCGCTCGATCGCATCTTCAACACGCGCAAGCGTGTGGTGCTGGCGGGCGCGCTCGGCTCCGTGGTGATCCTCGGCACGCTGGCGGGGCTCTCGCGGCCCCCGGCCTGGCTCGCGGTGGTGCTCCTCGTGCTCTTCTGCCTGGTGACGGCGTATGGCGTGGTCATCGTCGCGCATGGTCGGAGTCTCTTTCCCGACGAGCTCGCCGGACGCGGCGTCACCACGGTGAACCTGGCTCAGGTGGTGGGCTGCGCGGGGCTGCCCATTCTCACCGGGGCCATCATCGGCGCTTTTCCCTCTTCCGGGGGCGCCTCGCCCGAGCTGGCATATCGCGTTACCTTCGGCGTGATCGCCGCCGGCCTCGCCGCCGGGCTTGCGGTGTACGCGGGCGCGCGCGATGTCCCGCCGCGTGCCGCACCCCCGCCCCAACCCGACAAGGGAGGACTGAAATGGGCTCGCTGACGGGCAAGGTCGCCATGATCACGGGGAGCGGCGGCGAGGGAGGGTTCGGCCGCGGGGCTACGCGAGCATGGCGGCCTACTGCGCGTCCAAGTTCGGCGTGATCGGGTTCACCCAGGCGCTGGCGCTGGAGCTCGCCCCCGCCGGCATCACCGTCAACGCCATCTGCCCCGGCGCCGCCGACACCGACCGCCTCGACTTCCTCGGCCGGCGTCCGGACGGCAGCTTCGATCCCGCGCAGCGCGCCGAGGCCATTCGCGAGCGCGCCACCACGGTGCCGCTCGGACGCCTCGCCCGCGCCGACGACGTGGCGGAGGTGGCGGCCTTCCTCGCCGGCGACGGGGCGGCCTATATCACGGGCCAGGCCATCAATGTCTCGGGGGGCGCGATTCTGCACTGACGCCGCCGCTGACGCCGCGCGCGCCGCGTGATAGTCTTGGCGGCGCGTGGCCACCGCTCCCTCTGGAGGCACCAAATGAAGTTCGGCATCTTCTACGAGCATCAGCTCCCGCGCCCCTGGGCCGAGGGCGCCGAGCAGCGGCTCTTCCAGGACGCGCTTGACCAGGTGGAGCTGGCGGACCGGCTGGGCATCGATCATGCCTGGGAGGTGGAGCATCACTTCCTCGAGGAGTACTCGCACTCCTCCGCCCCCGAGGTGTTTTTGGCCGCCGCCTCCCAGCGGACCAAGCGCATCCGCCTGGGGCACGGCATCGTGCTCATGCCGCCCGGCTACAATGCGCCCGCCCGCATCGCCGAGCGCATCGCCACGCTGGACCTCGTCTCCAACGGTCGCGTGGACTGGGGCACGGGCGAGTCGGCCTCTCGCGCGGAGCTGGAGGGCTTCGGCGTCGAGGCCGACGAGCGCCGCGCCATGTGGCGCGAGACGGTGGAGCAGGTCGCCAACATGATGGTGATGGATCCCTATCCCGGCTTCCAGGGGAAGTACTTCTCCATGCCGGTGCGCAATGTCGTCCCCAAGCCGGTGCAGAAGCCGCACCCCCCGCTGTGGGTGGCCTGCTCCAATCGCAATACCATCCACCTCGCGGCGCAGCTCGGCATCGGCGCGCTCACCTTCGCCTTCATCGATCCCGCGGAGGCGCGGCAGTGGGTGGACGACTACTACCAGACGTTCAAGAAGGAGTGCGTGCCCATCGGGCACGCGGTGAACCCCAATATCGCCATGGTGACCTCCTTCTCCTGCCATCCCGACGAGGCCGAGGCGCGGCGGCGCGGCCTGGACGGCTTCCGCTTCTTCCAGTTCGCCCTCGGCCACCACTACGCCTTCGGCACCCATAAGCCGGGCCGCACCAATATCTGGAACAAGTACGTGGCGGTGCGGGATGCCCTGGGCATGGAGCTGATGGGCGGCGGCACCGGCGGCATCGGCACGCCGGAGCAGCTCCGCCACCACCTTCGCGCCTTCGAGGACTCGGGCGTCGATCAGACCGTCTTCATCCAGCAGGGCGGCAACAATCGGCACGAGCATATCTGCGAGTCGCTGGAGCTTTTCGCGGGGCAGGTGATGCCGGAGTTCCGGGAGCGCGAGGCCGCGCGCGCCGAGAAGAAGGCCCGCGAGCTCGCGCCCTACGTGGCGGCCGCGTTCGAGAGGAAAGAGAAGCTCAAGCCGCTTGCCGACGAGGACATCCCGACCTATCCCGCCTATGGGCTGACGGTGGCGCAGGTGGATCTCGCCACCTTGCCCGAGGCCAATCGCCAGCGCGCGCTCGTTTTCCGGAAGATGCGCGAGATCATGGAGCGCTCATGAAGGCCGTGCGGATCTACACCGGCGCCGACGAGAAGTCGCACTTCGAGGACCTGGACATTCCGCTCAAGCCGAGCGCCTACGGCACGCTGTCCGATCTCGTGCCCTCCGAGGGCGTGATCTTCCGGGAGACGCCGATCGGCGGGGCGCTGGACTTTCACGTGGCCCCGCGTCGCCAGTTCGTCATCACGCTGGCCGGGCGGGTCGAGGTGGAGTGCGGCGACGGCGCCAAGCGCCGCTTCGGGCCCGGCGACATCATGCTCGCCGATGACACCACCGGGCAGGGCCACATCACGCGGGAGATCGAGGCGCCGCGGAAAAGTCTCTTCATCCCGCTGCCCGCGAGCCTCGACACCAAGGCCTGGAAGGTCTGAGCCGGGTGTCACGCGTCCTCTTCGACCACATCGCTCTTGGTCTGCCCCGCATCGCCGACGCGGCGCCCGTGCTCGCCGGGTTGCTGGGCGGGGTGCCCGATGGCGGCCGGCCCTCGGGAGTGTTCCGCTGGGCCACCTGGGCCTATGAGGGCGGAGGGCAGATCGAGGTGATCGAGCCCACCGGTGACGATGGCTTCCTCCACCGCTTCCTGGCCCAGCGCGGCCCCGGCGTTCACCACGTGACGTTCAAGGTACCGAGCACCCGCGCCGCCTGCGACCGCGCGCGGGCCTGCGGGCTCAGTCCGGTGGGCTTCGACGATTCGGATCCCGGCTGGGTCGAGGCCTTTCTCCATCCCAAGGAGTCGCTAGGTATCGTGGTCCAGTTCGCGGAGGCCCGCGGAGTCGAAACGGGGCCCGCGCGGCCGCCAGAGCCTCCGCCGGGCATTCTCGATCCCCCGGCGCCGGTCACGATGCTCGGGCTACGGCTCCGCGCGCATAGCCGCGAGCGCGCCGATCGCCAATGGACGCAGATTCTCCAGGGCGTGCCGGAGACGAGTGGGCCGGATGAGGTGACCTATCGCTGGCCGGGCTCGCCGATGCGCCTCGTGGTGGAGCTGAGCCCGCGCGGCGACGAGGGCCCCCTGGCGCTCGAGTTCGCGAGCCCGCGGCGGGTGTCGCTCCCCTCGGGACCGCATCCCACCCTGGGCGTGAGCCTCACCCAGCGCTAGACCATGACCCACGAGACCATTGTCCACGCCGCCCACCTCGGAAACGATCGCACGCGGCCCCGTATCGGCGTCGACCGTTTCCTGCATCCCCGCTCGGTGGCGGTGTTCGGCGCCTCCGACAGCAAGGACAAGTTCGGCGGGCGCATCATGCACTTCCTCCTGCGCCACGGCTTCCCCGGCGAGGTGTATCCCATCAATCTGCGCCGCACCGAGGTGCTGGGTCGCCGCGCCTATCCGGAGATCGGGGCGGCGCCGGCCGGGGTGGATGTCGCCATCCTCGCCGTGCCCTCGGAGTCGCTGGTGCGCAGCGTGAGCGAGGCCGCCGCGGCCGGCGTCGGGGGCTGTGTCATCATCTCCACGGGTTTCGCGGAGGCGGGCGAGGAGGGCCGCGCGCGCCAGGCCGCCCTGGTGGAGATCGTGCGGCAGACGGGGATCCGCCTCGTGGGGCCCAACTGCATGGGGCTCATCGTCCCCCACCATCGCCTGGCCCTCTGCTCGTCCGTGGTGCTCGACACCGATCGGCTGCGCGACGGGCCCATCGGCCTGGTGAGCCAGAGCGGCGCCTTGATGGTGTCCATCTTCGACCGGGCCGGCACCGACGGCATTGGCTTCCGCCACTGCGTCTCCATGGGCAATCAGGTGATCTGGAGATCTGCGACTTCCTCGAGTACCTGGTGGAGGACGCGGGCACGGAGGCCATCTGTCTCTACGTCGAAGGTCTGCTGGACGGCGCGCGCTTCCGGCGCGGCCTCGCCGCCGCGCGCGCCGCGGGCAAGCCCGTGCTGGTGGTGAAGACCGGGCGCACCGAGGCCGGCGTGCGGTCGGCGCGCTCGCACACCGCGAGCCTGGCGGGCGCCTACGAGGTATTCGAGGCGGTGTGCCGCGAGGAAGGCGCGGTGCTGGCCCGCGATCCCGACGACATGGTACGGGCCGCGCATTTCCTCGTTCGCCACCGCAAGGCGCGGCGGGGCGGCGTGGGCGTGATCTCCTCCTCGGGCGGCGGCACCGGGATCGCGTCCGACCGGCTCACCGAGCTGGGGGTGCCGCTCGCGCTCCTGAGTCCGGGCACCCGCGCGGCGCTCGGCGAGCTCTTGCTGCCGCCCCAGGCGGACAACCCGATCGATCTCGGGGGACGCAAGGCGCCCGAGGAGGTGGAGATCGCGGGTGACGTGTCGCGCCTGCTCTTCGACGATCCCGGCGTGGCCTACGGCCTCGCGATCCTCACCTCCATGCCCTTCTTCTCGGCGCGCACCCGGCTGATGGGCGAGGCGGCGCAGAAGGCCGACAAGCCGGTCATGATCGTCTTCACGCCGGGGGCGGCCGCGGACGGGCCGCGCCAGGCGCTGAGAGAGATCGGCCAGTACTATTTCGACCGCACCGAAGACGCGCTCCGCGTCCTGACGTTGCTGGCCGACCATGACGCGCTCCGCGCCGGCACGCCGGGCCGGCCGCTCCGGCCGAATGGGCTGCCGGCACCGGCCGCGCTCGCCACCCTGCCCTCGGGGCCGCTCACCGAGAGCGAGGTCAAGCGTCTGCTCGCTGGCTATGGGATCGCGGTGGCGAGGGAGGCGGTGGCGCTCACGCCAGACCTCGCCGCGGTGGCGGCCGAGCGCCTGGGCCTTCCCGTCGCGCTGAAGGCGGTGTCGCGCCAGATCGCGCACAAGAGCGACGTGGGGGCGGTGCGGCTCGACCTGGCCACCGCGGGCGCGGTGCGGCTGGCGGCGGAGGAGATGGCGCGCGCGCTGGCCGCGTCGGCGCCGAACGCCGCGCTGGAGGGCTTCTCCGTTCAGGAGATGGTGCGGGGCGAGGCGGAGGTCATCGTGGGCGCCCGGCGCGATCCGCACTTCGGGCCCATCGTTCTGGTGGGGCTGGGCGGGATCGCGGTGGAGATCCTCAAGGACGTGGCGGTGGCGCCGGCGCCGGTGTCCCCGGCGCGCGCCCGTGCCATGCTCGCCGCGCTTCGCGGGGCGCCGCTCCTCGCGGGCGCGCGCGGCCGCCCGCCGCTCGACGTGGACGCCATCGTGGACGCTTTGGTGCGCATCTCCTGGCTCGCCGCCGACCTCGGGTCGCGCCTGATCGACGTGGAAGTGAATCCGCTCATCGTGCGCCGCGCCGGCGGGGGCGCGGTGGCGGTGGACGGCCGAGGAACGCTTGCCGAAATCACCTGAGGAGGAGTCTTGGCCATGATCCGGATCCGCATCGTGCTCGCCGTCCTCGCGCTCACTCTGACCGCCGCCGCCCACGCGGGCGCGCAGGGGGTGCTGCGCATCGGGCTCAACGACGACCCCGACGCGATCGACCCCACCATCAGCCGGGCCTATGTGGGCCGGCTGGTCTTCGCCGCCGTCTGCGACAAGCTCTTCGACGTCACCCCGGATCTTCGCATCGTCCCGCAGCTCGCCACCGCCTACGAGTGGGCGGCGGACTACAAGTCGCTCCTCATCAAGCTGCGGCCGGGCGTGAAGTTCCACGACGGCGAGCCGTTCAACGGCGAAGCGGTGAAGTTCAATATCGAGCGGCATATCAATACGCCGGGCTCCTTCCGGAAATCGGAGATCGGCGACATCAAGACCGTGGAGGTGGTCAACGACCTCACCGTGCGCCTGCACCTCGTCGCAGCCCCTGGTGCCGCTGCTCGCCGCGCTCACCGATCGCGCGGGGATGATGGTGTCCCCCAAGGCGGCCCGGGAGCTCGGGGACAAGTTCGGCACCCGGCCCGTCTGCGCGGGGCCCTTCAAGTTCGTCGAGCGCGTGGCGCAGGGCAAGATCGTCGCCGAGCGCTTCGCCGACTACTGGGACCGAGCCAACATACACCTCGACCGAGTCGAATTCGTGCCCATTCTCGACTCGACCGCGCGCTCGGCCAGCCTGCGCTCGGGCGACCTCCAGATGATGGAGCGCGTCTCGCCGGCGGACCTGGAGCAGCTCCGCGGCGATAGCCGGCTCAAGATCACGGGCGTGCCCGAGCTGGGCTACCAGGTGATCCGGCTCAACGTGAACAACGGCCCCCGCGGGAAGCTGCTCGGCGCCGACATGCGGCTGCGCCAGGCCATCGACCTCGCCATCGACCGCGAGACCCTGGTGAAGGCGGTGTTCAACAACGAGTTCATCCCGGGCAATCAGTGGGTGAGTCCCAGCAACCCGTACTACAACGCGAAGTTCCCCCTGCGGAAGCGCGATGTGGCGCGGGCCAAACAGCTCCTGCGCGAGGCGGGTCAGCCCAATCTCACCTTCACCCTCATCCTGCCGCCGGAACGGGACCGCCAGGAGGCGGCCCAGGTGATCCAGGCCATGCTCACGGAGGCCGGCATCACCATGAATCTCCAGACGCAGGAGAACGTCACCATGCTCCAGTCGGGAAAGAAGGGCGACTTCGAGGCCTACTTCACCTTCTGGAGCGGGCGGCCCGACCCCGACGGCAATGCCTATACGCACTTCGTCTGCGAAGGCGCCCAGAACGACAGCCACCACTGCAACAAGGACCTCGACGCGCTTCTCCTCAAGGCGCGCCAGGTGGCCGACCCCAAGGAGCGGAAGAAACTCTACGATCAAGGCATCGAGATCGTGCTGCGGGAGACGCCCGCGCTCATGCTCTGGCACCGGCGCGTCTTCACCGGCATGAGCGTCAAGGTGCAGGGGTTCACGCCCCATCCCGACGGGATCATTCGTCTCCGGGGCCTGAAGCTGTCCTGATCCCGTGACGCTTCCGGTTTACGTCGCGCAGCGGCTGGCGGTGCTGGTGCCGACGCTGTTCTTCGTCTCCGTCATGATCTTCTCGCTGCAGCAGCTTCTGCCCGGTGATCCCGCCCTTGCCCTGGCCGGCGAGGAGCGGGATCCCCAGGCGGTGGAGGCCATCCGGAAGAAGTACCACCTCGACCAGCCGCTGCCGGTACAGTACGGGATCTGGATCGGCAATGTGGTCCGGGGCGATCTCGGCGAGTCGCTGCGCAACAAGATTCCGGTGACGGAGCTGCTCGCCTCCAAGCTCCCGGTGACGGTGGAGCTGGCCCTGGCCTCCATGGCCATTGCCCTCGTGCTCGGCATTCCCGCCGGCATCATCTCCGCCACCCGCAAGGGCACCCCGCTGGACATGATCGCCAATCTCCTCGCGCTCACCGGGCTCTCGGTGCCGCATTTCTGGCTGGGGATCATGCTCATCCTCCTCTTCGCGGTGCAGCTCGGCTGGCTGCCCGCCTCGGGCTATGTGCCGCCCTGGGAGGATTTGAAGAAGAACGTCACCACCCTCCTCCTGCCCGCCTTCGTGCTGGGCTCCGGCGTGGCGGGAGTGATGATGCGCCACACGCGAGGCGCCATGCTCTCCGTGCTGGGCACCGACTATGTGCGCACCGCGCGGGCCAAGAGCCTTCCCGAGCGCGTGGTGGTCCTCAAGCACGCGTTCCGCAACGCCCTCATCCCCGTCATCACGCTGGGCGCCATCGAGTTCGGCCGGCTTCTCGCGGGGGCCGTCCTCACCGAGCAGATCTTCGCCATCCCCGGCTTCGGCAAGCTCCTGGTGGACGGCGTGTTCAACCGTGACTACGCGGTGGTGCAGGGGGTGGTGCTGGTCTCGGCCACGCTCTTCGTGCTGCTGAATCTCGTCGCGGACATCTTCTACTTCCTCGCCAATCCGCGGTTGCGGGGCTGACGTGACCGATCCCGAGCCCGGGCGGCGCCCCCACCTGCTGCGCCGGCTCTTGCGGCGCCCGCCCGCCGTAATCGCCGCCGGCGTGGTGCTGCTCTTCGTGGGGCTCGCGGTGGCGGCGCCCCACGTGGCGCCCTTCGACCCCGTGGCGACTAACTTCTCCGCCGTGCGCAAGCCGCCGTCCGCCGTCTATCGGCTCGGCACCGATGAGGTCGGGCGCGACGTGCTGTCGCGACTCATCTGGGGGGCCCGTGCCTCGCTCCTCGCCGGGGTGATCCCGGTGTCGATCGCGGTGGTGGTGAGCATTCCCCTGGGCCTCTTCTCCGGCATGGTCGGAGGCTGGATCGACGGCCTCATCATGCGGCTCACCGACGCCATGCTGGCTATTCCCTTTCTTATCGTGGCCATCGCGCTGGCCGCCTTCCTGGGCCCGAGCCTCGTCAACGCCATGATCGCGATCGGGATCGCCGCGCTGCCCACCTTTCTCCGGCTCGCCCGCGGCACCGTGCTCGGCATCAAGACGGAGGACTACGTGGAATCCGCCCGCGCGCTGGGCTGCTCGCGCCGGCGCATCGCGCTCCGCCACGTGCTGCCCAATATGGTGCCGCCGCTCCTGATCCAGGCCAGCATCACGGTGGCCGCCGCCATCATCGCGGAGGCTAGCCTGTCCTTCCTGGGCCTCGGGCAACAGCCCCCGGCGCCCTCCTGGGGCAGCATGCTCAACGCCGCCCAGCGCTACCTCTCGCAGGCGCCGTGGATGGCGCTCTATCCCGGGCTGATGATATTCTTCATCGTGATGGCGCTGAACGTGCTCGGCGACGGGCTGCGCGACGCGCTGGACCCGAAGCACTACTGAGGAGACACGACCCGATGCGCGAGATCCTGATGCAGCCGGTGGCCGGGCCCCGGGCCTGGCGGGGCGCGACGCTGGCCCGCGAGTCGTCCTGGAGCGAGATGCTGAGCCCGGCGGAGATCGCCGACATCGAGCGCGCGCTGGCCGCCGCCAAGGCCAGCGGACGGTCCGTGGAGGAGGTCGATCGCGAGCACTTTCCGCTCACCGTGACGCGGGAGCGGCTGGCGCGGATCCTGGAGGAGATCTACGGGGGGCGCGGGTTCGTCCTCCTGCAAGGTCTTCCGGTGGCGCGCTACGACGATGACGACATGGGTCTCATCCTCTGGGGTCTCGGGCGCTATCTTGGCTCGCCGCTGTACCAGAACCCCCAGGGTGAGCTGCTCGGACACGTCTACGACCACGGTCGCTCCTACGGGCAGATCGACGTGCGTGGCTACGAGACCAACGCCTATCTGCCGTATCACACCGACGGGTGCGATCTGGTGGGGCTCCTCTGCCTGCGCAAGGGCCTCGAGGGCGGGCTCAGCAGCATCGTGAGCTCGGTGACCGTGCATGACGAGATCCTGGCTCAGCATCCCGAGTACATGGGGCTCCTCTACAACGGCTTCTACTACATCCGCCGCGAGGAAGCGCTCGGCTCCAAGGGCGTCTCCGACCGCCCGGTGCCGGTATTCGGCGCCAAGGACGGCGTGGTGAGCTGTCGCTATATCCGCAATCAGATCAATGCCGGCGCGGTGAAGCGCGAGACCCCGCACACCACGCTCGAAAAGGCGGCGCTGGACTTCCTGGACGAGCAGACACGCCGCGCGGACCTGCGCCTGGACATGGATCTCCAGCCCGGCGACATCCAGCTCTGCAACAACTACACCATCCTGCACTCGCGCACCGGGTTCCGCGACGGGCCCGAGCGGCACCAGCAGCGCCACATGCTGCGCCTCTGGCTCAAGTTCCCGCGGCCGTGGCCGCTCGATCCGGAGTTCCCCGCGCAGCTCGGGTACCAGCGCGCGGAAGGCCCCCAGGGAAAGCCCGCCCTCATCGAGGCCTGACCAGGCCTCCCGCACGCCGCGGCCTTCGCTCGTCGCTGAGGGGTCGTGTCTGCTGCTATGATCAGGCGCCATGATGAGCCGTCGCCGGTTCCTCCATGCCGTGGGCGCGAGCCTCGTCACCGCGCCCCTCGCCGCCGAGGGACAGCCGACGGACCGCGTTCGGCGGATCGGGCTGCTCATTCCGTTCGCCGAGGATGATGGGGACGCGCAAGCCCAGATCGCCGCGTTCGCGGAGACCCTCCGGACACTGGGGTGGAATGACGGACGAAATGTGCGCATCGACTATCGTTGGGCGGCGCAGGATGCCGCTCGCATTCGGACGTTCGCGAAGCAACTGGTCGAGCTCCAGCCCGACGTGATTCTCGCTCGCACCACCCCAGTGACGGCCACGCTCCTGAAGGAGACTCGAACCATCCCGATCGTGTTCGCGGTGGTCTCTGATCCGGTTGGCGACGGGCTCGTCCAGAGCCTGGCACGCCCTGGCGGCAACGTCACCGGATTCACCAACGTCGACGCTTCGCTCGGCGGCAAATGGCTGCAGCTGCTCAAGGAGATCGCGCCGCGCATCCGGAGGGTGGCGTTCATGTTCGACCCCAAGATGGCTCCCGGCGGTGGGGCGTACTACCGTCGGCTGATCGAGGGCGCCGCTCCATCGATCGGGGTACCGGTGATCGCAACCGTGGTGCATGACGCCGCCGACATCAAGCGCGCCATCGATGCGTTCACCCGCGAGCCGGACGGTGGCCTCATCGTGCTGCCGGACGTCACGACGGTCAATCATCGCCGGGAGACGATCTCGCTGGCCGCACAGCATCGGCTGCCCGCGATCTACCCGACCGACTACTTCGCCAAGAATGGCGGCCTGATATCCTACGGAGCCGACTATCTGGATCTGTACCGGAAGGCGGCGTCGTATGTGGATCGCATCCTGCGCGGAGCCACGCCGAGCGAGCTCGCCGTGCAGGGGCCGATCAAGTTCCAGTTGGTCATCAACTCCAAGGCCGCCAAGGCCCTCGGCCTGACGATCCCGCCGTCGCTGCTGGTGCAGGCGGATCACGTCATCGAGTGACGGCCTCCCCGATGAGGCGCTTTGCTTGACCCCCCTCGGCGACTGCCCTACACTTCACCTGTCGTCGATTCTACGGATTGAGCCAGCGCTCACGGGAGGCCGCCAGATGCCGCTCTATCTCGATGTCCACAACAAGATCGAGGGACTCACCACTGCTGCGGTCAGCGGTGCGCACGAGAAGGACCTTGCGGTGCAGGGCAAGCACGGCGTGAACTACATCCGCTACTGGTACGACGAGGGGACCGGGAAGGTTTTCTGCCTCGTCGAGGCGCCCAGCAAGGAGGCCGCGGCGGCTGTCCACCGCGAGGCACACGGCCTCGTGGCCGACGAGATCATCGAGGTGAAGGAAGGGGCGTAGCCGCAGCCCCGCTCCGCTCGCGATGGCCTGTCCGCAGTGCCAGCACGCGAACGCTCCCGCCGCGAAGTTCTGTAGCAATTGCGGCGCCCGGCTCGAGCTCGCATGCCCGTCTTGTGGACACGCCAGCGCCCCTGGCAGTCGCTTCTGCAACGATTGTGGTGCGGTCCTGGACCCGGCGGGCCGCCCGCCTGCCGCCACGCCCTCGGCCTACACGCCGCCGCACCTCGCCACGCGCATCCTGACCTCGCGCAGCGCCCTCGAGGGCGAACGGAAGCAGGTCACCGTGCTCTTCGCCGACCTCAAGGGCTCTCTCGAGCTCCTGGCCGACCGCGACCCCGAGGAAGCCCGACGGCTGCTCGACCCCGTGCTCGAGCGGATGATGGAGGCCGTCCACCAGTACGAGGGAACCGTCAACCAGGTGATGGGCGACGGGATCATGGCGCTGTTCGGCGCCCCCCTGGCCCACGAGGATCATGCCCTGCGCGCCTGCTACGCGGCGCTCCGGATGCAGGAGCTCGTGGAGCGCTATGGCGACGAGATGCAGCGGGCCCACGGGATTCCCGTCCAGATCCGGGTCGGCCTCAACTCCGGCGAGGTGGTCGTGCGCGCGATCAGCAGCGACCTGCACATGGACTACTCCGCGGTCGGGCAGACCACGCACCTGGCCGCCCGGATGGAACAGATCGCCAAGCCCGGTTCCATCCTCATGACGTCCGCTTCGCTGCGGCTCGTCGAGGGCTACGTCCGCGTGAAACCGCTCGGCCCGGTCGCGATCAAGGGCCTCGGGGCGCCGGTCGAGGTGTTCGAGCTAGCGGGGGCGTCGCCTGCCCGGACACGTCTTCAGATTTCGGCCGGCCGAGGGCTCACGCGCTTCGTGGGGCGCGACGCCGAGCTTGGTCAGCTGCACGCGGCCCTCGAGCGCGCCAGGGCCGGCCATGGTCAGGTGGTCGCCCTCGTCGGCGAGCCGGGCGCCGGCAAGTCGCGGCTGGTCTGGGAGCTCGCGCACTCCCATCGCACGCAGGGGTGGCTGGTCCTGGAGACGACATCGGTCGCCTATGGCAAGGCGACGCCGTTCCTGCCCGCCATCGATCTGCTCCGGCGTTATTTCGGGGTGGAGGGCCCCGACGATGTGCGCCGGGTCCGCGAGAAGCTGACCGGACGGCTCCTCACGCTGGACGAGGGCCTGCGTCCGGCCGTCCCCGCCTTCGAGTCGCTGCTGGTGGACGATGCCGGGGCGTTGAGCGGCGCCGGCGAGGCGCAGCGCCGGCAGACGCTGGACGCGGTCAAGCGGCTGCTGCTCCGCGAGAGCGAGCGGCAACCGGTGCTGCTGATCTTCGAGGACTTGCACTGGCTCGATCCCGCGAGCCAGGCGCTGCTCGACAGCCTGGTCGAGAGCCTGCCCTCGCACCCGCTGCTGCTGCTGGTCAACTACCGCCCCGAGTACCGGCATGAGTGGGGGAGCAAGAGCTACTATGCTCAGCTCCGGCTCGATCCGCTCGGTCCCGAGACGGCCGAGACGCTGCTCGAGAGCCTTCTCGGGCCCGACGCGGCGCTGGCTCCGCTCCGCTCCCTGCTCGTCGCAGCGCGCCGAAGGCAACCCCTTCTTCCTCGAGGAGAGCGTGCGCAGCCTCGCGGAGACGGGCGTGCTGGCCGGCGAGCAGGGCGCGTACCGCCTTGCCCGTGCGGTGCAGGGGACCCAGGTGCCGGCCACGGTCCAGGCCATCCTGGCGGCGCGGATCGACCGCCTTCCGCCCGAGGACAAGGGCCTACTTCAGTCGGCGTCGGTGGTGGGCAAGGACGTGCCCCTGGCTCTCCTCGAGGCCATCGCCGATCTCCCGACCGACGAGCTGGCCCGCCGGCTCGCGCGGCTCCAGGCGGCGGAGCTCGTGTACGAGACGCGGCTTTTCCCCGACCCCGAATACACGTTCAAGCACACGCTGACCCACGAGGTCGCATACGCGAGCTTGCTCGCCGAGCGCCGTCGAGCGCTCCACGCCAGAGTCGTCGAGGCGATCGAGCGCTGCTATCCGGAGCGGCTGGCCGAGCATCGAGCGCGACTCGTCCTTCATGCGTTCCGGGGCGAGGTATGGAGCAAGGCTCTGGCCCACCTTCGGGACCTCGGAGAAGCAGCCTCGCCGGCCGAGGTCGATGAGGTCTTGGGCAAGGGGCCCGAGAGCCCCGGCCAGCTCTGGTGGGCCGGCGAGCACGAGCGCGCGGTCAAGGCCGCCGAGCGCGACCTGGCTGTCGCCGCCTCGTTCGGCAACTTCACGATGCGTGTCGTGGCGGGCTGTCGCCTCGGCCAGGCCAACCACGCCCTCGGCAACTACGGCCGGGCTGCCGACCTCCTGCGGCAGACCGTCGCGTCCCTCCAGGGCGACCTCGTGAAGGAGCGCTTCGGCATGGCGGCGTTCCCCTCGGTGTGGGCCCGCTCGTGGCTGGCGTGGACGCTCGCCGAGCGGGGGGAGTTCGCGGAGGGCATCGCGGTCGGCGAGGAGGCCTCGCGGATTGCCGAGTCCGCGGACGATCTCTACAGCCGCACCCAGGCCACCTTCGGCCAGGGAATGCTCTACCTTGTCCAGGGGCGCGCGGACGAGGCGATCGCTAGGCTGGAGGAGGGACTCGTCATCGCGCGGCTCGCGAACATCTCGTTCCTCGTGCCATTCATCATCGGGCCGCTCGGCGCCGCATACGCGGTCGCGGGCCAGTCTGACCGCGGCATCGCCCTGCTCGAGCAGTCCGTGGAGCACTCGGTCGCGATCCGGCTTCGCGCCAACCACGCCCTGCGCCTGGTCTGGCTCGGCGACGCCTACCTCCGCGCCGGCCGGGGCGAGGCCGCGCGGGAGCTGGCCCAGCGCGCGGTGCGGCTCGCCGAGGAGCGCCAGGAGCGCGGGCACGCCGCCTATGCGCTCTCCCTCGTGGGCGACGCCGCCGCGGCGGGCGAGACGCCCGACCTTGCGGGCGCGGCCACGGCCTACGAGCAAGGTCTGGCGCTGGCCGAGGCTCTGGGGATGTCGCCCCTGGTGGCCCGCTTCCGCCTGGCCCTGGGTGAGGTCGATCTCCGGTCGGGTGAGCCGGACCGGGCGCGCGAGCACCTGGCCGCCGCGGCCGCGGGCTTCCAGTCGATGGGGATGACGGCCTGGCTGGCCCGGGCGCGTGCCGGTGGCGCGGGCGCCGGATAGACACGCGGGGCCGCACCCGGTGGCGGGCGCAGCCCTCACTCGCTCAGGAGACGCTTGAGGTAGTCGTTGAGGAAGCGCCCCCGCGGATCCACGTGGCGCCGCAGCGTCTGGAAGCGCTCCCACTGGGCATAGAGCGCCCGCAGCTCCGCCGCGCGGTGGGTATGGTGCTTGCCCCAGTGCGGCCGTCCGCGGTGGTTCCGGAAGATGGCCTCGACGTCCGCGAAGAACCCCGCGTAGGGCAGCTCGGCGGCCTGGTGCACCGAGATGGTCACGGTGGCGCGCCCCTGCGCGGGGCTCAGCGGGATCTCGTCGGCCGCCAGCGTCCGGTACTCGATCGGCCACTGAACGTCCTGGTGGCGGGTCTGCATGAGGGCGCGGATCTCGCGGACGCAGTCGGGACCCGCCGCGGCGGGGAGCGCGAACTCCGTCTCGTTGAACTTGTTGTTGCGCTCCGAGGGGAAGATCTCGTCGCTCCACCCGATGCGCTCGCCCTCCCGCCCGGCCACCGACTCGGGGGCGGCCTCGGTGGGGTGGAGCGCCTTCATCTCGCAGCGGTCGGTGCCCGGGCGCCAGAAGTACTCGAAGTGGCGGGTGGCGGCGACATGCGCGTCGATCCGCGCCATGCAGTCGTCGAAGGGCTCCTCCCACTTCCGCTCGTGGAGGCGGTAGGCGGGGAGCACGCGCAGGGTGATCTGGGTGAGCACGCCGAAAGCGCCCAGCGCCGACGCGCGCGCAGTCGAGGATCTCGGGCTCTGCTCGGCGCCGCGAGATCGAGGAGCCCGCCCTCGCCGGTGACGAGGCGGAGTCCCGCCACCTGGGTCGAGATGCTGCCGAGGCCACGCCCGGTGCCATGCGTGCCCGTACTGACCGCCCCCGCGATGGCCTGACGATCGATATCGCCCATGTTGGCCATCGCGAGGCCGTGCGCGCGGAGCAGGGGACCGAGCTGCTGGATGGTGCTGCCCGCCCAGACGGTGGCGAGCCCGGCCGCGGGATCGGCCGAGACCAGCCCTGGATCCCGTCGAGCGAGAGGAGCACCCCGTCGGAGGCGCAGAGCGGGACGAAGGAATGGCCGGTGGCGGCCACGCGCGACGGGCTGGCCCGTCCCGCGCGGCCCGGCGCGACCAGCGTCGGCGACCTCGGACTCGGTGGTGGGCGCGGCGCGGAAGGCCGGCCGGCAGGCGACCGAGCCCGACCAGTTCTGCCACTCTCGCGGGCGAGGCCGCGGCGCGTCAACTGCCGAGCGAGGACGGAGAAGATCTCGACGGCGTGGCTGCGCGTCTTGAGCTGGACCGGCCCGTGCGCGTCGACGCGGACGTCCGTCGCCGAGCCCGTTCCGCGTGTTCTCGTCGATCAGGATCGGCCGGCCGACGACCTTGGTATGCGCCTCCAGGTGGGCGGCGAGGTTCACCGTCTCGCCCACGCAGGTATAGGTCACCCGCTGCTGCGTCCCCGTGAAGCCGGCGACCAGCGGCCCCGCGGCGATGCCGATGCCGATCCGGATCTCCAGCCGGCCTCGCTGAGGCTCTGCTCGCGGTTGAACCCCTCCACCAGCTCGAGCATGTCCAGGGCCGCGCCGCACCGCGCGCTCCCGGTGGTCGGCGTGGGGCAGGGGCGCCCCGAAGATCGCCATCAGCCCGTCCCCGAGCATCTGGTTGACGATGCCGCCGTGGCCGCCGATGGCGTCGAACATGAGCGTGTAGTAGCTGTTCAGGAGCTCGATCGTCTCCACCGGCGAGCGGGCCTCGGTGAGGCTGGTGAACGCGCGGATGTCGGAGAACATCACGCTGGCCTCGACGTGCTTGCCCCCCAGCGTCAGCCCGGTCTTCAGGAGCTCCTCCGCCACCTCGGCGGTGGCGAACTGCCGGAACAGCTCCCGCTGCCGGTCGCGCAGCCGCTTCTTCTCGAGGCTGGCGCCCACGCGCGCCCTGAGCAGCATCGGGTTGACCGGCTTGAAGAGGTAGTCCTCGGCGCCCATCTCGATGCACCGGGCCACGCTGTCCACCTCCTCCACCGAGGACATCATCACCATGGGGAGGTCTCGGAATTGCGGATCGACGGCCAGGGCGGCCAGCACCTGATAGCCGTCCATCTCGGGCATCTCGATGTCCAGGAGGACGAGATCGAACGGCGTCTTCCGCAGGCCCTCGAGGCCCTCGCGCCCGTTCTCGGCGAACGTGACCGTGTGGCCGAGCTGCTCGAGGGCGCGCCCGAGCAAGAGCCGGTTCACCCGGTTGTCGTCCACCACGAGGAGCCGGCCGGACTGCGTGTCAGCGGGCAAGGCCATGTCGAAGCGTTCCCAGATCTCGTGGTGACGAGCTCGTACTGCGCGGCGAGCCGCTCGATCCGGTCGCCGACATCCGACAGGCACTCCGGATCGGCCGATGGTCTCGAGCTCCCGCGCCAGGGTGGCCATGTCGGTGGCGCCCAGGCTCTCGCTGGTGGACTTGAGCGAATGGGCCGCCCGACGGAACGCGTCACGATCCGCCGCGGCCAGGGCACGGCGAAGGGACGCGATGAGCCCGCGGGCGTCCTCCAGGAAAGTGTCGATCAGCTCCGCGACGAAGGCGGTGTCCATGGTGGCGGTGAGCCGGTCGAACGCCGCCCGGTCGATCGCGCCCGCGGCGGCCGGCGCGCCGGCGGGGGCCGGCGCGCCCGCGGCCGCCGGCGCGACCACGCCGCCGGGTTCGGAGGAAGCGAGCGGGCCCGCCCCCCCGCGCGGCCGGCAGCGCCCGAGCGCGGCCACCAGCTCCTCGACGCGAACGGGCTTGGCGACATAGTCGTCCATCCCCGCCGCCATGCACAGCTCGCGGTCGCCCTCCATCGCGTTGGCGGTCATGGCGACCAGACGCGGGCCGCCGCTCGCCCGGCCAGCGCCGGTTGATCTCGCGGGAGGCCTCGAAGCCGTCGAGCTCCGGCATCTGCACGTCCATCAGGACCACGTCGTAGGTCTGCCGCTCGACCGCCTCGATCGCTTCCAGCCCGTTGGCGGCCAAGTCGGCGCGATAGCCCATCTGCCCGAGGATGCCGGAGGGCGACCTTCTGATTGACCGCGTTGTCCTCCGCGAGGAGGATCCGCAGCGGGTGGCGGGCGGCCATCTCCGGATCGAGCTCGCTCCGCGCCGCTCGCCGCAGGGGGACGTGCACGGGCTGCTCGGCCAGCACGGATACCAGCGCGTCGAAGAGCTGTGAGGGCTTGATGGGCTTGTTGAGGTACGCGGCGAAGCCGGCCTCTTCCGCGCGCGCCTCGCGCCGGCCCAGCGAGGTGAAGAGAATGAGCGGCAGCGGCGCTCCTGCCAGGTGCCCCTGGATCGCCTGCGCCAGCGCCACGCCGTCCATCTCCGGCATGTGCATGTCCAGGATGCCGACGTCGAATCGCTCGCCGCCCCGGACCCAGTCGAGTGCCTCCATCGGCGATTCGGTCGCCCGCGCGCGCATCCCCCACGCGTCGAGGTGCGCGGTGAGGATGCGGCGGTTGGTCGCGTTGTCGTCCACGACGAGCACGCGCTTGCCCCGCAGCGAGGGCTGCACGCCGCTGAGGTCGCGGCGGGCGGGCAGGGGCGACTCGGCCGCGGGCGTCCGGATCGTGAAGCGGAAGTCGCTACCCACCCCCACCTGGCTGGTGACGCTGATACGGCCTCCCATCAGCTCGGTAAGCCGCTGGCTGATGGCCAGCCCGAGGCCGGTGCCGCCGTAGCGGCGGGTGGTCGAGGCGTCCACCTGGCTGAACGACTGGAACAGCCGGTCGAGCCGATCCGGCGGGATGCCGATGCCGGTGTCGCGGACGGCGAACGTCAGGTCGTGGAGCGGCCGCGCCGCCGTCCCGCCGCTGGGCGCTCACCGAGAGCACGACCTCGCCGGCCTCGGTGAACTTGACCGCGTTCGAGAGCAGGTTCAGGAGCACCTGGCGCAGGCGCGTGACGTCGCCGACGACCGCCGCCGGCGTCCCGTCGCCGATCAGATAGGCCAGGTCGAGCCCCTTCTCGGCCGCCCGGGTGGCCACCAGGTCGAGCGCCGACTCGATGCACTCCCGAAGATCGAAGGGCTGGGACTCCAGCTCGAGCCGGCCGGCCTCGATCTTCGAGAAGTCGAGGATGTCGTTGATGACGGTCAGGAGCGTGTCGCCGCTCTGGCGGACGATCTCGGCGTACTCGCGCTGCTCGTCGGTCAGGCCGGTGTTGAGGAGGAGCCCGCTCATCCCGATCACCGCGTTCATGGGCGTCCGGATCTCGTGGCTCATCGTGGCCAGGAAGGCGCCCTTGGCCTCGTTGGCAGCTTCCGCCTCCCGGCGGGCCTGGAGGAGCTCGGTGATGTTGTGATAGATCCCGATCATGCCCACCTTGGCGCCGTCGAGCACCACCGGCATCGAGGAGATCTCGACGTCCACCAGGGAGCCGTCCTTCCGGGCGCGCTGGGTGATCGCCTGGATCCATTCGCCCTCGAGCGTCTGACGGATATTGGCGCGGACTTCGTCGCGCGTCTCCGGGGTCGCCACGAGGTCCTCCATCTGACGGCCGAGGGCCTCCGCCTGCGTGTATCCGAAGAGCCGCTCGGCGCCGGGATTCCACCCCACCACCGCGCCCGCGGAGATCCATGGTCGCGATCGCAACCGGGTTCGCCTCCACCAGCGCGTCGGCGTACTGCTTCTGACGCTGGACCTCGCGGAAGAGCCGGGCGTTCTGGAACGCCAGCACGGACTGGGCCGCGAAGGTCTGCAGGCTGGCCACGACCTCGGGCGAGAAGACGCCCGGCTCTCGCCGCACGATGACCAGGCCGCCCAGCAGTCGGTTCTCTCGAACCAGGGGCATGGCGAGGAGCGAGCGCATGCCTTGCCGGGTCAGATGCCCCCGCGCCTGAGGCGCGACGAGCTGCCGCTCGTCCTGGATGTCGGCGATCTGAACCGGCTCCCGGATCACGCCGGCATGCCCGATCGCGCCCTCGCCGAGCTGGATCGGCGCCGCCCGCACCGCCTCCAGGTGCTCCGGCCGAGATCTGGTGGGCGGCCCGCGCGTGAAAGGCCTGGGTCGGGTCGTCGAACTCGTAGACGATGCCGCCATGGCTGCCCGAGAGCTGGACGGCCCGGCTGACGATGGTGGCGAGCACGGTCTCGAGGTCGAGCGTGGAGCTGACCGCCTGGCTGACCTCGCCCAGGGCCTTGAGCTCATCCACCGAGCGGGTGAGCTGAGCGGTGCGGGTCTCCAGCTCCTTGAAGAGACGCACGTTCTCGATGGCGATGACGGCCTGCTCGGTGAAAGTCTTGAGTAGCGTGATCTCCTCGTCCGAGAACGGGTTCAACGCTCCGGCGGCGGCGTTCCGGGTGACCGTGATCGCCCCCAGCGGGCTTCCCTCGCGCATGATGGGCACCGCGAGCACGCTCCGATAGCCAGTCGAGCGAGCCAGCTCACGCACCGCCTCGGAGACACCAGGGTGGAGCTCGATGTCGGGAACGCGGACGACTTCTCCCCGAAGCATCGCTTGCGCCGCGAGCGTATCGCCGTCCGCCAGCCGGCCGCGACGCGGTTCGCAGGAAGTGCTCGAGCGCCTCGGACGGATAGTTGTGATGCGCGACGATCTGGACGATCTCGCCCTCCAGTCGAAGAACGAGGGCGAACCGTGCGTCGCACAGGCGGACGGCGCTCCGCACGATCGTGTCGAACACCGGCTGCACGTCCGTCGGCGACCCGCTGATGACGCGCAGGATCTCGCTGGTCGCAGTCTGCTGCTCCAGCGCCTCGGAGAGCGTCGCGGTTGCGGAGCCTCCAGCTCCTGGAACAGCCGGACGTTCTCGATCGCGATCACCGCCTGGTCGGCGAAGGTCTCGAGGAGGGCGACCTGTCGTTCGGTGAAGAGCTGCGACCTCGGTACGGCGGAGCGATGATCGCGCCGATGCGCGACACCTTCTCGCATCAACGGGACGCTGAGGATCGTGCGGAAGCCCATGTGCCGCGCGATCTCGCTGCTCGCCGGGAATTCGTCCGATTCGGCCTGCATGTCAGCGATGTGGACGTCCGCCCTCCAACATCGCTCGGCCAGCGACCGTCCCGCGGACGAGCGGGAGGGCACCTCGCCGATGGCGACCACGGGGATCGCACCGTGATGGGCGACGAGGAGGAGCCGCTCGCCGTCCCGGCGCCAGATGGCCGAGTCGAACGACTCGCACAGGCGAGCGGCGCTCTCCGCCACGGTGTTGAGCACCGGCTGGATGTCCGTCGGCGAGCTCGAGATGACGCGCAGGATCTCGCCGGTCGCGGTCTGCTGCTCGAGCGTCTCGGTGAGGTCGCGGTTACGGGCCTCCAGCTCCTTGAACAGGCGCACGTTCTCGATCGCGATCACCGCCTGGTCGGCGAAGGTCTCGAGGAGCGCGATCTGCCGGTCGGTGAAGGGCCCGGCCTCGGCGCGGCGTGACGGTGATCGCGCCGATCGGCAACCCTCGCGCATCATGGGGACGCCAGGACGCTGCGAAAGCCGGCGCCGCGCGTCGCGCTCTCCGGGAATGTAGTTCGATTCGGTCCGGACGTCGGGGATGTGCACGACGGCGCGCCGTCGAGCACCGATCGGCCGGCCGGTCCCGTCGTCGGACGAGCGGCAGGGAGATGCTCGCCGCATGGCGTCGAGGCCGCGGCCGATCGGCCGTGATGGGCGACGAGGAGGAGCCGGTCGCCGTCGGGCGCCAGATGACCGAGTCGAACGCCTCGCACAGGCCGAGCGGCGCTCTCGCGCCATGGTGTCGAACACGGGCTGGATGTCGGTCGGCGAGCTCGAGATGACGCGCAGGATCTCGCTGGTCGCGGTCTGCTGCTCCGAGGTCTCGGTGAGATCGCGGTTGCGCGCCTCCAGCTCCTTGAACAGGCGCACGTTCTCGATCGGCGATCACGGCCTGGTCGGCGAAGGTCTTCAGCAGCTCGATCCGCGGTCGGTGAACGGGCGAGCTGTCGGCGCGTGCGACGATGATCGATGCCGACGGGAGGCCGTCGCGGAGCATGGGCACCGCCAGGCAGCTGCGAAGCCCGCGTCGCTGGCCGCGCCGCAGCTGCGTAGTTGGGGTCGTCGCGGACGTCGGAGATGTGGACCAGGTCGACGCGCGAGGAGCGCTCGCCGACCCACCGTCTCGTCGTCGGCACCAGCGGGTACACGCGCTCGCAGGGCCTCGATGCCGCTCGGGCGCGATGTCGTGGAGGGATACGCAGGTGGATCAGGTCGCCGTCGAACCGTGAAGACGCTCACACTGATGCGGCGTCGCAGAGCCGCGCGGCGCGTTGCTCGCGATGGTGTCGAACACGGGCTGGACGTCGGTCGGCGAGCTCGAGATGACGCGCAGGATCTCGCTGGTCGCCGTCTGCTGCTCCAGGGTCTCGGTGAGGTCGCGATTACGGGCCTCCAGCTCCGTGAAGAGGCGCACGTTCTCGATGGCGATGACGGCCTGGTCGGCGAAGGTCTGGAGGAGGGCGATCTGGGTGCGGGTGAACGGGCGCGGCGTCGTCCCACGGTGGACGATGATGAGGCCGACGGGTAGCCCTCGCGGAGCATGGGCACGCTGAGTATCGCTCCGGAAGAGCCGCGGCGGTCTCCGCTGTACGCGGGGAAGCTAGCATCGTCGTCGACCTGCGCACGTCGCGCGATGTGGACCGGCCGGCGCGTCCAGGACCGCGCCGGCCCGCCACCGACCCGCGGATCGGCGCAGCGGATACGCCCCCGCAGGGCCCGGTCCGCTGGGGCCGTGTTGGGCGACGAGTGCACGAGGGTCGCCGTCGTACGGTAACACTGCTCCGCGTCTGTCGGCATTGCAGAGCCGGCGGCATTCTCGCGCGATGGTGTCGAAGACCGGCTGGACGTCGGTGGGCGAGCTCGAGATGACCCGCAGGATCTCGCCGGTGGCGGTCTGCTGCTCCAGGGTCTCGGTCAGATCGCGGTTGCGCGCCCCCAGCTCCTGTGAAGAGCCGGACGTTCTCGATCGCGATGACCGCCTGGTCGGCGAAGGTCTTCAGGAGCGCGATCTGCTGCGTCGGAGAACGGCGCCGGCTTCGCGCGCGGTGGACGACGATCGACGCCGATGGGGCCCCCTCTCGAAGCATCGGCACCGCGAGCATGCTCCGGAAGCCGCCCGCCGCGAGCGCGACCGCAGCACATAGTCGGGGTCGCTCGAGCACGTCCTCGATGTGGACGACTGCGCGCGTCGAGGATCGCCCGGCCGGCACGCGTCCCGCCGGTCAGGCGGATCGGATAGACATCGCCTGCAGCGGCCTCGAGGCAGCGGCGGTGTCGCCATGATGGGCGGCGAGGTGGAGCAGCTCGCCATCGAACCGGAACACGGCGCGCGAACTGCGCGCTCGCAGAGCCGCGCCGCGCTCTGCGCGATCGCATCGAACACCGGCTGCACCTCGGTGGGCGAGCTGGAGATCACCCGCAGGATCTCGCCGGTCGCTGTCTGCTGCTCCAGGGTCTCGGTGAGGTCGCGGTTGCGGGCCTCCAGCTCGGTGAACAGCCGCACGTTCTCGATGGCGATGACGGCCTGGTCGGCGAAGGTCTTCAGCAGCGCCATCTCTTGTCGGTGAAAGGTGCACCTCGGTCCGTCGGATCATGATCACGCCGATCGGCTCGCCCTCGCGGATGATGGGCACGCTGAGAATGGTCGCGAGACGCAATCGTTCGCGGCGCCGGGAGTCGGGTGCTACTCGGGAATCTCGGCCACGGTCCTCGACGTGGATGGCGTGGCGATCAGGATCGCGCGGCCCGGTCGACGACGCGACTGGGCGGCGGATGGTGCCTCTGCGCGGGATCCAGCGACAAGCTCGCCGTGCGAGGCGGCGAGCGCGAGCCGCGCCGTCCTCGCGCCAGATATGGCGCGTCGGCAGCATCGCAGAGCCGCGCGCGCACTCTCAGCCACCGCGTCCAGCACCGGCTGGACATCGGTCGGGGAGCTCGAGATGACGCGCAGGATCTCGCTCGTCGCCGTCTCTGCTCCAGCGTCTCCGTCAGGTCGCGGTTGCGCTCCTCCAGCTCCGTGAACAGCCGCGACGTTCTCGATGGCGATCACGGCCTGGTCGGCGAAGGTCTTCACCAGCTCGATCTGCGTGGCGGTGAAGGGCCTCACGTCGCGGCGACCGCAGCCGATCGCACCGATCGGCACGCCATTCCGAAGGATCGGGATCCCGAGGAACGTCCGATAGGGCGCCGCCTGCTGCAGCACCTCGAGGGTGCGCGGATCGTAGTCGGGGTCCTCGCGAACGTCTTCCACGTGCACCGGCCGTCCGTCGACGAAGGCGCGGCCGATGATGTACCCTCGGTGCGGCAGGCCGCGGGAACAGGCTTTGGTAGGCCTCGATCTCGGCCGGCGACATGTTGTTGATCGCCGCGAGATGGAGCAGCCCGTCCGTCGAACCGCGCCACCGCGCTGAACTCCGCCTCGCACAGCCGCGCCGCGCTCGCCGACGATGGCGTCGAACACGGGCTGGACGTCGTGGGGCGAGCTGGAGATGACGCGGAGGATCTCGCTGGTCGCGGCCTGCTGCTCCAGGGCCTCGGCGAGGCGCTGCTCGAGCCGGGCAAGCTGGGCGCGCCGGGCTCGTGGCGCACCGGACGGCGATGGCTTGCGGCGGCGGGTGGCGCGACCTTCGCCTTCCTGGGCTTCGCGCCGCGACGCATCGGCTTTTTCTTGCCTTTCATGGGTGCCGCGGCCGCGGGGCAGCCGTCGCTAGGCTAGGCGAAAGCGCCCCCGGGGGCAAGTGAATCCGCGCGCGGTGAGTCCTGCGACGAGGCGGCGGGACGATCGCCTGGGCGAGGCCCGGCACCACCTGGACGCCGGGCAGGCGGAGGAGGACCTGCGGCGAGACCTTGACCTTGGCGGCGCGGCTGCCCGCGCCGAGGATCATCCAGGGCAGCGCCATGATCCGGTCGTCCACGTAGACGGGCAGGTCCGGAGGCAGGGCGAGCACGGTGACCCCGCCGATCTGCATGCCGGTGAGCGCCATGGTCTCCTCCGCCGAGGCGAAGGACACCCGCGAGGCGCCCATGAGCCGCTTCACCGCGTGGTTGACGTCGAGGCGGGTGTGGGCGAGCACCAGGCAGGCCGCGTACTGCTTCGGCTCCTTCTTCGAGGCCACGATGATGGTATTGCCGCTCACGTCCAGGCCGAAGCCGTACTTCTCGCAGAAGGCGGCGGTGTCGGCGAAGGCGGGATCGATCTCGACGATCTCGTATGGCGCGCCGAGCCCGTCGAGGGCCCGGCGTACCTGCGCGTCGTCGCTCACTTCTTCGGCGCCGCCCGGAGGGCGGCCCACACCTTCTGCGGGGTCAGCGGGATCTCGACGTGCTCGATGCCGAGCGGGCGCAGCGCGTCCACCACCGCGTTGGCGATGGCGGGCGTGGAGCCGATGGTGGCCGCCTCGCCGATGCCCTTCACGCCCAGCGTGGTCCGGGGCGAGTCGGTGCGCGTGTGGTCGTTCACGAAGGAGGGGAGATCGTCGCCCTTGGGCAGCGAGTAGTCCATCAAGGTCGAGGAGAGGAGCTGGCCGTTCTCGTCGAAGGCCGCCTCCTCCCAGAGCGCCTGCCCGATGCCCTGAGCGAGGCCGCCATGCACCTGGCCCTGGACCAGCAGCGGGTTCACGAGGAAGCCGGCGTCGTCGATGGAGAAGTACTTGAGGATCTTCGGCTTTCCGCTCTCGCGGTCCACCTCGACCATGGCCACGTGCGATCCGAAGGGGAAGAGCGTGCCATTGCCCTTGATGTCACCGCAGGAGGTGAGCGCGCCCTTGGCCGCCCGGGAAACCTGTTGCCAGGTCACCGAGCGGTTCGGCACGCCGCGCACGGAAAACTTGCCGTCGGCGTGAACCAGGTCGGCCACCGCCGCCTCGAGGAGGCCGGCCGCCACCTGCATGGCTTGCTCGCGGACCTTCACCGCATTGCCCAGCGCGTGCATGCCGCCCTTGGCGATGGAGCGGCTGCCGAAGGTGCCCACGCCGCTCCGCACCTTCACGGTGTCGCCCTGAATCACGGTCACGTCCGCCATCGGCACCTGGAGCTCGTCGGCCACGAGCTGGGCGAAGGCGGTCTCGTGGCCCTGGCCATGGGAGGCCGCTCCCGTCATCACCGACACCTTGCCGTCGTCAGCCACCACCACGTCGGAGGTCTCGTCGTCCTCGAAGCCGCAGATCTCGACATAGGACGCCAGCCCTATCCCCACCAGCCGCCCCTGCGCGCGCGCGTGTTGCTGCTCGCGGCGGAGATCGGCGTAGCCGGACTTGGTCAGCGCGTGGTCCAGCGCGCGCGCGTACTCGCCCGAGTCGTAGTTATTGCCCATCACGGTCTGGTAGGGGAAACGGTCGGGCGGGATGAAGTTCCGCTTGCGGACGTCCGCGGGGTCCATCCCCAGCTTGGCGGCCAGGCTGTCCATGGCGCGCTCGATGAAGTAGGCGGCCTCGGGCCGGCCCGCGCCGCGATACGGGCACCGTGCCCATGGTGTTGGTGAAGGCCACCTGGACGTCCGCGCGCGAGGTCTGGATGTCGTAGCAGCCGGTGATCATCTGGGCGCAGAGCACGGGCAGAAGGCACCCCACCTGATAGAGGCAGAAGCCGGCATTGCCGATGATCTTGGCGTCCAGCGCCAGAATGCGGCCCGTCTTGTCGGCGGCCAGCCGCAGGTGAATGCGCACGTCGCGGCCGTGCCCGGTGACCTGGAGATCCTCGCGGCGGGTCGCCGCCCACTTCACCGGCCGCTTGAGCCGGCGCGCCAGCAACGGAACGATGGTGTCCTCCTGGTACACGGGCACCTTGGCTCCGAACCCGCCGCCCACGCGCCCGGTCATGAGGTGGATCTGGTCGGGCTTGAGCTTGAGCCGCCCGGCGATCTGGTCCCGCATGCTGTGCGGCGTCTGCGTGTCGCCGTACATCACCATCTTCTGGGTATTCTCGTCCCAGGCCGCGCTGCAGGCGCGCGGCTCCATGCATACCGGCAGCACGCGCTGGTTGTACATGTGCATGTCCACCACCACGTCCGCCTTCTTGAAGGCCGCGTCCACGTCGCCGGACTCGGCCTTGAGGCTCACGCCGAGATTGGTCTTGGAGTCGGGGTACAGCAGCGGCGCGCCCGGCTTCAGCGCCTCCGCCGCGTCCACCACCACCGGCAGCGGATCGTAGTCCACCATGACCGCATCGGCGCCGTCCACCGCCGCGGCGGAGCTTTCCGCCGCCACCACCGCCACCGGCTCGCCCACGTGGCGCACCCGGCCCTCCGCGAGCAGCGTGTGCCCCTGGCGATTCATGGAGGCGAACATCTCGGGCGGCAGCGGCGTGTGGATGACGCCCACCTCCGCGTTGAGATCGGCGCCGGTGAAGACGCCGACCACGCCCGGCACGGCCCGGGCGGCCTTGGTATCGATGCTCTTGAGCACGGCATGGGCGTGCGGGCTCCGCACGAACGCCAGGTACACCGCTCCCGCGAGCTTGAAATCGTTGACGTAGGGATCGCTACCGGTGATGAGCTTGGGGTCTTCGACCCGCTTGATCGGTTGTCCGACGTGTTGCTGGACCGGCATACCGTGGCCTCCCTTGCGAGTGAGCGGGCTGGCGGGCCCCGAAGGGCCGGCGACCGTCGAATGGTAACACAGCGAGTTTGACGGAATCCGAGCGAGGTGACATCCTGTAGCGCATGCTCGATACCGCCGAAGCATCACTGCATCGCGACATTCGCGTCATCGGTCTCGTCGGCTCCGCCCACTTCTTCAGCCACTTCTTCCAGCTCGTGCTGCCGCCGCTCTTTCCCATCCTCAAGGAAGAGCTGGGCGTGCCCTATGTCGCGCTGGGCCTGCTGATGGGCGTGCTCTTCGCGGCATCGGGGATCGGCCAGACGGTGTCCGGCTTCCTGGTGGACCGCTGGGGCGCCGCGCGCGTGCTGCTGGCCGGCATGGCGCTGCTCGCGGGCTCGATCGCCGCCATCGGACTGACGCACTCATACGGGGCGCTCCTGGGGGTGGCCGTTCTGGCCGGGCTCGGCAATAGTGTCTTCCATCCCGCGGACTACTCGATCTTCAACGCGTCGGTGAATGCGCGCCGGCTCGGCCGCGCTTATAGCGTGCACGGGGTCTGCGGCAATCTCGGCTGGACGGTGGCGCCGGCGGTGGTGGTCGGCCTCACCGGGCTCTATGGCTGGCGGGCGGCGCTCATGATCGTGGGTGGGATCGGGCTCGGCGCGGTGGCGCTGCTCGCCACCCAGTCGCATCTCCTCGCCGACGGTGGCGGTCGCGGCGCGGCGCGGGCCATGGGCCGGCCGCGAAGCTTGGCCGACGATCTCCGCCTCCTCACCGCCGCGCCCATTCTGGCCGCCTTCGGCTACTTCACTTTGCTGGCCATCTCCCTCATCGGCATGCAGACCTTCTCGGTGGCGGCGCTCATGGCCATTTACCACGTGCCGCTGGGGCTGGCCACCGGCGCGCTCACCGCGATGTTCCTCGGCTCCGCGCTGGGCGTGCTCGCCGGCGGATTCCTCGCCGACCGCACCTCGCGCCATCACCTGGTGGCGGCTGGCGGCATGACGGCGGGCGCGGTCCTCGCCCTGGTGCTCGCGAGCGCGGTGCCCCCGACGGCGCTGCTGCCGGTGGTGATGGCGCTGGCGGGCTTCTTCCTGGGCTCCACCTCGCCGTCGCGCGACATGCTGGTCCGCGCCGCCACGCCGCCCGGCGCTTCCGGCAAGGTCTATGGGTTCGTCTACTCGGGCCTCGACCTCGGCTCCTCGCTCACGCCGCTGGCCTTCGGCTGGCTGCTCGACCACGGCGAGCCGCGCGCCGTCTTCGTGATGGCGGCGGTGTTCATGCTCCTCACCATCGGCACCGTGGTCCAGGTGCGCCGCCATGGCGTCCCCGCCGTCGCCCGCGCCTGAGGGGGCCGCTCCGGGTGGAGCGTCGGACGGCCCCACGCCGGACGGTAAGGTCGCCCACTGCGATCTCTGCCGGGCCAAGAAGATCACGCCCTGGTATCACGAGGACGACATCTGCTGGATCGCGGAGTGTGACATCTGCGAGACTCCGATGGTCGTCTGGCGTCGCCACGGCGTCACGCCGCCCGTCGAGGACCACGCCCACATGATGGCCTGCCTCAAGAAGGTGGCCGCCGAGCGGGTGGGGGAGTTCTGGGTGGACGACCACATGCGGAATATCCCCGACCACTTCCATGCGCACGCGCGGCCCCGCGGCGGCTTCTTCGGTGCCGACCGGCGATAAGGGCGGCGTCGTGCGGTCGCGCGGATAGCCACACTCTCCGTGCGGCTCCCCTTCTTCTACGGCTGGGTGGTGGTGGCCTCCGCCTTCGTCACCATGGGCATCGGGGTCAATGCGCGGACCGCGTTCTCGCTCCTCTTTCCGCCCATCCTCGACGAGTTCGGCTGGGAGCGTGGCCTCACCGCGGGCGCCTTCGCGATCGGCTTCGTGGTCTCCACGCCGTTCTCGCCCTGGCTGGGCTGGCTGATGGACCGCCGCGGCGTGCGCTCGCTCATGCTGCTCGGCGTGGCGATGATGGGGAGCGGGCTCGCGCTGGCCACCCAGATCACCCAGCCGTGGCACCTCTACCTCACCCTGGGCTTTCTCGTCTCGGGCGGCAGCCTCTGCCTCGGCTATACGGGGCATGCGCTTTTCCTGCCTCACTGGTTCGTGCGCCAGCGCGGGCTCGCCATGGGCATCGCGTTCTCCGGCGTGGGGATCGGCTCCATCGTGCTCCTGCCATGGGCGCAGCACCTCATCACCACGCGCGGCTGGCGGACGGCCTGCGTCGGGCTGGCGGTGGTCATGTTCGCCGTGCTGGTCCCGCTCAATGCCATCTTCCCGCGCCGCCGGCCGGAGGACATGGGCCTCTTGCCCGATGGCGCCCGCGCTCAGCCGGCGGGGACGCCCGCCGTCGCGGCCCGCCAATGTCGTGGATCCGGTGTGGGCCGCCACCGACTGGACCCTGGCGCGCGCCCTGCGGACCGCGCGCTTCTGGTGGGTGTTCATCGGCTTCTTCACCGGGCTCTTCGCCTGGTACGCGATCCAGGTTCACCAGACGCAAGTATCTGATCGACATCGGATTCCGTCCCGAGCCGGCCGCGTTCGCGCTGGGGCTGGTCGCGCTCATGGGTGTCATCGGGCAAATCGTGATGGGGCACCTCTCGGATCGCTTCGGTCGCGAGCTGATCTGGTCGCTCGGCTGCGCCGGATTTGTCGCGTGCTTCCTGTTCCTCCTCGCGATGCGCACCGCGCCCACGACTCCACTCCTCTGGGCCATGGTGCTGTGCCAGGGCGTGCTCGGCTACGGCATGGCCTCGGTGTTCGCCGCCATTCCCGCCGAGCTCTTCCAGGGGCCGCACTACGGCAAGTGTCTTCGGCACCCTTTCGCTCGCCACCGGATTCGGATCGGGCGCGGGTCCCTGGGTGGCGGGGTGGCTCTACGACCGTACCGGCGACTATGTGCTGGCCTTCGAGGTGGGCATCGCCGCCAGCGTGATCTCGGCGGTCGCCATCTGGCTCGCGGCGCCGCGCAAGGTCCGACTGGTGGCGGGACGCGTTCCGCGCGATACTGCGGGCGTCGGGAGGAGGTCAGCCTGATGACGAAGCATGGTGTCATGCCGGGCGGCTGTGGAGGCCCACCGCATCGCTGGATCCCCAAGGCCAAGTCTCCGGCGCCCCCGACCGGCGACCAGTCCAGGCGCCGTTCCACTCTGGAAACGCGTCCTGATTGCGTGCCGGCTCAGCGCGCCGGCCATCGTCGGCCGGTCGCCCCCCGAGCGGTTCCTAGACTTCCGCTCCCGTGCGTTCGCCCGTGCGTTCAATGGAGGAGTGGGCGCGGGCTCCGCGCGAGGAGCGGCTGGCTCGGCTTGCGCGCACCGCCGATGAGCTGGCGGCGGCGGTTTCCGGTCACGACGCGGCCGCGCTGGCGCGCCGACCCGATGCTGCGAACTGGGCGGCGGTCGAGGTGATCTGCCACCTGCGCGACACCGATGAGTCTTTCCTGGGCCGCTGTCTCCAGATCGTGGCGATGGACACCGAGCCGCGCTTTCCCACCACCAATCCGAACCGGTGGGCCGAAGAACGTCAATATCTTCGCTCAGACGCGGCGGGCGTACTCTCCGCGTTCCGGCGCCGTCGGCAGGAGACGCTCGACTTCTTCGGCGGGCGCGCCACGGAGGACTGGAGCCGCGCGGGTCATCAGCTGGATTCACGCGGGACGGCGGACCCTCGACGATTTCCTCGCCGTGATGGCCTGGCACGACGAGAATCACCTCGAGCAGCTCCGGCGGGCGCTGCGCGGCGAGCCCTGAGAGCGACGGCATGACGGCGGGCGTCCTGCCCGACGAGCCGCTGCCGCGCGAACTGGAGGCGCTGCGAGCCCGGACCCGCGCCTTCGTCGTGGATGTCCTGCTGCCCGCCGAGCGCGAGGCACGCGTGGGCGAGGAAGGGCAGGCGAGCCCGGAGCTGCGCCGGATGATCCGGTCTCGCGCCGAGGCGGCGGGACTCTTCCGGCTCGCCCAGCCGGTTGAGCTCGGCGGAGGCGGGCTGGGCCCGCTCGGCCAGGTCGCGCTGCACGAGGCGCTGGCCGCCACGGGCGCGGCGCTGGCCGGGCTCGTGGTGGGCGGCTCCGGGGGGCTCCTGCGCCATGGCAATGTCGCGCAGCGCGAGCGCTTCCTCCTGCCCGTTCTCCGCGGCGAGCTGGCGGCGTCGTTTGCCTTCACCGACGCGCGCGAAGGGCCGCGCACCACCGCCACGCGCGAGGCGACGGGTTCCGGGTGAGCGGCGTGAAGTCCTTCGTCACCGACGGCCCGGCCGCGGACCTCCTGCTCACGGTGGCGCGGGTGGTGGACGCAACCGGCGCCTCCCAGGGCACCGCGGTCTTCGTGATCCCCCGCGCGGCCGTCCGGCGTGACGCTGCGTCGCACGCTGGCCACGCTGGACGGCGCGATGCACGGCGAGTTCGAGCTGCGCGACGTCCGCGTGCCGGCCGCGGACATGATCGGCGAGGTGGGGCAGGGGCTCCCGCGCGCCCTCGAGGACATCGCGGCCACCCGGCTGCGGATGTCCGCCACCGCCTGCGGCGCCGCGCGCTGGACGCTCGACTGGGTGCTCGGGCAGGTGGACCGCCCGCATCGCAGCGGCACGCCGCTGGCCGAGCGCGAGCAAGTGCAGGCCATGCTGGCCGAGAGCGCGCTGGATCTCTTCGCCGCGCGCTCGGCGGTCTATTCAGTAGCGCGCGCTCGTCGCATCGGGCGAGCCGGCGGACGTGGAGACGCGCCATGGCCAAGGCGCTCGCCACCGAGGCGGTGGCCCGCGTGGTCGATCGCGCGATCCAGCTCACCGGCGGCGCCGCGGTGGTGGCGGGCCATCCGCTGGAGCGGCTCTACCGCCGCATTCGCTCGTGGCGCATCGCCGAGGGGACCACCGAGGTGCTCCGCCTCACCATCGCCCGCGGCCTCCTCGCGCGCGCCCGTCCCGCGGCCGCGGCCTTGACCCGGAACACTCGCCGCGCCCGGACTGAACCCGTCCGTACATCCTCGCCAAGGAGCCCGTCATGCGCCCCAACCGACTCCGTGAACTGCTCCGCGCCGGTCAGCCCACCTTCGGCACCCACCTCCACACCGTGTGGCCGGCGGTGGCGGAGCTGGTGGGTCACTCCGGCGCCTTCGACTACATCGAGTTCGTGGGGGAGTACGCCCCCTATGACCTCTTCGCCCTGGAGAACTTCGCGCGGGCGGTGGACACCTTCCCCACATGTCGGCGATGATGAAGATCGAGCAGCAGCCGCGCACCTACCTGGCCGTGCGCGCCATCGGCGCCGGCATCCAGAACCTGCTCTTCGCCGACCCGCGCACGGTGGACGACGTGCGCGAGTGCGTGCGCGCGGTGCGGGCGGAGTCGCCGGCCACCGGCGGCATCCATGGCGTCGGCATGCGCCGCGACGTGGGCTACGTGGTGGACGTGGGCTCGCCCGCCTTCGTCCAGGCGCTGGAGGACGCGGTGGTGGCGGTGATGATCGAGAAGGCCTCCGCGGTGGAGAACGTGGAGGCGATGCTCTCGGTGAAGGGCGTGGACATGGTGCAGTTCGGCCCCGCGGACTACTCCATGAGCATCGGGCTGGCGGGGCAGTGGGATCACCCGCGGGTGCAGGAGGCGGAGGCGCACGTCATCAAGACGGCGCTGCGCCTGGGCGTGGCCCCGCGCGTGGAGATCGACCACCCCGATCAGGCGCGGCGCTACCTGGACATGGGCGTGCGGCACTTCTGCATGGGCTGGGACGTCGGCATTCTCTTCGACTGGTTCAAGACCCAGGGCGCGGCCATCCGCGCTATGGTAAAGGCCGGCTGAAGGGCCCCGACCCCAAGGAGGAGTGGCGATGGCGACGGCGAACGGCATGGCCCGCGAGGCGCTGGGCTATCTCGACGGGCATCTCGGCGACTGGAAGCGGGTGCTGGTGGACCTCTGCCGCATCCCGAGCATGTCGGCGTCGGGCTTCCCGGTGGAGCAGGTCCGTCGCTCCGCCCAGGCGGTGGCCCAGGCCCTGACCGACGCCGGCGTCGAGAACGTCCAGGTGCTCACCATTCCCGGCGTGCATCCGTATGTGTACGGGGACTGGCTGCACCGGCCGGACGCGCCCACCGTGCTCCTCTACGGGCATCACGACGTCCAGCCGCCGGGCCGCGAGGACAAATGGCTCTCGCCCGCCTTCGAGCCCACCGAGCGTGACGGCCGCCTCTACGGCCGGGGGACCGCCGACGACAAGGGCGGCGTCATGGCGCACGTGGCCGCGGTGGGGTCGCTATCTCCGCTCGGCGGGGACCTTGCCGGTGAACGTGAAGTTCATCATCGAGGGCGAGGAGGAGATCGGCTCGATGAACCTGGGCCGCTTCCTCGAGCAGTACAAGAAGAGCGTGGCGGCGGACTTCATCGTGCTCACCGACACCGGCAACTACGACGTCGGGCATCCCGCGCTCACGTATCAGCTCCGCGGCCTCTGCGAGCTCGACGTGGAAGTGCAGGCGCTGCGCCAGCCCCTGCACAGCGGCTACAGCGGCCCGGTGCCGGATCCGGTGCAGATCCTCTGCGCGCTCATCGCCGACCTGCGCACCCGGGACGGGGCGCTGAATGTCCCCGGCCTCTACAAGAAGGTCGCCAGGCCCAGCGCCAAGCAGCTCGCGCGCATCCGCTCCTTGCCTCTCAGCGAGGCCAAGTTCAAGAAGGAGTCCGGCATGCTGCCGGGCGTGCAGCTCTGGGGCGAGAAGAAGTTCTCGCTGCTGGAGCAGATGTGGACGCGGCCCGCGCTTACCGTGATCGCGCTGGAGGCGCGGCCGTTCCACGGCTGCTCCAACCAGATCATCGAGGCGGCGCGCGCCCGGCTCTCGCTGCGCACGGTGCCCGGCATGGATGCGCGCGAGGCCGGCCGCCTCATCGTCAAGAAGCTCACCCGCAAGCCGCCCTTCGGCGCCAAGGTCACCGCCAAGGTCAACGGGACGCACGCCGTGGTGGACCACCGATCCCGAGGGCCCCGCCTTCGAGGCGGCGCGGCGCGCGCTGCGGTCGGGCTTCGGCAAGGACACCGCCATGGTCGGCGCCGGCGGCACCATCGGATTCGTCCAGCCCTTCGCCGATCTGCTCAAGGGCGCGCCCTGCATCCTCATGGGCGTCATCGATCCCGACACCCAGGCGCATTCCGAGAACGAGAGCCTGCACCTGGGCGACTGGGTCAAGGCCATGCGCTCCACCATCCACCTCTACGACGAGCTGGCGCAGGTGCCGGCGGCAAAGCGCTGAGGACGGCATGGTCCGGATACTCCAGTGTTCCTGGTGGCGGCCGCCGGTATCGGCGGCCCCCTAGCTCATCGCGTGATCGACTGGGGCTGCCTCGAAACGGGGCGGCTCCGGGTCTCTGAACCGCCGCCCCGGTCGGGGCCGGCGGTTCACGCATTTTCGCGGAGGGAGACCATGACGCGGACGATTCTCACCGGGGACCGGCCGACCGGCCCGCTCCACCTCGGGCCACTATGTGGGCTCGCTGCAGCAGCGCGTGGCGCTCCAGCGCGAGTACGCGACCTATGTGCTCATCGCCGATCTCCAGGCCCTCACCGATCACTTCGACGAGCCGGAGCAGGTACGCGCCAACGTGCTGGAGGTCATGCTGGACTACCTGGCGGTGGAGCTGGATCCCGTCGTCGCCACCATGGTGGTCCAGTCCCGGGTGCCCGAGCTGGCCGAGCTGACGATGTTCCTCCTCAACCTCGTCTCGGTGGCCCGCCTCCAGCGCAACCCCACCGTGAAGGACGAGATGCGGCAAAAGGGCTTCGAGGCGGACGTGCCTGCCGGCTTCCTCGTCTACCCGGTGAGCCAGGCCGCCGACATCGCGGCCTTCAAGGCGGATCTCGTACCGGTGGGCAGCGATCAGGTCCCGATGATCGAGCAGGCGGCGGAGCTGGTGCGCCGCTTCAATCGGACGTATCCGGGCGCCGGCGGGCCGGTGCTGGTGGAGCCGGAGGCCCTGCTGGGGCCGGTGGCCCGCCTGCCGGGCACGGACGGCGACGCGAAGATGAGCAAGTCGCTGGGCAATGTGATCAATCTGTCCGATCCCGCCGACGCGGTGGCCCGCAAAGTCCGCGGCATGTTCACCGATCCGCGCCATCTCCGCGTGGAGGACCCGGGCACGGTGGAGGGGAATCCCGTCTTCGCGTATCTGGACGCCTTCGATCCGGATCCCGCGGCGGTGGCTGCCCTCAAGGCGCGCTATCGCGCGGGCGGCCTCGGGGACGTGGTCGTGAAGGCGCGCCTCACGGAGGTGCTCGACGCGTTGCTGACCCCGATCCGGCGGCGCCGCGCCGAGTGGGCGCAGGACCTGGGCGCGGTCGCCCGGCTCCTCGACGAGGGTACCGCGCGCGGCCGCGCGGTGGCGGCGGCTACACTGGCCGAGGTGCGCCGCGCGATGCGGCTCTACGGGAGCTGAGGGGGGCCGGGCTCAGCGCTGATGGCAGCCCACGCAGGCGAAGCGTGAGGCCACCATGATGCGTGGGGCGCCGGGCGCGGGATTGGCGGCGCGGAAAGCCGCCACGTTGGCGTCGGCGTCGCGGAGGCGGGCTTCCAGCACGCCGCGATAGGACCAGGTCGTGTAGTCGCGGGCGAGGGTGGCGTTCCGGTACATCGATGCGGGCCGTGGCCACCTGGCCGCTCTTCACGAGCATGTCCCCGAAGTTGAGGAAGAAGCCCTCGAAGTTGTGCGGCGCGATCTCGCTGTTCCAGCACACGCGCTTCGGCCCCTCCCGCGTCTCCAGCACGCATGTAGCGCGCGTAGTCAGGATTCGCGCGATCCACGCTCTCGCCGATGCAGACCTCCATGTTGCGCCACATGTGCTCCAGGGCGTCGCGATAGGTGTCGCTGTCCCAGGCCTGGCCGGACATGGTGTAGCCCGCGGTGAAGAGATTGAACTCCGGGCAGGCGCGGACGGAGTCCTGGAGGGTGAAGTAGCCCTCGGCGGGTGACCTTCTCGTCCTTGTGGATACTGCCCTCGGCGAGGAGCGCGGACGCGTAGAAGCCGAGATAGCGCGCCTCCCCGGGACGGAGGCGCACCGCCTCCTCGAAGTACTTCCGCGAGAGCACGGCGTGGTCGGTGATGCCCGGCGGAGCGGGATCGAGCCGCGCGCGCTCGACGAGCCGCCAGATGTGCAGCCAGCCGACATGCGCCGCGGTGACGGGGTCGCGTGGATCCGCCAGATAGGCCGCGGTGAGCGCGGTGAGCGCTCGCGGGATGCCCTCGTAGTCCCCCGCGTGAAGGGTCGACCAGAAGAGCGCGTCGGCGCGCTCCGCCGCCTCCGTGCGCGTGGCGCTCGCGGTCTTCTCGGGCGCGGCCCAGACCGGCGAGGCCGGCGCAGCCCGCGGCGAAGTGCGGCCACCACCGCCAGGGCGAGCGCGAACGGGGTCCGCCGCTTCATCGGAAGGCGGGGATGATCTCCGCCCCGCAGGACTTCGATGAAGGCGGAGCCCGGCATATTGGGCTGCAGAATCACGTGACGCATCCAGGGGAAGCGGTCCACCAGCAGCTCGAGCTGATGCCGGACGTCGGCCCCCGAGCCCATGAGGCAGAAGCGCCGCGCCACCGACAGCGGGATGGACTTCGACGTGCTTCGCGGCCAGCGCCATGTCGAAGGCGTGGTGGAAGTCGGGGCGTACCTCCTTGAGGATGTCCTCGATGGGCGCGCAGGGCCAGCGCAGTCCCAGATGCGCCCAGGTCCCCCGGGTCACCTCGTAGTAGCCGGCCGCCATCACCCGGCCCGCGCCTCGGCCAGCTCCGCGTCGTCGGTGATGACGGTGTGGAAGTGGCCGGCCACCCAGCAGCGAGCGGGATCGCGGCCCGCCTCCCGCGCGCCCGCGCAGAACTCGTCATACCCCCACTGGACCAGCGCAGGGTCGGTGCCGATGCGGATCACCACGCCGTCCGCCGCTCGCCCCGCCATCCGGAGCGTCTTGGGGCCCGCTGCCGGCGACGATGACCGGCACCGGGCGCGGATGCTGCAGCCGCGACGGCGCCGTCCAGCCCAGCGAGAGGCTCTCGCCGGCGAGCATGCCGCGAATCGTCCGCACCGCCGCCTCCTGCTCCGCGAGGCGAGCCGGGCGCAGCCCCACCTGGAATACGGAGGTGTCGCCCGCGCCGAAGCCGAGCAGGACGCGGCCGCGGCGCATACAGATCCACGGTGGCGATGCTCGAGGCGAGCACGGTGGGATGGCGCGTGACCGGGTTGACGAGGAGCGTGCCGACCTTCGGGCGCTCGGTGCTGCGCGCGGCGGTGAGCAGGTTGATGAACACGTCGCCGGTTCGGAGCTGGCTGTCGGGAAACCAGAGATGGGAGAACCCGGCCGCCTCGGCCTCGCGGCAGGTCGCGGCCAGCCGCGCGGGATCGGGAAAGCCGAAGCGGTTGGTGCCGAAGGTGAGCGGCGCGGTCACGCGGGCCCGGTCAGACGGGATACTGCGGGCGCTTCGGGTCCGGCCAGTCCATGTGGAAGAACTTCCCGCGGGGCGCATCCACGCGCTCGTAGGTGTGGGCGCCGAAGTAGTCGCGCTGCGCCTGGAGCAGATTGGCGGGCAGGCGCGCCGAGCGATAGCCGTCGAAGTAGGCGAGCGCGCTGCTGAACGCCGGCGCGGGGATGCCGTGCCGCGACGGCGAGCGCCACCACCTCGCGCCAGTCGTCCTGCCGGTCGGCGAGCGCCTTCTTGAAGTAGGGATCGAGCAGCAGGTTCACCAGGCTGCGGATCGCGGCGATAGGCCTCGGTGATCTTCTGGAGGAAGCGCGCGCGGATGATGCAGCCGCCGCGCCAGATGGCGGCGATCGCGCCGAAGTCGAGCTTCCAGCGGTACTCCTTCTGCGCCTCGCGCATGAGCTGGAAGCCCTGGGCGTAGGCGCAGATCTTGGAGCAGTAGAGCGCGTCGCGCACCGCGTCGATCGAGCTTCGCCTTCGATGCCGCGATACGGGGCGCTGGGCCCCTTGAGGACCTTGGACGCGGCGACGCGCTCGTCCTTCAGCGCGGACAGGCAGCGCGCGAAGACCGCCTCGGCGATGGCGTTGGCGGGAATGCCCATGTCCAGCGCGTTCACGCTGGTCCACTTGCCGGTGCCCTTCTGGCCCGCGGTGTCCAGCACCGCGTCGACGAAGAAGCGGCGGGGGTTGGCCGGATCGCGCTGCTTGCAGGATGTCGGCGGTGATCTCGATGAGGTAGCGAGTCGAGGTCGCCGCTGGTTCCACTCGGTGAAGACCTCGGCCAGCGCGTCGGGCTTCATGCCCGCCAGCGCGGTGAGCAGGTGTACGCCTCGCAGATGAGCTGCATGTCGATGTACTCGATGCCGTTGTGCACCATCTTCACGTAGTGCCCGGCGCCGTTGGGGCCGATGTAGGCGGTGCAGGGCACGCCGCCCTGGACGGGCTTGCCCGGCGCATAGTCCTCGAGCGGCTTGCCGGTCTTGGCGATCCACCTTGGCGGCGATCGGCCTCCCAGATCGGCTGGAGATGCTTCCACGACTCCGGATCGCCGCCGGGCATCAGCGAGGGGCCGAAGCGCGCGCCGATCTCGCCGCCGGAGACGCCGGAGCCGAAGAAGCGGCAGCGGGCCTCGTACTGCTTCTCGCGCCGGATGGTGTCGGTCCACAGGCTGTTGCCGCAGTCGACGACGATGTCGTCCTTCTCGACGCCGGCGCCGAGGAGCTGCTCGACCACCGCGTCCACCGGCGGCCCCGCCTTGACCAGGATGATGATCTTGCGCGGCTTCTTGAGCGCGGCGACGAACTCCGGCAGGCGTGCCGCGCCCACCAGCCCGCCCGGCGTGTCCGGGTGCCCGGCCACGAACTTCTCCATCACCGTCGGTGGTGCGGTTGTAGACGGCGATGCGGTAGCCGTGGTCGGCGATGTTGAGGGCGAGGTTCTCGCCCATCACGGCCAGGCCGATCAGACCGACGTCAGCGCTGGCGCGGGTGGGGGTGGTCATGGCCGTACTCTACTCCAACCCTTCCGCCGTGAGGGAGGGGGCTACCCGATGCGCGGATCGAGGGCGTCGCGGAGGCGGTCGCCCACCAGATTGATGGCGAGCACGGTCAGGAGAATGGCGAGGCCGGGGAAGGTGGGCAGCCACCAGGCCACGCTCACGAAGTCGCGCCCGAGCGCGATCATCTGGCCCCAGGTGGGATAGGCGCTGCCCGTGCCCACCCCGAGGAAGGAGAGCGCCGCCTCCTGGAGGATGGCCTGCGCGACCTGCAGCGTGGACAAGACGATGATGGACGAGAAGGTGTTGGGCAGCAGATGGCGAAGCACTATCCGCGACCGTCGAGGCGCCCATGGCGTGCGCCGCCTCCACGAAGTCCTTCTCGCGCAGCGCCAGCACCTCCGCCCGCACCACCCGGGTGTAGCGCTCCCAGCCGGTGAGCCCCAGCACCACGATGATGGTGAGAAAGCTCGGGCCCAGCGCGGCCACGAACGCCAGCGCGAGGAGCAATTGCGGGAAGGACAGCGTCACGTCCACCACCGTCATGATCCGGTGTCCACCCGCCCCTGCAGGAAGCCCGACAGAGGCCCAGGGTGACGCCCACGGTCAGGCTTACCGCCACCGCGGCGATCCCGACCGCGAGCGAGATGCGCGCGCCGTGGATGATGCGGCTCAGGATGTCGCGGCCGACCTGGTCGGTGCCGAGCAGGTGGGCGCCTTGCCGCGCCTCCGCCCAGACCGGCGGGGTGAAGCGCCGGATCAAGCTCTGGCGCGCGGGCTCGTGGGGCGCGACCCAGGGCGCGAAGACGGCGGCGCCGACGACGACGAAGAGGATGAGCGCGCCGGCGATGGCGGCCGGGTTGCGCACGAACTTGCGCCAGATCCGCGAGCGCTCGCGGCCGGCTCGGCGCCGAGCGCGCACGTCCAGGGGCGGAGCGAGCGTGCCGATGGCCATGGCCGCTCAGCGTACCCGGATCTGCGGGTTCAGGTAGACGTAGAGCATGTCCACCGCGAAGTTCACGAGGACCACGATCGAGGGCGAGGACGAACACGCCGGCCTGGACGATGGGGAAGTCGAGCTGGCGGATGGCGCCCACGATGAGACGGCCCACCCCGGGCACCGCGAAGACCGTCTCGGTGACGATGGCGCCGCCCAGGAGCAGCCCGAACTGGAGGCCGGCGACCGTGACGAGGGGCAGCGCCGCGTTGATGAGGGCGTGGCGGCAGATGACGAACCACTCGGAGACGCCCTTGGCCCGCGCGGTGCGCACGTAGTCGAGGTTGATCACCTCCAGCATGCTCGAGCGGACGATGCGGAGGAGGAGCGGGGTCGAGAAGGTGGCCAGGGTGAACGCGGGCATGACGAGGGCGGCCCAGCTCTCCCAGCCGGAGACGGGAAGGACGCGGAGCTGGACCGCGAAGAGCAGGATGAGCATGATGCCCGTCCAGAACACGGGCATGGAGGTGCCGAGGAAGACGACGAGCGTGGCCGTGTGGTCGAAGATCGAGTTGCGGCGCACCGCGCTGAAGATGCCGATGGGCACGGCGAGGGCCAGCGAAAGCCCCATCGCGAGCGACAGTGAGGAGCAGGGTCGTCGGCATGCGCGCGAGGACGAGCGGCAGCGCCGGCTCGCGGTGGAAGAAGGATTGCCCGAAGTCGCCCCGCACGATATTGCCGACGAAGCGGACGAACTGCACGGGCAGGGGATCGTTGAAGCCCATGGACAGCCGGAGCACCGCCCGGTCGGACTCCGGCGCCTCCGGCATCATGAGCGCCACCGGGTCGCCGCTCACCTGGAGGATCGCGAACGTGACGAGGGACACGCCCACGCAGCACCACCACGAGGCGGACGACCCGGCGAACGAGCAGGGTCAGCACGGCGCTCCGGCGCGAGGTCGCCGCCGTCCCGCTAACCGGGCCGCCGGCTTCGCCTCGAAGAGCCAGAGCCACTCGTCCGGACGGGCCGCGTACTGCGACCTTCTTCGAGATGCCGAGGGTGTCGTACTGGGTCCACAGGAAGATGCTGGGCGCCTCCTCGCGGATCATCTGCTGGATCTGCGTGTAGATGCGCTTGCGCTTGGGCTGGTCCACGCTCGAGCGCGCCTCGTCGATGAGCTTGTCCAGCCCCTCCACGCGCGCGTACCACTTGCCGTACCAGCCGCCCGGCTCGGTGTGGTAGAGGGGTGCAGCACGGCGTCGGCGTCGAAGACCGAGTAGTTGCCCCAGGTGCCGTAGATGCCGTGGGTGCCCTTGCCCTCGGTCTGGAAGAACTTGTTCCAGGCCGGACCCGGATCCCACATCTTGGGCGTGGCGCGGATGCCGACCTCGGTGAGCATCTGGCAGATCGCCTCGAACTCGGGCGGTTCGGCGACGGACGAGCTGTGGACGGTGATGTCCACGCCGTTCGGGAAGCCCGCCTGGGCGAGCAGCTCCTTGGCCTTCTTCTGGTCGAAGGGGTAGGGCTTGATGTCCGGATCGAAGCCGAAGGCCAGGGCTGCACCACCGTCGCGACCTGGCGGCCGAGCCCCGCCACGAGCTTCTGGATGATGGTGCCCTTGTCGATCGCGTAGTTCGCCGCCTGGCGCGCCGCCTTCTTGTCGAACGGCGGGACCCGCATGTCCAGGCTCGATGTAGTGGACGCGCAGGATGGGCGTCGAGCGAGATGTAGGCCACGGGGTGCGTCTTGAGCTCGGGCACGATGTCGGCGGAGACGTTGCGGATGATGTCGACGCCGCCGGTCTTGATCTCGGCGACCTGGGTCGCCACCTCGGGCACGGCCCGGAAGTTCAGATTCTTGAACGCGGGCTTGCCCGCGCCAGTGCTGGTCGAAGGCCTCCAGGCGGATGACCTGGTCGCGCTTCCACTCCACGAACTTCCACGGTCCCGTCCCCACCGGCGAGGTGGTCCCGAAGGCCTGATCGCCCACCGCCTCGACGTGCTTCTTGGGCACGATCGGGAAGAAGACCAGTCGCTCGAGCAGGAGCGGGAAGGGCTTGTCGGTGATGATGTGGACGGTCTCCGCGTCGATCACCTTGACCTCCTTGATGGCGCGGATATTCCCGTACTGGGGCGACTTCTTCGTCTGGTCGATGACCCGGTCGAACGAGTACTTCACGTCCTCGGGGGTGAGCGTGTCGCCATTGTGAAACTTCACGCCCTTCCGGATCTTGAACTCCCACTGGGTGTCGGTCAGCGCCTTCCACGAGGTCGCGATGGAGGGCTCGAACTCGAGCTTGGTGTTCCGGTGCAGGAGGGAGTCGAACATGTTGATGTTGACGAGGATGCCCACCCGCTCGAAGTGCATGTGGGGGTCCAGCGTCGGGCGCATGGGAGACCAGCGCGACGGTGAGGGTGTCCTTCGCCTGCGCCTGGGCGCCGGCGGGGAGCGCGGCGAGCGCCGCGAGGGTGAGCACGATTGCCAGCAGGGCCGATCGCTTCATGGGGGTACCTCCTCGGTCACGGATCCGGTCGTAAGTGGGAGAGGGCGGCGATGACCTCAGAGCCTGCCTGCGTATACCACAGGCCGGCGCGTCCGCACAATGGGGGGGGGGCGGGCAGGCCATGCTAGAGTCCCGCCCATGGCCAGGACCCCCCTCTCCGGCAAGGCGCAGACGGTGCTGGGTCCCGTGGACGGCGACGCGATGGGCATCACCTTGCCGCACGAGCACCTCCTCATCGACTTCAAGGTGATGTTCAAGGAGCCGGAGGCGGCGGCCGACAAGGGCCGCGCGCTGGCGCCGGTCACCATGGCGAACCTCGGCTGGGTGCGCCAGAACTTCTCGTCCAACCTGGACAACCTCCGCCTGCTCGACGAGGACGTGGCGCGCGACGAGGCCCTCCTCTTCAAGCAGGCGGGCGGCCAGACCATGGTGGATCCGACCAATGGCGGGCTCTCGCGCGATCCCGCCGCGCTGGCCCGCATTGCCCGGGCGACGGGGCTCCACATCGTCATGGGCGCGGGGTACTACGTGCAGGCGGCCCATCCGGCCGCGCTGGCCAGACGCGGGGTCGACGACATCGCGCGCGAGATCGTGGCCGACATCGCGGTGGGCGTGGGCGACACCGGCGTCCGCGCCGGCCTCATCGGCGAGATCGGCTGCACCTGGCCGTGGACAGATGACGAGAAGAAGGTGGTGCGCGCGGCGGTGGCCGCCCAGCGGGAGACGGGCGCGCCGCTCATGATCCATCCGGGGCGCAACCCGCGCGCGCCCATGCAGATCCTGGAGCTGGTGCGGAAGGAGGGCGGCAACCTCAAGCGCACCATCATGTGCCACATCGACCGGACCATCGCGGATCGGAAGCACCTGATGGAGCTCGCGCAGACGGGCTGTTACCTGGAGTACGACCTCTTCGGGCTCGAGACCTCCTACTACCCCTACAACCCCGACTTCGACATGCCCAATGACGGCGGGCGCATGGCGCAGATCCTCCGCCTCATCGAGGACGGGCATGCGCGCCAGGTGCTGATGTCGCACGACATCGCCTACAAGCACCTGCTGACCAAGTGGGGCGGCTGCGGCTATCACCACCTGCTGGTCAACGTGGTGCCGCGGCTGCGGCGCAAGGGACTGGACGACCGCGGAATCCGCGGCCTGCTCGTCGACAATCCGCGCCGCGCCTTCGTCTTCGCCTGAAGGCTACCAGCTCTCCACGGCGTCGATGTAGTTCTGGCCCACCCGCATCCTCCGCACGCGCCCGTCCGGACCGAGCTCGAACACCACCGCCTCCCCGTGGGAGCCGTAGCCGTCCTTGTCCTCGGCACGGAAGGTGTGCTCGCGCCCCTCGATGGGATGCAGCCGCGTGGCCATGGCCATGGGGTCGGGCAGGCTCGGCTCGATGAGGAGGAGCCCGTCGTCCACGAGCAGCACCTGCACGTCGCCCCAGCGATTGCGATACCGTCCCGCATAGCGCTGCCAGGCCGGGTCGGGCGCGCGCTTGTCGTCGCGCGCCGTCGCCTTTGCGATGGGCGGGCCCACATACTGCTGCGCGCGGTCCACGAACAGCTCGGGGGTGCCGTCGTCGGCATTGGTCATCGCGATCACCGCGAGCTTGTCGGCGGGCCAGATGCGGAGCAGGGTGCGGTAGCCCGGCAGCGAGCCGCCATGGCCGAAGCTGGTCTTGCCGCCCAGGCGCTGGATGCGAAAGCCGAGTCCCCAGCCCGCCTGCCAGTCCGGCTCGAGCCAATGAATCCTCTGCATCTCTCTCAGAGTGCTGCCGCGGAGGATCTGGGCCCCGCCGGCGGGACCGTCGCGGAGCTGGAGCATGGCGAAGCGCGCGAGATCGATCACCGACGTCGTCATATTGGCGGCGGCGGTGATCGCGCGCGTATCCACGTAGGGAGAGGGCCCGCGGCTGCCGTCGGGCATGCGGCGGCCATAGGGTCGGGCCAGGCGCGGGTCGGCGGGATCGGGCGCGGCGACCGAGGTGTCCTTCATGCCGAGCGGATCCAGGATATGGCGCTGCACGTAGGCGGGATAGGGCTCGCCCGATACGGCCTCCACCACGTCGCCGGCCAGCGCGAGGGCGAGGTTCGAGTACTTCCACTGGGTCTCGGTGGCGAGGATGCCCTCCTGACGCGTGAGGCCCTCGCGCAGGCGCTCGACCGTCGGAAAGTCGAAGTCGGTCCAGTAGGGGAAGGCCGCCTCGCGCGGCAGCCCGGAGGTATGGGTGAGCAGATGGCGAATGGTGATGGGCGGGCGCCTCCGCGTACTTGCTCGCGATCGCGAACCACGGCAAGTGGCGGGTGAGCGGATCGTCGAGCTGGAGCCGGCCGGCGTCGCGAAGCTGGAGAATGGCGGCGGCGGTGAAGGTCTTGGTGATGGAGGCGATGCGGTACCGGGTGTCGGCAGCCGCCGGGACGCGGCGCTCCACGTCGGCCCAGCCGAAGCCCTGCGCCCAGACGAGGGTCTGGTCGTGCACGATCCCGATCGAGGCCCCCGGCAGGCCGCTGTACGCGCGCTGGTTCTCGATCCATGCGGCGACAATGGAGATGGCGGCCGTGACTTCGGGGCGCTCGGACAACGCTGGGTCGGGAGTCATGACGGCTACACAGTCTAATCGCGTCGCATCCCAATTGGACAGCCCGGTGTATACTCGCGGCCAATGCAGAAGTTCTGCGATACCCCGGCCATGAGCCGGCCCAAGGCCAAGCGCACCTCGACACGGCGGCCTGCTGCTCGACCCGCCCGCCGCCCCGCCGTAGCCGCCCGCGCCCGGCCGCGCCGCCCGCCCGCCGGAAGCCCTGGTTCCGCCCCCGGCGGCGGTGCCGGAGCCCATCACGATCTCGGCCCCGGAGCTGGTCTTCGCCGCGCGTCGCCCGGAGACGGCCCTTTCGCGCCCGCTGCCCGTGGTCCGACGCGGGATCTTCTTCGACGTCGAGAACTCGAGCCGTCCGGAGCACGTGGCGGCGGTGCTCGAGCATCTGAACATCGACCGGGGCCATCACCTCACCGACCTGCTCGCGGTGGGGAACTGGAAGGTGGCCAGCCCGGAGACCGCGCGCTACCTCGCCCAGCGCGGCGCGCAGCTCATCCACAGCGCGCCGTCCACCGGGGTGAAGGACTGGAGCGATCTCCGCATCGCGGTGGCGGCGGGCGTGTGGCTCGCGGGCGCGCGGCCGGGCGACGCCATCGAGATCATCACCGACGATCAGGCATTCGACGCGGTGGGAGACGTGGCGGCGGGGCTCGGCGTGCTCTACCAGCGGCTCTCGTTCCGTGAACCTCGCCGGGATGGGCGTGCTCCCGGTGTATCTTCCTCAGGTCGCCGTCCGAGTCGCGGGGCGGGGGTGGGCGAGGGCGCCGGCGCGGCCGGCGCGGCGGGCGTGGCGGGGAGCGCCACGGGCCGCCCCGCTCGGAGCCGCGCCCGCTCCACCCGGCGCCCCACCGGGAGCCGGCGGCGCCGTCGCACCGCGCCGCCCCCGCAGCGGCCACCGGCGAGGCCCATACCGCGCCGGCCGAGGAGATTCGCGCGGTGGTGGACGAGCTGCTCCGCACCTCGCCCATGGGCATCACGCTCGACACCCTCTCGAATGCGCTGAAGTCGCGCGGCTTCCGCCGGACGCCCGGCTCGCCGCGACTGATCACGCGGCTGCGCAATCTCAAGGGCATCGAGGTGACCCGCGCCGGCATCGTGCGGCTGATGGAGGGTTCGGCGCCCGCGCCGGCCGCTCATCGCGAGCCCGGCCCACCGCGAGCCGCCGCGGAACGAGCCGGCGCCCCTGCACGCCGTGGCCCAGCTCGCCGGGCATGCCCCAGATCATCGCGACCGAATTTCGACCGGCCCCCGGCTCCCGCCGCCGTCTCCGTCGAGGGGCGCGGCGACACCGATGCCGATACCCAGCCCGACGAGGACGAGAGCCCTGGGCCGGGGAACGAGGCGGAGCCCGGCGAGCAGGGGGAGCCGGGACAGCCCGCAGCCGGGGAGCGGTGCGGCGCCGGCGTCGTGGCGGCCGTCGCCGCCGGGGTCGGCGTGGCCGCGGGGGCCCGGGGAGCCGGGCGGTGGGTCGGGCCCGGTGGACGCGCCCGCGCCCCAGAGCGAGAGCGCCTAGGGGAAGGAAAAGAGCGCCTAGAGGCGATTGTTGACGATACCCGCTCGAAGAGGCCCATAATCTCAGTACCTTGCAAACTGCATTCCCGGGGCAACGCCCACTGGGCGAAATCCTTGTAGGGGCTGACATTATTTCCCCGGAGACCCTCGAGGAAGCGCTCGCGCAGGCAGGTCGAGACAAGCGGCGTCTCGGGGAGGTGCTGATCGCCATGGGCGCCGCTACCGCCACCGATGTGTTGCGGGGGCTGGCGGTGCAGCAGGGACTGCCCTTCCTTTCGGGCGAGGAGCTGCCCTCGACTCCTCCGGCGCTCAAGGACCTCTCTCCCAAGTACCTGCGTCAGTACGTGGCCTGTCCCATCGCCATGGAGGGCTCGGTGCTGACGGTGGCGACGGCCGAGCCGGACGAATCCCCTGCTACTGGACGATCTGCAGCAGAGCCTCGGATTGACGGTCAAGCTCTACGTTGCCCCCGCATCGGCGATTCTGGAGGCCATCGAGCGGGCTTACGGTGCGAACACCGCGCTGCAGAAGATCGTCGAGGGCATGGGGCCCAGCCGGCGGCGACCGCGACGGCGAATTCGACGAGGACGTGAATCACCTCCGGGACATGGCGTTCGAGCCGCCGGTGGTGCGGCTGGTCAATATCCTCATCGACGGGGCGCTGGCCGCCGATGCCTCCGACATCCACATCGAGCCCTTCGAGGAGAGCCTGCACGTCCGCTACCGCATCGACGGGCTGCTGTACGATCAGGAGGCTCCACCGCGCCGACTCCGGGCCGCGCTCACCTCGCGCATCAAGATCATGGCGGAGATGAATATCGCCGAGCGCCGCCTGCCCCAGGACGGACGGATCCGGGTCACGGCTCACGGCCGGCGCGTGGACATCCGCGTCTCCACGGTTCCGACCATCCACGGCGAGTCCATCGTGATGCGGCTGCTCGACCGATCCTCGGTGTTCCTGCCCTTCGATCGCCTCGGCTTCTCGCGCCGCACCGCGGAGACCTTCGAGGGGCTGATCCGCCGCCCGCACGGCATCCTCCTCGTCACCGGCCCCACCGGCTCCGGCAAGACCACCACGCTCTACGCGGCGCTCGACAAGATCAATCGCCCCGACCTCAAGATCATCACGGTCGAGGACCCGGTGGAGTACCAGCTCAAAGGGGTGAATCAGATCCCGGTGAAGCCCAAGATCGGGCTCAGCTTCGCCGCCGGGCTCCGCCACATCGTGCGCCAGGACCCCGATGTGATCATGGTCGGCGAGATCCGAGACCTCGAGACGGCGGAGATCGCCATCCAGGCGGCGCTCACCGGACACCTCGTCTTCTCCACCCTGCACACCAACGACGCGCCCGGCGCGATCACGCGGCTTCAGGACATGGGGTGCGAGCCCTACCTGTTCTCGTCGGTCCTGAACGGCGTGCTCGCCCAGCGGCTGGTCCGGCGGATCTGCGAGGTCTGCCGGGCGCCCCGAGCCGGCCGAGCCCGCCGAGCTGGCCGCCCTGGGCATCGCTGCCACCGGGGCAGAGGAGCTGTTCCACGGCAAGGGCTGCGACGAGTGTCGGGGCACCGGCTACCGCGGCCGCACCGGCATCTACGAGCTCCTCAAGATCACCGAGGAGGTGCGCAGCCTGATCGTGCGGAAGGCGTCCGGCGGCGAGCTCCGACGCCACGCCGTCGCGCACGGGATGCTCACGCTGCGGGACGACGGCTGGGCCAAGGCGTGCGCGGGAGTGACCACGGTGGCGGAGATCCTGCGGGTCACCCAGGAAGAGACCTAGCGTGACGATCTTCGCGTACCGGGCAGCGGACCGGCAGCGGCCAGAGCATCGACGGCGTCATGGAAGCGCCCGACGCGCGAACGGTCGTCGATCGGCTGCAGCGCGACGCCTACTTTCCGATCACGATCGTACCCCAGGAGGGGCGGCGGCGCGTGCTGGGTCTCGCGTGGCCGGACCTGGGCCTCGGGCGAGTCGCCCGCCATGACCTCCTGGCCTTCACCCAGCAGCTCGCGACGCTACTCGAGGCCGGCATGCCGCTCGACCGCGCGCTGACTATCCAGGTCGAGCTGGCGCCGAACGCACGGGTTCACGCGATCATCGCCGACGTGCTGCGCAGTGTGCGCGGCGGCTCGTCGCTGGCCGATGCGCTCGCCAAGCATCACCCCCGACCCTTCTCCCGCCTCTACGTCAACATGGTGCGGGCGGGGGAGAAGGGGGGCGTGCTCGAGGTCACCCTCCGCCGGCTGGCCGAATTCCTGGAGGAGTCGCAGGAGTTCCGTGACGCGATGGTCTCGGCGGCTGATCTACCCGGCGCTGCTCGCCGGCGTGGGCACCGCGGCGGTGATCTTCCTGTTGACGTTTGTCGTCCCGCGCTTCGCGGCGATCTTCAGTGATGTGGAAGCGACCCTTCCGCTCCCCACGCTCATCCTCGTTCGCCTGAGCGAGTCGATTCAGCAGCCACGGGTGGCTACTGGGCATGGCCGGATTGGGCGCCCTCGTGGCAATCCGGATGGTGCTTTCCACGGCCGCGGGCCGGCTCCGGGCGGATCGCCTGCTCCTCGGGCTTCCCATCGTCGGCGAAGTCATCCTCAAGATCGAGGTCGCGCGCTTCACCCGCATCCTGGGCACGCTGCTCCGGAGCGGCGTCGCCCTGGTCAGCGCCCTCGCCATGGTCACGGAGCTGCTGGCGAACCGCGCGCTCGCTCGCGCGGTCGAGGGTCTGGGCGACGGTGTCCGACGCGGCGCCGGTCTTGCCCAGCCGATAGCCGATGCGGGCGTCTTTCCGCCTCTCGCCGTCCACATGGTCCGCGTAGGCGAGGAGACGGGCCGGCTCGAAGAGATGCTCCTGCGGGTCGCCGGAGCCTATGAGGCCGATAGCCGCAAGCTCGTCAAGCGGTTGATCGCCCTCGCCGAGCCCTGCGTCATCCTGGTCATGGGTCTGGTGGTGGGCTTCATCGTGGTGGCGATGCTCCTGGCGATCCTCTCCGTCACCGACATTCCGATCTAGACCGCCTCACTGCAATCGAGGACGCACCGTGACGTCAGTGTCCACCGAGCTCGATGATCCCGCCGCCGACGGCCAGCGTGGGTTCACGCTGGTCGAGCTCCTGGTCGTCATCATCATCCTGGGCCTGCTCGCCGGACTGGTCGGACCGCGTCTCTTCGGCCGGGTCGGGCAGAGCAAGCAGGCGACGGCCAAGGCCCAGATCGAGTTGTTCGGAGCCGCGCTCGATCAGTATCGCCTCGACGTCGGAGCGTACCCTTCCGCGGGCGCGGGCCTGTCGGCGCTGATACAGAGCCCCAACGCGGCCAACTGGAACGGGCCCTATCTCAAGAAGAGCTTCGTGCCACTCGATCCGTGGGGCAAGCCCTATCAGTACAAGTGCTGCCCGGGCGACCGCGGCGACTACGACATCTGGACTCACGGGGCCGACGGAGCCGCGGGGGGCGAGGGCGAGAACGCCGACGTCACGTCGTGGGACACGAAGTGAGACAAGCGAGCCGAGGTTACACGCTGATCGAGGTCGTGATGGTCATGGCCGTGCTCGCCGTTGCCAGCGCGGTGCTGGCCCCCGCGGTCGGCCGGACGATCGACGGGGTGAAGGTGCGGACGGAGGTGGCGGGGATCGCGTCGTTCCTCCGCTGGGCCCGCGAGCAAGCCGTCACGCGTGGGGAGTCCCACGAGGTGGCGGTCGATGCCGGCGCCCGCGCGCTGCTGTTCCGCCGCGCCGGCGGCGAGTCGGTCGCGGGCGTCGAGACGCGCCGGCAACTTTCACCCTTGCTCCATGTCGCCCCTGCGCCGGGCCGCCTCCCGCAACGGATCACCTTCATGTCCCAGGGCAGATCGAGCGGCGGGAGCTTCCGGATCGAGGCGGTGGGGCCGCGGGTGTACGTCGTCACCGTGGATCCGCTGACGGGGCGCGTGACGACCCGACGGGGCGATTCGTGAGCCGCGGGTTCACCCTGCTCGAGGTCCTCGTGGCCATGACCATTCTGGGGCTGGCCCTCGTTACCCTGTTACAGCTCTCCGCCCAGGGGCTGCGCCTCCTCCGCCTGTCGGAGGACTACCAGGAGGCCGTGCGGCTGGCCGATCATCTCGCGCGCGGGACCGAGGCCGCGCAGGAGCGCGTGGAGGCCGGGCAACAGGGGCTCCTTCGCTGGGAGCGCCGGATCACCCTGGTGCCGGTGCCGGAGGAGCTGACTCCCGCCACCGGACCGCGGGCCCGGCTCTATGCGGTGTCGGTTGCGGTGCGCTGGGGGCGTAGTCGCACGCTGGAGCTGGCGAGCCTGCGCACCGTCGTCGACCCGCCGGACGGGTCCACGCCCGAGAGCGGCATCCGATGACGCACGGGCGCGATCGCGGGTTCACGCTCATCGAGATGCTGCTGGCCCTCAGCATCGGGGCGACCCTGCTCGTCGTCATGTTTGGCGGGGTCCGGATGGGGCTTGCCGCGTGGGCGCGAGGAGAAGCGCGGGCCGCGGCCCTCGACCATGATCGCGGTCTGGCGCAGGTGCTCGGACGGGCAGTGGCGGGGACGTACCCCTACCGGGGCGTGCTGACCGAGGGCGTGCCCGCGGGAATCATCTTCGACGGCCAGCCGGATCGGTTGACCTTCGTCACCGTCTCGCCCTCCATCCCGGCGCCGGTCCCCATCGCCTTCACCGCGGTCAGCGTGTCCCGAGACGACCAGGGGCTGGTGATGCGCCAGCTGGCGCTGCCCAATCTCGAGCTGCTCGACCGCGTGGCGCCCGTCCTGGTGGATTCGACCGTCATCGCGGTGCGCTTCCGCTATCTCGGCGCGGACCCGGAAGCCTGGCAGGACCGGTGGGACATGAGCAAGGAGGACAGCTTGCCTCGCGCCGTGGAGATCATGCTGGGCGCCGCGGTGGGGAGTCGCGGCCTCGAGCAGCCTCCGCTCGTCGTGCCCATCCGGGCTCTCACGCCATGAAGACCGAGCGCGGCTTCGTCCTGATCTCCGTCATGCTGGCGCTGACGATGCTCGCGGTCGTGTTCACCGAGTTCGTGTTCTCCATGCGGCTCGAGGCCTCGATGGTCCGTTCGTATCGGGACAGCGTGCTCGCCGCGCATCTGGCCGAAGGCGGGGTGCAGCAGGCCATCCGCGAGGTCCTGAGCCAGGCCCAGGTCACGGCACTGGACGAGGATGGGCAACTGGTCTTCTACCGAGCCCTCCCTGGGCAGACCACCGCCGAGCGCCTGCCGCCCCTGCCGCGTACCCGGGTGCCCCTGGGCTCGGGTGAGTTCTCCTATCGGATCACCGACGAAGCGTCGCGCCTCGACATCAACGCGAGCCCGCCCGCACGGCTGGATCGCCTGCTCGCCGCCCTGGACGTCGAGCCGCGGCAGCGCGACATCATCACCGACTCGCTCCAGGACTGGCGAGACCGTGACGAGCTGCACCGGCTCAACGGCGCCGAGAGCGAGGACGTCTATCTCCGACTGCCGGTGCCGTACCGCTCGCGCAACGGCAATCTCCAGGATGCGTTCGAGCTACGCCAGATCCGAGGCGTGAGCCGTGAGCTCTATGTCGGGACGGCCGGTCGCCCCGGTCTCGGTGACCTGGTCACCGCCGTCGCGGGCGGTCGGGTCAACCTGAATACCGCCCCTGCGCCAGTCCTGAAGGCCCTCGGCTTCGCTGACGCCGAAGTGGCCGTCGTCCTCCAGACGCGCGTCCGCACTCCCTACCTCACGGTGCCGGGCCCCTTCGCGGGTCGCGGCCTGGCGGTAGGCAGCGCCACCTTCCGGATCGAGGCCGAGGGCCGCATGCCCGGCTCACCGCCGAGCCGCGTCCTCGCCATTGTCCAACGAGGTGGGCAGCCCGGTGCGGTGGGGGTGACATTCCGCCTGTGGCGCCCGGAGACCGACTGATGCTCCGCGACTCCGTCGGGCTCTCGATCGAGGACGGTCGGCTCACCGTCGTCGCTCTCGGGGGCGGCGATCGCCTGGCGCACTTCGTCGTCGACGGCGTCGAGAACCCAGCCAGCGCGCTCGATGCCGAGCTCAGGGCCCAGAAGCTCCGAGCGCGGTACATTCACGTCGGCCTCGATCGTCGATCGGTGGTGGTGAAGACGCTCGAGCTGCCCCGAGCGAGCGGCGGTGATCTCGGTCAGATGGTCGGCTTCGAGCTGGAGCGGCATGTGCCCTTTCCCGCTGAGGAAGCGCGCTTCAGCTGGAGCGAGTTGCCGAGCGGCACCGACGAGCCCCGGCGCCTGCTCGTGGCCGCGTGCGGGCGGCGGGCAGTGGAGCGGCCTCTCGGCCTGCTGGCCGGGGCAAAGCGCCGGCCCGCCGCCATCACGGTGGCCTGCCATGCGCTGCTGGCGCTCCTGCCCCGTGCGCTCCCGGCCCGTCGCGCCGTCTGGGCCCATCGCCACGGCAACAACACCGATCTGCTCATGCTCGTCGGCCGCACCCTCCTCATGAGCCGCTCGGTGACCGCCGCCGATCCCGCGGGGCTCGCGAAGGAGATCGAGCGGAGTCTGCCGCTGGTGGGCTGGAGCCAGTGCGAGGCGGTGTGGATCTCGGGGGACGATGCCGCGACCTGGATCGCCGCTCCCGAGCTGGCGGCCGCCTTCGACGCGCCGGTCTCCCCGCCGCCCTACGCCGCGCGCGGCGGAGCGCTTGTCGCCTCCTTGCCCGCGGAGACCGGCGGCGCTGCCCTGCTCGCGCTGGGCGTGGCACTGGGCTCCCGTCGACCTGCGCTCGATTTGCTGCCGGTGGAGCTGCGGCCCTGGACGCTGTCGCGCGCCCAGCTCGTGACCGCCGGCATCGCTTCGGTCACGGCGCTGCTTGGCCTGGCCCTCGCGTTCGTCCACGTCGACAAGACCGAGCGCTACCTCGGACGCCTGACCGAGGAGATCCGCCGCCTCGACCCCGAGGCGAATGCCGTGGATGCGCAGGCGGCCGAGCGGGTCCGAAGCCGGCGCGTCCTGGCCGGCCTGGAGTCGGTGCAGCGTGGGAGCCTCCCGGCTCTCCCGGTCCTTCGCGAGCTTACGGAAGCGCTGCCCGACACCGCCTGGCTCCAGGTCTTGAGCATGGACCGCGAGGGCGTGGAGCTCACCGGTCAAGCCGATGCCGCGAGTCAGCTCATCCCGCTGCTCGAAGCCTCACGCTGGCTCGAGCGCGTCGAGTTCACCTCGCCGGTGACCAAGCTGCAGGGCAAGGAGCAGTTCCGCATCCGGGCGGCGTGGGAAACCCCGCGGGCGGTCTCGCCCGCCCCGGCGCGCTAGCATGACGACCCTCAGCCGCCGCGAACGCACGCTGATCGGGCTCGGCATGGGGGCGGTGCTGGTGGTCGGCATCTATTTCTTCGTTGTCGAGCCGCTGGTGGACCGCGCCCGAGAGGCGAAAGGCCGGACGGTGGCGCGTGAGGCTGCCCTCGAGCGCCGGCGGCTCCTGATCGCGCAGGGCCCGCGCATCGCCGAGGAGCTCCAGCGCGTCACGCAGCGGCTCGAGTCCGAGTCCGCACGGCTCCTACGTGGTCCGACGGCGCCGCTGGCCGCTTCCGAGTTGCAGAAGCTGGTCAAGGACGTGGCAGCCAGCAGTAACATGGAGGTCCGGAGCGAGCGCGTGCTGCCCGCGACGGATCGCGAGGGCCTCCAGGAGGTCCCGATAGAGATCATCATCGCCGGGAGGATTCGCGACACGATGACCGCGCTCTACCGGCTCGAGCACGGCGATCGCCTGCTGATGATCAAGGACCTCAAGATCCGGGTGGTGGCTGTCGGGCAGCCGCGTGAGCTGTTGACCACGCTCACCGTGGCCGGCTATGTAATTCCGGATCCCGCCGTTCGGACCGAGGCCAGGCCGTCGGTCCGGAAGGACGGTTAGCCGTGTCACGACGGTTGGTCATCCTCAATATCCTGGTGGGCGCTCTCGGCTGTCTGATCGCGGTCGGGCTGATTCGCGAGCTAGGCGCCGGGGCGCCCGCTGCCCCCCGTGCCCTCCGCACGCGCCGGCCAGCCCTCACCCGAGCCCGGGACTCCACCCGCCGGCCCGCCCGCGACGATGGTAGGCTATGGCACCATCGCGACCAGGAACCTCTTCAACCCGACCGCTCCGAGGCTCAGGTGGCGACCCCGGCGACGCCGGGCGCCAAGCCCGTGCTCCACGGTGTGATGCTCGACGGCGACAAGAGCCGAGCCTACCTGGAAGAGCCACCGGCCAAGCGCGTCTTCGGCTATGCGGTCGGCGACGCCGTCGCGGGGGGCCGGCTGGATTCGATTCGTCCCGACCGGGTGGTCATCGCCCGGCCCGAGGGCCCGGTGGAGGTGCTGCTGCACGACCCGTCGAAGCCAAAGCCAGTCGCGCCCGCAGCGGTCAGCCCAGCGGCGCAGCGAGTTCCGCCCGAGCCCGGCCGTCCGCCCGGCGCCGTGCAATCCCAGACGCCCAGGCGGGCCCTGCCCCGATGAGTCGCGTCCGATTCGCGCGCTGGCTGCTGGTGATGTGGGTCTCGACCGGCTGTGCCTCGGCCGCCGCGCCGCCCGGCGGGGGCAAGGCCCCCACGGTCACGCCGGCTGACGCCGCCCGGACCAGGGTGGAGGTGACCACGGAAGCTCAACCCGTCCCGGGCCCGCCTGCTGGGCCGACGGGAGCAGCGCCGGTAGCGCCCGCCGGTACGCTCTCGGTAGGCCCGGCCCAGCCCCCGGAGCCACCTCCGGTGGCGCCGCCCGCGCTTCGGGCGCCCGGGCCGCCTCCACCCGTCCCTCCGTCGTCGACCGTCGCCCAGGCACCTACCGTGCCTCCCTCGCCCGCGGCCGCAGCCGCCCGGCGGCAGATCGTATTCAACTTCGACAACGCCGACATCGAGCTCGTGATCCAGGCCGCCGCCGAGGTTGTGGGCTTCAACTACGTGCTGGCCCCCGGAGTCCGCGGGCGCACCGTGACCGTGAAGACCCTGGGCAAGATCTCGGCCGACGAGATCTTCGCGGTCCTGCTCACCATCCTCGACGTCAACGGTCTGGCCGCCGTCCGGTCCGGCAACCTGTACCGCATCATTCCGCGTGAAGGCGCACCCCAGACATCCATCAAGACGGTGGTGGGCCGCGAGGTGGACCCGGCGTACCCGGCAGACGAAATCATCACCCAGGTCGTGCCGCTGGAGTTCATCGTGGCCCCGGATGCCGTGACGCTACTCCGCCCCCTCGTGCCCCCGGGGGGTGCCCTCGGCGCGCATCCGGAGACCAACTTCCTGATCGTCACGGACACGGTTGCGAATATCCGCCGACTGCTCGACATCGTGAGGCTGGTGGACGTGGAGGGGGCCCACAGCGAGCTGCGGATCATCCCGCTCAAGAACGCGGACGCCCAGGAGCTGGCCCAGCTCATCACACAGGTCCTTGCCAGCGGTCGCGTCGGCACGGGGCTCTCGGGCGTCGGGGCCGGCGTGCCAGTCCCGGTCCCGCCGCCGCCACCCGCGCCCGGAGCGCAGCCGGCGGCCCCGCGACCGCCCCCGGCCGGCGCGGGAGCTCCACCGCGGAGCGAGGGGCCACTGATCCTGCCCGAGCGCCGCTCCAACTCCCTCGTGATCCATGCGCGGAGAAAGGACATCGAGACCATCCGCCGGCTGGTCGAGAAGCTCGACGTGGACATCTACGGCGGCCGGCGCGTCTTCATCTACTTCGTCGAGAACACCAAGGCCAAGGACCTCGCCACGACCCTCGACGCCATCTACGGCACGTCCCCGGGGGGGCCCGCCATCACCGGCGGCCAGCCCAGCTCGCGGACGCCCAGCATCTCCAGTCTCAGTCCGTATGGCAGCGTCCACCTCGATGGCGCCCGTCGCCCCGCTGGCTCCGCCGCCCTCGACCCTGTCGGCTCCGGGGGCCGAGCGGGCGGCCGCCCGGCGGCACATTCCCGGGATTGACCGGCGAGGACGGCCTGACCGTGGCCGAGGTCCGGATCATCGCCGACGAGGTCACCAACGCGATCATCGTGCCGACCTACCCGCGGCTCTGGAAGGAGATCGAGGAGACGATCAAGCGGCTCGACAAGATGCCCCGCCAGGTGCTCATCGAGGTCCTCGCCGCCGAGGTCACGCTGACCGACGATATCAAGCTCGGCATGGAATGGGCGATCCGCTCCGGCAAGTTCACCGCGATCTCCTCGCCTACCGGCACGCTTCCCGGGCGGCCCGATCGCGCCCTCATCCCCCTCGGGGGTGTCGGTCCCCCTGGGATTCAGCGCCTTCGCCTTCGCCGCCGACAAGTTCCTCGCCGCGCTCAACGCCCTCGCCAGCGAGAACAAGGTCAACGTGCTGTCCAACCCGTCCATCATGACCGCGGAGAACAGGAAGGCCGTCATCAATGTCTCGACCTCGGTGCCCATCGTCACGTCTCAGCAGGTGCCGGTGGCCACCGGCGGGATCACCGGCAATTCCATCACGCAGGCCGTGGAGTACAAGGACGCCGGCATCATCCTCAGCGTCACCCCGCGCATCGGGGAGCAGGGGACGGTGTCCCTCGACGTCAAGCAGGAGTTCAACCAGGTAGGCGAAAACGAGCCCCCGCCCATCAATTCGCCTCGCTTCACCAAGCGAGAGGTCGAGACCTCGGTCGTGCTGCTCAACAACCAGACGCTCGTCCTGGGCGGACTCATCCAGAACCGGCGCTCGCGGATCCACAGTGGTATCCCCTTGCTGAGCCGCATTCCGGTCATTGGCTATCTCTTCGGCTCGGTAGAGGAGAAGATCGAGCGGACGGAGCTGCTGCTCCTGATCACCCCGCGCACGGTGGGTACCGCGCTCGACGCCGCGCGCATCACCGACGAGATGCGGCGTATCACGCCCGAGATGGAGCAGTCCATCCGCCAGGCGCCGCGCCAGCCGTAGCCGGTCGCGGCACCCGGCGAAGGGTCCTTACTCGCTGGTGGTATCCGGCAGGCCGACCTGGCGAAGCAAGGCCGAGCGCTGCGTCCAGCAGCGCTCGATTCTCGGGCGACTGCTCGATCAGGTCGTTCAACGCCGCCATCGCGTCGTACCAGAGGCCGGCCTCGGCGTACAGCATCGGCAGGTCGGCCTTGGGTGCCTTCGAGACCCGGGTGGCGATGTCGTCGGTCAGGGCGACCCGCTCCACGGTTCCGCCCGCGAGAATGTCCTTCGACCGCCGGCCCGTGTCGGGCATGACGGCGACGTACCAGTTGTAGGGTACCGCGGAGGCGAGCCGGACGCCGTGGTCGGCCAGCCGGACGCGATGGACACCCGCCGCGACGGGCGGCTCGATCCGAAGCTCGACCAGGGGATCGGTCTTCTGGGGATCGACGAGGGTGAGCTCGACCGGGTGTGAGCTGGTGCTCGAGATGAACCAGTACAGCACCGGCTGCTCGCTGGTCGTCAGGCCCGTATGGGCCGGAGCCAGGACCGAGAGGATGAACGCCTCCCGCCCGGTTCCGCGCGTGCCGCCGCCGACCCGGCCGCCCGGGGCCCCCCGCAAGGGCGGCTTGTACACCGGCGCCGACGCGGTCGCCTTGGCGTCAGGGGGCGTGGTCCCCGCGGGCTTTTGCTGCGCATCTGCCGGCGTCGGCGGGGCGACGACGGTGATGGAAAACAGGGCGATGGACGCGATCGCCATGCGCCCCAGGGCCAGTGACCTCGATGCGGCTTTCATTCCCGTACCTCCCGCGAGAACCCGCTTCCGGCGACGCTGGGCGTCGCGTGCGGAGCGTCTCCCGCTCGTGACGGTCGCGACCCGGCGAGCGGCTCGGCGGAGCTTGAGACCGGCTCCGGCTTCCGCTCGCCGAGGACTCGATAGATCGCGACCAGTTGCTGCTTCCCCTTGAGTCGGGCCTCGGCGACCCACTCGGTGTCGAACACGTCGGCGACGTACGCGTGCGTGGAATCCCCGATCAGGGTCCGGCACGGTCGGACCAGAGGATCGGGCGGATAGACGTCCTTGTCGAAGCTCTCCAGTCTCGAGGCCGTGTTCAGCGTGTCTCCCACCACAACGTACTCCCATCGGTCCGTGCTGCCAAGCGTGCCGGAGACGGCCTCCCCGGTGACGATCCCGACCCGCATTCCGGTGACCGGCCTCCCGGCCGCCTGCCAGACCTGGTTGAGCTCGAGCAACCGGCGCTCCAGGGCGAGGGCGCACCGTACGGCGTTGACCGCGTCGCGGGCGATCTCGGCCTCGGTACGCCGGGGCACGGGCACTCCGAAGATGGCCACGATCGAGTCTCCGGCATACTGTCGGATGACACCCCCGTGACGGCTGATCTCCGGCGCCAATGCGCCCATGTATTCGTTGAGCCAATCCATGAGCGCCTCCGGGCCGACGCGCTCGGAGACCGTCGTGAATCCGGTCAGGTCCGTGAACAACGCGGTGACCACGAGGCGACGGGGGCGGGGACGGCCGCCGCCGGCGAACTGTGCCCGGTCGCGCCAGATGTCCTCGGCCACTTCCTTGGACACATGCTGCGAGAAGAGACGCATCAGCATACCGCGCTCCGCGCTCTCTCGATACGAATGATATGCGACCAGGAAGCCGGTGGCGCCGAGCCAGGCGAGCCAGGGCGGCAGGACCGGCCACCACCACCCTTTGAGAAAGGCGACGTAGGCGGTCACCACGATGACGATGAGACCCAGGCCGACGGCCGCGGTGAGGCTGAGCGCCTTGAGCGTCCGGAAACCGAGAAACGCGCCGAGGCCGGCCCAGAGGAGGATCCACATCCAGCCCAGCCACCGGGGTGGGCTCCAGAGCGGCCGCTCGCCCTTGATCGCGATCCGGAGGAGCTGACTGACGAAGTGGGCATGGATCTCGACGCCCGGAACTTGCTGCTTGGGTCTGAGCCCGGCGCTGAGAGGCGTATAGAAGTCGTCCTTGACGCTCTCGGCGGTCACTCCGATCAGGACGACGCGGCCCCGCACCATCTCGGGCGGCACCTCGCCCCGCAGGACCGCACCGAGCGTGATCCGTTGGAAGGGCTCGGAGCCGACGCGATAGTCCGCGAGGAACTGGTAGCCGGCCGAGTCGAGACCGATATACGGCCCATCGTGCGGCCCGAGGGGGTAGATGGTGGTCGCGCCGAGCTTGACGATGGACTCGTCGGTGGGGTCGGCGCCGAGCCCCAACCCCTCCGGCTCCAGATAGTGCAGGGCCAGGCGGAGGGCGAACGAGTACAGCGCCGTCTGGCCGTCGTCCAGGAACAGGAGGCCTCGTCGCACGATGCCGCCCGAGTCGACCACGATGTCGTTGAACCCTACCTTCTCCGTGCCTTTCACCACTCTGGGCGGCCCCACGCCGGCCGAGGAGCCGTCGGCGAACTTGGTCACCACCACGATCGGGTTCGACCCGCGGAGAATCCACTCGAGCTCGAGCGTGCCCGGCGCCACCGGCACGTCCCGATAGATGTCCAGTCCGATCGCCCGTGGGCCGAGGGCGAGCAGCGTGTCGAGCGTCTGGGCCAGCACTCCGTCGGGGAGCGGCCAGGTGCCTTGCTCCTGGATGTCGCGCTCGGTGATGGTCACGATGACGATGCGGGGGTCGCGCACCGCGTCCTGCTCCGGCGCCCGGATCCGGAGGAAGCGGTCGTAGAGATCGAGCTCCGCCGACTCGAGGAGCCGAATCTGGCCGAGGCCCAGCACGAGGGCGCCCACGGCGATGGCGACGAGGACGGCGACCGCCCAGCTGGGCAGGGAGACGGGCCACACGAGTCGGAGCCGGCGCATCTCAGAAGACCGCCAGCAAGAACTGGAAGTGCACGCCGGCATGGGCTTTGTCATCGTCGCGTGCCTTGCTGACGAGGGCGTCCTGAAGCGAGTCGCGCCTGCCCACGGTCTTGACATCGCGCAGTCGGTAGCCGAAGTACACCTCGAACTGAGGCTTCACCGACACGATGCCCGGGAACGTCAGGGCCCACCGAAGTCCGAGCCCGACACTGTAGATGTCGAGAGGGTCCGGGGTGTCACCCACCGCGCTCCAGCCGCGGCCGTAGTCGAAAAAGGGCGCGAGCTCGAGATAGTCCGCCCACCGCGTGTTTCGGACCAGCGGCACCCGCAGCTCGAGGGAGGCCAGCACGGCATTGTCCCGAATGAGCGTATTTTCCCGGTAGCCACGGACGGTGTAGCGGCCGCCGATCGACACCTGCTCGAGCGTCAGGAGCGGATCGGGGGTGAGCTGCGCGTCGGCCCTGACGATCACCTGACTGTCCAGGACCGGAAGGCGACTCGCCCACTGGACCTGCCCCAGCCAGACAAAAAACCTCCCGTCGGGCACGTCGGGATCGGAGTTCACCGTGGCGCCGAGCGCGTCGAGGCCGAACGAGAAGCGAGACCGCAGGGCGAGGGCCTGGCTCTGGGTCCGGTGGACGAATTCCTGGGCCACTCGCAGCGCGGTCACGTCGGTTTCCCCATCTTCCGAGGCGCCCGGCAGGAGCGGAAACGGGTCGCCCAGGAGAAACGTGGTGGCGGAGAGTCGCTCGCCGATCAGCTCGACCGCCACGCTGGTACGGGGTGTGCGGTACAGCGGCTGTCGGATACCGGCGGTGAAGATCTCGGCATCACTCGTGATGTCCAGGTCCCTGAACTGATCGTCGATGACGCTGTACGCATTCCGCCGGTACTGGAAGCTCACCGAGGTATCCCAGGCATTGAGGGGAATGGAGTACCGGAAGTCCAGAAGCGGATTCAGCCCCTCCGCCCGCCCGTACCGGAGGGTGAGGATATCGCCCCAGCCGAACAGATTGACGTCCTCGACGGTGACGATCCCCCGCACCGGGCCGACGCCGGGCGACTGGTAGTTGTTGACGTCCAGGTAGAGGCGGAAGGGCTGCCGATCCTCGACCTGCACGTCGAGCACGCTCTCGCCCGGCCGGAGGCCGGGCTTGAGGTCCACGCGAAGGCGCTGGATCCGCGGATCGTCGAGGAGCAGCTGAATCTGACGCTGGAGCTCGTTGACGTCGAGCGGGGTGCTGGGCGTGAAGCGCCGGCGGAGGTAGCCGGTCTGAAACCACCGGTTCCCGCTGATGTTGAGCTCGGTCACGACTCCCTCGATCACCTGGTAGGTGACCTGGCCATCCCGGATGCTCTGGTCGGGGAGCACCACGCCCGAGTTCACGAAGCCCCGGTCCACGTAGAGCTTCGTGAGCTCGAGCCGGAGCGCCTGCAAGTCCTCCTGGGTGAGGTAACGGTTCTCGTAGCGCCCGGTGACCTTCGAGAGAGCTTCGGGAGGGAAGACGGTGCTGCCCACGACGTTCACGCGCTGCACGAACACGCGCACACGCGGCGGTAGCTCGACTTCAGGCCGTGGCGGCACCAGTGGCGGCAGGACCCGCTCGGGGGATTCGGCCGGCGGGACCTGGGCGAACGCCAAAGTCGCCTGGAGCACGAGGAGGAGGAGAAGGATCGCGCAGGCTCCGCCGGCGCGGAGATAGGGCCGCCTCCGGTAGGCACCCCATCGCTCGCGTGGTGTTACCTGCCACACGCGGCATCCAGATACGACAGCCGGAGCCCGGGCCATTCACGGGCGAGGAAGGGGGCGGCGCTCCCGGCCGCTCCGGCCGGACGGCGCTGCATCAGCGCGCTCGGCAACAGGCCGCCGGGCTCGAGCGGCACCCCTTCTCGGCCGGCGACGACCAGGCTGCTCGCCTTCCCCTCGGCCAGGCGGGCGGCGCAGGAGGCGCGCAGGAGCGCGGCCGCTTCCAGCACCTCGGTCGACAGCTCGGCGAGGTTCGCGCTTATGTCGGTGACCGCGGCATTGATGGTCACCGTGCCGGGCGCGCTCAGCGCCGACGATGCCGTTATTGCCGTCTCGATGGGCGTGTTGCTGAGCATCACGTTCGCAAAGATGCTGATGTTGCCACCCGGCCCGCCGAAGGCATCGGCGTGGATGCCGCTGTGATCCAGCACCACGAACTCCAGGGGGTGCCCGCTCGTGCCGAGGGTGATGTTGCCGCCCCCGCCCACGCCGCTCCGCACGCTGGTGGTGATCTGGCTGTCGACGAGGTGCAAGAGCGAGCCGGTGGAGGTGATGGTGATATTGCCGCCGTCGGCCAGCACCGAGTCGGTCGAAATCGTCGCGTGATCCATCTCGAACAGGCCGCCGAAGGTGATGTCGATGCTCCCCGCGGTGGCGCTGGGCCCGCCGGTGCTCGACGCCGAGATGGTCCCGCCGTCGGCCAGCCGGATCTGCGGCGCGCGCAGCGTGATGTTCCCGCCGGGCCCCGTGCCGGCGGTCGTGCTGAAGAGCCCCGACTGGCCGGTCGGCGATGCCCCGGTGATCGTGATCGACTCGCTGGCGGTGACGTCGATCTGCCCGGCCGACCCGCTCGCCGGGAGCACGCCGGTGCTCGACGCCGAGATGGTGCCGCCGTCGGCCAGCTGGATCTGCGGCGCGCCCACCGTGATGTTGCCCCCGGGCCCCGTCCCGGCGGTCGTGCTGAAGAGCCCCGACGCGCCGGTCGGCGATGCCCCGGTGATCGTGATCGACCCGCTGGCGGTGACGTCGATCTGCCCGGCCGGCCCGCTCCCCAGGAGCTCGCCGGTGCTCGACGCCGAGACAGTGCCGCCGTCGGCCAGCTGGATCTGCGGCGCGCGCAGCGTGATGTTCCCGCCGGGCCCCGTATTGGCGGTCGTGCTGAAGATCCCGCTCCGGGCGTCGTTGACGAAGCCCCCGAACGGGACGGGAAGCACCGACTCGCCGGTCGGCGACGACCCGGTGATCGTGATCGACTCGGCTGGCGGTGACGTCGATTTGCCCGGCCGGCCCGCTCGCCAGGAGCACGCTGCTGCTCGCGACCTGACCGCCCCCGGTGAGCAGCAGCGTCCCGACGTTGAGCACGATGCTTCCCGCCCGTCCCGCCTCCAGGGTGCTCGTGTTGATGAACCCCCCATCGATCACGACCGTCGGCGCCGAGAGGGTCACGCTGCCGACGTCCTGCTGGAAGGTCTGGCTCGAGATCCCCGCGCGGTCGCGTGATGCTGACGACGCCGTGGGCGGTGACGGTGATGCCGCCCCCCTGCGCCGTGACGTCGCCGCTCTGGATCACCGCCTGACTGCGGAGGTCGAGGCTGCCCACGTCGAGCGTGATGCGCCCGGCAGGCGTCGGATCTCCCGCCGGCGTCGTGCCCGTGCTGCTGGTGAAGATGCCGGTTGGGCTCGTCTCGCTGCCGCCCCCGAGATCAGGGCGGGCCCCGTCACCGTCACCGTCACGTTGCCGCCGGGAAGGGCGCTGCCCGCGTTGAGGCTGCCGATGGTTCCGCCCCCCATCAGGTTCAAGGACCCGGCGGTGACCGAGACGTCGCCCACCCGCCCGTCGCCCGACGTCTGCGAGAAGACCGTCCCGCCATCGCCGAGCGTCAGGGTCCGCGCCGAGAGCGAGAGCGCGCCGCCGTCACCGGCAAAGTTCGTACTGCTGCCGACGCGGCTCGGGTTCAGGGACGAGTCACGGCCGGAGATGGTGATCGTGTCGGCCGAGATCCCGACATTGCCCCCCGGGCCCGTGGAGACGAGGTTCACGCTCGCGAGGAAGCCGCCCGCCGCCAGCGTTACCGTCCCGCCGGTCGCCGTGACGGTGAGGCTTCCCCCCCCGTGCCCAGCAACGCATTGTCGCCGAGGAGGCTCTGCGTGCTCACGACGCCGCCGTCGGCGATCTCGATGGACCCCCTGACCCCGTCCGCGGGCCGGCCCACGGTGATCCGTACGTCGCCGCCCTGGCCGCCCCCGAACCGTGACGCTGCGACGAGGTGACGGTGCTGAGCGAGGGTCGCCGTACCCGGGACCGCCGCATCCGTCGACCCGAAGGTGCCCCGCCCGGTCGACCCGTCCGGACGTCGCCCCCGCGGCCCGCGCCCAAGGTCACCGCCGTCACCGACGAGGCCCCGGAGATCTCCACGGCGGGCGCCGCCAGCCGGATGTCGCCCCCGCGGCCGCCCGCGGACGTCTCCGTTCCGACCGTCGACGAGTTGGTGATCACCAGCTTCTGCGTTGCTCCCAGATCGATCCCGACCGTGGACGAACCGTCGAGATCGCCGAAGCTATGCGAGCTGAGGAATGCGCCGTCGATGGTGAGCTGGCCCCCGCGGATGACGACCGAGCCGTGCGGGTCGCCGTTCGCGTCGAGACTGCTGCCGCCCGAGATCCCGACCTGGCCCAGGCTCGCCGTGGCGCCCTCGAGCGTCGCGATGGAGACCTCGCCGCCCGTAACGCTCGCCACCTGCAGGCGGCCGCTGGGCGCCTGCAGGACCGCCCCGACGATGGTCACGGCTCCGCCCACGATCCCGAGCGTCTGCTCGGCGGGAACCTGCAGGAAGGCGCTCTCGACGGTGATGGGCCCGCGCGGCCCCAGGAACCCGAAGCTCGCGGGGTCGGCCACCGAGAGCACGTTCGGCTGCTGGTTCGGACACGTCGACACACAGAACGTCTCGCCGTCCACGAAGCGGATGTAGTCGGCGCTGCTGACGTGAAACGACCCGCCGACGTTGAGCGTCGCGCCCAAGCCGAAGATCACGCCGGCGGGGTTGATCAGGAAGAGGTTGGTGCCCGGGTACCAGGTGGCGCTGTCGATGTTCCCGTAGATGCTCGAGGCTTCGCCCCCCGTGACCCGGCTCAGGATGTTGCGCGTGACCAGGTTCGGCGTCGTGTTCTTGAACAGGGCCGTGTCCGGGACCCCGTTGGTTACCCCGACGCTGAACTGGCCGAAGCTGTGAAACAGGTTCTGGCCGCCGCGGGTCCCGCCCGTGATCTCGTGCGTCCCGCCGGACGGTGTGACCGTGGTCCCCAGCCCGCTCGAGGTGATCGCCGTGGGCCCCTGGGCGCGGACCGGCGCCGCGCCCAGGAGGAGGGCCAACATGACGAGGATGGCGATGCGCGCACGCTCCACTGACGTCCTCCTCACCCCCGTAGCCGGCGCGCGCGCCGGCAACGGGTCCACTCACAGGCCGGCCGCTTCACCCGGCCCCTCATCGGCTCCGAGCGAGGCTGATGAAGCCCTCGCCGACCGGCACCAGGTTGAAGAGCAGCTCAATCTTCCAGCCGCCCCGCGGCCGGGGCGGTGTGAAAGCTGAGTCACCGTGACCTGGGTGCGCAGCTGACAGCCGTGCGCCTTCTCCACGAAAGTCTCGCCAGCACCACCGCCCCAGATAAACGGGTTCCCCGCGGACGGTTGCCGTCGGCATTCAGCGGCGTGATCCGCATCGTGAACTCGTTGAGACCCGGGAAGTCGCACGTCAGGTCCGCGAAGACCGGCATCGGCCGCCGGCGCGCGCGAATGTCGTCGCGAACGCGCCGATGGTGAAACTCGTGAGCGCGACCTCTTGGTTCACCCCGGTCCTCGCGGTAAGGAAGACCGAGATCGCCCGGATGCCGACCGACCCGAATTTGCCCATCATCGAGTTATAGCCCAGTAACGAGCCGTCGGGAAGCTGGACGTTATTGCCGTTGAAGGCCACGAGGTCCTCCCCGCTCAAGACTCGAAGAGGTTGCACCCGGTCAAGAAATTCGGGAGCCGCCCAGGAAGATCCGGATCACCTCGAGCGTCACTAGCTGGAGCTCGACGAACCACGAGCTCGAGCAGGTCGCCGGTCACCCAGTCGAAGGACGCCACCAGGGAGTTGACGTCCCGGACCTGGAGCTGCCCCTGGGTCGGCACGAAGCTCACGTAGGCCCCGTCGTCGAAGAGATCGGCGTTGGTGACGATCGAGCGGAGCAGCGTGGGTCCGTCTCTGGAAGACCTGGACGGGGGTCACCCTCCTCCTTCACCTTTTCGAGGTTCCACCACAGGGGCACATCGGACCCCTCCTGGATATTGCGGGAAGCGATCCCCGTCCTGCGCGAGGAGTCGCGTGAAGCGTGGCCTCCTGGGTGTAGTCGACGAACACGTCGAGGCGGACTCGCTCTCCGGGCGCGGCTCACATCGACGGAGGTGTCCCTCACCCCGCCCGTCCGTGATGGGGCGGTTCGACCCGCCGACGGCGGCGCCGCCCACCACCCTCAGGGTCTCGGCCGGCCCCATGTAGATCGCGGTGAGCTCGCCCTGCAGCGACGGCTTGCAGCTCGGCTGCGACGCCGGACGCGTGCCGCAGGGGATGCTCTTGGTCTCGGAGGGGTTCGTTCGGCGGCCCGAACGCGCCCCCGGTGGCCGATGGGGGGCACGTTGACCGTCGCCACCGCATTGTCACCGAACTGGTTGACCGTGACGTTGTTGGCGTTGAGCTTGAGTGTCAGGCACGGCGCGGCGTCGGGATCGTCGTGGAGACGCAGGCGCTCGCGGGCCGCCCCGGTCGCCCTGAAGAAGGTGCCGCTCATCGCCGCCGTGTACGCGTAGAGGTTGTAGGCGAGTGCGCGTGAACTCGGTCAAGGAGGAGACATAGGTGATCTTGAGCGTCACCGCCGATCGTCGGCGTGATGCCAGGGCCGGAGGTGGCGACTCAAAGCCCAGCCAGGTTCAGGATATCGCTCGACGCCCGTCGACGCGGTAGACGCGGGCCCGGTTCGTGGTCGAGACGTCCTTGATCGTCACCGTCGTGCCGCCGACCGAGATCGTCCGCGTGCAGATGGCGGTGCCGGCGGGGCTGTTGGGCGCCGGTGCGTGGTTCGTGCACGCGAGCGCCACCGCCAGGTTGCCTGCATTGTCAGTGAAGGTGGGCAAGGGCGGCGGGGAGGCGGTGGACGGCAGCGTCACGGTGGTCGTTCCCCCGCGTCGCCTGGATCGATCACCGTGATCGCCTCCGCCCAGCCCGGCGCGGCGAAGATCAAAAGGGCAAGCGTCCACTTCAGAGCGGTCTTCATGTCGTCACTCCTTCCGCGAGCCGTCTGCTCGCACGCATCGTTTACCATCGCGTCACAGCCAGTTGTTGATGAGGAGAAACGGCGACCAGAATCCGGGATGCTCGTAGCGTGGATCGGACAGCAGCTTGACCTGCGCGCGCTGGAGGGCCACCCCTCGTGAGACCGTGGGGCTCTTGAGCTCGCGGTAGAAGTCCGTGATCAGTCCGGCGGAGGCCTCGTCGTTGACGCTCCAGAGCGTCGCCACCGCGCTCCGGGCGCCGGCCTTGACGGCGACGCCGGCCAGCCCCAGCGCCGCCCGGTCGTCACCCTCCGCGGTGTCGCACGCGCTCAGCGCCAGGAGCTCGAGGGGCTCGTCCCGGTACTTGAGGACGCCGATCAGCTGATCGAGGCGGTCCATCGTCACCTTGCCGTCGAAGGCGAGGAGGAAGGTCTTGTCGACGTCCCCTCCGAACTCGCCATGCGAGGCGATGTGGAGGATCGAGTAGGTGCCCGTCTTCAGCTCGCGCTCGAGGTTGGCGACCGAGAACTGGGCATTGAGGAGCGTGGTCCCGCCGAAGACCTCCCTCACGTTGGCGATCTCCGTCGCGACCTCGGGCAGCGGCGCGAACCCCTGGACCGACTCCGTCACTCCCACCGCCAGGATCCGGGGGCGCTTGCGGTCGAGCGGTCGCGGGTCGGTGAGCTTGAGGCCCGGAGTGATGGCCAGCGCGTACTTCGCCACCAGGAACCGCTCGCCGTCGTGGAGCGCCGCCATCGGAATCGTCCGGAGGGGCCCGTCCGGCACGAAGACCAGGGTGTCGATCCCGGCGGCGGCGAGCTCGGACTCGAGCGGGCGGATCAGCCACTCGTGGAGCTGACGAGCGTGGCGCAGGTACTGGCGCGTGGTTCGACGCTCGAGCATGCTCCGGAACTGCCGGACCTCGCGCGTGAGCCGGGCCTCTCCGATCGGCACCACGAAGCGGCGGAGCCCGGACGGCAGCGTCACCAGGAGCTCGATTCGATCGGCGAGCACGATCGGGTACACCACGGCGGCCGTCGGCGACACGACGTCGAGCTGGGTCATGCGGGAGAGCGCGATGTCCACGCAGTCGTCCCGGAAGTAGTCGCGCAGCTCGGCGACCTTGAAGGATTCCACGATCTCCCGCGCCTCGATGAGCAAGGCGTTGCGGTCCTGATCGGACGCGGTCCCTCCCGTCGCGGTCGGCGTCGCCACGGGGACAGTCCCCGCCCTCCGGAGGAGGAGATCGACGAGCTCGAAGTAGAGCGGCCCGGTGGACTCGCGGAACGTCTCCGCCGACGCGTCGTAACGCACCGAGAGCTCCGGTCGCACCGCGGCCACCTGCTGGACCGCCGCGCGATAGGCGGTGAGCGCCTCATCGTCGGCGCCCATCTTCCGATGCAGCCGCGCCACCTGCCATTGCCAGCGGTAGAGCGCCTCCGGCGCGTGCGCCAGCTGCGCGGCGAACATCGCCTCGCGCGTCAGCTGGAGCGCCTCGGCGTAGTGGCGCTCGTTCTCGTACAGCGTTCCGAGGTAGCCCGTCGCGTAGGACAGTGGTCCGTCGGTCGCCGAGCTGGCTCGCGATCTCGCGGGCACGGTTCAGGGCGCGGGCCGCACGCAGGAGCAGCTCGCCTCCGGGGTCCGGGCCTGCCGCGCGAAGGTCGCGATAGCCGAGCCCGATGCTGACGAGGAGAAGGGAGGCCTCGCGAGAAGGGCTCGACCGCTCCACGGTGGCGAGCTCGCCGTCGAGGGCCTCCCGCGCCGCCCGGAGATTGCCCGACTGCCCCAGGGCGCGGGCCAGGTTGATCCGGGTGCGCGACTGCTGTGACGCGTCGCCGGCGCGCTCCGCGAGCGTGGCGCTCTCGCGGTAGGCGGCGACCGCCTCGGGCGTCCGCCTTCGCATCGCCAGGAAGTTGCCGAAGTCATTCAGCACCGCGACGGTGAGGGCGGTGTCCCCGCTCTCCCGCGCCATGTCGAGCGCCCGCTTCAGCGCGATCTCGGCGGCGTCGGCGGGGCCGGTCGCAATCAGGAGGTTCCCGAGACGGGACAGAATCCACGGGACCTGCGAGCGGTCCGCGGAGCTTTCCGCCAGCTTCAACGCCTGATCCAGGACCCCGACGGCTTGCCGGTACCGCCCGAGCATCGCGTATGCCTCGCTCGCGTGGACGAGGGCCTGGATCTGGCCCGCCCGATCGCCGGCTCGCTCGGAGGCGAGCGCGGCCAGGGCCCAGCTCTCGATCGCGGTGTCGAAGGCCCCTCGCTCGAAGGCCGCCTGCCCCGCTGCCAGCCGGGCCTGGGCATCGGCAGACGGGTCCGCAAACGCCGGTGTGTGAAGCAGGAGAAGCAGAAGGACGGGGAGCAGCACGCTGTAGGGCACGGACGGAACTCCTATGCGACGTAGGGTCACCGAACAGGTACACCAATGGATCTTTTTTGTCAAGGACCGGCACCCGAGTTCGAGAGCACGAAGGTCGCCCCCGTTGCCGTATCTGGATGCGGCGCGGATCGGAGAGGAGACGCCACAAGCAGGGGGCCGAGGGAGCTATACGGGCTCGAGCGGAGCGACCAGGCGGGCGCCGGGCAGGACGATGCCGCCGCGGTCGCCGATCTCCACCCCGCCATAGCGGTCGGAGAACGCCGGCGGCAGCGCCCGGCCGTCGGGCGGGCACAACCATAGCCGGAGCAGGTGGCGCTTGCGCTCGGGCTCCGGCCAGTCCTCGTACTCGGTGCGGTCGTGCAGCACCTGGTGGTTGTGCACGAGCTGGATGTCGCCCGGCTCGAAGGCCATGTTGAGGACGAGGGCGGGGTCCTCGACGACGCGATCGAACACGTCCAGCGCCTCGATCTGGAGCGGCGTCAGGCGCGGCACCTCGGGGAAGCGCTGCGCCGACTCGATATAGCGCCGCACGAAGATGGTGGAGAGCAGCCCCGCGTGCCAGTTGAACACGGGCACCGCGAACCACGGGCGCTTGCCTTCGGGCACCTCGCCGCGGCGGTCGGTGTGGAAGGGCTCGAAGAGGGTCGGCAGGACGTCCGGCCGCCGGGCGCGGATCTCGTTGAACACGGACACCGAGCTCACGAGGCTCGAGAGCCCGCCGGACTTCGACTTGCGCACGCAGAGAAGCCCCACGATGTCCACCGAGTCGGTGTGGTAGTTCTGGCGCTTCGTCGTCTGGTAGACGCGGACATTCGGGTCGTGGACGTCATAGCCCAGATCGCGCACGTGGCCGAGGAGATGGCCCTTGCCGTTCTGGGAGCGCGGGCGGCCGAACCAGGCGCCGATGCCCCAGTAGAGCGCGGCGAGATCCGCGAAGGCGTAGCGCTCGGCGGGGAGCCCTCGCAGTAGCGCGAAGCCGCGGCCGTGCAGGAGCTCGGCGCGGAGCGCGTCGAGGCGGGGGCCCAGCGCGGGGAGGGGGAAGTCCGCCTTTCCCATGTCTTCGAGGGCGATGCCGCGTCGGCGCACGGCGGCCAGCGCCGCCTCCAGCTCGGCGACGTCCGCCGAGGAGAGGCGAGCCGTCCACTCCTCCGAGCGGGCGAGGTCCGCGCCGCGCCATGCCGAGGGCCCCGCGATGGGACCCGGCGGCATGGGCGGCGCGGCGACGGATCCTAGTGAATGAACTTGGCCCACTGGTCGAGCAGCGGCAGCACGACGTCGCGGCCGTCGGACGGCAGGCGGAGGATGGCGCGCGTCACGCCGGCCTGCGCGAGCTGATCGAGTCCGGCTTCCTCGGGGCGGGCGCCGAACACCGACACCGAGATGGTCTTCATGTCGCGCCCCTTCTTGGCCGCGCGCGCCTTGAGGTCGGCCAGCCCGGAGAGGATGATCTCGGGCGCCCGCCCGCGCGGGAACCAACCCTCGCAGAAATCCACCACGCGCTGCAGCGTGTGGCCGCTCTCGCCGCCCATGAGCACGGGCGGATTCGGCTTCTGGGCGGGCTTGGGCCAGGACCAGACCTTGTCGAACTTCACGAACTGCCCGTGGAACTCCGCCTCGTCCTTGCTCCAGATCTCCTTCATGGCCAGGATCTGCTCGCTCATCTTCTTGAAGCGCGTCTTGAACTCGGTGCCGTGATTCTCCATCTCCTCCGCGTTCCAGCCCGCGCCCACGCCGAGCTCGAAGCGCCCACCCGACAGCACGTCGATACTCGCCACTTCCTTGGCGGTGACGATGGTGTCGCGCTCGATGATCAGGCAGATGCCGGTGCCGATGCGGATCTTCTTGGTGACGGCGGCGGCGGCCATGAGCGAGACGAAGGGGTCGAAGGTATGCGAGTACTCCTTGGGGAGCGGCCCGCCCGCGGGGAAGGGCGTGCGCCGGCTCACGGGAATGTGGGTGTGCTCGGGGACGAAGAGCGACTCGAAGCCGCGGTCTTCCGCGGCCCGGGCCAGCTCCTCGATGCGGATGGCGTAGTCGGTCGCGAACATGCAGACGCCGATCTTCATGGTGCCTCCCTCTCAGTGAGTGATGAAGCCGTAGAGCCGGGCCGCGTTCTCGCACACCACTTTGCGGCGCGTCGCCTCGGGGAGATGGCCGAGCTCCCGGGCGATGAACTCCTGCGAGTCGGGCCAGATGCCGTCGGGATGCGGGAAGTCCGAGCCCCACATGATGGTCTCGGGCCCCAGCTCCTCGATGAGGGCGATGCCGATGCGGTCGGTCTGGTAGGTGGCCTTGCACTGCCGGCGCCAGTAGTCGCTCGGGCGCATGGAGAGGCCGAGGTCCTTGAACTGATCCTCCCACTCGAGATCCATGCGGTCGAGGATGTAGGGGATCCAGCCGATCCCGCTCTCGCCGATGACGATCTTGAGCTGGGGATAGCGCTCCAGCACCCCGCCGAAGATCACGCCCATGAGGACATTGGCCATGCCCGAGCTGGAACCCGGTGATGTGGGTGGCGAAGGCGGCGCGGGCCACGCGCGGCGGCAGGGTCGACCAGTCGGGACGCTTGGTGCCGATGGTGTGGAAGTGCACGGGCAAGCCGGCGGCGTGGGCGGCCGCCCAGAGCGGCTCCCAGACGGGATCGTAGAGCGCGGGCATGTCGTGGGAGTTGGCGACCTCGATGCCGCGCACGCCGCCCCGCTTGGCCACGCGCTCGATCTCGCCCACCGCCGCCTCGATGGAGAGGCTCGGAATGCAGGCGAGCCCCGCGTAGCGCTCGGGATGCGCGCCGCAGAACTCGGCGAGCCACTCGTTGTAGATGCGCATCAGCTCCGCGGCGGCCTCCGGATCTTGCAGGCGATCGCTGGCGCCGAGGATGCCGTAGAGCACTTCCGCCTGCACGCCGTCGCGCTCCTGGTCCTTGAGGCGCAGATGCGGGTCGGTGAGCCGGCGCACCCCGCGGCGCCCGTCGTCGTAGAGCCCGGTGGACGCCATGCGGTCGGAGCGGTGGATCTGCCCCGGCACGTACTCGCGGCCCGCCGAGCCCATGCCGTTCACCAACCCGAACTGCGCGCCCTTCCGCGAGACCCAGATCGGGCCCTTGGGCCCGTCGGTGACATAGGGCATGCGCTCTCGCATGGCCGCCGACGCGTTCGCGGTGAAGAGATCAGGCGGCAGCCAGATCAGGTCGAGATGGCAGTCGGCGGAGATGACGCGGTAGTCCATGTCGGGTCTCCTCACCCTCCGGCGAGCTTGACGGAATAGTCGTGGGCGCGGAGCCACTCCGCCACGCGCTCGCGATGGTCGCCCTGGACCTCGATGCTGCCGTCCTTGACCGTGCCGCCGGCGCCGCAGGCGCGCTTCAGCTCGCCGGCGATGCGCTCCAGCGCGGGCCCGCGCTCGCGCAGGCCGCGGATCACGGTGACCACCTTGCCGCCCCGGTGGCTCCGGTCACGGAAGAGGCGCACCACGCCGTCGTCGGGAACGACTCGGAGACGACGGAGCCGCCGGCGGGGACGGGCGCGACGGGACGGCCGCAGCGGTGGCCGGCCGGGCACGTCCTCCGTCGGTGGAGTAGACGAGGCGGCTCCGCGTCATGGGCGGTAGTCTAGCAGTATTCTGGTGTAACCTGGGGCCCGGGAGGAGGGGGCCGCCGACATGAAAATCAGCGACGTCACGCTCACGCTGTTCTCCTGGGAGGGGATTCCGGCCACCCAGTACGGCCGCCATACCGGCACCTTCTCGGGGAAGAGCGAGCTGGGCCTCCTCGCGATTCGTACCGATGATGGGGTGGTAGGCCACGCCTTCCTGGGCTCCGCCATGCGCGGCGCGCGCTTCGACGGCGAGTCCCTCATCCACTTCCTCAAGCCGGTGGTGATGGGGCAGGACCCCCTCGAGCGCGAGCGGCTGTGGCAGGCGCTGTGGCAGAAGAACCGCAACACCACGCTGCGCGCCATCGGGGCGGTGGACATCGCGCTCTGGGATATTGCGGGAAAGGTGGCCGGCCTGCCCATTCACCGGCTGCTCGGCTCCTACCGCGACCAGATTCCCGCCTACGCGAGCTCCGCGGTGCTGGCCTCGCCCGAGGCCTATGCGGAAGAGGCCGCGCGCTTCAAGGCGGAGGGCTGGCGCGCCTACAAGATCCACCCGCCCACCGACCCCGTGAAGGATATCGCCGTCTGCCGCGCGGTGCGCAAGGCGGTGGGCGACGACTTCACCGTGATGCTCGACTCGACGTGGGCCTACCAGTATCCGGAGGCGCTGCGGGTGGGGAAGGCCATCGAGGAGCTGGGCTTTCACTGGTACGAGGATCCGCTGGCGGACGATGATCTCTACAACTACGTGAAGCTCAAGCAGCAGCTCAGCATCCCCATCCTCGCCACCGAGTACGCGCCGGGCGGCTTCACCGCGCTGGCGCCCTGGATCACCGAGCGGGCCACCGACTACCTGCGCGGCGACCCCGCGGTGAAGGGCGGGATCACCCCGCTGGTCAAGACCGCCCATCTCGCGGAAGCGTTCCACATGAACTTCGAGGTGCATCACGGCGGCAACTCGCTCAACAACGTGGCGAACCTTCACGTGATCATGGCCATCCGCAACACCGAGTTCTTCGAGGTGCTGCTGCCGGCGGGCGCGCAGAAATACGGATTGGTGGACGACATCGAGGTGGATCGCAACGGCCTGGTGCACGCGCTGAACGGGCCGGGCCTCGGCGCCGCCATCGACTTCGCCCGCATCGACCGGCAAAAAATCGCAGTGCTGAGCTAGCGGCTTCGACCCAGAGGAGAGGAGAGCGACCATGCGCGGAGGCAACTTCGACCGGAGCGCCCAGGACGTCGGCAATATCGTCTTTCTCGAGCACGTCAACGTGCGCGTGCCCGACCAGGTGATCGCCACCCGCTTCTACATCGCGGGACTCGGCCTCACTCGCGATCCCTACCTCATGGTGAGCACGGAGAACATGTGGGCCAATGCCGGGCAGTCCCAGTTCCACCTGCCCACCGGCGCGCCCAATGTGCTGCCGGGCCACGTGGAGCTGGTGGTGCCGGACCTGGCCGCCTTGCGCGAGCGGCTGGAGGAGGTCAGCGGCAAGCTGGCCGGCACCCAGTTCGCCTTCGCGAACGAGGACAAGCACGTTCGCGTCACCTGCCCCTGGGGCAATACGTTCCGCTGCTTCGCCCCCGCGCCCGAGTTCGGCGACGTCACCCTCGGGCTGGCCCGGGTGGAGGTGCCGGTGCGTCCGGGCACCGCCGCCGGCATCGCGCGCTTCTACCAAACGGTTTTCTCCGCCCCCGTGGCGGTCGCCGGCAACGGCGGCGGCACCGCGGCGCGTATCCGCATCGGCCAGCTCCGCCAGGAGCTGGTGTTCCGCGAGACGGCCGGCGACATCCGCCCCTTCGACGGCCACCACATCGCGGTGTACATCGCCGACTTCTCGGGACCGCATGCGCGCCTCAAAGAGCGCGGTCTCGTCTCCGAAGAAAGCAGCGACATCCAGTACCGCTTCCAGGAGATCGTGGATCTGGACTCCGGCGCGCCGCTCGCCACCCTCGAGCACGAGGTGCGCTGCCTCACCCATCCGATGTATTTCCGGCCGTTGATCAACCGCAATCCCGGCCAGCGCCAGCCCACCTTTGCCCGGGGTCGCGACGCCTTTTACCCCGGGCTGAGCTGAGCACTCGAAGAAAGGACCCGTGATGCGAATCGTTCTCGCCTGCGCGCTCGCCCTCGTGCTCACCCTGCCCGCCGGCGCGCGCGCCGCCTCGCCCGATCTCAAGACCGAAGAGCAGAAGACCCTCTATACCTTGGGGCTCATGATCAGCCGCAGCCTGAGCGCGTTCAGCCTGAGCGAGGCCGAGCTGGCGCTGGTGCAGGCGGGCGTGGCGGACGGCGTGATGAAGCGCGAGCAGAAGCTGGACGTCCAGGTCTACGGCCCCAAGGTGAAGGAGCTGCAGGAGGCGCGACTCGCCACGTCGTCGGTGACGGAGAAGAAGGTGGGTCAGGCCTATCTCGACAAGGCGGCGACGGACAAGGGCGCCGTCCGCACCTCCTCCGGCCTCATCGTCACCACCATCAAGCCGGGCACGGGCGCCACGCCCAAGCCGACCGACACCGTGAAGGTCCACTATCACGGCACCCTCACCGACGGCACCGTGTTCGATAGCAGCGTGCAGCGCAAGGAGCCCGCGTCCTTCCCGCTGAACCAGGTGATCCCGTGCTGGACGGAGGGCGTGCAGACCATGAAGGTGGGCGGCAAGAGCCGGCTCGTCTGCCCCTCCACCATCGCCTACGGCGACCGCGGCGCGCCGCCCACGATCAAGCCCGGCGCCACCTTGGTCTTCGAGGTGGAGCTGCTCGAGATCGTCAAGCCGTAGCCGGTCCCGCGACAGATGCCGGAGCTGCCTGAGGTGGAGGCGGCCCGCGCGCTGATCCAGCGCGTGGCCCGCGGCCGTCGCATCACGTCCGTGCAATGCGCGCCGGACTCCATCGTCTTCGAGGGCGTGAGTCCGGCCCGCTTTGCTCGCGCGCTGCGAGGCCGGCGTGTGACGGCGGTGCGGCGACACGGCAAGCACCTCTGGCTCGAGCTGGACCGCCGGCCCTGGCCCCTCTTCCACTTCGGCATGACCGGGGGCTTCCATGCGTCCGCCGGAGGCGGCGTGCGCCTGATCGCCCACGGGAGTCGTGATCCTGCCGCTCAGTGGCCGCCGCGCTTCACCAAGCTGCGCCTCGTCTTCGAAGGCGGCGGCGAGCTGGCGATGGCCGATGGCCGGCGCCTCGGGCGCATCCGCCTGCGCGGCGATCCGCCCGCGGAATCGCCCATCAGCCTGCTCGGCTGGGACGCTCACCGGGAGCTTCCGCCGCCGGCGAAGTTCCGGGCCATGCTCCGCGAGCGGCGCGCGCCCATCAAGGCGGTGCTGCTCGATCAGGGTTTCGCGGCCGGGGTGGGGAACTGGATCGCCGACGAGGTGCTCTACCAGGCGCGCATCGCCCCGTCGCGCCGCGCCCATACGCTGACCGCCGCCGAGGCCGGGCGCCTCCGCACGCGCTTGCGATCGATCGTGGCCCTCGCGGTGGCGGCGCGCTCGGACCACGCGCGCTTCCCGCGCGGCTGGCTCTTCCATCACCGGTGGGGGCGGAACGCCGAGGCCCGCACCGCGCGCGGCGAGAGGATCCGACACATCACCGTGGGCGGCCGCACCACCGCCTGGGTGCCCAGCGTCCAGCGCTGAATGTTCTTCGGCTGGGTGGTCGTCCTCGTCGCGTTCGCCCTCGCCACCTTCGGCTGGGGGCTCGGCTTCTACGGCCTCGGGATCTACCTCGTCGAGCTGCACCGGCAGCACGGCTGGCCCATCGCCTTCATCTCCTCCGCCATCACCGGCTACTACATCGTCGGCGGCGTGCTGGTGATGTACCTGGGCGACTTCTTCGCGCGCTGGGGCCCGCGGCGCACCGTGCTGATCGCGGTGGGCGCCATGGGGGCGGGCGTGCTCGGGGTGGCGACCGCGACGCGTCCCTGGCAGCTCTACGTCGCGCTGGGCGCGATGGCGGTGGGCTGGGCCGGGATGAGCGGCGCCGCCGTCAACGCCATCGTGGCGCCCTGGTTCGAGCGCAAGCGCGGGATGGCGGTGAGCCTGGCGATGAACGGCGCCAGCGCGGGCGGCGTGCTGCTGGTGCCGCTCTGGACCGTGCTCATCGCCCGGATGGGCTTCGTGCACGCGGCGCTCGTGGTGGTGGGGCTGATGCTGGCCCTGCTGTGGCCCTTCGTCGCGGTCTGCCTGCACCGGGGACCGGAGGCCGTCGGGCTCCGCCCGGATGGCCTGGCCGTTGGGCTCGCCACACCCGGCGGCGCCGCCGGAGGCGGCCTGTCCGCGCCGCGCGTCGCGATGGCACCGCTCTCACGCGCGGCGCTGCTGCGCTCCCTTCATTTCTGGACGGTATCGGGGACCTTTGCCTTCGCCCTGCTCGCGCAGGTAGGTTTTCTGACCCACCAGCTCACCTTTCTCAACCCGTCGCTCGGCCTGGAGCGGGCCGCGCTCGCGGTGAGCCTGACCACCATCGCGGCCATCGTGGGCCGGGTGGGCACCGGCTTCTTCATCGACCGGATCAACCGCCGCGTCGCCACCGCGTGCAATCTCGCCGTCCAGGCGGCGGCGCTGGCGCTGATGCTGGTGTGGCCGTCGCCGGCGATGCTCTTCGTCGGCAGCGCGCTCTACGGGCTCGGAGTGGGCAACATGGTGACCTTCCCCTCGCTGATCGTGCAGGTGGAGTTCCCGCGGGAGTCCTTCAACCAGGTGGTGGGGCTGGTGCTCGCCGTCAACCAGTTCACCTTCGCCTTCGGGCCCGGAATTCTCGGCTGGGCCCGCGACCGCTGGGGCTCCTACGACGCGGCGCTGCTCATCTGCATCGCGTGGGAGCTGGCCGCCGCGGCGGTGGTGCTGCTGGGCATGCGCGGGGCGCGGCGGGCGGCGTCTTACTGCTGATGCGCGAGCGGAGCGCCCGCCACCGGGCACCGCGCGTGGAGGATGTAGTCCTTCCGGACGCTGCCGATGTAGAGGTCGCGCAAGTCCCCTCCGCCCCACGAGATATTGGTCGGCCAGTCCATCAGCTCGCCGGTGGGGTCGTGGATGATCACCTCGACCCGGCCCGCGGGCGTGATGGCGATGACCTTGTTGGCCATCACCAGCGTCACCCAGAGATTTCCCTCCTGGTCGAAGCCGCAGCCGTCGGTGGCGCCGAAGGTGGCGCGCTGCTCGATGGTGGGATCGGGGATGGCGCGGACGCCGAGCGAGGGCCCGTAGCGCTCGCTCGGCCCCAGGGTGCCGTCGCGCCGGATGGGCAGCCGCACCACGTCATTGCCCATGGTCTGGCAGACATAGAGGTAGGACTCGTCGGGATCCATGGCCAGGCCATTGGTGAAGTGAAAGCCCTCCGCCATGATCTTGGCCCGGCCGTCGGGGCTCACGCGATAGACGAAGCCATCGCCCGAGCCCGCGGCGGAGCCCGCGCGATCGAAGGTCGAGTGGCTGCACCAGACATTGCCCGCGCGATCGACGAGAGGGTAGTTCGAGGCCTTCAGCACGCGGCCGTCCACCTCGGCGCAGAGCATCTCGATGGCGCCGGTAGGTGGATCCAGCCGCTGCAGGCCTCCCGGATCAGCCGTATCCAGGGCGAAGTTGGCGATGAGGATGCGGCCCTGACGGTCCATGTTGATCCCGTTGGGTCGCCCGCCCGACTTGCCCGTTCGACGGAGCGTGCCGTCAGGCAAGATCTCGGCGCAGGCGCTCGCCTCGTCCGAAGCCCAGACGCGTCCGTCGCGGCTCACCACCACGTCCTCCGGGCGCTTGAGGCCGACGCCGCGCTTCGTCAGCGCGGAGAGGGGAATCTTCGTCAGCGGCATGTCACCGGCCCTCGTAGACTTCGCGGCGGGCCATGGTGCGCTGCAGCTCCAGATACCCTTCACGCGTGAGCGGACGCTTCGCCTTGCCGAGCACCTCGCGCGCGCCGGCGGCGCCGTCGGCGAGCATGTCCACGACCATGCTGGCGAGCGCCTTGGCCCCTCCCACATAGGCCAGATCGGGATCCGCGATGCGGTAGTCCACCGCGTGGCCGTGGCCGGCCGCGCCGCCCATGTACGGATGCAGGCAGGGGATGACCTGGCTCAGATCGCCCATGTCGGTGGAGCCGGTGCGGTGCCCCAGCTCGACGAAATTCGACTCGCCCCACATCGCCACCGCGGAGGCGCGGAAATAGCGCGCCATGGTGAGGTCGCAGTCGAGCGGGAGATAGCCCGGGAAGGTCTCGATCTCCACGGTGGCGCCCAGCGCGAGGGCGCCCGCGCGGAGCGCGCGGTCCACCTTGGCATTGGCGTCGATGATGGCGGGGAGCGTGCGTCCGCGCACATAGGTCTCGATCCGCGCTTCCGCCGGGATCACGTTCACCTGGGAGCCCCCCGCGGTGAGGATGGGATGGACGCGAATGGTGTCTTCATCACGGAACGTCTCACGCAGCGCATTGATGGCCATGAGGCCGATATTCGCGGCGTACAGCGCATTGATGCCCAGGTGCGGCGCCCCGCCGGCATGCGCAGCCCGGCCGATATAGCGCGCGAGCTTGCCCACGCGCCCGTTGTTCGACAGGGGCACGCTGGCCTTGCCGTCCTCGGCGCGCGGGGTGAGGTGGATCATCATGGCCAGGTCCACGTCGTCGAAGTGGCCGAGCCGGAGAAGCTCGGCCTTGCCGCCGAGGAGCTCCAGCTTGCCCGCCTTGACCTGGCTCACCCGCCACTCGAGATCGCCACCTTCCTCCGCGGGCACCGCGAAAAATGCGGCGCGGCCGGCGAGATGCGCGAAGGCCTTGGCGTCGAGCAGACCCATGACCGCGCCCAGCATCGCCGCCACCTGCGCATTGTGGCCGCAGGCATGGGCGGCGCCGGTCTGGGGATCGGCGTCGGGATGGCCGGGCACGCGGAGCCCGTCCAGCTCGCCCAGCACCGCGAAGGTGGGGCCGGGTCCCTGGGCGCCAGGCACGTCCGCGCGCACGCCGGTGAACGCCAGTCCGGTGCGCGGAGACAATCCCAGGCCGCGCAGGGTCTCGTCGACGAGCCGCGCGGTCTTGACTTCTTTGAAGCCCAGCTCGGGATTCTTCCGGATGCGCTCGCCGATGGCGATGATCTCCGGCGCGCGGCGGTCGATGGCTTCGAGGATGCGGGCCTTGAGCTGGTCGCGGGTCATGGACGCTCCTCTATCTTCCCGGCGTGTTATAGCACGCTTGACGGGCGCGCGCGGGCCCGCTACTGTCGCTCCGTCATTGCCTCGCGACCGCGTCGCCCACCTTCACCCGAGGAGCCAAGCATGGCCGACTCGAAGCCGCCGACTCAGGACCGCGTCGAAGCCTATTTCAAGGAGCTGAACAACTGGGGCCGCTGGGGGCATGACGACCAGAAGGGCACGGTGAACCTGATCACGCCCGCCAAGCAGGCGCAGGCCCAGGCCCTCGTCAAGAAGGGCCGCACGGTGTCGCTCGCGCGTGACATCGGACCCCAGCCGGTTCTCATGTACCACGCGACCTTCCCGTCCAAGCGCGAGCGCGTGGACGTGGTGCTGGACCGGTTCGACCTCGTTTACCACGGCTACACCATCACCCACATCGACGCGCTCTGCCATGTGGCGTGGGACGGCGAGCTCTACAATGGCCGGCCCTTCGGCGACAGCCTGAGCGCGGCCGGCGCCACCTGGTGCCCCATCGATCCGCTCTTCGACGGCATCACCACCCGCGGCGTCTTCCTCGACGTGGCGGCGGGGCGCAAGGAGGGCTATGTGAAGGCGGGCGAGCCGGTGACGCCCAGGGAGCTGGACGCGGTGGCCGCGCGCGCGGGCGTCAAGATGCAGCCGGGCGATGCGGTGGTGGTGCGCAGCGGCAACGAGGCCTTTCTCAAAGCGCATCCGAACTTCGTGTTTCGCGTGGATCCGCATCCGGGGCTGAACCTGTCCTGCCTGGAGTGGTTCCGCGAGAAGGACATCGCCGCGATTTCCTGGGACATGATGGACGAGCGCCCGAGCGGCTATCCCGGCTTCGGCATGAGCACGCATCTGGCCATCCCGTTTCTGGGATTGGCCCTGGTGGACAATACCTATCCCGAGCGGCTGGCCAAGGTGTGCGCGGAGGAGGGGCGGAACGAGTTTCTCTTCACCGCCACGCCGCTCCGGCTCATGGGGAGCACGGGCGCTCCCGCGCATCCCATCGCCATCTTCTGACCGACGACTGGAGACCGAGCATGGACCGCAGCAAGAGCGTGGTGACGCCGGAGCGCTTCAAGTCCGGCCGGACCTTCGAGCAGTACCTCGCCTATATCGGCACGTCCGAGAACCTCGCGCGCGAGGGCACCGGCGGCGGGAAGCGCCCGGACCACAGCGCGGTGATGCGCGAGTGGTACGAGGGCAGCCGCCTCACCGACACCCAGGCCGCGGCGTGGAAGTGGCTGGCCGCCCAGCCGGGCGGGCCGGCCAAGATCCTCGTGCTGTCGGAGGACTGGTCGTCGGATTGCCGGCGCGACGTGCCCATGCTGGCGCGGGTGGCGGAGGCTGCCGGCATGGAGCTCCGCATCTTCGACCGCGACGGCCAGAAGTTCGGCAAGACGGCCGATCCCCTCAGCCGCCCGCTCACGGGAAGAACGCCGACATCATGGCGGAGTTCATGAACGAGAAGAACGGGGGCCGCTGGCAGTCCATTCCGGTGGTGGTCTTCTACGACAAGGATCACGGCTACCTCTACCACTACACCGAGCTCCCGGCCATCTACCACAAGGACCGCGTGGTGACGGAGAAGATCCGCGCGGCGCGCCCCGGGGAGACGCCGGCCCAGACCGCGGAGCGCGCGGGGCGGGAGTTCGGCGCCTTCCAGAAGGCTCCCTTCTTCCGCATGTGGGCGGGAGCGGGGATCGACGAGATGGCGAGCGCACTGCACGAACGCCTGGTCATGGGGAGCCGGTGATGCCCGAGAGCGAAGCGTACAAGAAGGGGCGCGAGATGCGGCGCAAGCTGCTCGGCGACGCCTATGTCGAGCGCGTGAACAAGAACACCTACGGCGACCCGATGATGACCCAGTTCATCGACCTCGCCCAGGAGAGCGTCTTCGGCACCATCTGGACACGCCCGGGGCTGGACCTCAAGACGCGGACTCTGGTCACCGTGGTCTCCGACGCCGCCACTGGGCGCGAGCCCGAGCTGGCCATTCACCTGCGGATGGCGCTCCGCCAGGGCTGGACGGAGACCGAGCTCACCGAGGTGATCCTGCACCTGATGGGCTACGTTGGCGCCCCGCTGGTGCGGGACGCCATGCTCGTAGCCCGTCAGACCTTCGCCGACGTGAAGAAGGAAGCGGCCAGCTAGGCCCGCCGCCGCGCCGCCAGCGCGGCGAGGCCGAGCCCGAGCAGCACGACCGAGTGCGGTACCGGCACTGCGCTGGGGGCCGCCGCCGGGATCTCATCCGTGAGCTCGACGATTTCCTCCGGACGGTTTTCGACCGTGAGGGTCAGGGTCGCGCCCCCGAAGAAGAAATCGCCGGTCTGGGCGCCGAGGATGATGAGGAGGGTATCGCCCAGCGAGCCGAGGTCCAGCGAGATCAGCAGGTCGTGGTTTGCGTCGGCATTCACCTGCATATCGACGCCATCGAGGGAGAGGTCGATCTTCTCGCTAGCGTCCCGTGCTCCGGAGTCGTCGGAGATAAGGAGCGTCAGCGTCGCGGCGGTGATGATCTCGTCCGGGTCCGCGACGCCCGAAAGATCGAAGCTGAAGGAGTAGGGAGCCTGCGAGGCGCCGCCTGCATTGCACGCTACGGGAACGTTGGCGCTCAGGCACAGTGGCGCGCCGCGCGGGCGTATGGGTCAGAGTGGTCGGCGCCCGCTCCGGCGGGAGTCATCCCCACCAGTCCCGCGAGCGCGACCAGCATTCGACGAAGCACTTTTTGCATGACGATCGGTCCTCCTTGATTTCTCGTGAAGCTCACAGGCTTCGGAGAACAGCAAGGGAGGTGCCAGGCAACGAGGAGCTCGAAGCGCCCGCCGGAATCGATACTTGGCGGCCACGAAAGTCTTGCGCCGGGACAAGCGTCGGGAATGCTGACAGGACGAGCCCGCCGGCGCTACCGAGCGCGGAGGAGCGGCTCAGCCCGCGTTGAAATCGCGCGCCAGCGCGGCCATGCGTGGATCCTCGAGCGCGGGCGCGAAGGACGGGTAGAGCTGGGTGCAGTCGTAGGGGATGGCGCGGAGATCGAAGGAGAGGAAGCCGGTGTCGAGCTTCATGGAGGAACGCCTCCCGTGCTCAGGCCGCGCGCGTCCGGGGATCGAGGAAATCGCGCACGGCGTCGCCGACCAGGTTGAGCGCCAGCACCATCACGAAGATCGCGAAGCCGGGCAGCAGCACCACGTGCGGGCTCAGGATCACGAATTGCCGGCCGGTGGCGAGCATGCTGCCCCAGTCCGCCGTCGGCGGCTGGGTGCCCAGCCCCAGGAAGGACAGCCCCGCGGTGGTGAGGATCTTGGCGCCGACGTCAAGACTGAATGCCACCACGACCGGCGAGAGGAGATGCGGCACCACGTGGCGGCGCGAGGATGAGCCGGTCGGGGCTGCCCAGCGCGCGCGCCGCCTCCACGAACTCGCGCTCGCGCACCGAGAGCACCACGCCGCGCACCAGACGCGCATAGATGGGGAAGCCCGACGATGGCGATGGCGATCATGGCATTGCGAAGACCCGGGCCGAGCCCGGCCACGATGGCGATGGCGAGGAGGATGAAGGGGAAGGCCATGAGAATGTCGGTGAACCGCATGATGAGGGACTCGACCCAGCCGCGATAGTAGCCGGCCAGGAGCCCGAGGCTCACGCCCATCAACATGGCGGCCGCCGCCGTGCCCACACCGGCCAGCAGCGAGACCCGCGCGCCCCAGATGAGGCGGCTCAGGAGATCGCGGCCGAACTCGTCGGTGCCGAGCAGATGCCCGGGGGTCCCTGGTGGCTTGAGCCGGCTCGGAGTGTCCACCGCGTCGGGATCGGAGAGCGGCAGCCAGGGCGCGGCGAGCGCGGCGATGATGGCCAGCGCGATGGCGGCGAGCGCGACGGCGGCGAGGTGGTTCCGGCCGAAGAGTCGGCGCATAGCTACTGGAATTTGATCCGCGGGTCGAGCCACGCGTAGAGCGTGTCGACCGCGAGATTGACCAGCACGAAGGAGAGCGCGATGACGAGCACGCCGCCCTGCACGAGCGGCATGTCGCGCGCCAGGATGCCCTGGACCACCAGAGTGCCCACGCCGGGCCAGGCGAAGACGGTCTCGGTGAGGACGGCGCCGCCGAGCAGATAGCCGGCCTGCACGCCCACCACGGTGACGATGGGAATGAGCGCGTTCTTCAGCGCGTGCCGCCAGACCACCACGCGCTCCCCCAGGCCCTTGGCGCGCGCGGTGCGGACATAGTCCTGGCCGAGCGTCTCCAGCATGGTGGCGCGCGTGAGCCGCGCGATGATGGTGACCGACGCCGCCGCGAGCGTCACCGCGGGCAGGATCAGGTGCGAGAGCAGGTCGCGAAGCCCCCCGCCGCCATAGGGCGCGTACATGCCCGAGGCCGGCAGCCAGCCCAGCCACAGCGAGAAGATCACCATCAGCACGATGCCCAGCCAGAACACCGGCATGCTCGCCCCGAAGAGCGAGGCCACGCCGGAGAGCCGGTCGAGGAGGGAGTTGGCGCGCGTGGCCGAGGCGATGCCGAGCGCGATGCCGCCCACGGTCGAGAGGAGGAGCGCGCTTCCGGTCAAGAGAATGGTGGCCTTCAAGCGCTCGAGCACCTCCCCCAGCACCGGCCGCTTCATCCACAGCGAGCGGCCGAGGTCGCCCCGAGCCACGTGGCTGATCCAGGTGAAGTACTGGACGTGCAGCGGCTGGTCCAGCCCGAGCTGGGTGCGGAGGCTGTCGAGGTCCTCCTTGTTGGCGTTGGCGCCCAGCATCACCTCGGCGGGGTCGCCCGGCGCCAGGTGCAGCACCAGGAATACGATCAACGACACCCCGAGCAGCACGGGTCCCAGGTGCAGGAGCCGGCGCGCGAGGAAGGGACCCACGGAGTCGAGCGCGCTTCCGCTACCGGAGGCTGATCGTCTCCACGCGGAGGTCGAAGCTCGGGTGGAGCTTGAAGCCCTGCACGCGCTTCGACGTCGCCGCGATCTGGATCTCGTGGTCCACGAATACCCACGGCGCGTCCTCGACCAGGATGCGCTGGGCCTCGCGGTACAGCGCCGCGCGCTTGGCCTGATCGGTGACCTGGCGCGCCTCGGTGAGGAGGGCGTCGAACTTCTCGTTCTTGTACATGGCGCGGTTGGGCCCGTTGGGCGTCCACTGGCTCGAGTGGAAGAGCGGGTACATCACCATGTCCGGGTCCTCGGAGCCCGCGGCCCAGGACAGCGCGAAGAGATCCTGCTCCTTGGTCCGGAGCTTGGCGATATAGGCGCCCCACTCCATGGTCTGGAGCGTGACGTTCACGCCCACCGCGCGGAGGTTCGACTGCATCACCACCGCCATGGCCACCGGCGACTGCATGCCGGAGCCCGACTCCGGCACCCACATGGTGGTGGAGAAGCCGTTCGGGTAGCCCGCCTCGGCGAGGAGCTTCTTCGCCTTGGCGGGATCGTAGGGATAGGCGGGCGAGATTGGGCATCGGCGCCCCAGGTGCCCGGGCAGCACGGGGCCCTTGCGAGACGACTCCCGTGCCCTTGAGCACGTCCTTGACGATGGCGTCCTTGTTCACCGCGTAGTTCAGCGCCTGGCGCACGCGCTTGTCGTCCAGCGGCTTCTTGGTGTTGTTGATGCCGAGGTACCAGACATGCGCGCCCACCTGCTTGAGGAGATTCGCCTTGGGGCTTCCCTCGAGCTGGGCCACGAAGTCAGGGGGCACGCCCACGATGAGGTCGAGCGTGCCGGTGAGGAGCTCGGTGAGGCGCGCCTGGTCCTCCACGATGGGCCGGTAGACGACGCGGTCGAACTTCACCGCGCCCTTCCAGTAGTCGGGGAACTTCTCCAGCACGACCGACTGCCCGCGCGTCCAGGAGCCGTAGCGGAAGGGGCCGGTGCCCACCGGGGCGAGGGCGAAGTCCACGCCGGCCTTCATCGCGGCGGTGGGGCTCACGACGGATGCGGCCGGCCGCGCCATGAACGGCGAGGAAGGTGGCGCGCGGCTCCTTCAAGACGAAGCGGACGGTCGAGTCGTCCATCACCTCGACGGCCTTCACGTTGCCGAAGAAGTAGTTGGCGAAGGGATACTTCCCCAGCTTGTTGGCGGGATGCTCGGGATTGATCTGGCGCTCGATGGAGAACTTCGCGGCGGCGGCGTTGAACGGGGTGCCGTCGTGGAACTTGACGCCCTTGCGGAGCTTGAAGGTGTACTGGAGCCCGTCGGGCGAGATGGTCCAGGACTCGGCCAGCCCGGGCACGAGCTGGGTGGTCTCTTCCGGCGAATGTCACCAGGGTCTCGACGATGCGCCGGCCGACGCGGTTGGAGTTGAAGTCCGTCACCTGGGCGGGGTCGAGGTTGACCGGCTCGGCGACGAGCCCCACCACGAGGGTGCCCGCGGGCTGGGCCGTGGCCGACCCGCCGCCGACGGCGAGCGCGAGCGGAAGCAGAAGCAACAGGGTGACGAGCCGTCCGATCTTCATCGCGCGACCTCCAGATTCAGGTGAGGGACACGAGTGGCTTCGGCCACAGGGTACACGAGAAGTCACGGGACCCGCAGGCGTCCCTCGATCACCGGGACCACACTTCCGCCTACCTCAATCTCGTCGAGATGGCCGTCGCGCGCCACGCCGCGGATGTGCACATGGCTGTGCCGCCCCATCTTCACGCCCTGGTCGCTCACCATCGCGACTCTGCCGCTGGCGTTCACGAGTCGGTGCCGCACGAGGTAGGCGCCGAGCGGGCCGCTCGCCGAGCCGGTGGCGGGATCCTCCGGAATGCCCGAGGTGTGCTGGGCGAACATGCGCGAGTGCACGCGGCCGGCGGCGGGATCGGCGTCCGGGGCGAAGACGAAGATGCCCACCAGCGGCTGGTCGCCCAGCGCCTTGAGAATCTTCGGCACGTCGAGCAGGGCGCGGTCCACCGTGGCCCGGTCGCGGAGCGGGATGAAGAGGAAGCGCGTGCCGGTGGAGCCGGACTGGATGGGAGCGCCGGGCAACAGGTCGGCCTCGGCCAGGCCAACCCCCGCCGCCACCTCGGCTCGATTGGTCTGCTCCGGTCCCCACTCCGGCTCGCGGTGGCGCATCCAGAGGAAGCGGGGCCGGGCGGGATCGCCCTCGAGCGTCACCGGCACGGGGCCGATGCCTTCCTCCAAGTTGAAGGCGGAGGTGTTTTTCGGCAGGAGCCCGTGGGTGGCCAGCACCCAGGCGGTGCCGATGGTGGGATGCCCCGCGAACTGGAGCTCGCGGGCGGGGGTGAAGATCCGCACGCGCGCCGCGCAGTCCCCGCGCGTGGGCGGCAGGATGAAGGTCGTCTCGGAGAGGTTCATCTCCTTGGCGATGGCCTGCATTTCGCCGTCCGACAGGCCGGTGGCTTCGAAGACGACCGCGAGGGGATTGCCCCCGAACACGCGGTCGGTGAAGACGTCGACCTGGACGAAGCGGTACTCGCGCTCGGCCACGCCGCCGCTACGAGTACATCGAGAAGTCCACCGCCTTCTCGGTGATGAACTCGAGGAGCGCGGGCCGCCCCTCCTGCGTCTGCTTGATCGCCCGCTTGATGGCGGGAATGATCTCGCCGGGCTCGGTGACGCGCTCGCCGTGGCCCCCGAAGGCCTTGGCCATGTCGGCGTAGTTGCCGCTGATGTCGGTGCTCCGGAACTTCTCCGTCGCCACCGCCATCACCTTGAGCTCGATGGCCATGGAGAAGTTGTTGAGGAGCACGGAGAGGATGGGGATGCGCTCCCGCACCGCGGTCTCGAAGTCCATGCCGGTGAAACCGATGGCGGCATCGCCCCAGAGGTTGATGCAGAGCTTCTGGGGAGCGGCGAGCTTGGCGCCCATGGCCAGCCCGAGGCCATAGCCGAGCTGGGTGGTCTTGCCCCAGCCGATATAGGACAGCGGCGTCACCGTCTCCCAGAAGGGCGAGATCTGGTCCCGCGGGCTGCCCGCGTCGTGCGTGATGATGGTGTTCGACAGATCCACCGTCTGCATGAGGTCCCAGATCACGCGATAAGGCGACAGCGGCTTGGTGTTCTGGGTCAGCCGCGGCATCCACTGCTTGAGCCACTCGGTCTTCACCGTCTTGATGCCCTGGGTGACCGTGTCGAGTCGGCCGCGCGGCTTGCCCTTGAGGCGGTCCTTGACTTCGAGGATGAGGGCGTCCAGCACCAGACCGGCATCGCCGATGAGCGCGTGGTCGACGGGAATGTCCTTGTTGAGGTCGAGCGGATCAAGCGTGGAGTGGATCATCACCTTGCCCTTGGGGAAGGTGATGCCGTAGTTCGTGGTGGAGAAGCTGCAGCCCACCCCGAAGATGACGTCGGAGTCCTGGAGGAACTGGAACACCGCCTTGGGCAGCGAGCGTCCGCCGGAGCCCAGCGACAGCGGATGGCTCTCCGGGAACGCGCTCTTGCCCTCGAGGCTGGTGGTCACCGGGCACTCGAGCAGCTCGGCGAGCTGGCGCAATTGCGGCCAGGCCTGGGCATAGTGCACGCCCTGGCCCGCGTAGATCACGGGCCGCTCGGCGGCCACCAGCACGCGCGCGGCCTCCGCCACGTCCTTCGCGTCCGGCGCGATGCGGGTGCGCGGCGTCGCCTTGTACACCAGGGGCTCCGGCACGTCCTCCATCATCATGTCGACCGGGATCTCCACCATCACCGGGCGCGGCCGGCCGTTCTTCACCTGGGTGAAGGCCCGGCGCATGGCGTCGGGCACGTCCACCGCGCGGATCACCCACTCCGCCCACTTGGTGACGTGGCGGTAGTTGAGCGTGGACGAGAAGTTGGGCGTGATGCCGGCGATCTTCCGCGGATAGCCGCCCGGGATCACCACGATGGGCACCGAGTCGCCGAAGGCCTGGGCCACGCCGCCGAACGCATTCTCGGTGCCGGGCCCGTGCTGCATCGCGAAGACGCCGATCTTCCGGCCCGACGTGATCCGGCTCACCGCGTCCGCCATGTGCAGCCCGGTGCGCTCCTGCCGCACGATGATGGTGCGGATGTCGGCGGCGGCGGCGGCCTCGAGCACGTGGTTGACGGGATAGCCGATCAGGAACTCGACTCCCTCGCGCTTCAGGATCTCGGCGATCGCATCGATGACCTTCATGACGCCTCCTTGGTTGGAATAGCCGAGAGAGTACACCAATTTCACCGCGCCGCGGGCGGGCCGCCCGCGCGCGCCCCGGTTTTCGCGCTTGACCCGCCGCCCGGCCCTCCTTAGGGTGCTGGTGTTCGGCGGTTCATCGCTGCGAACCCCCAGGGGAGGGCGATCATGGCGAAGCGAGCGAAGCGCGGGCGGGCAGTGAAAAGGTCGGCGCGGCCGAAGCGGGCGAGCCGCCCCCACCGGCAAGAGATCCGCGTGCCCGGGATGTCGGAGCCGATCAGCCACTTCACCCATGTGGTGCGGGCGGGCAACATCGTCTTCGTCTCCGGCTGCGTGGCCTCCGACGAGCACGGGCGCACCGTGGGGGGCGACGACGCCACCGCCCAGGCGCGCAAGGCGCTGGAGAACATCAAGGCCTGCCTCACCGCCGCCGGCGCCACCTTCGCGGACGTCTGCAAGGTCACGGTCTTCCTCAAGAACATGGCCGACCGCGAGAAGGTGAACGTGGCGCGCAAGGAGTACTTCGGCGCGCACCGGCCCGCCAGCACCCTGGTGGAGATCTCCAAGTTCGTGCGGGACGACATCCTGGTGGAGATCGAGGCCACGGCGGTCGTGGCGAGGTGAGCGTGGAGACGGCCGACGTCGTCATCGTCGGAGGCGGCGTTCACGGGTGCAGCCTCGCCTATGCGCTGGCCGCCCGCGGGGTGAAGCGCGTGATCCTGCTCGAGCAGGGCGCCCTGGCCCACGGCGCGTCGGGGCGCTCGAGCGCGCTCGTCCGCATGCACTACACCAACGAGTGGGACGCGCGCCTGGCCTGGGCGAGCTTTCCCGTGTTCCGCCACTGGGCGGAGCTCATGGGCGGCCCGCCCGTCTTCACCCATACCGGCTTCGTCAACGTGGTCGCGCCGGAGTACACGGAGGCGCTCAGAAGGAACGTCGAGATGCTCCGCGGCATCGGCATCAATACCACCGCGATCAGCCCCGCCGAGCTCCGCGACCTGCAGCCGTTCGCGGCCGTGGACGATCTCGGCGCCGCCGCCTACGAGCCCGACTCGGGCTATGCGAGCCCGGTGGACGTGGTGGAGGGGTTCGCGCGCCGCGCCCGTGAGCTGGGCGCGGTGGTCCGCCCGTGGACCGCGGTGACGCGCGTGCGACGGTCGGGCCGCCGCGTTACCGGCGTGGAGACGGCGGCAGGAGCCATCGATGCCGGCGCGGTGGTGATCGCGGCCGGCGCCTGGGCGCCGCGTCTCTGCCGCGAGCTCGGAGTGCCGCTCCCCGCGCGGCCCAAGGCCATCGACACGGTGGCGGTGACGCGGCCGCCCGAGCTCGCGCAGGGCCACATGGTCTTCATCGACAACGCGCAGGGCAGCTATTTCCGCCCCGAGGCGGGCGGGCTCACTCTGGTGGGCGTGCCGTGCCAGGAGTGGGACGTGGATCCCGACACGCTCGGCCCCGGGCTGCCGCCGCACGCGGCCGGCGTGGGCGCGGGCATCCTCACTCACCGCATTCCCGTGATGGAGGGCGCGACGCTCGCCCGCGGCTATCGCGCCTTCGATTGCTATAGCGGCGACCGCCACGCCATCCTGGGGCCGGTGGACGGCGTGGATGGCCTCTATCTTGCCACCGCCTTCAGCGGCTCCGGCTTCAAGATCGCGCCCGCGGTCGGCCAGTGCATGGCCGAGCTCATCACCGACGGACGCGCCAAGACGGTGGATATCTCAGCCTTCGGCCTCAACCGCTTCGCCGAGGGTCGCTCGCCGCAGGGCCCGTACCCGTATGCCCGGCGGCTCGATCAAAGCGGACCCAGACCTGGAGGCCCGCCGGTGACCATGAAGTTCGCGATCCAGAATCTCCTGTCGTGGCGGGACTGGCAAAGCCATCCCGAGGTGTACGCCAACTCGCTGGAGGAGTGCCGGCTCGCCGACGAGCTGGGCTTCCACGCGGTGTGGCTGGCCGAGCATCACTTCTCGCCCTATGGTATCTGCCCGAACCTCGCCGTCTTCGGCGCCGCCGTCGCCCGCGAGACCAAGCGCGTGCGCATCGGCACCGCGGTGGTGATCGAGCCCTTCAGTCATCCGGTGCGCATCGCGGAGGAGTTCGCGATGCTGGATATCCTCTCCGGCGGGCGGCTCGACTTCGGCATGGGGCGCGGCTATCAACCGAAGGAGTTCACGGGACTGGGCGTCTCCATGGAGCGCACGCGCGAGCGCTTCGACGAGGGGCTCGAGGTGATCCGCCGCGCGTGGACCCAGGAGAAGTGGACCTTCGAGGGCGAGTTCTACAAGTTCCGCGACCTGACCGTGCTGCCGAAGCCGGTGCAGACACCGCACCCGCCGCTGTGGACGGCGGCGGTGTCGCCCGATACCTATGCGCTGGCCGGACGCCGGGGCCTGCGCATCCTCACCTCGCCGTCGTTCACGCCCTTCGACATCCTGCGGCGCAACTACGACGCCTATCGGGCGGAGCACCGAATCGCCCACGGCGGCGAGGGCGAGATCTGCCTCAACAAGATCATCCACGTGGCGGAGTCGCGGCAGAAGGCGCGCGACAATCTCCGCGAGCCCATCCGCTGGTTCTTCCAGACCCAGGCCGGCCTCATCGCCGATCCCGCCGGCGTTCCGCCCGACCAGTACAAGTTCTACAAGCGCGTGCGCGAGAACCTGCTCTCGCTGTCCGAGGAGCAGGCCCTCGACCAGGCGGCCATCGTGGGCGAGCCCGAGGAGGTCGCGGACAAGATCCGCCAGCACGCGGATGCCCTGGGCATCACCTACTTCATGGGCGCCTTCTCGCGCGGCGGCCTTCCGCAGGAGGCGGTGCGGCGGTCGCTGCGCCTCTTCGGCGAGAAGGTCATGCCCCGCCTCGGCTGAGAGATCGATGCTCCCCCGGGCCGCGGATATCGTCATCATCGGCGCGGGCGCCATCGGCGCCTCCATCGCCTATCACCTCGCGCGTCGAGGGGCCCGCGACGTGGTGGTGCTGGAGCGCGAGACGGTGGGCGCGGGCTCCACCAGCAAGGCGGCGGGCGGCATCCGGGTGGAGTTCCCGCTGGCCATCGAGGTGGAGTTCTCCCTCCGCGGCATCGAGTTCTTCAAGCGCTTCCGCGACGAGATGGGCGCCGAGTGCGACTTCCGCCAGGAAGGCTATCTCTTCCTTCTCACCTCGGAGGAGGACGTGGCGCGCTTTCGCCGCAACATGGCGGTGCAGCATGCCAAGGGCGCCGACACCCGGCTCATCGGGCCCGACGACGCGCGTGCCATCGTGCCGTCGCTCCGGGTGGACGACGTGCTGGCGGCGGTGTGGGGCCCACAGGACGGCCACGCGTCGCCTCATGACGTGGTGCAGGCCTATGCCGCCCAGGCGCGGCAGCGCGGCGTCACCATCCTGGAGGAGACGCCCGTCACCGGGATCGAGGTGGAGGGCGGGCGCGTGATCGGCGTGCGGACGCCGGCGGGCCGCATCGCCACGCGCGTCTGCGTCAATGCCGCGGGCCCCCAGGCTCCGCTGATAGGCGAGATGGCGGGGCTGCGCATCCCGGTGGACCCGCGGCGTCGCCACATCTTCGTCACCGACACCTTCGCCGAGATCAAGCATCCCATTCCGCTGCTGACCGACCGCAGCACCGGCTTCTATTGCCGCAGCGAGCAGGGCGGCGTGCTGATGAGCGCGGGTGATATCGGCGCGGTGACCGAGTACACCGCCGCCGTCGACTGGGGCGTGCTCGAGCAGACGGTGCAGAAGGCGGTGAGCCGCATCCCGGCGCTCGGCGCCGCGCAGGTGCGCCACGCCTGGGCGGGCCTGCGCCCGCTCACGCCGGACGAGCACGCCATCATCGACTGGGCGCCGGGAGTCGAAGGCCTCTTCCTCGCCGTCGGCTTCTGCGGCCACGGCTTCCAGCATTCGTACGCCACCGGGGAGTCGGTGGCGGAGTGGCTCCTGGACGGCCGGCCCACTCTCGACCTCGGCGAGCTGTCCATGCGCCGTTTCGCCTAGCCCCCGAAAGGAGAAGGATCATGCGCGGCATCATCTTCCTCGGTGATCGTGAGCTCGAGATCCGTGACTTCCCCGACCCGAAGGCGGGGCCCGGCGAGGTCATCCTCCAGATGAAGGCCTCCGGCATGTGCGGGAGCGACCTGCACGCCTATCGCGCCTCGCGCAAGGGCGGGGGCATGGCGGCCTCGCTGGGGCTAGGCGGCGACGGCGGGCCGGTCATCGCGGGGCATGAGCCCTGCGGGATCGTGGCCGAGCGCGGCGCCGGCGTCACCGAGGCGGAGGCGCCCATCGGCCAGCGCGTGATGCAGCATCACTACAAGGGCTGCGGTCTCTGCAAGCACTGCCGCACCGGTTGGTCCCAGCTCTGCGGCAAGGGCATCACGGTGTATGGCGTCACCGGCCACGGGGGCCACGCACCCTACATGAAGGCCCCCGCCTTCACGTTGGTGCCGCTGCCCGACGAGCTGTCCTTCGAGGAAGGCGCGGCGGTGTCCTGCGGCACCGGCACCGCCTATGGCGCGCTCCGCCGTATCGACATCTCCGGCGTGGACACCCTCGCCGTCTTCGGCCAGGGCCCGGTGGGCCTCAGCGCCACCATGCTGGGCGCCGCCATGGGCGCGCGCGTGATCGCGGTGGACATCTCGCCCGAGCGGCTCAAGCTCGCCCGCGAGTTCGGCGCCGACGCGGTGATCAACTCGAAGGAGACCGACCCCATCGCCGCGCTCAAGCAGCTCACCCATGGGGAGGGAGTAGACGCGGCCATGGACTGCACGGGCCACGCCGACGCGCGCGCGGCCGCAGTGCGGAGCACGCGCACCTGGGGCCGGGTGTGCTTCGTGGGCGAGGGCGGGCAGGTGACGCTCGACGTGAGCCCGGACATGCTGCGCCGCCAGCTCACCATCGTCGCCTCGTGGACCTTCAATACCGTGGGGCAGGCAGAGTGCGCGCGCTTCATCGCCGACCGCAAGGTCCCGCTCAAGCGGCTCCTCACCCACCGCTACGCACTGGACCAGGCCAAGGACGCCTACCGGCTCTTCGATACCCAGACGACCGGAAAGGGCGTGTTCGTCTTCTGAGCGAGGATCGCGCGACAATCCGGAGCGCGCTGGTCCGCTCCGCGGTACCCCAGAACCTGCTGGGGGCCGTGCTCACATTTGTGTATTTCCGCTACGTGGACCCGTCCACGGAAGGGATCGGGACGCGTCCCGGATGGTTCGAGATCGCGTATTCGGTGGTGGCCTTCGCCGCGCTGGCCGGCCTCGGCTACTGGCTCGGCCGGCGCTGGACGCGTCGGCTCCAGTTGTCTCAGGGCGCGGCGGCGGATGCGGAGACCCGCCGGCGCGCGCTGCTGGTGCCCTTCCTCCTCGGCGGGATCACGCTCCTCGGCTGGGTGCTCGCGGGCGTGGTCTGGGGTGTCGTCCTGCCGTGGACCCTGGGCGGTCTCGAGCTGGCCCATCGCCCTGCGCACCATGTTCGGCACCACGGTGGTGGCCGGGACGGTGGCCGCGCTCTATGCCTTCCTCTCCGCCGAGCGCCGATGGCGCCACATGCTCCCCGTATTCTTTCCGGAGGGCGGTCTCGCCCGCGTGCCCGGCGTGCCGCGTCTCCGCGTGCGCTCGCGACTGCTCATCGTCTTCCTCCTGATCAGCGTGCTGCCGGTCTCGGTGCTCGGGGTCGTGTCCTATACGCGCGCGGTGGCGCTCGTGGGCGCGGAGCCGGGCGCGGCGGGCTCGCTCGCGACGGATGTGCTCGTGCTCATCGGCTTCGTGATGGCGGTGGGCATGGCCGCCGCCGTCGGGCTGGCGATCTCCGTGTCGCGGAGCGTGGCCGAGCCGCTGAGCGCGCTGGCCGGCGCCATGGTCCAGGTGGAGGAGGGGCGGCTGGAGACCCGGTGTCCGGTGGTCTCCAACGACGAGATCGGGGAAGTCACGGAGGGCTTCAACCGGATGGTCCAGGGGCTCCAGGAGCGCGAGCGCGTCACCGAGATCTTCGGCAAGTACGTCTCGCGCGAGGTCCGCGACGAGATCCTCGCCGGCCGCGTGGCGCTGGAGGGCCAGCAGCTCGAGGTGACCATTCTCTTCTGCGACCTGCGCGACTTCACGCCCTGGGTCGAGGCCACCGACCCCCGCGAAGTGGTGCGCGACCTCAACGGCTATTTCGGCGAGATGGAGGCCGCCATCCGCGATCAGCATGGGCTGGTGCTCCAGTACATCGGCGACGAGATCGAGGCGGTGTTCGGAGCGCCGGTGGCGCATGCGGACCACGCCGAGCAGGCGGTGCGCGCGGCCATGGAGATGCGGGCACGGCTGGCCGCGTGGAACCGCGACCGCGAGCGCGCGGGCAAGGCGCCGCTCCGCCACGGCATCGGTGTTCATACCGGGACGGTGCTGGCGGGGAGCATCGGGAGCCGCGAGCGCCTCTCCTATGCCCTGGTGGGCGATGCGGTCAATCTGGCCTCGCGCATCCAGGGCCTCACCAAGGAGCTGGGCGGCGACCTCCTCGTGAGCGGCACCACGCACGCGCGGTTGGGCGGACGCATCCCCCTGGTCCGCGCGGCGGCTGCCCACGTGAAGGGGCGCAGCGCCGAGGTGGAGGTGTACCGGCTGGCTTGAGCCCGGGCGGGCCTAGTGAAAGAGCCCGAGCGCGCGCAGGATCGCGATGAGCACCACCGCGCCCACCACCGAGACCAGTAGTCGTGCCGGCATGCCGTAGGCGGCCAATCCGAGGGCGCCGGCCAGGAAGTGGCCCAGCGCGGAGCCGACGATGCCGACCACGATATTGGCGATGATTCCCATCTGCGCGTCGGTCTTCATGATGAGGCTGGCGAGCCAGCCGACGATGCCGCCGATGATGAGGGAGATGAGCAGGCCCATGGTCGGTCCTCCTGAAGTGTTTCGCCGCGCGGACAGTCTGTCAGGAGACTGACGTCCCCGGGGCGGTGAGAGAGGCCATTTACCGCTACCCCACGTCGATGTGGTTGACCTATAAGGGATATTTCCAATCAGGGGGGAGATGGCTCACCCTGGCATCCCGGTTGCTCTTCTCCCTCGGTGGCGAGGCCGTGTCCCGAATTCCCGGGCGCTTGAAGGCCCCGCTCGAGGAGGCTCAAATGGACCGTGTGACCATTCGCCGCGCACTGCGCGCGGCTCTCAATCTCAAGCCCCTGACCGTGGCGACGGCAGTGACCATCGTGCTCGGCTGCGGCGGGGCCGCGGCCGCGGCGCCGGTCGACGAGGCCATCGGCACGCCCGATCAGTACAGTACCGCGAAAGCGCGGACCCTGGCGAGCACGCATCATGGCCAGCTCGTCAGCCTCTACGACAGCATCAGCACGTGTCTCCCGTGGGTGAACGTGCACTCGCGCGGCATTGGCTTCCGCAAGCCCAAGTGGGCCCAGGAGGACGAGCGGTTTCTCGCCACCTGGATCATCATCGACCAGAAGGATGATGGGCGCTTCGGGGACTTTCCGAAGGAGCGGCGTGCCTCCGCGATGTTCTCGCGCTACGGTGTGGACCTGCTCCGTCGCATGACCGCGCTCAAGGGCGTGGCCGGCGATGGCGGCGTCCAGGGCTACGGCGTGGTGCTGTCGTGGACCAAGCCCGGCTCCGACCAGAAGGTGAACGAGAGTCTGGTGTTCTGGGTGGACAAGGCCACCGCGCAGGGCTTCCTCGCGCGGCGCGTGCCCGCGGCGGAGATGGTGAACCGCGCCAAGCTCAACTACTTCGACGGCATCGAGGAGCATGGGCGCATCCCGCTCGAGGTGTGGGACGACAACTTCATCACCACCTTCAAGGTGAAGGACGCCGCGCCCCGCGCCCAGACCTGCTGATCAGCCTTCCGTAACACCGGCCGGCGCCGCCGTGGGAACGATTCCCCGCGGCGGCGCCGGAAACACGTTCCCTGAGGTCTCCTACCAGAGCTCCCGCGACGCCAGGCGGGCGCCCTCGGCCAGGCTGCCCAGCTTGGCCCACACGATGTCCGGATCCACCGCCGCCTGACCCACCCAGGTGCCGAAGCCGCAATCCGTGCCCGCCATGACCTTTTCGCGGCCCACCAGGCGCGCGTAGCGGGTGATGCGCTCGGCCACGAGGAGCGGGTGCTCGATGAAGTTCGTGGTGGAGTCGATGACGCCCGGGATGATGGCCTTCCCGTCCGGCACGTGCACCGTCTCGAAGACGCGCCACTCGTGCGCGTGCCGCGGATTGGCCCCCTCGAAGGAGACGGCGGTGGCGCGGGCGGCCAGCACCAGGTCGATGATGTCCGCCAGCGCCACGTCGAAGTGGTGCGGCCCCTCGTAGTTGCCCCAGCACACGTGCATGCGGATCTGGTCCGGCGGGACATTGGCGAGCGCATGGTCCAGCGCCTCGATGTGGAGCTGGGCCATCTTGCGGAACGCCATGATGTCCAGGTCGGCGAACTGGATGTGCCGCCCCATGCCGAGGTCGGGGCAGTCGATCTGCAGCACGAAGCCCGCGCGCGCCACCGTCTCGTACTCGTGCTTCATCGCCTCCGCGATGGCGTAGAGATAGGCCTCGTGGCTCGGATAGTGCTCGTTCTTGAAGAAGAGCGAGATCACCCCCGGCGAGGCGGCGGTGAGGAAGCCCTCGCGCGCCCGCGCCCGGGCGGGCGCCGCCTGGAGATTGGCGGCGTCGGCGCGGGCCGCCTCGGGATCGCGCAGGGACACCGGCTCGGTGCAGGCGGGGGTCTTCCGGCGGGCCCGGCCCGGGTCGCCGAAGACGCGGCGGGCCATGCCCGGGAAGTCCACGAGGTCGCGATACTGCAGGGGCTCGGACTTGCCCTTGAAGCCGTGGAGCCGGTCCTTCACATAGGTCGCATAGCTGGGCTTGCTGTACTCGCCGTCGTCCACCACATCGATGCCCGCCTCCACCTGCTTGCCCACCACCTCGGCCACCGCCGCCTTGATGCGGGCCGCGAGGGCGGCGGCGTCCACCGGCACGCCCTCTTCCTTCGCGAACATGGACTTGGTGAGGTCCTCCGGCCGGGGCAGGCTGCCGGTATGCGTCGTGAGGATGCGGTCGGTGCTGCGCTGCACTGCCTCTCCTCCTAGCGCTGGTTGGCGAGCACGAGGGTGCCCGCGGCCGACAGCATCCCGCCCATCCCGTTGACCAGGGAGAGCTTGCAGTTCGGCACCTGGCGCGCGCCACCCTCGCCGCGAAGCTGGCGGGTGGACTCGATGATGGGGAAGATCCCGTACATCCCGGTATGCGTGTAGGAGAGCCCGCCGCCATTGGTATTGATGGGCAGCGACCCGCCCGGCGTGGAGCGGCCTTCCTCGAAGAAGTGCACGCCCTCGCCGCGCTTGGCGAAGCCCAGCGACTCCAGCATGATGGGCGGCCCCGAGGTGAAGGCGTCGTAGAGCATGATGTGGTCGAAGTCCTTCCGATCGACGCCCGCCATGCCGAAGGCCTTCTCGCCCGACATCCGCGTGGCCTCGCTATAGGTGAGGTCGCGCATCTGGGTGACCATCACGTGCTCGGTCGCCTCGCCGGCGCCGCGCACGTAGACCGGCTTCTTGGCGCAGTCCTTGGCCCGGTCCGCCCGCGTCAGGACCACCGCGCCGCCCGCGTCGGTGACGAGGCAGATATTGAGGAGGTTGAACGGATAGCACACCGGTCGGGAGCCGAGCACGTCGGCCACCGTGATGGGCTCGCGATTGCGCGCCTTCGGATTGAGGGCGGCCCATTTCCGCGTAGACACCGCCACCTGCGCCCACTGCTCGAGCGTGGTGCCGTGCTCGTGCATGTGGCGCGTGGTGATCATGCCGAAGTAGGTGGGTGCGCCGGCAAAGCCGTAGGGGATCTCGAACTGGCCGGAGAGGCTGGTGTCCCGGCTGCGGGTGACACCCACCCCGGAGCGCCCGGACTCGCCGTGGGAGACCACCGCCACGTCGCAGAGCCCGTGATGCAGCGCGGCCACCGCGTGGCCGACCATCATGATGAAGGAGCAGCCGCCCACGGTGGTGCCGTCCACGTAGCGCGGTGTGATGCCCAGTGCCTCGCCGAGCAGCGACGGGGAGTGCTGGCCGGCGGTGAAGACGCCGTCGACGTCCGTGACCTTGAGCCCGGCGTCCCGCACCGCGTTGGTGATGGCTTCGAGGTGTAGCGCGAGCTGGCTCTTGTTGGGGAGGATGCCGATCTCGTCGCTCTCATCCACGCCGACGATGCAGGCCGAGTTCGAGAGCTCTTTCATCGTCCCGCTCATCGCCCGCTCCCGCGGCTGCGCCCGCCGGCTTGAACAGCGGGCACGGTGAACTCGTCGTTGAGCTTCTCGTAGACGACCTCCACCGGCATGTCGCAGCGGATGAGCTTGGGATCGGCGGCGATCCCCACGAGGTTGGACAGGAGGCGCGGCCCTTCCTCGAGCTCCACCATGGCGAGCACGTAAGGCGGCTTCACCTTGAACGCCTTGTTGAGCGGCTGGTAGGAGATCTCGAAGGAGAAGAGGCGACCCCGGCCGCTCGACTGGACCCACCCGATCCGGCGCGAGTGGCAGTGGGGGCAGACGACGCGCGGGTAGAAGAAGCAACGGCCGCAGTCCTGACATTTCGGCAGCATGAGTTTCTGCTCGCGGAGGCCGTCCCAGTAGGGCTTGGCCTCCGGCGTGATGGGCTGGGGCAGCGGACGCTCGAGCTCGGCGGGACTCATGGGTGAGGGCGGGCTCCTTTCGCCTGGAAACTGCGTGACGACCCGCCGAGAGTAGTCGGATGCGCCCGACTCGTCAAGGCGGGAACTTGTGCTAACGTCGGGCGGTCGCCGATGCGCACCGTTTCGTTCCGCCATCTCGTCCTGCTCGCGCTGGTCGCGGGCGCGGCGCCCGCCGCCGGGCAGGAGGCGGCGCTGCACCTCGTGAAGACCGGAACCTTCCGCGGACGATCTCTATCTGGCCGGCGAGCGCGTCGAGTTGCGCGGCGAGGCGGCGGGCGACGTCGTCGCCGGCGCCGCCTCGAGTATCTCCATCGAAGGCCTGGTCCGCGGCGACGTGGCGGCGGGCGCGGCGTCGGTATTCGTGGCGGGCCGCGTGCTGGACGATGTCCGCGCGGCCGGGCAAATCGTCGTCATCGCCGGGGAGGTCGGCGACGGGCTCCTCGCCGCCGGCGAGGTGGTGCGGATCACCGAGCCCACCCGGGTGGGCGGCTCCGCGTGGATCCTGGGCCGGCGCGTGGACGTGTCGGGGCAGGTGCGGCGCGAGCTGCGGGTGGCCGCGGTGCGGGTGCGCATCGGAGGCGCCGTGGAGGGCGACGTGTATCTCGCGGCGCGGGACATCGAGATCCTGCCCAACGCCCGCATCACGGGAAGCCTCACCTACTGGAGCGGCCAGGAGGCGCGCATCGCCCCGGAGGCCCGCATCGCCGGCCGGGTGATCCAGCGCCAGCCCGAGCTCTTCGACGGCGCGGGCCGCGTGCTCACCGTGCTCGGTCTGGTGACGCGCGCGCTGGTGGTGGTGAATCTCTTCGTGAGCGGGGTGGTGCTCTTTCTCCTGTTCCCGCGTTTCACGGTGGCGGCCGCGCGCACGGTGGGCCTGCGGCCGTGGGTGAGCCTGGGGCTCGGTCTCGCCGTTCTCGTGCTCACTCCACTGGCGGCCCTGTCCCTTGCCCTTACCGTGGTCGCCATTCCGCTCGCGCTGGCTCTGGTCGCGCTGTACAGCCTCGCTCTCCTGGTCGGCTTCATCACCACCGCCTTCGCCCTGGGCGATCTCGGCGCCCGCGCCTTCCGGCGCGGCGTGCGACCGGTCCGCGCCGCGCGCATCGCCTGGCTGGCCCTGGCGGTGCTGGCGCTCGCCCTCGTCCGTTTCGTGCCGGTGGCGGGGCCGCTCATCCTGGTCGTCGCGCTCGCGCTGGGCGTCGGTGCCTGGACGCTGCGGCTCTACCGCGGTTATCTCGGAATTCCCGAAGAGGAAGGAGCTCTCCCATGACCGTCATCGCGCTCGAGATCGCCACCCGCGTCCCCCTCCTCGACGGCCGTCCCTTCGGCGACGCGGGGGCCTACGAGAAGATTGCCGGCCGGCTCCGCTTCGCGGTGGATCCCGCGCATCCGCAGCACCGCGCCATCACCGACCTCGAGCTGGCGCCGCGCAACGCGGAGGGTCGGGTGGAGTTCAGCGCGGACTTCTATCTCCTCCAGCCCAGCGATCCAGCGAAGGGACGCCGCACGGTGCTGGTCGACGTGCCCAATCGAGGCCGCAAGGTGGCGCTCGGCATGTTCAACAGCACGCCGCGCGCCGCCGACCCCACCACCGCGGAGGATTTCGGCAACGGCTTCCTCATGCGCTGGGGCTATACGGTGGCCTGGGTGGGCTGGCAGCCGGACGTGCCGCGCCGGGACGGGCTCATGGCGCTGGACTCGCCGCGGGCGCGCGGCGCGGAAGCCCCCGTCACCGGCCGGCTCCGCTGCCAGTGGCGGCCGGGCGCACGGGTGGACACCCTGCCGCTGGCCGACCGTTACCACATCCCCTATCCGGCCGCGTCGCTCGAGGACGCGGAGGCCGAGCTGACGGTGCGCGAGCACGGGGGCGCGCCACGTCTGCCGGTGCCGCGGGCGGCATGGCGCTTCGCCCGCCGGGGCGCCGACGGGCGCGTGGCGCCGGACGCCTCACATCTGCATCTTCCCGGCGGCTTCGAGCCGGGTCGGATCTACGAGCTCATCTACCGCTCCCAGGATCCGACGGTGGTGGGCCTCGGTTTGCTCGCGGTGCGCGACGTGGGCGCCTGGCTGCGTTTCGGCGCCGCGGCGCAGGGAAATCCCTCCGCGGGCCGGCTCGACCGCGCCTATGCGTTCGGCGTCTCGCAAACGGGGCGCTTCCTCCGCCATCTGCCTCTACCTGGGGCTCAACGAGGACGAGAGCGGGCGTCGGGTCTACGACGCGGTATTTCCGCACGTCGCGGGGGGCCGGCGGGGCGAGTTCAACATGCGCTTCGGCCAGCCCTCGCTCAACGCGACCCAGAGCGTGGGCAGCCTCTTCCCGTTCACCGACGCCGAGCAGTCGGATCCCCTGACCGGGCAGCGCGACGGACTGCTGTCGCGCCTGGCCGCAAGCGGCCAGATGCCGAGGATCTTCACCGTGAATACCTCGGCCGAGTACTGGCGCGGGGACGCGTCCCTCGTGCACACCGATGTCGAGGGCCGCGCCGACGTGGAGCCGCCCGAGCATGTCCGGATCTATCACTTCGCGGGCACCCAGCACACGCCGGGCGCGCTTGCCGCCGCCGCCGGCGGATCCCAATACCGGCGATCGCGGTCGCGCCCCGTTCAATACGGTGGACTATGCGCCGCTGCTGCGCGCCGCCCTCGTGAACCTCGACCGCTGGGTCAGCGACGGGATCGCGCCGCCGCCGAGCGCGGTGCCGCGACTGGCCGACGGCACCGCGGTGGCCGCCGAGTCGACCGCGGCCACCTTCGCGCGCATCCCGGGCGTGCGCTTCCCGGATCGCGCTGAGCCGGCCCGCGCGGCTCGACTGGGGCTCGGATTGGGCGCGCGGCATCGTGTCGAACCTGCCGCCCAAGGCGGGCCCGGCCTATGTGAGCTACGTCTCGGCGGTGGACGCGGACGGCAATGAGGTGGCGGGCATCCGGCCGCCGGAGCTGCTGGCGCCGCTGGCCACCTTCACCGGCTGGAATCTCCGGCATCCATCCCAGGGCGCGCCGGGCGACCTGATGAGCATGATGGGCTCGACCTTTCCGCTCGCCGCCACCGCCGCCGCGCGGGAGCGCACGGGCGATTCCGCGCGCGTCCATGGCGGAGCGATATGGGGACCGGGCGGGCTATCTCGACCGCGTGCGCGGGGTGGCGCAGGCCGCGGTGGAGCGGCGCCAGCTGCTCGCCGAGGACATTCCCGCCATCGTGGCGCGCGCGGGAGCGCAGTGGGACCTCTTTCAGGCCGGACTCGGAGAGACGGAGTGATGGCGCGAAGGAAGCACACGGTCGGTATCGTCGGGCTCGGTTTCGGCCGCGCCCATATCCCCGCCTTCCAGGCCAATGGCTGCGAGGTGGTGGCGGTGTGCCAGCGCGACGAGGCGACCGCGCAGAAGATTGCCGCCCGCTACGGCGTGCCCCAGGTCTTCGCGCGCTGGGAAGAGATGCTCGACAAGTCCCGGCCCGAGATCGTGGTCATCGCGGCGCCACCCGCGCTGCACAAGGCCATCGCGCTCGCCGCGTTCGAGCGGGGCGCGCACGTGCTCTGCGAGAAGCCGCTGGCCATGGACGCGGCGGAGGCGCGGGCCATGGTCGAGGCCGCGGCGCGCGCCAAGCGCGTGGGGATGACGGCGTTCAACTGGCGATTCTCCGCCTCCATGCTGCGCTTTCACGAGATGGCCCAGGCGGGCCATGTGGGCCGGCCCTTTCACCTGGGCGGCCGCTGGCTGGGCGCCCGCTGGGCCGACGAGTCGGCGGCCTCGACCTGGCGGATGGACCGCGCGCAGGCCGGCCATGGCGCCATGGGGGACATGGGCGTGCACCTGATCGACCTTGTGCGCTGGAGCTTCGGCGACTTCCGGCGGGTGTCGGCGCTGGGGGCGGTGGCCCATCCCTCGCGCACCGTGCCGGGCGGCGAGCGCGCCGCGGACGCGGAGGACTACTGCGCGGTGCTCGGGGAGCTGGCCTCCGGCGCCACCGTCACCCTCCAGGCGAGCCGGGCCGCGCGCGGGGCCAACGAGAACTCGCTGGAGGCCTACGGGGACAAGGGCGCGCTCGTCTACCGCATGAATCGCGAGTTGCCGCGGTGGTGGCATGCTGAGCTGCGCGCCACCCAGAACGGCGGCGGTCTCCTGCCCGTGAAGGTGCCGGCGGTGGTGCCGCGCTCCGCGGGCGAAGGTGACGCCATGGAATCGGTGGGCAAGGCCACCATTGCGCCCCTGGTGAAGCGGCTCCTCGCCGCCATCCGCGAGGGCGAAAGCGCGAGCCCGTCGTTCGAGGACGGCATGCGCGCACAGGCGGTGCTGGACGCGGTGCTGGAGTCGGAGCGGCGCGGCGGCTGGGTCACCGTCGCCGGCGCCTGAGCGGCGGTGGCTCAGAGCTTGTTGAGCCCGTTCAGCGCGGCGACCTTGTAGGCCTCGGCCAGGGTCGGGTAGTTGAAGACGGTGTCGCGGAAGTAGTCGATGGTGCCGTCCAGCGTGAGCACCGCCTGGCCGATGTGGATGATCTCGGACGCGCCCTCCCCGATCACGTGGACGCCCAGCACCTTCCGCGTCTCCGGATGGAAGAGGATCTTGAGGAAGCCGATGTCGTCCCCGATGATCTGCCCGCGCGCCAGCTCGGCGTACTTCGCCATGCCGACCTCGTAGGGGATGCGCTCGCGGGTGAGCTCGCTTTCCGTCTTTCCCACCATGGAGATCTCCGGCACGCTGTAGACGCCGTAGGGCAGGAGCTCGGGCCGGCTCACGGAGGGAAGGCCGAACATGTGGCAGGCGGCGAGCCGCCCTTGCTCCATGGAGGTCGAGGCGAGCGCGGGAAAGCCGATCACGTCGCCCGCGGCGTAGATGTGGGGGACCGCGGTCTGTCCGACGCCGTTGACGACGATGCGTCCGCGCGCGTCGGCCTGGAGGCCCGCGGCCTCGAGGGCGAGCCCGTCGGTATTCGCCTGCCGGCCCACGGTGTAGAGCAGCGCGTCGCCCTGCACGGTCTTGCCGCTCTCGAGGCGCGCCAGCACCCGGCCCGCGCGCGTCGCGCTCGACGCCGGTGACCGTCTCGCCGAGGCGGAAGGTCGCCCCCTGACGCCGCATGTGGTACGAGAGCGCCTCGATCGATCTCCTGATCCAGGAAGTCGAGGATGGTGGGCCGCTGGTCGATCACGGTCACCGCATTCCCCAGAGCGGTGAGCATGGAGGCGTACTCGAGGCCGATCACGCCCGCGCCCACCACGATCATCTGCTTGCCGATGGTGTCGATGGCGAGGAGCTGGTCGGAGTCCACGATGTGACGGCCGTCGAGCGGGATGCCCGCGCTGTGCGCGGGGCGCGTGCCGCAGGCGATGAGGACGTGCTCGGCGGCCAGGGGAACCCGGCCGCCGGGCGTCTCGACGATCGAGGGTGTGCGGATCGGCGAAGCGCGCGGTGCCGTGGACGGTCTCGATGCCGTTGCGCTTGAGCTGGGTGCGGACGATCTCGGTCTCGCGCTCCAGCACGGGTCGCACGCGCGAGGCGAGGTCGGCCACCGAGATCCGGTCCCGCAGGGTGTAGTCGCGGCCATAGAAGGTCCGCTGACGGAAGCCCGAGAGATAGAGGATGGCCTCGCGGATCGTCTTGCTGGGGATGGTCCCGGTATGGATGCACACGCCCCCGATCATGTCGGCGGCGGTCCACCACGGCCACTCGCTTGCCGAGCTTGGCCGCGGCGACCGCCGCCTTCTGGCCGGCGGGGCCGCTTCCGATCACGGCGAGGTCATAGACGATATCGGGCATGGGCATCTCCGCGGTTCGGCTGTCGGGTCGCGGGGATGATACCAGAACCGCGCCGCTTCGCTCATGACGGGTCAATTAACACTTGACAAATCCGACCGGGAAACGTACTAATGGCTCAGCCATGAGGAGTCTTCCGACCGGAATGCGTGCTGTAAGTGCTTGCGATGTAATGCGATGGGGCCTCCAACCGCATAGTCGATGAGCCAGGGCGGATATCAAGCCGGGGAGCTCATCCCCGGCTTTCGTGTCTTCTGGGCAGAGCTTCCGAGACGAAGGGAGACGACCAGTGACCGAGGGAAATGGAGCCGTGGTGACCCCGTTGCCGCCGAAGGAAACCAAGGCCCAGCGGGCCGAGCGGCTCAAGGGCGCGCTCAATCCGTGGGCGGCCTACGCGGAGATCGAGCGCTTTGCCCGTGACGGCTTCGACTCGATCCCGCCCGAGTGGTTGAACACGTATTTCCGCTGGTGGGGCCTGTACACGCAGGGGGATGGCGTGGGGGCGGTGGGCGGGACGGGCGGCGAGGGCAAGGCCCTTCGCTACTTCATGCAGCGCATCCGGATCCCGAACGGCTTCCTCACCGCGACCCAGCTCCGCGCCGTCGCCGATCTCACCGAGCGCCATGCGCGCGGAGTGGCCGACCTCACGGTGCGCCAGAACATCCAGCTCCACTGGGTGCAGGTGGAGAGCCTGCCCGACATCGTCTCCACCCTGTCCCGCGTGGGCATCACCACCATCGGCACCTGCGGCGACGTCACGCGGAATATCACGGGGTGCCCGGTGGCCGGCGTCGACGCCGACGAGATCGCGGACGCTTCACCCCTGGTGGACGCGGCCACCGCCATGCTCAATGGCGCGCCCGAGTTCTACAACCTGCCCCGAAAGTTCAAGGTCTCCATCGCCGGCTGCCGCGTGTGGTGCTCGTATCCCGAGATCAATGACGTGGGACTCACGGCCATCCGCCATCCCGACACCGGCGAGACGGGCTTCTCGCTACGCGTGGGCGGCGGGCTCTCCACCGACCCGCATCTCGCGCCGCGTCTCGACGTCTTCGTGCGCTGGGACCAGACTCTGGCGGTGCTCAAGGCGGTGGCCGAGATCTTCCGCGACAGCGACGCGCTGCGCGAGCATCGCGAGAAGGCGCGCCTCAAGTTCCTCTTCCTCCGCCACGGCTGGACGGCGGAGCGCTTCCGCGCGGAGATCGAGGCGCGGCTGGGCTATCGCCTGGAGCCGGCGGTGCCGGAGGCGCCGCCCGAAGACGCATACCGCGATCACGTGGGCCTGCACCAGCAGCGGCAGCCGGGCCTTGCTTATGCAGGCTTCGCCATTCTGCGCGGACGCCTCGATCCGGACACGATGCGGGCGGCGGCCGACCTCGCCGAGCGCTTCGGCTCCGGCACCCTGCGCACCACCCACATGCAGAACCTGGTGGTCCTCGACGTGCCGCGCGAGCGGACGGCCGCGCTGGCCGCGGAGGCGGAAGCCGCCGGGCTTGCGCTTTCCGCCTCGCCGTTCCGGCGCGGTACCGTGGCCTGCACGGGCACGGAGTTCTGCAAGATCGCGCTCACCGAGACCAAGGGCTTCGCGCGCCACCTGGTGGAGGCGCTCGAGGCGCGGCTGCCGGGCTTCGACCGGCACGTGAAGATTCACGTGACGGGCTGCCCGAATTCCTGCGGCCAGCACTGGATCGCGGACATCGGGCTGGAGGGCAAGAAGGTCAAGGGCCCCGCGGGCCTCGAGGACGCCTACTATGTTTGCGTCGGCGGCGGGCTGGGCCGGCACGCGGCTGTTGCCCGCCCGGTGGGCTTCCGCGTGCCGGCGCGCGAGACGCCTGCCGCGCTCGAGCGCCTGCTGCGCGCGTACCTGGACCTCCGCGAGGCCGGCCAGAGCTTCAAGGATTTTGCGGCCGCCCGCAGCGACGACGACCTGCGGGCTCTGCTGGCGGGCGGCGCCGTCGCGGGGGTCGCCCGCGACCTGCCCGTGGCCGCCACCCCTCACAACCTCGAATGATAGGAGCCTGACCATGAGCCTGAGGCTTGGCGACACCGCCGAACCCTATCTGCGGCTCACCCCGCCGCCGGACCGGTGAGCTTGCCCTACCCGATCTTTCTTGACCTCGTGGATCGCCCCTGCCTGGTGGTGGGGGGCGGTCCCGTGGCCGAGGCCAAGGCGCGCGGGCTGCTCGCCGCCGGCGCGCGCGTCACCGTGGTGAGCCCGACGCTCACGCCGGCGCTGGCCGCCCTCGCGGCGGAGGGTCACCTCGCGCATCAGGCGCGCGAGTACCTCCTGGGCGATCTCGCGGGCGCCGCGTTGGCCTTCGCGGCCACGGGCGATCGGGCGGTGAGCCGGGCCGTCCGTTCCGAAGGCCGGGCGCGCGGGGTCTGGGTCAATGCCGCCGATGACGCCGAGCACTGCGACTTTCTCCTGCCCGCCGTGCTCCGTCGCGGACCGCTCGCAGTGGCGGTGTCCAGCGGCGGAGTCAGTCCGGCGCTCGCGCGCGCGGTGCGCGACGAGCTGGAGCGCTATTTCCCGGCGGACTTCGGCGCCTTCGTGGAGGCGGTGGCCGAGGTGCGCCGCGAGCTCCGCGAGCGGGACGCGCCGGTGACCGCCGAGCGCTGGCGCTCCGCGCTGGAGGACGAGCTGCGCGGGCTGTCGAGCGGGAGCGGCGTGGTTGACGGGGAGCCCGGCGTCGGAGCGCGCCTCCGCTCGCGGCTGGAGGGCGCGTGATGCCGGCGGAGCAGGAGACGACGGTCGCGCGTGCGATGCACACAGAGGCGGTCAAGCCGGTGGGGCGCGTGGCGCTGGTGGGCGCGGGGCCCGGGCGATCCCGATCTCGTGACCGTGCGCGGCCTCAGGCTGCTCCGCGCCGCCGAGGCGGTGGTCTACGATCGCCTCGTCGCGCCCGCGCTGCTCGACGAGGCGCCCGTCGCGGCGGAGCGCGTCTATGTCGGCAAGCGCGCGGGCGCCCACGAGGTGTCCCAGCCCGAGATCAACGCCATCCTGGTGGCGCTGGCGCGGCGAGGGCTCCAGGTGGTCCGGCTCAAGGGCGGCGATCCCTTCGTGTTCGGCCGGGGCGGGGAGGAGGCGGCGGCGCTGGCCGCGGCCGAGATTCCCTGCGAGGTCGTCCCCGGCGTGAGCGCGGCGCTGGCGGCGCCTGCCGCTGCCGGCATCCCTCTCACCCACCGCGGTGTCGCCGCGTCGTTCGCGGTGATCACGGGCCACGAGGATCCCGCCAAGGGCGAGCCGACAGTGGACTGGAGCGCGCTCGCCCTTGCGGTGGACACCCTGGTGGTGCTGATGGGCACGGAATCCCTGCCCGGCATCGCGCGGGCCCTGATAGCGCGGGGCCGTCCCGGAGACACGCCGGTGGCCTTGATCCATCGCGGCACCACCCCGGAGCAGCAGACCTTGGTCTCGACGCTCGATGCGCTGGCGGCGCTGCTCGGGTCCGTGCCGCTGCCGCCGCCCGTCACCGCGGTGATCGGCGACGTCGTGGCGTTGCGGGCGCACCTGAGCGTCGCGCGCCCGGAAAGCGATAGTGTGACGTCGCGCTTCGATCCGCTCCGGCCCCGCGTGACGCTCAGCGAAAGGATCTGACCGTGGGGGGCTCGCGCGCATCGGCGTCCGATCGACCGGCGCCCGGGTGCTCTTCGGCGCCTGAGCGCTACTTCGTTCCTTCGGTCACCACCTGCTCGAGGCGAGCGCGCATGCCGCGCTCGCGCTCGAGATCGCCCCGGACGGTTTGCAGCTCCTCGCGCGCCTTCGCGAGCGCCTCGTTCGCCGCCTCCGCGCGGTGGCGAGCCTGCTCCAGCTCACCGGTCTGCTGCCCCGCCGGCACCCCCCACCAGAGATACCCCGCGGTGCCCCCGACCATCAGGGCCACCATGGTGACGACGATCACGATTCGACTCATGGCGCTTCCTCCCGCTCCCATGATCTCTCCATCATCGGGAGCAGGGAACCCCTGAACTCGCCACAGATCTATCGGTTATCGTCGAATCGGTGCGGCTATTTCTCCTCGAAGCTGGACTGCCAGGCGCGCACGCCTTTACCCAGATCCTTCCACTCCCCGGCGGGGCGCTTGTCCAACGACTTGCCGAAGTCGAGCGCGGGCGGCATGCGCAGATCGCGGCCGAGCGTTTCCGGGAAGAGCTTCACCAGCTCCGCGGGCTCGAAGCGGTGGTCCGCCTCCAGGCGCCGGATGGCCTGCGGCTGGGCGAGCAAGGTATACCCATAGCCGAAGGAGTGGAAGGCCTGGCCATTGACGTGTGCGGCGGCGTCGCTGGCCAGAAAGACCACCAGGGGGGCCACGTTGTCGGGATCGCGCTCGGTGCCTTTGGCCTGCTCGCTGGGCCACTTTCCGGTTTGCTCGAAGACCGCGCGCCCACGGGGCGTGGAGTCGATCATGCGGGTGGCGCCGCTGGGCAGGATGGCATTGCTGGTGACCCCGTACTTGCCCAGCGCATGCGCGGTGGACCAGGTGAGCCCGAGGATGCCCGCCTTGCCGGCGGCGTAGTTCGGCTGGCCCGGGGCGCCCAGCGCCGAGACGGAGGACATGTTGACGATGCGCCCGCGCCTTGGCCTCGCGCATGTGGATGGAGGCGGCGCGGATGGTGTTGAACGTGCCCTTGAGGTGGACGGCGAGGACGATGTCCCACTCCTCCTCCGTCATGTTGAAGACCATCCGGTCCCGGAGGATGCCGGCCACGTTCACCACGATGTCGATGCGGCCCCACTCGCGCACCGCCTGCTCCACCATGTCGGTGGCCTGGTCGAAGTCCGACACCGAGCCGAAGTTCGCCACTGCCTTGCCGCCGGCCTTGGCGATCTCGTCCACCACCTGCTGGGCGGGCGACTTGTCGGTGCCCTCACCGCCCAGCGCGGCGCCGAGGTCGTTGACGACGACCTTGGCCCCTTCCTTTGCCAACGCGATCGCGATGCCGCGGCCGATGCCGCGTCCCGAGCCCGTCACCACCGCCGTCTTGCCGTCGAGGAGTCCCATCAGGAGTGCTTCTCCTTTCGTCCGTTCGTGCCGCGTTTGGCCGCGCCGGCGGTGGTCCGCCGCGCGGTTCGCCCGGCCCCACGCCGAGCGGTCCTATAGTCGCCGAAGCGCCCGTCGCGCTGGTCCAGCGCGCGCTTGAGATTGGCCCGCACCTCTTTTCGATACTCCACCGACTCGGGCTGGTGGAAGGCCAGCGCCTGGAGCTCGGTGCCCGCCCGGATGGCCGCCCGCATGCCCATGATCTCCATCGCCCGGTGCACGGACCGCTTGTTGATCTGCTGCAGCGAGGTGGGGATCTTCGCCACGCGCTCCGCGATCTCGAGCACGCGCGCCTCGAGCGCGGCGGCCGGGATAGGCGCGGTTGGCGAGCCCGATGCGCGCGGCCTCGGCGCCCGACACCGGGTCGCCGGTGAGCATCAGCTCCATGGCGTGGCGCATGCCGGCGAGCCAGGGATGGAACTGGGTGTCGGGCGGGCTCATCAGGCGCACCGGCGGATAGCCGATCTGCGCGTCCTCGGCCACGTAGACGAGGTCGCAGGCGGCCGCCAGCTCGCTGCCGCCGGCCAGGCAATAGCCATGGACCTGGGCGATCACCGGCTTGGCGAGGTCCCAGATCTGGAACCAGCCCGTCCACGACGTGGCGGGGCCAGTGCCCGTCGCCCGCCGCGGTTGGATACGGCCGGCCCTGGGTGAGGTCGGCGCCGAGGTCATAGCCCGCGGAGAAGCAGACGCCGGCGCCGCGCACGATGGACACCCGCACCGCCTCGTCGCCGTCGGCGCGGCGGAGCGCGTCGAAGAGCTCCCCGCGCAGCTCGTTGCTGAGCGCATTGCGCTTCTCGGGGCGGTTGAGCGTGATCCGGCGCACGCCGGGCCGGGGCGAGTCCACCACGATGAAACGGTATGCCGCCGCGGCCATTGAGGTCAGGCGGGATCGGGCGGGAGCGCGGCGAGGAACTCGCCCAGCACGCGATTGAACGCCTCGGGCTGGTCCAGGTTGGCCGAATGGCCGGCCCCCGCGATCACCTCGAGCCGCGCGCCGGGGATCTTGCCCGCCATGTACCGGCACGGCGCGAGAAACGGCTCGTCCTTGTCGCCCACGATGATCAGGGTGGGTACGCGGATGGCGGGCAGGGTCTCGATGACGCGGCCGTCCTGCTGGGCGAGCATGCCCCGCGCCGCCAGCGCCAGCCACTTCGCCGAGCGGTGATGGCGAACCGCGTCGCGCATCTCACGGCTCGACCCCGCCAGCGCGTCGAGCCCGCGAGTTTCCAGGTCGTCGGCGCGCCGGAACGCACGCTCGTTCCACGCCGCGCGCGCCTCCGCATTCCGGTAGCCGGGACCCGAGTCGCAGATCACCAGCGCGCGCACCATCTCCGGATGGGCGGCGTGGAAGGCCAGGGACACGTAGCCGCCCAGGGAGAGGCCGCCGATGACTCCGCGGCGGATGCCGAGGTGGCCGAGCAGCGCGCGCATGTCCGCCACGGTATGGTCGGTGGAGTAGCGCGCGGGCTCGTCGGGGCTCTCCGTCTCGCCATGGCCCCGCATGTCCCAGGCAATCACGCGCCAGCGATCGGCGAAGGCCTGCCGCTGGCCGTCCCACATGCGCCCGGTGGCGCCGAAGCCATGGGAGAGAAGCAGCGTCGGCCCCTCTCCGGCCACCTCGTAGTGCAGGCGGGCCCCCTCGACCGCTGCGGTGGCCATCGCTAGTCCGTCTCCACTGGGAGCCGAGAGCCCGGCACTACTTGGCACCCGGTGGCGCGCCCATGTCCCGCGCCACCGCGATTTCCTTGCTCTGATCGCGCGAGCGCGTCGGGCTGATGACGATCTCCTCGATCACCGTGCGGGCGGGCAGGGTGACGCAGAGAAGGATGGCTTCGGCCACGTCCTCCGGCATCATCATGGTGGCGCGGGCGGCGGCGTCCGGCGGCAGGGGGCGATTGTCGAGGATGGGCGTGTCCACTTCGGCGGGCATGATGGTGGTGGCGCGGATGCCCTTGTCACGGAGCACGGTGTGCACGTGCCCCATCATGTTGCGCTGAGCTGCCTTGGCGGCGCCGTACACGGAGCCGCCGATGAGGCCGGGCTTCAAGGCCGCGTAGGAGGACACGGTCACGATGGTCCCGCCGCCGCGCTCGATCATGCTCGGCAGCACCGCCTGGGTGAGGAGATAGGCGCCGGTGACATTGACCGCCATCACCTGCTCCCACTCTTCCAGACCGATCCAGCGGAGATTGCGAACCTTGCTGGAATGCCCGGCATTGTTGATGAGGACGTCCACCTTCCCGAACTGCGCGAGCGTCCACTGGGCCAGCTCCTGAGCCTCGGCGGGCCGGGAGACGTCGCCGGTATGCGCGACCGCCTGGCCGCCGGCGCCCGTGATCTCGGCCACCACGTCTTCGAGCGGAGGCTTGCGCCGCCCGCTGATGACCACGCGCGCGCCCTCCTTCGCCAGCATGAGGGCGGTGCAGCGGCCGATGCCGGTGCCCCCGCCGGTGACGATCGCGATCTTGCCGTCGAGCCGAGCCATGGCGCGCTCCTAGTAGCCCGGCAGCTTGCCGGCCTTCACGCCCGTCTTCTTCACCGCGGCCGCTTCCTCCGCGGCGCGCTGGGCGAGGAAGCGGCTGTCGCTGGCGAGCGTGACGAACTGGTAGCCGGCCTCGATCATCTTGAGCGAGTAGGCCGACGTGCTGTTGTGGATGCCGGCGATCACGCCGTGTTTCTTGCACGCCTCCACGATCTTCTGCTGCGCCTCTACCACCGGGGCGTCGGTCTGGTCGAGCCGCGGCTTGCAGCCGAGCGCGAGGGAGAGATCGGAGGGGCCCACGTAGATGGCGTCTACTCCGGGCACGCTGAGGATCTCGTCGAGGTTCTTCAGCGCTTCCGCGGTCTCGATCATGGGCATGACCACGATGTCGTCGTTGGCATGGTCGCCGTAGTCGGCGCCCGCATAGATGGAGGCGCGCACCGGACCCCAGGAGCGGTGGCCGCGCGGGGGGTACTTGCAGTGCCGCACCAGCGCCTCCGCCTCCTCGCGGGTGTTGATCATGGGGCAGATCACGCCGTAGACGCCGGCGTCGAGGATCTTCATGAGCCGCGCGGGATCATTCCACGGGACGCGCGCCATCGGCACCACATCGGTGGTGGAGATGGCCTGGAGCATGGTCACCGCCACCTGGTAGTCGACGACACCATGCTGCATGTCCACCACGAGGGAGTCGAAGCCCTGATGGGCCATCACCTCGGCCGAGAAGGCACTGGGAATGGCCAGCCATCCATTCACCACCGCCTCGCCGCGCGCCCAGATTTTCCGGAGCGTGTTTTCTCTCACTACGGTCTCCTTTGGCCGAAACGGCAGGGCCGAGATTGCAGGGGATAACGACCAGCGCAACCTAGCACGCGGGCCGGGACTCGGCAACCGGCCCCGACGCGCGGACGGCGCTCAGCGGGGCCGGCGGCGGAAGGCGTCGCGCATGCGATCGAGGCCCTCGGTGAGCATGGCGCGCGGGCAGCCGAAATTCAGCCGCGCGAAGCCCTGGCCGCCGGGGCCGAAGGTCACGCCGTCGTTGAGCGCGACCCGCGCGTGCTCGAGGAAGAACGTGTACGGATCATTGCCGGGCAGCCCCGCCGCCCGGAAGTCGAGCCAGGCGAGGTAGAGACCCTCGGGCGGATAGATCACCACGCCGGGAAAGTGCTCGCGCACGTACTTGACGGTGTAGTCGCGATTGGCCTCGAGATACACCATGAGGGCGTCGAGCCAGGGACCGCCGTCGCGATAGGCGGCATGCGCGGCGGCGAAGCCGAAGACGTTGGGATTCGCCACCAGGTCCGCCTTGGTGGCGAGGAACTTCTCGCGGAGCGCTGCGTCGGTCACCACCGCGATGGCGCACTTGAGGCCGGCCAGATTGAAGGTCTTGGACGGCGACATGAGGGTGACGGTGCGCGCGGCCACCTCGGCGTCCAGCGAGGCGATGGGCACGTGGCGCTGGCCCGCGTAGATGAGGTCACAGTGGATCTCGTCGGCGATGATAGCGACGCCGCGCCGCCCGCAGATCTCCGCCATCCGCGTCAGCTCCTCGCGCGTGTAGACGCGGCCGGTGGGGTTGTGCGGATTGCAGAGGATGAAGGCGCGCGTGCGGCCGTGAATGGCGCGCTCGAACGCGTCCCAGTCCACGTCGTACCGGCCGTCGGCGCGGCGGGCCAGCGGTGCTTCGTCGCGCGTGAGGCCCATGTTGCCCGGGCAGCGGAGAATGGGCGGGTACACCGGCACCTGCTCCAGCAGCCCGTCGCCGGGCGCGGCAAAGACGCGCGCGGCCATGTTCAACCCCGCGATCACGCCCGGCAGCAGCACCACCGCCTCGGGGCCGACTTTCCAGCCGTACCGCTTCTGGATGCGGTCCGCCACCATCTCGAAGAACTCGGGCTCCTCGTACACATAGCCGTACACGCCGTGCTCGGCGCGCTCGCGCAGCGCGCGCACGACGGGCTCGGGAGAGGCGAAGTCCATGTCCGCGACCCAGAGCGGCAGCACGTCCTTCTCGAACTTCCGCCACTTGTTGCTCGCGGTGGGTCGCCGGTCGATGAGGCGATCGAAGTCGAAGGTGGGAGCCATGGGAGTCCTCCGGCCGATTATACTGGCCTCGAAGCCGGATTTTGTCCACCCCACCACTCGAGGAGGCGCGCGCATGCCGTATCGGATCAACCACATCCACCTGAAGTCCCCCGATCCGCTGAAGACCGCCCAGTGGTACGTCAATGCCTTTGGCTTCACGATCAACTCGGACGAGGTGCGGGTGTTCGGTGACCGCTTCATCCGCTGCTCCAGCGCCGAGGGCGGCATCAACGTGAACATCTCCGGCGCCCGCAACGGCGAGACCCTGGGCCCCGGCGATGCCTCCGCGCATCACGGGCTCGAGCATTTCGGCCTGGACTCGACCGACATCGAGGCCGACATCAAGCGGCTGGAGGGGTTCGGCGCTCAGCGGCTGGAGGGGCCGATCAACATGGCGAACGGTGGGCGCATCGCCTTCCTGCGCGGCCCCGACGATACCCGGCTCGAGCTGGTGCAGGCCCCGCGCAAGGGCAAGGACCCCTGCTAGAGTGAGACCGACGAAGCCGGCGCCGCCCGCGGGCTCAGGCCGCGCGGCCCTTCACCGCCCAGGCGCGCGCGATCAGCGCGAGGCTGCCGTCGGGACGGATGGGAAGGGCCGCACGGATCCGCTCCCGCAGCGCGGCCCGGCGCTCCTCGCTGAGCGACATGCAGTACGCGGGCGCCGGCCCCTGACCCCCGAGAAACGGCGTCCAGTAGTCGTCGAAATCTCGAAACATGGTGGGCACGTCCACGGCCGCGTCGCGACCTCGTCGAGCCCGGCGGCGCGCGCCAGCTCGGCGAGCGGCCCCGGCCGGCACAGAGGAAAGCGCAGGCCTTCGGCGAGGTCCCGCGCCGCGGGGTCCAGCTCCGCCGCCACGTCCCAGAAGTAGCGCATCAGCTGCATCTCCCCCGCGTAATCCCACACGTACACCGCCGCCACGCCGCCGGGCTTCACCACGCGGCGCATCGCGCCCATCATCCGGGCGGGGTCCGGGACGAAGTTGAGCACGAGTCCGGACACCGCCGCGTCGAAGGCGGCGTCCTCGAAGGGCAGCGCCTGGGCGTCGCCCACGCGGAACGACGCGCGCGGGTCGGAGACCTGGCTCCGGGCATGATCGACGAACCCCGCGGATGCGTCGATGCCGACGACGGTCGACGGGGCGCCGTGCTCGAGGATGGTCCGGCTCAGCGCGCCGGTGCCGCAGCCCACGTCGAGCCAGCGCCGGCCCGCAGGCACGGCGAGCCAGGCGAGGAACTCGCGCGCGACGAGCCGGCTCCAGCGCCCGATGTAGCGCTCGTACGCGCTCCCGACCGCCCACACGTCCCCCGAGCTTCCCGGCGGTCATTCGCCCGTCATTCCCCGAGTGTCCCTGACGTGAAGTCCTTCGCGGTAGGTGGGCGGAAGACGAGGTCGAAGGCCAGCCAGAGGAGCTTGGTGAAGGGGAAGAGGATGAGAGGCGCCCCGATCATGGCGATGATGCTTCCCCACTGAAGCGTCTCCCACGGGGGATGGGGCCAGGTGAGGACGAGCACCGTCACCAGGCCCGCCGCGAAGAGGGTCTCGGCGGCGATGAGGTTGAAAAGCATCGCCCCCAGCCAGTAGTCCGACTCTCCCGCGGTCGAGCCGGAGGCCGCACTGCGGGCAGGCCGGCTTCAGGCCCAGCCAGCGGACCGATGACTCGCCGGCGCCGCACCGCGGGCAGCGGAGGCGCAACGCGCGCCACGTCGAGTTCAGCGCCGCGCCGACGCGCGAAGAGCCGTCGGATGTCCCCACCATTGTTCCTCCGCGGGTCAATTGCTCCGCTCGGGGAGCTTCAGGCGGTTGATCGCCCCCGCCCGCGCTCTGGTCGAACGCCTCTCTCAGCGCTGGTACTTGGTGGGCGCCTTCCGCGGCGGGAAGAACATGGGCGTGGGCATACGGCCCACCGGCACCTCGATGAGCACCGGCCGGTCGAGCTGGATGGCCTCGCGGACGAGCGCGCCCACCTGGGTAGGCTCCTTCGCGCGCATCCCATGCACGCCGAAGGCGTCGGCCAGCTTCATGAAGTCGGGGTTGTGGAGCGTGGCGCCGTAGCTCCCGCCCCACCAGTCGTCGAGATCGCGCGCCACGTTGCCGAAGGCGTTGTCGTTGAACACCACCGCGATCACGTTGATCTTCTGCTGCACGGCGGTGGCCAGCTCCTGCACGTTGTACATGAAGCCGCCGTCGCCGATTACCGCGATGACGGGACGCTGCGGACAGGCGACCTTGGCGCCCAGCGCCACCGGGTACTCGTAGCCGAGATTGCCCGAGTACGAGGACGACAGATAGGTCCGGGCCTCGTAGGTCGGCCAGCAGGGACGCGAGTAGTAGCCGATCTGGGTCATGCCGGAGATGAAGATGGCGTTCTCCGGCGTGCCCTCGCGCAGGCTCTTGAGGATACCGGCCTGGGGCTCTTGGGCCAGCGCCGCCGTCTCCGCGCGCAGCGCCTCGCGCTCCGCCTTGCGCGAAGACCGCGGGGGAGTGGCCTTGCGAACGCCTTCCACGATGGCGTCGAGCGTGGCGCGGGCGTCGCCGACGAGGCCCAGCGACTTCCGGTGATTCCGGCCGATCTCGTCCGGATCGATGTCGATGTGAATGACCTGCTGGTCGGCCTTGGGCACCGCGAGGGCGAAGCGGGTGCCCACCGCGAGGATCAGGTCGGCCTGGAGCAGATGATTGCGCACGCGGCGAGTTCGGCCACACGGTGGCGCCGAGCGAGAGATCCGAGTGGTCGCTGATCGCGCCCTTGCCCTCGGCGCTGGTGATCACGCCGGCCTGGAGGTAGTCGGCCAGCGCGGTGAGCGCCTCTCCGGCCCCGCCGAACACCGCGCCCCCGCCCGCGTAGATGACGGGCCGCTGCGCATTGACGAGCAGCTCCACCGCGCGGCTCACGTCGGCCGCCGCGGCGGCGGGGCGCACCGGCCGCACGGGGTCGATCAGCACCGCCTCGCCCTCGTCCTCCATGGTCTCGGGCGGCATCTCGATCTCGACCGGACGCGGCCGGCCGGTGGTGAGCTGATGCATGGCCGCGCGCACCGCCGCCGGCACCTCGGCCACCTCCAGCACGCGCCGCCTCCACTTGGTCACCGGCCGGATGCACTCGAGCTGATCGTTGACCTCGTGCAGCACGCCGATGTCCTTGCCGATCTGATTCTTCGGCACCTGGCCGGAGATCATGAAGACGGGCGAGGAGGCGGAGTACGCGGTGCTGAGTCCGGCCGACGCATTGAGGAGCCCGGGGCCGGGCACCACCAGGGCGGTGCCGACGCCGCCGCCCGCGCGCGCGTAACCGTCCGCCATGTAGGAGGTGGCCTGCTCGTGCCGCGTCTGGATGAAGCGAATGCGCGGCTCCTCGCGCAGGGCGGCCATCACCCCGTAGAGCTGGACGCCGGGGAGCCCGAAGACCACGCGGATGCCTTCGTGATAGAGCTGCTTGACGAGTGCTTCGCCGCCGGTCATCCGGGCCATGGGGGATCTCCCGAGCGTTGAGGTTATGCGCCGCCAGCCGCCGCCACTGCCGGAAAGCCTATCACGGCGGGGGGCGCTCCCGCCTCACGGCGTCGCGATGGCGCCGGCCGCTCGCAGCGCCTCGACGCGCGCGGCGGAATAGCCGAGCAGGCCCTCGAGCACCGCGCGCGTGTGCTCGCCGATGCGGTACGGAGCCGGGCCCGCCGGCCCCACCGCGCCGCCGTCGAGGTGGAACGGCGTGCCGGTGACGCGGACCTTTCCGCGCGTGGGATGCGGCACCACGGGGAAGAACTCGCGCGCGGCCAGGTGGGGGCTCTCGCGGACTTCCTCGGGCGCGAGAACGGGCGCGCAGGGGATGCGCGCGGCGGTGAGGGCCTCGACCGCCGCGTCCACCGTCGCGAAGCGGCGCATCCACGCGCCGATGAGCTCGCCGAGGGCGGCGCGATTCTCGCGGCGGGCGACGGGCGTGGCGAATCGCGGATCCGCGGCCAGCTCGGGACGCTCCAGCAGCGCGACCAGGCGCGGCCACAGCGCGGGCGCGCCGGTGGTCTGGAGCGCCACGTGGCGCCCGCCGATCTCGTACACCCACATGCCGGGCCGCGGCGCGCCCATCTCGTCGCCGCCGTTGAGCACGGACGCGAAGCTGACGTCGTCGCAGGCGATGAGGGCTTCCAGCATGGAGACGTCCAGGTAGGCGCCCCCGCCGGTGCGCGCCCGTCGCCAGAGCGCGGCCATGATGGCGCCGAAGGCGTGCGTGCCCGCGAGCACGTCGGCGGCCTGGATATTCGCCGAGTGCGGTGCGGGGGCGTCGCCGCGCTCGAGGTGCATCATCCCCGACGCGGCATTGACGATGTGGGCGAAGGCGGCCCGGCCGCGCCAGGGCCCGGTCTGGCCGAAGCCGGAGATGGAGCAATAGACGAGGTCGGGCTTCACCGCCGACAGCGCCGCCCAGTCGCAGCCCAGGCGCGCGATCACTCCCGGCACAAAGTTCTCCACCGCGACGTCGGCCCGGCGCGCGAGGTCGAGCACCACGTCGCGCGCGGCGGGATTGGCCAGGTCCAGGGCCACGCTCTCCTTGCCGGTATTGATGCGGGTGAAGTAGGTGCTCTGGTCGTCGCGGCCTTCCTCGAGCTGGAGATGCGCCCGGCGCATCTCATCGCCCTCGCCGGGGCGCTCGATCTTGATCACGCGCGCGCCGAGATCGGCGAGCAGGCGCGTGCAGTAGGGGCCGGCGAGGACGCGGGTGAAATCCAGGACGACGAGGCCGTCGAGCAGGGCGGGAGGGGACGCTCTCACCGGCGCAGTATAGCAAGGCGCGCCGTTGACAGGTCCGACCCCGCGGCCTACACTCCGCCCGACCCTTGCCGTGCCCTTCAACCTCGTGAGGACGCCATGGCCTTCCCGCTGACCATTTCCGATCCGTCGTCGCTCGGCCTCGATCCCCAGGCGCTGGAGCGTCTCGTCGAGGTCATCGCGGGGCATATCACCGAGGGCCGGTATCCCGGGGCCCAGATCGCGGTGGCCCGGCGCGGCAAGCTCGCCCTCTTCAAGTCGCTGGGCGAGGCGCGGACGGAAGGCGCCCGGGTTTCCGCGCGCGAGGACACGCTGTGGCTCTTGTACTCCAATACCAAGGTCATCACCGCCAGCGCGGTCTGGGCGCTCGTGGAGCGCGGCGCCCTGCGCTTCACCGATCGAGTGGCCGATCACGTCCCCGGCTTCGAGGCCAATGGCAAGGGCGAGATCACGATCATCCAGCTCCTGTCCCATCAGGCGGGCTACCCCAATGCCGACGTGCCGAGCGCGGCGTGGGAGGACCACGATCTCCTGCGGAAGACCGTGTGCGCGTTCACGCTCGAGTTCACGCCCGGCTCGCGCGTGCACTACCACGGCCGCGCCGCGCACTGGACGGCGGCCGTCCTCATCGAGGCGCTCACCAAGACGGACTACCGCGCCTTCATCCGCGAGAACGTGATCGAGCCGCTGGGGCTGGGCGGGGACCTCTTCGTCGGGCTGCCCGACGCGCACCACGCGCGCGCGGTGGACATGCACGAGCCATCCGCCGACTGGCGGCGTCAGAGCAAGCGGGCGGAGGAGAACCACGCCGCCTTCTACCGCGCGGGTACGCCGGGCGGCGGCGGCTATGCCACCGCCCGGGCCATGGCGGCCTTTTACCAGATGATGGTGCAGGGGGGCACGCTGAACGGAACGCGCCTCTTCTCGCCGCGCATGATCCAGTACGTCACGCGCAACTTCACCGGCGACCGCGTGGACGCCTACATGGGCATGCCAATGCACCGCGGTCTCGGTCCCCACACGCGCGGGACCACCGACAGCATCCGCGGCCTGGGCTCGCTCGCTTCGTCGCGCACCTTCGGCCATGGCGGCGTCGGCTCGTCCTACTGCTGGGGCGATCCGGACTCCGGCGTGTCCTTCTCCTACCTCACCAATAGCCGGGTGCCTGATCCCTGGCACAGCGCGCGGCTGGACGTGGTCAGCAACTGCGTGCACTCCGCCATCGACTCGGGAAGCTGAGGCCAGACCGCGTGGCATACGTCCAATAAATCAATCAGTTGCAGTGGATCAATCCGCTCGGGCCCTCCGAAGCGCTTCCTGGGCGTCGCGCGCCTCAGTTGACAAGCCCGCCTTCCTCCGTATACAAAGCGCTGAGGACGACGCCATGCCCTCACTTCTTCGGCCCCGCCCGAGCGCCTGTGTCGCCGCGTCGATTCTCGGCGAGGTTTTCAAGGGCCTGCGGCACCCGCTTGCCTTCCGGTTGTGGGATGGCACCGAGGTGCGGCTCGGCCAGGGTGAGCCCGCCTGTTTCGTGGTCATCCACGCGCCGGAGACCTTCACCGCGATCATGCGCGATCCCAGCCCGGGCCACTTCGCCGAGGCGTATGCTTCGAACGCCATCGACATCCAGGGCGACCTCTTCGATGCCATGCGCGTGGCCAACGAGGTCGAGGAGATCAAGGTGACTCCCGGCCAGCGGCTGCGCATCCTGCTCTCTCTCTGGAAGTCCTGAGCCGTGTCCGTCCACGACGTCCTCGTGGTTGGAGGCGGGCCCGGAGGGAGCACCGCGGCCTGGCGGCTGGCCCGCGCGGGGCTGCGTCCCCTGGTGCTGGACGCCGCCGTCTTCCCCCGCCAGAAGATCTGCGCGGGCTGGGTGACGCTCACCGCGCTCGCCGACCTCGAGATCGAGCCCGAGAAGTACCCGCTCACCATCCAGGGCTTCGCCGCCTGCGCGCTGGAGTTCCAGGGTGCGCGCCACGACACGCGCTGGCGGGGACCCGCCTCCTACGGCATCATCCGCCGTGAGTTCGATCACTTCCTTCTCGAGCGCGCGGCGATCGGCGGGCGCCGACGTCCGCTGGGGCGTGCGCGTCAAGGCGGTCACCGCGGGCCCCTCCGGCGCGCGCGTCGAGACCGAGCAGGGCGTCTTCGAGGCGCCCCTGGTGATCGGCGCTGGCGGCCACCGCTGTCCGGTGGCCCGCGATCTCGGCGCAGGTGTCCGCGCGCGAAGAGGTCGTGGCGGCGCAGGAGACCGAGACGCGGCTGCCCCTCGAGTGGCGGGCGCGGATCGAGCGCTTCATGGACGCGCCCGAGCTCTACGTGGAGCCCGACCTGCGCGGCTACGGCTGGTTCTTCCCCAAGGGCGATTTCATCAACGTGGGCATCGGCATCACCGGAGGCAATGACGGCAGCCTGCCGAAGCGGCGCGACGCGCTGCTCGCCATGCTGCGCGCCACCGGCCGCTTGCCCGAGGCGATGCCGCTCGACCCTTTCAAGGGGCACGCGTACGTCGTGCGTCGCCAGGCGCCGCGGCGTCTCGCCGGCCCCGGCTTTTGCCTCGTGGGGGACGCGGCGGGGCTGGCCCGTGATCTCTCCGGCGAGGGCATCGGACCCGCGATCCGCAGCGGCATCCTCGCCGCCGCGGCGGCGCAACGAGCTCCTCCGCGCGGGCGTGCTCCCTCGACGGCTATGCGCGCGAAGTCGTCGCGCTCTATGGGCCCGGCGAGCCTACCTGGATCGGGCGGCAGCTCGGCCGGCTCCCGGAGGCGCTGGCTCGGCTGGCGGTGCGCGTGGTGCTCGGCTCCGAGCGCGCGCGGCGCCGCGTGGTGTTCGACTCGATCTTCGGCATGAAGGAGGCGACCTCATGAGGCGGAGCAAGAAGCGGGACGCCGAGGCCATCTCGTATCACTACGATCAGTCCAACGAGTTCTACGCGCTCTTCCTCGACCCGCTCATGGTCTACACGTGCGCGTACTACCGGGACCCCGACGGCAAGCTCGAGCAGGCGCAGGCGGACAAGCTGGATCTCGTCTGCCGCAAGCTGCGGCTCAAGCCCGGCGAGACCCTGCTCGACATCGGCTGCGGGTGGGGGAGCCTCGCCATCTGGGCCGCCCAGCACTACGGCGTCCGGTCGCACGGCGTGACGCTGTCCCGCGCCCAGGCCGAGTTCGCCGCCGCGCGCATCGAGCGCGAGGGGCTCACCGGGCGCTGCCTGGTAGAGTACCGCGACTTCCGCGACCTGCCCGCGGACGCGCGCTACGACAAGATCGCCGCCATCGGCATCATCGAGCACGTGGGCATCGCCAACTATCCGGCCTTTTTCGGCCGCGTGCGGACCATGCTCAACGACGGCGGGTACTACCTCAATCACGGCATCACGCACGAGTTTCACTGGAAGCCCACCACCCAGTCGGACTTCCTCTACAAGCACGTCTTCCCCAACGGAGAGCTGGCGGGCCTCACCGAGACGATGACCGAGCAGGAGCGCGCCGGCTGGGAGATCGTGGACGTCGAGGGGCTGCGGCTCCACTATGCGCGGACCTGCCGGGAGTGGGTGGAGCGGCTCGAGGCGCGGGCCGACGAGGCGCGGGCCCTGGTGGGAGAGCGGATTTATCGTATCTGGCGCCTCTACCTCACGTGCTCGTCGGTGGCGTTCCAGGAAGGAAATATCGGACTCTACCAGGTCCTCATGCGCAAGCAATGGGACGACAGCGTTCGACGTGCCGACCACCCGCGAGGATCTCTACGGTAGGGAGTACCGATAGATGTCGGAAAAACTTACGGTTCAACTGGTAGGCGTGCGACCCTCGTCTCGATCCTGCCGGAATGGTTGGCTTCCGGTTCAGGCAGGGAACTTGCTTATCTTGTCGGGGGTGGACATGGCGCGCTATCTGTTCGTCGTCTCGAAGGCCCGGCCTGATCTCGCCGACTACCTCGTGCGCCATTTTTCCGACGAGCAGGACGTGCTGGTGACCCTCGATAGGCGGCAAGGCGAGCGACGTCGGGGGCGGGCCGATTCCGACCCCGAGCGGCGGCAGGGTCATCGCCGCTGGCGGCCGGAGAACGACGAGGCCCTGGCGTCCGTGGGGGCCTTCATGGTCCCGCTGGATGCGCCCGAGCCGGTCGCCTGACCCGTCGCTTTCAGTCCGGCGCAAACCCTCGCCACCTTTCGTTCGGGCACAACCTTCCCACCCCGTCTTCACTTCGACCTCCCTGCGAGTAACTCGAGCGAATCTGCTATCGCGCGATCGCTGGCACTTCGCATTGCTAGTCTCCCTCGGCAAGGAGGGCCGCGGCCATGAAGACCTTGATCGGGATGGCGGCGGTGGCAGTGCCGGTGACCATGGCGGTCTCGGGGGACTTCTCGGCCGGGCTCCTTGCCATCGCGGGCGCGGTGGCCGGCGGCTGCTGGATGATCAGCGGCTGGCTCTCGCACTAGGCTCACGACGGGCGGCAGGGGGCTTGCGCCGGGCCACGTGCCCGGCGATCATCGCGGCACTCGACAGCGCACCGACCCCTGCCGCCCGGAGGAGCCGCCATGACCCAGGATCTGCTCGAAGCCGTCAAAGACCGCGTTGCCCTCCTCACGCTCAATCGTCCCGACCGGCTCAATGCCATGTCGCGGGACATGCTGGATGCCCTCCTCGAGGCGCTGCCGCGCCTCGCCGATGATCCCGACGTCGGCGTGGTCGTCATCACCGGCGCTGGTCGCGGCTTCTGCGCCGGCGGCGACGTGAAGGCGATGGCGGAGGGGCGCGAAGGCGATGGCGCCAGCCTGGAGGACAAGGCCCAGGCGCTCCGGGCCCGCATGGAAGTCTCGCGCTTCCTTCACGAGATGCCCAAGCCCACCATCGCCATGGTGCGGGGAGCGGCGGCGGGGGCGGGCTTGTCCGTAGCCCTGGCCTGCGACATGCGCATCGCCTCGGACAACTCGAAATACGGCACCGCCTTCGCGCGCGTGGGCTATTCCGGCGATTTCGGCGGGAGCTACTTCCTCACCCAGCTCGTCGGCACCGCGAAGGCCCGCGAGCTCTACCTCACCGCGGATCTCGTGGACGCCGCCCAGGCGCTCGCCCTGGGCATGGTCAACCGGATCGTCCCGGACGCCCTGCTGGAGACGGAGACCATGGCCCTGGCGACGCGGCTGGCCAAGGGCCCGTCCGTCGCCTATCGCTACATGAAGCGCAATCTCAACGCGGCGGAGACCGGCTCCCTCAAGGACGTGTTCGACCTCGAGGCCTGGGGCCACACGCGGAGCGGCATGACGGAGGACTGGCGCGAGGCCACGCGCGCCTTCGTGGAGAAGCGCGAGCCCGTCTTCAAGGGCCGCTGAGCGCCGGCGATATTGTACTCTCGAGCCCTCGGCCCCACCGCCCCGCCGCAGTGCCAGTACCCTGAGGAGGACCTTCATGGTCACCGCGCTGGTCCAGTTCCCGCTGCCCGCCTCCGTGTCGCGGGACAAGGCCGCCGAGCTCTTCAAGAGTTCCGCGCCGAAGTATCGGGACCTGCCCGGACTCGTCCGGAAGTACTACCTCTACAGCGCGGAGTCCAAGATCGGCGGCGGGATCTACCTCTGGAAGTCGCGCGAGGATGCCGAGCGCACCTATACCGCCGAGTGGAAGCAGATGATCCGCGAGCGGTACGGCGCCGACCCCCTCATCACCTATTTCGAGACGCCGGTCGTGGTGGACAACGCGACGGGCGAGATCAGCAGCGACGCATAGTCACCGAAACGCAACCGCAACCACGCTCACACGGCGACGGGAGGCATCATGGCGCTCGATCTGGGACTCAGCGGGAAGGTCGCGATCATCAGCGGCGGCAGCGAGGGGCTGGGCCGCGCGGCGGCGGAGCGGCTGGCGCGCGAGGGCGCCAAGGTGACCATCTGCGCGCGGCGCAAGGACGTGCTCGAGGCCGCGGCGATGAGCATCAAGGAGGCCACCGGCAATGAGGTACTGGCGGTGGCGGCGGACGCCACCAAGGCGACTGACATCGAGAACGTGGTGCGCACCACCGTGGAGCGCTGGGGCGGGGTGGATATCCTCCTCAACAATGCGGGCACCTCGGCGGCGGCCGCCTTCGAGAAGGTAGACGACGACACCTGGCACGAGGACTTCGAGCTCAAGGTGATGGGCGCCATCCGCTTCTGCCGGCTCGTGATCCCGCAGATGAAGAAGCGCGGCGGGGGCCGCATCGTCAACGTGACCACGGTGGGCGGCAAGGCCCCGGCGCCGCGCTCGCTCCCGACCAGCGTGTCCCGCGCGGCGGGGATCAACCTCACCAAGTCGCTCGCCCACGAATACGCCGCGGACAAGATCCTGGTGAACACCATCTGCATCGGCCTCGTCCGCAGCGCCCAGATCGACCGGCGCGCCAAGGATGGCGACCTCGAGGGCCACTATCGTGAGCTCTCCAAGCGCATCCCGCTGGGCCGCGTGGCGCACGCTTCCGAGTTCGGGGATCTCGTCGCCTTCCTGGTCTCCGATCGCGCCGCCTACATCACCGGCACCGCCATCAACTTCGACGGCGGCATGGCCGCGACCGTGTAGCCGGGAGGCCCCATGCCCAGCGCCGTCAATCGCCAGATCCTTCTCGCGGCCCGCCCGACGGGCGCGCCAAAGCCGAGCGACTTCCAGCTCGTCGAGGCCACCATCCCCGAGCCCGGCCCCGGGGAGGTACTCGTCCGCAACATCTACATGTCGGTGGATCCGTACATGCGCGGGCGCATGAACGATCGCCGCTCGTACGCCAAGCCCTGGGAAGTCGGCCAGCCCGCGGATGGCCGCGCGGTGGGCGAGGTGGTGAAATCCAACGACCCCCAGCTCGCGCCGGGCACCATCGTCTCCAGCATGCTGGGCTGGCGCGAGTACTTCGCCTCCACGGGCGAGGGCCTCACGCCGCTGGACCGCTCGCTGCCGCTGGCCAGCTATCTGGGCGTGCTCGGCGTGCCCGGCTTCACCGGATGGTACGGCCTCCGGGAGATCGGCCAGCCCAAGGCGGGCGAGACCCTCGTGGTCTCGGGCGCCGCGGGCGCCACCGGCTCCCTCGTCGTCCAGCTCGGCAAGCTCCTCGGCTGCCGCGTGGTGGGCACTGCGGGCACGGACGACAAGTGCAAGTGGCTCACGAACGGGCTGGGTGCGGATGCCGCCATCAACTACCGCCGGGCGCCGGATCTCTTCGAGGCGCTGCGCGACGCTTGCCCCAAGGGTGTGGACGTCTACTTCGAGAACGTGGGCGGCCCCATGCTGGACGCCGTCCTCCGCCTCGTGAACCCGTTCGCCCGCATACCGCTCTGCGGGATGATCTCCCAGTACAACCTGGAGACCCCCGAGCCCGGGCCCCGCTACATGATGAACCTGGTGGGCAATCGCGTGCGGATGCAGGGCTTCATCATCTCCGACCACTTCGACCGTTACCCGACCTTCCTCGCGGAGGTCGGAAGCGCGGTGAAGGCGGGTCGCATCAAGCACGAGGTGACCGTGGTGGAGGGAATCGACAGTGCGGTCAAGGCCTTCCTCGGCCTCTTCTCGGGGGACAACCTCGGCAAGATGGTCGTGAAGCTGGGGCCCGAACCCCGGTAACTCGCCGCACTCGCGGGAGCGGGATCAGGACTGGCGGGCGAGGAGCTCGGACGCGAGCTTGGTGAGCTGCTCCATGTGGAAGGGCTTGTAGAGGATGGGGACGCCCGTCTTCTCCAGGAACTGCTCCATGTGGGCGGTCTGTGCGCTGCCGGTCACGAAGGCAATGCGGGCGAGGAGGTCGGGGCGGCGGCGTTCGAGCTCACGGTAAAGGCCGGGGCCGTCCAGCTCCGGCATCCGCAGATCGCTGAGGATCAAGTCGTACTCGTTGTGCTCGACGTGCGCCAGCGCGGCTAGCCCATTGGGAGCCGTGTCCACGTGATGCCCCTCGGTGGAGAGAATCTCGGCAATCAGGTTGGCCAGCGGCAGCTCATCGTCTACCACCAAAATTCGTTTGCCGCTCGGCGGCTCGGCACCGGACATGGTCGTCGATGACCTCCTGACCCAGGCATACTGCAAGGCCTGGGCCAGGGATCATCGGCCATAACTACAAGTAAATACTAGCTATTTATGACTATCCTTCCATCTACATCTACAATTTAGGAAGATCAGTTCCTTGCCCGTTGCATCCCCCTGAAATAGGGGGATCCATGGGTATCCCTACCGATTCCGACCCGAGATTCCCGCCCAGTACCCCCGCCCCCGGTTGCCCTGGCTGGTACGGGCTGGTGGACGTCCGTGGCCCGGGCCTCGCGCCTGCCCACGCGCTTGAGTCGGGGCCTGGCCCTGGCGGGTGGCCTTGTCACGGGCCCGGGCCCGCTCGGCGGCTTTCAGGGCCCGGATGGCGGCGACACGCTCCACGAGCGGGATCTCCAGCCGCTCGGCCGGCCGCTGCGCATAGTCGAACCCCTCGAGCTTGAGCCGCGGCAGCGGATTGCCAACCGCACGCTCGATGGCCTTGAGATCGCCCATCTCGTCGGGCGCGACGAGGGTGATGGCCTCGCCGACCGCGCCCGCGCGCGCGGTGCGCCCGGCGCGGTGGATGTAGTCGTCCGCCACATTGGGCACGTCGAAGTTCACCACGTGGGAGAGCTCGTCGATGTCGATGCCACGCGCCGCGATGTCGGTGGCCACCAGCACGCGGTACTTGCCGCGCTTGAAGCCCTCCAGCGCATGCGTGCGCTGGGCCTGGCTCCGGTTGCCGTGGATGCGGTCGGTGGAGATGCCCCGCTTGGCGAGCTGCTCGGCGAGGCGGTTGGCGCGGTGCTTGGTGCGCGTGAAGACGAGCACGCTGCGCAAGTCTTCACGCTGGAGCAGCGCGGTGAGGAGCCCGCCCTTGAGATCCTGCGACACCGGGTAGACGGAGTGCGTGATGCCGGTGGCCGGCGTCGCCTGCCGCTCCTGATTGATCGGCACCGGGTTGCGCAGGAACTCGCGCGCGAGGGCGGCGATGGGCGCGGGCATGGTGGCCGAGAAAAGGAGCGTCTGGCGCTGCTTCGGCAGCTTGCCGAGGATCCGGCGGATGTCGGGGAGGAAGCCCATGTCCAGCATGCGGTCGGCCTCGTCGAGCACCAGCACCTCGAGGGCATCCAGCCGGACATACGGATGCTGCATGTGGTCGAGGAGCCGACCCGGGGTGGCCACGATGATGTCCACGCCCCGGCGGAAGGCGGTCTCCTGCGGGCCCATGCCGACGCCGCCGAACACGGCGGCGCCCTTCACGGGGGTGAAGCGGGCGAGGTCGCGGAGATCCGCCTCGATCTGCGCGGCCAGCTCGCGCGTGGGCGCGATCACGAGCGCGCGTACGGCGCCACGCGGCTTGTCCATCAGGCGCTGCGCGATGGGCAGGAGGAAAGCGGCGGTCTTGCCGCTGCCGGTCATGGCGCAGGCGACCACGTCACGGCCGGCGAGCACGGGCGGAATGGCGTCGCGCTGGATCGGGGTGGGCGTCGTGAAGCCAAGGGCCTCGACGGCGCGCAGGAATGCGGAGTGGAGATTCAGGGCAGCGAAGGACATGGAGATTCGACCTCTGTCGAGCGGGCTTCTCGCCGGGCAAGGAACCGCGCTACTGTGTGTCCGGCTTGATGGGGAAGAACGGGAGGATTTGCCGGGGAAGCCGCCGTTCGGACTCTAGGAGTCGCTTCGAGAACAAGGTGAGTATCGCATGGCGCCCGTGATTCACCTAACGATTCGTGGCCGACTGCTGACTCCGAGCTGGGGTATGTTCGAGCGCAGGGAGAATGGGGACCCCGAGTAGGCGAGGCATGACAGACAGACACCAGGCCATCAACTTCCAGGACAAGCTCTCCCGCTTCACCGACCGCTGGGCGCCGAAGATCGTGGCCCAGATGAACGACTATCAGTTCAAGCTGGTGAAGATCCAGGGGGAGTTCGTGTGGCATCGCCACGCCGACACCGACGAGGTCTTCATCGTGCTGGACGGCCAGATGCGGATCGAGCTGCGGGATGGCAGCGTCGACCTGGGGCCGGGCGAGATGTTTGTCGTGCCGAAGGGCGTCGAGCACAAGCCCTTCGCGCCCGACGAGTGCCGCATCTTGCTGGTGGAGCCGTGCGGCGTCGTCAACACCGGCGATGCGGGCGGCGACATGACCGCCGCGAATGACATCTGGATCTGAGGGAGGCGCGATGTTCGCACGCATCGGCACCTGGCAGGGGTCGGCGGAGGAGTTGGAGCGCTGGATCCGGCGGTCACGCGAAGAGGTCAGGCCGGGCATCCAGAAGGATGGGGGCCTCGCCGCGGCCTACTGGCTCGTGGACCGGGACGCCGGCAAAGGGCTCATCGTCACCTTCTGGGAAAGCGCGGAAGCCATGCGCGCGAGCGAGGAGGCGCGCCTGAAGCGGCAGGCTGCCACCACGGCCTCCACCGGCGCCAAGGTCACGACGGAGCGCTTCGAGATCGTCGATTCTCTGGTGATGTGAGGGAGGGGAGCCTCGACGGCCCGGGTCGTGAAACCCGAGGGTTGCATCGGGGCCCCGACCCCGGCAAAAACTGTCTTCATCCCGACAGGAGGCCCCAGGCGATGGAATCCGACCTGACTCACAATGGATCGCCTACCGCTCCGGTGGCGCACCGTCATTCATCGGCCTCGAGACGCGCGATCCGGCAGCTGCGCGTCGGCCATCAGGAGATCGGCTCCAGCGCGACGGGCGGGCAGGTGTCGGGCGCTCTGGCGGCGGGCGCGGTGGCCCTGGGCGCTGTGGCTGTCGGGGCGCTGGCCCTGGGCTTGCTCGCCATCAGCCGCCTCGTGATCGGCCGCATGTCGATCCGTCACGGGCGCATTCAGAGTCTCGAGATCGAGGATCTGAAGGTGGCGCGGCTCCTGGTGGGCGAGCTCCGCGTGGTCGAGAAGCTCTGATCACCGCCGCGGCGCGGCCGCGCCGTGACGGCCCTCGCCGGCGGCGAAGCGCGCGGCGCCCTCTCGGCTCTCGCCCGAATCCCGGGTGACCCGCCCCAGCGCATACTCACGCGCGAGGGCGGCGTCGAGATCCATGCCCCAGGTCTCGTATGCGGACCGGCGGTCGCTCCGCAGACAGAGCGGCGGCAGCTCGGCGAGCGAGCGCGCCAGCGCCTCGGACTCCGCACGGGCCTGGCCCTCCGGCACCACGCGATTGGCCAGCCCGATGTGCAGCGCCTCCCTGGCGTCCACCGGGCGGCCGGTGAGGATGAGGTCGAGCGCGCGGCTCATGCCGATGAGGCGGGGCAGGCGCACCGTCCCGCCGTCGAGCAGCGGCACGCCCCAGCGCCGGCAGAAGACGCCGAAGGTGGCCGTCTCCTCCATCACCCGGAGATCGCACCAGAGGGCCAGCTCCAGCCCCCCCGCCACCGCATAGCCCGCCACGGCGGCGATCACCGGCTTGGACAGGAGCATGCGCGTGGGCCCCATGGGCCCGTCCCCGATCGCCTCGACACGAAGCCCGCGCTCGGTGCCGAAGGACTTGAGGTCGGCGCCGCCGCAGAAGGTTCCTCCGGCGCCCCAGAGCACCGCCGCGCGCGCGTCCGGATCGGCGTCGAAGTCCCGGAAGGCCTCCGCCAGCGCCCGCGCGCTCGGCCCGTCCACGGCGTTGCGCCGCTCTGGATGGTCCAGGATCACGGTCGTCACCGGGCCCTGCTTCTCCACTCGGATGGCCATCGCGTCTCCTCCCCGGCGCAGCTTACAGTAAAATGGCCCGCATGAGCCTCGACGAGGTCGTCTGGCGCCCCGATCCTGCCACCGCCGCCCGCACCCGCATCGCCCGCTTCATGGCCGCGCAGGGCGTCGACTCGCTGGTCACGCTGCAGCGCCGGTCCATCGAGGAACCGGAGTGGTACTGGGACGCGGTGGTACGGGATCTCGGCTTCGTCTGGAGCAAGCCCTACACCAAGGTGCTGGACGACTCGAGAGGCATCATGTGGCCGTCGTGGTTCCCGGGCGCGACCATGAACCTGACCGTGAATGCGGTGGACCGGCACATGAAGGCGGGTCGGGGCGACAAGCCCGCGGTAGTCTGGGAATCGGAGAGCGGCGAGGTCGTCACGCTCAGCTACGCCACGCTGGTGCGCGAGGTGAACCGTCTCGCCAATGCCCTGCGCCGGCTCGGGCTCCGCGAGCAGGACACCGTCGGCATCTTCCTTCCCATGAGCCCCGAGGCCGTGATCGCGACGCTGGCCGTGAACCGGATCGGCGCCATCTACACGCCCTGCTTCTCGGGCTATGGCGGCGGCGCGGTGGCGGCTCGTCTCCAGGGCTGTGGCGCCAAGGTGCTCATCACCGCCGACGGCTTCTACCGCCGCGGGCAGGTGGTGCCGATGAAGCGCACCGCGGATGAGGCGGTGGCAGCCTCGCCCACGGTGAAGCACGTGATCGTGCTGCGTCGTTTGGGGAGCAAGGCGCCCGAGCCCGCCCCGTGGACGCCCGGCCGCGACCACTGGTGGCAGGAGCTGGTGCTCGCGGAGTCGCCCGACTGTCCGGCCGCCCAGGTACCCGCGGATCACCCCGCGCTCATCATCTATACCTCGGGCACCACCGGGAAGCCCAAGGGCACCGTCCTCACCCACGGCGGTTTCTCGGTGAAGAACGCGCACGACTTCGCCTACTGCTTCGACATCGGCGAGGGCGACCGCGTGTTCTGGGTCACCGACCTCGGCTGGCTCATGGGGCCCATGCTCATCTGCGGGGCGCTGCTGCTGGGCGCCACCGCCGTGCTCTTCGAGGGCACGCCCGACTACCCGCAGCCGGACCGGCTCTGGGCGCTGGTGGCGAAGCACCGCATCACCCACATGGGCATCTCCCCCACCGCGGTGCGCGCGCTCATGCCGCATGGCGACGCGTGGTGGAAGAAGCACGACCGCTCATCGCTACGCATCGTGGCCTCGACCGGCGAGCCCTGGAATCCCGAGCCCTATCGCTGGCTCTTCGAGGCCATCGGTGCGGGCCGCGTGCCCATCATCAACTACACCGGCGGCACCGAGATCTCGGGCGGCATCCTCTCCTGCTTCCCCAACGCGCCCATCAAGCCCTGCTCCTTCGCGGGACCCATCCCCGGCATGGCCGCCGAGGTCTTCGGCGACGATGGCCGACCGATACGCGAACAAGTGGGCGAATTGGTAGTCACGCGGCCTTGGCCCGGGATGACGAAGGGCTTCTGGCAGGATGCCGCGCGGTACGAGGAGACCTACTGGGCACGCTGGCCTGGTGTGTGGACGCATGGCGACTGGGCCTTCGTGGACGAGGACGGCTTCTGGTTCATCCACGGCCGCTCGGACGACACGCTCAAGATCGCGGGCAAGCGTGTGGGGCCCGCCGAGGTGGAATCGGTGCTGGTCGGGCATCGGGCGGTCGCGGAGGCGGCCGCCATCGGGGTGCCGCACGAGATCAAAGGCGAGACGGTCGTGTGCTTCGCGGTGCTGCGGCCCGGCCAGGCGCCCTCGGAGCCACTCCGCGCCGAGCTCATCGAGCTGGTGGTGCAATCGATGGGCAAGGCCATCAAGCCCGAGCGCGTGCTCTTCGCCGCGGAGCTGCCCAAGACCCGGAGCGCCAAGATCATGCGCCGGGTGATCCGGGCGACCTATCTGGGCAAGGAGCCGGGCGATCTCTCCTCGCTGGACAATCCGGGCGGAGTGAAGGCGATCACGGAAGCGACCTAGCGGAAGATCTTCTTCACCGCGTTCACGCCCTCATCCACGGCCTTGCCGATCTCCTTGGTGGATGAGGAGCCGCTGCCGCTCGAGGTCCCCGTATCCGGGGTGGGCGGGCCCTGACCTGGCGCGCTGGCCACGGGCGGCTTGCCGCCGCGTGGGCTCAGCCGCAGGCGGATGTCCGCGGTATTCCCCGCGATCACGTGGATGGTGCGCACCTCGGTGTTGAAGCGCGGGTGGGTGGCGCGCAGCCGGTAGGAGCCTTCCTTGATGGTGTGCCGCGCGCGGCCACTGGGATCCGGCGTGAGCGTGGTCACGAGCGCGTCCTTGAGCGTGAGCACTTCCAGCGTGGCGTCGGGGATCATCTTCTCCGTGCGCGCGTCCACCGCCGCCGCGACCACGTCGCCGCGGGTGGGCACGGTGGGGGTGGTGGCCCAGAGATAGGAATAGGCGAAGCCGCCGATGGACAGGATGCCCGCCAGGAGGCCCACGATGGTCTGCATGTGGGGCAGAGACGGATGCTGAAGCCACGCGCCGATGCCGCCGGGCTCCGGCGGGACTACGGGCGGCGGCGGGGGCTGCGGGACCTCGGTCTCGGGAATCGGCTCAGCCACAGTCTCCAAGAGTAGCAGGAGGTGCGGAGGGGGGACAAGCGGGTGCCGCTGCGCGGATGTCGACATATTACGTTCGACCGAAAGGTGCGCTGGCCTCGACCGTCACGAACTGCGAACGAGACTCTTGCGCGCATTGCGCTCGCGGAGTATGGTGCTTCCCATGAGCCTGAGCCGTCGGATCTTGCTCAGCTTCGTCCTCGTCTCGAGCCTGCTGTCGCTGCGCTCCCTCGTGCTCGCGGCGGGGATGGAGCAGACCTGGATCCACGGCGTCTACGATGCCGGCGACCTGGACGACGCCTTCGCGCTGTCCAACCTCAAGGCGCTCGGGGCGCCGGCGCTGCCCCGGGTGGACGCGTCCGCCCGTGTCGTCGCGCGTGTCGACTCTGCCGTACCCGACGCGACCCCCAGTCGCGCCGTCCGCTCCGCGTCCAGCCGCGCCCCGCCTCTCGCCTAGCCTTCCCGATGGGCCGGCCGCGCTAGATCCCGCGGCCCTCGCAGACCTTGCGGTCCGCGAGATTGGCTCACCCGTCAACGTTTCCGGGAGGCACCGCATGCGCCGTTTCGCTTGCTGTCTGGCCCCGCTCGCGAGCATCACGTTCGCCGCCAGCGACGACAAGGTCGAGGTGATGTAAGGGTCGTTAGCTCCGTCGAGGTCACCGGGCAGTAGCCCGGCCCTCGGTGGACCGCGTCGGTCGGGGCGACGGGTTGATCCGGGCCGTCGTTTCGGCCGGCGCGGCTTTCACGATTCGAAGCTGATCCGGGTCGCACGAAGTCGAGTGAGGCGAGTGTGGGCTCGTCCCGCTCGATGCGCGTCGGCGGCGCCGCGGACCGGTGCCGCCGGCGCGGTTCCCTTTTCAGCTACCGCGCCGCCGGTTGCGCGTTCCGGTATACTCGCCGGCAGACCACTTCTTCAAGGAGGATCCGGCGATGGCGACGGCGACGGTGAACGGGCTCAAGGCCAAGTCCGATGCGGCGTGGGCGAATATCAACAAGCAGCTCCAGGAAATGGAGCCGTACCTCGACAAATCCGACGCGCCGGGCGAGTGGACCGCGCGGCAGGTGATCTGCCACCTCCTCTTCGAGCCCGGCTGGGATCCCGTCGCCCTCCTCAAGAGCTTCTCAACCTCGAATCTGCCGGTGGTGGAGATCAAGGGCGGAGCGGCCGACACCAGCGGCACCCGCGGGACCGCGTCGCTCAAGCAGCTCCTGGACGGCCTCGACGCCCAGCGCCGGGCCATCTATGGCTATCTCGAGGGGCTCTCCGATACCGATCTCCAGCGCAAGGCGCGCATTCCCCTCTTCAAGCAGCTCATGGGGAACGAGGAAGTACCCATCCCCGTGTACGTCGGCGCGCTCTTCGACTATCACTGGAACGATCACGCCGGCCAGCTCGCCAAGATTCGCAAGGCGGCCGGGCTCCCCGACGCCAAGTAGGGGCGCGCGCATGGCGCGGGTGGACTGGAGCTATCACCGGAAGGGCTGAATGACCTGCGGCAAAACGCAGGGGTTCCTTGCGCGAGCGAAGATCGATACGGCCGAGCAGGTGGACGCGAAGAAGGTGCGGATGGGCCCCGAACAGGCATTGGCCGTGCTGAAGGACGTGGACGAGCTCTATGTGGCCAAGGGCTCCAAGGTCGTGCATCTCGAGCTGAAGAAGGACAAGCCGGACCGGGCCACGTTGCTGGGGCTGCTCCTCGGCCCCTCGGGCAATCTTCGCGCGCCGACCTTGCGCAAGGGGCGCATCCTCCTCGTCGGCTTCGACGAGCCCACCTACAAGGCAGTCCTCCGCTAGTGAGCGCGTGCGCTGGGGATGTGCGATGAGCATCCCAAATCCCGGCGACGTCTACGAGCGCGAGATGGTGCCCGCCATCTTCGCGCCCTGGGCAAGGGATCTCGTCGAGCGCGCGGCGCCCGGCCCGGGCGCCCGCGTGCTGGACGTCGCCTGCGGCACCGGCGTGGTGACGCGCCGCCTGCCGGCGCTTGTGGGGCCAGGCGGTCGGGTCGTGGGCCTCGATCTCAATCCCGGCATGCTGGCGGCCGCGCGGGCGGCCGCGCCCGACGCCGCCATCGAGTGGCTGGAGGGGAGCGTTCAGGCCATCCCGCTTCCCGGCGGCACCTTCGACATCGTGCTTTGCCAGCAGGGCCTGCAGTTCTTCCCGGATAAGGCGGCGGCGCTGCGCGAGATGCACCGCGTACTGGTTCCCGGGGGACAGCTCTTCATCGCGGTGTGGAAGTCGAGCGCGCACTGTCCGGGTTTCGCGGCCCTCGAGCGCGCGCTCGCGAAGTACGTGGGGGTGGACGCCGCCAAGCTGCCGCCCTTCGCATTCGGCGATCGCGCGGCCCTCCGCGGTGTCATCGCGGGGGCCGGCTTCCGCGATCTGGTCATTCAGGCGGAGGTCAAGATGACGCGCTTTGCGTCGCCCGAGGGCTTTTTTCGGGCCATCGTGGCCGGCGCCCCCGGCATGCTGGGACTCCTCGCGCAACTGACGGAGTCCCAGCGGAGGGAGCTCATCACCGAGATCAACGAGACGCTGGCGCCCTACCTCGACGATGGAGGGCTGGCGTTTCCCCAGCCCGCCCACCTGGCGTACGCGCGCAAGTAGCTCCACTCGTGCTAGATTCGAGACCGCGGCCGCGAGCTCCGGCGGCGAAGCGGATCCCATGCCGCTATATGACGCTCGCACCGCCGGGCGACCCCACGTGACGAAGTCGCCCGGCGGTGCGGGACCGCGTCTACTTCCTGGGCTGCAGGTAGAGCGCGGCCGCCCGCTGTCCGACCTTACGACCGAGACCGAGTCCGTCCTCGCACGCGCTGCGGAAGTGGATGCCGGCGTAGACGCGAGAATCCGCGCTTTCCCGCGCCGCCTGGGAGAAGCTCGTGAAGGATCGCGTGATCCCTTCGAAGGGCTTGCCGCTCTTGAAGGTGAAGTTCGCCTGATCGCCACCCAGGACACTGGCGAGGACCACCGCGGCGGCGCCGCTGAATGTGCTTTGCGTGGACGGATAGTCGGAGACCGCGGGGGTGTTCTGATGGCTGTCCCAGGCCGGGTCACCCGCGGTGGCATCGTTGCCGTCGTGGTCCCCGTCGCGGATGGCGGTAACCGGGCGCCAGAGGTCATACACGTAGCGGATCTTGAAGCCCGCGATGTAGGCGTCCGCCATCGCCATGTTCAGCAGAGCCAGAACCCGGGCGCTGTCCCTGAGGTCGAGGTTGCGCGAGGTCGCCACCGTGCGCGCGATCGTGTTCCACGCGCCCGGCCCCTCGAACCAGAAGCGCGCGACCTCTGTCTGGTCGGCCGTGCGGACCGTGCTGACCTTGCCGCCGACGTTCTTCACCTCGTTGTAGTCCCGCGCGTAGGTGGCGCTGGTCAATGCCGGCGGCCCCGGAATCCAGTACTGGGAGGCCGAGAGCAAGGTGAACGGCGTGACGTTTCCCCAGCCCGGCAGCGACCGAGGGGAGGTACCCGCGCGCCGCGTCCGGATTGGCGATGGCCGGGTTCGCGGGGACGGGGTTGGGATGGGGCCGCCACTTGCCGGGACCGACGCCCGGCGTATAGGGCGCGTCGCGGGAGACGCCGTCATCCTTGCGCAGCGTCAGCATCGCGGCACCGGCCGCGCGGCCGACGGCCACGCCCTGGTTCCGGGCGGGGCTGGCGGTGACCCGGGCGAGCGACGTGACATAGGCCTGCTCGGCCAGGGCGAGCGCGGCGCCCTTCTGAGCGGGCGTGCCGAAGCTGTTGACGATGCCAACGAGCACCGTATGGGCGGCCGCGGCGACCGCGGCGTCGGGCGACGCGGCCGAGTCCGCGGGCCCCTCGAAGTAGTAGGCGTCGTACTTGCGGTTGACGGCATTCAGCGCGTCGTGGACCGCCCCGTGCACCATCGCGAGGGTGCGCGTTGACACGATGGCGTTCTGGCCGTTCGCCTCGATGAACTTCATCGTCGTCTCGTTCCACTGGACGACCTCGTTGGCGGCAGCGGCGGGAGCGAGGGCGAGACTCAAGAGACAGACGACCAGAGCGGTCGGGACGGCAAGTCCGATGATTCGAGCCATACGCATCATAGGCAATCCTCCCTCTGCGACGAATCGTTCACATCACCCACGGAGCCCGTGCCATCACGGGTTCTTGGCTTCCCAATCGCGCGCGGCGTCGACCACCGACTCGAAGGCCGCGCCATACTTGAGCAGCGCCGCCTTGATGGCGGGGTCCATCTCCTTGTGGAGTCCCGCCTCGTCGAGCGGCATCTTGTCCTCGCGCACCGAACGCATGATGCGCTTGATCTCGCCCGCCGCATGCGCGGGCGTCTGCATCAAGACGAGCCGCTTCATCGCGGAATAGTTGTCGGGGGCATGACATTCGTGGCAGGTGCCCTTGCGCAGCTCGCCGGCAAGGTCCTTGAAGGTGCCTTCGAGCTGGCCCAGGTAAGGGTTATTGCTGCGCATCAAGCCCACAAAGAGAGTCGGGCGGGGCTGGCTCTGGCCATTGCTATCCGTCCACATCCACTTGCCGTCGAAGGCCGGCGGGGTATGGGGCAGGCTGGTCAGGCGCGGGTCGCGCTTGCCCCGAGCGGAGAATTGCATGATCACGACCTTGACCTTGACCGGGTCGACCCAGAAGGTCACCTCGTTGGCGGCTTGATAGTCTGCCCATTTCTTGGCGTCGTGCCAGAACGGGTACGGATACTGCCCGGGGTCCAGCGCATTGCGGAACAAGGCGGGCGCCCGAGCACGATAGAGCTTTTCCGTCGGATCGAAATTGATCTCGTAGTCCCCGGTGAACATGAACATCGGCAGGTACAGTCCGGACATGACGTCCGGCGCGAACTGGGTGAGGTTCGTGTCCCTCAGTCGTCTGCCCTCCGGACTCGGCCGTCCCCAGAGCACGACCGGCGCGATGCCTCTCCGGAACGCCGAGTCTCCATACAGCGTGGCTCGGCAGCGGTCGAGGGCGGCTTGATCGGCGGGACTCGCGAGGGGGCAGGCGGTGGCCGTCTGCCGGATAAGTGTGCCGATGAAGTGCTCGACGGCGCCCCTCTGGGACTCCTGGGCGTCGACGCTGACGGCCATCACCGAAATCAGAGCTCCGGCGCCCAGCAGTAGCCCCTGGCGCGCGCAGGCCCGCCCGAGCCGGCGGGTGCGTCGCCATGCGATCGACATTCGGATCTCCACGTCTCCTACGGTCGGTACGGCTGCAGATACTGGGCAAAGGCCTGGCGCCCGATTTGCTCGCCCTGGAGAATGCCCGCCACCGTCGAGTTCCGGAAGTGGATCCCGGCGTACACGCGCGAGTCCCCGTTCTCTTCCTGAGCCGCGCTGAAGCTCGTGAACGACCGGGTGATTCCCGCAAAGGGCGGGCCGCTCGTGATCGTGAAACTCAGGCGATCGGTGCCGAAGAAGCGAGACATCACGACCGCGGCCGCCCCGCCGAGCACGCTGTGCGTCGATGGATAGTCGGGGAGCGGCGGCGTGTTCATGAAGGTCTCCCAGGTGGGATCCCCCGCCGTCGCGTTGTTTCCGTCCGAGTCGCCCGCCCGAATGGCCGTTACCGGCCGCCAGAAGTTGTAGAGGTAGCGTGTATCGGCGCCCGCGATGTATCCGTCGGCCATCGCGGCGTTCAGGAGACCGAAGAGGCGGGCGTGCTCCCAGCGGTCGAGGACGCGCGGAGCGGCGATGACGCGGGCGATTCGGTTCCAGCCTTGGAGCGAGCCCTCATACCAGAAGCGCGCGATCTCCGCCTGGGCGGCCGTCCGCGCGCCGGTCTGCTTGCTACCGAGCCGTTTCACCTCGTTGTAGTCCTGCGCGTAGGTCTCGCTGGTGAGCGTCGGGGGCGGCCGCAGCCGAAACTGCCAGGGCGCGCGCATCGTGAACGGCATCATCTGTCCCCATTGCGGGAGCATGGCCGGCCAGTTTCCGACGGCCAGGACCGCGTCGGAGATGGGCGGGTTGGCGGGCACGGGGTTCGGGTGCGGGCGCCACTGCCCGGGTTGTGTCCCCGGTGTGTACGTCACCTGCGCGGTGGCGCCGTCGGCCTTCCGAAGAGTCAGCATGGCCGCCGCGGCCGCTTGCCCCGCGGCGATCCCATCCTGCTTCGCGCGGCTGTCGGGGATGTTCGTGAGAGCGGCGGAATAGGCGACCTCTGCCCTCTCTCTCCCCTTGGCCTGCTGCTCGGGCGTGCCGAAGCCGGCCAGCGCCCCGACGAGAACGTCACGCATGGCCGCGGCCACGGCGGCCCCCGGGGCCGCGCCGGGCTCTGATCGCGCGTCATACAGGTACGGTTCGTAGCGCCGATCGATCGCATTGAGGGCGTCGTGGACAGCCAGGTGAGCCATGGCGAGCCCGCGGGTCATCACGACGGGGTTCTGGCCGCCCAGGGCCAGGACGTCGATGGCGATCACGTTCCAGTCGGTGATCTCGTCGGCGGGGGCCGAGACGATTCCGGCGAGAGCGGTGAACCCGCAGAGTGTGAAGATCAGCAGGGCGAGTCTGAGCCGCCGAGGTCGTCGTCCGTCCATGGGGAACCTCCGGAGAGATGCTCCGTCCCGCAAACTGCGCCACACCATCAAACGGGGAGAATGGACATCAGACTAGAGAACTTCAGGAGGAGAGTCAAGGCAGACCATGCCCTTACTGCGCGCAGATTGTCGCGCTCAGGCGCCGACGCCGGCCCTCCTGCTGAGAGCCGATCGGCTGATCCGGAGATCCTCACGGCTTGACCGCCCGCATCAGCAAGTCGTCGGCTCGCCGGGCGACCAGAGCCGAATCGGTGTCACGATGCGCCGTGACCTTTTCCGCGTGCGCGCTCCACTCG
>CAVTFC010000022.1:0-126282 GCA_963733725.1 uncultured Candidatus Rokubacteria bacterium | reverse complement strand
TGACGACCATGTCCTACGCGACCCTCTTCATGCTGGGGGCGGCGCTGGCGCTGCTCAAGGGCGCGCACGTGCGCACGGACATGCTGTGGGAGAGGTTCTCGGACCGCACGAAGGGCATGATCGACAGCCTCGCGGCGGTGCTGCTCTTCTTGCCGACCATGGCGGTGCTGTTCTTCATCTCGATCGACGACTTCTTCCACGCGTTCTCGATCGACGAGCGCTCCAGCTCCGGCGCCTGGACGCCCATCATCTGGCCGCTGCGCGGCGTCATTCCGCTGACGGCCTTCATGCTGTTCCTGCAGGGTATCTCCGAGCTCATGAAAAGCCTCTGGGCGTGGCGAACCGGCGAGTTCTTGGTCAAGCACGAGAAGATCGAGGTCTGAGGACATGAGCGTCCAAGAGGCCCTCGGATTCTTCATGCTCGTCAGCATGGTGCTGGTCATCTTCATCGGGCTCCCGATCTCCTTCACGCTGCTGTTTCTCGCCCTCATCGTCGGCGGATTCGGACTGGGCTGGGAGCAGACCTTCAATCTGGCCTATCTCCAGATCTGGGGCACGATGAAGGACGAGATCTTTCCCGCCGTGCCGCTCTTCATCTTCATGGGCTACATGACCGAGCAGGCCGGGCTCATGGAGCGGCTGTTCGGGGCGCTCCGGAGCCTGCTCGCTCCCGTGCGCGGCTCCCTCTATCTGGCGGTCATCCTGACCGCGACCATCTTCGCGATGGCCACCGGCATCGTCGGCGCCGCGGTGACGGTGCTCGGCATCATGGCCGCCCCGATGATGCTCAAGTCCCGGTACGACGCTCGCCTGTCGGCCGGCGCGATCGCCGCCGGCGGCACGCTGGGCATCCTGATTCCGCCCAGCATCATGCTGGTGGTGATGGGCCCGGTCATGGGCGTGCCCGTCAATCTGCTGTATTCGGCGGCGTTCGGTCCCGGCTTCCTGCTCGCCGGCTGCTACATCGCCTACACGCTCGGCCGCAGCTTCATCAACCCGAAGCTGGGGCCCGCCATGACCATGGACGAGCGCAAGGCCGCCTACGACGCCATGACGACGGAGAAGGTCCGCGCTCCCGTGGTGGGGCTGGGGCTCGTCTGCCTCGTGGGGATGACCTATCTCGCTGGCGGACGCGGTCCTGGCCCGGCTGGGCGTGCCGGCGCTCGCGGTCGACCTCGGTCCGCTCGCGGTGTCGGGCGTCGCCCTGGTGCCGGCGGCAGCGACGGCGTACCCCTACCTCCGCAGCCGCTATTTCCGCGCCATCGTGCTGGGCATCGCGCCGCTGAGCGCGCTGATCGGATTCACGCTCGGCACCATCATCGGCGGGCTGGCGACGCCGACGGAGGCCGCGTCGTGCGGCGCGTTCGGCGCCACCCTGCTCGCGCTGGTCTACGGTCGGCTCGACTTCAAGTCGGCCACCAACGCGGCCATGGGCACGATGGTGACGGTGGCGATGGTGCTGTTCCTCGCCGTGGCGTCCAACGTGTTCGGCTCCGTCTTCACCAAGCTCGGCTCGGCGAACCTGATCACGCAGACGCTCCTCGCGCTCCCGATGGGCGACTGGTGGAAGCTCGCCCTCATCATGGCCATCTTCTTCATCCTGGGATGGCCGTTCGAATGGCCCGTGATCATCTTCGTCTTCCTGCCGATCGTCCTGCCGGTGATCGAGAAGCTCCAGTTCGGCCTCAACAAGCTGGACCTGCTGATCTGGGTCGGCACGCTGACCGCCGTCAACATGCAGACGGCCTACTTGAGTCCCCCGGTGGCCATGTCGGCCTACTACCTACGCAACGTGGTGCCGCAATGGAGCCTGAGCACCATCTTCAGGGGCATGGCCGACTACATGGTGATCCAGGTCATTCGTCCTGATCTTGCTGCTGCTGTTCCCGCAGATCGCGCTGTGGCTGCCGCACGCAGTGCGGTAGGGGGGAGATGACGGCGTCAGCAACAGAAGAAGGGCGGCCGAAGCCGCCCTTCTTTGTCTCGACGCCGTCCGGCGATCAGCGTGACGGCTTGGCGGGCCAGTAGTGATCCGCCTGGAAGCTGTAGGGCGGGAACATGAAGCGCTTGGCCGGCACCACCTTCGCCGCATAGGCGCGCTGCGACTCGTAGACTTTCTTGAAGAACGGGTTCTTGGCGGATTCGGCCGCGGCGAACTCGTCCCACACCCTCAAAAATGCCTTGTTGATCTCGGGCGGCGTCGTGAGCAGCTTGACGTTGTGCTTCTCCACGAACTCGGCGATGGCTTCCGCGTTCTGCCTCTGCCACGTCGCCCACCAGCGCAGGAAGGTCTCCGACGTGGCCGACTTGATCGCCTCCTTCTGCTGGGCCGGCAGGCTGTCCCAGACGTCCTTGTTGATGGCGAGCTCGGCCACCGAGGCGCTCTCGTGCATGCCCGGCGTGTAGTGGTACTTCCACACCGTGTGCAGGCCGAGCCGGAGGTCCTCGATGCCGCCGACCCATTCCGCGCAGTCGATGGTGCCGCGCTCGGCGGCCGGCAGGATCTCGCCGCCCGGCATGTTGACCACGGCCATGCCCATCTTGGAGTAGAGCTCGGCCACGATGCCGGTCTGGCGGCACTTCATGCCCTTGAAGTCGGCGAGGTCCTTGATCGGCCGCTTGAACCAGCCGAGCGCCTGCGGGCTCGGCGGGATGCTCGGGAACGCGACCAGATTGAGCTTCAGCTCCTTCTGGTAGAAGTCATTCCACAGCTCGAGCCCGCCGCCGTCATAGACCCAGCCGATGAAGTCGATGGCATCCATGCCGGCGATACCGGCCGGCGTGTTGGCGAACAGCGTCGCCGCCTTGTTCTTGCCGAACCACCAGTAGGAGATGCCCTAGGCGCCATCGATCACCTTCTTGTGGGTGGCGTCGAGGATCTCGAAGGGCGGCACGATCGCCCCGCCCGGCAAGGCCTCGATCTTGAGCTGGCCGGCGGTCAGCTTGTCGACCCGGTCGGCGAAGAACTTGAAGGCGTCCTGCGTCGTCGTCGACGGCGGCACCGCCGACTGCATCTTCAGCACTCGGGGCTGCTGGGCGAGCGCCGGGCCGGCGAACGCCACAGCAGCGGACACCGCCGCAACCACAGCGGCTCTCGTGAGGGCAGTGAGGACCATTGGTGTCATTCCTCCCCTTGTCAGAAGTAGGTTCGGGCCGTTCTTCCTTGTCGCGCGCCGGCCCAAGCTTACCGCGGAGCAGGTGCTTTCAGCCAGAGCGACCCTTCGAGCCCCCCCTGGTTCAAATCCAGCCCCCGATTTGAACCAGCGCCAAGTGACTATCAAGCAACTTTAGGCTGCGTGTTGTAGTCGCATGCCCGTGTTACGGTCATGTTGTCTTGCAACTAGCGGATTGAATTGGCGAAAACGTGATCGTGACTGAAACGGTTCACCACGTCACGCTGGTGCGGGCTTGCTGTGGTTCTGGGCTTTGTGGATACGCGTGAAGGAGCGCTTTGCATTGCGCGGCGGCGGATCTTTTATGACCGCCCGGCACGGGTCTCTACCAATTTTACCGTCTGTTTAATCCGGGTAGCTCAGTCTGTCCCCCTCTTCAGGAAAGCACGCGCCTCCGATTCCAGGACCGACTCGCCTGACTCGCTGACGATGTCGTCGATGGTCTGCACGGCAGCCGATGTGCGCCGAATGAGGACGAAGTCCCCCTGCATTAACCGGTCGGGCTCGAGGAGACCGACGATCTCGAAGTCCGACCGTTTCCGCTGCGTCTGCTTGAAAAACTCGTGGAGCATCTGACCCCCTCTCGTCGTGAGAAGGTCATGGATGACCAGGAGGCCGCCGTTCGGGTTCAGGCGGTTCCAATGAGATCCGCCTACTAGGCTGTTAGCGTCCATCACACGAGTGTGGATGTCGATCCACATCAGATCGATCGGTAAGTGCTCTGCCGGAATGTTATCGAGATCGTAACTCCAGAAATCTCTGTGGTGGAATGTGACGAAGGCGGACAATCCGAGACTCTCGATAACCGATGGCGCCTTCGGCGCGGCACTTCGCGTGCTCGAGAGGTTGTCGACGGAAATGAGTCTTGGTGTGTAGCTCCGCTCGAGCCCGGCCGGCCGCGCGAATCCTGGAGTTTCGCCGAGCCATGCGAGCCTCCGTTTCGCAACCGGGCTCGTCGGACTGAAGAGCGCAACCAGGCCTGGGGCCACCTTCGGGCCCGGCTCAACCGATGCCGGCGTGTCTTGCATCGCGTCGAGGTCGGCGATGTATCTCGCGGTCTTCTCCAGCATCGCTTGCCGCTCCTCCTCGACGGCATGCGCGTTGTCTGCGAGGGCCTTAGCCAGAAACGGCGTTGTGTACCCTGATCCTGCTTCGAGCACCGTGCGCGCGCGTGTGAACCGCGCGAGTGTGTAGAGGAGCGGGGCCATCAGTTCGGTGCCGGTCCACGGGTTCCGCAACGACTTCACTCCTTCCAGGAATGACGGATCAAGCATCTTCGCACCGCCCCCTTTGTATCCAATCTCTTTGTAAATGGCATTCACTGTACGAGAGGGGGGCGCAGAAGGCAAGTTCCGGCAATGCTAAGTTGGCAAGATCAAGCACCCGGTCGGTGCAAGGCAAGATCCGAAGTGTTCCTGTATAGAAGCTTGGGACATCCTTGTTCGCTGACGGGAGCGATAGCACCGAACCGGCTAGTAATCAATCATTCGAAGGGCGGAGAACACCGTGAACCTTTTGGACAACCCGTGGACAGGCTGCTCGTCACCGCCTGGGGGAGGGGATGTCGCGGGTCTTGCCCCCTTGACGCGGACGTTCCGGAGGCCCCACTCGGGGTCGAGGTTTCGGACCCTGAGGGTGGCCACAGACTCTCGCCGCATCCCCGTGTAGCGCAGGATGAGGAATGGCGAGATCCCGAGGCCGGCGACGCGCTTTGGCGGCTATGAGGAGAGCGTCCATGATCGCGGAGCCTGGGACCTTGCCTCGGCGTGTCACGCCGACGACCCGCCGCCGTCAGAGTGTTCTGTAACGGGCTCTTGGCGCTCAATGGTTGACCAGGTTCTCCTTCACGATCTCTTGTCTGAAGCTGAATACGTTCGGGTCCCTCGGATCAACGATTGCCCGAACCCAATGCGTATCAGGGTAGCCAATGGTCTCCACCCTGGTGAAGTTTTCAATGGCTCGGCGGCTCGTGGAGCCGAACAACGGTTTGTCGACGCGAAAGATGTGAGTATCGCCATGCACGTAGACTACTGGCTTGCGGAACGCTACGGTCTCCTTCTCCAGCGCAGCGAGGAATTCGTCGAAGCCGGTCGCTCTTCTCGTGTCAGGTGACTTGAACCCCAGACCCGCCAGCATGTACCGCTGCTGGACGTATGCGGGCCAGGAATTCTCGAATCTGGGGTTGGCCTGCGCAATGATCATGACAGCTCTGCTGCCACCGCGCATGGCCAGAGCGAACGCCTGTCTCATCCACGCTAGATTGGCCGCGTTGCGCTCCGAATACTCCGCGTCCATTTCCGGCGTGCGCCCGAGGTTGTTGTTACTGCCGATCAGGTGGAGCGTGACGAACAGCACATCACCGTGACTCCAACGCACGTTCTCCCGGAACTTGGCGTACCGAGCGTCGTCACTCTGGCGCGTCAGCCGCATAGTGCGCCGACCGAGGCTCTGATCACCCTGGAAGAACATCTGGCGGAGCTTCGCCAGTCTTTCGAGCGGCTCATACGTGCGCGGCTTCGCTCGGTGACAGTCGGCCCACTCGTTGTCGCCAGGAACGAATATGAAGGGATGCCGAGAACTCTGAGCCATTCCTAGACGATCCTGGAACGTCTCGTCACTGCACGGAGGAAAGCCCCCGGCGTTCTCCGTCCACGCCGCGCCGTCCCACCAGAAATCGCCGTTGTGAACGACGAAGGCCAGATCGGCAGCGTTGAGCGCCTTCATGACGTTGGCGAACTCCCTCTCCTGCCTAGCGTCATAGGGAACGTCGCCCAGCAACGCAAACTCGAATCTGGCGCTTTGACCTTCGTTGTCCCCAGACAGGGTCGCGCAGGCGGAGAGAATGAGCATGGTGCACGAAGCAACCAAGGCGGCGCTCAGCGCAAGACCCGCCGTCCAGGAGCTGCCGTCTCTGTGTGTCATGGAGTGCCTCCTGGAGCCCTTATCGCGGCGGCGGCGTTCACGATCCGTAGAGGCTGTGTCAAAGATCGCGTCAAAAGCCCATGACGGGCGCTCGGGGGCGTGCTATCGTCCGCCACAGGGGTCCGGCCATGCCGCGTCTCACTCTCGAGCTGCTCGGCGGGTTTCAGGGACGACTCCGCGATGCGTCGGTGCCCTTGACGCTGCCCACCCGGAAGACTCAGGCGCTCCTCGCGTTCCTCGCGCTCTCTCCGGGCCGATCACACCCCCGGGAGAAGCTCGCCTCGTTGCTCTGGGGGGGCATGCGGGAACCGCAGGCGAGGAGAGGCCTCCGGCAGTCACTGTTCATGCTGCGGAAGGCGGTGGGTGCCCCGGCCTTACTGGTCGACGGCGAGACCGTCGCCCTGGACGCTACGTCCGTCGACGTGGACGTGGTGGAGTTCGAGCGCCAGATCACCGAAGGCACGCCGGCTGCCCTCAAACGAGCCGCCGCGCTCTATCGTGGCGAGCTCCTCGAAGGCCTCACCCTCCAGGACGCGCCGTTCGAGGAGTGGCTCCTCACGGAGCGCGAGCGCCTGCGCGAGCTGGCGCTCGAAGTGCTGGCGAAGCTACTCCGTCACCAGCGCACCACGGAAACCCCGGACGCGGCGTTGCAGACGGCACTCCAGCTCCTAGCTCTCGACCCCCTGCAGGAGCCTGTCCACCGCACGGTCATGCGTCTCTACGTGCAGCTGGGTCGGCGGCCGTCGGCACTTCGGCAGTACCAGATCTGTGTCGGCGTTCTGCAGCGAGAGCTCACCGTGGAGCCGGAGACGACAACCAAGCAGCTTTACCAAGAGATCCTTCGGCAGCGCCCATCGCACGCGGCGGCAGACGCGGAGAGCCCGGCGACGGCGCATGCGGTGTCAGCCGTAGCGCTGGCCCCGCCCCACGAGACCCTCCCGCGCGAGCTGCCGCTCGTCGGGCGCGAGACTGAGATCGACCGGCTGCGAGAGACTCTGAACCGCGCGTGGAAGGGACACGGTCAGGTCGTGGTGCTGATCGGCGAGGCGGGCGTCGGCAAGAGTCGCCTGCTGGCGGAGCTCGCCGCCGAGGCGGTCGCCCGCGGGGGCCGTGTGCTCGTCGGGCGCTGCTACGAGGCCGAGCAGATCCTGCCGTTCGCGCCGTGGGTCGACGCGTTTCGCGCCGGCCACGTCGCCGCAGAAAAGGCGGTTCTCGAGAGCCTCAATCCTCTGTGGCGGACGGAGGTGGCGCGCCTCCTTCCCGAGCTGGGCGTTCCTGGGCACGGGCCCGGTCAGAATCCGGTGGACTATCGCCAGCTTTTCGAGAGCGTGGCGCAGCTGGTCCGGCATCTTGTCCTCCACCAACCGGCGGTGCTGATCGTCGAGGACCTTCACTGGGGCGACGAGATGAGTCTCCGCCTCCTGTCGTTCCTCGGGCGCCGACTGCAGACATGGCCCATCCTCGTGGTGGGCACGGCCCGCGAGGAGGACCTGCCGGGCGCGCCGATCTTGCGCCGGACTCTCGGAGATCTCGCCCGCGACAGGCATCTCGTCGAGGTGCGGCTCGCGCCGCTCACGAAGGAAGAGACGCTCACGCTCGTCAGAGCGCTCGCCCGGCTGCAGAGCAACGAGGCGGTGACGACCGGACTCGCGGAGCAGGTCTGGCTGATCAGCGAAGGCAACCCGTTCGCGGTGGTCGAGACGGTGCGCGCGCTTCCGGAAGGGTTCGTGGTCGACTCATCGGCGAAGCTCGCTGTCCCGAAGCGGGTTCGTGACGTCATCGTCCAGCACCTGGAAGCGCTGAGTGAGCGCAGCCGCGATCTGACGACCGTCGCCGCCGTCATCGGACGGGAGTTCGACTTTCCGCTCCTTTGCCGCTCTGCGGGCCTCGGGGAGAATGAAGCCGCGGAGTCATTGGAGGAGCTGGTGCGACGCCGTGTCTTGCACAGCGTCGGCGAGCGGCTGGACTTCACCCACGATCGGATCCGCGAGGTCGCTTACGGCCGCCTTCTCCGGGAGCGCCAGCGGGTGCTGCACGCGCGGATCGCGGATTCGATGGAGACGCTGTACGCGGACCGGCTGGACGAGCAGGTGGAACGGATCGCCCACCACGCCGCGCGCGGCGAGCTCGGAGAGAAGGCGGTGGTCTACCTCCGCCAGGCCGGCGCGAAGGCGTTCGCGAACTCGGCCCACAGCGATGCGCTGGCCTATTTCACCCAGGCGCTGGAGCTTCTCGGCAGGTTCGCCCCGGGCGCTGCGCGAGACCGTGAGGAGTTGTCGCTGCGGCTTGCCCTCGGGCCGGTACTCCAGGCGACGCGAGGCTACGCCACGCCGGAGGTCGAGCAGAACTATGCGCGAGCCCGGCAGCTCGCTGACGAGGTCGGCGCGCCGGTCCAGCAGTTCCAGGCGTTGTGGGGGATATGGCTAGTGGCATCGCACCGAGCGAGCGCGGGCACTGCTTTCGAGCTTGGACGAGAACTTCTCGCGCTCGCCGAGCGTCACGACGACCCGGCACTTCTCCTTGAGGGACACCACGCGCTCTGGCCGGTGCTCGTGTGGCTGGGAAGCGCGGGCTCCGCGCGTCACCATCTGGACCAGGGGATGGCGCTCTACGACAAGGCGCGGCACCGGAGCCACGCGTTCGTCTACGGTGGCCACGACCCTGGTGTGTGCTGCCGCAAGGTCGCGAGCTGGGCTTCCTGGATCCTCGGCTACCCGGCACGCGGCCTCGAGGAGAGCGTCGCCTCACTCAGGCTGGCCAGGGAGCTCGATCATCCTACGAGCATCATCGTTGCGCTCGTGTGGGCCTGCGTCTTTCGCGACCTGCGGCGAGAGGTCCACGAGGTCAGGGAGCACGCTCGCGCCTTGATCACCCTCTCGACCGAGCATGAGACGGCACAGTGGCTGGCGGCGGGGACGATCGTCGAGGGGTCCGTCCACGCCGAGCTCGGCGGGGGAGCAGTGGCGATCGCTCAGATTAGGCGTGGGCTCGCGGCCTACGGGTCGACCGGAGCCCACTTGTTCGTGCCGTACTTCCTTTCCCTCTTGGCCCGCGCGTGCCTGAAGACAGACCAGCCTCACGAGGGGCTGCGCGTCATCGGCGATGCGCTGGAGCGGGTTCGCACCACGGGTGAGCGTGTGTGGGAGGCGGAGCTGATTCGGCTCGAGGGAGAGCTACGCCTCGCCGCATCTCCGGATGAGGTCGCCGAAGCCCTGGACTGCTTCGGCCGGGCGATCGAGATCGCGCGCCGGCAGACGGCACGATCGTGGGAGTTGCGTGCCGCCTCGAGCCAGGCACGCTTGCTGGTTGCGCATGGGCGGCGCGATGAGGCGGGGCGCACCCTCGCCGCCCTCTACAACTCGTTCACCGAGGGCCTCGACACCGCTGACCTCCGGGAGGCGAAGGCGCTGCTGGACGACCTCGCAAGAGGTCAGGCCTGATCCTGGAAGAAGTCCGACTCATCCGCGACTCTTGGGGTCGCGGAAGTCGCGCGAGCCGCCGCCCAGGAGATTGAAGCCAAGCACGGTGAGGTAGATTGCCAACCCCGGGAAGCCTGAGTACCACACCACGTGGGCAGGTAGTTCCGGCCGTGGCTGATCACGACGAGCGCGAGCGTCTTGGCCTGCACGAGCCGCTGGATGGCGTCAGTCTCCGCGCGGAGTTGCCCGGGCTGCGTGTTTCAGTCACGCCGTGTTTTTGAAGGGCTAGTGGTCTCTAACTCGGTGCGTGCCAAGCTCGTTTCACGGGGTGGAGGACAACCTGGCTGCCCTTCGCATCCTGGAGCAAGAGAACGGCGTGCAGGACGAGGCGGTGAATGCGGCGCGGAAGTCCGTGGACCTGACCACGACCCAGTACAAGGAGGGCACGGTCAGCTACCTCAACGTGATCACCGTCCAGACGATCGCGCTGAGCAACGACGTCACCGCGATCCAAATCAGCGGCCGGCGGATGGCGGCCGCGGTCCTGCTCATCCAAGCGCTCGGCGGCGGCTGGACGGCGGCCGAGCTTCCGTCGTCACGTGATGTGACAAAGGGGAACCCATGAACGGTCTCTCCGTTGTCATGGGCCGCTAAGCGACCGCTCCGCTAAGTGCGCCGCCGCCGATTGTCGTCGTTCCCGGTCCTCACCTGTGGTGGGGATGGCACGGCGGCTGGCATCGCCACGAGGGCTGATCATCATCGTCACGATCTTCACGCTCGACTGGCGGGAGTCGGGAGGTGCGTTAGATGGCGAGGACGTTGCGGCCCAAAGGGCGGCCCTCGCGCAGCGCGGTGAAAGCGTCTTCGATGTCGGCCAGGGGGATGACGCGGTCGACGATGGGTCTGATGCGCCCGCGGGCCACCAGATCCATCGTTTCCTGCAGCTCCTGCTTGGTGTTGGCCCGGGAGCCGACGATCTCGAGCTCGCTCCGAACCAGCTCTCGCGGCATCACCGACATCGCCACCTCGGGCGTGTAGCCGACGAAGACAAGCCGTCCGGCGCGCCTCAGACTCTGATAGCTCGACGGTAGCGTCTGCTGGTTGGCGACGAACTCGAGCACGACGTCGACCCCCTGACCATCGGTCAGCTTTCGCACCGCCTCGTGGAACGGCCCGCTGCGGGCATCCACCACCGCGTCGGCGCCGAGGGTGCGGGCCAGCTCGAGTCGCGCATCGTTGACGTCGACCGCGATCACCCAGCCGCCGGCCAGCCGGGCCATCTGCAGCGCGTGCAGGCCCACGCCGCCGACGCCGATCAGCGCCAGTGTCGTGCCGGGCCGGACCTGGGCGCGCTTGGTGATCGCGTGGTAGGAGGTCGCGACCGCGTCCCCAAGGATGCAGGCGGCCTCGAGCGAGACGTGGTCCGGGACCTTGCAGAGGTTGACACCCGGGGTCTTGAGGTACTCCGCGAAGCCGCCGTCGATGCTGAAGCCGTGCTGCCGGACCTCGGAGCAGAGCGTGTCGCGGCCCGCCCGACAGAACGGGCAGCGGCCGCAGGTGACGTAGAAGTTCACCACGACCCGGTCGCCCGGCGCGAACCCGCGCACCAGGCTGCCCACCTCCGCCACTTCACCCGCGATCTCGTGGCCCATGATCAGCGGGATCACGCCGAGCCCCATCCGGTCGGCGCGGATCTTCACGTCGGTGCCACAGACGCCGACGTTCCGCACGCGGACCAACGCCTCGTGGGGGGCGATGGCGGGGGTGGGTACGTCCTTCAGGACGAAGGGGCCGCCGAACGTCTCGAGGACCAGCGCGTGCATGGATGCGGCGAGGATCCCTTGGATGCGGCGCCCGGTCAAGCGGCCGAGTGGCGCCGGGCCAGGACGGGAGGCACACTGATGTCGAGAGGAGGACCGCCCATGCGAAAGCGTGTGATCGGGACGGCCCCTATGGAAACCGAAGTCTCCGAGCAGGGCTGGCTGGACCTCGAGGAGCTGGCCCAGGTCGAGGTGACATCCGAGGACGCGGCATGCCCGATCGAAGCGGCGCTGGCGCCGGGGGAGGAATCCGGGTGGCGGGCCGCGCAGCCGGGTCCGCAGACCATCCGGCTCCTCTTCGACCGGCCACAGCGCCTGAGCCGCGTGTCGCTGCTCTTCATCGAGGCGGACGGGGCGCGCACGCAGGAGTTCGTTCTACGCTGGTCGCCCGACGGCGGGCGGTCGTTCCGCGAGATCGTCCGGCAGCAATGGAATTTCGCGCCTCCGGAGACCATCCGCGAGGTCGAGGACTATCGCGTGGAGCTCTCCGGGGTGACCGTGCTCGAGCTGGCGATCGTCCCCGACCAGAACGGGAGCGATGCGCGGGCGTCGCTCGCCCGGTGGCGTCTGGCCAGCTGACCGTGATCTGGACGGCACCGGGGACGGTAGGCGCTCACTCAGGCCCCGACGCCTTACCATCGGCCCCTCAGCATCCAGCCCCTCACCCTGCCCTCCCCCCAGAGGGGCGACGGTTTGAGGGCGGTGAGGCCGGTGCGCTCGGCCAGGGCGCGGATCAGCTCGCGCACGTCGCCCTGGGCCCCCGGATCGTGCAGCCGGAGCGAGAGCGCGGCTGAGGCCAGGCGCCCCACCGCGGAGAGCAGGAACAGGACGTGGAGGTTGGTCCACGCCTCCCCCGCCAGCTCGAAGTGGGCGGGGAAGAGAGCGGCGAGCTGGCCGGCCAGCATCGAGGCCGCGCCGAAGCCGAGGCCGCCGGCGGTCGCGAAGGCGCCGAGGTAGACGGGCCGCGACGCCCGCGGAGCGAGGCCGATGGTCAGGTCGAAGGCCGCGATGCCGTGGCCCGCCCACAGAAAGCCGGCGAACGCCGCATCGAAGGCGATCAGCCACAGGCGGTCGGGCGTGACGAAGAACCAGGTGAGCGGCGACGCCGCAATGCCGAAGGAGCAGAAGACCAGGACGGGCCCCGCGCCGATCCGGTCCACCGCGTGGCCCCAGAGCCGGGCCGAGGCGATGCGCAGCGCGGCCACGCCGACGCCGTGGGCGGCCACCACCAGGAAGCCGGTGTGGAGGTTCGTCAGCATGTGGTAGGCGAAGAAGCTGGCCGAGATACCTATTGCTGCGTTCCAGGCGAGGAGATAACCGAGGAACGGGCGGGCCCGCCGGTCGCCGAGCGCGAGCCGGAGCGCCAGCCTGGCGGACACGCCCGGCTCGGCGGGAGCGGGGGGCTCGTGCTGGCGCAGCATCAGCACCACGCTGGCCACGCCGGCCAGGCAGGCGACGAAGGTGAGCGTGCACAGGGCGGCGCCGGTCCAGCCGATCAGCGCGAGCCGGTCGAGCAGGACCGCGGCCCCGAGCGATGTCAGCGTGCCCGCGATGCTGATGTAGATGGTCCGGCGACCGACGAAGCGCCCGCGGATGCGGTCCGGCACCAGGTCGCCCATCCAGGCCACCCAGGCGCTGTTGCCGACCACGCTGAAGATCGTGCTGACCGCCACGATGGCCATGAACAGGTGGAGCTTCGTGGACGCATCCACGTTGAGCGTCGGGAGCGCGAGCAGGGGCAGGAAGGTCAGCCGCGAAATGCCGACGGCCCAGAGCGTGACGGCCTTGCGGCTACGCGCGCGGGTGAACCAGGCAGCAGGCAGGCTCACGACCTGGGCGCCCAGTGGCAGGGCGCCCAGGAAGCCGATCACCGCAGCGCTCGCCCCCAGGTAGAGCGCCCAGCCGATGATCACGGCGCCGCTGGCGCAGGCAGCGAAGACCTCGGCGGAGGCTCCCTCGGCGACGGCGGCGTTGAGCGAGCGGCGCAGCGGCCGGGCCGGTGCCGACGCGTGGGCTCCCACCCGATCCGATCGCGGGGCGCCCGTGAGGGCCGGGCTGGAGCCGGGGAGCGGTTCGCCGGGCTGGGGGATCGAGAAGGCCGAGGCGATGCGAGCGAGCGACGCGAGAACGATGGAGGCGCGGAGCGTTTTCACGACTGGAGAATGCTATGCACGTCCTGGGCCAGGCACTTGGCGCGGGATTTCCCCGAGAAGCTTATCGCTCGCGTAGCGCTCTGGGAATCCGGGCGCGACGATTGTTGTCACCGCGTTGACGTAGTTGGGCGGGTGGAGTCCCCGCTAGGGCCGGCGTTAGTCGGAGGCAGCGTCAGCTCGGGTCCTCCAGGCGTCCCGACCGACTCCTTAATCGAGATCCTTCACTGCCCGCTCGCGGCGGGAGTCGCCTCGTTCACCCGATGCAGGAACGCATTACTGGCGAACAAAACGAGGGACTTGTCGTCGCTCCCCTTGTCGTAGCGCTTCGCAATGATGGCGCCATCGCGGTGCTGCCACAGAAAGGTGTCTGCTCCCGACTTCGCGGGGGGGCCATACTTGCCTGTGAAGGCGCGGAAGACCGTGTCCCACGAGTCGGGGTTGAAGGTGATGCCGAGCGCTTCAATTTCGTAATCTTCGATGACGATGACCACGCCGATAGCGACGTCGCCGATCATCCATCCGCCACCGTCCGTGCATATCGTCGCGCCGCCTTCGCGCAGGCTTCCACACGAGAAGCGGGCATCCGGGCGGCCGATGACGATCGGATCGGTGTCGGTGATGCGCGTCCCGATGCGAATGCCCTTGAATTCGAGCGGCAGGTCAGCCGCGACGAGCGGGGCATCCAGAAACGTGACGGTGAGCGCGACGAGTGCGATGCGAGTGAAGCGCTTCACATCTTCCCTCCTTGAAGAGCTATGTTTTCAAACGAGCCCCTGGCGGGATTGATGTAGTGCAATGGAAGAGCCAAGTGGAGAAGTCCATCCGATTGGGCACTTGGCGGACGGAGTCAGCCTTCCGAGGCCGACGTTCCGCGAGGAGAACTACAAGCCTGGGGGAATGAGATGGAGTTGTAGACGGACGGGTGAAGACCGATTGTGAGTGTCTGGTGTGCGAGAAGGTGTTCGTCTACAGCCGCAAGGCGATGGCGTAAGTCAGGATCCTGCGCGCGTCTCCCCGACGTGTCCGCGCACCACCGCGGCCATTTCGGCCACCGTGGGTGTCGCGATCAGCGCATCCATGGACACCTCGACGTTGGTGGCCTGCATCACCAGTGCCGCGACGCGCATTGCGGCAAGCGAGTCACCGCCCAGGTCGAGGAACCGGTCGTCGATTCCGACCACCTCCAGGTCGAGCACGGTCGCCCACACGACGGCGAGCAAGGTCTCGAACTCGTCGCGCGGCGGCGCGAACGGCGTGGCGAGGTCTGGGCGGGCGCGGTCGGGGGGCGAGAGCTGGCCCCGGTCCACCTTGCCCGACCCGGTTCGAGGCAAAGCATCGAGGCACACGAAGACCTGGGGCACCATGTGCGCGGGAAGCACGGCCGAGAGCGCGCGGCGCAGGTGCTCCGGCTCGACTGCGGCGGGCGCCACGTAAGCGACAAGCCGCCGCTCGCCGGGCCCGCTCCCGTGGGCGACGACGGCAGCCTCTCGGACGCCGTCCAGCTCGAGAAGGGCGGCCTCCACGGCGTTGATCGGCACCTGGTATCCGCGGATCTTCACCTGGAAGTCGATACGGCCGAGATGGACGAGGCAGCCGTCAGCGAGCCGTCGGCCCATGTCCCCCGTGAGGCTGAGCCGCTCGCCGGCGGGGCCCACCGGGGCGAGCCGGGCCGTGGTCAGCTCGGGCTGACGCCAGTAGCCGGCCGCCACGTGACGGCCCTGCACGGCGATCTGCCCCGCCTCGGCCGGATCGGCATCCTGTCCGTCCTCGCGAAGGATCCGGACGCGTTTGCCTGCCACCGCGTACCCGAGCGGCACCACGGCATCGGGCAGGGGAGTCGCGCGATCCATGAACAAGTAGGTCACGCGCCCGGCCTCCGTGGACGCGAGACCGGTCACCATGGTGGCGTGCGGGAAGAGGTTCCGGCCGGCCTCGATGTCCTGCCGGTAGATCGTGTCCCCGCCTATCACGACGATCCGCGCATCCGGGAACACCCCGCGGTCGGAGCGCTGCAGGAGCTGCCGAACGACGATTCGGCCGTTGATCATCGTCAGACGTGCGGCGCGCGCCCATGCGGCGAACTGGTCGATGCCGTGGGCGGCCACGTCGAACGGGCACACGCACGAGCCGACCACGAGCGGGCCGAGGAGCGTGAACAGGTTGGCCAGCCAGGCCAGAGACGACGCGCAGGCGACCCGGTCGCCGTCGCTCAATCGGAGTGGGCCCGCGGCGAGCGCCGCCTCGGCGAGCAGCGTCCGATGCGTGTGCACCACCCCGCGCGGAGGCCCGGTCGTGCCGGAGGTGTAGATGATGGTGGCCGGCGCATCCGGGCTGGTGTCGCACGGGACGGCCTCGACGCCTCCGGTGTGCCCGATGTCCTCAAGGGGCAGCACGCGCCGGCCCCCGCCGGCCAGGTCGCGCGCGGCGCCGAGGTGCCCTGCGTCGGCCAGGATCACGTCGACGCCTGCGTCGTCGATGACCCGCTGCTGGCCAGCCCGCGACAGGGAGCGATCGGGCACGACGAAGACGCGTCCGGCCTCGAGCGCGCCCAGCACCGCCACGACCGCGTGCGAGTCGAGAGCTGAGAGAATGGCGACGGCGCCGCCTCCGGGTCCGGTCCCGTCAGGTCCGGTCGGGGCGCGCCCGTCCCCCCGAGGATCGCACTAGAGACGCGCCGGGCCTCCGCGCCGAGCTGCTGGTAGGTCAGCGAGCCCGCCGGCTCCAGGACGGCAACGCGGTCCGGGTGACGCGTGGCCACGGCATGGAGTTGCGCGGGTACGGAGAGCTCCGCCCGCAGCCCGTCGAAGGGTTCCCAGACGCCGGTCGGGTGCCGGCACCGCTCGCGAATCTCCTGCTGGGACGCAGGCAAGCACTCCGCGGCGAGGCCATCATCGGCAGAGGGCACGCGCTAACCCTACCGCGTGAATCGGTCACAGAGCAACGCCCGGCCGCCTGTGATGACGCTGATGTCGTCTTCGCTCCCTGTGCCGGCCGCGATCACCATACGCCTATGGTCCTATCGACAAATCGAGGTTGTCGGTCAACGCTGAGCCCGTGGAGCGTACCGCCCCTCATGTTCGACGTGCAGCGGCCAACGGTGGAGCAGGGATGGACCAGGCGCAGGGCCTCAGCCTGTTCCAGGGCGGTCGAGGGCGGCCTGACTGCCGCGCACGATGGGGGGCGAAAGTGGCGTCTGGGTTCGGGATCAAGGGTAACCCTTCGTCGCTGCTGCGGCAGCCCGGTGGCTTTGGCCGTTCCCCCCCCGTCGCAAGACCTGAACCAACATCGGCACGAAACACACCATCAGCAACCATATTTGAAGCGGAGCGGAGGATGGACTCTGAAACCGCCCAGATTGGGTAATCAAAAGGGGAAAACACATGAAGCGAGCAATGACGATGCTGAGCGCGTTCGCCGTGGTCTGCGCTCTTGCCCTGCCCAGTTGGGCGCAGGTCAGAGTGCTCCCGACACAGACCATCACCATTGCGGGCACCGTAGAGACGATCGATCGGGCAAGCGCGCCATGAACATCAAGACGGCCGATGGCAAGCTCGTCGCCGTCAATGTGCCCGCGACCGTCACGCGCTTCGACCAGCTTAAGGTGGGGGACAAGATTAAGGCAACGTACAACAACAACGTCATGGTGCGCCTGAAGCCGCCGGGCGAGGCTGCCGTCGATACCGCTGAAACGACCTCCACCACGGGGCAGACCAGCGGCAAGGCGGAGATGGTGCGGAGGATGACGGCGAGCATCGTCGACATCGACAAGGGCACGTCGGCGATCACTTTTGTCGGGCCGAACGGGTGGAAATACAGCCGACGGGTCGTCGATCCGACCGTGTTCGATCAGGTCAAGGTGGGCGACCGTGTTGACATCACCTGGAACACCGACCTCGCGGTCTCAGTGGAGTAAGCTGTCGCATCGCTCCTGAGGGAGCGTAGACAACACTAGCACCCTCCGGCGGCGGTCGCCCCCTGCGACGGCCGCCGGGGGGATCTCGCCGACGCCCGATTCGACGGCGTGTCGAACTACCGCTTCTTGGGGAGGGGCCCGCCGAAGAGGAGTGTGCTGCGTCGAACTGTCCAGCGCATGTATCTGAGTGCAGCCCGGCAAGATAGTCGGGCCGACTGTCAGCAGATCGTTTTGGGAGGCAGTCGCAGTGCCTCCCCCCAATATCTGTTGTAGCGTTCCGGCAGGACTCGATCCTGCCCCGCGCCCGGATACCAGGTCATCTCACCGAAGATGGTTCGTCCATCGCTACCATAGAGGTCAACGCGCACAAACGGCCAGCCATGAGACAGTCTGCAGCACACGCCACCATCTCATCCAAGTTGCTCGGTCTGGGAATAGCTGGCCCGCTGGGAGTGTCGCCGCAGGTGAACGGGGGAGCCTGCCAATCCAGATCGAAGAGGCCCCGTCCCTGCTGGCCAAGACGATCGGTGTGAACCCGCACAAAGCGAGGCTCGCCATCAAAGCAGAAGAACTTGTAGTCCGATGGAGTGCCCCACCTCTGATCCGTCAGGAGCCGCTCGCAGATGATGCGCGGCTTGATGTTCTTGTAGCACCACTCACGCGTATTCCAATAGTGACTTCGCCGCATCCATGAGGCCAACTGCGCCTTCGTCTTGTGCACGTCGAGTTCGGATTTCTTGCGGCAGAGCACATTCATCTCCCAGCCCCAGTTGACCTTCAAGACGAACGCGTCCGGGAGCTTCTCGAAATCAATATCCGAGACACGATCCCAGACGCCGTACAGTTCGTTCAATATCCTCGGTCCCGACGCGCTCCGCGACATAGCTTCTCACCTCATACTTGTCTGCAAGTCTGGTGATGAGGGGTGTACGGTAATAGAGCATGAGCCAGAACACTTTCTCATTGAATGTCTGCGGGTTCTTCAGGTTCAGTGGCCGGCCAAATGTGCGCTTGAAGCGCCGGGCGAGGGCAATTCTATCGGGGACGCAATCGGACGAAGAAGCGCCGTGAGTGCCGCGCCAACCCCTTGATGCGCCGAACAACACCGTTCCGTCTCACGTGCAGTCCCCGCTACGCAACGAGTCCCGTGAACGTCAGGTCGCCCGGTCCGTGAGCATGACGCTGGTCTCGTTCGGCGACGTGGAGTAGCGCTGCCGCTCGTTGCCGGGCTCGGACTACACGCGGTCGAGCCGCGACGATGCCTTAGGAGCCGCGCTGCCTCCTCGCTGAGCTCACCGGACGATGTCTCGCGCGGGCTGGACGACTCGCAGCGGCAAGCGTTCTCGACGTCGCTCAGGCCGGGAGTCGCTCGTACATGTCGTGGACCTCGGGACCGTGGAAGCGCGCCACCCGGTTGGTCGGCGGCAGCATCTCCGTGTAGAAGAAGGCGGGAAGCTCGTCGTCCTGCGCGGTGAACCCGGCCCGGCGGTTGAATTCGTGCTCGAGGCGCAGGGTCTCGCGTCCGAGCGCCGGGAAAAGTCCGGCGTCAGGCTCGTGCCGTGGGCGGCGTTGATCGCGTCGACGATGAAGGCCAGGTTCGGCTCGGTCACGCTGCGGCCGAAGATGCAGAGCCCGAGCGAATCGGTGGCCGCGACGTTCGCCTGCACCGTGAGGCTCTGGCTGATGATCGCGTCCAGATCCATCTCGCGCGTGTTCAGCCGCGGCAGGTTCCCGGCGGTGTGGTCCGCGCCCTGGGCGGTGGCCATCATGGCGATGCCGGTCGCCTCGACCACGCGAGGATCGTAGGCGCTGATCGCCTGCTTCTTGATGACGGGCACGCGCGCGACCTTGTAGTGCGCGCCGACGCGGGCGGTGCCCTGCGCCCACAGCCGGCCCTTCTCCGTCCCGCGGCCGATCTCGGCCAGGCAGTCGGCCATGAACTTCACGTCGCCGAATGCGCCGAGCCCAGCTTCCATCAGCACGGCGAGCATGGCGCCGGTCTCGATCGTGTCCACGCCGAGGTCGTTGGCCACGTAGTTGAGCTGGGCGAGATCGTCGGGATCGGTGAGCCCGCAGTTGGTGCCGAGCAGGCCGAGGGTCTCGTACTCCACCGGCGAGACGACCTCCTTGCCCGAGGCGTCCGCGTAGAGGTTGCTGCACTGGATGATGCATCCGGGCATGCAGGCGTGGGTCTGCTCGCCGCCGCGCGCGTTGTTGATCTCGGTGATGTAGTCGCCGCCCATCTTGAATCGTTCGCCGGTGGCGAGGTTGACCTGCTGCCCGGCGCTGAAGTTCCGCACCGGCAGGCCCCCCATCTGGTTCTGCACGTCGGCCATGCCCATCGTGCCGATCTTCTGATAGAAGTTCGTCACGATGCCGTCGGCCTGCAACATCTTCGCGTAGTCCTTGATCGCGGCGTTGACCTTCTTGGGCTCATGGAAGGCGGGGATCTTGTCGAGGTCGACGACGACGGCCTTGACCTTCTTGGCGCCCATGACGGCGCCCACGCCGCCGCGCGCGGCCAGCCGCGAGGGGCGGCCGTCCTTGTCGCTGAATGCGATGCCCGCCAGCAATCCCTGGTACTCGCCCACCGGACCGCAGAGCGCCACCGTGACCTTCTTGCCGTACTTGGCGTGCAGCATCCGGTCCGCTTCGAAGTTGCCCTTGCCGAGGTACGGCGCGGCATCGTCGAACGTCGATCGTGCCGTCCTTCTTGAAGTGGATCACGACCCACGTCGGCGAGGCGCCGTGCAGCGTGAAGCCGGCGATGGACTGCTGGCCGAGGGCGTAGGAGAACGATCCGCCGCCGTTGGCCTCCTTGATGCCGCCGGTGAGCGGGCTGCGGCATCCTACGCTGGTGCGGTTGGCGTTGGAGAAGCTCGAGCCGGCGAACGGCCCCGCCGAGAAGATCAGGGGATTTTGCGGCGACAGCGGATCGACCGTCGCCGCGCCCAGCTCCAGCAAGGTCCGGGCGATCAGGTTGCGGCCCGCCCTGACGATGTCTTCGCCGTGTAGTTCGCGCGTCGTGACCGTCTGGTTGTCCAGCCGGATATCGTGATATCTACGCATCGCTGGCTCCTCGTCGAAGTTGGGTGGACGCGCCTCGAACGGCGCCCCAGTCTATCAGATGCTCAGGGATGCGGTCCCCACGGGGCCGCGGTCAGCAGCTTGACCTCCTGGGACGCCACCAGCGGCCGGAACTTCACCGCGAACCCTTCGACGAAGTCCTTGTTGGCGAACACGGCCGCCCAGTGGGCGCGGCGGTCGGCGTCGTCGTTGAACTTCCAGAGGTGGACGAGCTGGTTGATCATGCCCGTGTCGGCCTGGAAGTAGCCGATCAGCTTCTTGTCCTGGCCGCCCTTCTGGAGCGCCGGATAGCCGAACTCGGTGTAGAGCTTGACGGCTTCGGCCATCTTGCCGACGTGGAGCGTGTAGGTCCGCATCTCGTAGACGATCATGGGTGGCCCTCTCGATTCGTGAAGGGTGGAGCGGCTACGCCATCATCGCCAGCTCGCGGTAACCGTCCGCGGCCACGCGGTCACCCCACTCCCGGTACTCGGGCGCGGTGCCGCTGTAGCGGGCGATGATGCGGACGTTCTTGCCCTCGACGTTCATGTTGACGCCGGTCATCCAGGAGTCGACCTCGTTGGCGAGCAGGCCCTCGCCCTTCTTCTTGACGAAGGCGGTCCACTCCTCCACGGCGTCCCGTCGGGCGTCGGCGACGCGCAGGCCGCGGCGCTCCAGGTAGCCGAGCAGGTCGCGGATCCACTCGACGTTGTACTCGATGCTGCGGGGGATGTTGCCGAGCGCCGTGTGGGGGCCCATGATCATGAAGAGATTGGGGAAGTCGTTGATCATCACGCCCATGAAGGTCTCGAGGCCGCCCTTCCACCGTTCCTTGAGCTTCTGGCCGCCGACGCCGCGGATGTCGATGCGGTCCAGGCTGCCGGTGATGGCGTCGAAGCCCGTGGCGAAGACCATGAGGTCGAAGGCGAGCTCGCGATCGCTGGTCCTGAGCCCGGTCGGCGTGATGCGCTCGATGGGGGTCTCGAGGATGCTGACCAGCTCGACGTTGGGCTGGTTGTAGACCTCGTAGTAGCCGCTCTCCTGTGGCACCCGGCGCGTGCCGAACCCGTGGTCCTTCGGAATCAGCAGCTCCGCCACCCTGGGGTCCTTCACCCGCTGGCGGATCTTGTCCGCCACGAAGGCGGAGAAGAGCGCGTTCGCCTCGCGATCGATCAGCATGTCGCGGAAGTTGCCGAGCCAGATGGCGAAGCCGGGCGAGGAGTAGAGCATCTCCCAGAAGGCCTGGCGCTCCTCCGGGCTCACCTCGAACGTGCCGCGCGGGTCGGTCGTGTGCAGGAAGCAGGCGGCCGTCTCCCGGCACCGCTGGAAGAGTGCCGGATAGCCCTCGCGGATCTCGGCCATCTCCGCCCTGGTGATGGGCCGGTTGTGCAGCGGCGTGCACCAGTTCGGGCGGCGCTGGAAGACGGTCAGGTGGCCCGCCGTCTTGGCGATCTCGGTGATGACCTGCACGCCGGTGGCCCCGGTGCCGATGACGGCCACGCGCTTCCCCGCGAAGGACACGGGATGCTTGGGCCAGAGGCCGGTGTGGTAGGCCTCGCCCCGGAAGTCCTCGACGCCCGCGAGCCGCGGCAGGGTCGGGGCAGAGAGCGGGCCGACCGCCGTGACCAGGTAGCGCGACCGGCAGCGGCGGCCATCCTCCAACGCGATCTCCCAGGCGCGGTTCCCCTCGTCCCAGGTCGCGGCCTTCACCCGGCTCCGGAGCTGGATGTCCCGGCGCAGGTCGAACGTGTCGGCGACGTGGTTGAGGTAGCGCTCGGTCTCCGGCTGGGGGGCGAAGTGCTCGGTCCAGTTCCACTCGTCGAGCAGCTCCTGGCTGAAGGAGTAGCCGTAGGAGTAGCTCTCGGAGTCGAAGCGGCAGCCGGGGTAGCGGTTCCAGTACCAGGTGCCGCCGACCCCGGTGCCCGCTTCGAATACGCGGACTCGCTGGCCCAGCTCCCGCAGGCGGTAAAGCTGGTACAGGCCGGAGATGCCGGCGCCGATGATGACGGTGTCGTAGTCCAGGCCCGGAGCGCCTTCCACCGGGGTCGGCAGCTCGGACGAGGTGGGCATGCGCCTACCGCTGATGCGCGCCGGAAGGCATGGCCTTCCACGAGTGCACGACAGGCAGCACCTCCTTGGCGTAGAGGCGGAGCCCGGACTTCGGCCAGGTCGTAGGGCGTGCCGCCGAAGCGAAAGGACGTGGCCAGCTCGAAGTCACCCACGAGGCCCCGCCGCTCCTCGAGCTTGCGCAGGATGCGGTCGGGCGTGCCCCAGACCGCGGCCTCCATGAACGCGGAGACGATCCCGTCCATGCCGATCTCCCGGGCCATGGCGATCTTCTGCGCGTAGGCGTCGTAGCCTTTCACGGTGCTGAAGTGCGCCCCCAGCAGCTCGTAGTGGTAGAAATTGCTCTCCACGAACTTGCCCATGTACTGGCGGGCCTTGGCCTCCGCGCCGTCGAGCGTGGGCGTGCACACGCAGAAGTCGGCCAGCAACGGGGGTCCCGCCTGCTCCCCGTGCATCTCACGCATCAGGTCCCGATGCTTCTGGATCGCCGGCATGCGGATGGGCCAGGGGCGGTCGGCGAACATCACCATGCGCGCCTTGAGCTTGGCCGCGGACACCACCGAGTCGTCGGAGGAGGCCACCGCGTACACGCGCCCGTCGAAGGCGCGCGTCGGGCGGGGGCGGATCTCCGTCCTGGGCTGCCGGTAGAACGGCCCATCGCCCTCCATGAACCCGGTGCGAAGGGCGCGCAGGATCATCGCCGACGCCTCGTCGAAGCGCTCTCGCGATTCGTCCATCGTGCCGCGGAAGGCCTCGAACTCCCGCCGGGCAAGGCCGCGACCGATGCCGAGGCGGAGGCGGCCCCGGCTGAGGTGGTCGAGGACGGAGACCTGCTCGGCCACGCGCAGGGGATCGTGCCAGGGCAGGATCACGGCGGCGGTACCGAGCCCGATATCCGGGCACTCCGACGCCAGGTAGGACATGAGCTGGAGGTTATCGGGGCAGAACGAGTAGTCGTTGAAGTGGTGCTCCACGGACCAGAGCACATCGAAGCCGAGATCGGCGGCCAGCCGCGCGAGCCGCAGCTCCTCGTCCCAGACCTCGCCATCGGAGATGCTGCTCCATCCGTAGCTGGCGAACACCATCTGCACGCCGACGTCCATCGCATCCCTCCTGGGCTTGGTGGCCGGGGGGATGATTTCATGATTGCCGCGCGGGCACAATCGCGCGATGCTACCCGTCATGAATGCGAACCGTCGGCCCGTCGCTGTCGTCGTGGGAGCAACCTCCAAGTGGCAAGCGGATGGGCGCAATACCAAGCTGGCGCACGGCAAGGCGCTCGATGACCGCGACCTGCCGGTCGGCGTGCGCTGGGGCGTGGGCGGCGCTGTCGCCCAGAAGTTCGCCCACGAGGGCTTCGTCACCGTGTTGACGACCCGCAAGGCCGCCAACGCGGCCGGGCTGGAGAAGGCCATCCAGGAGCAGGGCGGCACGAGCTTCATCGTCGAGCTGGATCTGGTGTCGCAGGAGTCCATCGCGAAGGCGTTCGCGACCATTCGGGAAAGGGCCGGTGATCCGGACGTGCTCGTCTACAACGCAGGCTACCTGGAGGGGCGCGACTTGCCGCCCGACAAGGAGCTGCTGGAGCACGTGCCCCTCGAGATCTTGGAGACCGCGCAGCATATCGCCAGCCGCGGACCCTTCCTGGTGGCGAAGGAAGTGCTGCCCGCCATGCGCAAGCGCGGGGCCGGCTCGTTCCTGATCTCGAACAACTCATCGTCGTTGCGGGGTCGCAAGCGCTTGACCGGCCAGTCGCTCTACTACCCGCGCGTCCTGATGCGCACGCTGGCGCAGGTGCTGACCGAGGAGTATTCCGAGCACGGCGTGCACGTGGCCAACGTCGTGATCGATGGTCTCATCGACTCGCCGGGGACCCGGGCCCTGGCGCGGGCCCGCGAGCACCCGGAAATCGTGATGAGTCCCGTGAAGATCGCGGAGGCGTTCTACTACCTCCACACCCAGGACCGCTCCTGCTGGACGCACGAGCTCCAGCTGACACCCTTCTCGACCAAGCCGAGCTTCTGATCATCCGCGTCGTCCCCTTGTTAGCGTGTTCGCATGAGGAGAAGGCCATGATCATTCGTGCCCTGTCCGTCCTGACGCTCGCGCTCGTCCTGGCGGGGTGTGCCAGCATGAGCACAACCCAACGCCCGGCCGACCTGACCCAGCTGAGCGTCGTGGACGCCGCGCAGCTGATCCGGGAGCGGAAGGTGACCAGCGCCGAGCTCACGCAGGCCTATCTCGCGCGGGCCGACGCCAACCGCGACCTCAATGCTTACATCACGCTGGACCGGGCCGGGGCGCTCGCGGCCGCCCAGCGGGCGGATGCCGAGCTCGCGGCCGGACGGGCGAGGGGCGCGCTCCACGGCGTGCCGCTCGTGGTGAAGGACAACACGCACGTGGCGGGGCTGACACGAACACCGACGGGGACGCCCGCGCGGCTTCGACGAGGCGCGCTGCCCGCGCCGACCGGCCGAGAAGAGCCAGATGTACGTGCAGCGCTACCTGCCCGCACCTGCCGGCCGCGGGCGAAGTCGTGATCTTCGATCGCCGCTGGTACACCGCGCGGGCGTCGAGCGGGGATGGGCTTGTGCTCCGAGGAGGAGGTGGCGATGTTCCTCGAGATCGTGCCGCTGGGCCAGAGGCGATGGTCGATTCGGTCATCACCTCATCAAGGACGCGCTGGAAGTCACCATCGTCGAGGTGGACATGCCGGATCTGCAGAAGCTGAACGACGGGGCCAGCTTCCCGGTGGCCCTGTACGAGGCCTATGACGACCTCAAGGCCTACCTCGAGCGCTATCGCACGGGCCTGAGCGTGGAGCAGGTGGCGGCCCAGATCGCCAGCAAGGACGTCAAGGGCACATACGACGGACTCGTGATACCGCGCAAGCTGCCGGCGCCCAACGGGGTGGTGGACGCGGCGCCCATCTACAAGGCCGCGATGGAGCAGGCGCGGCCGGCGCTCCTCAAGCACTTCAACGACACGTTCGCCAAGTACGCCATCGACGCGCTGGTGAGTCCGACCACGCCGGCCGTCGCGGTCGCGCAGGGCCCGGAGGCGAGCAGCCTCCAGACGTTCCTGCTCTTCATCCGCAACACGGATCCGGGTAGCAACGCCGGCACCCCGGGCCTGACGATCCCCGCTGGCCTCGGCCCCAGCACGGGGTTGCCGGTCGGGCTCTCGCTCGACGGCCTGCGCGGCACCGACGAGCGTCTGCTCGCCCTGGGCATGGCGATCGAGAAAGTGCTGGGCCGCACGCCGCCGCCGCGGCGGTAGCGTCAGGCCTGGACGACCACCCCGGCCTGCCGCAGCCGCTCGATCTCCGCATCGGTGATGCCGGCGGCTCGTAGCACCTCCACCGTGTGCTGCCCGATTTCCGGGGCGAGCGTCGGCGGGACCTTGTCCTGACCCCCGACCTGGAGCGGGCTCGATACAGTGAAGGCAGCGCCGGCCCGCGGGTCGTGGATCGGCGTCAGCGCCCCGCTCGCGCGCATCTGGGCGTCGTGGGGAATGTCGTCGAGGGTGCCGACCACGCCGAACGCGACGCCGGTCTTCTCGAGGATCGGCGACCACTCCGCCCAGTTCTTGGCGGCGAACACCTCGTCGAGCACCGCGGTGAGCCGGCGGGCGTTCGCGTGACGGTCGAGCCGCGCCGCGAAGCGCGGATCGGTCACGCAGGTCCTCGCGGCCGATCCCCCGGGCGAAGGGCTCCCAGTGGCGCTCGTCGCCGGTGATCGTCAGCATGAACCAGCGCGCGTCGCGGCAGCGGTACATGTTGGCGAGCGCGCTGATTGCCTCCTCGCGAGGCGGGCGCACCTCGGTGCGCACGCCGCAGAGGATGCCCTGCACCGGGATGGCATTCATCCAGAGCCCGTTGGCCATCAGGGACGTGGAGACCATGGCGCCGCGCCCCGTGCGCTCGCGCTGGTAGAGGCCGGCCATGATCGCCGCGAAGAGGGCGGTGCCGGTGGGATGATCCCCCATGCCGGGCAGCGAGCGGGCGGGGGGCACGTCCGGTGAGGCGCGGACCAGGTCCATCAGCCCGGTGCGGGCCCAGAGCGCGATGCTGTCGAAGCCGGGCTTGCTCGCCTCCTCGCCGGTCTCGCCGTAGGCGCTGATCGACGCATAGATCAGACGCGGGTTGAGGGGGGCGAGGTCCTCGTAGCGCACGCGCAGCCGGGCGCGCGAGTCGAGCGGCGCGTTGGTCACGAAGACGTCCACGTCGCGCACGAGGTGGTGGAGGAGCTTCTGCCCGTCCTCGGTGCGCAGGTCGATCGCCACGCTGCGCTTCGTGCGGTTGTCGACGATCCACGGGTAGTTGTATGGGCTCGGCGGATAGCCGGCGCCGCGCACGCGGTAGACGTCACCCGTCGGGGGCTCCACCTTGATGACGTCGGCCCCGAAGTCGGCCATGATCGTGGTCGAGACGGGGCCCGCAATGAAGTTGGCCGCGTCGATCACGCGGATGCCGTCGAGAAGACGCGTCATGGTCCGATCTCCTGGGTCGAACCGTACCACGAACGAGAGCCGCTGGATCCTGACCGCCGGCGCCCGGCGGTTGGGAGCACTTGCTCCAGGTGGTGTTCTGAGGTCGAATAGACGCTACGGGAATGGACGCCGCCGCATTTGCGAGGGCCTGGGCAGAGCAGCAACGCATCGTCGATCGCTGCCGCCACCCGGCCGGTGGATTCGCCCCGGTGCAGCTGGAGCGGCCAGAGGATCTGCTCGCACACCTCGAGCGGCAGGCGGCCGCGCTCGACTCTCGCCTCGCGCTGGGGAAGGGCGGTGACCGGGTCAGCTATCGGCAACTGAACGCGGGCGCCAATCGCCTGGGGCGATTGATCCTGACGCAGCTCGGGGAGGAGCCGGAGCCGGTCGCCCTGCTCCTCGACAACGGCCCCGCCGCGGTGGCCGCGATGCTGGCGGCGTGGAAGGCGGGGAAGTTCTTCGTCGTCCTGGACCCGGCCGCGCCGCCGGACCGGCTCGGCGCGATCCTGGAAGACAGCGGCGCCCGACTCCTGGTCGCCGACCGCCTTCACGCGAGCCAGGCGCGCGCCGCGATCGCTGCCACCGCGACGGCGCTCGTGGAGGCGGACGCGGCCGAGGGGCTGTCCGCGGACAATCTGGGCCTCGAGCCCGCGCCCGGCGCGCTGGCCTGTCTCGTTTACACGTCGGGAACGACGGGACGGCCCAAGGGCGTGATGGTCGACTACGCGTGCCTGGCCCAGCGCGTGCTGGTGGCGGCGACTCGCTCCCGCACCGGCCGGCACGATCGTGAGTGCATCGTGCGCTCGATCGCGTTCATCGGCGACACCGGTGTCGCGTTCAACGCGCTCGTGTCGGGGGCCAGCGTCCACTTTTTCGACGTGCGGACGTGCGGTCTCGGCGGGCTGCGCGACTTCCTCCTGGACGAGGAGATCACCATCCTCTCTCCGGGCGTCACCCTGTTTCGCCAGTTCGCGGCGACGCTGCCGGAGGGAGACGGATTTCCCCTCCTGCGGCTGATCCGGCTGGCGGGCGAGCAGGTCCGGCCGGACGATCTCCGGCTGCTCGCGCGGCACTTCTCGCCCGGCTGCGTCGTGCGGATCGGCTACTCCGGCACGGAGACGAGCACGATCACCGATTACTTCGCTGATCGCGCGACGCCCGTGGAGGGGTCGACCGTGCCCTGCGGGTACCCGGCGTCCGGCGTGGAGTTGCTCATCACCGGTGTCGGCGGCATCGAGCTCGGCGTGAACGAGCCGGGCGAGATCGTGGTGCGAGGCTCGGGCCTGGCTCGGGGGTACTGGCGGCAGCCCGAAGAGACGGCCGCGCGCTTCCTGCACGACCCGGCCGGCGGGGCGCGGCGCGGCTTCCGCACCGGCGACGTCGGCCGGCTCCTGCCGAACGGCATGCTGGCGGTGATGGGGCGGACCGACGCGCAGGTGAAGGTGCGGGGACACCGAGTGGAGCCCGCGGAGGTCGAGGCAGCGCTGCTGGCCTCGCCCAAGGTGCGCGCGGCCGCGGTCGCGGAGCGGCGCGACCGGAGAGGCCAGCCCTGGCTGACGGCCTACGTGGTTCGCGGAGACTCCGCGCTAACCACCGCGGCGCTGCGCGGTGCGCTCGCCGGGCGCCTTCCCGACTACATGATTCCGCAGCGGGTTGTCTTCGTCGACGCGATTCCCGTGACCCTCAACGGCAAGGCGGACTGGCGCGCGCTGCCGGAGCCTTCCTCCGCCCGCCCCGATCTGGCGACGCCTTGGGTCGCGCCGCGCGCGCCCGTCGAGGCGCTGGTGACGAGCATCTGGCAGGAGGTCCTGGGTGTCGATCCGATCGGCGTGCACGATGCCTTCTTCGATCTCGGCGGGGACTCGCTGTCCGCGGCGCTGATCGTCGCCCGGCTGCAGCACCGGCTCGGCCTCGACCTTCCGGTCCGGGAGCTACTCGAGCAGGCGGCAACGGTGGAGGCGATGGCGGCGCTGCTCGTGCCCGCGCTGCTCGCCGGCCAGGGCGCCGAGGCCGGTGCGACGCCCAGCGACGAGCCCCGGCGAGATCCGCGCGCCTGACGCGAGCCGGGCCCTAGTCTCGGCCCGGCCAGCGCCCCGTCGCCCGCAGGAGCTCGAAGATCCGCGCCGAGGTCAATGGCGGGCGATCCACCTCCACCCCATAGCCGGCGAGCGCGTCCTCGACCGCGTTGGCTACCGCGGCGGCGGGGGAGATGACGCCGCTTTCGCCCACGCCCTTGATGCCGAGCGGGTTGATGGCGGAGGGGAAGTCCATGTGGACGACCGCGAGCGGGGGCATGTCCTCGGCGCGCGGCAGCGGATAGTCCATGAGGGTGCCGGTGAGGAGCTGGCCCGCGTCGTCGTAGATCAGCGACTCGCCGCAGCGCGCTGCCGAGGCCCTGGGCGATGCCGCCGTGGAGCTGGCCCTCCACGATCACCGGGTTGATGGCACGCCCGCAGTCGTGCATGGCGGCAAGCTTGAGCAGCGAGATCGAGCACGTTTCGAGGTCGATCTCGAGGACGACGCCCTGCACACCGAAGGCCCAGGTCACGGTGTCGGGATAGAAGAACGCGCAGGCGCTGAGCCCGGGGCCGCCGGCCTCGGCGACCGCGCGGCTCCGCACCGCGGCGCGCGCCACCTGGCCGAGCGTCATGCTCCGGCTCGGCGCGCCACGCGACGTGCACGCGTCCCTCGGCGAGCACGACGTCCTCGGGCGCGCACTCGAAGAGCTCGGCGCCCACGAGGCGGGCCTTGTGCGCCACCTGCGCGGCGGAGCGCTGCACCGCGGGCCCGCCCACCGCGGCCACGCGGCTGGCGATCGTGCCCATGCCGTAGCCGACCAGGCTGGTGTCGCCGCCCACCACCACGACCGACTCGAGCGGCACCGCCAGCTCGTCCGCCGCGATCTGGGCCAGCGTGGTCTCGTGTCCCTGACCCTGCGCCGAGACGCCGACGTGAACGAACACGGTGCCGTCGGGGTCCACGCGGATGTCGGCGCCCTCGAAGGGCCCGAGGCCGGTGCCCTCGACGTAGGCGCAGAGACCGATGCCGATGGGCCGCGCGCTCCCGCGGCGTTCCGCCTGCTCCGGCGCCAGCCCGGGTAGTCGAGCGTCTCGAGCAGCCGGTCGAAGGCGGCCGGGTAGTCGGCCGGATCGTAGATGATCGGCGCGCCGTCGCGGTAGGTGAGGCCGGTGCGGGCTCGGCATCTCGTCGGGGCGGATCAGATTCTGCGGCGCAGCTCGGCCGGATCCATGCCGATCCGCCGCGCCGCGCGGTCGAGCAGCCGGTCCAGGACGAAGGCGGCCTCGGGTCGGCCGGCCCCGCGATAGGCGGCCGCGAAGGTCTTGTGGGTGAGCACGTTGCGCCCGACCCCGCGATAGTGCGGCACGCGATACGGGCCGGGCAGGTGATTGATCGTGTTCAGCGTGATGGCCTCGCCGAGCGTGGGTGAGGCGCCGTGATCGCGCGTGAACGCGGTCTCGATGCCCACGATGCGGCCGTCGCGCTCCGAGCCCGATCCGCGCCTCGTGGACCTGGTCGCGATCGCCGGCCGCGGTGAGACAGTGCTCGCTGCCGGGTCTCCACCCACTTCACCGGGCCGGCCGAGGCGCCGGGCCACCACGGGCACCAGGATCTCCTCGGGGTAGACGTGCCCCTTCACGCCGAAGCCGCCGCCCACGTCGGGCACGATCACCCGGATGCGCTCCTCGGGCAGGCGGACCACGGGCGCGATGCCGCTGCGCACCGCGAACGGCACCTGGGTCGACGTCCACACCGTGAGGCCGCCGCCGATCGGATCGGGCGCGGCCAGCACGCCGCGCGTCTCGAGCGGCATGCCCGCCACGCGCGGGTAGGCGAGGCGCGCGGACACGACCACTCGGCGCCGCCGCCAGCGCCTCCGTCAGCATTGCCCTTGGCACCGGTGCTGACACGCCGACCAGGTTGTCCGGCCACGTCCTCGTTGACGCGCGGGGCGCCGGGCGCGGTGGCCGCCGTCCGGCGACATCGCGGCGGGCAGCGGCTCGTAGGCGACCGCGCACGCGCTCGACGCCGTCGGCCGCCGCGTAGGGATCGGTCGGCCACCACGACCGCCACCGCCTCGCCGACGTGACGCGACCCGGCGGCCGGCGAGGACGGGATGGATGTAGGGTCGGCCCTTCGGCTCCGGCACGAGCGGCGGCACCGTTGGCCGTCGCCAGCTCCGGCAGGTCGTCCAGCGTCCACACCGCCACCACGCCGGCCGACGCGCGCGCGCCGCCCCGGCATCGACCCGCAGCACGCGCGCGTGGGCGTGCGGGCTTCGCACGATGGCCAGGTGGAGCAGGCCTCGCACCGAGATGTCGTCGAGATAGCGGCCGTGGCCGGTGACGAAGCGGCCGTCTTCCTTCCGCTTCGGCGAGGCGCCGACCAGCGTCAGGGCCGGAGCCGGGCGCGCAGGCTAGCCGCCGGAGGCCGCGCGCGCGGAGGTGCTCGTCGCGGCGGGACTGCAGATCGCCGTCGGTGTATGTCATGAGCTCGGGCTTGGCCTTGCCCAGCATCACCTGGAGATACGCGGGCTCGAGCCCCACGTTGGTGAAGCCGTGGATGACGTTGGCGGGGCACGAGACGCAGTCCCAGCGCCCGAGCACCGTCTCCGCGCGATTTCCGGCACCGTCCTCGATGAACACCAGCACCTTGCCCTCGAGGATGAAGAAGGCCTCCTCGACCTCGTGGGTGTGCGGCGCATTGCCCTGACCGGGCGGGACGAACATCACGGAGAGCGTGAAGTGCTGCGCCGGGATCACCGCGGCGTCGGTCTTGCCGGAGGCGCCGGAGCCGATGAAGCGATGCTGCGCGCGCTTGAACCCTTCCACGCGCGCGTCGGCGAAGGCGTCCCAGTCGGCGCGGCGGTCGGTGAAGCGAGCCACGTGGGCGCGGAGGGTCTCGTCCAGGGACGGCACGGTCTGGGTCATGTGAATGTTCCTCCCGGGAGCCTCAGTCTAGTCGCTCCGCATTGGAGCCGCAAGACACGGGGCAGATCTCAGCCACTCAAGGGTAAGATGCAGGGATGGGCGAGGGCACGAGCGCCATGCTGGCGATGATACGGGAGGGGCTGCCGCCGGAAACCATCGTGCGTGGGATCTCGCCGGAAGCGAGAGGAGCGATGCGCGAGTTCCTGGGCTGGACGCTGGCCGTGGTGGTCCTCGATCTGCGCGGCGCGCCCCCTGGTGACGACGACGCGGCGTTCCAGGAGGCGCAGGTCGAGTACGCTCGCCAGCTCGCGCGCGTCGTCCTGGCCCTGAGCTCGGAGACAAAGGCCCTCGGGCTCACATGACGCTTGCCGACCTCGACGCGTGGCGGCCTGCCCTTGTCACACGCCGAATCGCGCGCCGTTGTACGATTGCGGTGTATGTCTTCCCCCCGGACTGCGACCAGGCGCATGCTGTCGGGGTCGGCGCTGGTCGCGGCGGCCCTTTTCACGCTCGGATGCCAGCAGAGTCCCGGCGCCGGCGGCGGCCCCGCCCTCCGAGGCCCAGCGCCAGCCGCCCCGCGCGGTCCGGCTCGTGCCGGCCGCGCAGGAGATGGTCGATCGCCGTGTCAGCGCCACCGGCACCCTCGCGGCCGACGAGCAGGTCGTGCTCGGCACCAAGGTCGCCGGCCGGATCGGCGAGCTGCTCGTGGACCTCGGCAGCCGGGTCCGCCGCGACCAGACTGTCGCGCGCCTCGACCCCACCGACGCGCAGCTCCGCGTGGACCAGGCGGTGGCGGCGCTGCAGCAGGCGCGCGCCCGGCTCGGTCTGTCTCCGGAGGGCACCGACGACCGCGTGGATGCCGAGCAAACCTCCCTCGTCGCGGCAGGCGCGCGCGGTGCTCGACGAGGCGCGGAGCACCAAGGAGCGGACAGATCGGCTCTGGAAGCAGGAGCTGATCGCCCAGGCGCAGCTCGATACGGCGGTCTCGGCGCTGGGGGTCGCCGAGGCTCGCTACCAGGACGCGATCGAAGAGGTACGCAACCGCCAGGCCGTGCTCCTGCAGCGGCGTTCCGAGCTAGAGCTGGCTCGGCAGCAGCGCGCGGACACCGTGGTCATCTCGCCGATCGAGGGCGCGGTGAGCGAGCGCCGAGCCTCGGTGGGGGAGTACCTCGCCGCGGGGGCTCCGGTGGTCACGCTCGTCAAGCTCCACCCCCTGCGGCTCCGGCTCGCCGTGCCCGAGCGCGATGCGACGGCGGTGCGCGTGGGGCAGCCGGTCGTCGTGACCGTCGAGGGCGTGGCGGGCGAGCACCGCGGGCGCGTCGCGCGCATCTCTCCCGCCATCAGCGAGCAGAACCGCACCCTCCTGGTCGAAGCCGAGGTGCCCAACGAGGGCGCGGCGCTCCGGCCCGGCGCCTTCGCCAAGGCCGAGGTCGTCCTCGCGGGCGACCTCCGCGTGGTCACCGTGCCCGCGACCGCGATCGTGACCTTCGCGGGGGTGGAGAAGGTGCTCACGGTGGACAAGGGCCGCTCGGTCGAGGTGCGGGTGACGACCGGGCGCCGCCTGGGCGAGCGTGTGGAGGTCGTATCCGGCATCGGGGCGGGCACCCCGGTGGTCGCGCAGCCCGGGAACCTGACCGGCGGGCAATCGGTGGCGGTCCAGCCCTAGACGATGCAGAAGCTCGCCGAGGTCTGCATCCGCCGGCCGGTGTTCGCGGCGATGCTCGTGCTCTCCCTCGTGGTGGTCGGCGCCGCCTCCTATGCCCGTCTCGGCGTGGACCGTTTCCCGGCCGTGGACCTGCCCACCGTCAGCGTCCGCACCGAGCTCAGCGGCGCCTCCGCCGAGGAGGTGGAAAGCCAGGTCACGCGCGAGATCGAGCAGGTGGTCAACACCGTGCAGGGCATCCGCGAGCTGCGCTCGATTTCCGGACCCGGCCAGTCCATCGTCATCGTGGAGTTCGAGCTCCGCCGGAACATCGACGTGGCGGCGCAGGACGTCCGCGAGAAGGTCGCCCTCGCGATCCGGAACCTTCCCCGCGACGCGAAGGCGCCCATCATCGCGAAGTTCGACAACGACCAGGCGCCCGCCCTCACGGTGGCGGTGGCCGGCGACCGGCCGCTGCGCGAGCTGACCGAGGTGGCCGACAAGATCGTCAAGGTCCAGCTCGAGCGCTCGTTCGGGGTGGGCGAGGTGCGGCTCGTGGGCGGGCTCAACCGCGCGATCAATATCTGGGTGGAGGCGGACCGGCTTGCCGCCTACCAGCTCCCGATCACTGCCGTCCGCGACGCCCTCGTCCGCCAGAACGCGGACATGCCGGGCGGCAACGTCACCGCGGGGCTGCGCGAGTCCTCGCTCCGCACCATCGGGCGCGTGGCCGATCCGAAGGCCTTCGACGACGTGATCATCGCTACCGTCAACGGCGCCCCCGTCCGGATGCGCGACGTGGGCCGGGCCGAGGATGGGACGGCCGAGCAGCGCTCCGTGGCCCGCCTCAATGGCGTGCCCAGCGTGATCCTCGAGGTGCGGCGGCAGTCGGGCGAGAACACGGTGGCGGTCATCGAGGCGGCGAAGGTCAGCCTTGCCCGTCTCGCCGGCCAGATCCCTCCCGACGTGCGCCTCGAGGTGATCCGCGACCAGTCGCGCTACATCTACGCGGCGCTGCACGAGATCAAGGTCCACCTGATCCTGGGCTCGATCCTCGCCTCGCTGGTGGTGCTCCTCTTCATGCGGAGCTGGCAGTCCACTGTCATCGCGGCGGTGGCCATCCCGTGCTCGGTCATCTCGGCGTTCGGCACCATGTGGGCGCTCGGCTTCACGCTCAACAGCGTGACCATGCTGGCCCTGGTGCTCATGGTCGGCATCGTCATCGACGACGCCATCGTCGTGCTCGAGAACGTCTTCCGCTTCGTCGAGGAGAAGCGGATGACGCCGTTCGAGGCCGCGAAGTCGGCCACCGCCGATATCGGGCTGGCCGTCATGGCCACCACCTTCAGCCTGGTGGTGATCTTCCTCCCCGTCTCCTTCATGTCGAGCGTTTCCGGCCGCTTCCTCTATCAGTTCGGCGTGACGGCGGCGGTGTCGGTGCTGGTCAGCCTCCTGGTGTCCTTCACCCTCACCCCGATGATGAGCGCGCGGATGATCCGCGCCGGAGGGGCCGGTGGCGCCCACGGCCACGAGGCGGCCGCCTCCCGCCGCGGGTTCTACGCCTGGCTCGACCGCGGCTACGCCTTCACCCTGCGCCAATCCATGCGGTATCGCTGGGCGGTGGTGGCGATCTCGATCGTGACCATCGCGGCGACGTGGCCCATCTACGGCTCGTCAAGCAGGAGTACACGCCCACCGACGTGGACGAGAGCGAGTTCGAGGCGACCATCAACGGCCCGGAGGGCATCTCGATGCCCGCCATGGACGAAGCGGTTCGGGCCATCGCCGACGAGATCCGCTCGGTGAAGGGCGTGCAGCACGTGCTCATCACCGCCGGCGGGGGCTTTCTCGGGCGCATCAGCCAGGGCAACATATACGTGCGCACGGCCCCCCACGACGATCGGACCTTCGGTCTTGCCCGGCTCTGGCGCGATACGCTCAAGGGCGATCCGCTGGGCGCCTTCCGGGGCAACTACAGCCAGCGCGAGGTGATGGCGGACGTCCGGCTGCGCCTCCGGAAGTATCGTGACTTCCGGATCCTCGTCCGCAATATCCCCGGCTTCAATATCGGGGGCGGCAGCTTCGACATCGACTTCGTCCTCCGCGGCCCCGACCTCGTGGCCCTCTCGCGCTACGCGGAAGATCTGCGCACGCGGGCTATCGCCATGGGCGGCATCGCCGACCCCGACACCACGCTGCGGCTCGACCGGCCCGAGCTGCGCGTCAGCATCGACCGCGAGCGCGCGGGGGACCTCCGCGTGGACACCGAGCAGATTGCCACCGCGCTGCGCCTCATGGTGGGGGGCGACACGGAGGTGTCGCGCTTCCGCGACCCGAGCCAGCAACGAGGACTACTACGTGCAGCTCCGGCTCAGCGAGAAGGACCGGGGCGATCTCGGGACGATCTCGCGCCTCTTCGTCTCGCGCCAGGGCGGCGAGACCGGGCCGGCCAGACTGGTGCGCATGGACAACCTGGTGCAGATCGCCCCGGGGTTCACCGCCTCCCGGATCGATCGCTCCGATCGCCAGCGCGAGGTGCGCCTCCGCGCGGTGGTGCTCCCCGGCTTCGGCCAGGCCGACCGCATCGCCGCGCTGCGCGGCGCGGTGGCGGAGATGCGTCTGCCCGCCGGCTACACCACCGCCATCTCCGGGCGCGCGCGGGAGCTGGAGCGGACGTTCACCGAGTTCCTCTGGGTCTTCCTCCTTTCCGTCATCTTCATGTACATGATTCTCGCCGCTCAGTTCGAGAGCCTGATCCATCCCCTGACCATCCTGCTGTCCCTCCCGCTGTCGGTACCCTTTGCCCTTCTCTCGCTCTGGTACACCGGCAATACGCTCAACCTGTACTCCGCGCTCGGCATCCTCGTCCTCTTCGGGGTGGTGAAGAAGAACGCCATCCTGCAGATCGACCACATGAATAGCCTCCGCGCGGAGGGCATGAGCCGCGAGGACGCGATCATGGTAGGGCAACCGCGACCGGCTGCGGCCCATCCTCATGACCACGCTCGCGCTCGTGGCCGGCATGCTGCCGCTCTGGGCCGGGACGGGGCCGGGCGCCGAGGAGCGCCGGGCCATCGCCGTGGTCGTAGTGGGCGGCCAGACACTCTCCCTGCTCCTGACCCTCCTGGTCACGCCGGTCGCCTACTCGATCTTCGAGGATCTCGCGCGCGTGCTCGGCCGCGTGCCGGAGTTTTCCCGCCGCGGGCCAGGGTTGCGCCTCCGCCGCTGGCGGCGAGGGACCGCAGAGCGTTCCTGACCTGAAGGCGCGTTAGGTTGTAAGAAAAACTCTACATTTTCGACCGGCGCGGACAAGTGCGCCTGTAAGTAGGCCCAGAGCCTGGACGGGAGATTGCGTTGCCACGGGGGTCTCCAGAGGGCTATAGTAAGGTCAGATGCTGAGTTGGCGGTTGCTCCCCGAGGGGGCCCTCCGGGCCGGAGAGTGCTTCCGGTGGCACTCTCGCGCTTCTCTGTTGCGCGTCCCCCAGTCCTGACGTCAATCGCACGAGGTATTCGCGCTGCCGAGGATGGCGCGAGGAGGCACGATGCTTCATCACTTGTGGATCGCCCCGCTCGTCGCCCTGACGCTCACCCAGATTGCCGCCATCGCGACCTCGGTGTACCTGCACCGGGCGCTCGCGCACCGCGCGCTACGTCTCCATCCGGTCGTGGACGTGGGCTTTCGGGTCCTGCTGTGGCTCACCACCGGCCAGAGCCGCCGCGAGTGGGTCGCCGTGCATCGGAAGCATCACACCTTCACGGACCGCGAAGGCGATCCGCATAGTCCTCAGCTGCTCGGCTTCTGGAATATCCAGTTGTGGAACGTCTACTACTACATGCGGGAAGCGCGCAATCCCGAGACGATTCGGACGTTTGCGCCGGACATCCCCGAGGACTGGCTGGATCGTACCCTCTTTTCCAAGGGACTGAGCGGCCTCGTGGTGGGCATCGCGCTCCTGTGTCTGGTATTCGGAATCTGGGTGGGCCTCGCGGCGGCGCTTGCTCACGCGATCCTCTACGTCTTCGTGCTGGCGCCGCTCATCAATGGCCTGGGACACTGGCGGGGAGCGAAGAACTTCGACAACACCGCCTATAATTCCCGGGTGCTGGCCTGGCTGACGGGCGGCGAGAGCCTCCACAACAATCACCATGCCCACCCGCGCGCGCCGAAGTTCAGCATGCGACGGTTCGAGTTCGATCCCTCCTGGGCCGTCATCCGGGTCCTCGCTGCGGTCAGACTGGTGAAGATCGTCGGCGCGCCGGTCAAGCTCGCCCGCGCCGCGAGCTGAAGCGGCGCGGGCATCGAGGACATGACTCGGTGACGCGAGGGTGACGTTTCGATGAAGTGGTGGCGACGGACCGGAGGCCCGTGGTACGGTCCGGCCTGCCCCATGACCGCGAGGGGCGCCGCCGCACAATGCCTACCAGGAACGCCGGGCTCGAGCATGTGATCGCGACCCTCCATGCCCAGGTCGCGGCCATTCGGGCCCGCGAGGCCGGCACCCGGAGCGGACGCGATCCGGAGGACCTGCATAGGATGCGTGTCGCGGTCCGCCGGCTCCGGGCCGTACTCCGGGCGAGCGGCCCGCTGTTCGACCGCAAGTGGGTGAAGGGGCTTCGGAGCGAGCTGGACTGGCTCGGAACCGCCCTCGGTGAGGCGCGCGACCTTGATGTGATCCGGGCCTACCTGAGATCCGATCCCACCGCCCTGGCGGGCGCCAATCGGAAGGCAGGGCAGGGGCTGCTCCGCCGGCTGAATGCCGACCGCGCCCAGGCCGAAGGGAGCCTGCGCCGGGTCCTCGATGGCCGGCGATACGCCAGGCTCCTGACCCGCCTGGACACCGCTCTGGCCGCTCCCCGGGCCGCCTCGACGGGCGTTTCGCTCCTGGGCAACGCCGCCGTCGAGTTCAAGAAGCTCCGACGCGCGGTCAGGGCCCTCGCCGGCCACCCGAGCACCGACGACCTCCACGAGATCCGGATCAAGGTAAAGCGGGCGCGTTACGCCGCCGAGCTGGTGCGGGCGGCCGCGGGCGAGCTCGGCGAGCGATTCATCGATCAGACGAAGACGGTGCAAGACATTCTTGGAGAACACCAGGACGCCGTGGTACTCGAAGAGTATCTCCATGAGGGCATCGATCGCCGCGAGGCCGAGCCCGCGTTCGAGCAGCAGCTTCTCGAACGGCAGCGAAGGCGTCGAAAGAAATCGCGCACCGCGTTCTTCGTGGAGTGGCCGAAGCTCGAGCGCCGTGGCCGAAAGCTGTGGAGTAGCGCACCCATGCCGTAACGCCCCGTGAATCTCCTCTTGATTCGCCACGCTCCTGCCGTCCGCAACGGAGCGTCCGGCATCCGCGATCAGGATCGTCCCCTCACGCGGAACGGCCGGATCCGGTTCCGGCGGGCGGCCCGAGGGCTGGCCCGACTGGCCGGGCGGCCCGATGTCCTCTTGACGAGCCCGTTCACCCGCGCCCGGGCAACGGCCGATATCGCCGCCGCCGCCTTCAAGCGGGTGACCCCGAAGGTCGAGCCCGCGCTCGGGCAGGACGACGTGGACGTGCTGGTGATCGCCCTCAAGAAGTACCGTCCCGATGCGACGGTCGCACTGGTCGGGCACGAGCCCACGCTGTCCGGTCTCCTGGCTCATCTGCTCGGCATGCACCAGGCCGACGACCGCTTCGCCTTCAAGAAGGGCGGCGCGGCCCTCGTCCACCTGCCCGACGGCCCGTCCGTCCCCGGTCAGCTTCGCTGGTTCGTAAAGCCTCGAATCTTAAGGGATCTAGGGTCTCAGTAGTCTCCGCCTCCCTGCACGGGGGAGGCCCGTGGTACCCTTGGGACCCTTTTCCATTCCGGTCCTTTCTTCACGTAAGGCGGTGAGCCCGTGGCACGAACGAATGGAACCGGAGCGAGCGGCGGTTCCACCTCGGACCTGGTGGCCATCGTCGATCTGGGCTCCACCGCCGTGCGATTTCTCCTCGCGCAGATCCGGCCGACCTCCGGGTTCCGCATTCTCGCCGAGGAGCGGGTGCCGACCCGACTCGGGGGTGGCGCCCCCGGGACATTGCCCCGGCGGGCCATTCTCAAGACCCTGCGGGCGGTGCATCGGTTCTTCAAGCGCTACTCGCCCCACGGGCAAGGCCCGCGCATCGTGGCCATCGCGACCTCGGCCGTCCGGGATGCGCGCAACCGCGACCGGCTCCTCGATCCCCTCCGGCGGAAGGAAGGTATCGAGGTCGAGGTGCTCAGCGAGCGCGACGAGGCGCGCCTCGGCGCCGAGGCCGCCCTCGACGGCTTGCCCTTCACCAAGGGTGTCGTGGCCGATCTGGGGGGAGCGAGCCTGCAGCTCAGTCGGATCCGCCACGGCCGGGTGGTCTCGACCGCGAGCCTGCCGCTGGGATCGGTGCGAACCACCCGCGCGTTCCTGATGCACGACCCGCCCACGCCGCGGGAGCTCCGCGAGCTTCGCACCCAGATCCGCGAGCGCCTCCGCAATGCTTTGCCCACCGCCGATCGCGGCGAAAGCCTGATCGGCCTGGGAGGAACGATTCGCACCCTCGCCAGCATGCACCTGCGCGCCAACCCGGGGGAGCGCAAGCACCGGCACGGGCTCGCGCTGCAGCAGTCCGATGTCACCGCCATTCGCGAGCGGCTCGAGGGGCTGTCCTCCCGCGGACGGCGGAAGATCCGCGGACTGAAGTCCGAGCGCGCGGACATCATCCTTGCCGGCGCGATGGTGATCGAAGACGTGATGGTCAGCGGAGGGTATCTCCGTCTCGTCGTCTGCACCCGAGGGGTTCGGGACGGTGTCTTGCTCCGGGAAACCGCCCGGAAGAGGAACTCGCATGGGCTCCGATAACTTCGTCAACCGGGAGCTGTCGTGGCTGGAATTCAATCGCCGGGTCCTCGAGGAAGCGCAGGACCCCAGCGTGCCGCTCCTGGAGCGCCTCAAATTTCTCTCCATTTTCAGCTCGAACCTGGACGAGTTCTTCATGGTCCGCGTCGCCGCGCTCAAGCGACGCATCCGCGAGGGCGATCAGACCCCGGCCACCGACGGGCTCAGCCCCCTGCAGACAGTGGCGGCGGTCTCGGCCCGGGTGCACGAGCTGGTCGACGCCCAGCACCGCTCCTTCCTCCAGGACACCCAGCCCCTCCTCGCCGCCGAGGGCATCCTGCTGCAGCGCCCGAAGGAGATCACCCCGGAGCAGCAGATCTTCCTCGAGGACTACTTCCGCCGCACCCTCCTGCCGGTGGTGACGCCGCTGGCGGTGGATCCGGGGCATCCGTTTCCGTACCTCGGCAACCGTTCGCTCTGCCTGGTGGTGGCGATGCGGGCGTCGGCGCCGTCCGTCTTCCCGACTAGCCAGCTCTCGGTCATCCACATCCCCAACCAGGCGTTACCTCGATTCATCGCGCTGCCCGACCCCGACGGCAAGCACACCTTCATGCTCCTCGAAGACGTGATTCGCCTGCACCTGCCCACCATCTACAACGGGTTCGAGATCGTCTCCAGCCACGCGATCCGGGTCACGCGGGACGCCTATCTCCCCGACCTGCCGACCCGGCCCATGGACCTCCTGAGCGGTATCGAGCGGAGCCTGCGCGAGCGCCGACTGGGCGATGCGGTGCGGCTGCAGCACGACGGAGATCTGCCGCCCGACATCCTGGCGCTCCTGCTCGACGAGCTGGAGCTGCAGGCGGGCGACGTCTACGAGGGGGCCGGCTTCGCCGCTTTCTCGGATCTGCTGCAGCTCTACACCGCGCTCGACATCCCGCGTCTCAAGGATCCGGCGCAGCCGCCGCACCCGGTGGCGGAACTGGAGAGCGCCTCCGATATCTGGGCCGCCATCCGCGCGCGCGACATCCTCCTCCATCATCCGTACCAGAGCTTCGATAGCGTCATCCGGTTCGTGCGCGAGGCCGCCGTCGATCCCAAGGTGCTCGCCATCAAGATGACGCTCTACCGGGTGAGCCCCGCGTCGCCGATCGCGCACGCGCTGCAAACCGCGGTGGAGAACGGCAAGGAGGTGGCGGTGCTCGTCGAGCTCCAGGCCCGCTTCGACGAGGAGGCGAACATCCACTGGGCGCGCGCGCTCGAGGAAGTGGGCGCCCATGTGGTGTACGGCTTTCCCGGGTTCAAGACGCACTGCAAGGCGTGCCTGGTCGTCCGCCAGGAGTCGGACGGCATCCGGCGGTACTGCCATCTGGCCACCGGCAACTACAACCTCCGGACCGCGGGGACCTACAGCGACATCGGGCTCTTCACGAGCCGGCGTGAGTTCGGCGAGGACTTGACCCAGCTCTTCAACCTCCTCACCGGCTACACCCGTCCCACCGGGTTCCACCATCTCATCCTCGCGCCGAGCGCCATGCGCGACGCGTTCGTGGAGCGGATTCGCCGCGAGGCCGAGCATGCCCGGGCGGGCCGTCCCGCGCGCATCATCGCGAAGATGAACGCGCTCGTCGACCGGAGCCTGATCGAGGAGCTCTACGCCGCCAGCGCGGCCGGCGTGCGGATCGATCTCATCGTGCGCGGGGTCTGCTGCCTGCGCCCGGAGGTTCCGAACCTCTCCCAGAACATCCGGGTCATCTCGATCGTGGACCGCTACCTCGAGCACGCGCGCATCTACCACTTCGAGAACGGGGGGCAGCCGGAATACCTGCTGGCCTCGGCGGACTGGATGACTCGCAACTTCGACCGGCGCGTCGAGACCGCCTTCCCGGTTCTGGACACCGGCCTGCACCGGAGGATCCGCGAGATCCTCGAGACCCAGCTCGCCGACACCGTGAAGGCGCGCCGCATTCTCCCCGACGGTACCTCCGAGCGCGTCCGGCCGGACGGGCGGCTCGCGCTCCGGTCCCAGGAGCGTCTCTACGAGATGATGGGTGCCCTCGGCGCCGGCGAGGAGAGCGCGGTGTGCTGAGGTGCCTCAGCGCTTCCCGCGCGTCGGCGCGCGAGACAGGCCGAGCCGGCGCCGCCAGTCGGCGGGGGGCATGCCGGCCGCTTTCTTGAAGGCGCGGCTGAACGCCGCTTCGGAGTCGTAGCCGACCTCGAGTGCCACCGCCGAGACCTTGGCGTCGCCATCGGCCAGTCGTCGCGCCGCCAACTGCATCCGCCAGCGGGTCAGGTACTGCATCGGCGGGTGACCCACGAAATGCGTGAAACGCTCGGCCAGCGTCGAACGCGACAGCCCGACCTCTCTCGCCAGGCCCCGGAGCGTCCACACCTGCGCCGGTCGCTCGTGGAGGAGGCCGAGCGCGCGGCCGACCATTCTGTCGCGCAGGCCGGCGAGCCACCCCGGCTGCTCGCCGGGAAGGGTCTCCAGATGCCGGCGTACTACCTCGACGAACATCAGCTCGCTGAGCCGGAGGCGGATGCACTCCCCTCCGGCGCGTTGCTTACTCGACTCCGCGATGGTGAGGTCGATGAGTTGCTGCAGCGAATCACCCGATGATGCATCCGGGCGGCGAAGGTGAAGAAGGCGGGGAAGCGTGCCGAGAAGGGGGTTGAAGGGACGGACGTCGCAACCGAGGAAGCCGCACACGAGGTGAAGGGGTTCGGAGCCTCCGCCGCCGCCCTCGACGACGACAAAGGGCAGCTGGCCCGCGGACATCTTCTTCATGAAGTCCAGGACCTCCGCCGTGTCCGGGCCGCCACCGGTGGCCCGATCGATGGACATGACGTACGGGTCGCCGTGCGGGAACACGAGGACGTCGCCGGACTCGATCCGAGTCGGCGCGCCTCCGGCCAGCCGGCCCCAACACGCGCCCCGCGTGACGATGTGATACGAAATGACATGCTGAGCCCGCGGCAGAATGGCGGGCGCCAGCGTGGCGCCGTCAGGCACCGCGATCTCCCAGGGGGACGCCGCCTCGACGAGGAAGTAGAGCGCGCCGGTGAGCCGCACCGTCCGGAGCACGTCCGAGAGCACGTCCGCAAGCTGCGCGGCCGGCGGCCCGGACTCTCGAGCAAGCGAGCCGGACGGTCGGGCAGGTCGCACCCGCGTCCCGGATGATATGGCAGGCGATCCGGACGCTCGATCATGGCGGCGCGGCACGCCCCGATCATACACTTTGCCTCGTCGAGTGCAGCTCCCACGACTCCAGGAGGCGGTATGAGCAAGATCGCGAGCGGACAGGTGAGCGCGAGCGCGGCGGAGATCTACGAGGAGTTCTACCTGCCTGCTCTATTCCTCGAGTGGGCACCGCGTCTGGCGGAGGCGGCGCGCGTGGGGACGGGCCAGCGCGTGCTCGACGTGGCATGCGGCACCGGCGTGCTCGCACGCGCGCTCGCCGCGCGCGTGGGGCCGCGGGGCGCCGTGACCGGACTGGACATCAACGAGGGCATGCTGGCGGTGGCGCGTCGCCAGGCGCCCGGCATCGAGTGGCGGCAGGGCGCGGCGGAAGCGCTGCCCTTCGCAGACGGCGGCTTCGACGCCGTGGTGAGCCAGTTCGGCCTCATGTTCTTTCGGGACCGGTCGAAGGCGATCGGCGAGATGCTGAGGGTGCTGCGGCCCGGCGGCCGGCTCGCGGTCGCGGTCTGGGACTCGCTCGACCGGACGCCGGGCTACGCGGCCTTCGTCGGCTTGCTGGAGCGCCTGTTCGGGAAGGAGACGGCAGAGGCCCTCCGCTCGCCATTCGTGCTGGGCGACACGGAAGCTCTCCGCGCCCTGTTCCGGGCCGGGGGCGTACCGGACGCCGGCATCGTCACTCACGAGGGTTCGGCCCGCTTTCCCTCGATCGAATCGTGGGTGTACACGGACGTCAAGGGGTGGACCGCCGCCGACCTGATCGACGAGGCCGGCTACGCGCGTCTTCTCGCCGAGGCCGAGCGTGAGCTGGGCTCATTCAAGGCCGCGGACGGGACGGTCGTCCTCAGCGCGCCTGCCCACATTGTCACTGCGACCAAGCCCGTCGGCGGCTAGGGCCGATTGCGACTGCCCCAGCACCGTGGAGAACCGCGCGACCCTCGTATAGCGGCGCCCGGCGTCGATCAGCGCCAGGGCTGACGGGCGAGGAGGTGGCTGAGGACGACCCGCAGGCGGAGCCGGTGCGAAGCGAACGGGATCCGGAACGACTCTCCCTCCCGGCGCCGAAGACCGGGCGCGATCTCGGCTCGGGCGATGTCCGCGGAGACCTCGATGAGGCTTTTCGCGAGCGCGGGAAAGCCGAGCCGCTCCGCCAGCTCGACGGCGATGGGCAGCTGGGCCAGCAGGGACTCGCGGCGGGGGTCCGCATTCGCGTGGTAGAGGATGCCCAGGTCCAGATGGTCCTCCAGCTCGTTGGCGAGCCGGACGAGGAGCACGTCCCGCTCCACCGGCGTCATCGAGTCGAGCCGCGCTCGGACCTCCGGAATGGTCCGTCGGAGCCAGCGCAGCCGCGTATAGCGCGCGATCAGGTCCTCGATCTCCTCGCCCACGGCTCGGCGAACCTCCGTCCGCTTGCGGTCGGACACGCCGCGCCAGCCACTGCCGAACTCACCCTGGGTGTAGACGGCGTGGAGGAGCCCGGTCGCGACCACGGGAGTCCGCGCGCGCAGTGAGACGAGCACGCTGGCGGTGCCCACGAGGTGCGCGAGAAATGGCTTGCCGGAGCCCCGGTAGGTGCCGGGAAAGAGCCGCAGGCCGAGCTCGTAGGCTCCGGCCATCGTCTCGGTGTCCGTGGCGGCGTAGCCCTCGGCGGCGAGCTGGCGGTAGAGCTGCAGGTTGGTCTGGGCGTAGGGGAACACGGCCGGTCAGCCTCTCGGGTGCACCGGGCCCGGGGCCACCGCCTCGCCGGCGGCCCGGACTGGGGGCACCCACCAGCGGTTCAGGCGCCGCTCGATGCCGAGGAGCACGTCATGTCCGAGCCAATGCCCCACGCGCCAGCCGACGACGCGTTCGAGCGTGCGCAAGGTCGGCTGGAACGGGATGTGTCGGTGCCCCTCCGCCCACCGCGAGAGGGACTTCAAGCCGGCTTCACCGGGGGGGAGGTCCCACTTCACGCGGAAACGCTCGATGGAGGCCTCGTTCCACGCGTGGCTCCACCGCTGCATGTAGAACGCGGAATCCGCCCAGCTGAACCTCCCCCCGGTGATGTACGTCACCACCGAGTCCGGCTCGAAGTACACCGCGCCCCCCTCTCGCCGGACGAGCAGGCAGAGATCGGTGTGCTCGGCGACGCTGCGCAGCCCTTCATCGAGAGGGCCGAGCCGCTCGAACACGTCCGCGCGCACGAGCATGCAGTGGAACTCCACCTGCTCGCAGGGCGTCCGCCGAAGCTCGGCCCGGACATCGGCGAGTCGTTTGCCCGCGAAGCGGTGGCGCTCCACGAAACGCCGCCCGGTCGGGCGCTCCTCGATGCGGGCATCGCCCGCCGCCATGTGAATCTCCTCGCGCTCGGGCTCGCCGATGAAATACATGGGGCCCACGACCCAGGCGCCCGTCGTCTCCGCGCACTCGACGAGGTTGTCGAGCCAGCCGGGGGCGGGCACCGCGTCGTTGTCGATAAACACGACGTAGCGGGACCGCGCGTGGCGGAGGCCCAAGTTCCGCGCCTCGTTCGGGGCGAGGTAGCGGTCGGTGCGCACGAGGGTGAACCCGCGGGCGCTCGCCTCGCCGGCGAGATAGCGCTGGATGCGGGCGGGCGAGCCGCCGTCCACGTAGACGAGGTGAAACGGCCCCGCGGTATTGGCGTAGATCGCGTCCAGCGACCGGCGGGTGACGCCGAATCGCTCGCGCGGCACGACGACGATTGTGGCCAGGGGATCAGGCATGTGGGTACCCCTCCCGGAGTATTGGGTCACCTGAGATAAGCAAAGGTCGAGCCACTTCCGCAACTCTTTGTGACGTGATGTGGATCGGGAAGTTGCGGCCGACCGGATGCCGTACCGGATAGGAGTGTCACTATCTCCGACACTTCGTGCACCGGACCCCCGGTTTGGCGTATCCTGTCGCCGCCCAAGCCAAGGAGGCTCCCATGGACTACGGCGTCGTCATGTTCCCGACCGAGTACTCGATGGCCCCTGATGAGCTCGGCCGCGCCCTGGAAGAGCGGGGCTTCGAGTCCCTGTGGTTTCCGGAGCACACCCATATCCCCGCGAGCCGGCGAAGCCCCTGGCCGGGGGGCGGTGAGCTGCCGCGCGAGTACTGGTCGGCCTACGACCCCTTCGTGGCCCTCATGGCGGTGGCGGGGGCGACCAAGCGCTTGAAGCTCGGCACCGGTATCTGTCTCGTCATCGAGCGCGACCCCATCACCACCGCCAAGGAGGTGGCCACTCTGGACCGCTTGTCGGGCGGCCGCGTTCTCTTCGGGATCGGCGGCGGCTGGAACGCCGAGGAGATGGAGAACCACGGCACCGCCTGGAAGACGCGCTGGAAGGTGCTGCGCGAGCGGGTGCTGGCCATGAAGGCGATCTGGACTCAGCGCGAGGCGAGCTACCGTGGCGAGCACGTGCGCTTCGAGGGGATCTGGAGCGATCCCAAGCCCCTCCAGAAGCCGCACCCGCCCATCATCATCGGCGGCGACGGCGCGACCACCTTCGATAGGGTCGTGGAGTTCGGCGACGGCTGGATGCCCATCCTGCGCCCCCACGTAAACCCGGTGCAGCGCATCCCCGAGCTGCGCGAGCGCCTGCAGAAGGCGGGGCGGGATCCCGGATCGGCTCCGGTGTCCATCTTCTTCGCTCCGCCCAAGCGCGAGGCGCTCGATGCGCTCGCCGCGGCCGGTGTGCAGCGGGCGATCTTCGGGCTCCCGTGTGAGGGGCGCGACGCCATCCTGCCGCGGCTGGATGCGTACGCGAAGGTGATGCGGGGCTGAGGGGAACCTTCGCCCCGCTTCCCTGGTTGACTAGCCGGTGCTCTCGCCGCCTCCTGGATCGGCGGCCTTGTCTCCCAACCGTTCGCTTCCATGGAGGAAGGTCATATGAAGGGGACGCGACTTCTCGCCTTGGCGCTGGGTACGGTAGTGCTCTTTGCGGCGGCCTCGGCCAGCGCCCAGGCCCCGCCGCCGCCCTATGGCAGCGCGATCAACCTCGAGCAGGCCAAGAAGGCCCTGGCCGTCGCCGAGGCCGAAGCGAGGAAGAACAACTGGTCCGTGGTGATCGCGATCCTCGATTCGGGTGGGCAGCTCGTCCTGCTGCAACGCATGGACAATACCCAGTGGGGCAGCGTCGAGGTGGCGCAGGACAAGGCCCGCTCGGCGGTGGCGTACCGCCGGCCTACCAAGGTGTTCTCGGACCTCCTTGCCCAGGGGGGCGCCAATATGCGGCTGCTCAACCTCAGCGGCGCCAGCCTCATCGAGGGGGGCATCCCCATCGTCGTGGACGGCAAGATCGTCGGCGGAATCGGAGTGTCCGGTGTAACCGCGCAGCAGGACAACCAGATCGGCCAGGCCGGTGTCGACGCGCTGAAGTAGCCCCTCCCGCGGCGGGTCGGGTCGGACGCGAGGTCCGGCCCGCCGCGCTGTTTTCCGCGGCGAAGGAGTCAGCCGCTAGAAGCGCTCGAGGAGTCCGTTTTACCCGGCGGGCCGCTCATCCGGGCTCTCAGCAACCGAACCGCGAATACCGAAACGGCCGAACTCTGCGAATTAACGAGGCTTGTCAGGTGGAACCTCGCTGGCACAGCCCTTGCCTGTTTTTCTCCTGGCATGCATGAGTCCCGTCGATCATTCCTGTGGCGCGCGGGTGCCCTTGCCGTCCCCTTTATTCCTTGGGGAGGGGCGGGGGCCGAGGCCACGCCGCTCTTCAACGTCCGCGATCGGGGGGCGAGAGGTGATGGCCGGACGAAGGACACCCGCGCGATCCAGGCCGCGCTGGACGACGCCGCGCGATCCGGGGGAACCGTGTACTTCCCGGCGGGCGATTACGTCTCGGGCACGCTTCGCCTGCGCAGTGGCGTCACGCTTCAGCTCGACGGCGGCGCGACGCTCCTCGCGAGCCGGGACGATCGGGACTTCGATCCACCGAAGGCGCCGGGATACGACACGTTCGCCGACCGCGAGACCAGCGACTTCAGCTTCGCGCTCCTTCAGGGTTGGGGCCTGTCGCACGTCAGCATTCTCGGTCCCGGGCGTATCGATGGGAACCGGACGTCGCGCGGCGGGCCCAAGCCCATCGCCCTCCGAGAATGCCAGCGCATCGCGATTCGCGATCTGACCCTCACGAACGCTGCCAACTACAATATCAGTCTGCTCGGTTGCGACGACGTCGATATCCTTCGCGTCCGGATCCTGAACGGGTACTCCGACGGCATCGATCCCGATTGCTGCCGGAACGTGCGAATCGCCGGATGCCACATCGAGTCGCGAGACGATGCGATAGTGCTCAAGACGAGCTTCGCGCTCGGGGTTCGCCGATCCACGGAGAACGTGACGGTGACCGACTGTCATCTCGTCACCAAGCACAATGCGCTCAAGCTGGGCACCGAATCAGCCGGCGACTTCAGGCGGATCACCCTTCGCGACTGCACCGTGGTCGGGCAGCGCCACCCCTTTAGGGGCGAGCTGACCTCGGGTGTCTCGCTACAGGCGGTGGATGGCGGGAGGCTCACGGAGGTCGCCGTCTCGAATATCCGGATGACCAACATTCGCTCGCCCATCTTCGTCCGGCTGGCCCGGCGCGGTCGCGCGCCGGGCGGGGGACCGGGGGGAGAATTGAGGGACGTCTCGATCTCCAATGTGGTGGCGCGAGGCGCGACGGGCGCGTCCTCCATCACCGGGATCCCCGGCCTGTCGGTGGGAAGCATCACCCTGAAGGACATCCGCATCCTGGCCGCGGGAGGGGGAAAGGCTGAGCTCGTGTCGCTGGAGATGCCGGAAATGGAAGGAAGGTATCCCGATGCCGCCATGTTCACCGATCTGCCCGCGTACGGATTCTATTGCCGGCACGTGGTCGGGCTGACCATGGACGGCCTGGACCTGAGCGTCGCGCAGCCGGACGCACGACCCGCGCTGGTCTTCGATGACGTGCGCGAGCTGGACCTCCGGGCCCTGCGCGCCACGCCGCCGTCGGATGCCGGGCCGACGGTATGGCTGAACGCGGTGCAGGGGGCCGTCGTGCGAGACACGCGCCCTCATGGCGCCGGCCGGTCGATGATCCGGGTCAGCGGTCCGGCCACGGCGCGGGTCCGCATGGTGGGAGCCGAGGGCGGTGGCGCCGACGGCCATGGAGTGCTGGTCGATGCCGATGTCGTGGCCACGGCGCTCGAGCTGGGCGGAAGGTGACGCCCTGACGTAGTATCCACGTCATGAGCCGTGTCCCGGCGCAGTCACGTCTGACGCGCTGGTGGCGGGAACTGGCCCAGCTCCGACACCCCGGCTCCCCACCGCCGGGCACGCTCGCCCTCACGCTGTCGCTCCTGGCGATCAATTTCACGGTCATCGCCATCGTGGCCACTTTCGGCATCATCCGGTACGATCGGGCCGCGCGCTACTTCGGCGAGGGACGAGCGGGCAACTACTACTCGGCGATCCAGCTCATGGCCGCGTTCGTGGCGGCCGTCCTGGTCGCCCTCAAGGTCGGGCGGCATCCCTCCCGGCGCCTGTGGTGGATCGTCGCGATCACCATGTTCCTGCTGTCGCTCGACGAAGGCTTCGGGCTGCACGAGGAGCTCGACACCGGGATCCACAAGCTGATGGGCTGGCACGACAAGCGCCACTGGCTCACCGATCACCTCGACGATGGCTTCGTCGCGGTGTACGGGGTGATCGCACTCGTCTGGGCGGAGCGCCACCTCGAAGACATCGTGCGGCTCCGCTGGACGGCCTGGATGCTCCTCACCGCCTTCGTCTGTTTCGTCGGCAGCTCGGTGCTCGACTTCACCGGGATCACCGCTTTGCTCGAGGAGAGCCTGGAGCTGATCGCGGAATCGCTGATCGTGGCGGCGCTGATCACTGCCTATCGGGATCCCAACCTCACCGGGGGCTCGTAGCGCGCCTCAGGGCGTCTTCACGTAGATCGCGAGCCCCTCGGTGTGGGTGGCCCCTGCGAGTGTACATGGGGTTCAGCGGGACGGGTCGCGAAAGGCCGGGGCGACCTTCTGCATGAACAGACGGATGCTGCTCTCGGCGACCTCGGCCGGCATCGGTCCGATGCGGAAGACGAGGATCAGGCCGCCGGCGCCGATCCGGTCGATCGCGGCGATGGCCTCCGCCACGGTGGCCGGCGAGCCGCACAGGAGCGAGTGCCGCGGGTCGCTGCGTGCGGCCGCGGTGATCTCCGGCTTCAGCAAGACGCCCTGCTCCTCGTAGATCCGCCGGCGCATGGCCTGGCGAAACTCCGCTTGAGTCTGGAAGGCAGGCAGAGCGAGCCGCTCCGCCTCGGCGTCGGTCTCGGCGACGAAGATATTGCGCCAGATCCAGGTGTCACCGACGTTGCGGGCGATGGCGGCCTCGTCGAAGCCCGACTCGCGCATGGTCCGGCGGTACAGCTCGATGCGATGCCGCGTCACCTCGTTGCTCTGCACGTTCATCAGGAAGGGACGCCCCGCGCGCGCCATCTCGAGCGTGGCCTCCTCGCTGGCGCAAGCGCGGATGATGGGCGGATGCGGCTTGGTGTAGGGGCGGGGGCGCAGGAGCGGGAGGCGCAGGTTCCAGAACTTGCCCCGATGCTCGTAGTTTTCCGTGGTCCAAGCTTTGAGCATGATCTCTTCGGATTCGATCAGGCGTTCGTGGGCCTCCGCCGGGTCGATGCCATAGCCCTGATAGTCGTAGACGTTATAGGCGGTGCCGCGCCCGAGCCCCACGAGCAAGCGGCCGCGGCTGATCGTGTCGATCAGGGCCATTTGCTCGGCCATGCGGACGGGATGGTGGAGCGACATCTGCGCCACCGCGAACCCGATGCGGATGCGCTCGGTGCTCGCCGCCAGCGCGGCCGCGAAGGTCACGGGATCGACGTAGGCGCAGATCCCGTCGAAGTGGTGCTCCGCTAGCCAGAGCATCTCCATCCCCAGCGCGTCGCAGAGCCGCGCCTCGCGAAGGGTCTCGTGGATGACCCGCTCGTCCTGGCTCGGGTCCATGGACGCGGGGAACAGGAAATTGCTGAACTTCATCCCCGATCCGCCGTCATGCCTGGATCTCGATCCAGGCCCGACGCCGGATCCGGCCGGTCAGGCGTGACAAGAGGTCGGTCACGGTGAGGGTCCAGCCATACTTGGCCCGCAGCGCCGCGTGGGCCTGCGCCACCACGGCGGGCTCGGTGACGACGCGGGCGGTCGCCTCCCGCCACTCGCCGCGGACATGCCCGCGCATATCGGAGGGGGCGATTCGCGCGCGCGATGAACGATGCAGGCGCTTGACCTTGCCGGAGTCGCCCGCCGTGAAGGCGTAGAGCATTCCGCCGGTGGCGGCGAACCAGACCGGCGTTCTCACCTCGACCCCCGACTGCCGGAAGGTCGCGAGACTCAGGTAGCGGTGGCGGTCCAGCGCGGCGATGTCGAGCACGGCGAGGAGATCGTAACACCGCCGGGGAGACTGCTAGGTCTTTCGCGTCCCCCGCCGCTCCAGCAGGTTGAGGACGGCGGCTTCGTCCGCGCTGAGGCCGCCCGAGTCGCGGCCACTGAGGCCGGCCTCGAGGCCGCCCTCCACGTGGGCGGCGATCACGTCGGGGTGGATATAGCACTTGCGGCAGATCGCCGGCGTATTGCCGAGCCGGGCCGCCACCGTGACCACCGCGGCGGTGAGGCGGCGCCGCGCGTCGCTTTCCTCCGGGTCCGGCCCGGCGAGGGCGAGGGCGGCGAGCACGGTGCCGCCCCAGGTGCGAAAGTCCTTGGCGGTGAACTCCTCGCCGGCAATCTCACGCAGGTAGTCGTTGACGTCCGCCGAGTCGATGGCCTGCCGCTGCCCGTCCGCGTCCAGGTACTGAAAGAGCTCGTGGCCGGGCAGATCCTGGCAGCGCCGCACGACCGCGGCGAGCCGCCGATCGCTCACGTCGACGGTGTGGTGCTTGCCCCCCTTGCCGCGGAACTCGAAGCGGAGCCGGGCGCCCTCCACGGTGACGTGGCGAGCGCGCAGCGTGGTGAGCCCGTACGACCGGTTCTCGCGCGCGTACTCCACGTTACCGACACGGATGAGGCTCGTCTCGAGCAGGCGGACGACGCCGGCCAGCACTTTCTCGCGCGGCAGCCCCGGAAGGGCCAGGTCCTTTTCCACTCGCTCGCGGATGGCGGGCAGGGCGCGTCCGAACTCGATGACCCGGTCGAATTTCGCCTCATCGCGCACGGCCCGCCAGCGGACGTGATAGCGGTACTGCTTCCGTCCGCGGGCATCGCGGCCCACCGCCTGGATATGCCCATGGGACACGGGGCAAATCCACACCTCGGTCCACGCCGGCGGGATGGCGAGGCTCCGGATCCGGCGCAGCGTGGGGAGGTCGTGCACCGGCTCACCGTCGGTGCTCACGTACCGGAAGGACCTTCCGTGACGCACGCGCTGGAGCCCCGGGCGCGCGTCGGAGACATAGCGGAGCTGGGCCGCATCCGCCGCCTCGCCGGGATCGAGCGCGATACGGCGCAGACGTGGCCGCCGGCGCGCCTTTGCGGAGGGCGGAACCAGGGCGAGAGCCATGGGTGGCGAATGGAGCAAGGCATGTGCCAGGAGGTCCTCGAGGAGCTCGGAAGGGGCGGAAAGGGGAGATCGGGCGCTTCCCGACCGGCTCGGTTGCCCGCGCTGGTCACCCCCGATGGACGCCGAGCGGCACGTCCTGCAGCATTTGCGTGGGGCGGCTAGGGGAACTCCGCCGTCACCGTGCCCACCGGAACGAAGCGCGCCTCGATCCGGTCGCCCACGGCGAGCGCGTACTGCCTGGTGAAGGAGCCCGACATGATGCGCATCCCGGCCTCGAGCGCCAGGCCGAGCTCGGCGAGCTTGTTCGCGAGCCAGGCCGCCGACGCCGCCGGCGTGCCGAGCACCTCGCGGCCCAGCGCGCGCTCGGTGAAGGCGCCGTTCACGTGAATCTCCACCGATACCGCCGCGAGATCGCCGCCGGGCGGCACGGGCACGGCGGGGCCCGTCACGAAGAACCGCTGCTGCGCATTGTCGGCCAGGCTCACGTTGAGATCGGCCGCGAAGTCGCCGCGTTTCTCGATGATCTCGAAGGCGGGGGCCACCGCGGACAGCGCGGCGGCGGCCTGCTCCGTGGTGATGCCGGGACCCCGAAGAGTCCGCCCCACCGTGAGGCAGAGCTCGATCTCGAACCCCGGGTTGATGAGCTCGGCGAAAGGAATGCGCGCACCGCTGCGCCGGTCGCCGCTGGCGAGCAGGAATCCGAGTACCGGCTCGTGCACGCGCTGCTGGACCTGCATCGCCTTGGAGGTGAGCCCCACCTTCCAGCCCACGTGGAGGTCGCCCGCGCGCACGTGCCGCGCGAGGACGCCGAGCTGGACGCGGTACGCGGTCTCGCGGTCGAGTCGCCCCATCCACTCGGGCGAGGCGGGGACCCGTTGCCGCGCGCACTGCCAGAACGCGTCGATCGCCTGGTCGATGAGCATGGGAGCGCCGTACTATCTCTAGCACAGCTCTCCAGGTGAAAGGAGCAACCCATGCAGATTCTCCGGCGCGGCGGCGAGGGCGACGAGGTGCAGCGGTGGCAGCGGTTCCTGATCGGGCAGGGGTTGCTCGCCGCCGCCGCCGACGGGGTGTTCGGGCCCATCACCGAGCGCGCCACCCGTGCCTTCCAGCGCCGCGCCAAGCTCGGCGTGGACGGCATGGTAGGACCGATGACGTACGCGGCGGCGCTGCAGCGGGGATTCAATCCGGGCTTCACCGATCCCCAGGGCGGCGCCGACGGCGGGGATTGGCCGCCGCGACCGGAGTTTCTCCCGCTCGTGGCCAATGCCGACCGCGCGGCGGTGTTCGGCGAGTTTCGCTACGAGCCGGTGGGAGCGGATACGGACGACATCCGGATTCTGGGCGGGTGGCAGCAGGCCAATATCCGGCCGGTCACGGTGTCGGAGCTCGCCGGTGTCAAGGGCGCGCCCGCCACCGGGCGCATCTGGGTCCACCGGCTCGTAGGGGAGCAGGTCCAGGCGCTGTTCCGCGCCTGGGAGGAAGCCGGGTTCGGGGACCTCGTGCTGAGCTGGGAGGGCAGCTTCGCGCCGCGCTTCGTGCGCGGGAGCCGCACCACCGTGTCCAATCACGCGTGGGGCACCGCCTTCGACATCAACTATCAGTGGAATCGCCTGGGCACCACGCCGGCGCTGCGGAAGGACCGGGGCTCGGTGCGGGAGCTGGTGCCCATTGCGCATGCCCACGGCTTCTACTGGGGCGGGCATTTCTCTCGCTGCGACGGCATGCACTTCGAGGTGGCGCGCGTCGGCTAGCGGCCGCCCCCGCGGCGCGGCGAGCGCGCCGCTAGCCGCGATAGTCGGCCGACGGCCGCTTCATCTCGAAGATGTCGTGGACGCGGCTGTAGAGATTCCCCGCCAGGCGGCCTACCGGGCGCAGCCGGTGCAGGTCGATGCGGCCGCTGGCGGCATCGTAGAGGTCCTCGCGCACGTGGAAGTAGACGATCTCCCCGAGCACGAGATTGTGCGGCCCATTGCCCACGGGAATGATGCGGGTGAGGCGGCACTCCATGCTGATGGGGGCGTCCACCACGCGGGGCGCCTTCACCCGCACCCCCGGCGCCCCTTCCAGTCCGGCCACGCTGAACTCGTCCACGTCGGGCGTATAGTCGCCGGACGTCACGTTCATCTGCTCGGCGCGGTCGTCGTCCACCACGTTGACGACGAACTCGCCGGTGGCCTCGCAATTCTTCACGGTGTCCTTGCGGCTCCGCCCGCCCGCGCTCCGGCGCGGGCCCGATGAGAACGCGAGCGTGGGGGGATCGTCGGTGATGGCCATGAAGAAACTGAAGGGGGCCACGTTGCGGACGCCGGCGAGGTCCACGGTGGACACCCACGCGATGGGCCGGGGCACCACGCAGCCGATGAGGAGCTTGTAGAGGGCGGTCTGGTCCATCGCTTGCGGATCGAGCTGCACGGGGCTCTCCTGTCTCTAGCGGGGGGTCGGCGACCTGAGCTGTTTCTTGGATTCGCGGTCGAGATGCTGCGTCTTGATCGCGGGCGAGGCGGGCCCGGTGACCGCGATCTCGCTGACATTGCTGATCACGGGGTCGGTGAAGTCCACCAGCGCCTGCCGGTCCTCGGTGACGGTGAGGTTGGCGACCGCGACGTCTCCGCGGCCCTCGACGAGAGCGGGCAGCAAGCGATCCCGCTTGGTGGGGACGAAGATTGCCGCCGGTCGCCTCATGGGGCCTCCTGGACTCGAACTCCCGGTAGTGTAGCCGAAGAGGCAACCGGCGGTCATGATCCGGCGGCGGCCATCGGCATGTGGGGCGGAGCGGCCTTGACGCCGATGGGGGGCTGTGGCTAGTATCGGAGCAATCAGCCAAGAGGTTCTGGGCCCTTAGCCGCCCATACCGGAGGACAGCGCCATGATCTGGGAAGCGCCGGACTTCACCGAGGTCAAGATGGACGCCGAGATCAACTCCTACCAGGACGATTTCGAGCGCGAGTCGGACGACCGCTTCTAAGCCGGCCGCGCCGGCTTCCGATCAGCCCCCACTCGGCCGCAGGCCGAGTCCGGGGGCTGTCGCGTCTTACGAGGCCTCTCATGCATATCCGGGTGCTGGGCTCGGCGGCCGGCGGTGGGTTTCCGCAGTGGAACTGCGGTTGCCCGAACTGTCGAGGCGTCCGCGCCGGCACTATTTCCGCGACGCCGCGCACCCAGGAATCGGTGGCGGTCAGCGCGGATGGCGAGGGGTGGTTCCTCCTGAACGCCTCCCCGGAGATCCGGCAGCAGATCGAGAGCTTTCCCGGCATACAGCCCCGCGCGGCGCGGCACTCCCCGATCCACGCCATCATCCTCACCAACGGTGATCTCGACCATACCCTCGGGCTTCTGTCCTTACGCGAATCGCACCCGCTGGTCGTGTATGCGACCGAGCATGTGCGCCGGGGCTTCACCGACGGCAATGCCCTCTACCGAACGCTGCAGCGCTTTCCTGAGCAGGTGACCTGGCGCCCGCTCAAGCTGGGGCGCGAAGAGGCGCTGGCGGGCGCGGACGGGCGCGAGGGCGGACTCGTCGTGGAGGCGGTACCGGTGCCGGGCAAGCTGCCGATTCACCTCGAGCGCCATGCCGCTCCTGATCCCGAGGACAATATCGGCCTTCGCATCCGCGAGCGGTCCACCGGGCGCCGGCTCGCCTACTTCCCCGCCGCCGGCGGCCTCACGCCGATCGTGCGCGAGGCGCTGGACGATGCCGACTGCGTCTTCTTCGACGGCACGTTCTGGTCGCCGGACGAGCTGCCCGCGCAGGGGCTCGGCACCAAGCGCGCGGACGACATGGCGCATCTGCCCATGGGGGGCGGCGACGGCAGCCTGGCCGCGCTCCGCGGGCTCCGGGCCCCGCGCCGCGTCTACATCCACGTGAACAATACGAATCCCGTCCTGCGAGACGATGCGCCGGAACGCAAGGACGTGGAGACGGCCGGCTGGGACATTGCCTGGGACGGCATGGACGTGCGCCTGTGACGCTCGCCGCGCCGCGGCTTCCGCTGTCGCGCGACGACTTCATCGCCTGGGTGCGCAAGGAAGGCGAGGCGCGGTACCACGACCATCATCGCTATCACGCCCTCATGCACGAGGGGCGGCTCACGCGGCCGCAGCTCCAGCAGTGGGTGCTGAATCGTTTCTACTATCAGACGCGCATCCCCATCAAGGACGCCATCATCCTGTCCAAGTCCGAGGATCCGGCCTTCCGGCGGATGTGGATCCGGCGCATTCGCGACCATGACGGCGACGAGGGGGGCGAGGCCGGCCTCGAGCTGTGGCTGCGCCTGGCCGACGGCGTCGGGCTGGATCGGGACGAGGTGGCGAGCTGCCGCTCGGTCCTCCCCGGCGTCCGCTTCGCCTGCGACGCCTATGTCGAGCTGGTGCGCGAGCGGACGCTGGTGGAGGCGGTGGCCTCGTCGCTCACCGAGTTCTTCGCGCCCGACCTCATGTCCAAGCGCGTGCTGGCCTGGGAGAAGCACTATCCCTGGGTGAGCCCGGACATGCTCGCCTATTTCCGCTCGCGGGTGCCGCGCGCCCGGCGCGATTCGCTGGAGGCCATCGACTTCGTCATCGAGCACGCGACCACCTACGAGATGCAGGAGCGCTGCGTGGCCGCGCTCATCCGCAAGACGGAGATTCTCTGGCAGCTTCTGGACAGCACCTACGCCGCCTACGTCGAGCCGGGCTGGGGCCCGCAGGGAGCGCGCGCTACGTGATCTCCGCGGAGAGCAGGCTCCGCCTGGCCACCAAGGCCCGCCTCCGGTTCGACCGCAAGTCCTCGCGCTATATGCTGCTCTATCCCGAGCGGGGGCTGGTGCTCAATCCCACCGCCGCCGACGTGCTCCAGCGCTGCGACGGCGAGCGCACGGTCGGCTCCATCGTGACCGAGCTCGCCCGGCAGTACGGGCACGAGGCGCCCGCGGTGGAGCGCGAGGTGCTGGAGTTTCTCCAGTCCATGGCCGATCGCGGCCTGGTGCAGGCGCAGCCGTGACCGAGGCGGAGCGGCCCTACACCCTCGTCGCCGAGCTGACCTACCGCTGCCCGCTCCGCTGCGTCTACTGCTCGAACCCGCTCGACTATGCGCGCCACACCGAGGAGCTCGACACGGAGACCTGGCTGCGTGTGCTCCGCGAGGCCGAGGATCTGGGCGTGGTGCAGCTCAACCTCACCGGCGGCGAGCCCCTGGTCCGTGACGATCTCGAGGCCCTGGTGAAGGAGGCGCGGCGCCTCGACCTGTACACCAATCTCATCACGAGCGGGATCCCTCTCCGGCGCGAGCGGCTGGCGCGCCTCCGCGCGCTCGGGCTCGACAATGTCCAGATCTCCATACAGGACACCGAGGTGGCGTCCTCGGACCGGATCGCGGGCCACCGCGCGTTCGAGCGCAAGCTGGTGGTCGCGGGCTGGGTGAAGGAGCTGGGTTTCCCGCTCACGCTGAACACCGTGCTCCACCGGGAAAACCTCGACCGGGTGGAGGACGTGGTGGCGCTCGCCGAGCGGCTCGGCGCCGATCGCCTGGAGCTGGCCAATACGCAGTATCTCGGCTGGGCCCTGCCGAATCGCGCCGCGCTCCTGCCCACGCGTTCTCAGCTCGCCCGCGCCCGCGAGGTGGCCGCCGCCGCGAGGAATCGGCTGCGGGGAACGATGGAAGTGCTCTTCGTCACGCCGGACTACTACACGGATCTTCCGAAGGCCTGCATGGACGGCTGGGGTCGCCGCTTCATCGTGCTCTCCCCCGAGGGGCTCGCCCTGCCGTGCCACGCCGCCCACACCCTGCCGGGCCTTCACTTCGACTCCGTGCGGGAGCGGTCGCTCGGCGAGATCTGGCGTGATTCCGCCGGATTCCGCGCCTTCCGCGGCGAGGACTGGATGGCCGAGCCCTGCCGGAGCTGTGACCGGCGCGGGATCGACTTCGGCGGCTGCCGCTGCCAGGCGTATCACCTCACCGGCAATGCCGCCGCCACCGATCCCACGTGCCAGTTCTCGGCGGATCACGCGCCTGATCGAGACTGCGCGCGCCGCCGCCGAGGCTTCAGAACCGCGCCAGGCTGGTCTGATTTATCGAACTGGGGGGGAGCGAGCGCCGCTCCTCCCCCAGACCCCCCCACCGCGAATCGGATGAAGCGGCGGCGGCGGCGCATGGACGCGAGTTTCTACATCCTGCTCGGGCTCACGGTGATCGTTTTAGCCTTGACGCTCGTCAGGGATCCGGCGCTGGCGGCGCGTGGGTTTCAGTCGAGCGGCCGGCTGTTCAGCGGGGTGTGGATGGAGCTGGCGCTGGGCTTCGTGCTGGCGGGGCTGCTCGACGTGCTCATCCCGGCGCCGGTGCTGTCGCGCTGGCTGGGCGACGAGCATCTGGGGCAGGGGATTCTCGTCGGCTGGGCGGCGGGCCTCGTGATGCCGGGCGGGCCCTATCTCGTCTTCCCCGTGGTGGCGAATCTTCTGAAGAGCGGAGCCGCGCCCGGGCCCCTGATCGCGCTCCTCACCGCCAAGACCCTGGTGAGCCCGGTGCGCATGCTGACCTATGAAGCTCCGCTGCTGGGGTGGCCGATGACCCTGGCCCGGTTCATCCCAGGTGTGCTTCTCCCCCCGGCGCTCGGCTGGGTCGGACACTGGCTATACACGATCTTTGCCCGCCGCTGAGCGCGGGTGCCGCGCGCGGGGCCTTGACAGGAGGAATGCTCAACCGTATCGTCCAGGCCGCAGAGACGCGGTGCCTGCGCGCTCTCGCTGACGGACCCTCATCGCCCCAAACGGACCTCGAAGGGGAGGCTCGACATGCGTCGCACTACCCTCGCTTCGCTCCTCGTGTTCCTGGCCATCGGCGTGACCCTCGTGGCACTGGCGGGCGCCCAGGCGCCCCCGACCTGGAAGCAGGGCCAGCCGGCCAATATGGCGGACTCCGCGCTGGCTCCCATTCCCCAGCCGCCCGCGCCGAAGGCGCCCGGCGAGATCCCCGTTGACAAGATCAAGGTGCCGCCCGGCTTCAAGGTCTCCCTCTGGGCGCACGGGCTCAACAATGCGCGGGTGATGACGTGGGGCGACAAGGGCACGCTCTTCGTGAGCAGCCGCACCGCCGGCAACGTCTACGCGGTGGTCGACCGGGGCAGCCAGCGCGAGGTCAAGACCATCGCCAAGGGCCTCAATCTCCCCAACGGCGTGGCCTTCCGGAACGGCACCCTCTACATCGCCGAGATCCACCGCATCACCAAGATGGTGGGGATCGAGGACAAGCTCGACACCCCGCCGGCGATGGAAGTGGTCTACGACATCTTGCCCCGCGACGTGCCGCATGGCTGGAAGTACCTGGCCTTCGGGCCCGACGGCAAGCTCTACTTCAATATCGGCGCGCCCTGTAACATCTGCATCCCGCCGGACACGCACGCCAAGCTCGCGAGCGTCAACGCCGATGGCTCGGGCTTCGAGTACTACGCCCACGGGGTCCGCAACAGCGTGGGCTTCGACTGGCATCCCGTGACGAAGGAGCTCTACTTCACCACGCATGCCCGCGACTGGCTGGGCGAGGACGTGCCGAACGACCGATTCGATCACGCGCCGAAGAAGGGCCTGCACTTCGGCTTCCCCTTCTGCCACCAGGGCGACATCCTCGATCCCGAGTTCGGCAAGGGGCGCGCGTGCTCCGAGTTCGCGGCGCCCTTGCTCAAGACGGGCCCGCACGTGGCGGGCAACGGCGTCGAGTTCTACACGGGCTCGATGTTCCCCGCCGAGTACAAGAACCGCGCCTTCCTCGCCCAGCGCGGCTCCTGGAACCGGACGCAGAAGATCGGCTTCCGGGTGATGATGGTGACCCTCCGCACCGGGGACGTGCCCAAGTACGAGGTCTTCGCGGAAGGGTGGCTCGAGGGCGGCGGCGTCTGGGGCCGGCCCGTCTACACCAAGCAGATGAAGGATGGCTCGCTCCTCATCGCCGACGACTATGCGGGAGCGATTTACCGGGTCACGTACCAGCCCTGACCACGTCGTTCCGTATCCGGCCCGCGGCCGCGCCGGTCGTGCTCGCCGTCGCCCTCACGGCGGCGATGCTCGATCCGGCGCGCGCCGCCGATCCCACCGCGGGGCAAAGCAAGGCGGCGGCGTGCGCGAGCTGCCATGGCGCCGACGGCAACGCCACGCTTCCCGGCATGCCCTCGCTCGCCGGCCAGCCGGCGTTTTTCACCCACTGGCAGCTCATCAAGTACCGCGATGGGCGCCGGAAGGATCCTCAGATGTCGCCGCCGGCGCAGAATCTCACCGATACCGACATGGCGGACCTGGCCGCCTTCTACGCGACGCAGCCTCCCCGGCCGCGTCCCGCGAGCACGGACCCCGCGCGGATCGCCGAGGGCCGGCGACTCGCGGCCCTGCACCACTGCACCTCATGCCACCGACCCGATCTCAGCGGGCAGCAGCAGGTGCCCCGGCTCGCGGGCCAGGACTTCGACTACCTCCTCAAGCTCCTTCGCAGCTTCAAGGCCAAGACCGCCACGGACCTCGACGGGCTCATGACGATGTCGGCTCAACCCCTGCGCGAGGAGGAAATCCTGGACCTCGTCCACTTCATGGCGAGCTATCGCGCCGCGCCGCCTTGAGCCTCCGCGCGACTCCGCCCACGGGCGCTCCCTCGCGAGTGTCAGCGAGACGGAGATCCGGGCGGGTGAGTAGACAATGAGGTTCCCAGGAGGTTGCCGGGTCCGTGTCCGGAGGATCAGGGGCGGCGAGCCTGGGCCAGGGCGCGGTCGAGCCCTGTTACCAGGTCGCGCCGGTCCAGCGCGCGCTCGAGCTCCCGAAGCGTGGCCCGCGCCCTGCCCGCATCCAGCCCACCGCCCTGGGCACGGAGCACCGCGATCACGTCCTCCAGATCCTGGGGGCGCCCCGCGAGTACCTTCATGACGACCAGGTCGGGCGCGCTGGCGACGGGAACGACCACGTCCTCGATCGTTCGCGCTTCCGCCTGGGCGAGGAACCGCTCCTCCAGTCCCGGTCCCGCGAGGACCACGTCGGCCGGCATCCGGGTCGGCCGGTGGGCAACGGGAAGCACGCGGCTCGTCTCCGCGAAGGCGGCGGGTTCGGGCACCCGCGCCTCGAACCCGGAGGCCTCGAGGGCCGCGATCAGTTCGGCGATCTGACGATCGCCCAGGGCCACGGTGACGTCCACGTCGGCGCTCAGGCGAGCGGCCCCGTACAGAATCGCCGCCTGGGCCCCGAAGAGGTACCAGCGGACACCGATCGCAGCGAAGGCCCGACCGAGGTCCGCCAGGACCTCAGCGAGCGGAGAGCGGGCCGAGGGCACGGGCGGCGCGATCGATCGCACCCTTGAGGGCGATGTGGTGGCTCAGATCCTCTCGGCGCTCGGCGTCGGAAGGCCAGTCCGGACGGACCCGGCGCATGTGCTCCCAGAGGAGCCTGGAGACTTCGAGGGTGGCAGTGGGGCCGCGACGCGCGAACTCGTGGGCCCAGTGCTCTCGCTCCAAGGCGACCAGGAAGTCCCACGGACGTCGAACGAAAGCCTGGGCGTGCGCCGCATCCATGGCCCTAGTCTATCGTGGATCGGACCCCTTGTCCGCGCCCGCCGGCCTCCAGGGCCTAGCCCGAACTCCCCGTCGCGGGGCGACCACGTCGCGAGGCGTCACGCAGACGTCAGCGGACCACGACGGTGCCGGGAAGACCCTCGAAGTCAGCATCGCCGGTGACGAGCTTCGCCCTGAACCGCCGGGCGGTGGCGTAGACGAGAGAGTCGGCCATCGCGAGGCCGTGAGCGAGCGACAGATCTGCCGCCTCCAGCGCGAGCGGCTCATCGACGGGCGCAATGGTGGCGCGCCGGAGGGCGGAGACCGCCTCCACCGCCCGCTCCTCTCCGATGTCCCGGCGGATGGCCTTGTAGACCTCGTAGATCTCGATGGCGCAGACGAGGAGCGGCTCACGGCTCTCGATATAGGTCGCGAAGCGGTCAGCGTTCGGACGGCCGGCCAGGTACTCGATCCAGCCACTCGAATCGACCAGGATCAGTGGCGATCCTTCTTTTCGCGGAGCCCCTTGAGGCTGAGGCCGCGAGCGATGCCGCGATAGGCGCGCAGCGGGCGTTCGGGAACCAGGAAGATCACTCCGCCCTTGTCGAGGACGGTGATCCGCATCCCGGAACGTAGCGCTGCGTCGCGGTGTGGCCGGCGTGGTCTGACGCCCGCCGCGAGGGGCCAGGAGCCCGCTCTGCTTCGCTTGCGCCGAGCGCCGCCGGAGTTTAGAGTGCGACGGATGCGTGTGGCCATCCTGCCGTCGGGAGCCCTCCTCGCGCACGCGGCGCTCGACCACGACGACGCGCCCGACGGTCTTCCCGACGGCGTCCGCGTCCGCGTGGCCCGCGCGTTCGCGCGGGGACCCGGGCACGCGCTGCTCGACCTGGGCACGACCGAGGTCGATGCGCCGCTGGCCCCGCCCCTCGCCTTCCTCCGCGAGATCGGCAGCGCGTTCGTGACCCGCTTGTGCGGGCTGCCCGATCTCGAGGCACGGCGCGAGCGCGTCACGGTCGATTGCCCGCCGGAGGAGCGCGCCCGCCTCGCCGGCGTCGTCCCGCCCATGGACGGCGGCGAGTACGTGGACCCCGACTGGATCGCGGCGCGGTGGGCGGACCTGCACCGGGCCTTCGGGGACGAGATCCGCGAGCACCAGGGCTCGGTCGAGGACTGGCTGACCGCGCGCCACCCTTCGTGGCACGTCGTCGGTAAGGTGTGCCTGCACCTGGCCGAGAACCGCGGCGATGACGCGCACCCGTTCGCCTTCCTGGCCACCTACGCGGCGCGCGCCGCCGGGAGCCGGGTCCGGCATCGCCCGCTTGCCCGGGCGCTGGAGGAATCCTCCGCGCGGGGCGACCGGGAGGCCCTGCTCCACCTCCTGGTCCCGCTGCAGCGCGCCGCGGAACAGACCGCGTGGCTGGCCGAGCTGGTGGACTCCGGCGCCATCTACCAGGCGATGGCCTGGACGCCGGCCGACGCCCACCGCTTCCTGCGCGCCATCCCGACCCTGGAGGCGGCCGGCCTGGTCGTGCGCGTCCCCGACTGGTGGCGCCCGCGCCGGCCGCCGCGGCCCGAGGTCACGGTGCGCGTGGGCGAGAAGAAGCCGAGCGTGCTCGGCATGGACGCGCTGCTCGACTTCTCGGTCGGCCTCGCGCTGGGCGACGAGAAGCTCACCGCGGCCGAGGTGCGGCAGCTCCTGACGTCGCCGGGGGGGCTGGTGCGGCTGCGCGGGCAATGGGTCGAGCTGGACCCGGAGCGGCTGCGCGAGGCACTCGCCCACTGGGAGCACGTGCGGCTGCGGGCCGAGGCGGACGGGCTCTCGTTCCTCGAGGGGATGCGGCTGCTGGCGGGCGCGGCCCGCGCGGAGGACGAGGTCGCCGCGCTCGCGGCGGCCGAGGGTTGGTCACGCGTCGCGGCCGGCGCGTGGCTCGCGCGCGCCCTCGAGGGGCTGCGGGGCCCGGCCGGGCTAGGGGCGGCCGACCCGGGCGCCGACCTGCGCGGCACGCTGCGGCCTTACCAGAAGGTCGGGGTAGCGTGGCTGGCCTTCGCGTCGTCGCTCCGGCTCGGCGTCTGCCTGGCCGACGACATGGGCCTCGGCAAGACGATCCAGGTACTGGGGCTCCTGCTCGTGCACAAGCGGCGGACCCGCGGCGGCCCGCCGCATCTGCTGGTGGTGCCGGCGTCCCTCCTGGCCAACTGGCAGGCCGAGATCGAGCGCTTCGCGCCGTCGCTGGCGACGCGGGTGGCCCATCCCTCCGCCATGCCGGCCCACGAGCTGGCCGAGCTGGACGAGGCCGAGCTGGGCTCCACCGACCTGGTCATCACCACCTACGGGACGCTGGCGCGCGTCGAGGCGCTGCGGGCGCGGGAGTGGGCGCTGGTCATCCTGGACGAGGCCCAGGCGATCAAGAACCCCGGGGCCCGGCAAACGCAGGCGGTCAAGACACTGAAGGCGCAGGCCCGCATCGCGCTCACCGGCACGCCGGTCGAGAACCGACTCGGCGATCTGTGGTCCATCTATGACTTCCTCAACCCGGGCCTGCTGGGCTCGGCGCGGGAGTTCTCCGCCTTCGCCAAGCGGCTGACCGAGCGCCCCGGGGAGAGCTACGCGCCCCTGCGCCGCCTGATCCAGCCCTATCTCCTGCGCCGGCTCAAGACCGACCGCGCCATCGTCGCCGACCTGCCGGACAAGACCGAGGTGAAGGCCTTCTGCCTCCTCTCCCGCCCACAGGCCGCGCTCTATCAGCAGGCGGTGGGCGAGCTGGAGCGCGCCATCGGCGGGCTCGCCCAGGGCATCGAGCGGCGCGGCCTGGTGCTCGCCTACCTGATGCGCTTCAAGCAGATCTGCAATCATCCCGCGCACTGGCGGGGCGACGGCGCGTGGGACGAGGCGGACAGCGGCAAGCTCGCGCGCCTGCGCGAGATCGTCGAGGCGGTCGCCGCCAAGCAGGAGAAGGTGCTGGTCTTCACCCAATTTCGCGAGGCCACCGAGCCCCTGGCCGCCTTCCTGGCCGGTCTGTTCGGCCGCCCAGGCCTCGTGCTCCACGGCAGCACACCCGTGGCGGCGCGGGGCGGCCTCGTGCGGCGCTTCCAGGAGGACGCGGCGGTGCCGTTCTTCGTCCTGTCCCTGAAGGCGGGCGGCGTCGGCCTCAATCTCACCGCCGCCTCGCACGTGGTGCACTTCGACCGGTGGTGGAACCCGGCGGTGGAGGACCAGGCGACCGACCGAGCCTACCGCATCGGCCAGCACCGCAACGTGCTCGTGCACAAGCTCGTCTGCCGGGGCACCGTCGAGGAGCGGATCGACCGGCTCATCGAGGACAAGCAGGCGATGGTGCGCGGGGTGTTGCAGGGCGGCGGCGAGAGCCGGCTCACCGAGATGAGCGACGAGGAGCTGCTGGCCACGGTCGCGCTCGACCTCCGTCGGGCCACGGGCGAGGCCTGAGCGGAAAGGATCGGCCATGGCGTGGTATCGCGGCGGCGGCTGGGATTCTATCCCCCCTACGTGTCGGTCGGCGAGAAGCGGGCGCGCGGCGCCCTCGCGCTGGCGAAGGTGCTGAAGAAGGGCAAGCGGAGGCCCGAGCCGGTCATCGCGCGCCGCACCCGGCAGCTCGCCGACACGTTCTGGGGCAAGGCCTGGTGCGACAACCTCGACCGTTACGCCGACTTCGCCAACCGCCTGCCCCGCGGGCGCGCGTATCTGCGGAACGGCTCGGTGCTGGACCTGGCCATCACCCGAGGGCGGGTCGAGGCCTACGTGGCCGGCACCGCGCTGTATCGCGTGACGATCGGCATCGCGCCCCTGGCCAGAACCCGCTGGCGCCGCGTCAGCACCCGCTGCACCGGCCGGATCGGCTCGCTCGTCGGCCTGCTGCGCGGCGAGCTGTCCGACGAGGTGCTGGGCGCACTGACGCACGCCCGGGACGGGCTCTTTCCGGAGCCGCGCGAGATGACGCTCGACTGCTCGTGTCCGGACTGGGCGGAGGTGTGCAAGCACGTCGCCGCGGTGCTCTATGGTGTGGGCATCCGGCTCGACGCCCGGCCCGAGCTGTTCTTCGTGCTGCGCCAGCTCGACCAGGCGGAGCTGCTCAGGTCCGCCACCGCGGGCGCCGTCTCGCGGGCCCGCCCGACCGCGGGCAAGCGCATCGCCGACGATCGGCTGGCCACGGTCTTCGGCATCGACCTGGAGGATGCCGTCCCGCCGCCGGCGCGCCGCGCCGGCCAGCGTTCGGCCCGCGGCAGGCGCGGGGGAAGGCGGCCCTGACGCCAGGGCCGCGTCGTTGACGTCCCAGGGAGATGAGTCGACCTTCGTGGCAAGGCGAGAGTGTGGGGTTCCGCGCGTATCGGCGTCAAAGGCGCCGCGGCCCCCGGGCGGGGCTCCGGCACGTACGCAACGTGGTCGCCCGCGGCGGCGCGGCTTCCGCAACAGCGGCCGGGGGACAGGCCACGTGCCCGTCGAGGCGCCACAAGGTTGGGCCCCCTTCCAGGGGGGGCCTCACGGGACGTAGCCTGCCGAGCCCTTAGATAAGGACGCACATGGCTTCCAAGAGACACCGGCCCCCGGCAAAGCGAGCGGCGGTCGTCGTCAAGACCAGGGCCCGTCCGCAATCCCGGTCGGCTCGGACGCTCGCCCGGAAGCTCGGGAAGCCGCTACATCCGCCCGGACGCGACATTCGCTGCATCGTCAGCGTGGGCATGCTGACGGAGGGCTGGGACTGCAGCGCCGTCACGCACATCGTCGGGCTGCGTCCTTTCATGTCACAGTTATTGTGCGAGCAGGTGGTGGGCCGCGGGCTCCGGCGCTCGAGCTACGAGGTGGGCGAGGACGGGCGGCTGGGCGAAGAGGTCGCCAAGGTCTTCGGCGTACCCTTTCAGGTCATCCCGTTCAAGAGAACAAGGGCGCAGCCCGGCCGCCCGTACTCAGGCGTCATCACGTGCACGCCGTGCCCTCCCGGGCGGCCCTCGAGATTCGCTTTCCCCGGGTCGAGGGCTACCGGCAGGCCATCCGCAACCGCGTCATGCTGAACTGGGCTGCCGTGCCCTCCGTGACGCTCGACCCGATGAAGATCCCTCCCGAGGTTGAGGTGAAGGCGGCGCTGCCCAGTAACAAGGGGCGGCCCTCGCTCACCGGACCCGGCAAGCTCGAGCGCGTGGACCTGAACCCGTATCGGGCCGGCTATCGGATGCAACAAGTCGTGTTCGACATGGCGGCTGATCTCACGCGCGACTACGTGGGCCACCCGAGCTGCGAGGCACCCGCCCACGTCCTCTTCCCGCAGCTTGCGCGGATCGTCGAGCGCTTCATCGCTGAGCGAGTACACCCGCTGCCGCCGGCAAACAAGCTCGACGTCGCGCTTTCACCCTACTACGGCTGGGTGATCGAGGCGCTGGTCGGCGCCATCAACCCCGACACTTCGGAGGGCGAAGCGCCCGAGCTCCCGCCCTACGAAAGCAGGAGGGGCGAGGGCTCGACCGCGGAGGTGGACTTCTGGACCAGCCGTGACGTGCGCGAGGTGGTGAAGAGCCACGTCAATTACGTGGTGGCGGACACGGCAAAATGGGAGCAACAGGCCGCCTACGTCCTCGATACCCATGCTCGGGTCGAGGCCTTCGCCAAGAACGCCGGTCTCGGGTTCGCCATGCCTTACCTGCACAACGGCCAGACTCACGACTACGTCCCGGACTTCATCGTCCGCCTCCGAACCGATCCACCTCGACATCTCGTGCTGGAAACAAAGGGCTTCGACCCCCGCGAAGAGGTGAAGGTAGCCGCCGCCAGACGCTGGGTGGCCGCGGTGAATGCTGATGGGAGCTACGGCTCGTGGGCCTACGCGATCTCCAAGCGGGTCGGGGACGTCGAGGCCGCCTTGACCCAGGCTGCTCGGTAGCCACCCGGGGAAGCCGGAGCAGGCCTGCGCGGCCGCCCGGGTCAGATGCCTCCCGTCACGTCGATGGTCACGCCGGTCACGAAGTCGGCGTCCGCGGAGGCGAGGAAGCCGATGACGCGCGCCTGATCGCGCGCCTCCGCCACGCGGCGGAGCGGGTTGCGCGCGAGCTCCTCCGCCTTCTGGGTGTCCGTCCACCCGTCCCAGCGCGGCCGGAGCCGCTCGGTGAGGGTGAGGCTGGGCGCGATGGCGTTCACGTTGACGCCGAAGGGCCCCAGCTCGTGCGCGAGCTTGCGCGTGAAGGCGATGATGCCGCCCTTGGCGGCGGCGTAGGCGCTGCTGCTCGACTCGCTGAGGCCGCGCCCGGCGATGGAGGAGATGTTGACGATTTTCCCCGCGCGCTGGCGCTTCATGATGGGCGCCACCGCATGGCAGAAGAGGAAGGTGCCGTCGAGGTTGAAGGCGAGCAGGCGCTGCCACTCCGCCAGCGTCAGCTCGTCCACGGTGGCGGCGGCCCGCGCGATGACCGTGCTGCCGCCCACCGCGTTGACCAGGATGTCGATGCGGCCGTGCTCGGCGGCGACGGCCTTCACCACCTCGTCCACCTGGTGGGCATCGAGCGCGTCCGCGCGGTGGCCGTGCGCGCGGCCGCCCGCCCCTTGCAGCGCGGTCACCGCGGCGTCGAGCCGCACCTTGTCGGTGTCGATCAAGGCGACGGTGCCGCCCTCGGCGGTGATGATGTCGGCGGTGGCGCGGCCGATGCCGCTCGCCCCCGCGGTGATGAGCGCGATCCGACCCTCGAAGCGCATGGCGGTCTCCTCTGCGAGGTGATCAGGCAGCGGCGGGTGTGGGTCCCTTGGCGTAGGCGATGCTGACGGGGGCATTGGCCTCGAATGGGCTCCAGAGGCCGAGCGTCTTGCCCATCTCACGGACGGCGGGCAGGACCTCGTGGCCGAGCAGCTTGATGCAGGACTGGGTGTCGGCATTGCTCACGAAGCCGTCGGCGCACCAGAAGCCCAGGATCGACGGCCGCGTCTCCTCCAGCAGCCGGCGAAGCTTGGGGATCACCGTCTTGGGCGTGCCCGCGATGATCTGCTGCGAGGCGATCTGGTCCTCGAAGGCCGACGCCCGCGGGTTGGCGCCGCGGCCCACCGCGTACTCGACGAAGGCCTTGCGGTAGGAGGGCGAGAAGTAGCCCGAGGGGCTGGACCACACGGGATGCGCCAGCCCGGTGAACTCGCCCTGCATCCACATGAACTGGCGCGCATTGGCCAGCGCCTTCTCCTCGGTCTCGGCCACGTGGCAGCGCTGGAGATAGCCGCGGTTCTCGGGGCCGCCGGTATAGCCGGCTTCCGCCGCCACCGAATCGTAGAGCTCCCAGATCTTCTTGGTGGCGTCGATGGCGGTGCTGAGCGCGATGTAGGGATAGCGCTGCTTCGCCGCCCAGATGATGGTTTCCTTGCTGAGGACGCCGGGGATCCAGATGCGCGGGTGCGGCTTCTGCAGCGGGACCGCCCAGGGATTCACCACCCGGTGCTGGTAGTGCGTGCCTTCCCAGCGGAAGGGCCCCTCCTGCGTCCACGCGCGCACGATGAGCTCGTGCGCCTCCTCGAAGCGCTCGCGGTTGAAGGCCGGATTCACGCCGGTGGCGAGCTGCTCCTGCCCGCCGCCGCGCACGAAACCCGACACCAGCCGGCCCCGGGACACCATGTCGATCATGGCCAGCTCCTCGGCCAGTCGCACCGGGTTGTCGGCCAGGGGCAGGGGATTGCCGAGGAGGACGATCTTCACCCGCTTCGTCATGGCGGCCAGGATGGACGCGAAGACATTGCACTTGGCCTGCATGCAGAACGGCGCATTGTGGTGCTCGTTCAGCATGATGCCGTCGAAGCCCGACTCCTCGGCGAGGCGGTAGTGCTCGAGATATTCGTTGTAGAGCCGGCTCCCCGCGACGGGATCGAAGTGCTTGTTGGAGAACATCAGCGCGGTGGCCCCGCGCTTCCGCCCCTCTTCCGCGGGATAGGCCGACATCGGCTGCTCGGTGAAGTACATGAGGTGCATGGGGTCTCTCCTCAGCTTCCGCCGGCGAAATCGAGGACGAGGCGCGCGAGCGCCTCGGGCTGCTCCATGTCCACGCAATGGCCCGCGCCGTCCACCACGGCCAGGCGCGCGCCGGGCAGGGTGCGCGCATAGGCCTCGCCGCATTCGAGCGGCACCACGCGGTCCCGGCGTCCCCACACCACCAGCGCGGGCGTGGTCACGCCCGGGAGGAGATGGGGGAGGGTGGGACTGTACATGTACGGCTTCCACGCGATGCGGAAGGTCATCTCACGGTTGAGGTCCCACTGCTCGAGCTGGGGGGTGGACGGGTCGGCGCCGAAGAGGCGCTCGAAGGCCTTCTGATCCTCGAAGCCGGCGCGCGCGTAGTCGATGTAGCTGACCAGCGCCTGATCGAGGATCTCGCCCTGGGCCGGCTTCAGGCCCATCGCGCCTACCAAGATGAGGCGCCGGAATGCGCGCGGCGCCATGCTGGCCATCTCCGCCGCGATCCAGCCGCCGAAGCCGAGTCCCAGCAGGGACGGGGTGGCCCAGCCGCGCTCGGCGATCAGGAGCTGATAGAGCACCGCCATGTCGCGCACGCTCCGCATCCAGGCCGGGCGCTCGGTGCCGTCATACCCCGGATGCGCGGGCAGGTGGACGGTGAAGCGCTGCGCGAGCGCGTCGTAGAAGGGCAGGCGCTCGGGGCTGCCGATATCGTGGTGCAGGACCAGCAGCGGCTCGCCGCGGCCGCTCGTGCGCAACCGCACGGGGTGGCCCGCCACGCGGATCTCTTCCCTCTTCCAGGTCGCCTCGGGGATGGTCGTCGCGGTGGCGCTCACGGTGTGCTCGCTCTCTCGGGACCGGGTCTCGGAACGGATGTGCCGACGAGAGCGACGCTAGCAGATCGAGTCGGCGTCCCGCAAGAGCCAAGGCGGCCGCGTCCCGTCACGGGGTCTTGAGCCGCACGTCCTCGTAGGCCGGAAACGGGACCAAGGGCAGCGTATTGATGGTGTGGTCGGCCACGCGGGGCCCGATCCCGATCAAGCCGCGGAGATCCATCACCGGCGCGAACATCACGCGCTCGACGGTGAGGCGCTGGATGCGGTGCAAGGTGGCTTCACGCTTGGCCGGATCGCGCTCGCGCGCCTGCTGCTGGAACATCTCGTCGATGTCGGGGTAGCCGCCGTAGGCGTGGCTGCCTTTCGAATATATGAACGCCTCCACGCGGCTGGCCGCATTCCCGGAATTGCCCACCGCGGTGAGGAAGAGCCCGCGGATCTTCTTCTCCTGCCACGCCGCGTAGAATGCCGCGCGCTCCATGAGGCGGCTCCGCACGCGGATGCCGGCGGCGTTCAGCGCGTTCATGGTGGCCTCCGCCACGGTGTAGAAGCCCGGGATGGGCACGAAGTCACCCGCGTCGAGGCCATTGGGATAGCCGGCTTCGGCGAGGAGCTGCTTGGCGCGCGGCAGATCGTAGGGGGGTGGCTCCACCTGCAGCGCGAACTCCATCACCCGCGGCACGATGACGCCCGCGGGCGGGCAGAAGCCCACGCAGGCCGCCTCGTTGATCGACTTGCGGTCGAGGGACAGGTTGACCGCCTGCCGCATGCGCCGGTCGGCCCACGGCGACTTCGGGTCCCACTGGTCGGCGAACTCGATCCAGAAGATGGAGGCGTGCCGCGTGTCGACCAGAGTCAGGCGCGGATCCTTCTTCACCACCTCGGCCTCCGGCCCGTCGAGGAAGTACGCCATGTCGAGCTGCCCGCTCTTGAGCGCGGCCAGCCGGCTCGTGCTGTCGGTGATGCTCTTCATGATGTAGCGCTTGACGTACGGTGCATGCCGCCAGTAGCCGGGATAGGCTTCCAGCACCAGCTCCACGCCGGGCGCGTGGCTCACGAACTTGTAGGGGCCCGCCCCCACCGGCCGCTGGCGGAAACCCTCCTCGCCCACCTGCTCGATGTATTTCTTCGGGACGACGAGGCCCGCCGCGGTGGCGGTGGTCCCGTAGAAGGTCATGAAGTCGGGCCAGGCCTGCTTGAGGTGGAAGCGGATGCGCAGCGAGTCCACCACCTCCACGCGCTGCACGCGCGCCTGGAACTCGCGCGCCCCCGCGCCCTTGTAGCGGTCGTAGCTGAACTTCACGTCCTCGGCGGTGACGGGATCGCCGTTGTGGAAGAGGAGGCCGCGGCGCAGCCGGAACTCGTAGACGAGGCCGTCCGGGCTCTCCGTCCAGGCTTCCGCCAGGCTCGGGGCCATCTTCTGGCCCGGCAGCGGGCGCACGAGGGCGTCGTGCACCGCGTAGAGCACGCCGAAGGGCGTGATCTGGGGCGGCGCGGTGGAGGGATCCAGCCAGGCGGGGGTGACGGTGACGTGGAAGGACACCGTCACCTCGCCCGTGGGCGTCTGGGCGGGCGCAGCGGCGGGCGCGGCGAGCAGCAGCGCGGCGGCGAGCGAGAGGACGGAGCGGCGGCGCGAAGGAGTCATCGTGGGCCTCCTCGGTGTGGAGCGGCCGTTACATTCTCGAGTCGTCGACCTTCAATCCCAGCCAGTGCTGTCCGACCAGCTCGTAGTGGGCGAGGCGCCCCTGCAGGTGCTGGCTGATCACGTGGATGTCCTGGAAATGGCGCTGGAGGAGATGGCTCTCGTAGATGGCGGTGGCGCCCGCCGCGTTGTAGACGGCGTCCACCACCCCGACGGCGAGGCGGATGGCGTGGGTGGTGGCCACCCGCAGCGCCGCGCGCTCGTCGAGGGTGATCTCGCCATTGGCGTTGGTGCTGGTCCAGACGTCGCGCACCGTCTCCCGCAACAGGGCGCGGGCGGAGCGCCAGTCGGCCTCGGCATGGCCCACCATGTTCTGGATCATGGACTGCTCGCGCAGCGGCGCCGCCATGGCGCGCGGGGTCTTGGCGCCGGCCAGCTCGAGGAAGGTGTCGAGACAGGCGCGGGCGGTGCCGAGCGCGGCGGCGGCGTCGCCGGAGGCGAAGAGCAAGGTGCGGGGAATCTTGTACAGCGGCCCGGACTCGAGCAGGGGCGGCGTCACCGACAGCACGGTGCGCCAGGCAGGCACGAAGACCTCGTTCACCGCGAAGTGATGGGTGCCGGTGCCGCGCATGCCCCGCGTGTGCCAGGTGTCGAGGAGCTGCGCCTCGGCCACCGGCACGAACAGGTAGCGCACGTCCAGATTCCCGTCGGGGAGGCGCCGGGGCTGGCCGTCCACCACGACCTGGGCATGCGCCGCCACCCAGGCGGCGTGCCGGCAGCCGGTGCTGAAGCCCTGGCGCCCGGTGACCCGGTAGCCGCCGGAGACCGGCACCGCGGTGGCGGTGGGCGCCGGCGTATTGGCGACGACCGCGCGCGGGATGTCGACGAAGATCGCGCGGGCGGTCTCGGGAGGCATCCGCGCCGAATAGGTGGCGAAGATGGCGCCCTGGTTGACGGCCCACGCGGTACTGGCATCCGCCTGTCCCAGCGCCTCGATCACCTGGATATAGGTGGGCGGGTCGATCTCGGGAAAGCCCAGGGAGCGCGGGAGCGCCAGGTGGAAGAGCCCCGCGTCGGCCAGGGCCTCGAAAAGCTCGCGCGGCAGCTCGCGCTGTCGCCTCGATCTCGTCCGCGGCGGATCGGATCCGGGGAGCCAGCTCACGTGCCGCGTCGAGAGGCGAGCGCACCGGGGAAGGATGTCGCGCCGCGCGAGCCCTGTCAAGTCGCCGCCGAAGCGGGTACCATTCGCTGACGCCATGCCCCCCAGCCCGGCCGTGCTCGAGGCGATGGACGCTCTGCTGCCGCCGCTGCTCGGCACGCTCGAGCGCGTGGCCTGGGTGCAGCGCCATCTCTTCCCGCCCATCGCCGATCGTCTCGCCTCGGAGCTCGCCCCGCGGGCCGCCCCGCTGGCCGGGCCGCTCCGGGCGCTCGAGGGCATCGAGTGGCCGGCCGACCTGCGCTTCATGCGCGACCGCTTGGTGGACGTGACGCGCCAGACGCTCGGGCTGGTGGAGGCCTTCGTGGCGGCGGCGCGCACACCGGAGGACCCCATCGGCCTCTACCGTGCGCTCCGACGCTTCGCGCCCGTGCAGGAGGCGCTCTATCCGCTGGCGCCAGTGCTCGACCCGGTGAGCCGCTGGTTCCTCGATCCCGAGCGGCGGGACGACGACGCCCTCATCGCGCGGCTGCGCGCCGCGGCGCTTCGCGACGACGAGGTCCGCGTGGGGGTGCTGCACTCGAGGAACGAGCGCGACGACCGGGGCGGATTCTCCCTCTATGTTCCGGAGACGTGGGCCGCGGGGACGGGGTCGGCGCCGGCCCTGATCGTGGCGCTACACGGCGGCCATGGCCACGGGCGCGACTTCCTGTGGAGCTGGGTGCGAGAGGCGCGCGCCCGCGGCCTGCTCGTGCTCGCGCCCACCTCGCGGGACCGTACGTGGTCCATCATGGGCGGGGAGGACGTGGACGCGGACAATCTGCGCGCCATGGTGGAGTCGGTGGCCGACCGCTACGCGGTGGATCGGAGCCGCGTGCTGCTCACCGGGATGTCGGACGGCGCCACCTACGCGCTCCTCTGCGGCCTCGGCGACGACATGCCCTTCACCCACCTGGCCCCGATGTGCGGCGTGCTGCACCCCTATCTCCTGGCCGGCGGCATCGCCGGAGCCCGGGACCGGCCGATCTATCTGGTCCACGGCGCGCTGGACTGGATGTTTCCGCTCCCCACCGCGCACCTGGCCCGCGAGACCCTGCTCGCGATGGGCGCCCGGCTCGTGTACCGCGAGATCGAGGACCTCTCGCACACGTATCCGCGCGACGAGAACCCGCGCGTGCTCGACTGGCTCATGGCGCTCCTAGCTTCGCGCGACCAACCGGCGGAACGCCGCCGCATGCGCGAAGCCGTAGGGGGCGCCCAGCTCGGCGCCGTTCTTCTTGACGCGGGCGCCGATGGTCTCGCCCGACGGCACGTTGAAGCCCGGCATCTGGCTCTCATGGCGAATGAGGGCGGCGATCTGTCGCTCGACCCCAATCGACACGTCCACGATCACGTCGGCCTCGTCGGCTCCCCAGTACCAGAGCTCGCGGACCTTGTGGGGCTCGAGCCCGTCCCGCGTGAGGTGCTCGGGGAAGTGGAGATGGTCGCGCGCGTAGGGATACACCGCGTCCGTGGTCACGATGCCGGCCTTGCGGTGGTCACGGTGCTGGAATCCCTTCATGCGGTACGGATCGTGGACGAAGACGGTGTGGGGGCGGTGCCGGCGGATGGCGCGCACCACGTCCCCCAGGAAGGCGCGGGTGTCCTCCAGCTCGCCGTCCGGATAGCCCAGCATCACCACGTGCTTCACGCCCATGAAGTCGGCGGCGGCCCGCTGCTCCTCGGCCCGGCGCCGGGCGAGCTCGGCCGGGGCCTGGGTGCGGTCGGCGCTGCCCGCGTCGCCGTTGGTGCACAGCACATAGGCCACCTCGCAGCCCGCCGCCACCCACGTGGCGATCACGCCGCCGGAGCCGATCTCGGCGTCGTCCGGATGGGCGAAGACCACCATGGCCCGGTCGGGGACCTGCGTCACCACCTCGAGCTTCCGGGCGTCCGCGCTCATCGCGGGCGCGCCGCCATCTGGGCGGGGTCCATTCCGTAGAAGAGCCCACCCCCGGTGTCGCCCGGTCGCGGCCACGGATGCTCGCGCAGCACGCGCTCGTCGATGTCCGCGCCCCAGCCCGGCGCGTCACTGAGCCAGATGTGGCCGTCGCGGATCTCCGGCGGCCGGGTCACCAGCGCGCCCTTCCAGGGCACGTCGTCGATGTCGATCTCCATGATGCGGACATTGGGCAGCACCGCGCAGAGATGCAGCGAGTGGAGGTCGGCGAGGTGGCTGTAGTAGTTGTGCGGCGCGATATTGATCTCGCAGGCCTCGGCGAGGCGCCCGATCTGGACGCCCTGGGAGAAGCCGTTCCACGGCACGTCGATGATGGCCACGTCCACCGCGTGCTTCTCCAGGAAGGGCCGGTACTGCCGGACCGTCACCAGGCTCTCGCAGGAGGCCAGGCGGGTCGAGGTGGACTGCTTGATCTGCAACAGCGCGTCCGGGTCCCAGTTGTCGTACTCGAGCCACTGCATGTCGTACTTCTCCAGCAGCTTGGCGATGCGGAGCACGCCCTCGGTCCGGAAGTTGTAGTTGAGATCGAGGCAGAGCCCGACTCTGGGTCCCACCGCGCTTCGAAAAGTCCCGATCAGGCGGTCGATGGCGTCGAGGATCTCCACCGTGGGCGCGCCGTCGGTGGTATTGATGCCGCTGGCAAAGCCGGGAAAGTAGACGGTGGCGGGCTCGCCGGGGATGACCATATTGGTCTTGAGCGCGGTGAAGCCGCGCGCCACCACCTCGCGTCCCAGAGCGGCGATGTCGTCATAGGTCCGGAGCGGCGGCGTGCCCAGCATGGTGCCCATCCGCGCCCGCGTCGTCCCGCAGTGCGACCAGTACAGCCGCATCCGGTCGCGCAGGGGCCCGCCGAAGAGCTCGTACACCGGCACCCCGAGCGCCTTGGCCTTGATGTCCCAGAGGGCGAGCTCGATGCCCGCGATGGCCTTGTGGGTGACGCCGCCCAGGTTCTGCCGCGTGCAGCGCAGCATGTCCCAGTACAGCCGCTCCACCGGGCGCGGGTCCTGGCCCACGAGCAGCGGCGTGAGATCGCGCACGCAGCCGGCGATGCCGTGGGGGCTGCGGTTGTCGCTGCACTCGCCCCAGCCGACGAGGCCGCTGTCGGTCTCGATGCGGACGAAGGTCCAGGGTCGCCAGCCGCCGTCGCAATGCAGGGCCTCCACGCGCGCGATCTTCATCGGGCCTCCTGGTCGGGAATTGTGCGAAGGCCATCTTACCCCAAGGCGGTGACCGAGGAGCAGGGCGGCGCTATACTCCTCGCATGACGACACCCAGCGCTCACGAGTTTCGTCCGCACCGGGGCCTGCGTCGGGGATATTCCAGCGAGGTGCCGCTGCCCACGCGCCTCGTCTCCAACGAGGAGTTCGCGCCGCTCCCGCAAACCGCCGCCCAGCGGCGCGTCGAGTCGCGCATCCTGGCCGAGGCCGGCCGGCTGGCGCCCCGGCTCGGCCTGAGTCGCCGCGACTTCTTGCGGACGAACGGGGGCATGGCGGTGTCGCTCCTGGCCATGAACGCGGTGTTCGGGCGCTTCTTCGACGTGCTCCCGGTCGAAGCGGCGGAGCCGATCGCCTTCCAGGAGCGCACGGGTGACCGCGCCTTCATCTTTGACCTGCAGCTCCACTACGTGGGCGCGGGCTACGATCCCGCCGACGCGGAGCGCGCGCGGGGCGGCGTGAGCAAGCAGGGGCTGCTCGGGCTGCGCCGGAACTCCCGTCGGCTCAACCCGAAGCTCGCCGACGACCGCGGCACCCTGGCCGATCTCGCCTGGGACAATATGGTGAAGGAGGTCTTTCTCGACAGCGAGACCGCCATCGGACTCATCTCGACCCCGCCCGGCCCCTATCCGCAGGAGGCGGTGGTGCCGCCCCGCGAGATGGCCCATATCCGCGACGAGATCAACCGCGTCACCCAGTCGCGCCGCATGCTGGCGCATGGGCTGGTGACGCCGCAGCTCGGCCAGGCCGACCTCGACTTCATGGACATGCAGGCGGCCACCCTCAAGGTGGACGCGTGGAAGGCCTATACCGGCGCCGCCCCCAAGGGCTTCGACCGCGGCTGGTTCGTGGACGACGAGAAGATCGCCTACCCCATGCTGGAGCGGGCGCGCCGCCTCGGGATAAAGCGCCTCTGCGTGCACAAGGGCCTGCCGCTGGGCCCGGTGGCGGATTTCAACCATCCGCGCGACTTCATCAAGGCGGCGCGGGATTTCCCCGACATCGACTTTCTCGCCTATCACGCGGGCCTGCTCTCCGTGCGCGCCACCGGGCAGACGGCGGAGGTGCCGTGGACGAGCGAGTTCTGCCGCATGAAGAAGAAGGAGCCCGGCCTTCGCAATATCTACATGGAGCTGGGCTCCACCTTCGGCCAGCTCGTCACCACCAACCCCACCGCCTGCGCGCATCTGGTGGGGCAGATCATCGACGCCTTCGGCGCCGACCACGTGCTGTGGGGCACGGACTCGATCTGGTACGGCTCACCCCAGTGGCAGATCGAAGCCTTCCGGCGCTTCGAGATCCCGCCCGCCCTCGCGGAGCAGCACGGCTATGCGCCGCTGACCCGGGCCGTGAAGGAGGGGATCTTCGGGCTCAACGCGGCGCGCGTGTTCGGCGTGGACGTGAACGCCGCGCGCCACGAGATCCCGAAGGACTATGTGAGCCGGATCAAGATGTCCTATCTCGAGGACGGGCCTGCCCCCAGCCATCGCTGGTACGGCTGGGTCACTCGCTGAGCCACACCGTATATTCCCGGGGAGGAGCGACCAGTGAAGGTCAAGGCGGCCAATGGCTTCGCGCGGATCCTCAAGTCGGAAGGCATTCCGTGGGTGAGCTGCTATCCCACCAATCACGTGAACAATGCGCTGGGTGAGGAAGGCGTTCCCATCCTCATGATGGGGGAGGAGCGCTTCGCGGTGGCGGTGGCCGACGGTGTCTCGCGGGTGACCAACGGCAAGCAGATCGGCGTGTGCACGGTGATGGCCAATCTCAACGCGGCCGGCATCCAGATGGCCTATGGCGCCATCGCGCAGGCGTGGGAGGACTCCTCCCCGCTGCTCGTGATCGCCGAGGGCGTCGGCGTCGGCGCCAGCCGCCATACCCACTACGACATGGCGGAGGCCTTCAAGTCCGTCACCAAGTGGGTGGGCAAGGTGGACCGCGCGGACCTCATCCCGGACTATACGCGGCGCGCCTTCACCCACCTCCGGTCCGGCCGGCCCGGGCCCGTGCTCCTCATCATCCCCCGCGATCTCGGCGAGTACGATGAGGGTGAGCACCCGTACTCCTCCGTGAAGGGGTGGCGCTCCGGTCCCGATCCCGACGACGTGCGGTCGGCGGTCAAGGCGCTGCTCGCCGCCAAGGACCCGCTGCTCCACGTGGGCGAGGGCGTGCTCTACGCCGACGCCACCGCCGAGCTCCTGCAGTTCGCCGAGGCCGCCCAGGTGCCGGTGCTCACCACGCTCAAGGCCAAGGGCGCCTTCCCCGAGAATCACCCGCTGTCGGTGGGCGTGCGCGGGTCGCTCGCCGAGCACTTCCTCCGCAAGGCCGACCTGCTCTTCTCGGTCGGCTCGAGCCTCTTCCCCAACCGATTCAGCCACGCCATCCCCGACGCCGAGAAGAAGGCCATCGTCCAGTGCACGGTGGACATCCTGGACATCAACCGGAGCTACGAGACTCGCCACGCCGTGATCGGGGACGCGAAGCTGACGCTCCAGGCGCTCCTGGGCGAGCTCTCGGCCCGGACGGGCGGGGCGCGCAAGAAGCCCGAGCTGATCGAGGAGATCCGCACCGGCAAGGCGGAGTTCCTCGCCAAGTTCCGCCCCCTCCTGGAGTCGAACGAGACGCCGCTCAACCCCTACCGCGTGTTCGGCGACCTCATGAAGGTGCTCGACCCCAAGAACTCGTTCGTCACCGCCGACTCCGGCAATACGCGCGATCAGACGAGCACGGTGTACGAGGCGCAGATCCCGCGCGGCTATCTGGGCTGGGGCAATGTCTCGACGCTGGGCTTCAGCCTGGCGGGCGCGGTGGCGGCCAAGCTCGCCTATCCGAACCGGCAATGCGTCAACGTCACCGGGGACGCGGGCGTCTGCTACATGATGGGCAACTTCGAGGCGGTGGCGCGCTACAAGATCGGCATCACCACGATTCACATCAACAACGGCGGCTACTCCGGGTACGGCGCCGGGTTCTGGGGCGCCGGGCACGATCCCTATACCTGGCAGGTCTCCGACCACAACGCGGCGTGCATGTCCGCCATGGCGCGGGCGGTGGGCTTTCACGGCGAGGACGTGAGCCAGCCGTCGGAGGTGATTCCGGCGCTCCGCCGCGCCTTCGACGAGAACGCCAAGGGGCGGCCGGCTTTTCTCGAGTTCCTCTGCTCGCATCATCCCGTCCACGGGGGCTGGGTGCGTCCGGGCGCGGGCGGTCATTGATCGCGGTCTCCCGGCTCACCGCGGGCTTCGCGGCCCGGGTGGAGGGCGCCGACCTCACGCGTCCGCTCGACGAGGCGACGTGGAGGGAGATCCGCGCCGCCTTCGAGGAGCACTCCGTGCTCGTCTTCCCGGGCCAGCCCCTGGATGACGAATCGCAGATCGCCTTCAGCCGCCGCTTCGGCCCGCTCGAGGTGAGCGGGAGCGTCAATCCGGCGGCGGGCACGCATTTCGCCCGCCAGTCCAACCTGGACGTCAAGACCGGGGAGCCGATCCCGGCCGGCGACCGTCGCATGGTCTATCAGCGCGCCAATATGCTCTGGCACACCGACTCCTCGTTCAAGCCGGTGCCGTCGCTGTGCTCGCTGCTGTCCGGGCGCATCGTGCCGCCCGAGGGCGGCGATACCGAATTCGCCAGCACGCGCTGCGCGTACCCGAGCCTGCCGGAAAGCCTCCGGCGGCAGGTGGAGGGGGCGGTGGCCGTGCACAACTTCGCCTGGTCCCGCGATCAGGTGCAGCCCGGGTTCTTCACCGACAAGGAGCGCGCGGAGTACCCGCCCGTCCGCCATCCGATGGTGCGCGTCAATCCCGCCAACGGCCGGAAGGCGCTGTTCCTGGGCGCGCATGCCTCCCACATCGAGGGGATGCCGGTGGAGGACGGCCGCGCGATCCTCGAGGCCGTGCTGGACCACGTGACTCAGCCCGAGTTCCGCTACCGCCACCGGTGGCGGGAAGGGGATCTCGTGATCTGGGACAATCGCTGCGTGCTCCACCGCGCGACGCCCTTCGACACTGGCCGGCACCGGCGCTTCATGCAGCGCACCACGGTGGCCGGCGACCCCGTCGAGGCGCGCGCCACCGTCCAGCCAGCGGTCTAGTCGAGCGTGTAGTCGAACGGCGGATCGGACGCCCGGGCCGCCCGGCTTCGCGCCGCGGTCACCCGTGGGCGTGGGCCGACCGTTCCGGGCCGCGCCGACAGCTCCAGCGCGATCTCGGCGGCGCGGCTCGCCACCTCGGTGTCCCCCAGGGCGGCAAAGGCCAGGCCGGTGCCGGCGACCACCTCCGCGTCGCCCCGCTCGCGGCCGTGGAACATCGCCATGAGGAAGGTCCGTCGCGCCCGCATCACCGCGGTGGGCCGGTCATGCGCGGCCTCTCCGATGCGCAGATAGGCGCGCCCGAGCTCGAGCATGCCGCGAGAGTCGCCGGCCCGGACGGCGGCACGATGCGCCTCCTCCCACGCGCGCTCGGCCCCACGCGCGTCGCCGCGGGCCAGCGCGGCCTCGGCGCGCGCGAGCGGCTCACGCCAGTCGCGCGCGGGGCCGGGCGAGCCCGGCTCCCAGGTGAGCGCGAGCGCGGCCGTCAGGAGCCACATCGCGCCCAGCGCGGCGGGCAGCCAGAAGAGCCGCCGCGCGGTCACTGCCCGATCTCCAGCTCGATGAGCCTGGCGTTGCGCGCCTTGGGCGTCCGTCCCCGACGTCTCCGCATCGTGCGCCTCCTCGGGAGTGATCGCCTGCCGCCGACTCTCTAGAGCAGCGAACGTGCCAGGCCTTCATCTCCATAGAATCAATGGCTTGGATGTGGTCAGGGGTGGTCAGTGGGTGGGCGACTGCTGGCCCGCTCAGCAGGGCGCGGTGGCGAGATTGGGTCCGGTCGGGCTCAGCGAGAGGCGATGCGAGGCGTTATACTGAGCGCCACATGGCTTACAACGCTTGGTTTTCCTGCATCAACGGCTGCCCGGGGGAGTACGACCTGCGCGAGGTCATCTATCGCTGTCCGACCTGCGGCGATCTCCTCGAGGTCCAGCACGATACGGAGGCGCTGAAGTCGCGGTCGGCGGCGGCCTGGATCCAGCTCTTCGACGATCGCTACCGTCGCAATATCTATCCGTACGGCTCCGGCGTCTGGGGCAAGAAGGAATGGGTGGTGCCCTTCCTCGACAACGAGAACATCGTGTCGATGTACGAGGGCAGCTCCAACCTCCTCTGGGCGGATCGCTATGGAAAAAGCCTGAGGGTGGAGGACCTCTGGGTGAAGCAGTGCGGGAATTCGCATACGGGGTCGTTCAAGGACCTCGGCATGACGGTGCTGGTCTCCGTGGTCAAGCAGATGATCGCGGGCGGTGTGCCCATCGACGCGGTGGCCTGCGCGTCCACCGGGGACACGTCCGCTGCGCTGGGCGCCTACTGCGCGGCGGCCGGCATCCCGTCGGTGGTGCTCCTGCCCAAGGACAAGGTCTCCATCGCCCAGCTCGTGCAGCCGCTCGCCAACGGCTCCCTGGTGCTGTCGCTCGACACCGACTTCGACGGCTGCATGGCGGTGGTGCAGGAGATCACCAAGGAGAAGCGCATCTATCTGGCCAACTCGATGAACAGCCTCCGCATCGAGGGGCAGAAGACGGCGGCCATCGAGATCGTCCAGCAGTTCGACTGGGAAGTGCCGGACTGGATCATCATCCCCGGCGGCAATCTGGGGAATGTCCACGCGCTGGGGCAGGGATTCCTGATGATGCAGGAGCTGGGGCTGGTGAACCGGCTGCCGCGCATTTGCCTGGCCCAGGCGGAGCAGGCCAACCCGCTCTACCGCTCCTTCCTGGAGGACTTCAAGAAGTTCGAGCCCATCACCGCCAAGCCCACCTTGGCGATGGCCATCCAGATCGGCAATCCGGTGTCGGTGAAGCGCGCCATCCGCACGCTCCAGAAGTTCAACGGGGTGGTGGAGCAGGCCTCCGAGCAGGAGCTGGCCGACGAGGCCGCGCGCGCCGACCGCACCGGCATGTTCAATTGCCCCCATACCGGCGTGGCGCTGGCGGCCCTGCGCAAGCTGGTGGACCGCAAGGTGATCCGCTCCAGCGAGCGGGTGGTGGTCATCTCCACCGCCAATGGGCTCAAGTTCGCGGACCAGAAGGCCGCCTATCACATGGGCGAGCTGGCCGGCATCAAGCCCACCCATCGCAACAAGCCCGTCGAGCTGCCCCCGGATCCCAAGCGGGTGGCCCGGGCCATCGCGCGGCACGTCGAGAAGGCGCGCCAGCTCGTCTCCTGATGGCCGAGCGCATCGAGCCGCCCAAGAAGCCGCTGGGCCCCAGCACGCTGTCGGTGCATGGCGGCGAGACGCGCCCCAAGCCCGCCAACTCGCTGGCCACGCCCATCGTCCAGACCGCGACCTTCACCTTCGCCAATACCCAGGAGCTGAAGGACCACTTCGACGGCAAGATCGAGCGGGTCGAGTACGGGCGCTACGGCAATCCCACCCAGCGCACCGCCGAGGCCAAGCTCGCCGCCCTGGAGGGCGCCGGCGACTGCCTGCTCTTCGCGAGCGGCATGGCCGCCATGACCACCGCGCTCTTCGCCATGCTCTCGCGCGGCACGCATGCCGTGGTCACCGATGACAGCTACCGGCGCACCCGCCAGTTCCTCAACCAGACGCTGTCCCGCTACGGCATCGAGGTCTCCACCGTGCCCGCGGGCGACTACGAGGCGCTGGAGGACGCGATCCGGCCCACCACGCGCGTGCTGCTGAGCGAATCGCCCACCAATCCCTACAACCGCGTGCTCGATCTCGAGCGCTTCGCGGCCATCGGGCGCAAGCACCGCGTGAAGACCGTGATCGACGCCACCTTCGCCACGCCGTATAACGTCCGGCCGCTGGAGTGGGGGGTGGATCTGGTCATGCACTCCGCCACCAAGTACCTGGGGGGCCACAACGATCTCCTCGCCGGGGCCGTGCTCGGCTCCAAGGATCTCGTGGACGCGGTCCGGGGTCTCCAGGGGGTCACCGGCGCCATCGTGGATCCCTTCGCGGCCTATCTCCTGGTGCGGGGGCTCAAGACCTTCGCGCTCCGGATGGAGCGGCAGAACGCCAATGCGCAGGCGGTGGCGGAGTTCCTCGCCGCGCACCCGCGCATCGAGACCGTGCACTATCCCGGGACTGCCCACCCATCGCGAGCACGACGTCGCCAAGCGGCAGATGCGCGGCTTCGGCGGGGTGGTGTCCTTCGAGGTGCGCGGGGATCTGGATGCCGCCTCCCGGGTGGTGGACGCGTGCACCATCCCGTACCTCGCGGTATCGCTGGGCGGGGTGGAGAGCCTCATCGAGCAGCCCGCGATCATGAGCTTCTACGAGCTCACCACCGAGGAGCGCCTCGAGATCGGCATCAAGGACAACCTGATCCGCTTCGCCGTCGGGATCGAGGACAGTGACGACCTGATCGCCGACCTCGCGCAGGCCCTGGACCGCGCCTTCGCCGGCGCCTAAGCTCCGACCGGTCAGCCCTCGGCGTCCGCGTCGTCGCGAAGGAACGCCCGCACGCGCTCCATCACCTCGTCCTTCGGGTAGATCCCGTTCACGAACCGCGCGCGGGCCAGCGGATCGCCGGCGAAGAACCGCTCGTAGAGCACCTGCCGGCTGCCGAACGACGTGCCGGCGATGTCCCACGCCAGCCGGAAGAGCTTCACGCGGTCGCGGGCGGCCGCGGTGTCGGTGGCCAGATACTGCTCGATGTGCGGTCCCAGCGGGCCGCGGAAATCGCCCTCGGTCGGGGTGATCATGAAGCTGCTCGATCCGAGGAGCTGCAGGATCTCCACCATGCGCGGGTAGGCGGTCATGAACAGGTTGCGTGTCATCTCGATCGGCACCTCCGCCGGACACATCACGCCCCACTCGTCGAGCTGCGCGTCGGCTTCGGCCGCCCGGGTGCACGCCTTCATCAGCTCCGTGTACTGCATCAGCTCGGCGAGTCTCTCCTCCGAATGAGGCAGCTGCGCGTTGCCGAGCGTGTCCGCCACGAGCAAGGCGACACCGAGCACGAACTCGCACTTCGCGATGTTCTTCGCGGCCCCCTGGTGCGCGGTGTGGGCCATCGAGTGGGTCCGCGCGCCGGTCCCGTTGATGAGACCCACGTCGCCGAGCAGGAACACACGCTCCCATGGGACCTGCACGTCGTCGAAGAACACGACGCAGTCCATCTCCTCGAAGCGCGATCCGAGCGGGTGATCGAAGTGCGACCGGCCGAGGTCGAAGCTCTCGCGGCACAGGAACTTCAATCCGGGCGTGCCGCACGGGATGGCGAAGTTCAGCGCGAATGGGCTATGGCCGCGCCCCATGTCGCTCATGCGCGGGGAGTACACCGCGATCTCGTCGGCCAGTGGTCCGAGCGTCGCGAGGATGCGGGAACCCCGGACGACGATGCCCGCGTCGGTCTCGCGGACGACGGAGAGGGCGGTGCCCTCCTGGAGGTTCAGGCCTGACGTGCTGCGGCTCCGCTGCAGATTGATCAGGGCGTGCGTGAGGGTGAGATCGTGCTCGCGGAGGTACTCGTGGTATCGCCGAACGTTGTCGCCGAACTCGGGACGATTCTGCGCGAAATACGGGGCCGCGCCCGCCCAGGCGGCATAGGTGACGTTCATGAAGTCCGGCGAGCGGCCCATCATCCCGCACGTGCGCCGCGCCCAGCGCAGCATCATGCCGCGTCGGCGCTCCAGGTCCTCCCGGGTGCGCGGAATGATGAACGAAAGCCCGACGCGATCCCCGCTCGACGGCGACACGTACGTCATCTCGCCGCTCAGCGCCGGGTCGTGCTGCATGTCGTAGAGCGCGGCGACGGCCCGCGCCCCGTTCGCCAAGCCGGGATGCGTCGTCACGTCCTTCACACGCTCTCCGCCCAGCCACACCTGCCGCTCCTGCTCCCGCAGGCCGTGGAGGTACGCTCCTCCGGTCCGTGCCGGCATGGCTAGGATCGGCCGCCGATGTCCAGGATGTGGCGGTCGGGCACGACCGCGAAGAGCTCGCCCTCGAGCACCGGCTGACCTGCCCGCTTCACCACGACCTTCACCCAGCGCTTTTTCCCGTCCGCTCGGTCCACGGCGGCCTCCGCCTCGACGCGGTCGCCCACCACCACCGGGCCCAGAAACTTCAGCGTGGCGCCCGCCAGCACCACGGTGGGCTCGTTGACGGCGAGCATGGCGGCATAGTCGGCCAGCCCGAAGGTGAAGCCGCCGTGCGCGAGGCCACGCGCGTCCGCGGCCATCTCCCCGCTGATCTCGAGGACGACGCGCGCCCGCCCCTCGCTCAGCTCGACGGGCGTGCCGCACAGATGCGCCGCGATTCGCTCGTGAGTGCGCTGGTCCATGATCCATCCTCCCCGCCCGAGTGTACGCGAAGCGCCGGGGTCCGCGCATTGACCCTCAGCCCGCGCCCCCGTATGATCGGCCCCGGCCGAGCTGCTCCCCGCTGTTCCAGAAAGGACTGGTCATGGCGACGATCACAGGGTCCGAGGTGCTCGCGCAGTCCCTCCGGTCGCAAGGCGTCGACACGATGTTCTACCTCATGGGTGGGCCGATGCTCGAGACCGAGGCCGCCTGCATCAAGCTCGGCATCCGGGCCATCGACACTCGCCACGAGCAGGCGGCGGCGCTGGCCGCGCATGCATGGACGCGGGTGAGCCGGCGGCCCGGCGTGGCCATGGGCTGCTCGGGGCCCGGCGCCATCAACCTGGCCACCGGCGTGGCCAATGCCTTCACCGACTGCGCGCCGCTGGTGGCCATCGGCGGCTCGAGCCCGCGCGTCTTTCTCGGCATGGAGGCCTTCCAGGAAATCGACCAGGTCGCGCTCATGAAGCCCATCACCAAGTGGGCCGAGCGCATCTACGACGCCAAGCGCATCCCCGACGTGGTCGACACTGCGTTCCGCCAGGCCACCTCCGGCCGGCCCGGCCCGGTGTACATCGACATGCCGGGCGACATTCTCGGCGAGAAGGTGGAGGAGGAGCAGATCCACTATCCGGGCCCGTGGCGGCCGGCGCCGCGGAGCCTGGGTGATCCCGGCGCCGTGAAGGAAGCCATCGCGCTCCTCGCCAAGGCCGAACGCCCGGTGATCGTCGCGGGCAGCGGGGTCTGGTGGTCGGACGGGGCCGCCGCGCTGCAGGCCTTCGTGGAGGCCACCGGCATCCCGTTCTACACCACGCCCATCTCCCGCGGGCTCATCCCCGAGGATCATTCGCTCGCCTTCCTCAACGCCCGGAGCAAGGCCTTCACCGAGGCCGACGTGGTGCTGGCCGTCGGCACGCGCTTCAACTGGGTGATCCAGTTCGGGCGCCCGCCCCGCTTCGCCGCCGATCTCAAGGTCATCCACGTGGACATCAATCCGACCCAGCTCGGGCACAACCGCGCCGTGGACGTGCCCATCGCGGGCGACGCGCGCGCCGTGCTCGAGCAGCTTCGCGCCGAGGCGGAGGGCAAGCTCGCTCCCAAGCGCTATGCCGCCTGGACCGGCAAGCTGCGCACGCTGGACGCCGAGAAGGGCGCCGAGCAGGACAAGGCCATGTCCGCCGAGCAGACGCCCATCCATCCGCTCCGGCTCTGCAAGGAGATCCGGGACTTCATGCGGCGGGACGGCATCCTGGTGGTGGACGGGCAGGAGATTCTCAACTTCGGCCGCCAGGCCATCCCGACCTATGTGGCGGGCCACCGGCTGAACTCCGGCGCGTTCGGGACCATGGGCGTGGGGCTACCCTTCGGCGTGGGGGCGAAAGTGGCCAAGCCGGACGCGCAGGTGCTGGTGCTGCACGGCGACGGCTCCTACGGCATCAATGCCATGGAGATCGACACCGCGGTCCGTCACAAGATTCCCGTGGTGGTGGTGATCAGCAATAACGGCGGCTGGACCGCCGACGCGCCCTGGACGCGGCCTTTGCCCAAGCCCGGGCGCAATCTGGGCCATACGCGCTACGACCGCGTCGCGCAGGAGCTGGGCGCGCATGGCGAGTTCGTGGAAAAGCCGCACGATATCCGCCCGGCGCTGGAGCGCGCCTTCGCCTCGGGCAAGCCCGCGGTGGTCAACGTGATCACGGACTCCAAGGCGCGGGCCCAGACCGTTCGCTTCTCCGCCTACACCACCTAGGCGGCCTGGCGATGCCCAAAGCTCTCGCGGGAATCCGGGTGCTCGACCTCACCCAGTACGAGGCCGGGCCGAGCTGCACGCAGATGCTGGCCTGGCTGGGCGCCGACGTGATCAAGATCGAGCCGCCGGCCGGGGAGCCGGGCCGCACCGCGCTCTCCGACAAGCGCGGGGAGGACGCGTGGTTCTTCCTGCTGCTCAACTCCGGGAAGAAGGGGGTCACGCTCAATCTCAAGTCCCCGCGCGGCCGCGAGCTGTTCCAGGACCTCGTGAAGCAGGCCGACGTGGTGGTGGAAAATCTCGGCCCCGGCGCCATGGACCGGCTCGGGCTGGGCTATGACGCGCTCAAGCGGCTCAACCCGCGCATCATCGCGGCCTCGGTCAAAGGGTTCGGCTCCGGTGGGCCCTACGAGAACTACAAGAGCTTCGAGTGGATCGCTCAGGCCATGGCCGGCGCGATGAGCATGACGGGCTCGCCCGATGGCCCGCCCACCAAGGCCATCGGCGGCCTGGCCGATACCGGCGCGGGGCTCCACACCGCCATCGGCATCCTGGCCGCCATCATCCAGCGCGGGGCCACCGGCCTCGGCCAGCAGATCGAGGTGGCGCAGCAGGACTCGGTAGTGAATCTCCTCCGCATACACCTGCGCGAGACCTATGCCACCGGCAAGCCCGCCCCCCGGCAGGGCAATCGCTCGGCGGCGGCGGCGCCCTCGAACCTCTACCGCTGCCGGCCCTTCGGGCCCAACGACTACGTCTTCATCCACGTGGCCACGGTGGAGATGTGGAAGTCGCTCACCACCATCGTGGGGCGGCCGGAGCTGGGGGACGACCCGCGCTACGCGGACCGGCGCGATCGCGTGCAGTTCGTCGACGAGCTCGACGCCATGATCGAGGCCTGGACGGAGAAGCGCACCAAGGCGGAGGCGCTCGAGATCCTCGCCGGCGCCGGCGTCCCGTGCGGGTCCGTGCTCGACTCGAAGGAAGTGCTGTCGGATCCGCATCTCCGCCAGCGCGGCTTCATCGTGGATCTCGAGCACCCGCGGCGCGGCGCCTACCCCATGCCCGGCAATCCCGTGCGCATGTCCGCCTCGCCCACCGACGTCACGCGCGCACCGCTGCTGGGCGAGCACAACGCGGAGGTGTATGGCGCCCTGCTCGGCCAGGCCGGCGCCGAGCTCGACGCCCTGCGGCGCGACGGCGTCATCTAGGGGCGGCGCCGTCTCCACGCCCTCGGTCGCCGTCGCCGCGCCCTCGACCTTCGCTGCCCTCAAAACGCGCAACTATCGCCTCTACTGGATCGGGCTCGTCTTCTACGTGCTCGGGCACCGCGCGGAATACGTCACCTTCGCGTGGATGATGTGGGAGCTGACCCATAGCGCCAAGCACCTGGGCTATCTGGGGCTGGCGCAGGGCGTCCCCCTGGTGGTCTTTCAGCTCATGGGCGGCGTGCTCGCGGACCGCGTGAATCGCCTCCGGCTCCTCATCGGCACCCAGATCCTCACCGCGATTACCCTCAGCCTGGCCTTCCTCTTGGCCGCGCTGGGGCTGCTGCGCGAGGATCTGCTGCTGGTGCTGGCCGCGCTCATCAATACCTTCCGCGCCTTCGACGAGCCGAGCCGCATGTCGCTGGTGCCCCAGCTCGTCTCTCGCGAGCGGCTCCCGAACGCCATCGCGCTGGGGGGGATTCCCTGGCAGGCGGGGCGGGTGATCGGGCCCTCGATCACCGGCATCCTCATCGCCGCCTTCGGCGGCAAGGTGGGGCTGGGCCTCGCGGCGGTGGCTTCCTGCCTGGCGCTGGCGCTGTATAGCCGCTTGCGCCTGGACTCGACCCGTCCCGCGCCGGATGGGCAGGACCCGTTCCAGCAGCTCGTCGAGGGGCTCCGCTTCGTGGCCGGCAACTTCGTCTTCGCGGGTCTCATCTGTCTGGCCCTCTTCAATGCGGTGTTCGGTCTGTCCTATGTCACGCTCCTGCCCATCTATGCCGACGTGTACTTCGGGACCGGCTCCACGGGGTACGGCGTGCTCAACGCCGCCCACGGCATCGGCGCGCTGGTCGGCTCGTTGACCATGGCCACGCTGGCCTACCTGATCCGGCGGCCGGGCAAGGCGCTGCTCGCGGGCGCCACCGGCCTGGGGCTCGCGCTGATGATCTTCTCGCAAGCGCCGGGCATGGGGCTGGCCCTGCCGGTGCTGATGGTGGTGGGCTTCTGCAATACCTTCTACTTGATGCAGGTGAGCACGTTTCTCCAGCAGCAGGTGCCCGATCAGCTTCGCGGGCGCGTGATGAGCCTCTACTCCCTGTGCTGGAACCTGCTGCCGCTGGGCGGCCTGGTGGCGGGCATGCTTGCGGCGGCCGTGGATGCGCGCTTCGCCGTCCTGGTGGGGGGATTCATGGTAGCGGCGAACGCGCTCGTCCTCTTCGGCTCGCGCCGCCTCCGGGCTCTTGCCTGATCGCTCAAGGAGCCTTCTGCCAGTCGTTCAAGGAGCCTTCAGCCAGCGTTCAAACAGACGCGAGCTGGCCGCGGCCCCAGGCGAAGTCGAGCTCGCCGGCCCGGCTCACCGTCACGCCGGGCACATCGGGCGCGGTGGGACCGTCGCCGGCTACCGTGGTCCGGTGCATCACGCGGCGGTACTTGTTCTCGTCCCAGGGCCGGCCGCGGTGGAGCGTGCAGCGGTTGTCCCACATGACGAGGTCGCCGGGCTGCCAGCGATGCGTGTAGACCAGCTCCGGCCGCGTGGCTCGGTCCAGCAGGTCGCGGATCAGCGCGCGCGCCTCGCTCGACGGCATCCCGACGATCTCGCAGGCATGCGAGGCCACGTAGTATGCCTTGCGGCCATGCGCCGGATTGGCGCGCACCAGGGCCTGCGGGACTGGCGGGACCTGGGCCGCATGCTCGGGCGTCAGCAGCTCGTCACCCACGAGCCCGCGCGAGTACTCGAAGCTGTGGATCGCCACCTTGTTCTCGAGTGAGCGCTGCAAGTCGGCGGGGAGCCGCTCGTAGGCGACGCGCATGCTGGCGTACTGGGTCTCGCCGCCTTCCGGCGGCACCTCGCGCCCGGAGAGCAGGGAGGCCAGCGCGGGCACGCGCTTGAACGAGCTGTCCGTATGCCACATCTGATTGCCCGCATTGAAGAGGTTGCGCTTGTCCCCGGCGGGGATGATGCGATCCTCGGCGTCCACATTGGCGAGGTTGGCGATCTCGGGCAGGGTCCTCGCCTGGGAATTGATGCTCCGGATGGTCACCTCGAGCGGACCGAAGCGGCGGCTGAAGGCGATCTGCTCGTCGTCCGTCAGCGATTGACCCCGGAACAGGAGCACCGAGTGGTCGTTGAAGGCGTCGGCGACGGCCTTGAAGGTGGCCTCGTCCACCTGCTTCACGTCCAGGTCGTGGATCTCGACGCCGAACAACGGGTGGAGCCGGCTGGTCCTGAGCCCCATGGGGTATCCTCCGCGCTGAGGGTGGCCGTCGGCCCGATGATATATCATCTACCGAGCCATGGACTACAAGACCCTCGTGCAGGACGACCGCATCCACGCGTCGCTGTACACCGATCCCCGCGTCTTCGAGGACGAGATGGAGCGCATCTTCCATCGCGGCTGGGTCTTCGTGGGCCATGACAGCGAGATCCCGGCGCCGGGGGACCATGTCACGCGCCACATCGGCCGGGAGCCGGTCATCATGGTGCGCGGCAAGGACGGCGCCGTCGAGGTGTTCGTCAATCGCTGCATGCACCGCGGGACGCTGCTGTGCACGGCGGAGCGGGGGAACGCCCGGACCTTCGCCTGCCCGTATCACGGCTGGACCTATGATCTCAGCGGCGCGCTCATCGGGGTGCCGTATCCCGGCGGCTACGCGGCACTGGACAAGCGCGCGCATGGGCTGACGCGGCCGCCGCGCGTGGCCGCCTATCGCGGCTTCGTCTTCGCGAGCCTCCACCCCGACGGCCCCTCGCTCGCCGAGCACCTGGGCTCCGCCACGCGCCTCATCGACCGCTCCTGCGATCTGGCGCCCGAGGGCGAGATCGAGCTGACGGCGGGCTGGGTCAAGCACCACTGCGCCGCCAACTGGAAGATGCTGCCCGAGAACGACAGCGACGGCTACCACCTCGGCTTCGTGCACGCCGCGCTCTTCAAGACCGTCCGCACCCAGTACCAGCGGGTGGTGGGCGACGAGCGGACCATCAAGGCGGTGGTGCGGGACTGGGGCGGCGGCCATATCGAGATCGACTGGTCGCCCGGCTACGAGCAGCCCTTCGAGTGGATCGGCGGCGCCTCGGGCGCGGCGGTGGCCGACTTCGTGGCCGCGCTGGAGCGGCGCGACGGGCCGGAAGTCGGCGCGCCGGCGCTTCATGGAGGGGCCGGCGCACGCCCTCATCTTCCCCAATCTCTTCCTGGGCGAGACCAATATCGCGATCGTGCAGCCCCTCGCCGTCGAGGAGTGCGTGCACTGGCACACGCCGATGTTCCTCAAGGGCGCGCCCCAGTTCAATAGCCGCCTCCTCCGCATGGCCGAGGCGGGCATGGGCCCAGCGTCCTTCCTGATGCCGGAGGATCTGATCATCGCGAGCCGGAACCAGCAGGGATTGCGCGCGCGCACGCCGGAGTGGCTCCTGCTGAGCCGCGGGCTCAACCGCGAGGTGGTGGACGCCGAGGGCCGCACCGTCTCGCATGTCACCGACGAGACGACCAATCGCGGCTTCTGGCATCACTTCCGCACGGTGATGTCGGAGCCATGAGCGCCACGCGCCTCGCATGCTCTCCGACTCCGACTACCGCGCGGTGACGGACTTCCTCTACCGGGAAGCCCGGCTCGCCGACGAGGCCCGCTACGCGGACTGGCTGGCGCTCTGGACCGACGACGGCGTGTACTGGGTGCCCGCCACCACCGACGCCGGGCGTCGATCCCGACCGGCACCTCTCGCATATCTACGACAACCGCGCGCGGCTGGACACGCGCGTGAAGCTCCTGCAGACCGGCCACCGCTATAGCCAGGAGCCCGCGTCCCGGATGCGGCGGCTCATCTCCAATATCGAGGCGCGGGAAGCCGAGGGCGGCGAGCTCGTCGCCGAGTCGAACTTCCTCCTCGCGGAGCTGGCCATCCAGGCGAAGCACGAGGTGCACTGGTGGGTGGGCCGCGCCACGCATCGGCTGCGCCGCGTGGACGGCGCGCTCCGGATGAGCGGGAAGACCGTGGTCCTGATCAATGCCGCCGAGCCGCTCCCGAACCTCTCCTTCCTGATCTGAGCCCGCCGGCATGCTCACCCGCATCGACCACGTCATGATCTGCGCGCCGGAGCTGGCCGCCGCCACCGAGACCTATCGGCGCATCGGCTTCGACGTGCTACCCCGGCGGGGACCATGCCGGCGGCGGGACGCACAATGCCATCGCCTTTCACGAGGAGGACTATCTGGAGCTCCTGAGTCCCCGCCCGGATGCGCCCGCGCCCGCGCCGGGAAGCTCCGAGTCACGGCTGGCCGAGTTCCTCCGTGGGGGGCCGGGCTTCCGCTATGTCGCGATCCAGAGCGACGATCTCGCCGCCGACGTGGCGGCCATGCGCGGGCGCGGCATCGAGGTGAGCGATCCCGTTGCGGGCGGGCGGACCACGCCGGCCGGGCAGGTGCTCTCGCTGGCGGTCGGCGGCGCTGGGCCCGCGCCATCCGCTGCCCATCTTCTTCATCCAGCACCTGACCGCCGCTGGATGAGCGGCGGCGGCAGGTGCCGCGCGCGGGCGCGCATCCGAACGGCGTGCTGCGCGCCGACCGCGTGTACATCGCGGTGGCCGACGTGGCGGCGGCCGCGGAGCAGTACGCGCGCGTGCTGGGCCTGCCGGTGCCGACGATCCAGCGCGGGGCCGTGATCAAGGCCGACATGGCGGTGTTCGACCTCGGCCCCACCGGTCTCACCGTGGCGCAGCCCGCCGAGCCGGGGCCCGCCGCCGAGGCGCTGGCGCGCCGCGGGCCGGGGCCCTTCCAGGTGCTCTACCGCACCCGGAGCATGGACGCCGCCGCGCGCTGGATGGCCGAGCACGGCATGCCGCCGCCGGCGCGCGGCGTGCGCAATACCGGCGAGCAGGCCATGCTGGTGGGCCCGGCCGAGGCCTGCGGCGCCTATATCGGCTTCGTGGGCCCCGCGTGAGCCGCCGCGACGCATCGAGGAGGTCACCGTGTTGATCGTCGACGCGCAGGTCCATATCTGGAGCAGCGGCAAGCCGACCAATCCCAACCATCGCCAGGTGCCCGTCTACTCCAAGGACGACGTGCTCGCGGGAGATGGCCGAGGCCGGCGTGGACGCGGCCGATCATCCATCCGCCCGCCTCGTGGGATCCGCACTCGAACGAGCTGGCGGTGGAGGCCGCGCGCCAGCATCCCGACCGGTTCGCCATCCTGGGCAATTTCCCCATCGAGCGGCCGGAGAGCCGGGCGCTGGTGGACGGCTGGAAGAAGCGGCCCGGCATGCTCGGCCTGCGCTTCGTCTTCCTCCAGCCGCATCAGCGGAGCTGGCCCACCGACGGCACCATCGACTGGCTCTGGCCCGCCGCCGAGCGCGCGGGGCTGCCGGTCGCGCTCCACGCCTCGCACTTCATGCCCAAGGTGGGGCAGGTGGCGGAGCAGTATCCGCGACTCAAGCTCATCGTGGATCATCTCGGCCGGACGTCGGGCGACCAAGGACGCCGCCGCCTGGGCGAGCCTGCCCGAGATGCTCGCGCTGGCGAAGTATCCGAACGTCGCCATCAAGGCCACCGGCGCGCCCAGCTACTCCAGCGAGCCGTATCCCGTACCGCAATATCCACGACCACCTGCGCCGGATCTACGACGCCTTCGGCCCCGAGCGCATGTTCTGGGGCACCGACATCACGCGCATGCCCTGCTCGTGGCGGCAATGCGTGACGCTCTTCACCGAGGAGCTGCCCTGGCTGACCGCCCGCGACAAGGAGCTGATCATGGGGCGCGCGGTCTGCGACTGGCTGGGCTGGAAGCCAGCGTGAGCGGAGGAGACCGCTAGGGCAGAAGCGCGGCCACCCCGACGCGCACCGAGGGCAGCGCGAGAGGCGAGACGACGGCGTCCCGCTTCACCCGCTGGACGACACGTACCGCCAGCCATAGGGTGCCGTCGGGTCCGGCTCGGGTTTCGCGGTACACCTCGAGGACGCGATCGACGAGGTTCACGATCCAGTAGTCGCGAATGCCCCCGCGCGCGTAGAGGCTGCCCTTTTCGCTTCGGTCGAAGGCGAGGCTCGTTTCCGCGACCTCGACGACGAGAGCGGGGCGCGACGGATGCGCCGCGCGGTACTCGGCCCATTCGCCCGGCACCAGGGCCAGGTCGGGCTCAGGCTCGGACTCGTCATCGAGGGCCACCGGGAGCTGGACCCGCACCAGCCATCCCGGCGGCAGTGCCGCGCGCAGCGCATCACCGGCGGCGCCGAGGGTGCTCGCGTGGTAGCTGCCATGCGGCTCCGCGACGACCAGGTGTCCCCCGATCAGCTCCACCGGCTCCCGGTCGAGCATACCCAGATCCACGAGCCGGTCGTACTCGGCTCGAGTCCAGCGCCTCAGAGTCAGGGGAGCCTGCTTCATCGATCCAACGGTATGCTCGCGGCGCCCTCGGCGTCAATGCCGCGGGATGGATACACAGCGTCAGCCGCCGCCCTTGACTCCGCGCTCCCGGGAGGGCAGCATCCTGGCCATGACCACCCAGGCGACCGACCCCCGGCTCGATCTCGAGCAGCACCTCCACATGTACCGGCAGATGGCGAAGATCCGCGCCTTCGAGGAGCAGGTGAACGAGCTCTACAAGGGCGCGAAGATGCCGGGCCTGGCCCATCTCTACGTGGGCGAGGAAGGCGTGGCGGTGGGCGTCTGCGAGGCGCTGCGCCGGGACGACCTCATCACGAGCACGCATCGCGGCCATGGGCACTGTCTGGCCAAGGGCGCGTCGGTGAACCGGATGTTCGCGGAGCTTCTCGGCAAGGAGTCGGGCTACTGCCGCGGCAAGGGCGGCTCCATGCACATCGCCGATCCCGAGACGGGCAACCTCGGCGCCAATGCCATCGTGGGCGGCTCGGCCGGCATCGCCACCGGCGCCGCGCTGTCGGCCAAGATGCGGGGGACCGACCAGGTGGCGGTGTGCTTCTTCGGCGACGGCGCGCTGGGGCAGGGGCTCCTCTACGAGACCATGAACATGGCCGCGCTGTGGAAGCTGCCGGTCATCTACGTGTGCGAGAACAATCTCTACGGCGAGTACACGCCCGGCAGCGAGACGATCGCGGGCGAGATCCTGGCGCGCGCCCGCGCCTTCGGCATCCCGGCGGAGTCGGTGGACGGCCAGGACGTCCAGGCGGTGCACGCCACCATGAAGCGGCTGGTCGAGCGCGGGCGGCGCGGCGAGGGGCCGGCCTTCCTCGAGTGCAAGACCTACCGCTACTACGGGCACCACGTGGGCGACGTCAACCGCGAGTACCGCACGCGCGAGGAAGAGAAGGAGTGGATGACCGAGCGCGATCCGCTCCTGACCCTGTCCGGCGCGGCTCATGGGCCAGCGCCTGGCCGAGCAGGAGGTCTTCGACCGCATCCAGCTCGACGTGAAGACCGAGATCGAGAGCGGCGTGCAGTATCGCCCTGGCCGCGCCTTTCCCCGACGCGCGCCAGGTGGACGAGGACGTCTACGCCTAGATCCGCTAGATCGCGCCCTCCGCGCCAGGGCCTGGATCTGCGCGTCGGAATAGCCCAGCTCCTTCAGGATCTCCTCGCGGTGCTGGCCGAGCAGCGGTGACGGCCCGATGGTGGTCGGCGAGGCGGAGAGCTTGATGGGGTTGCCGACGGTGAGATAGCGCCCCCGCACGGGGTGCTCCACCTCGACGATCATCTCGCGGGCGAGCAGGTGAGGGTCGGCCAGCACCTCGCCGGTGTCCAGACAGGCGCCGCACGGCACGCCGGCGCCGGCCAGGATCTCCATGACGTCGTGCTTGGCGCGGGTGATGGTCCACGCCTCCACGAGCGGCGTCCACCTCGGCGCGGCGCTGCCAGCGGGCCTCCGGCGTCTCGTAGCGCGCGTCGCCGACGAGGTCCGCGCGGCCGATCGCGCGCAGCAGGGGATGCCACATCTGCTGCTGCACGAAGATGAAGACGTAGTCGTTGGGCCCGCCGGGATGGCAGCGATACGTGGTCCCGGGCACGCCCGCCCCGAGCTGATTCCCGGTCCGCGCCATGGTCCGGCCATAGCGCTGATGGTCGCGTAGGCTGACGCGCATCAGGTTGACCACCGCGTCCTGCATGGACACCTCCACCTGCTGGCCCAGGCCGGTGGCGTGCCGCTGCATGAGGGCGGCGAGGATGCCGATCACGCAATGCATGCCGGTGCCGGAATCGCCGATGGACGGCCAGACATAGGTGGGCGGGCCGTCCGGTGAGCCCGTCACGCTCATGGCCCCGCCCATGGCCTGGGCGATGGGCTCGTAGCTCTTGTAGTCGCGATATGGCCCGTAGGAGCCGAAGCCCTTGATGCTCGCGTAGACCAGCCGCGGATTCAGCGCATGGACGGCGGGAAAGCCCCAGCCGAGGCGCTCGATGACGCCGGGCCCGAAGTTCTCGAGCAGCACGTCGGCGGTCTTGAGCAGTTCGCCGAAGACCTCGCCGCCGCGCGGGTGCTTGAGGTTGAGCGTCAGGCTCCGCTTGTTGGCGTTGAAGGCGAGGAAGAAGAGGGCGTCGGCGTCGGGCCGGTCCCTCTGGCTATACCGCGCGACGTCGCCCTTGCCGGGCTCCTCGACCTTGACCACGTCGGCGCCCAGCCAGGCCAGTATCTGGCCGCACGAAGGGCCCGCCTGATTATTGGTGAGGTCGACGACACGGATCCCGGCGAGCGCCTGGCTCAAGCCGCCTCCCGGAACGAAAAGGCCGGATCCAGCGGGGGCAGGGGGGCGCCGAAGAAGATGCGCCGCTGCACGCGGGGCAGGAGCGGGGACCGCAGGAAGACCGGCAGCGCGGTCGACACCAGCCACTTCACCACTGGATTGCGACTGCCCTGACTCAGCAGCACGCGCTGGGCGCCGAGCTGCAGACGGTGCAGGGTGCGGACATCATCCTCCCGCAACCGCTGCACGGCCTGGAGGGCGGCGCGCGAAATCGGCCCGTGTCCCAGCCGCGGGTAGATCTCCTGGGCCGCCACCGCCGCGGTGGCGAGGGCCACATTGACGCCGATGGCGCCGACGGGGCTCATGGTGTGGGCCGCGTCGCCGATGAGGAGCAGACCGTCGCGCGTCCACTCGCGCATCAAGTGGATGGCGCCGTCGAGCGGGAAGAACGGCGTGAAGTCCTTCAGCGAATCGGCGAATCCCTCGAAGATGGAGTCGAAGCGCCGCACGCGCGCGGCCACCGCCGCCACGCCGTCCGCGCGCCACTGCCGCCACTCGCCGGTGGGGAGGACGATGCCGGCCTGGATGTGGTGCGGGTACTTGGGCAGCATGAGGCCCCGGACCTCGCCGAGCGAGACATAGAAGGTGCTGGACCAGCCGGGGGGCTGGTCGATGGTGAACCAGATGACGTCGAAGTCGTGGTGCTCGTACTCGGGCGTGAACCCGCCCAGCCTGGCCATCACGGAGTGGCGGCCGTCGGCGCCCACCACCACGTCCGCCCGGACCTCGAAGGGCTCCTGGCCGTGACGGAGCCCGCTCACGCCCACCACGCGGCCGTCCTCCTCGATGAGCTTGGTCACCTTGGCGCCCATCCAGCACTGGAAGGACGGGAAGGGCTTGGCTTTGCGGAGCAGCGCATCCAGGAAGATGGGCTGCGGCATCCAGATCGCATAGGGATACCGCGGCGCGATTTTCTTGAACGCGAATTCGCCGACTTCCTTGCCGTCGAGACGGATCTTGCCCGCCTCGAGGAGCGAGTGGGGCTGGGCCAGGATGTATTCGAGGAGCCCCAGCTCGTCCAGGAGATGGGCGGTGCTGGGCTGGAGCACCTCGCCGCGGAACTCGCGCTCGAAATCCTCATGTCCTTCGAGCACCAGGACGTCGGCGCTCCGCTTGGCCAGGAGCAGGCCGAGCATCAGCCCCGCCGGGCCCCCGCCCACGATACACGTGCTCACGCGCGTAGTGGTCATGGCGGTAGGATATCGCACCACGCGCGACGGCAGGAGACCTTGACTCCGTCGCGCGCCCGTCGCAGTCTCGGGTTCATGGCCACCCTCCAGCTTCGCGTGAACGGCAGCGCCCGCACCGTGCAGCTCGACGATCCCGACACGCCGTTGCTCTACGTCCTTCGCAACGAGTTGAATCTCACCGGCGCCCACTTCGGCTGCGGCCTGGCCCAGTGCGGCGCGTGCACCGTGCACGTCGACGGCGCCGCGGTGCAATCCTGCGTCATCCCCGCGGCGAGCGTCCAGGGCCGCGCGGTGACCACGATCGAGGGGCTCGGCTCGCCCGAGCGGCCGGACCCGCTCCAGGCGGCCTTCATCGCCGAGCAGGCGGCGCAATGCGGCTACTGCACCGCCGGTATCGTCATGACCGCGCGCGCCTTGCTCACCCGCAACCCGAAGGCCAGCGAGACCGAGGTGCGCCAGGCCCTGGCCGGCAATCTCTGCCGCTGCGGCAGTCACGCTCGGGTGCTGCGCGCCGTGATGCGTGTGGCGACCGGCCGAACGGGAGGCGCCTGAGATGGCCGCGCGCGAGCTCTCTCGCCGCGAAGTCCTCGGGATCGGGCTCAAGGCCGGAGGCGTGCTCGTGGTTGGGACGACCTTCGCCGGCCGCTCGCTGCCCGCCGCCGCCCAGACCATCCCCAATGCCGATCGCTTCCTCGGCAAGCCGCTGGCTCCGGATCAGGTGGACTCGTTCCTGGCCATTCACCGCGACGGCACGCTGACGCTCTTCACGGGCAAGGTGGACATCGGCACCGGTGGCCGCATCGCGCTGCGCCAGATGGTGGCCGAGGAGCTGGACCTCGCGCCCGAGCGCATCGCCCTCATCGAGGGCGACACCGCGCTCACGCCCGATCAGGCGCGCACCGCCGGGAGCTACGGCATCGCTCGCGGCGGCATGCAGCTCCGGCAGGCGGCCGCCACCGCCCGCGAGGCGCTGCTGGGCCTCGCGGCCCAGCGGCTGGGCCGCCCCACCGCCGATCTCGAGGTATGGGACGGCGCCGTCCGCGCGAAAGGGGGCGGGGCCTCCGTGAGCTTCGGCGACCTGATCGGCGACCGGCCCCTCGGCCTCGCGGTGAATCCCAAGGCGCCGCTCAAGGACCCGCGCGCGTTCCGCTTCATCGGCAAGTCGCTGCCGCGCCCGGACATCCCCGCCAAGGTCACCGGCCGCCATCTCTATGTCGGCGACGTGAAGCCGGCGGGCATGCTCCACGCGCGCGTCATCCATCCGCCCGCGGTGGGGGCCACCCTCGCGCGCGGTGGACGAGGCCTCGATCGCGGGCATTCCCGGCGCGCGCGTGGCACGGGTGGAGAGCCTGGTCGCGGTGGTGGCGGAGAATGAATGGAATGCGGTGCGCGGAGCCCGCCGGCTCAAGACCGAGTGGACGGGCGGCACCCCGCTGCCCGATCACGCCACGCTCTTCGACACGATGCGGGCGAGCGCGCCGGTGCGCGAGCAGGTGGTGGCGAAGAAGGGCGATCTCGCCGCGCTGACCGCGCCCCGCCGCCGGAGTGCGGACGCTGGCCGCGACGTATCGCTGGCCCGTCCAGAGCCACGGCAGCATGGGGCCGGCCTGCGGCGTGGCCGATGTTCACGCCGATCGCGCCACCATCTGGAGCTCCACCCAGGGGCCGCATCAGTATCAGGCGGTGTTCGCGCGCATCCTCGGGTTGCCGCGCGAGCGCGTGCGCGTCATCTTCATGGACGGGGCCGGCACCTATGGCCAGGCGGGCGCCGAGGACGCGGCCTGCGAGGCGGTGCTGCTCTCGCGGGCGCTGGGCCGCCCGGTGCGTGTCCAGTGGTCGCGCGAGGACGAGCACGGGTGGGATCCCAAGGGGCCTCCGCAGCTCCTCGAGCTTCGCGCCGCCGTGGACGACGGCGGTACCGTCGCCGCGTGGGAAACGCGCGCCTGGCTGCCGGTGGCCACCGCCAACCTGCCGGGAGTTCCCTTGCTCGCCCCCGACGCGGCCCGGATCGCCCAGCCGCAGGGCCGATCCACGGGTCTCATCCACCAGAACGTCGATCCGCCGTATGCCTTTCCCAACATGCACGCCACCGTGCACTGGATCGCGGATGCGCCGCTGCGCACCTCGGCTATTCGCGCGCCGGGGAAGATCGCCAATACCTTCGCGGTGGAATCGTTCACCGACGAGGTCGCGGCGCTGGCGCGCGTCGATCCGCTGGAGTTCCGGCTCAAGCACCTCTCCAGCCCGCGCGGGCTCGAGGTACTGCGCGCCATGGCGGGCCGCATGCGGTGGCAACCGCGGCCCTCACCCCGGCCCGTCGATCCGGCGGCGGCCGTCCTGGCGGGGCGCGGGCTCGCCTATGTCCACTACAAGCATGACGAGACCATCGTGGCGATGGGCATGGAGGTCGAGGTGGAGCGCGCCACCGGCCGCATCCGCGTGACGCGGGTGGTCTGCGCCCAGGACTGCGGCCTGGCCATCAATCCCGACAATGTCCGGAGCCAGGTGGAGGGCAATATCCTCCAGACGCTGAGCCGGGCCTTGCACGAGGATGTGACCTTCGACCGGCAGCGGGTGACGTCGGTGGACTGGGCGAGCTACCCGATCCTGACCTTCCCGGAGGTGCCGGCGCTGGAGATCGAGATCATCCAGCGCCTCGGCGAGGCCCCGCTCGGCGCGGGCGAGGCCGCCTCGGCGCCGGTGCCGGCCGCGCTCAGCAATGCCGTGTTCGACGCGACCGGCGTCCGCCTGCGCACCGTCCCCTTCCGGCCAGACCGCGTGCTGGCGGCGCTGGCCGGGAGGGGCTGAGAACACGCGGTAACAGGCTGGCCATATCGATTCCTCGCGGACTTGACGGGACTACGGTGACCGGGCCGAGTAGGCCCCGCTCAGCGACCCCCGTCCTCGAAGTCCACCCAATCCACCGGATGGGTCTCGAGATAGCGGCTGACGGCGGCTTCCATTGTCGGAAAGAACACCGTTTCGCCGAGGCGCGCGAAAAGCTCGAATCGCTTCAGCTTGTCCTTGACGGGGTCCTTCATCTCGGCCACGCACAACGCGATGCCAGCCGCCTGCAAGGTTTCGTCGAGCTCGGCCAGCATGTCGGCGGAGGTCACATCCACGCTGGTGACCGGTTCCGCCGCAACGACCAGCCAGCGCACTGGCGTAGGCGATGTAGCCACCGCGTCCAGCACCCGGTCATGGAACAACTCGGCGTTGGCGAAAAACAAGGGCGCATCCCAGCGAAACAGGACCAGGCCGGGGATGAGGCGCGCGTCGGGATAGCGCGTGATGTCGTGGTAGCCTTTGACGCCCTCGGCGCGTCCCAGAACCGCGGAGTACGGGCGCCAGCCACCCCACAGGAATTCGATGACGGCAATCACAATGGCCAGGCCGATGCCCGGAATCGCGCCCAGCACTGCCACGCCGACTGTACAGACGATCGATAGCCAGAACTCCCAGCGCTGGATGCGATAGATTCGTCGCAGGTCGGTGACCTCGATCAGGCCGATGGCCGCTGCGATCACGACCGCAGCCAGTGCGCTGGAGGGTAAACTCTGCAGCAGGTCCGGCGCCACCAGCAGCAGCAGGGCAACAGCAAGCGCGCCGACGACTCCGGTCATCTGGGTTCTGGCGCCGGCGGCCTCGGCCACGGGGGTTCGCGACGAACTGCTGCTGATTGGGAAGCCCTGAAAGAATCCGGCGGCTAGGTTGGCGACGCCGAGCCCCACCATCTCCTGGTTCGGGTCGACATAGGTACGGGTCCGCGCCGCATAGACACGAGAGAGCACGCTGGTGTCGGCGAACGAGACGAGGGCGACGGCGCCACCGCCGATCAGTACGGGGACGATATCGGCGATGGTGATCCACGGGATGGCGAACGCAGGCAGGCCTTGGGGGAGGGAGCCGAGGACCGACACTTCGGCGCGCGCGGCAAGGTCCAACACGCCAGCGGCGACGGTCGCTCCTACTACAGCGATCAAGACGCCCGGCAAGCGCTTGTGGCCCTTGAGCAGCAGGATTACTGCCAGGGTGCCTGCGCCGACCATGAACGTGATCCAGTTGGCCTTTCCATCCATCACCGCTGTGGCGACGGCCCATAAGTCTCTCAGCGGTCCCTCGCTTTCGATCGAAAAGCCGAAAATCTTGGGCAGTTGGCTGATCAATACCACCAGCGCGATACCGTTCATGTACCCGTAGCGGATCGGCTTGGAAAGAAGCTCAGTGACGAAGCCCAGGCGCGCGACGCCGGCCAGGATGCACACCGTCCCCGACACGACCGCCATCATGCCCGCAAGGGCGATCGCGCGAAGCGGGTCGCCGCCGGACAGTGGCAGGACGACGGCGAGGATGACGGCAGCCAGCGAGGAATCCGGCCCCAGAACCAGAATCCGACTGGGTCCGAACAACGCGTAAGCGAGCAGCGGAACGATGGTCGCGTAGAGTCCATGGATGCCGGGTACGCCCGACGCCACCGCGTAGGCGATGCCGACGGGCACCAGCATCGTGGTCAGCACCAGTCCGGCCACGATGTCGTGCCGCAACCACGCCACTTGGTACCCCTGCAGCGTGCGGAGTCCCGGCAACCAGCGGCCCCAGCCGACCTGATCGGCGGCCTTCGCCGGGCGCGCAATCCGGCCCGGTTCCGGGAGGGGAGACGAAGAAACCGAATCGCTCATGAGGACCGCCAACACTAGCACCCTTCGGCCTCGCGGTCGCCCCGTCCGTGGCCCCCGTCCCCGCGACTTGACCGCCGCGAGCTTGTAGCCCTCAGCCGCTCGACACTGACGAACCGCTTGGCCTTCTCAGGATCCGTGGACTTGCGGAATTCGAACCCGCCGCTACTTTCCTTCCAGCGCGGCCAGGGGCGCGTAGTCCGCGGTGCTGCCATGGCCGCCCGCGAACTTCGCGGGGGCGATGCCGGCCTTCTTCACACCGGCCACCAGGGCGGCCAGGTTGGGGTTGAGCCGGTCCGGCAGCGCCCCGGCGCCCGGGCTCCAGATATCGGTGACGTAGCCGAGCTTGAGGTCCGGGAGATAGCCGATCATGAGCCCCTCGGCGTGCGGGTTGGGGCTGATCACGTAGGCCTGGACTTCCCGCTGCCCGTCCGAGTGGACCCACTTCTCCGGCACCTCGATGATGGGCGTGCGGGTGAGGTCCTTGGGCGCCAGGTCCGGGTTGCGCGTATAGGGCGCCGCCAGCACGCGCTTCCAGTGCTCCGCGGTGCCCTTCCCGGTGACGATGGTGGCGCCCTCGTTGGCATAGGCGCGGATGCCGCCCGCGTGATCCATGTGGTGATGGGTGAGCACGAGGTACTTCACCGGCTTGCGGAGGTACTTCGCGCGGACGGCGCTCAGCACCCAGTTCGCCTGCCAGTCGCTCACCGGCGCATCGTAGACGACGAGGTGGTCCTTCATCTCCACGACGAGGCTATGGTGGGTGCCGCCCACCTGATGCTGGACGCCGGGCCCCAGCTCCACGAACCGGAGACCGGGCGAGGCCTTGGTGTCATAGCTCGGCTGCTCGGAGTCCATATAGACGCCGATGAACTGGCGCCGGATGACCCACTGATAGGGCGCGCTGCCGGTGGCGGCCGCGCGCGCGCCCGCCAGGTACGCGGCGGGAATGACCAGACGGTCGGCGGCCAGCGGCGAATTGAGCCTCGCCTCGCTGATCTTGGTCTCCATCACGACGCGCCCGTTCAGCTCGTACTTGCGGGTCATGGCGATGCGCACGCCGTCCACGGTCTGCCAGTCGGACAGCACGAGGTCGTAGGTCACGTCGCCCCAGACACTGTCGTAGTCCAGGGTGCGGATGCGGGCGGGGAGCCCCGTGGTTCGGTCGAACATCACCGTGAGGGTCTGATCGCCGGCGAGGTAGTTCACGGCGGGATAGGCGACGCCGCCGACCGTGATGTCCCCGACGGCGGCGAGGCTCGCGGGGTTCTTGAACATCTCGAGCACCAGCAGCGGCGAGCCGCGGAGCAGCTCGCGCTGCACGGCGGCCATCCGCAGCCCGGACATCGTATGCGCGGGCGGGTTGGACTCCTGGCTCTGCTTGGTGCGCGCATTGCTGTCGATGCCGGCCACATAGCCGGCCTCGGGAGTGACGACCTCACTGAAGGTAAAGGTGCGCGGCGCGGGGTACTGGAAGTTGCGCACCCAGTCGTTCCGCGTGGAGCGGCTGGCCACGTCGGTCACCGAGGTCAAGGTGGACTCGCCGGTATAGCGCATCTCGCCGCCGGCTACCGCGGACTGCTCCGGCTCCCACTGCTTCACGGTGCCCTTCTGGGAAATGGTCTTGACGCCGCCCAGCGCGGCGGCGCCACCGGAGGCCTGCACGGCCCGGGTCACGAGGTCCAGCCCCTGCTGCTGCATGGAGGCGCAGGCCCCGGCGAGGGCGGCGATGCTCAGCGAGGCGACGAGCAAGTAGGCGAAACGCTTCATCGAGTTCCTCCCGTCAAGGAAAGGTGATCCGGGTGATAGAGGACGATCCGGCGGCACAGTATCGAGCCGGCGCGCTCGTGTCAAGGGGCGCGCCTACAGGACGGAACGGACGAGGCCGCCGTCCACCAGCATGGTGGTGCCGGTGATATAGCTGGATCGGCTGGACGCGAGAAAGGCGACCAGATAGGCCATCTCCTCGGGCCGCCCGACGCGCCCCACCGCGGTCTCGGCGGCCCGCTGCGCCAGGGCGTCCTCGACCGGCACCCCCGTCTCCTTGGCCCGCGCGGTCACATTGGAGAGCATGCGCTCGGTGAGGAGTGACCCGGGGCAGACGTTATTGACGAGGATGCCGTCGCGGCCCACCTCGTCGGCGAGGCTCTTGGCGAAGGCCACCACGCCCATGCGTGTGGCGCCGGAGAGCGCGAGGTTCGGGATGGGCTGATAGACCGTGCTGGCGAGGATATTGATGATGCGGCCGCCCCCGCCGCGCCGGAGATGCGGCACCGCCTCACGGCACATCCGAGCGAAGAACAGGAGCGATCGCTGCAGCGCCGTCGCCCACTGCTCCTCGGTGGCATTGTGGGCGCGGGCCAGGGGAGGCCCGCCGGAGTTATTGACGAGGATGTCGAGCCGCCCGAACCGGGCGACGGTGGCGGCGATGAGATCCCGGATGGTCTCGGGCCGGTCCAGATCGCCCGCGAAGGTCAGGACGTCGGCGCCGGTGGCGTCTCGGATGTGCTGGGCCGTCTTCTCCAGCTCGGGCTGCGACCGGCTGCAGAGGGCCAGCTTCGCGCCCTCCGCCGCGAGCACCTCGGCGCAGGCCCGGCCCAATCCCTTGCTCGCGCCGCCGATGACGGCGACCTTGCCCTTCAGCTCCAGATCCATGATTCGCTCCTCAGTCCACCGCGGGTGCGGGGGCCCGATCGCCGGCCCGGGCCTTTGCCTCGGCGTCGCGCGGCGGCTCGAGCCGGATGCGACGCATCAGGGGAAGAAAGATGGGCACCACGGCGAACATCACCGCCAGGAGCCAGAAGTCGTCGGCATAGGCGAGGAGCTGGGCCTGATTCACGGTCTCGCGATAGAGCATGGCCATGGCCTGCTTCTCGGCGGTGAAGGTATCGCTCCCCTGGGCCGCGAAGTGCAGGACCCAGCGCGCCAGCCGCGCGCGGGTCTCCGGATCCCAGAGGGTGATATGGCTCACCAGAGTGGACTGGTGGAACTGACTGCGCTGGGCGAGGAGGGTGGTGGCCACCGCGATACCCACGCTGCCGCCCACGTTGCGCATCATGCCGTAGATCGCGGTGGCGTTGACCAGCTTGTCGCGCCGGATGGTGGCGAGCGTGAGGGTCGAGAGCGGGACGAAGATGAAGCCGATGGCGAAGCCCTGAATGAAGCGCGGCAAGGCCAGCGACCAGTAGTCCATGCCCAGGGTCAGGGACGTCATCATGTAGAGCGCGCCCGCATTGAGGAGGCAGCCGAAGGCCAGCATCAGGCGCTGGTCCACGCGCGTCACCATTCCCGAGGCGAAGAGGGAGAAGATATTGCCGAGGCCGCCCGGCGCCAGGACCAGCCCCGACGTCCAGGCGTCGTAGCCGAGGAGCTTCTGCGTGAAGACGGCCACCAGCAGCATCCCCGAGAACATGCCGAAGCCGACCACGGCGATGATCGTGACGCCGGCGGCGAAGTTCCGGTCGGTGAAGGCGGTCAGGTCCAGGATGGGGTCGCTGCTGGTCAGCTCGCGGATCAGGAAGCCGACCAGCGCGCACACCGCGACGACGGTCATGGCCACGATGGCCGTCGACTCGAACCAATCCTCGCGCTCCCCGCGATCCAGGACGAGCTGGAGGCACCCGAAGCCCGCCACCATCAGCCCGAGCCCCCACCAGTCGATGCGCGCGGCCTTCTTGAGATAGGGGGGATCGAAGAGGAAGGCGCTGCCCAGCAGAAAGCCCAGGATCCCCACCGGCAGGTTGATGTAGAAGATCCAGCGCCAGGACCATTCGTCCGCCAGGTAGCCCCCGACCGTCGGGCCCAGGATGGGCCCCAGGATGAAGCCGACGCCCCAGACCGCCATGGCGAGGCCGCGCTGGTGGAAGGGAAGATCTCCCAGAGGATGGCCTGCGAGAGCGGGATGATGGGCCCGCCTCCCAGCCCCTGGAAGATGCGCGCGATGATGAGCGTGGTCAGGTCGGGGGCGGCGCCGGAGAGGAACGAGCTCACCACGAAGAGCGTGGTGCAGATGAGGAAGAACTTCTTGCGTCCGAAGAGGCCCGCCAGCCAGCCCGTGGCGGGGATCACCACGGCATTGGCGGCCAGGTAGGACGTGATCACCCAGGACACTTCGTCCAGCCCCGCCGAGAGCGAGCCCTGCAGGTGCGGCAGGATGACATTGGTGACGCTGGTGTCCAGGATCTGCATGAACGCCACCACCATGATGGTAAAGGTGATGGCCCATTTCTGGGTGGGGAGATCGGCGGGGCATCCGGCGCTGGAGCCGTCATGTATAGGCCGCGGTCTTGGGATAGGATATGCGCCGGGAACGCGAGACCGCGAGGGGCATGAGGGGTAACGCGTGAGAACCGGGAGCGAGTACCGCGAGTCGCTGCGCGACGGCCGCCGGGTCTGGGTCATTGGCGAGGGCCTGATCGAGGACGTGACGGTCATCCCGCCACCCGTCCCATGGTGGAGGAGTACGTCACGCTGGTACGACCGCCACCACGATGCCGACTGGCAGGACGTCCTCCTCGGCGCCGCCCGATGCCCGGGGCGATCGGGTGCCGTGGGCCTTCGCGCATGCCGCGCAGCTCGGCCGACCTGCGCGCGATGGGTCGCAGCTATGCCGCCACGACCTTCCTGACCGCCGGCAACATGACGCACACGCCCGGGCTACGGCAACCTCATCGCGCTCGGCATCCGCGATGTCGTCCGGCAGCGCAATGTCTCGCCCGAGCAGCTCGCCGAGCGCGACCCGCTATCGCGACCTGATCACGCGGACGGGACGATTCCTCACCTTCTGCGCGGGGGCGGCCACCATCGGCTATCGGCTGCGCGAGGACGCCGCGCGAGCGCGCCGCGCTTCGCATCATCCGCGAGACCGGCGCGGGCCTGGTCGTGAGCGGCAAGGTGGGCATGCACACCAGCCCGGCCTACGCCGAGGACGTCTACATCGGCGCCCACTCGGGCGTGGACCTCGCCGGCCACCGGGCGACCTTCGTGGTGCCGGTGAACGCGCGGGGTGTCACCGTCGCTCTGCCGCAAGGTCTCCGCGCGCCACGCGAACGCCTTCCTCGCGCCGCTGAGCAGCCGCTTCGACGAGCTGGACGGGCAGCTCTGGCTCGAGGACGTGCATGTCCCCTGGGAGCGCGTGTTCCTGACCGAGCCCTCGCCCGATCCCATCGCCTCGTGGTGCTTCTGGCATCAGCTCTACGCCTGGCTGGCCAAGGCCGAGTTCACGCTCGGGCTTGCGCTGGCGTGCGCCACGCCATGGGACCTCAAGGATCACGAGGGGACCATCGAGTACCTGTCGACCTCCTCGTCGACGTCCAGACGGTGCGGAGCTGCCAGACCGCGGCCGAGCTGGACCCGGACTCTCACCGACGACGGCTTCTGCGTCCCCGGCCGCGGGCACGTGGCGGCCGGCAGCATCGCCATGCAGAAGGCGCGGCAGCGCATGGCCGAGATCCTGCGCATCCTGCCCGGCTCCTCGCTGGTCGTCGCGCCGTCGGACAAGGACCTGGCCTCTCCGGAGGTCGCCGCCGGGCTCGAGGAATCGTTCGGCGGGGGCGCGTACACCGCGCTGCAGCGCGCGGCCCTGCTCCAGCTCGCCGCCGATCACGTCGCCTCGGCGCTGGACGGCCGCGAGTCCGCCTTCGAGCTGCACGCCAATGGCGGCATGCCGGCCTGGCGGGCGCGCCTGCGTCGCTCACTTCGGCCGCTACACCGAGCTCGCCAACGGCGTGCTCCGCACGCTCAACCTCGACATGCCGGCGATCGAGCTGGACGGCCTGCGGAACGTGGCGATGCCGCAGCGGCGGCCGGTCGTTCCGGCGTCACCGACCCGTCCCAACCCAGGGAGTCAATCATGAGCGAGCGCGAGCTGACGTACGGCGAGGCGGTGAAGGAAGCCATCGCCGAGGAGATGCGGCGGGACCCCACCGTCTTCGTCATCGGGGAGGACGTGGCCGAGGCCGGGCACCCGTTCAAGACCCTGGTGGGCCTGGTCCAGGAGTTCGGCACCGGCCGAATCATCGACACGCCCATCTCCGAGCCCGGCTATGCCGGCATCGGGGTCGGCGCGGCCATGACCGGCATGCGCCCCATCGTGGACGTGATGTTCGGCGATTTCATCACGCTCACCATGGATCAGATGGTGAATCAGGCCGCGAAGGCGCACTACATGTCCGGGCGGCAAGATCAAGGTGCCCATCGTCTTCCGGACGACCCTGGGCGCCACCCGCCGCTCCGCCGCCCAGCACTCCCAGTCGCTGCACGCCTGGGTGAGCCATATCCCGGGGCTCAAGGTGGCGCTCCCGTCGGGCCCCTACGAGGCCAAGGGACTCATGAAGACGGCCATCCGCGACGACAGTCCAGTGGTGATCTTCGAGGACAAGATGATGTACCGGGTCAAGGGCCCGGTGCCGGAGGGCGACTACACCATCCCCTTCGGCGTGGCGGAAGTGAAGCGGGCCGGCAAGGACATCACCATCGTCGCCACCAGCAGCATGGTGGGCGTGGCGCTGGGCGCGGCGAAGATGCTGGAGGAGATCGGTATCAGCGCGGAGGTCATCGATCCGCGGACCACCTTCCCCCTCGACAAGCAGGCGCTGATCGACTCGGCGAAGAAGACCTCGCGCGCCCTGGTAGTGGACGAGGGCTACGAGCGTTACGGCGTCACCGCGGAGCTGGCCGCCGTGATCGCGGACGGCGCCTTCTACCATCTCGACGCGCCGGTGAAGCGCATGGGGGCCATGGACGTGCCGGTGCCGTTCTCGCCCGTGCTGGAAGACCTCACGGTGCCGTCGGAGCAGACGGTCTTCGCGGCGGCCAAGGCGCTCTGCGGGAAGGCCTGATGCCCGCCACCGTCATCATGCCGGCGCTGGAGCTGGCGCAGGAGACCGGCAAGGTCATCCGCTGGCTCAAGGCCCCCGGCGAGACTGTCCACAAGGGCGAACCCCTCGTGGAGATCGAGACCGACAAGGTCACGGTCGAGATCGAGGCCCCCGCCGCCGGCGTCCTGGGTGACGTGACCGCCCGGCGAGGGCGACGTGGTGCCGGTGGGCCAGGCGATCGCCCGCATCTTCGCCGCCGGGGAGGCGGCGTCGAGCGCGTCAACGCCCGCGGCCTCGCCACCCGCGCGCGCGAGATCAAGGCCTCGCCGCTGGCCCGCAAGCTCGCCGCCGAGCATGGCGTGGATCTGGCCCAGGTCAAGACGGCCAGCGGCAAGATCGAGAAAGCCGACGTCCTCGCTCACGTCGAGCGCCAGAAGGCGCCCGCATCGGGCAATGGCGCGGCCTCGCGGGGTGTGGCGGTGCGCCTCCCCGCCGCTTCCCCCAAGGCGCGCCGGCTCGCCGCCGAGCGCGGCCTCGACCTGGCCGCGCTTCGCGGCTCCGGCCCCGGGGGCGCCGTGATCGCCGCTGATATCTCCGCCGCGCCGCCTGCCGCCCCACTTCCGGCGGCGCGGGTCGAGGCCAAGGGCGAAGGCGTCAGCAATGTCTGGCGCATCATGGCCGAGCGCATGACGGCGAGCTGGACCAGCGCGCCGCATTTCTATCTGGTGCGCGAGGTCAATGTGAGCCGCCTCGTGGCCTGGCGCGAGCAGGCCGGCAAGCAGACGGGCGCCCGCATCACCTACACGGATCTGCTCGTGCGCCTCGTGGCCGCAACGCTCGCCCGCTACCCCGCCGCCAATGTCTCCTGGAAGGACGGCACGCTCGTGCGCCATCCTGAGATCAATATCGGGCTGGCGGTGGCGCTGGAGGACGGTCTCGTCGTCCCCGTGCTCCACCGCGTGGACACGCTGGGCCTCCCCGAGATCGCCGCGCGCCGCGGGGATCTCGTCGCCCGCGCCCAGGCCGGCAAGCTCCGGCTCGCCGATATCCAGGGCGGCAGCTTCACGATCAGCAATCTCGGCATGTACGGCGTGGACGCCTTCAGCGCCATCGTCAATCCGCCCCAGGCGGCCATTCTCGCGGTGGGCCGCATCGCCGATCGCGTGGTGCCCGTCAAGGGCCAGCCGGCCGTGCAGCCCACCATGGTGCTGACGCTCTCCTGCGACCACCGCGCGCTGGACGGCGCCCGCGGCGCCCAGTTCCTGGGCGCGCTGGCTGATTTGATCGAGGAACCGCTGGCGCTGCTCGTGTAGCGTCGTTCCGAAGGAGACCGCCTGATGCGTATGTCACGCCGTTCGCTTCTTGCCCTGGTCCCCGGACTTCTGGGCGCGCGCGCCTCGGTGGCGTTCGCCCAGCGTCCGGGCGCGGTCGCGCGGATCGGATGGCTGTCGTACCTCGCGCCGCCCGATCCGGGCGTCGAGATCCTTCGGGAGGGGCTGCTCGAGCTGGGTTATGTCGAAGGCAAGTCCTTCACCATGATCCCGCGTTTCGCCGACGGGGATTTCACGCGTCTTCCTCGGCTGGTCGAGGAGCTGGTGGGCGAGCGGCTCGACGTGCTGGTCTCGCGCGGGCCGTCCGTGGACTACGCCAAAGCCGCCCGCACGCGGATTCCCGTGGTGTTCGCGTACAGCGGTGACCCGGTGGACGCGGGGTTCGCGGACAGCCTGGCCCGCCCGGGCCGTAACATGACGGGGATTACCTTCATGGCGCTCGAGCTGTCGGCCAAGCGGGTCGAGATGCTCAAGGAGCTGGTGCCGAAGGCGACGCGTATGGCGCTGCTGTCGAATCCCGAGCATGCCGGGGAGCTGGCCGAGTACCGCGTGACGGAGGAGGCGGCTCAGCGCCTGGGGGCGGCCATGACCCGCTATCTGGTGCGCAGTCCCGCGGAGCTGGCGCCCGCGTACGCGGAGATCCAGGCCAAGCGTCACGACGCCATGATCGTGTTCCCGGACTCGCTCACGCTCAACCGACGAAAAGAGATCGCGGAGCTGGCCGCGCGCGCGCGGATTCCCAGCATGTACGGCTGGACGGAGTTCGTGGAGTCGGGGGGTCTGGTGAGCTACGGACCGCGCCTGTTCGAGAACTTCAAGACCCTCGCCAAGTTCGTGGACAAGATCCTCAAGGGGGGCAACGCCAGCACCATACCGATCGAGCAGGTCAGCCGGGTGGGACTGACGCTCAACATGGGCGCGGCCCGGGCTCTGAGCCTGTCCGTCCCGGCGTCGATCATGGCCCGGACGGATCGCGTGATCGAGTAGCCGAAGGGAACTCCCATGCGCATGAAGGCGCTCGCCCTCGTCACCCTGATCTTCGCCGGTGCGCTCGCGCTTGCCGCTCCCGCGGTCGCCCAGGAGACGCCTCGCATGGGCGGCGTGCTCAAGGTGGCCACCATCGGCGAGCCGCCCACGCTCGATATCCCATCGAGCACCGCCACGCTCATCTACGAGATCATGTGGCACGTCAACGAGGCGCCTCTTCACCTACGACAAGGGCTTCCATCCCACCGCCGCATGCTCGCCGAGTCGCACACCGTCACCGACAAGGGCCTCCGGCACACCATCACGCTGCGCAAGGGCGTCAAGTTCCACAACGGCAAGGAGATGACCTCGGCCGACGTGGTGCCGTCGCTCCACCGGTGGGGCGCAAGTGGCCTCGGTGCGGCAGCACGCTGTGGAAGTACGTGGAGAGCAGTCGAGGCCAAGGACCCGTACACCGTCGTCCTCAGCATCAAGCAGCCGTCCGCCTCCCTGATCTACGGGCTCTCCGAGCCGCACGCCGCGATCTATCCGAAGGAGAGCATCGAGGCGGCGGGCGAGGCGCGCTCAAGGAGTTCATCGGCACCGGTCCCGTTCCGCTTCGTCGAGCACCGGCCGGACCGCCACATCAAGCTCGCGCGCTTCAAGGACTACGCGCGCGCGCACCGAGCCCTCCAACGGCTTCGGCGGGCAAGCGCACCGCCTACTTCGACGAGATCCTCTTCCTCCCCGTCCCCGACAATGCGGTGCGGCTGGCCGGGTGGAGACGGGCGAGTACCACCACGCCATGTTCATCCAGCAGGACGCCTTCGAGCCGCATCAAGGGCCTCCAGACAGCTCGAGCCGCGCATCGTCAAGCCGCGCGGCTGGGCGGTCGGCGTCGTTGAACCACAAGCCGGGGCTCATGACCCAGAAGAAGCTCCGCCAGGCTCTCCAGGCCGCCCTCGACATGGAGCCCATCATGGTGGCGGCTTCGGCTCCCGCGAGTTCTACCGGCTCGACCCCGGCCTCTTCTTCCCCGAGCAGCCCTGGCATTCCACCGGCGCGGCCGCGCTCTACAACCAGAAGAACAAGGACAAGGCGCGCCAGCTCCTCAAGGAAGCCAACTACGCGCGGCCAGCCCGTCCGCTGGGTGACCACCAAGGAATACGAGTTCATGTACAACAATGCCCTCGTGGCCAAGCAGCAGCTCGAGGACGTGGGCTTCGTCATCGACCTGCAGGTGCGTGACTGGGCTTCCCTGAACCACCGCACCGAGAAGCCCGACGCCTGGGAGGTGTTCTCCACCGGCTTCGTCTTCTCCGCCGATCCCGCCAATCACGTCTCCCTGCGCTGCACCTTCCACGGCTGGTGGTGCAACGAGGAGAAGGAGCAGCTGCTCGCGCGAGCTCCGGTGGAGAGGGACGTGAAGAAGCGCAAGGCCATCGTCGACCGCATCCAGGCCGATCTTCTACGAGGACGTGGGCCAGCGTGAAGCTCGGCGACTACTTCACGCTGGACGTCGCGCGGCGCGACCTGCGCGGCGACTTCCGCACCGCGCCGCGCATGTACTTCTGGAATAGCTGGCTCGCGCGCTGAGCCGGGGAGGCAATGACGCCATGACCATCTCGAGACGCACTAGCTCTCAGGGGAGCGGCCACCGCCACGATGGCGGTGGCCACGCGAGCTTTCGCCCCAGCCGAGCCAGCGTTACCCGGATCCCGCTCGTCCGATCATCGACCCCAGCTTTGCCAGGTACCGCCTGCAATCTGGCCGAAGTCGAGCGCATCGCCACACGGCATGCGCTGGGGCGAGGGACCGGTGTGGTTCGGCGACGGGCGCTATCTGCTCTGGAGCGACATCCCCAACAATCGCATCATGAAGTGGGACGAGGAAACCGGCGCGGTCGAGCGTGTTCCGCAAGCCATCGAACTTCGCCAACGGCAACACGCGCGACCGGCAGGGGCGGCTCGCTCACCTGCGAGCACGACGCGCGGCGCATCACGCGCACCGAGTACGACGGCACGATCTCCGTCATCGCCGACCGCTTCGAGGCAAACCGCTCAACTCGCCCAACGACATCGTCTGCAAGTCCGACGGCTCGATCTGGTTCACCGATCCGCCGTTCGGTATGCTCGGCTACTACGAGGGCCACCTCGCCAAGCCGGAACTGCCGACCAACGTGTACCGCGTCGATCGGCCAGAGCGGCGCAGATGACGCGTGTCGCGGCGACATCAACCGGCCCAATGGGCTGCGCCTTCTCTCCGGACGAATCGCAGCTCTATCTCGTCGAGGCGGGGGCCACGCCGCGCAACGTGATACGCGCCTACGACGTGGTGGACGGCGGCACGCGAATGGCCAATAAGCGCAAGCTCATCGACGCGGGACCGCGGCACGCCGACGGTATGCGCGTGCGACGTGACGGCAATCTCTGGTGCGGCTGGGGCATGGGCGACGCGGGGCTGGACGGCGTGTACGTCTTCAACCCCGACGGCAAGCTGATCGGCAGATCAACCTGCCCGAGCGCTGCGCCAACCTCTGTTTCGGCGGCACCCACCGCAACCGGCTGTTCATGCGGCAGCACTCATCTACGCGCTCTATGTGAACACGCAAGGCGCGCCGGCGGCTCAGGTGAGCAGGCGCGTCAGCTCCTCGGGCTGGCTCAGCATCGGATAGTGCCCGGTTTCCAGCTCCGCATAGGAGGCCTTCAGGCGCTCGGCGGTGCGGCGCTGGTGGGCTTCGGGCGGGTTCTTCGCGCGCTTGCACCGGATGACCGACGCGGTCCAGGCGCGATCCCAGAAGTCCGTCGGCTCCATGGGCGCCTCGAGGGCGGCGATGGGGTGCGGCGTGTAGCGGGCCAGCGCCCACGCCCGGGGGAGGGCTCGAGATCGGCGAACATGCGGCCCTCGGCGTCCTGGCGCGAGGGGGCCGTCGTCAGCGCGGTGACCTCGTTGGCGGCGGGACGGTTCACGATGTCCGCCACGCGCTCCCCGGGGAACAACGCGAGCGCGTCCACGAACACGAGCCGGGCGAGGCGCTCGCGGGCCAGCTCCGCCGCCTTGCAGAGCACCATCCCGCCCGAGCTGGTGCCCACGAGGACGACCTCGGAGAGATCCTCGAAGAAGAGCAGCCGCTCGATCTCCCGGGCATGGGTGGTGACGGTGATGCCGGCGCGCACCCGCTCGTGCCGCTCGCCGCAGCCCTCGAGCGTGGGGGCATACACGGCATGCCCCCCCTTTTGCAGGCGCTGGACGACGGGCTTCCAGATCCAGCCGCCCTGATACGCCCCGTGGACCAGCACATAGGTTGCCATCGTTCGCTCCTGCTCCGCCCTCCCCGAGGGCGGAGGATCGCTCCTCCGCCCTCGTGAGGTGAGCGGCAGTGGTAAGAGGTCTACACGCGTGTGGGCGCGACGTAGCCGTAGCGCGCGTTGGTGCGTTGCCCGCCCCTGGCCACGTACTCTGCCTTGATGGCGGCGATCTTGTCCGTGGTGATGGCGCTCTGGGCGGCTTCACGTCGACGCGGTAGAGCCGCGCCGCGTTGCCGCCCAGGATCGCGCTCTTCACCGCCCGTCGGCGGCGCCGAGCGGCGCGAAGCCGTGCGCTCTTCTGCATGTCCGCGGGGATCTCGATCCGGCGGAACGCCTCGATCTGCCACTGCGGCGAGCCGTACCAGACCGAGTCGGTGCCCCACAGCACGTGGTCCGCGCCCAGCCCGCGGATCAGCGTGCCGAGCAGCGCGGCCGCGTGGCGCGGGTGCGTGACCGCGGAGCTCGCGAAGGAGGTGCCGAGCTCGCCGTAGACGTTCGTGACGCCGTACTTCGCCGGGATCTCGGCGAGGTCGGTCACCCAGTCCGATGCGGCCCGTCTTCTCGAACTGCGCGAGTGACTCGTCGGGCGAGGTCATGAACGGCTTCAGAGCCCGGCGTGGTAGATCACGAAGGTGAGCTGCGGCCAGTCCTTCGCGGCCTTGCCCACGTCGTCGACCCGTGGCGTACTCGCCAGTGCTCGAACGAGCTTCTCGTAGTCGGCCGGCACCAGTCCCTTGTGGATGCAGACGGTGCGGATGCCCGCCTTCACCATCCTCTCGTAGGCGGGATAGACGAGCTTCTCGTCGTCGAGGCGCCACGGGAACTTCGACGGCTCGAGCGGATCGCCGACGGTGTAGCCCTTCCAGCTGTCGGGCTTGAGCTGCTCGATGCGCGCGGTCGATCTCGTCGAGCCAGCCGGCCGTGCCCGGGCGGAATGACGGCGTGCGCAGAGCAGGCGCCGCGTGCCGGCGATGCGCGTTCACGATCGCGCGCGCCTGCGCCATCTGCTCGTTGCTGAGAGATCGAGTGCTCGGGTCGTCGGAGGGCGCGCGCTCAGAGCAGCGCCGACCTTGGTGTCGCTGTCGAGGAAGACCTCCTTCAGGAAGTTCTCGAACTTGTAGCGGCGCATCGTCGACGCCTTCGCCGCTCGAGCAGCCGGGTTCCAGCGCTTCGCGTACTCGCCCGAGCTCGAGGATGCCCGTCCCAGTTGAAGTCGTCGCGCACGAAGTGGAGCTGGACGTCGAAGATCGAGCTGCCGGGCGAGCCGCGGCGCGCGCGCTCGCGGCCGACGCCGGGGTCGGCCGCCTCGGCGCGGCTCACGTCGAAGAGCGGCCCGTAGACCCGGTTCATGGCGAGGAACGCCGCGGCCATGCCGCGGCGCGTGCTGGCCAGGAACGCGGCGCCGATCCATGCCGAGGCGCGGGCGCGAGCCGGTCGGCGAGCGCCGGATCTCGTGCTCCGACCGCGCCTGCTCGCGCGGTCTGGGGCAAGGGGATGTACTCGCCGTTCGACACGACCTGGGTCGGCACCGGCGACGCGAAGGTCGCCGTCTCGGCCGGCGCGGTTCGCTGTAGCTCTTCGTGGCTCAGAAAGTGGGGCATGACGAACCTCCTTCCGATCCGGGAGCAGGAGCAATCGTTCTACGTCACGGCGGGCGGCGCCCGGGCAGACGAGGCACCACCTCCTTGTGGCGACCTTAACCTAGCGCAGGGCCTGTCGCAGCGAGCCGCCGATCAGAGACACGGCGCGGAGCGCCGAATCCAGCACCCGCCCCATGCCCGCGAAGCCGTGGATCATCCCGCCGAAGGAGACGTAGTCCACGGTGACGCCGGCCTTACGCAGCCCGGCGGCGTAGGCCGCACCCTCGTCGCGGAGCGGGTCGAAGCCCGCGGTGATGACGAGCGCCGGGGGCAGCCCCGCCAGGGACGGCGCGCGGAGCGGGGAGACGCGCCAGTCCGTGGCGTCCTCCTTCCGGGCGAGGTAGTGCGCGGTGAACCAGCGCATGCTCTCCCGGGTGAGCATATAGCCCTCGGCGAAGTCGGTATACGACGGCGACTCGCTGCCCACGTCGGTGACGGGATAGAGGAGCACCTGGAGCGCGATGGCGGGCCCGCCGGCATCCCGCGCCATCAAGGCCACCACCGCCGCCAGATTGCCTCCCGCGCTGTCGCCTCCGACCGCGAGGCGCTCGGCGTCCACGCCCAGTTCGCTGGCATGGGCGGAGATCCAGCGCGTGGCGGCCCAGGCGTCATCGGCGGCGGCGGGGAACTTGTGCTCGGGGGCCAGGCGATAGTCCACCGCGATCACGCAGGCGCCGGACTCCGCGGTGAGCTGCCGGCAGAGGACGTCATGCGACTCCAGATCGCCGATTACCCAGCCGCCGCCGTGGAAGTAGACGTAGACGGGCAACCGCGCGGCATCGGGCACCCCCGCCGGCCGGTAGAGGCGGAGGGGGATCTGACCCGTCGGGCTTTCCGCGGCGAGGTTCCGCACCGCGCCGATGGCGGGCGCGGCGGGCGTCGAGAAGGGCCGCGTTTCGAGGAAGAGCTGGCGCGCGTCCTTGGGAGACAGCGTGTGGTAGGGCGGCCGGCCCGCCTTGATGGCGAGCTCGATGACGGCCTTGGCCTGCGGATCAAGCGCCATGACGCAATACCTCCCCGGCCTGCTTCTCGACGATGGTGCCCTTGAAGAAGTCCGGGTTCACCTCGCCCCAGAAGCGCACCGCATTGTCGAACATGAAGTCCTGGAAATCGTCGTCGGTGATGAGCCCATGCTCGACCAGCTCGTATGCTTCCGGCACCACCTCGGTCATGTCCGGGACGTCGAAGTGCCCGATATCCGAGCTGAAGAGCGCATTGAGCCGGGCCCGCATGGGGCTGGCCTGGCGGTTGAACGCCCAGGCATTGATGGGATCATCCGCCTCGCAGCCGAAGTAGAAGCGCGGCACGAAGAGATCGCGGATGTCTTCCTTCTTGGTGATCTGGCACCGGAAGTAATCGTCGAGGTTCTCGAGGCCGCCGGTGAGCGTGGAGTTGGAATCGCCTTCCAGCCCCTCCCGCCGCCCCACCGCCTCCGCGACCGCGCGGCTGCCGTACTTCTGGGCCAGCTCGTGGAGCTTCCCCACGTCGAGCTTGCTGGGATTGGTGCTCTCGATGGCCTGGCGGTTGCGCTTCTCCCAGTGGCCGATGAGATCCGCGTAGAGCATGGACGCCCAGCCCACGCCGCCCTCGAGGAAGGCGAAGTTGAGCTTGGGGAAGCGGCGGGTCACGCCGCCGAGGAAGATGGCCTTGGCCACCGCCTCGCCGGCGGAGGCGAAGTGGCCGATGTGGTTGTAGCAGAAGTTCGAGGGCGAGTTGCGTAGCAGAATCGAGCGGGCGCCGTTGTGGAAGCTCGGCGCCACGCGCAGCTCCAGGCACTTGCGCCACACCGAGTCATAGTCATGGGGGCTGTCCAGCCCGATGACGTCGTACCACTCGACGTGCTTCGAGGCGTCCGGGTGCTCCTCTTCGAGGGCGGGCACCCGCCGGCGCATCATGCCGCCGACCATGGCCACCTTGTAGCCGAGCTGGGTCACCGCGAACTCCAGCTCCTCGAGCGCCTCCTCGGGAGTGTACATGGGGATGATGGCGGCGGGGATGACGCGGTCCCCGAGGCCGCGGAACTGATCGGCGGCGAAGACGTTGTAGGCCCGGCAGATGGCGCGGCGGTGCCGCGTGTCCTGCATGCGGTGAAAGGAGAGCCCGGCCGTCGGGTACACCACGCTGAAGTCGATGCCGAGGTCGTCCAGCCGCTCGTACATGAGGCGCGGCAGCATGGCGGTGGCCCGATCCAGCACGTTTTCACTGGGCGACGACCAGAAGGCCTCCTGGCCCACGCGCTTCCGCGTCCGTTCGGCCACGGTCATCGTGAGCGACGTGGGCACCCGCTGGGTGGCCACCGCCAGGGCCTCGGCCGCCGCCTCCCCGCCGATGCGGCGGAACTCCTCCTTCATCACGGGGCCGTACTCGATCCAGTGGCCGTCCGCGTCGATGATGGGGTGTCGCAGGCGATCGTGGAGCTTCCGGGCGTCGGTCTGGCCGTTGGTCTGCATGGCGGCGCCTCCTTTGGCTGCGCGCAATCCTGCGCCGCCCCGGTCCTCCTGGTCAAGAGGGGGCCGTGATATGTTCAGGCGCGAGGAGGCTGCCCGATGATCGTTCCCCTGACCCTGACCGACTTCCTGGAGCGCGCCGAGCGCGTGTACGGCGACCGCGTGGGCATCGTCGACGAGCCCGATCCGCCGGGCGGCGGGCTCGGGCGCGTGACCTATGGCCGTCTCGCGGCAATGAGCCGGAGCCTGGCCGCCGCGCTCGACGATCTCGGGGTGGGGGAGGGCGAGCGCGTGGCCATCGTGTCGCCCAATGCCGGCCGCTTCCTGGTGAGCCTCTTCGGGGTGAGCGTGTTTGGACGCGTGCTCGTCCCGGTCAACTTCCGCCTCAACGCCGACGAGATCCGCTACATCATCGAGCACTCGGGCTCCACCGTGGCCCTGGTGGATCCCGAGATGGAAGAGGTCGTCCGGCCCATCCCGGTGAAGCACCGGTTCATCCTCGGAACGGCCACGGACGCGGCCCTCTTCGGCCGCGCGGGCGCCCGCCCGCGGTTCTCCGTCACCGACGAGAACGCCACCGTCTCCGTGAACTACACCTCCGGCACTACCGCGCGGCCCAAGGGCGTTCAGCTCACGCATCGCGGCTGCTGGTTGAATGCCGTGACGTTCGGCTGGCATGTCGGTGTGTCAGACCGCGATGTTTATCTTCACACACTCCCGACCTTCCACTGCAATGGCTGGGGCATGCCCTATGCGGTCACCGCCATGGGTGCCCGTCAGGTCGTCATCCGGAAGATCGACGGCGAGGACATCCTCAAGCGGATTGCCGCTGAGGGCGTGACCCTGCTCAACGGCGCCCCCGCGGTGGTGGCCGCCATCCTGGGCGCGGCGCAGGCGCGGCGCGAGCGGGGGGAGGTCGTTCCGGGCGCCGGGCGGGTGCGGATGGTGGTGGCCGGGGCGCCGCCGCCGTCCAAGACCATCGAGCGCGTGGAGACCGAGCTGGGCTGGGAGTTCATCCAGATCTACGGGCTGACCGAGACTTCGCCGCTCCTCACCATCAACCGGTCGCCGGCGGAGTGGGACGGCCTCGAGCCGGCGGAGCGCGCCCGGCGGCTCTCGCGGGCGGGCGTGCCCGCGGTGGGCGTGCGCATGGCGGTGGACGGAGAAGGCGAGATTCTCGCGCGCTCCAACCACGTCTACGAGGGCTACTGGAATCAGCCCGAGGAGACGGCCAAGGCCATCGTGGACGGCTGGTTCCACACCGGGGACGGCGGCCTTGAGGACGGCGCCTATATCGTGATCGCCGACCGCAAGAAGGACGTCATCATCACCGGGGGCGAAAACGTCTCTTCCATCGAGGTGGAGGACTGCCTCTTCCAGCACCCCGCCGTGCTCGAGACGGCCGTCATCGGCATCCCCGACGAGAAGTGGGGCGAGACCATCAAGGCGCTCGTGGTGGTGCGGCCCGGCCATACCGTGACCGAGCGCGAGCTGGTCGAGTTTTGCCGGGGCCGCATGGCGCACTTCAAGTGCCCCACCTCCATCGAGTTCCGGGACACCCTGCTGCGGACCGCCACCGGCAAGCTCCAGAAGTTCAAGCTGCGCGAGCCCTACTGGGCCGGCCGCGACCGCCGGGTGAGCTGAGCTCGTCCAGGTTGCAACGCCCGGGGAAGGCGCGTACGCTCCGCGGGCGAGCCGGGGTAACGGTCTCCACGAATGTCCGATGACCAATGGAGGACGATCATGGCTACGGTCAAGGCGATTCCAGAGGGCTATCACAGCGTGACGCCGTATCTCATCGTGGACGGCGCCGCCAAGGCCATCGAGTTCTACAAGAAGGTCTTCGGCGCCAAGGAAAAGATGCGGATGCCCAGCCCCGGCGGCAAGGTGGGGCACGCCGAGCTCACCATCGGCGACTCGATGATCATGCTGGCCGACGAGCATCCCGACATGGGCCACCGCGGTCCCAAGGCCTACACGGGCTCCGCGGTGAGCGTGATGGTGTACGTGCCCGACGTGGATGCCACGGTGAAGGCGGCGCTCGCCGACGGCGCGAAGGTGCTCCGGCCGGTCGAGAACCAGTTCTATGGTGATCGGCTGGGAACGATCGAGGACCCGTTCGGTCACAGCTGGCATGTCGCCACCCACGTCGAGGACGTGCCCCCTGACGAGATGGCGAAGCGGGCGGCCGCCGCGATGAGCAAGAAGAGCTAGAACCCCCTCCCGCCCTCCGCAGCAGAAGCGGTGCGCCGTCGCGAGACCGGCGGCGCACCGCCGCCGCCCTCGCCCGACCGCTTCCCGCCGCCCCGCCCCAAGTTCCGCTCCCGATGGGCCCAAGGTCTTATTTCCACCCTGGGGGCCAATGGCTTAGAGTTCTCACCCATGAGGAGTCGGAGCCGGCGACCGCGCGCGCTGACGTTGGCGCTCCTTCTGGGTCTCGCCGTGGCCGGGGCCGGCTGCGCGACGCCGGTCGGGGTCACCCGGATGGACCCGCAGACGGCGCAACGCGAGCTTACGAGCTTCGCGCTGTCCACCGGGGAGATGAGCGGACCGACTCGCATCGTCCTCAACCGGCTCGGCCTCCTGGAGCGCTGGAACGACGCGCCGGAAGGAGCCATCACGGCTCTGCACCTCCTGGTCCTCGCGGAGGCCCCGCTGGCCGATGACTACTTCGCGCTCGCCGAGCTGTCGGGCCTTCACGCCCAGCGGACGGGGAAGCCGAGCTACTTTCTCGCCTCCGCGCTCTACGCCTATGCCTTTCTCTTTCCGGAGGGAGCGGGACCGCCGGACGACCCCTACGACCCGCGGTTGCGCCAGGCCGCCGATCTGTACAATCGCGGCGTCGCGGCGGGCCTGGCCGCCGGGGACGACGCGAGCTTCGTGCCGCGGGCGGGAACGCTGCCGCTTCCCTTTGGCGAGCTCGAGGTGGTCTTCGATCCGGCGAGCCTGCGCTGGTACAGTCGCGAGCTCGAGCGATTCGTGTCGGTGACGGAATTCTCGGTTTACGGTTTGCGAAATCGCTATCGCTGGCGGGGCATCGGGGTGCCGCTTTCCGCGGGGACCCGGCGCCTCGCGGCGGAGCCGGAGCACCTGGTCGCGCCGAACACCCGGGTGCCGGTGACCGCGTTCCTTCGCATCGAGAACCCCCTGGGGCAGCTCGCCGGGGGGCGGGTCCGGGCCTCGCTCGAGATGCACGTCACATCGTCGAAGGCGTCGGTCACCATCGACGGGCGCCCGGTGCCGCTGGAGGTGGACTACACCGCCTCGCTGGCGTACGGCCTCCTGGGCGCGCCGATCTGGGATCGCGAGCTCAAGGGGTTCTTCCTCGGCGATCGCTTGAGGCGCGAGCTGAATTCCCAGCTCATCGCGCTGGAGCCGTACCAGCGCGGCCGCATCCCGGTGGTCTTCGTCCATGGCACGGCCTCCAGCCCGGCGCGCTGGGCGGAGCTCTTCAACGAGCTGAGCAATGACCGGCGGATCCGCGAGCGCTTCCAGTTCTGGTTCTTCACTTACGATACCGGCAACCCCGTCCTCTATTCCGCGGCGGTGCTCCGCGAGGCGCTGCGGGGCATCGTGCACCAGCTCGATCCGACGGGCGCGGATGCCGCCCTCCGCGACATGGTGCTCGTCGGCCACAGCCAGGGAGGCCTCCTCGTCAAGCTGGCGGTGGTGGCTCCCGGGACCGCCTTCTGGGACGCCTTCAGCCGCAAGCCGCTCGCCGAGCTGGACGTGTCCGACACGACCAGGGACGACCTGCGGCGCGCGCTCTTCGTCACGCCCGTCACGGAGGCGCGGCGGGTGATCTTCATGGCCACGCCCCACCGCGGGAGCTACCGCGCGGGCAACTGGCTCACCGACGTCATCACGCGGTTCGTGAGCCTGCCCGGGAACCTGGTGTCCGGCTTCGCCGATCTCCTGAAGAACCCGGACGTCCTGCAGTTCCAGGTCCGCGGGATGCGCTTCAGCAGCATTTACGGGATGACACCGGGCAGCCCCCTCATCAAGGCGCTGTTGCCGACACCGATCGTGCCCGGAGTGGCGGCGCATTCCATCATCGCCATCAGCGGCGACGGACCGCTCGAAGACGACAGCGACGGCCTGGTAAAGTACGCGAGCGCGCACATCGACGGCGTGGTGTCCGAGCTGACGGTCAAGTCCGGACACTCCGTGCAGGAAAGCCCTCAGGGTATCGAGGAGGTGCGACGCATCCTGCTTCTCCACCTCCAGCACTGAAAGGATGAGCATGGATCTCCTCACCGGAAAGGTCGCGATCATCACGGGAGCCAGCAAGGGCATCGGGCGCGTCATGAGCCGCCTCTTCGCGCGGGAGGGCGCGGCGGTGGTGTGCGCCGCGCGCTCGGGTGCCCTCGTGGAAGAGACGGCGGCGCTGGTGAAGAAGGACGGCGGGCGCGCCATCGCGGTCACCGGCGACGCGGCCAAGGAGGTGGACGTCCGTCGGATCATCGCGGAGGGCGTGAAGGCCTTCGGCAAGATCGACACCCTGGTGAACAATGCCGGCGACGGCGGCGTCACCAAGCCCGTGCAGGAGTACACGGAGGAGGATTGGTTCTACACCATCAATTCCTGCCTCACCTCGTCCTACATGTGCATCCGCTTTTCCGTGCCCGAGATGATCAAGGCCGGCGGCGGCGCCATCGTGAACATCTCCTCGGGGGCGGGCCGGCGCGGCCTGCCCTTCCGCATCGGGTACTGTTCGGCCAAGGCGGGGCAGGTGGGCATGACCTTCGGCATGGCGCTGGAGCTGGCGCCGCACAATATCACCGTGAACTGCGTGGCGCCGGGGGCCATCGAGGGCGACCGCATCGACCGCGTGATCGAGGGGCAGGCCAAGCAGCGGGGCATGACGCCGGAAGCGATGCGGCAGGCCATGCTGTCGCGCTCCCCCTGGGGCGCATGGCCACCGCGGAGGACATCTCCGCCGCCGCCGCGTTTCTCTGCAGCCCGGCGGCGCGGAACATCTCGGGACAAGTACTGCCCGTGAACGCGGGCGAGCCCGCGGGCTAGACGCCCTTACCCGCCCGTATCGCCAGTGAGGCCGGCGGCCTGGATGCCGGCCAGCGCGCAGGCCTCGTCCTTGTCGGAGACGTCGCCGGAGATGCCCACCGCGCCGATCACGGCCCCGGCGGCGTCGCGGATCAGCACGCCGCCCGGCACCGGGACGACGCGCCCCTCCGACATCCCCGCCAGCGCGGTGAAGAAGGGGTGCTGCTGCGGATTGTCGGCCAGCCGCTTGGCCAGCGCGCGGGTGCCCACTCCCATGCCGAGGGCGCCCCAGGCCTTGCCCGTCGCGATCTGGGGACGGAGTATGCCCGAGCCGTCCTCGCGCGCGAAGGCCTTGAGATGGCCGCCGTCGTCGAGCACCGCCACCGTGAGGGGCGCGCAGCCGGTCTCGCGTGCCCGCTTGAGCGCGGCGGTGACGATCGTATTCGCCTGCTGCAATGTCACTCCCGCC
>CAVTFC010000021.1:0-191429 GCA_963733725.1 uncultured Candidatus Rokubacteria bacterium | reverse complement strand
CCCACGGAGTTCATGAACCAGACCGTGGGGGACGGGATGCGCCCGAAGAACGGCCGCACCGAGCGGAGCCAGCCGAAACCATGCCGGCGAACAGCGCGCCGCCGGCCGTCGACAGCGTGATCGGCACCCCGCCCACCTTCCAGCACCAGCGCCCCGACCAGCGCGCCGATCGCGATCGCCGCGCCGATGAACGCGACGTCGGCGACGTCGGTCGGCCGATCGGGAACGCCCAGCATCTTGGCGCGGCCGTGGTGTCCTGGGTGCGGCCGACCAGGGTGAGGATGTCGCCGCGCTCGATCTTGGTGTTGGGCAGGATTGGGATCGAGGTCGCGGTGGCTCCGCGCGTGATCTTCCTGAGGAAGACGCTCCGCGCCGCCGGCATCCGGCCAGCTCGGCCAGGGTCTTGCCGTCGACGGCCTTGTTGGTCACGTAGACGTCGACGCCCTCGACCGGCACGTTCAGCAGCTCCGGGTCGTCGACCTCCTGAGCCGCCCCCCGATCAACGACACCAGGACTTGGCGCGCGCCGACGACCGCCACCACGTCACCCTCTCGGATGACGGTGTCGGCCGTCGCGTCCTCGATGGTCCCGTCGGCTGCGGCGGATGCGCTCGATGAAGATCCGCGCGTCGGGGAACAGCGCCTCGGCCTCGGCGGCCCGCAGGCCCACGGCCTTGCCGCCCGGCCGCACGCGGAACGCGCGCATCGAATTTGGTGCCATGCCGAGCCGGCCCCGCCCAGCTCCTTGGTGCCGCCGTGCTTCTCCTCGTACTCCTTGCACGCGGCGACGAGGTCGATCCGCAGCAGTGCCGGCCCGAGCAGCGCGATCACGATCGCCGAGCCGACCGTGCCGAACATGTAGGTCACGGCGTAGGCGACCGGTATCGACTCGAGCAGGTCCTTGGCCTGGTCGGCGGCCAGGCCGAGCCGGTTGATGGCGTCGGTCGACAGGCCCATCGCCGCCGAGATGCGTCTGCGACCCGCGTAGAACCCCGCTGCGTAGCCCGAGATCGTAGCCGGCCACCTTGGCGATCGCGACCGGGACGAGCAGGCTGAACACGCACTGGACGACCGCGAACAGGGCCTGGGGCAGGCCGTCCTTGGCGATGCCGCGGACGAACTGCGGCCCCACCCCGTAGCCGACCGCGAACAGGAACATGAGGAAGGAAAACGCCTTGAGCGGCTCGGGATCGTGATCCCGATCTGCCCGATCACCACGCCGGCCAGCAGGGTCGCGGTGACCGACCCCAGGCCGATGCCCTTGAAGGTGAACCTGCCGAAGTAGTAGCCCAGCGCCAGCGAGAGGAAGATCGCGATCTCGGGGTATTGCGCAGCGTCGCGGACAACCACTCGATCATGCTGCCCTCCGTTCGCCTTCCGCCCGGCGAGCGCGGCCGGCTTGAGGAGCTTCAGCCCCTGGGCGGCCTGGTATCCGTGGATCTCTTTCACGTCGAGCTTGCGCATGAAGGTGATCGTTTCCGTGGTGATCACCTGGCCCGGCACCATGATCGGGAAGCCGGGCGGGTACGGGATCACGAAGTTCGCCGACACCAGCTCGGGGCCGCCCTTCAGGCGGTCGTCGATCTCCTTGCTCGCGAGCTTGATGAACTCGCAGTTGGCCTCGTCGTAGGCCATGAAGAACGCGGGCCGCATGTGCCCCTCGTTGCTGGCCCCCTTCGGGTTCTCGCGGAACACGTCGTGGAACCGGCTGAAGTTGGGCAGGTCGGGCACGTCCGTCATCAGGGACTTCACCCGCGCCGCGAAGATCTCACGCTCCGGCGGGCCGCCCTGGGCCAGGCGCGCCTCGATCTCCCGCGACAGCTGGGCCAGCACCTTGATGAGGAGCGCGGCGTCGCTCCGCGTGTTGTTGATGTTGGTCTGCACGAGGATGCTGTTGCGCGAGGTCTTGTTGATCTGGATGTCGAAGCGCTCGGCCAGCAGCCCCTTGAACTGGGTGCCGTCGAAGCCGGCCTCGCCGCAGATCACGGTCAGCCGCGTGGGGTCGAGGGCGAACTCGTCGCTCGTCCCAGGCCTCGATCACGTCCTTCCAGCTCGAGGCGGGCGGCCCGTAGTCGGTGAGGCCCGAGGCGCGGAACTCGGCCGGCATCATCTCGGCCGGCGTCGCGATCCGGAAGTACTTCGAGATCAGCGGGTGCGAGTTGATCTCGCGGCGGAGCCTGAGGGCCAGCTCGGTCATCTTCATCGTGAGCTCGTAGCCCTCCAGCTCCATCTGGCGGCGCGCCACGTCGAGCGACGCGATGATCTGCAGGTTCGGCGAGGTCGAGGTGTGGGTCAGGAACGCTTCCTGGAACGGGCCCTCGACGTGGTGGAAGTCCTCGTCCCAGACCAGGATCATCGACCCCTGGCGCAAGGCCGACATCGACTTGTGGGTCGAGTTGGTCTGGTAGGCGCGGATGCGGACCTTGTCGGGATCGGGCAGGAGGTGCATGTCCAGCAGCTTCGTGTTGTTGGCGTCGATCGGGCCCGCCTTGGCCGCGAACGCGGCGTACTCCGCCGATAGGCGGGGTCGCGATAGCGCGCGGTCAGCGCGGCCGCGGCCCCCATGGCGGTGCGGCGCCGGTGGAACGGGTTGAAGGCGCGCGAAGCCGAACCACGCCTCGTCCCACAGGAAGATGAGGTCGGGCTTGATGGCCAGGCACTCTTCCATCACGCGCCGGGTGTTGTACATGTGGCCGTCGAACGTGCAGTTGGTGAGGTCCACGGCCCGCACGCGGTCGAGCTTGCCCTCGGCCTTGCAGTCGAGCAGCGCCTTCTTGATGGTCCGCAGCGGCACCGCGCCGTACATCGAGTACTCGGTGAGCGGGTAGGCCTCGACGTAGTAGGGCTGGGCGCCGGCCAGCACGAAGCCGTAGTGGTGTGACTTGTGGCAGTTCCGGTCGACGATCACGATGTCGCCGGGACGGCAGACCGCCTGCACCACGATCTTGTTCGAGGTCGAGGTGCCGTTGGTGGCCAGGTACGCGCGCTTGGCCCCGAACGCGCGCGCGCACAGGTCCTGGGCCTTCTTGATGTTGCCGGTCGGCTCGAGCAGGCTGTCGAGTCCGCCGGTGGTCGCCGACGATTCGGCGAGGAACAGGTTCGTCCCGTAGAAATGGCCCATGTCGCGGATCCAGTTCGAGCGGAAGACCGACTTGCCGCGGGCGATCGGCAGCGCGTGGAACGTGCCGATGGGGCGCTGGGCGTACTTCTTGAGGTTGCTGAAGTACGGGGTGTCGTAGCGGTCGCTGACGCCGTCGATGATGGAGAGATGGACCTCCATCAGCTCCTCGACGTTGTGGAAGATCCGACGGACCGGCGCCATCTCGTCGCTGCCGGCCAGCTGCTCGACCGCCCGGTCGGTCAGCAGGTACACGTCGAGCTCGGGTCGATAGTTCTTGACCGCGCGCGCCAGCCGGCTCGCCAGCTCGCCGGGGGCGATGCTGGCCGGGTCCATGCCCAGACCGCGCAGCAGGAAGTCGCGCATGACCGGCAGGTCGTGGCGGGACTGGAACGGGAACCCGTCGTAGATCACCACCGCCTGCACGTTGGTGTTGAAGATCGTCCCGATGCAGCCATCCTCGAAGCTGCCGACCTGGACGATCTCGTAGGTGAAGGGATCCTCCGGGCGTCGTAGCCGGCGCAGCTCGGTGCGCGCGCGCTCCCAGCCCCTGGGATCATTGGGCGTCACCACCAGGACCTCGAAGTAGGGCTTGTGCGCCGCCCTGCTGGGTATCGGGTGGCAGCAGCGTGTCGAGCGAACGCCCTTCCCCGTCGTCCAGCGGATCCCAGGCCGCGCTGTCGTGGCGATAGCCGCCGGTGAGCAGCGCCTGCGAAATTTTCTGGACGAGCCGGACGAACACCGCCGCGTTGCGATGCTGGGCCGCCTCGGCGACGGTCGCCATCAGCCGCGATCCCGGGTAGGCCCAGTAGTCCTCGAGCGCCGCGATCTCGCCGAGCAAACGGGTGGCCTCGGCGTAGGGCTCCTCGCCGGCCTGACCGCGCGTCGTGGCACTCTCCCACGCCCGCCCGGCCGCGCTCATCTGACGCCAGCGATCGGTGCGCGCCTCGGCGGCCGAGAAGAAGTCCTGGAAATCCTGCGCCTTGCGCTTCGTCGTGCTGAGCCATGGTCCGACGTCCTCCTCACCGGATGGGTGGACCCGTTTCGCGATGCCGATGCCAGCGCGATCCGCTTGATTTCTGGGCTTTCCGACCGGCGGCCCCGAACGCAAGGCCCAGTCGCCGAGTCCCGGCGAGCGCACGCGAGTTCCGGAGGTACTACTGCACGCTTCGGTCCGCTGGCGCTATGGGACCAAAGTCCAACACGCGGGAGCTTCCTGCGGCGGTCAGACGGCGCTCAGGGCCGCGTCAGAGCACCACCTGGATCAGGCGCTTGAGGAGCTCGTCCAGCGAGACCATCGTGAGGAGCAGGGGAGCGACCGGCAGAAGGGTGATCACCGCGAGCTGGACGATCGCGTTCCTCGTGAACGGGACCACGCTCATGCCCCGGACGACCTCGAAGCTGTTGGCCAGGTCCGCCAGGGACTGTATGTCCGCGCTCCCCACCAGCGCCTCGCCCGGCGGGGCGGCGCCGCGGAGCCACTTGTCGTCGAACTCCCGTACGTAGCGCTGGGCCAGCGTGCCGTACTCGCGCAGGCCGATGCGCCGAGCCTTCGCCAGGTCGGGCACGAACAGCAACAGCGGCCCCAGCACGGCGAGCAGGAGGAAGCCCAGGACCACCGCGATCTCGATCTGGAAGTCGAGCAAGGTCCGGCCCTGGAAGAAGATGCGGTTGGCCATGAAGCCGGCGAGCAGCGCGCCGTGGGCGGCCAGCAGCGGCGCGAAGGCCACGGCGGTGCCGGAGAGGAAGCCCAGGCCCCCCGCGCGGTCGGGGTGGGTGGGCACCAGCCTCAGCTCGCACCGCGACGCCTGCCACAGGAACCGGATCCAGATGCACAGCCGGAAGTACCAGCGGAACAGGAAGAACTGGAACAGCGGCACGCTCACGTACACGTACCACCATCCGGCGGCGAAGAGCCGATGGCCGCCGCCCTCGACGGGCGTCGAGTACCAGGTCGGGACGCTCAGGATCCCGTACCGGGGGAACACGAACACCACGCCGACGTAGATGACGACGAGGAGCACCACTTCCGCCGTCACCGAGTTGCGCAGGCGCAAGGCCGAGGGAATGATCGCGTCGAACTTGGCCCGGGAGCTCTCCGCGATCAGGTCGCGCTCCAGGAACTGCCGGACCACCGGGCGCATCCGCTGATGCACGACCAGCTCGGCCACGATGAGCAGGGGCAGGGCGAGGAGGAGGCGGGCGTGGACCTCGATGTCTTTCAGGAACGGCACCCGCACCTCGGGACCCCAGGCGTGGCCGCTCAGGACCGACAGGATCAAGAGCGGGAGCCAGGAGACCAGCGAGATCACGATGATGCGGCGGCGCAGGAGCTCCAGCGCATCGCCGGTCAGGTGCGCCCGCCGGACGAGCTGGAACAGCGGCCCACCCAGGACCACCGAGAAGTCGTACGGATCGTCTTCCGTCGTGAGCCGGGGAGTCGTCGTCACGTGACGTCACCTCGAACACGTGATAGCCCCACGGCGGCATGTCGAGGTAGAGGCCGCGCGAGACGAGCTCGCTCCCATCGCGGTCGTAGGCGGGGGGCCCGAGGAGATCCTGCAGGCGCACGGGGCGGCCCGCCAGGTCGGGGAACGGCAGACGGACATAGCACTGCGCCTGGTTGCCGCTGTAGTTGACGGCCACGAGGCGGCGCGGCCCGGCGGGCGCGTCCCACGCCCAGGCGATGAAGCCGTCCCACGTCCAGTTGCCGTCCCAGGCCGGCACGCAGTCGAGCAGGCGCCACTGCCCGTCGCGGAAGACGGGCTGCCGGAGCACGGCCAGCAGCCGCGCGTAGAACCCCCGCCGCGCCTCGTCAGGGGGCTCCAGCGGCGCCCGGACCAGATGGGGCGAGATCCGCTTCCTCCGGCCCTCGAGCTGTCCCTCGTGGAAGAATCGCAGACCCGGCGACAGGAAGGTGATGACGGCGGCGGCCTCGTGCGCGGGCGGCGCGAACGTCGCGGCGGCGCGGGGCTCGTCGTGGTTTTCCAGGAAGCGCGCGAGCTTGGCCTGGTAGTCGAGCCCGGCGTGGAGGTGCTCGCGCACCGGCCGCGCGTGCCCGTCGCGCAGGCGGTCGTAGAGCCGCTTGTCGTAGGCGTAGTCGAACCCCTGCTGCAGCATCGTCCACTCGAGGTCCCAGTACACCTCGGCCATGAAGCGGAAGCCCGGCGGCCGCTCCCGCACCCGCCGGATCGCCTCGGGCCAGAACGGCGGCGCCCGGCGGCCCCAGGTCCGCTCGAAGACCTCGGGCAGCACCAGCATCGCCATGTCGCAGCGCACGCCGTCGCACTGCCCGGCGATCTTCAGCAGCTCGCCGATCATCGCCTCCTGGGTGGCCGGGTTGCCGTAGTCCAGCTGCAGCGTGTCGGGCCAGCCGGGGAAGTACGGGTCGCGGCCGTGCGCCAGCAGCAGATCGCCGCGCGTTCGCTTGACCCAGGTGTAGTTCTGCGGCGCCCGCGCCCGGTCGGTCTCCGTGCCCGGCACGAAGTAGTCCGGATGGTCCTCCACCCAGGGATGGTCGAGCCCCGTGTGGTTGGGGACGAAGTCGAGCATCAGCCGCAGCCCGCGCGCGCGGAGGCGCTCGCGCAGCCGCGCGAGCGCGGCGTCGCCGCCGAGCGCAGGCGACACGGTGTAGCCGGTGATGGCGAAGCCGGAGCCGTCGATGTCCTCCTCGTCGCAGATCGGGCAGCGTTTCTGCGAACTCGTGCCGCCACTCGGGATTGGCGCGCGAGATCCGCTGGCCGGCCGGCCCCGTCTGCCACACGCTGAGGAGCCAGACCCAGTCGAACCCCATCGCGGCCAGGCGGTCCAGCTCGGCGTCGGGAATGTCGTCCAGCGTGGCCGGCGCGGCCGAGCGCGCGCGACCGCTCCGTCAGCCAGACCCGCGTGTTGATCTGATAGAGCGACGGATAGCGCGGCTCGTCCATCTCAGCGCCTCGGGCCGCGCTCGGCGCCCGCCGCGCGGCGATGCCGTGCGGGGGCTCCACTTCCATGGCCCCGGCCGCCTTGCCGTGCTCGAGGAACTCCTCGCCCGTGCTCGTGGCGAAGAGATGCATGCCGCGGGCGATGACGCCGGTCCAGCCGGTCTGATGGCTCGCGCCGAGGCCGGCTCCGTTGTCGCCGTGGAAGTACTCGTAGAAGAGGAGATCAGTCGCGCCAGTGCGGGTCCTCCTGGAACTTCCGGGCCCCCCCGTACACCGGCCGGCGGCCGTCCTTGTCCCGGAGGAAGATGCTCGCCGAGCCGGCGCGTGATCTCCTCGGCGACCTGGTACAGGGTCATCCGCCGGCCGGACCCGGTGGGGCACTCGATGGTGAACTCGTCGCCGTAGTACATGTAGTACTGGAGCAGGGCCCGGATGATCAGCGCGTTCACGGGCATCCAGATGGGCCCGCGCCAGTTGGAGTTGCCGCCGAACATGCCGCTGTCGGACTCCGCGGGCAGGTAGGACACCCGGTACTCCTGGCCCCCCACGTGGAACACGTAGGGGTGCTCCTCGTGGTGCCGGGACACCGCCCGGATGCCGTAGGGGCTGAGGAACTCCTTCTCGTCGAGCATCGTGGCCAGGACCCGGCGGAGCCGCGTCTCGTCCAGCACCGCGGCGAGCCGCCGGCCCTCGTGACCCTGCTTGGCCGGATCGTGGATGAACGCGCGCAGCTCCGGGCGCGCGCCGAGGAACGTCTGGAAGCGCTCGCGGAGCTCCGGGTAGCGCTCGATCACCTTGCCGTCGAAGACGGTCACCGCGCACAGGGGCAGCAGGCCCACCATCGAGCGCACCTTCAGCCGCTCGGCCCGGCCGTCGGGCAGCCGGAGCACGTCGTAGAAGAACCCGTCCTCCTCGTCCCACATCCCGATGCCGTCGCCGGCGCGCATCAGCGCCATCCCGATCCACAGGAAGTGCTCGACGAACTTGAGGCACATGTCCGCGTAGACCGGCCTGTGCATCGTCAGCTCGGCGGCGATCTCGACCATGTTCTGGCAGAAGAGCGCCATCCAGGCGGTGCCGTCGGCCTGCTCGAGGTAGCCGCCGGTCGGGAGCGGCGCGCTGCGGTCGAAGACCCCGATGTTGTCGAGGCCCGAGGAATCCGCCCTCGAAGGCGTTGTTGCCGGCCCGGTCCTTGCGGTTCACCCACCAGGTGAAGTTCAGGACCAGCTTGTGGAACGCGCGCTCGAGCCAGTCGACGTCGCCCTGGCCGCGCCGCACCCGCTCCAGGGTGTAGGTGAAGATCGTCGACCAGGCGTGCACGGGCGGGTTGACGTCGCCGAAGTTCCACTCGTAGGCGGGAATCTGCCCGCTGGGGTGCAGGTACGGCTGCTGGAGCATCAGGTCGAGCTGCTGCTTGCCGAAGTCCTCGTCCACCAGGGTCAGGGCGAGGACGTGGAAGGCCAGGTCCCACGCCGCGTACCACGGGTATTCCCACTTGTCCGGCATCGAGATGATGTCGGCGTTGTCCACGTGATGCCAGTGCTCGTTGCGGGGGGCGGCGCGCGCTTCGGCTCGAAGGGGGCGGCGCCGCGCTCCTCGAGCCAGCGGTCGACGTCGTAGTGGTAGAACTGCTTGGACCAGAGCATGCCGGCGAGCGCCTGGCGCATCACGTTGGCGGCGTCGGCGTCCGAGCGTCTTCGGGATGACGGTGGCGTAGAACTCGTCGGCCTCCTGCCGGCGCGCCTCCATGACCGCGTCGAAGCCGCGTGCCGAAGGGCGCCGCGGCCGCGGCCTCGTGGAGGCGCAGCCGGATCGTCCGCGACTGGCCGGCCGCCACCGTGAGGGGATAGTGCGCGGCCGCCTTGGTGCCCTGCTGCTGGGGATTCACCGCGTCCGCGCTGGCCGTGGACGATGCAGCGGTCGATGCCGTCCTTCACGAAGGGCGTCCGGTTGGCGGCGCCGGAAGAGGCGCTCGGTGTTGGTCTCGTTCTCGGTGAAGAGCAGCGCGGCGGCGCCCTCGCAGGACAGGTGCCGCGGCCCGAGCTCGGGGTGCGTCGGCGGCGATCACGCCCGGGGCCGGCCTGCCGCAGCGCCGGGCGCGGCGCCTCGCCGCCCCACGACCACGTGTTGCGGAACCACAGCGTCGGCAGCACGTGCAGCGTGGCCGGCTCCGGGCCGCGGTTCTCGACGGTGATCCGGACGAGGATGTCCTCCGGCGAGGCCTTGGCGTACTCGACGAACACGTCGAAGTAGCGGTCCCCGTCGAACACCCCGGTATCGAGCAGCTCGTACTCCATCTCGTGGCGGCTTCGCCGCTTGTTAGTCTCGACGAGGTCGGCGTAGGGGAAGGCGGCCTGGGGATACTTGTAGAGATACTTCATGTACGAGTGGGTCGGCGTGGAGTCGAGGTAGAAGTAGTACTCCTTGACGTCCTCCCCGTGGTTCCCCTCGCTGTTGGTCAGGCCGAAGAGGCGCTCCTTGAGGATGGGGTCCTTGCCGTTCCACAGGGCCAGGGCGAAGCACAGGAGCTGCCGGTCGTCGGAGAACCCCGCGAGCCCGTCCTCGCCCCAGCGATAGGCGCGCGAGCGCGCCTGGTCGTGGCTGAAGTAGTTCCACGCATCGCCGGAGTCGCTGTAGTCCTCGCGCGACCGTCCCCCACTGTCGCTCCGAGAGATACGGCCCCCACTTCCGCCATGGCACGTTCTTGGCTGCGGGCTTCCCGAGACGATCGGATTCGGCGCTCATGTGTCACCTCGCGTTCTCGATTCGGGCTACGGACACCACAGGGTACTCGATCGAGGATGCTATAGCGGCGCGCGTGGCATGTCGAGGGGGGGCGGCGTGATCGTCTGATAAGATGCCGGGGGGTAGGGGAGGCGACGGCATGGATGACGCACTGGTCTTCCACCGCCTGCAGTTCGCGTTCACCATCGTCTATCACTACCTATTCCCCCAGCTCACCATGGGGCTGGCCCTCCTCATCGTCGTCATGAAGGCGCGGGGCCTCCGGCCGGACGGCGAGCGCTGGAACGACGCCGCCCGCTTCTGGATCCGCATCTTCGGGGTCAACTTCGCGGTCGGCGTCGTCACCGGCATTCCCATGGAGTTCCAGTTCGGCACCAACTGGGCGCAGTTCAGCCGCTACGCGGGCAACGTGGTCGGACAGACGCTGGCGATGGAGGGGCTGTTCGCCTTCTTCCTCGAATCGAGCTTCCTCTCCCTCCTCGTGTGGGGGGAGCGCCGGCTGCCGAAGGTCGGGCACTTCTTCGCGGCGGTCGCCCTCTTCCTGGGCAGCTGGCTCTCCGGCTACTTCATCATCGCCACCAACGCGTTCATGCAGCACCCGGTCGGGCACGCGGTGGGCGCCGACGGGACGCTCCGGCTCGCGGACTTCGGGGCCTTCGTGCTGAACCCGTGGGCGATCGCCCAGTACGCCCACAACATGGTCGCCGCTGTCGTCACCGCCTCCTTCGTGATGGCGGCGGTGGGCGCCTACTACACGCTGACCGGGCGCCACGAGCCGAGCGCGCGGATCTTCCTGCGGCTCGGGGTGGGCGTGGGGCTCGCCGCGAGCGTGCTCGTCGCCGTCACCGGCGACGTCCAGGCCAAGATGGTGGCCCGCCATCAGCCGGTGGCGCTGGCCGCCATGGAGGGCCGCTTCGAGAGCGGCGCGCATGCCGGGCTCGCGGTGATCGGCCAGCCCAATGTCGCCGCGCGCCGGCTCGACAACCCCATCGTGATCCCGTGGGCGCTCTCGTTCCTCGCCTTCGGCACCTTCCAGGCCGAGGTGCAGGGTCTCGACGCCTTCCCGCGCGACACCTGGCCCGACAACATCGAGCTCCTGTACTACTCCTTCCACATCATGGCGGGCCTCGGCACCATCCTCACCGCGATCGCGCTCGCCGCCGTCCTCCTCTGGTGGGCGGGGCGGCTCGAGCGCGCCCGGCCCATGCTGTGGATCCTCATGCTCGCGTTTCCCCTGCCGTACATCGCGAACACCGTGGGGTGGATGACGGCCGAGCTCGGGCGCCAGCCGTGGCTGGTGTACGGCCTGTTCCGGACCGCGCAGGGGGCCAGCCCCACCGTCCACTCGGGAACCGTGCTCTTCACGCTCATGGGCTTTTGCGGCCTCTACCTCGCCCTCGGCATCCTCTTCCTGTTCCTGATCGGGCGGGAGATCGCCCACGGTCCGGGACCGCTCGGGCACGCCGCGCCGACGGGCACGGGGGCCGCGCATGTTTGAGGTATGGTTCGCCATCGCCGCGCTGATGCTCGCCCTGTACGTGGTGCTCGACGGCTTCGATCTGGGCGCGGGCATCGTCTCGCCCTTCGTCGCGCGCAGCGACACCGAGCGGCGGCAGGTGCTCGCCGCCATCGGCCCCTACTGGGACGGCAACGAAGTGTGGCTGCTCGCCGCGGGGGGCGCGCTGTTCGTCGCCTTTCCGCGCGTGCTCGCCTCGGGCCTCTCGGGCTTCTACTTCGCGATCATCCTCGTGCTCTGGTGCCTGCTCGGCCGCGGCATCGCCATCGAGTTCCGGAGCCACGTGACGGATCCGCTCTGGCGCGGCGCGTGGGACTTTGTCTTCGCGGCGGCGAGCACGCTCCTCGCCGTGTTCTTCGGCGCGGCGTTCGGGAACCTGATGCGCGGCGTCCCCCTCGATGGCGACGGGTGGTTCGCGCTGGCCCTGTTCACCGACTTCAGCGCCCGCGATCCGGTGGGCATCCTCGACTGGTACACGATCCTCACCGGCGTCTTCGCCCTGGTTGCGCTCGCGGCCCACGGGGCGCTCTTCCTGGCGTGGAAGACCGAGGGGCCCGTGCACGAGCGGAGCCTCCGGATGGCGCGGCGACTCTGGATCGCTGTCGCGGCGCTCTGGCCCGTCGTGACGTCGGCGAGCCAGGCGGTCAATCCCGCGCTGTTTCCGGGAATGGGCCGCCGCTGGCTGGCCGCTCTCGCCGCCCTCGTCGCCGTCGGCGGGATCGTGGTCGTCCTCGTCCGGCTGTGGCGCGGCGGCCTGCTCGGCGCGTTCGTCGGGTCATGCGCCTTCCTGCTCGGCATCATCGGCGCCAGCGCGGCGTCCTACTTCCCGGTGATGCTCCGCGCGACCGGCGGCGACGCGCTGTCCATCACCGCATACACGGGCGGCGGGGACGAAGCGGGGCTGCGGGTGGCGCTTCGATGGTTCCTCGTCGGGGCCCCGCTCGCGCTGATCTACCTCGCCGTCATCTTCCGGCTGCATCGCGGCAAGGCCGTGGCCGCTGCCGACGGGGAAGGCTACTAAGCCCGGACCGCGCGGCCCCCGTCAGCGCGTGGCGAAGACGGTGGTGCGGCCTGCGGCGTCGAACGTGAGAACCTGGTAGCGCTCGGGCTTCTCGCCGGGCGATTCCATCCCCGGCGAGCCCACCGGCATCCCCGGCACGGCCAGGCCCGCCACCTTCGGCCGCTCGCGCAGCAGCCGGTCGATGAGATCGGCGGGCACGTGGCCCTCGATCACGTAGCCCTCGACCAGAGCGGTGTGGCAGGACTCCAGCGCGACCGGCACGCCGAGTCGCCGCTTGACGGGGGCGAGGTCGGTCTCGTGACGCTCCGTCACGGGAAAGCCCTGGCTGCGCAGGTGCACGACCCACGCGGTGCAGCACCCTCAGGTGGGCGATCGGTGGACCGTGACGCTGGGCCGGGGAGCGGCCATCGCGCGGCGGCCGATGAGGGCGGCGCCCGCGAGGGCCAGGGAGCCGGTGAGGAATCCTCGTCGCGACGTCATGACTCGCTCCGGGAGCCTAGCCCGCGAACGTGAAGCGCGGGTCGGCGGCAGGAACGGGCACCTCGGGCAGCTTGAGCTCGCGCCGCACGATATTGGCGCCCAGATTGATGGCCACGCTCTTGTAGAAGGCGATGCGCCGCGAGAGGCCCTCGCGGCCGAAGCCGCAGTCGGTGGAGAGGATGAGCCGCTCCACCGGCACCCACTCCAGCGCCTTGCGGATGAGGCCCGCCACCACCTCGGGCGGCTCCACCGCGGTGACGGTGTGGCTCACCACGCCGATGACGATCTTCTTGTCGGTCCGGTAGCGCCCCAGCAGCGGCAGGTCGCGGCCATTGGTGCTCGCGCACTCGAGCCCGATGGCGTCGGCGTCGGTCTGGAGCAGATAGGGCAGGGCGCGCTCGTAGGAGGGCCGCTCCCAGTGCAGCGGCTGCTGATTCGGGTTGCCCCAGCAGGTGTGAAGCCACACTTCGGTCTCCACGCCCTTGATCTCCCGGTTCACCGCGTCGGTGAAGAACTGGAGATCCCTGTCCGAGGCCGCGCCCGCCGCCGCCGAGATGTGATGGCGCGGCTCTTCCAGCTGGATGATCTGGCAGCCGGCGGCGGCCACCTCGCGGAGCTGGACGTTGAAGATGTCGGCCACGTCCATGATCAGCTCGCGCTCGGACGCATAGTGCTTGTTCACGAGCATCTTCACCAGAGTCTGGGCGCTGATGGCGCCGAACTTCACCGGCCGGTCGGTGAGCCGCTGCGCGGCCTTGTACAGCGCGGCGTACTCGAGGTCCCCGCCGGCGAGCTTCTCTCCCACGATGGACGGCTGGTACGCCTCCATCACCTCGTAGAGGATGCGGCCGGGACGCAGCACCTTCCAGTCGCCCGCGGTGGAGGCGTCGGCATGGCCGGTGATGCCGCGCAGCCGCTCGATCGGGTAGTAGAACCACGACTTGCCGCCCACGGTGAGGTCGAAGCGCGAGTCGCCGTCGGTGAGGATGTCGAGCCCCGCGCGCTGCTGCTCCGCCATGAGACAGGACACCGCGTCGAGATACTGCTCACGGAAGCGGGCGTGGCCGAGCGCGTCCTTGAAGGAGCGCCCGTGCAGCTCCTCGGTGAACCACGCGGGGCGGGGATAGGAGCCGGTGACGGTGGTGGGCAGGAGCTTGTCGCGGGTCACGTTGAGCATGGGCGCTTACCCTATCACGCCCTCCGATGGCCGGGCGCCGCGAGCGGGCCGGCGCGGCGCCACGCACGCCCGCCGGGGATGCCGCCATCTCAGTCCGACCAGCCCGCCCAGCGGCCGCGCTCGACGGAGGCGAGGAACTCGGTGACGTGGAGATTGAAGAGCCCGGGCTCCTCGATGTTCGGCGTGTGGCCGCAGGCGGGGAAGACCACCAGACCCGCGTGCGGGATCAGCCCCCGCATCATGAGGGACGGCTCCACGCAGGGCGCGTCCAGGTCGCCCACCATGATGAGGGTGGGAACGCGCAGGGCGCGGAGCCCCGCCGCCACCTCCGGCACCGTCTTCCGCTTGGACATCACCTCGCGGGCGAGATGCGCGCAGGCCTGCGCGTCGTGCTCGCCGGCCTGGCGCGTGAACTCGGCGAAGCCGCGCGGATCCTTGGTCTTGAAGGACGCGCGGGTGGCGAGCGTCTCGAAGCCGCGGAGCCGGTGGGCCTGTCCTTCGCGCTCGAGCCCCTCCGCGATGGCCGCCTGGCCGGCGAGGAACTGCTCGCGATTCACCGCGCCCGCGCCGGCGCCCACCATGATGAGGCTGCGCAGCATCTCCGGATGAGCCAGCGCGAAGTCGCGCGCCACGTTGGCGCCCATGGAGCAGCCGCCCAGGTGCACGGGACCGAGCCCCAGGTGCTTGAGCAGCCGGTGAAGATCGCCGACCAAGAGGTCCTGGGAATAGGCGGCGGCGCCCTTGGGGACGCTCGAGGGCGGGTAGCCGCGGTGATTGTAGGTCACCACCTGGTAGCGCCGCGCGAAGTAGCGCGCCTGCGGCTCCCACGAGCGGTGATCGCCGCCGAACTCGTGGCTCCACACCAGCGGGGTGCCCTCGCCCGTGATCTCGTAGTAGAGCTCGACGTCGCCCAGCTTCGCGGTCGCCATCACCAGGTCTCCCAGTGCACCAGCTCGGTGAGCGGCCGCCGGGGACGCGCCACCGACGCGGGAGCGGCCGCCCGCGCGGGATCCACATAGCCGAAGCCGATCACGCGGTTCACGAGAATCTCCGGACGGAATGCCCAGGAGCTTCGCGAGCTCGCTCTCGGGGAGATGGGCGGGGCAGGAGCCGATGCCCTCGGCCCAGGCGGCCACCATCATGTTCTGGGCGCAGCGGCCGGCGTCGAACTCGTGCTTCTGCGGTCTGGCAGATGACGATGGTCGCCGCGGAGCGCCCGAGGAATTTGGCGAAGGGGCTCAGCGCGGCCACCGTCCCGCAGTCGCTCGCGGTCGCGCACGACGACCAGGCGGTTGGGCTCGACGTTCTTGCTGCTCCCGGTCATGCGCGCGGCCTGGAGGATACGGCGCAGCGACTCCTCGGGGAGAGGACGGTCGAGAAATGCGCGCTGGTCGCGCTTGTCCACCACCGCCCGGTAGGCGTCCACGGACTCAGGCGCCCGGCTGGCGCTTCCGGACGAGGTATTTCTGCTCGCCCTCCATGCACAGCTCGCGCCGCTGATTGTGGACGGTGGAGCGCACCGTGATCACGCCGGTCTTCCGGCCCGGGGTGAGCGCGGTGACGGTGAGCAGGGGATAGACGGTGTCACCCGAGTACACGGGCTTGAGGAAGCGCGAGGACTGCTCGATGAAGCCGATGAGGGACTCGCCCACCACGTGCGGGAAGATGCCGGCGCCCGCCGCGGTCTGGGCCAGCACCTGGAAGCCGTGGGCGAGGAGGCCGGGATGCCCCTGGCGGCGGCAATACTCGACGTCGTAGTGGATCGGGTGATTGTCGCCCGACACCGTCTGGAACGCGGCGAAGTTGGCGTCGGTGAGCGTGCGCGAGGGGAGATAGAAGACCTCGCCCACCTTCATGTCCTCGAAGTAGCGCGCCTCGCCGAAGCGGTGCGTGAGGGGATCGAAGCCGGGCGTGTCCGAGGCCATGGGACGTCGAGGATAGCGCGTCGACGCGGGCGCGACAAGGCCGGCGGCGCGTGTGATAATCCCGCGGTGATGCGCTTCGGCACCTTCTATTTCTTCCAGGCGGCCCCCGGCCTCACCCACGCGGACGTCGTGCACCGCGAGCTGGAGCAGATGGAGTGGACGGAGGAGCTGGGCTACGACCAGATCTGGCTCACCGAGCACCACTTCATCGACTATGGCCTTGCGGTAGATCCGGCGAGCCTCGCCGCCACCGCCGCCGCCCGCACGCGCCGGGTGCGCATCGGGCTGGCCGCCGCCATCCTGCCCTTTCACCATCCGCTCCGGCTGGCCGAGCAGCTCGCGCTCATCGACATCATCTCCAAGGGCCGGCTCGACGTGGGCGTGGGGCGCGGCAACCGCCCGGCGGAGTTCGCCGGCTACCAGGTGCCGCAGCAGGAGAACCGGGAGCGCTTCGACGAGGCCTGCGACATCCTCCTCAAGGCCTGGACGGAGGACTCCTTCACTCACGCCGGCCGCTTCTTCAACCTGGGCCCGGCCCGCGTGATCCCCAAGCCCTGGCAGAAGCCGCACCCGCCCATCTATCAGGTATGCGGCAGCGACGACGGCATCGAGAGCTCGGCCGCGCGCGGCTGGCCCATGCTGAACTCCATTCTCACCGGCCCCGTGGACCAGCTCGTCAAGCGGCGCGACAGCTATCTCACCGCGCTACGGAAGCACGGCCGCGGCGAGCCCGAGATCGCCGCGCTCATGAAGGACTGGGGCGTGTCGCGCCAGATCTACGTGGCGGCCACCGACGCGCAGGCGCTGGCCGAGGCCAAGGATCACGAGATGTGGTACCAGGACTCGCTGCGCCGCTTCCAGGTGCCCGAGCGCATCGAGGATACGCACCCGAGCCTCCAGCCGGGCTTTCGCGCCGCGGCGGAGCGGTTCAAGAAGGTGACGTGGGAAGGGCTGGTAGCGGAGACGGTGGCCTTCGGCTCACCGGAGACGGTGACGCGCCACCTCGAGACCATGCAGAAGATGGGCGTGGGCCACGTGCTCTGCTGGATGAACTTCGGCGGGCTCCCTCAGGACAAGATCCGCCGCTCCATGGAGCTCTTCGCGACGGAAGTGATGCCGCACTTCCGGAAGTGAGCGGCGGCTTCTAGCCCGCCGCGATCTTCGTGCCCTCGCGCCCCGTCTCCATCGGCAGCGAGGGATCGGCCGCCCACTCCCCCAGCGAGCCGTCGTACACCGCCACCTTCGGGTAGCCGAGCAGGGTCAGCACGAAGGCGTCGTTGGTGGCCGCGATGCCGCCGCCGCAGTAGGTGATGATCTTCTTGTCCGGCGTGGCGCCCACCTCGTCGAAGAGCGCGCGCAGCTCCGCCGGTGAGCGGTACACGCTGGTCTTCGGCTCGTGGAGCCGGCTATAGGCGACATTGACGCTGCCCTTGATGCGGCCCGCCCGGCCATAGTTGGTGCCGCCTTCGCCGGTATGCTGCGCGGCGGACAGCGCATTGATGGTGCAGGCGCCCTGATCCGCGATCTTGGCCTGCACCTCCGCCTTGGTGGCGATCAGCTCGGGGCGCGGCCGGGCCACGAAGCGGCCCGCCGGATGCTTGGGCGCCTCCGTCGAGACCGGCCGCCCCTCGGCCACCCACTTCTCCCAGCCGCCGTCGAGCACCGCGGCCGCGTCGAAGCCGAAGGCGCGGAGCATCCACCAGATGCGCGTGGCCCACATCTGGCTGCCGATGCTGTAGAGGACGACTCGCGTGCCCTCGCCCACGCCATGCCGCGACATCGCGGCGGAGAACTGCGCCGCCGAGGGCATGGTGAAGCGCAGCCCGCTGCTGGTGTCGGAGAGCTCCCCCTGCAGATCGAGATAGCCCGCGCCGGGGACATGGCCCTCGGCCCACTTCGGCCGTCCGCTCTCGGCCCGGAAGGTGGTGGCCGGATCGGGCACCAGGTTGGTCGTGCAGTCGAAGACGCGGAGGTCGGCGTCGTCCAGATGCTCGGCGAGCCACTCCGTGGAGACGAGATACTCCGGGTGCGCGAACGTCTCCGCCCGCCGCCGTCATCGCCGCGCCTAGCTCTTCTCGGAGCCGACCACGGAGACGAACGACACGCACTCGCCCGGCGCGCCGCCGAGATTGTGCGTGAGCGCGAGCTTGCGGCCGCGCGCCACGCTGGCGATCTGGCGCTTGCCCGCCTCGCCGCGGAGCTGGAGCCACGCCTCGAAGAGCATGCGCAGGCCCGAGGCCCCGATGGGATGGCCGAAGGACTTGAGCCCGCCGTCCGGATTCACCGCCAGCTCGCCTTCGAGGTCGAACGTCCCCGTTGAGCACTTCCTTCCACGCGGTGCCGCGCGGGCAGAACCCGAGATCCTCCATCAGCACCAGCTCGGTGGGAGTGAAGCAGTCGTGCACCTCGGCCATGGCCAGCTCGGCGCGCGGGTCCTTGATGCCGGCCTGGGCGTACGCGTCCGCGGCCGAGGCCACCACCTCGGGGAAGGTGGTGTAGTCGTAGTCGGGATCGATGGGGCCGGTGGCGGGGCCGGCGATGAAGGACAAGGCCTTCACGAAGAGCGGCTTGTCCGTGTACTTGTAGGCGTCCTCGGCGCGCACGATCACCGCCGCCGCGGAGCCGTCGGAGACGCCCGAGCAGTCGAAGATGCCGAGCGCACCCGCCACCTGGGGTGAGCACGCGATGACGTCCTTGGCTACTTCCTTCCGGAACTGGGCGCGCGAGTTCAGCGCCCCGTTCTTGTGGTTCTTCCAGGCGATGCGGGTCATCGCCTCCTTGAAGGTGGCCGGGTCCACGCCGAACTTCTTGGCGTAGGCGGGCGCCGAGAGACTGAAGGTGGCGGGGGCGGTGAGCCCCGCGCGGGTCCCGTCCTCCGGCGCGCCGATGCTCGGGAGGCCGGAGATGCCGGAGTCCTTCAGCTTCTCCACGCCGATGGCCATGGCCATGTCGTAGGCGCCGCAGGCCACCGCGTAGCAGGCGTTGCGGAAGGCCTCGGAGCCGGTGGCGCAGTAGTTCTCGAGCCGGCTCACCGGCTTGTAGTTGAGCTTGAGCGGGCGCGAGAGCGTGAGGCCGCTCTGCCCGGAGAAGAGCGTGCCGAGCCAGAAGGCGTCCACCATGTCGATGGGCACGTTGGCGGAGTTGAGCGCCTCCTGGGACGAGTCCACCAGGAGATCGCTGCACGCTCTTGTCCCAGTGCTCGCCGAAGGTGGTGCAGCCCATGCCGACGATCGCCACGCGGTCCCGGATGCCGTTGCTGGCCATATGTGATCTCCCCTTCTAGGCGCGGAGCGGACGGGCTTTCCAGAAGTAGTTGTGGACGCCGCCGGCGGTCATCGGGCGGCGGAAGGTCATCTCCACCCGATCGCCGATCTTGACCGACGCCGGATCCACGTCGGTGAGCTCGCAGGTGAAGCGGCCGCCGCCCTCGAAGTCCAGCACCCCCACCACCACCGGCGGCGAGAGCGAGTAGGCGAGCCGGTCCACGGTATAGGTCGCGATGGTCGCGGGCACGTCGGCCATGCGCTCGGGCGCCATCTTGTCCACCGCATGGCACTTGAGGCAGACGCGCGCGGGCGGCAGATGCCGCGAGCCGCAGGCCTGGCAGCGGCTGCCGGTGAAGCCGAACTTCCACGCCTCGGAACGGCGCGAGGGCGGCGCGGCCGGCGCCACCGGATCGGGCCGGCGCGGCGGCTCGCGCTTGAGGAAGCCGCGCCAGGTGAGGAAGGTCGTTGTAGGCGACGCGCGCGCCGCCCGCGGCCTGCTTGGCCACCGGCGTGCGCTGGCGCCGGCTCGCGAGCGCCGCCGTCGCGCGCCACAGCGTCACGTCGCAGCCGTCGGCCAGCGTCACCACCGCGATGAGGTCATCGGCCTGGGCGCGGTCGAGCGCGTCCGCGAAGAGCAGCGCGGCGTGCGCGGTGCCGGCATTGCCCACCGTGCCGGTGAGATCGTCGGCGAAGGCGGAAGTCTTCGCGCCCATCGCCGCCGCCGCGCGCTTGTTGGCGCGGCCATGCGAGCCCGCCACGATCACGTGCGCGAGCGCCTGCGCGGTGATGCCGGCCCCCTTGAGCGCGTCGGTGATGGCGGCCTCCGCCAGCGGCACATAGGCGTGCTCGCCGAAGCGCTCCTCCCACTGCCGCGAGGCGGGATCGCCCGGCACGCGCCAGCGCTCGAGGAATTCCGCCGTCGCCGCTGCCGCGCCCACCGGCTCCGCCAGCACGGGATGGTCCGCGTCGCCGCCCGCGAAGAGAAAGGCCACCGCCGCGTCGCCGCCGTCCCGCTCGTCGCCGCCGCCGGGTAGCCCCGTGCGGATGTCGGAGATCACGGCCAGCGTGGGCCGGCTCGCGTCCGCGGCCGCCCGAATCACCGCCGACCCAGATCGGATCGCCCCGAGCATGTCGTAGGCCATCGCGGAGGTGTCGAGGTCGAGCGCCGCGTGGATGGCGGTGGCGTTGGTCTTGTCGAGATAGGCCGGGTCGGCGGTCGCGAAGTACAGCGCCGCCGGGGCCAGGCGCGGGGCGCCGCGCAGCGCGGCCCGCGCGGCCTCCACGCCCATGGACGTGGTGTCCTCGTCGTAGGAGGCGACGGCGCGCGTGCCCTTGCCGGCGGAGGATCCGAGGGACTCGCCGATGGTTTTGCGGTCCAGCCGGAAGTAGGGAATATAGCTGCCGTAGCTGACGATTCCGTTCATGGCGTGAGCCTCACCCTATCAAGGGACGTTCTCCCGGTCAAATCGGCCGCCCCAGGCTCAGGAGAGAATGCCGCGGCGGCAAGGCGCGCGATCTCCTCGCGCGACAGGCCGAGTATCGCCTCGGAGCACATCTTCCGTGTGCTCGCCGAGCAGCGGCGCGCGACGCGGTGGCGCCTGATCCGCGCTCAGGCGGAACGCCCAGGTCTCGTAAGGCGTGCGCCCCATCTCGGGGTGCTCCACCAAGGGGAAGGCCCTGCGCGCGGCCAGCTGCGGGTCTCCGTGAAGATCGGCGCAGGACTGCACCATGCCGGCCGGCACACCCACCGCCTGGAGCCGCGCGACCAGCGCGCCCGCCTCCTGAGTCGCGGTGAAAGCGGCCAGCTTCGCGTCGAGCTCGGCCTCGCGCGCCTTGCGTCCCGCCGCGTCGGCCAGCGCGGGATCGCGCGCCCAGTCGGGCGCGCCGAGCCCGACCACCAGCGCGCGCCACTCCGCGTCCGTCTCGCAGACGATGGCGCACCAGCGCTCGCCGCCCGCGGGCGCGCACGGATACACGCCATGCGGCGCGACGACGGCGTCGGCATTGCCGCGCGACGGGGGCACGCGGCCGTTGGCCATATAGTCGAGGATCTCGGGCGCGAGGAAGTGGAGGCTCGACTCGAGCTGGGAGAGATCCACGTGCTGGCCCTCGCCGGTGCGCCGCTTGTGATCCAGCGCCGCCAGCACCGCGGACGTGGCGAAGTAGTGCGCCACGAAATCCGTGTAGGCGCCGTAGATCATGGCGGGCTCGCGGTCGGGCCAGCCGGTGAGCGAGTAGAAGCCGGCCAGCGCGGCGGCGAGCGAGCCATACCCGCGATAGTGGGCGTGGGGCCCCGTCTGTCCCTGCTGGCAGGAGGACAGATAGATGAGGTCGGGCCGGTCCTTCGAGAGCGTGGCCCAGTCGAGCCCCCAGCGCGCGGTGGTGCCCGCGCTGAAGGACTCGACGACGACATCGGCGGTGGCGATGAGCCGCCGCGCGATCTCGCGCGCTTCCGGCCTGGCCAGGTCCAGCGCCACCGACCGCTTGCCCGCGTTGTAGTTGGCGAAGCCCTGGCTCCGGTTGGGGCCGGCCTTTTGCTCGGCCCACGGGGTGAGCGTGCGCCCGGGATCGAGGCGCTGGGCCGATTCGAGGCGGATCACGTCGGCGCCGAACTCGGCGAGGAGTCGCCCGGTGAGCGGGCCCGTGGCCACCCAGGCGAAGTCCACCACGCGGATGCCCTCGAAGGGGAGGCTCTGGAGCGCGGCGCGCGGCGGCGGGCGACTCCGGCCAGGCTCGGCGCGCGCGTGCCGCCACTCCGCCCGCACCTCCGCCGTGTGCTCGCCCAGCCGCGGCGACGGGCGGGGAGGCCGCAGCGGCGTCGCGGAAAGCTTCGCCCAGGCGCCGGGGAAGCGCACCGGTCGCCCGACGCGCGGCTCCGCCACCGGCACGAAGAAGCCGCGCGCGGCGAGCTGGCGGTCCGCGGCGAGGTCGGCCATGTCGGCCACCGGCGCGATGAGGAGCCCCCGCGTCAGCGCCGCCTCGTACAGCTCGGCCTTGGTGCGGGTGGCGGTGAAGGCCGCGATTGCCTCCCCGACCCGGTCGATGTCCTCCTGCCCGCGCGCGCCCGGCCGCGATCAGGTAGGCGTTGTCCCACTGGTGCCAGTCGCGCTCGCGCATGAACGGCGGCGCCTTGCCTTCGGCGGCCATCCACGCGACCAGCGCCGTCATCATGGCGCCCGCGAGCGCGCCGCCGCCCACGGTGAGCGCGACGAAGCCGTCCCTGCAGCGGAAGAGGATGCGGCGGCGAAATCCCGAGGTGCGCACCGCCGAGCCCTCGCGCGTCGGCGTGAAGTGGTGGAGCACCGGCAGCGCCGTCTCGCTCAGCAGACGACGAGGTGAGCGCGTGCTGGGCGGCCGTGTCCACCCAGCATCCGCGTCCGGTCGCTGCGCTCGAAGTGGGCGACGAGGGTGCCGAGCAGCGCCTGACCCGCGGCCTGGCAGGAGGCCTGCGCGCCGCCCACGCGCACCGGCGGCCGGTCCGGATCGCCCACCGGATGCAGCATGCCGCCCATGGCCTGGAGCACCAGCTCCGGCCCGCGCCAGCTCGCTCGCGGACCCTCCTGCCCGAAGGGGCTCACCGAGGTGAGGATGAGCCGGGGGTTCTCGCGCTCGAGCACGGGCCAGCCGAGTCCCAGCCGCTCGAGGCGGCCTACCGGCAGCGACTCGAGCAGGAAATCAGCCGCGCGCACGAGCGCGAGAAAGGCGCCGCGACCCTCCGGCGTGCAAGGTCGAGCGCGACGCTGCGCGTGCCCGCCGCATAGGCCCACCAGGCGAGGCCGCGCTCGGGATCGGCCACGCCGTCGGCGAAGGGGGGCCGCCGGCGCAGCGCGCTGCCTTCAGGCGGCTCCACGCGGACGACGTCGGCGCCGAGATCGGCGAGCATCTTGCCCGCGAGCGGGGCGAGTGGCCCGGTGAGATCGAGAACGCGGTACGGCGCCAGCGCGCCCCCGGCGGCGGTCACGGGGTGAGGCGGGCGAGGAAGGCCGCGATGGCCCGGCCGATCTCGTGCGGGGAGTCCTCCTGGATGAAGTGGTTCCCCTCGACGGTGACCTCTTCCTGGCGGGGCCAGGTCCGGCAGAACTCACGCGATCCCCCGTGAGGATGGAGCCCGGCTCCGCATTGAGGAAGAGCTTGGGCAGCGGGCTCTTCGAGAGGAAGCGCCCATACTGGTTACGATGTCCACCACGTCGGCGGGCTCGCCCTCGATGGGAATTTGCCGCGGCCAGGTCAGCGTGGGCGGCGTGACTCGCCCCGCTCGAGATAGGGCTTGCGGTACACCGCCATCTCCGCCTCGGTCAGCCCGGAGCACGCTCGCGGGCAGGATGCGCTCGACGAAGACGTTCTTGCTCCAGCACCAGCTCCTCGCCGGCGGGCGAGCGCATGGCCTGAAGATCTTCCGCGCCGCCTCCGGCCAGTCCTCCCAGGTCAGCGGCCGGACGAGGCTTCCATGTAGACGAGGGCGCGCACCCGCTGGGGTGGCGCGCGCCCAGTGGAAGCCCAGCGCCGAGCCCCAGTCGTGCACGACGAAGGTGACGTCCGCGCGCGACCCCCATGCCGTCGAGCCAGGCTCAGGTAGCGGGCGTGATCGACGAAGCGGTAGCCCCCGCCGGCGCCTTCCCGGATTCCCCATGCCCACCAGATCAGGAGCCAGACAGCGATGCGGGAGGCGACGTGGGGGATGACGTTCGCCAGAGATACGAGGAAGTCGGATTGCCGTGGAGGAAGACCACCGGCCGGCCCGACCCCATGTCCACGTAGGCCATCTCGGTGTCGAGGACGCGGGCGCGCCGGCGCGGGTGCGGATCGGTTGCGGAGATCGCGTCGCTCATCACGGCCGCGCGGCCAGGAACTCGCGGATGTGACGGTTGACCAGCGCCGGCTGCTCGGCGCGACCCAGTGGGGGCCGGTGGCGACGCGGCGGATGGTGAGATCGCTCACGACGCGGTCGAGCCCGTCGAGGTTCTCGGGCAGCAGCGCGGTATCTTTCTCGCCCCGATCACAAGGTCGGGACCTTCACCACCCACCCCGAGAGGTCCCCCGCGAGTTACCGCGGCGCTCCCCCGGCGCGGGTGGCCGACGCGCGCAGCGCGGTAGAAGTTGAGGCCGCCGGTGAGCGCGCCCGGCTGGGCCACGCCTCCAGATAGGCGCTCCGGTCCGCCTCGGTGGCCCAGCCCCAGGGCAGGCCCTCGCCCAGCACCATCTGCCGGAGCAGGGCGAAGTTATCCGCGGCGAGGGGCCTCGCCTCCGCGCCGCGGAAGAAGAGCATGTACTGGCTGGCCTTCGGCCGGCCCGGGTGCTCGGCGAGGAAGCGCTGGAAGATGGCCGGATGCGGCGCGTTCACGATCACCAGGCGCTCCAGCCGGTCGGGATGCAGGAGCGCCACCGCCCAGGCCATGGCCCGGCCCGAGTCATGCGGCCACCAGGGTGAAGCGGCGGTGGCCGAGGTGGTCGGCGAGGGCGACGAGGTCCTCGACGAGGGAGGGGAACGGCGAGGAGTCGAGCTCCGCGGGCTTGGACGAGAGATTCGGACCCGTGCATGTCGGGCGCCACCGCGAAGTGGTCGCGGCCGAACTCGGCCAGCTGGCCCCGCGACGCGTACCAGAATTTGGGGGAGCCGTGGACGAACATCAGGGCGGCCCCGGCCTTCGCCGCATAGTGCAGCCGCACGCCATTGACGTCCGCGAGTGGTGGTGGGCATGGCGGCGTGCCGGACTCCGTCTCCTCGGGTGGCGCGGTGCCGGCGGCCTGGAGCGTGACCGTATCGCCCACCACCACGAAGACCACGGAGCCGTTGGAGGCCTTGTAGGTCCAGGTCTCCAGGGGGCCGAGCTTGGAGGCTTCCGTGGGCTTGCCGAGGGCTTTTTCCAGCTCGGCGCGCGTCTTGACGTCGCGGGCCTTGCTCAGCAGATCCTCCTGGTCGGCGGGCCGCAGCCAGCCAGCACGAGGAGCAGCACGACGGCGACAAGACGGACGAGCGTGCGGGGGGTCATCGAGCCTCTCCTTGGCACAGGGGACGAGACGCCATCCGCGTCTCCGCGGGGAGACACTGAAATGGCCCTCACGCTGCAGTCTACATGGGGCCAGCGCCCACGGAGTTTCAGGACCTCATCGAGTTCCTCGGACGCGCTTCGAGGCCATCGCCGCGCGGTTGACGGGGTCGATCCGCGCTTCGACGCGATGCAGGGGCAGCTGACGGGAACCACCGTGAGGCGCAAGGCTCACTTCGATGAGGCAGACCGGCGGGCCTCTGGAGCGCGCTCCATCAGGAGTATGTCGCGGTCACGCAGGCGCTGCGCCGGCTCGAGCGCTAGACGCGCTCAGCCCTTCACCGAGCCCGCGGCCAGGCCCTCCGACCATCCAGCGGTGGATGAACATGTAGAGCCCGACCACGGGCAGGGTGGTGATGACCGACGCCGCCATCAGCTGGCCCCAGGGGAACACGTCGCCGTAGATCAGCAGGTTCAGCCCCACCGGCACCGTGAGGCTCGTCTCGTCCTGGATGAAGACCAGCGCGTAGAGGAACTCGTTCCACGAGAGCGTGAAGGCGAAGATCGCGGACGCCACGATGCCCGGCGCCGCCAGCGGCAGCAGCACGCGCACGAGCGCGGTGGTCCGCGTCGCGCCGTCGACGAACGCCGCCTCCTCCAGCTCGTCGGGCAGCGCCTTGAAGAAGCCGATCAGGAGCCACGTGCAGAACGGCACCGTGAACGTGGGATACGAGAGGAAGAGCGCGACGAGGCTGTCGGTCGCGCCCAGCTCGGCGAGCACGCGGTAGAGCGGAATGAACAGCAGCGCGGGCGGGACCAGGTAGAGGATGAGGATGAGGCTGGCGACCGCCTCCCGCCCGGGGAAGCGGAGGCGGGCCACCGCGTAGCCGCCCAGGGCCCGCGATCACGGTCGTGATGGCGTCACCACGAGCGCGGTGACGAGGCTGTTGCGCAGCCACAGCGGAAAGCGCGTCCCGGTCCACAGGCCGGTGTAGTTCTCCAACGTGAACGGGCGCGGCACGTAGATGCTGGCTGCGAACTGGATCTGCTCGTAGGTCTTGAACGACATGCTGGCGATCCACCAGAACGGCACCAGCACGACGAGGAGGAACGCGACGAGCCCGGCGATCGCCAGCGCCGCGCGTCACTCCGTGCCGCTCCCGCAGGAGCGCCCGGCTGACCAGCGCGATGCCGACCACCAGCAGCGGGCACGAGGAAGATCGCGATCGTCACCCCGCGCCCCCAGCGCAGCTGGTTGAAGGCGACCTCGTAGGAGTAGGTGGCGAACACCTGCGTGGCCGTGCCCGGGCCCGCCGCGCGTCATCACGTAGATGATGTTGAAGTCGTTGATGGTGAGGATGAAGCTCAGCAGCGAGGTCACCACGAGCACGTGCTTGAGCCCGGGCAGCGTGATGTGCCAGAACCGCCGCCACGGCCCCGCGCCGTCCACCGACGCCGCGTCGTACAGCTCGCGCGGGATCGCCTGCATGCCGGCGAGGTACGACACGCCGAAGAACGGGAATCCGCGCCACCAGTTCGCGACGATCACGGCCGCCATGGCGCCCTCCGGCGTGGCCATGAACGCCATGGGATGCTGGAGGAGCCCCGCGTCGAGCAGCACGCTGTTGAAGAACCCGCGGCCGGGGAAGGCGTCGAACATCCAGCGCCACGTGAGGGCGATGATCACGGTCGAGGTGATCCACGGCAGCAGGAAGAGCCCGCGGAAGAAGTTGCGCCCGCGCCACGACACCGTTGAGCACCAGGGCCATGCCGAGCCCCGTCACCACCTTCAGGCCACCGAGACCACGGTGAAGACGGGCTGTTGCGCACCACCTGGTGGAAGGTGTCGTCGTGGCCAGGTAGGCATAGTTCGGAGGCCCACGAAGCGCTCGGGATAGCCGACGAGCTTGTCGGTGAGCGAGAGCCAGATCGCCCGGTCGAACGGATAGACGATCAGCCCCACGACGAGGACGAGCAGGGGCAGCAGGAAGAGCACGGGTGCCGGTCGTCCCGGCGCCTGTCCCGCCCGATCGCTTCACGGCCGCACGCCGCAGCGTGTCGTAGATCTCCTTGATCTTCTTGTCTTCCCAGTCGATGGCCTGGTCGACCGACCACTTGTCGACGATGACCTTGGCGGGCGTGTCGGTCAGCACGTTGCTCGCCTGCACCTCGGCGGCCGCCGCCGTGACGGGCCCCGGCCACCCCGTGGGCACGAACCACTCCGCGGCCCGCCCGAACGTGCGGTAGTTGTCGTTCTTGTTGAAGTAGTCCTTGGAGGCGGCGCGCGCCTTGTCCAGCACCGGCGCGAACTGCCCGTAGGAGTCCTTCATCACGAGCACCGTCTCCTCGGGCGAGAGCAGGTGCGCGACCAGGCTCATGGCCGCCTCCGGGTCCTTGCTGTTCTTGAAGACGCCGATGCTCATCGCGATGGCCCACATGCGCCGGCCGTCGGGCCCGCCCAGGTGCGGCAGGGCCACGTGGTTCGCGAGCGCCTCTTCCTTCTTCTTCTTGTCCTTGGCGTCGGTCGCCTTGGCCACCGCGTTCTCCATGCGCGAACGTGATGCTGGGGCCGTTGGAGGTCTGCGCGATGTTCTTGGCGATGAAGTTCTCGTTGTTGCCGGAGCCCGTCCACGTCAGCGTGTCGGCGGGCTGGAGCCGTCCTTGTAGATGTCGGTCGCCCACTTCATGACCGGCTGCATCGCGGGCGTCTTGATGGACTTGTACTTGCCGTCCTTCCCCGCCCAGCCGACGCCGTGCGAGTACATGAGGCTCTGCATGACGCCGTAGCCGTCGGCGGTCCGGTTCCAGCTCTGCCCCATGCCGTAGAAGTTGTCCTTGGGCCGGGTCAGCGCCGCCGCCGCCTGCTTGGCCTCCTCGAACGTGCTCGGCAGCTTCACCTTCTCCTTCTCGAACACGTCGCGCCACACGTACCAGAAGGCCGGCCATGATGTACCACGGGATCGCGTACGATCTTGCCGTCGATGATGGTGACCGGCGCCACGTTGGCGGGCGCCTTGCCCATCTGGCCCTCGATCTGCCGCGAGAAGCGTGTGAGGTCGAGGAGCTGGCCCATGCCCGCGAAGCGCGCGGGCGCGCCGGTCTCGAGCTGGCCGACGTCGGGCGTGTTCTTGTTCTCGATCGCCGCCACGTACTTCGTCTGCATGTCCTCGAACGTGAAGTACTCGACCGTGGCCGTGGCGCCGTGCTTCTGCGCCCAGCGCTGCACGCTCGCCTCGATGGCCTTGTTCGTCGGCTCCACATACGTCTTGAGGATCCAGAGCCGGAGGCTCGCGCCCTTCTTCACGGCGGGCGCGGCGGGCCGGGGCAGGGCCAGCAGCGGCGGAGGCGCCGAGAGCGCCCGCGAGGAGTTGTCGTCGGCTGACGGTTCGATCGAGCATGGCGGGTCTCCCTTGATCGTCGCTGATCGTGGATGCTGCTCCGAATGTCGGTCAGCCGGCCGGATCTGTCAAGCCGTTCGCACGGCATGATAGGCTGGTCGTAGAGGCGCGACGCATTAGGCATGGCGACCGTGGGAGACCCGATGATCCACGAGCGCGACGTGGCGTTCTATCGTGCCGAGGGCTACCTGGTCGTCCCCGACGTGCTCGACCGCCCGACGCTCGACGGGTTGCGCTGCGAGCTCGCGGAGGCCCTCGACAACGCGCGCACGGTGACCGTCGACACCGAGGTGTACGACCTCGAGCCCGGGCACCGACCGGACGATCCGCGCGTGCGGCGCATCAAGACGCCTCACAAGTTCTTCCCGGCCTTTAGCGCCTCTATCGCGACTCCCCGCCTCGTCACCATCTGCCAGGCGCTGCTCGGTCCCGGCGTGCGCCTGCACGGCTCCAAGATCAACCTGAAATCGCCCCGCTACGGATCGCCTGTGGAATGGCACCAGGACTGGGCCTTCTACCCGCACACCAACGACGACCTGCTCGCCGTGGGCGTGATGCTGGACGACTGCACGAGCGACAACGGGCCCCTTCTGGTGGTCCCGCGCAGCCACCGCGGACCCGTGTGGGACCACCACGCCAGGGTCGCTTCTGCGGCGCGGTGGACCCGGCGGCCATCGGCGACGAGATCGCGCGAGCGGTGCCCCTGACCGGTCGCGCGGGCTCGATGAGCTTCCACCACGTGCGACTCTTGCACGGCTCCGCGCAGAACATCTCGGCGCTGCCGCGCGCGCTGCTCCTCTTCGAGTACGGCGCCGCGGACGCCTGGCCCCTCGTGGGCTCCCCCGACATCAAGGATTCGATGCGCGCCTCGTGGCGGGCCCTCCCACGCTCGAGCCGCGCGTGGCGCCGTGCCCGTTCGCCTGCCCCTTCCGCCCGCGCTCCATCAGGGCTCGATCTACGAGAACCAGTCGGCGGCCCGGCGCTACTTCACGCTACTACCGAGACCGAGCGCGCCGCCCGGACCTGAAGCGGGCCCGCGCCGGCGCCCGCCTACGAAAGAGCACGAGCAGGAGCGCGATCGCCCCCGGCGCCGCCTGCACCCAGAGGATCTTGCGGCTCGCGGTGAGGGCGCCGAAGACGCCCGCCACCACCACGCAGGAGAGAAAGAAGATCACGATGTGCCGGCCCGCGGGCCCGAGGCCGAGACCCCAAGGAGCCCCGCGGCGAGGAAACCGTTGTAAACCCCCGATTGGCGGCGAGCGCCTTCGTGATTGCCGCGCGCTCCCGCGTATTGCCGAACGTGCGGAGCCCGTAGGGCTTCTCCCAGATGAACATCTCGAGCACGAGAAAATAGAAGTGCAGCAGAGCCACGAGCACGACGGCGGCCTGCGCGGCGATCTCATCGGCGACCTCCACTCCCGATCTTAGGCCCTCGACGCGGCCGCGGGCTTGACCTCCTTCACGAAGCGCTCCATCACCGCCAGCATGCCCGGCACGTCCGCCTTCGGCATGTCGAAGGTGAGCCACTCGCAGCCGAGCCCCGCCGCCCGCTTCACGTCCGCCGCCACCTGATCGGGCGCAGCCCTCGTAGGGCGCGCGCTCCCCGCCGGCCTTGGCGCCCAGCGCGAGCCCATTGCGCGGGCAGAAGCGCACCGCGCCCGCGGGCCGGCCCGCGCCCTTGGCCAGCTCCTTCACCGTGGCGATGCCCTTTTCGAGGTCGGCCCAGCCCAGCCCGAGCGGGTGCCAGCCGTCGCAGAGGGTGGCCGCCCGCCGCATCGCGGGGGCCGAGAGCGCGCCCGGCGCGCCGCCCGCCCAGAGGGGCGGATTCGGGGGTCTGCCGAGGCCGCGGCGGAGGTGGCGCCGCTGAAATTCATGTAGCGCGCCCCTTGTACTCCGGCATGTCCGCCGCCCACGCGGTCTTCATGATCTTGAGGTACTCGTCCGCTCATGGCGCCGCGCTCGCGGAAGGGAAGGCCCAGGTCCGTGAATTCCGCCTCGTCCCAGCCCACGCCGATGCCGCAGATGAAGCGGCCGCCCGAGACCTGATCCACCGTGGCCGCCGACTTCGCGGCGACGAGCGGATTGCGGTAGGGCAGCACGATGACGCTCGCCCCCACCTGGATCCGCCGCGTCCGCCCCGCGAGAAAGGCCAGGAGCGCGAAGGGATCCGGCCAGGTCGGCCCGTAGTGCTGGGTCGTCGCGGGCTTGGCCATGATGTGGTCGGGCACGAAGACGCCGTCCCAGCCCAGCTCCTCCGCGCGCAGGGTGATGCGCTCGGCGTCCGCCATCGTCAACCGCCAGATCGGGATCACCACGCCGAACTTCATTGGTCGGCCTCCTTGCGTGCTGCGGGGTCAGGGCGGGTCGCGGTATAAGGACCTCGCGGGGGGATTATGTCACCGGCGGGAGGTATTGTGGTGGGGCGATTGGTCCCGAGGTTCTCGTCTTGCTCTGCATGGCGGCCGCGCCGGCCTGGGCGCAGACCGAGCGTGTGGTCGACATTCCCACACGCCCCGGCGTCACCCAGCGCATTCTCGTGCTCGGCCCCGAGAAGCCGAAGGCCGCCGTCATCCTCTTTGCCGGCGGTGACGGCGGCCTCATGCTCACGCCGCAGGGCGAGATGGGCCGGGCAAGGGGAACTTCCTCGTGCGCACGCGCGCGCTTTTCGCCCAGCAAGGCCTCCTGGTGGCCGTGATCGACGCGCCCTCGGACCGCCAGACCCCGCCCTATCTGTCCGGCTTCCGCAGACGCGCGAGCACGCCGCCGACGTCAAGGCGGTGATCGCGTGGCTGAAGAAGGAAGCGGCCGTGCCGGTCTGGCTTGTCGGCACGAGCCGCGGCACGCAATCCGCGGCGAGCCTCGCCACCGCGCTGCCGCTGGCGGAGGGCGGGCCCGACGGCATCGTGCTGACCTCCACCATTCTCACCGACCCGCGGGGCGCCCGGTGCCGGACATGCCCATCGACCGGATCAAGGTGCCCGTCCTCGTGGTCCACCACAAGCTGGACGGCTGCGCCCTCTGCCGCTACGCGGACATCAACGCCCTGATGGGCCGGCTCACCGCCACCCCGCGCAAGGAGCTCCTGACCTTCGACGGCGGCACCAGCAAGGGCGACCCCTGCGAGGCGTTCTCCTACCACGGCTATGCGGGGATCGAGGGCGACGTGGTGGCGAAGATCGGGGCGTGGGTGGTTCGCTAGGGCTGCTGCTCAGGCGCGGCCTCTCCGGCCGCTCACCCCGCCTACTGGATCACGTCGTTTGCTCGGAGCAGCAGGGAGGGCGGGATCGTCAGTCCCAGCGCCGCCGCCGTCTTGAGATTGACGGTGAGGTAATACCTCGCCGGCTGCTGCGCCGGCAAGTCGGCCGGTTTCGCGCCTTTGAGGATGCGATCGATGTAGAGCGCAGCCTGACGGAAATCGTCCTCGGCGTTGGGCCCGTACGACATCAGCCCGCCATCGCGGACGTAGAGGTCGGATCTCGTACATGGCGGGAATGCGCTGCGTCGACGCAAATTCGATGAACCGTTTGCGGTTCATGATCGTCATCACATCCGCCACCAAGAACATGGCATCCGGACGCTGCCGGGCCATCGCGGAGAACGCGACCTCGAAATCATCGGGCTCGCGCACGCCGTGCGCCTGCACCTCCACGGTGGAGGAGCCGCGCCGCCTTCTCGATCTCACGGTAACGCAGCGTCATCCCCTGATCGGTCGCGTTCCAGACGACGGCGATCCGCGCTGCCTTCGGCACCGCTTCCTTGAGGAGCTCCATCCGCTTCGCGCTGAGCTGGATCGACTCGTCGGTCAGCCCGGTGATGTTCTGGCCCGGGCGCGCAAGGCTCGCGATCAACCCGGTGGCCACGGCGTCCCCGGCGGCCGGCGCCATGACGATCGGAATGGTCGAAGTTGCCTGCTTCGCCGCCGCCGCCGCCGCCCCACCTTGCGCCACGATCACGTCGACCTTGATCCGCACGAGCTCCAAGGCCATGGCGGCAAGGCGCTCCATCTTGCCTTCAGCAAAGCGGGCCTCGTAGGTGATGTTCTGGCCCTCGATATAGCCGAGTTCCCGCAAACCCTGGCGAAGCAGACCCGGCGGTGCCCCGTCGGGTGTCCGCCCGCCCCCCGCCAGGTGACCGACTCGAAAAGCCGTCCGGGTCTGCTCGGAGGCGGCGAGGAACGGCAGCGAGAGGATGCCCATCGCTACGAAAGCAATGAACGCGAATCGTGTGATGAGCCACGGGAGACCCGGGCGAGTGTGATCAGGCATTGACGCGTGGTCCTCCCGACAGCATTCGGTCAGTCCTTGCTTCCGCAACCACTACGGGCCACTCGAGTAGGTTCCGCTCGGCCTCGTGGCGCGTCTGGAAGACGTGGGCGGACACCTCGCGCTTCCCGCAGCTCCTTGCCGAGCTTGAGGCGCAAGAAGCCGCTGTTGGTGAAGCGCGAGACCTTGAGGTAGTACGTCGTCTCGACGTACCTCACCGCGTCCATGTAGGCATTCATCGCGTCGTCGTCGACGGAGAACCCCTCGTAGTTGACGATCGAGTTGACGCGCTTGCCCAGGGGGCCGAGCAGGCGGTCCACCGCGGCAATGATGGCGTCGATGTCCTCCACGCTCCGCACCCGCATGCCGGCGTAGTTCATGAACACCGTATTGGTCGCGGGATCGTAGGCGAGGCGCTGGTCGATGTGGATATCGAGCATGCGGTCCCGCAGACCGAGCGGCTTCGATTCTGAAGAGCGCGGTGTCCATCACCGTCACGCCTTCCACCAGCGGCCGGAAGGGGAGATGCCGCAGGATGTCCCGCTCGATGTCGATGCCGGGAGCGACCTCGCTGAGCGCGAGTCCCGCCGGCCGGTCAGCCGGAACACGCAGCGCTCGGTGACGAACAGGACGTCCTTGCCCCGCGTCGCCGCGGCGTTGGACCGTTGAACGTGACCTGCGCGACCCGCTCGACGAACTTGCTCGTCCTTGCCCTCCCGGACGATCCGGAGCTTTCCCTCCTCCACCGCGAACTGCGCGCCGCCCGCGGTGAAGTTCCCCATGAACACCAGCCGCTTGGCGTTCTGGGTGATGTTGATGAAGCCTCCACATCCCGCGATGCGATCGGCGAAACGGCTGGCGTTGACATTGCCCGGCGGTCGCACTCGGCGAAGCCGAGGAAGGCGCAGTCGAGGCCACCGCCATCGATGAAGTCGAACTGCGAGCAGTGGTCGATGAGAGCCTGGAAGTTGATGGCGGCGCCGAAGTCCTCGCCGCCGGCGGGAATGCCCCCCATGACCCCGGGATCCACGGTGAGCGTCATGAGATCGAAGATCCGCTCCTCGCTCGCCACGCGGCCCACCGCTGTCGGGGAGCCCGATGCCGAGGTTCACCACGCTGTTCGGGAGGAGCTCCATGGCCGCGCGCCGGGCGATGACCTTCCGGTCGTCGAGGGGAAGTGGCGGTACCGGTCTGCAGCGGGAATGCGGACTTCCCCCGACAGGGCCGGGTTGTAGGCAGCCGTCCCGTAAGTCTGGGTGTGGTACTGGGGCTCGGCGACGACCACCGCGTCCACGAGCACGCCGGGCAGGCGCACATGCCGAGAGTCGAGCGAGCCCTCACGCGGCGATGCGCTCGACCTGGCAGATCACGTAGCCGCGGGAATTCCGTGCCGCGATGGCGAGCGCCAGCGTCTCGAGCTGGTAGGGCCTCCTTCTCCATCGTGATGTTGCCGTCCGGATCGGCGGTGGTGCCGCGAATGAAGGCCACGTTGATGGGCAGCGCCTTGTAGAAGAGGTACTCCTCGCCATTGATCACGATCACCTCGACCAGGTCCTCGACGGTGGCGCGATTCATCTTGCCGCCCTCGAGCCGCGGATCGACGAATGTCCCGAGCCCCACCCGGGACACGGTGCCCGGCTTGCCGGCGGCGATGTCGCGGTACAGGTTGGTGATCACGCCTTCGGGAAGGTTGTAGGCCTGGATCTTGTTGTCCTGGACGAGCCGGCCGATCTTGGGGGTGAGCCCGTAGTAGCCCCCGATCACCCGGCGCAGCAGCCCCTCGTGGGCGAGGAGATTCAGTCCCTTCTCCCTGGCGTCGCCCTGGCCGGTGGCGTGGATGAGCGTGAGGTCCCGGGGCCGGCCCGTGGTGAGGAACCGCTGCTCCAGCGCGACGAGGAGCTGCTCGGGCATCCCGTGGCCGCCGTAGCCGGAGGTGGCGAGCACCTCGCCGTCCTGCAGCACGGAGACCGCGTCCTCGACCGGGATGATCTTCTTCAGCACCTGTCTCGAGCTCATCGTCTCCCCGGGTCACGTGACATGGTCGCGGCGGGGGCCGCGGACACATTGCCGACCATAGGTCGGTCCGTCGGGTCGCGGGCAGGGTACTGCGAAGGGCCGGCCCCACGCAACCGCAGCCGAACCTCTGGCTACCCCAGCACCAGGCACACCGCGCCGAGCACGGTCAGCAGCGCGGCGGCGAGCCGTCCGGCCAGGCCCTCCTCCTTGAAGAGGGCGCTGCCCAGCAGCACCGTGAAGACGGCCGAGGTGCGGCGGATGGAGGAGACGTAAGCGGCAGGCGCGAGGACGAGAGCGAGGACTTGCAAGGCAGTGCCCGCGAGCACGATGAGCGCGTGGCCCAGAACGCGCGCGAGCTGGGCGGGGCGCAGCGAGTCGGCGAGCGCGCGGGGGGCGTGGACCAGGACGAGCAACAGGAGGGGGACCGGCGAGTACCGCGTAGGCGACGACGAAGTAGGACGGCACGCTCATGGCGAGCACGTTGCGCCGGTCGACGGCCGCCAGCACGCCCAGGAAGACGGCGGAGCCCAGGGCGTCGAGGGCGTCGCCCCGGGAGAAGAAGGCACGGAGGTCCAGGCGCCGGGTCGGCGTGCGGCTGAGCCCGGCGGTGCCGACGACGGAGAGGCCCACCCCGATCCAGCCGACGCCGCGCGGCAGCGTGTCGGTGAGCCACCAGTCCGGCAGGATGGAGAAGATCGGCGCCAGCGCCAGCACCGGGCCCACGATGGAGATGTCCCCCCGGCTGCTCGCGCGCGTGAGGAGATAGGAGTAGGCCCCGGCGCACAGCGCGGCGAGCGCGATCCAGCCCCACATGTGCGGCGGCACGTGGATCGCCGTCCCGGTGAGCCAGATGCCGAGGGCCCAGCCGGCGACGCCCACCGCCTGCGTCCAGAACACCATGATCAGCGGCGGGATGCCGCGGGCCTGGCCCTTGACGAAGGTGATCTGGGCCGCCTGCAGGAGGGCGGCGCCGAGGGCGAGCGCGAACCAGGTCAGAGGTAGGCGAGGAGGCGGCCGCAGGTGATCACGGACAGCCAGAGCGCGATGGAAAGAACGGCGGCGACACGGGCGCGGGGCGGGGCAGGCATCTCGCGGTCCCAGCGGGCCACGCTGCGGAAGGGCCAGCGGTGGAAGGCCCACGCGTTCAGGCCGGCGGCGATGATGAGGAGCATCTTCACGCGGAAGGCGGGGTTCTCCGCCCACTCCGTCGCGTGCGCGGTGAACATGAGCGCGCCGGAAACGGCCATCAGGCCCAGGCCCACGCGCGACCAGGGCAGGAGGTGCCGGGCCAGCGTGGCGACGGGAAGGCCGCGCGAGAGGCCGAGGAGCCGCAGGTCGAAGAAGATGGCCCCGCCCACCAGGGCCACGATGCCGGTGATGTGGACGATCTCCACGGCGGGGTACAGCCACATCCACTTCCGCATCGCCACCGCGAGCGCGCTGGACTCCAGCCAGACCAGCCAGGCCGCCGCCTGCGGGTCGTGGATCAACGGAGCTCGGTGGTCTTGCCGTCCAGTGTGATTCGCTCCGCCCGCAGCTCGTTCGGGTCGGTGCGGTTCGGGTACCCGACCACCGTCGCGGTCTTGCCCGGCGTGAGGGCCGCCCGCTGGAGTCCGCGGTTCTCCATGCGCGAGGGTGGGGCCAGGACGACGAGCCAGGTCTTGCCGGGCACCTCGAGCCTCATGTAGCCGTGCGGGTGCTCGTAGCCGGCCTCGCGGATGGTGCCGGTGAGGTTGAGGGTCTTGTCGCTGTCGTACCCGCTCCAGCCGTGATGGGCCAAGGCGGGGCCCGGCGAGAGCGCGATCGCCAGGAGTGCGGCGTAGAGGTATCTCATGAGGGGATTGTCCCAGGTTCGCGCCGCCGCTTCAACTTCGCGCGCCCGGCGTGGGCGAGGCCGGCCGGCCGCGTCCGACGCCCCGAAGGTGGCGGCCAGCGAGCGCGTCGCGGCGGCGGTGGGCGGCGCCAGGGGCGCTCCGCTCAGGCGCGGACGCGCGGGCGGACGTCGGCCGTGATGCGCTCGAGCACGTCGAGCATCTCCGGCACCGTCGGCACCGAGAAGTCGAGGATGAAGTGCTCCACGCCGGCGGCGGCGTAGAGGCACAGATCCTCGACGATCTGGTCGGCGGAGCCGGTGAGCGGCGGGCGCTCGACGGGTGCGGCCAGATCGAACTTCACGGGGCCCTTGAACGTGACCACGATGCTCCCGGGATCGCGTCCGGCTGCGGACGCCATGTCGCGGAGGCGCCGCACCGCCGCGCCCATCTCCGGCGGATGCAGCGCCACCGGCGGCCGCAGGCCCAGGGGGTGCCAGCCGTCGGCCAGCGCCACCACCCGGCGGAGGGCGGCGTCGGTGTGGCCGCCGATCCAGATGGGGATGTGCGGGCGCTGTACCGGCTGCGGGAACACTCCGCCCGCCTCCTCGATCTGCCAGAAGCGCCCCTTGTAGGTGATGCGCGGCCGGGTCCACACCGCCTTCATGATGCGCAGCGCCTCGTCCGTGCGCGCCGCGCGCTCCTCGAAGGGCACGCCGAGCGCGGCGAACTCCGCCCGCCACCAGCCGACCCCCGCGCCGAGGATGATCCGCCCCCCGGACAGATAGTCCGCCGTCGCCAGCGCGCGGGCGGTGAAGACGGGATTGCGATACGGCACCACCAGGACGCTGGTGCCGACGTGTATGCGCCGGGTGACGGTGGCCAGGTAGTTCACCGCGGTGAGCGCCTCGAGCCAGGGCTCGTCGGGGCCCAGCGGGAAGGCGCCGGTGGGGGAGTAGGGGTAGCCGGAGGTCGGCGAGACGGGAATGAGCATGCGGTCGGTCACGAAGATGGAGTCGAACCCGAGCGTGTCCGCACGCTGAGCGAGGCGGGTGATGGCCTCGCGGTTGGCCAGGGCGCCGCGCCCGGTGAGCGAGAAACCGAACTTGATGGGGGCGATCACGGCACGTGCAGAGTATCAACTTCGTGTCGGCTCCGGCCACGGTAGAATCCCCCAACCATCATGAGGATGCGGCCGATGCGCCTCGCCGGGCTCCTCGCCGGACTGTACGTCCTCTCGCCCGTCCCGACCCTGGCCCAGTCGCCCCCCGCGGCCCCGTCCGAGGCCGCCCCGCCGGCCGTCTCCCCCAGGGTGCCGGACGACAAGCCGCCGTCATTCCGTGACGAGCTCAAGCTCTTCGCCTATCTCGAGCAGAGCTTCACGTGGAACCTGAGCGGCGCCAGCCGTGGCGGGGTGAACGATCTGCGCGTCTACGACTACTACGAGGGCTTCACGTTCAATATCGCGGAATTCTCGATCAAGAAGGACCCGTCCGAGCGCTACCCGTTCGGGTTCGGGCTGGTGGTGACGGCCGGGCAAGACTCGCAGAAGAACCACTCGCTGGGCATTTTCCGCGACGAGGACGACCAGTTTCCCTTCCGGAACACATCCGTACTTCGACGTCCAGGAAGCCTACTTCTCGGTCAAGATCCCGCTGGGCTCGGGGATCACGATCAAGGGCGGCAAGTGGGTGAGCCTTCTGGGCTATGAGGTGATCGAGTCGCCGAACAATCTCAATTTCTCCCGCGGCTACCTCTTCAATCTGGCCGGCCCCTTCACCCATACCGGCGGGGTCATCAACTACTCGTTCACGGACTGGCTCACCGTCCAGGTGGGCGCGGCCACGGGCTCGGATACCAGCGAGGACAATAACCGCAGCCCGTCCTTCGGGGGCGGATTCCTCATCACGCCGAGCAAGGAGTTCTATGTCGCTGTGGGCACCATCGTGGGCCCCGAGCAGACCAACGACAACACCCACCAGCGCTGGATTCTCGACGCGGTAGCGGTCTATACCGGCATCGAGAAGGTGACCCTTGCCGCCGAGCTCACCGGAGGCAAGGAGACGCGCGAGGCCTCCGAGGTGGCAGCCGGCAACCGGCAGAACACGGACGCCACCTGGTGGGGCTGGGGGCTCTGGGGCGCCTACGATGTCACCGAGCGCTTCCGGGTGGCCCTGCGCCAGGAATACTTCAAGGACGCGCAGGGCGCGCGCACGGGGCTCGACAACAAGGTCTCGCTCTGGTCCACCACGGCGACGCTCCAGTACCGCCTGTGGCGTGGGCTGGTGGGCCGGGTCGAGTACCGGCACGACCAGGCCGACGAGAAGGTCTTCCGCGCGCGCTACGACGAGAGCCACGTGCTGGCGCCCACTGCGCGATCCATGGACACTTTCTCTGCTGAGCATGTACTACTCGTTCTTCTAACCCGCCCGCCTGGAGGCAACCGCCGCGTGAAGACCGATCTCCTCCTCATTCCAATGGGCGCGACGTGGGCCGGAGCTGCGCGCGGCGGCGGTGGCCGCGGAGGAGGCGGGCTTCGACGGCCTATGGACCTGGGATCACCTGCGCGATCCCGATGGCGGCGGGGACTCGCCGGTGCCCGAGGTCTGGACCGTGCTCTCCGCGCTGGCCGAGGCCACCCGGCGCATCATGCTGGGCTCGCTGGTGCTCAATGTCGGCAGCCGGCATCCGGGCATCCTCGCCAATATGGCGGCGACGCTCCAGGAGGTGTCCGGCGGCCGCCTGCTGCTCGGTATCGGCGCAGGCGGCAGTCGCAGCCTGCCCTACGCGCGGGAGCATGAATCCATCGGCCTCAGCGTCGAGCCCGACGCCGTGCGCGCGGCGCGGGTGGCCGAGGCGTGCCAGGTGATGAAGCGACTCTGGGCGGGGGACTCGTCGGATTTCGGCGGGCGCGCACTATCGCCTCGCGCGCCCGGATGGATTTTTCCACCCGGGGCCGCCGGCCGGCGCGCCGCCCATCGTGGTGGGCGGCTTCGGCCCGCGCATGGCCGGCATCGCGGGGCGCTGGGCCGACGGGTTCAATACCCAGGCGCGGATCCCGCAGCTCGCCGAGCTGGTGCGGGTGGCGCGGGACGCGCATCGCGAGTCGGGCCGCGACCCGGCGGGCTTTCTCGTCACCGTCTTCACGGGGCTGGCCGACGGCTGGCTCAGTGCAAGAGCTCGGCGCCGCGCGCGGCGCTCGAAGCGCTCGGCGTCGCGCGCCTCATCCTGCTCGTCCAGCCGCCCTACGACCTCGGCAAGATTCGCGAGGCCGGCCGCCGGCTCATGTCGGCGCTGAAGCGCCCCGGCGTCCGCCGCCCGCGCGGTCAGCGCGCGATCGGCGGGAGCCGGTCGAACCAGGGCCGCGCCTTCTCGAGCTGGGAGGCGAGGCGGAACATGGTGGCCTCGTCGCCGAAGCGGCCCACCATGCTGCACCGCCACCGGGAGCGCGTCGCTCACGCCCAGCGGCAGCATCATGGCGGGCTGGCCGGTGAGGTTGAACCAGACCGTGAACGGCGACATGTGGAAGACGCGGCGCCAGTATTCCTGCACGTCGTCCAGCATCATGTCGATCCAGCCCGAGCCGCGGCGGCAAGGTGGCCAGCCCCGGCGTGAGCAGCATGTCCCAGCGCTTGTGAAAGGCCGCCATCTGCCGGCCGAGGCGATGCGCGGTCTGCGTCGCCCGCACGTAGTCTGCGCCCGTCACCTTCTCGCCGAGCTTCCCCGTCGCCCACGTGACTTTCTCCACCTCGTCTTCGCGAGCGGGCCGGCCCGCCGTCGGGTGGCTGGCGAGGTTCACCACGGTATTGGCGGCGGCCAGCGTGAGGAAGGTCGGCACCACCGCGGCGCCGTCGATTTCCGGATCCGCCTCCTCCACGATGTGGCCGAGGTCGGCGCAGAGGCGCGCCGTCTCCTGCAGCACGCGGAGGCTCTCCGCCTCCACCGGCGCGCCATTGGGTGTCCGTGACGTGAAGGCGATGCGCAGCTTGCCGGGGTCGGAGCCGATCTCCCGGACGTACGGGCGCGTCGGCGCCAGCGCCTGATAGGGATCGCCCGGCCCGGCGCCGCAGGTGGCGTCCAGCAGCGCGGCGCTGTCGCGCACCGAGAGCGTGACCGCGTGCTCGGCGGAGAGCCCGGCCAGCCCCTCGCCGGCGAAGGGCGCCATGGTATTGCGCGCGCGCGTCGGCTTGAGGCCCACCAGCCCGCAGCACGCGGCGGGCGCCCGGATCGACCCGAAGCCGTCGGTGGCATGCGCCATGGGCAGCATGCGCGCGCCCACCGCCGCCGCGGCGCCGCCGCTGGAGCCGCCGGAGATGCGGCTGGGATCCCACGGGTTCCTGGTGGGCCCGTACTGCCGGGGCTCGCAGGTCAGCGAGAGGCCCAGCTCGCAGGTATTGGTGCGGCCGAAGATGACGAGGCCCGCGCGCTTGAGCCGCTTGACGTGCTCGCTGTCCTCGGCGGCGGGCGGGGAGTCGGCGAAGAACTTCGAGCCGCGCGTCATGGGGACGCCGGCCAGGGAGGCGGTGAGGTCCTTCATCAGATACGGCACCCCGCGGAAGGGCCCCTCGGGGAGCCCGTCCGCGATGGCCTTGCGCGCGTAGTCGTAGAGCTTCAGCACCACCGCATTGACGAGGGGATTGCGGGCCTCGACGCGCTCGATGGCCGCCTCGAGGAGCTCGGGCGGGGAGATCTTCCCCCACTTCACCAGCTCGGCCAGGCCGAGGGCGTCGTACTGCTCGTACTCCGGAAAGGACATCATGCTCGCGCAGCTCCGGCCACTAGCGGAGCTCCGGAATAATCCACATCGCCCGGTCACCCCGGGCCACGCGCTGGATATTGTCGAAGGCATTGCGGAAGGCCTTGGGCCAGTTCTCCCAGGTGGGGCCGGCCATGTGCGGGGTGATGGTGATGTTCGGCGCGGCGTAGAGCGGATGCCCGGGCTTGCCCGGCTCTTCCACCATCACGTCGAGCCCGGCGCCCGCGATCTGGCCGCTCACCAGCGCCTGGTTGCAGCGCGGCCTCGTCCACCACCGGGCCCCGGCAGGTATTGATGAGGACGGCGGAGGGCTTCATGAGGCCGAACTGCCGCGCGCTCATGAGGTTCTTGGTGCTGGCGTTCAGCGGGACGTGCAGGCTCACCACGTCCGCGGTGCGCAGGAGCTCGTCGAGGAGCACGAAGCGGACGTTGAGCGCGTTCTCCTGGTCCTCGGTGAGCCGCACGGTGTCGTAGTAGATCACCGGCATGTCGAAGCCGTGGGCCCGGCGCGCGACTTTCTTGCCGATGGTACCCAGCCCGACGATGCCGAGCGTCTTGCCCTCCACCTCGTAGAGGCGGTTCTCGGCAAGGTCGCCGATGCGCCACTTTCCGGCCACCACGTTGTTGTGCTGCCAGGCCAGGCGCTTGAGCACGCTCAGGATGAGGAGCCAGGTGTGCTCGGCCACCGCGGTGGAGTTGGCCCCGCCGTTATTGGCCACCGGCACGCCCGCCTGCTTCGCCGCCGCCACGTCGAGGCGGTCGTAGCCCGCGCTGATGAGCTGGATGAGCTTGAGCTTGGGGAGCGTCCGGTAGAAGTTCGGCCCCATGTCGCCGCGCGCGAAGCCGACGAAGTACTCGGCGTCGGGGTGGGCCTCGATGCCGCCCCCCACGCCGCGCTCCACCACGACCATCTCGTATCCTTGCGGGACCATGGCGCGACACTCGTCCATGATGTCCTTGGGCATCGGCGGGGAGAAGACGATCTTGGTGGGCACGGGACGCTCCTTTCGGGTGGCGGGTACGGGGTCAGCCTACGGTTTGGGCGCCAGGATCATGTAGGTCGCGCGGCCGACCGCGACCAGAGAGCCCTCGCCGTCGGAGATGGACGCTTCTCCGAAGGCGATGGAGCGGCCGCGGCGGAGGATACGGCCCTCCGCGATGACGTCGCCACGCGCGGCGGCGAGAAAGCTCACGTTGAGGTCGAGGGTGGATTGCCCCACGCCACCGGCGGCGGCGGCGTGCAGCGTCGACAGCGCGCCGCCCACCGCCATGTCCACCAGGGCGGACAGCACGCCGCCGTGCACGGGCGCGCCGGCGGCATTCCGCAGCTCGTCCCGCGCGGCCACCCGCAGGCGCACCCAGCCCTCGCGCGCGTCCTCCACCTGGACGCCGAGCGTACGCCAGTAGAGGTTCGCGTGCGCGCGCTCACGAACGGCCGCGAGGAGGTCGCCGGATGTCGATTGCATGGTAGGGTTGGACGCAGCCCGAATCATCGGCCAGACCCGCCCGTTCGTCAAGGAGGACGCGCGCATGATCGAGTTCTTCAATCCGCCCGACGCGCCCGCCGCGGGCGCGTTCTCGCGCGCCACGCGCGCCGCCGGCCTCGTGTTCGTCTCCGGCACCGGGGCCGGCAACGACACCGGCGGGGCGGCGCCCAGCGGCACCGCGGCGGAGCAGACGCGCCGCGCGCTGGACAACGTGTCCGCCATCCTGCGCGCGGCGGGCTCCTCGCTCGAGCGCGTGGTGCAGATGACGCTGCTCATCACCGATCCCGCCGACTATCGCGAGATCAACGCGGAGTACGTGAAGCATTTCCCCGGGGGGCTGCCCGCGCGCCACACCGCCCGCTTCGGGGTGCCGACCACGGCGAAAGTCGCCTTCGCCTGCATCGCCCTGGCCGACGGCCGATAAAGGCCCATCTGCTTCGTTGGCGCCCTCGGCCGCACGCTCGACGTAGAACGACTACGCCTCCCGTGCGGCTCTCGGGCGCCGCCTCGCATCTGGACCTTTCTCGGCCGCGCCGCCGGCGTCGATAGGCCCTGCTTCGTGGCGCCCTCGGCCGCGCGCTCGACGTAGAGGCTACGCCTCGCGTGCGGCCTTCGGGCGCCGCCTCGCAGCTGGACCTTTCTCGGTCGCCGGCCGGCCGCGCCACGGGCGCGTAGATGCAGTTTCCGGCCGGGCTGCGGGCGCTGAACCATCCCGACTACCGGCGCTTCTACATCGGCCAGGTGGTCTCGCAGGTGGGCTCGTGGATGCAGTCGGTGGGGCAGGCGTGGCTGGTGCTGCAGCTCACCGGCTCGCCGCTCAAACTCGGGCTCCTCGGCACCTTGCAGTTCGCCCCCGTGCTGCTCTTCTCCGTGTTCACCGGCGCCCTCGCCGACCGCCTGCCCAAGCGCCGCGTGCTTCTCTGCACCCAGCTCTGCATCGCGTACCTGGCGCTGACCCTGGGGATCCTGGTCCGCTTCGGCCACGTGGAGTACTGGCACGTCTGCGTGCTGGCGCTGCTGCTGGGCTGCGTGAACACGGTGGACATGCCCACGCGCCAGTCCTTCGTGGCCGAGCTGGTGGGCAAGGACGACATCGTCAACGCGGTGGCGCTGAACTCCGCCGCCTTCAACACCGCGCGCATCATCGGCCCGGTGGTGGCGGGGCTGCTCATTGCCCGCTTCGGGGTGGACATGGCGTTCCTCTTGAACGCGCTGTCGTTCACGGTGGTGATCTTCGCGCTGACGCGCATGCGCACCGAGGGCTTGCCCCGCGGCGCGCGCGGGCGCTCCGTGCTGGCCGACGTGGGCGAGGGCCTCCGCTACGCGCTGTCGGTGCGCCGGATCCGCCTCCTCCTCTTGCTGCTCTTCGTGGTGAGCCTCACCGTGTTCAACTTCTCCGTCTACGTGCCGCTCCTCGCCCGCGACGTGCTGCGGGTGGACGCGGCCGGCTTCGGCTTCCTCATGGCGGCGGTGGGGGTGGGCGCGGTGGCCGGCGCGCTGACGCTCGGCAATCTCCGCCAGCCGCAGCTCGCGCTGCCCCTGGTGCTGGCCTCCGGGTTCGTGGCCTGCGGCGGCCTCATCGCCATGAGCGCGGTGACGCACTTCTGGGTGGCGCTGGGGATGCTGTTCGTGATCGGGGTGTCCAGCATCATGCTGGTGGCGTCGTGCAATACCGCGCTGCAGCTGGCCGCCCCCGACGCGCTCCGCGGCCGCGTGATGAGCCTCTATACCCTCATCTTCGGCGGCACCTTTCCCTTCGGCTCGTTCATGGTGGGCTGGATCTCGGAGCGCGGCTCCGTGTCCACCGCCTATCTCGGCGCCGGCATCAGCGGGGTGGCCGCGCTGGCCCTCATCACCCTCTGGTGGCGGTCGGTCCCGGAGTGACAGCGCGCGCGGCCTCTGCTACCTTGTGGCGGCCGAGCATCTCACTCTGACCGGAGGTCCCTGATGAGCAAGACAGGGCTGGACTGGACGCAGGAAGCGGATAAGCGGCGCGAGGGCCTGGTGGCGCTGCGGCGCGACTTCCACCGCCACCCGGAGCTGTCCTTCCAGGAGCAGCGCACCGCGCAGATCATCGCCGAGCGGCTCCAGGCGGCGGGGCTCGAGGTGCGCGCGGTGGCGGGCACCGGCGTGGTGGGCGTGCTGCGGGGCGACCTGCCCGGCAAGACGGTGGCCTGGCGGGCGGACACCGACGCGCTGCCGCTCACCGAGGTGCTCGAAGCGCCCTTCGCCTCCGGCACGCCCGGCGTGATGCACGCCTGCGGCCACGACGGCCACACCGCCATCGCCATCACCATGGCCGAGATCCTGGCCGCCCGCCGGCGCGAGATGCCCGGCACCGCGGTCTTCCTTTTCCAGCCCGCGGAGGAAGTGCTGGGCGGGGCCCGGCCCATGATCGCGGCGGGCGTGCTCGACAATCCGCGCGTGGACGAGGTGTACGGTCTCCACCTCACCACGCTGAACGCGGTGGGCAATGTCCAGGTGCGCAGCGGCCCCACCATGGCCTCCGCGGACGCCTTCACGGTGGAGATCAAGGGCGCGGGCGGCCACGGCGCGATGCCGCATCTGTCCATCGACCCCATCACCGCCGCCGCCAGCATCCTCCTCGGCATGCAGAGCCTGGTGGCGCGCGAGGTGCCGGCGCAGGAGACGGCCGTGCTCACCGTGGGCCAGATCACGTCGGGGACCAAGGGCAATATCATTCCGGACCGCGCGGTGATGAAGGGCACCATCCGCGCCTTCGAGCAGTCGATCCGCGATCAGCTCATCCAGCGCCTCGGCGATTTCGTGGCGCACCAGGCTCGCGCCTTCCGCGCGGAGGCCCGGCTGGTGATGGACGGGGGCTCCTGCCCCGCGGTGGTGAACCACGCGAAGGAGACGGACTTCGTGCATCGGTGCGCCGCCGCCGCCATGGGCGAGGCCGCGGTGGACGAGGGCAAGCGCGTGATGGCCTCCGACGACATGAGCCTGTTCCTCCGCGAGCGGCCCGGCTGCTACTTCCGCGTGGGCATCGCGCCCGCCACCGGGCCGGCGCGGCCGCATCACGCCCCCGAGTTCGAGATGAACGAGGACGGGCTGCCGGTGGGCTTGCGCGTGGGACTCGAGATCATGCTCACCTCCATGCGGGGCTAGGCCCTGGCGAAGAAATCGGTGATCCGCAGCGAGCAGGCCCCCGCGCCCTTCGCCGGCGCGCCCTACTCCCAGGCCATCCGCATCGGCGACCTGGTCTTCGTCTCGGGACAGATCCCACTGCGGCCGGGCTCGACCGAGCTCGTAGGCAAGACCATCACCGAGCAGACCGAGCAGGTCTTCGCCAACCTCCGGGCCATCCTGCAGTCGGCGGGCAGCGGGCTGGATCGGCTGGTCAAGACGACCGTATTCCTGAAGGACCTGGCCGACTTCGCGGCGATGAACGAGGTGTACAAGAAGCATGCGGGCGCCGAGCCGCCCGCGCGCTCCACCGTTCAGGTCGTCGCGCTTCCCGCCGGCGCGCTGGTCGAGATCGAGGCCGTCGCCCACCTTTAGAGGTGTACTCGCCTCCGCCGCGCGGCGGGGCGCGCGCGCCTCTGACGTCAGCGCTCCCGAATTTGGCCCGCCGCGCTGACGGCTTTGGTCCAACCCCCGCCCGCGCAAGCCCTGCGCGAGGCTCGTAAGTCCGCGCTCCCGAATGCGAACAGGAGCCCGCGCAGGAGTTGCCGCGCGGGCCGCGCCGCTGGCCCGCTCCGTGCAGTAGTGTCCTCCATGAAGCTCGAGCGGGCAGGGGGAGCATATCTGGCGGCGCGCGAGCGTCGTCACCGGCTCGGGCTGATGGGCTTCGCCGGCGCCGGCCTCGTGACCTCGGTGGCGGTGAGCCTGGCGGTGAATCCGCTCGCAGGGATCCTGGCCGGCGTCGCGGCCGGGTCCATGGCGGGCCCCGCGCTGGGCCGGCTCCGCAATGTCCGCGCCGGCCGGCGCGGCGAGGCGAGCGTCACCGAGCTGCTGGGCCGTCTCTCCGACGACTACTTCCTGGTCAACGACGTGATGCTGCCGTACTACCGCGGCAACGTGGACCATGTCCTCATCGGGCCCTTCGGGGTCATGGCGATCGAGACCAAGCGCTGGGCGGGTAGCATCCGCGTGCGGAACAACCGCTGGCGCGTGAACGGCATCCCGCGCGGCGACGTCGCGCGCCAGGTCACCGAAGGCGCGATGGCGGTGAAGGAGTTTCTCTCCCGCGCCCATCCCGAGCTGGGGCGCTCCCTGCTGCGCTGGGTGGACGGCGTGGTGGTCCTCACCCATCCGCTCTGCCGCGTGAAGGTGGATCGGTCCTGGGCGCCGGTGGCCCGCTTCGCGGAGCTCCTGTCGCTGATCGAGGCCAAGGAAGCCCGCCCCCGCTACACGCGAGAGGTGGGCCACATGCTCGCGGGCGCGCTCTCGCGCGGCGCCCGCGAATCCGTCCTCACCGCCTAGGCTCCCTCGCGGGGGCCACTCCCGCCGCGACACGGTTCCCGGCCTGGCGCGCGCGATGCGCCGCTCCGCCTAGCGCATCACGTCCAGCGGCGCCGCGCCCGTCCCGGCCCGCTCCTCCCATTCGCCGGGACGCCCCGCCAGATGGCGGCGGTGCCAGGTGCCGAAGGTCAACAGCAGGAGGAGGAGCCACGTGTGATTGGCCCGTCCCGCGAGGTGGGCCTCCAGCAACCGCGCCATCGCGGCCGAATCGAAGAGATCGGGCGGCAGCGCGTCGGGGTCGGCGATGATCTTGGCCAGACGCTCGGCGAGGATGGGACGGTGGCGGATCAGCGCCGGCATATTGGGCCATGACCGTTCGCTGACCGTGGGATCCGAGGGCGGCCCGCCGCCGGCGGGGAGACCGAGGCGACGGCGCAGGTCGCGGCCGCGCTCGCGGGCGTGGAGCACCAGCGGGTGCGTCCCCGGCGGCATGCCCGTGTTCCCGTCGGGGATACGCCAGAGGTCCGGAGCGAGCCTCCGCATGGCCTCCCGGTAGGCCAGGCCGTCCAGCCGCAGGCGCGGCGGCGTCGAGACAGTGGCGTCGAGCAGGGCGTTGTCGGTCGCGACGACGCGGTCCTCGAAGAAGTGGCGGATGCTCAACACGTTGAGAAAGGCGTGGTTGCGACCCATCATCATGTGGAAGGAGGCCGTCTCGAATCGCGTGATCGCGTCGGGGCAATGGTCCCAGTGGCGGCGGAGCATGCCTTCGAGCGTGTCGAGGAGGGCCCCCTCGAGCGCGCTCCGATGCGGCTCGCGAAGGATCTCGGCGAGCGGAGCCTGACCCCAGAGGAAGTGCGCGTGCTCCGCCAGCATCGTCTGGGCGAGGGGCCGGGGCGCGAGGTCCGGCGGCAGGGGCAGCAGGACGTGCCGGTGCAGGGGCCAGCCGCCCAGCCGGCGCCGGCGCTTGGGGAGCGAGTTGCCCTTGAGATAGCGGTCGAAGGCGTACCCGGTCGCGAGGGCGGTGATCTCCGGCGGCAGCACCGCGCGGAGATACGCGAACTGCGCATTGTCATAGCGGTGGGCGCCGTCCCCCAGGGCAACGGCGAGGTCCACCAGCTCGACGTGATGCTCGGGGCGCCGGCGCACGAAGGTGAACGGGAAACCCCGCGCGCTCGCAATGGCGCGCGCCAGCCCCACCTCGGCATTGTCGAAGTCGGCGAGGGTCACCGCGGGCAGGGGCCGCGTCGCGCACGCCACCACCGCGCGCGCGTCGAGCCCGCCGCTCAGCAGGAGCGCGAGGCCGCGCCCGTCGCCCACCATTCGCGCGGTCGCGCCGGCGAGGGGCTCCATCAGGCGCTCGCCATGGACCCCGACCGGATGCCCTTCGTCCGCGGGGGGCCGCCACGACCAGTACCGCCGCGGCACGCTTGGTCCCTGCGGGTAGTCGAGATGCGATGCGGGCGGCAGCGCGCGGACCCCGGTGAGGAAGGTGCGCTCGTCCAGCAGGGTCTGGAAGGTGAGGAACTGCATGAGGCCAAGGGGGTCGAGTCGGCGAGGCGTGCCGGGCAGGCGGAGGAGGAGGCTCGACTGGCTCGCGAAGGCGAGCACGTCCGCGCCGGCGTGATAGTAGAGCGGACGCGAGTTGAAGCGGTCGGTGGCCAGCGTCACCCGCCCTCCGCGCGCGTCGCGCAGCACGGCGGCGAAGCTTCCGTCGAGCCGGACGAGGGCGTCGGGCCCCTCGCGCTCGAGGCGCGAGAGCCACAGGGCTCCCGCGCCGGGCTCGTCGCCGTCGGGCATGCGGGGCGTGCCGTCGAAGATGACGGACATGCCCCGCGGGTCGGTGGACACGGGCACGGGCGGAGTGTGGGCGTGATGGACCCGCGCCACGGCCAGGCGGTCGTCCTCCCAGACGTCTCGAAGGGAGATGCCGGTGAAGTCCAGGCCCCGCCCGGCGTCCCGCACGCCCGCTCGCTCACGGTCCGTGAGCGGACGTCTTCCGAACAGGCCGATCAATCCGGCCAACTGACCAGGCCCCCGAACGCAATATCCGCGTCACCGCGGTGTTTCATTTTTATGACAACGACCCATCATACTCCGGAATGCGCACCGGCGGATCCGTCGAACGCCCCCTGCTACAATGACCGCGCCGCCATGCATCTTCCCGCCGTGGAGCTCCGCCGCCTGAGCAAGCTGTATCGGGAGGGCGACGGCGAGCGCGTCGTCCTCCGCGACGCCAGCGCCACCATCGGGCTGGGCGAGATCGGCGTCCTGATCGGCCGCAGCGGGTCCGGCAAGTCCACCGTGCTCAACCTCATCAGCGGGATCGACCGGCCCTCCGAGGGCACGGTGCGCGTCAACGGCACCGATCTCACCGCGCTGGACGAGGGCGCGCGCACGCGCTTCCGGCGCGAGCACATCGGCTTCATCTTCCAGTTCTTCAACCTGGTCCCGCTGCTCACGGTGGAGGAGAACCTGCTCTTGCCGCTCGAGCTCCTGGGCCGGGCCGACGCGCGCGGGCGGGCGCATGCCCTGGCGCTGCTGGGGCGGGTGGGCCTCGCCGATCGGGCCCACACCTATCCCGACCGCCTGTCCGGCGGCGAGCAGCAGCGCGTGGCGGTGGCGCGTGCCCTCGTCCACGATCCGGCCCTCGTGCTGGCCGACGAGCCCACCGGCAACCTCGACGCCGACGCGGCCAAGGTGGTGCTCGACCTCCTCGACGGGCTCGCGCGCGAGCTGGGGAAGACCGTGGTAATGGCCACCCACAGCCGCGAGGTGATCGGGGTGGCGGACCGCGTCTTCCTCATCCAGCAGGGCCAGCTCGTCGAGCAGCGGGCGCCGGACCGCGCGTGAGCCGGCTGCTCCGGCGGGCGAGCCTGCGGCATCTCCTGCGCCACCCGGGGCAGATCGGCCTCAGCGTGCTCGGCATCGCGCTGGGCGTGGCCGTCGCGCTCTCCATCGACCTCGCCACCGAGAGCGCGCGGCGCGCCTTCGAGCTGGCCACCGAGGCGGTGACGGGCCGGGCCACCCACCAGATCGTGGGCGGGCCCGCGGGGCTGCCCGAGACCTTCTACCGCACGCTGCGCCTGGACCTGGGCGTGCGCCGGGCCGCGCCGGTGGTGGCCTTCGACGTGGCGGCGCCCGACTATCCGGGGCGCACCTTCCAGCTCCTGGGCGTGGATCCCTTCGCGGAGCCCGCGTTCCGGCCGCACCTGGCGGGGGCGGACCCGCTCGTCACGCTGGCCGATCTGGTGGGACGCCCGGGCACCACGCTCATGTCCGGGCCCACCGCCCGCGCGCTCGGGCATCCGGCCGGGCGCCACCCTGACCATCCAAGTGGTCGGTCAGAGGCGCTCGGTCACCCTCGTCGGCACCGTCGAGCCCGCCGACCGTCTCTCCACGCGCGCGCTGGAGGGCTCCTCGTGACCGACATCGCCACCGCGCAGGAGCTGGCCGGCGCGCGCGGCCGGCTCACCCGCATCGACCTCATCGTGGGCTTCCGCGCGGCGGACCGCGCCCTGCTCGAGCGCATCCGCGCCGCCCTGCCCCCGGGCGCCGAGCTCACGCGCGCGGGCGCGCAGGCCGAGACGGCGGCGTCGATGACCGCCGCGTTCTCGCTCAACCTGCGCGCGCTGTCGCTGCTGGCGCTGGTGGTGGGGATGTTCCTCGTCTACAACACCATGACCTTCTCGGTGGTGCAGCGCCGGGCGCTCATCGGCACCCTCCGGGCCCTCGGGCGTCACCCGCGGCGAGGTGTTCGCGCTCGTGGCCGGCGAGGCGCTCGCAGTGGGGGCGGTGGGGACGCTGCTGGGCATCGGCCTCGGCCTGGCGCTGGCCCAGGGCCTGCTGGGGCTCGTCACCCGCACCATCAACGATCTCTACTTCGTGCTGTCCGTGCGCGAGGTCTGGCTCACGCCGGGGGCGGTGGTCAAGGCGGTGGCCCTCGGCATGGGCGCCACGCTCCTGGCCGCGCTTGCCCCCGCGCGCGAGGCGGCGGCGACGCGGCCGCGCGAGGCGCTGCTGCGCTCGCTCCTCGAGGCCCGCGCCCGCCGGACCGCGCCGCGCGCCGCGCTCGCGGGACTAGCGCTGGGCGCCGTGGGCGGGCTCCTGCTCCTCCCGCGGGGCGGCGCGGTGTGGGGCTTCGTCGGGCTCTTCGCGCTGCTCATGGGCGCCGCGCTCGCCACGCCGCTGGCCGCCTCCGCCATGCTGCGCGTACTGGAGTGGCCGGCGCGGCGAATCGGCGGGCTCCTGGGCGGCATGGCCGCGCGCGGCATCCATGCCGCGCTCTCGCGCACCGGCATCGCCATCGCCGCGCTCATGATCGCGGTCTCCGCCACCATCGGCGTGGGTATCATGATCGCGTCCTTCCGCGAGGCGGTCGAGCGTTGGCTCGAGGGCACCCTGCGCGCCGACGTGTACGTCTCGCCGCCCAGTCTCATCGGCAGCCGGCCCGACGCCACGCTCGACGCCGGGCTGGCGGAGCGGCTCGCCGCCACCCCCGGCGTCGCGGGGGTGAGCACGTCGCGCGGGGCCACCGCGGCGAGCCCGCGCGGGCCGGTGCACGTGGTGGCGCTGGGAGTCGCGGCCGGGCGCGCGCCGAGCTTTCCCATGAAGGAGGGGCGGCTCGAGCGCGTGTGGGCCGCGGTGGAGAGCGGCGCGGTGATGGTCTCCGAGCCCTTCGCCTATCGCCGCGCGCTCGACCGCGGGCCGCCGGGTGCATCTCAGCACCGACCGCGGCCCGCACGCCTTCCCCATCGCGGGCGTCTTCTACGACTACGGCTCGAGCGCGGGCGTGGTGGTGATGAGCCGCGCCACCTACGAGCGCTTCTGGGACGACCGCGCGGTGTCGGCGATCGCGCTCTACGCGGCCCCGGGCGCCGATCCCGATGCGCTCATCGCCGCGCTGCGGGCGCGCGCGGCGGAGGCCACGCCGCCCGGCGGAAGTGGTCATCCGCTCCAATCGCGCGCTGCGCGAGGCGTCGCTGGAGATCTTCGACCGCACCTTCGCGGTGACGCGCGTGCTCCGGCTCCTCATCGTGGTGGTGGCCTTCGTGGGCGTGCTGTCCGCGCTGATGGCGCAGGCGCTGGAGCGCACGCGCGAGGTGGCCTTCCAGCGCGCGCTCGGGCTCACGCCGCGCCAGGTCTGGGGCGTGATCTCCGCGCAGACGGGGCTCATGGGCCTGGTGGCGGGCCTGCTCGCGCTGCCGGTGGGCGTGCTCCTCGCCGCCGTCCTCGTCTTCGTGATCAATCGCCGGTCCTTCGGCTGGACCATGCCGCTCGACGTGCGGCCCGACGTGCTGCTCCAGGGCCTGCTTCTCGCGGTGGTGGCGGCGCTCCTGGCCGGCGCTCTACCCCGCGCTGCGCATGGCGCGGGCCTCGCCCGCGGAGGCGCTGCGCGATGAGTGAGCGCGGCGCGGCCGGGAGCCTTCCGGCGCGGCGCCCGCCGCGCGGCGGTGGCGGCGGGCCTCGTCGTGGGCGCGGCGGCGCTGGTCCTCGCGGTGCTGCTCACGCTGACGGAGGGGCCGTTCTCGGCTCGCCGCGCGGGCCCGTGGTCGCGACGCTCTCCGTGGCGGAGGCGCTGTCCGGCGGCCGGCTCGAGGGCTTCGCCCGCGCGGAGGCGCCGCGGGACTTCGTCTTTCCCCGCGACCACGGGCCGCATCCGGAGTTCCGGGCCGAGTGGTGGTACTGGACCGGCAATCTCCGGACCGCGGAGGGCCGGCACCTGGGCTTCCAGCTCACGTTCTTCCGCTCGCGCGCTGACGCCAGACGCGCCGGCGCCGCGGCTCGGACTGGGGCGCCCGCCAGGCCTATCTCGCGCACCTGGCGGTGACGGACTCGCGCGGCGGCCGCTTCCACTTCGCGACGCGGACCAGCCGCGGCGCGCTCGGCCTGGCCGGCGCCCAGGCGGAGCCCTTTCGCGTCTCACGTGGAGGACTGGGAGGCGCGGAGCGAGGGGCCTCGGCACCTTTCCCCTGCAGCCTGCGCGCGGAGGACGAGGACATGGCGCTGGATCTGCGCCTGGAGAGCGCCAAGCCGCCGGTGCTGCAAGGGGAGCGCGGGCTCTCGCGCAAGGGGCCGGAGCCCGGCAATGCCTCCTACTACTACTCGCTCACGCGCATGCCCGCGCGCGGCACCATCCGGCTCGGCGCCGAGCGGCTCGAGGTGGAGGGGCTCGCGTGGATGGACCGCGAGTGGAGCACTGCCGCGGTGGGCCAGGACCTGGCGGGCTGGGACTGGTTCGCGCTGCAGCTCGAGGACGGGCGCGAGCTGATGTACTACCGCCTCCGCCGGCGTGACGGCACCGCCGATCCCTTCAGCGCCGGCGTGGTGGTGGACGCGCGCGGCGGCACGCGGGCGCTGACGCGCGACGGCGTGCGCCTCGAGGCCACCGGCGCCTGGCGCAGCCGCCGGAGCGGGGTCGAGTATCCTGCCGGCTGGCGGCTCACGCGACACCGCCGGGCGGCCTCGAGCTGACCATCACGCCGCGGCTGGCCGACCAGGAGCTGGACGTGAGCCCGCGCTACTGGGAGGGCGCGGTGGAGGTGCGCGGGACCGACGGCGGCCGGCCCGTCGCCGGGCATGGCTACGTGGAGCTCGTCGGCTACGGCGAAGGCGGCCGGCGGCCTCCGACGAAGCGGTGACGGCGGCTCCCCGAACGCGCGTTCGAGCGCGCGTAGTATAGTCAGCCTCTCGCGAGAAAGGGGAGCCATGGCGCATCCTGGATTCGATCTCACCGGCAAGGTGGCGCTCGTGACCGGCGGCAATAGCGGCATCGGCCTCGGCATGGCCGAGGGCCTGGCGCGGGCCGGGAGCGTCCGTCTGCATCTGGGGCACCAACGAGGACAAGAACGCCGCCGCGCTGAAACAGCTCCAGTCACACGGCGGCAAGGCGATGGCGCTCCGCTGCGACGTGGCCGACGAGGCCGCGGTGGAGCGCGCCTTCGCGGACACCGTGAGCGCGCTGGGCCGGGTGGACTCCTGCTTCGCCAATGCCGGCGTGAGCGGGCGCGGCGGCGCGGCCGGCTTCACCAAGATGGCCACCGCGGAGTGGCGCCGCGTGATGAGCGTGAACCTCGACGGGGCCTTCTTCACCTTGCGCACCGCCGCGCGCCACATGGTGGAGCGTGGCGGCGGCGGCTCGCTCGCCGTCACCTCGTCGCTCTCGGCGATGATGGGCGCCCCGCGCAGCCAGCACTACGCCGCCACCAAGGGTGCCGTGATCTCGCTCATGCGGGCCCTCGCGGTGGAGCTGGCGCGGCACCAGGTGCGGGTGAACGCCATCGTGCCGGGCTGGATCGACACGCCGATGACGGAAGTGGCCCTGCACGGCGAGGCCTTCACCCAGAAGGTCCTGCCGCGGGTGCCGATTCGCCGCTGGGGCGTGGGCGAGGACTTCAGCGGCATCGCGGTGTACCTGGCCAGCGACCTCTCCGCCTATCACACCGGCGACACGCTGGTCATCGACGGCGGCTACGTTCTCTTCTAAGCCGATGGGCCATTGAGCCTTGGGCTATGTCGAGCGCCATCTCCTGCCCGCATCCTGGGCCATGGCGAACTCACCGTGATCGGGACCGGCGGCACCCGCGAGGTATTCCGGCGGGTGCGGGATCCCATCACCTTTCGCAACTACGTGCAGCAGGCGTCCATAACCCAGGGGGCCCCCGGCGGCGCCCACGGGGCCCCCGCGGGCCCGGAACGGAGACCGTGATGCTCGGCGTCGTCGCGACGATCAAGGTGAAGGCGGGGATGGAGAAGGAGTTCGAGGCGGTGGCCAAGGAGCTGGTGGCCAAGGTCAATGCCGGCGAGCCCGGCTGCAAGCTCTATGCGCTCCACAAGAACGAGGCCGCGGGCACCTATGTCTTCATGGAGCGCTACGTGGATCAGGCCGCGGTGGAGACCCACCGGGCCACCGACTACTTCAAGGCGCTGGGCCGGAAGATGGGCGAGTACATGGACGGCCGCGCGGACGTCGCCCGCCTCACCGAGATCTAGTCCAGCGGGGGGCGGCGATTGCGGAGCGCGGGCGTCGCCGCCTCGAAGGCATGGGCGATGCGCAGCACCTTGGCCTCGCCCCAGCGCGGGCCCACGACCTGGAGCGACAGCGGCAGCCCGTTCGCGCTCCAGCCCGTGGGCACCGCCACGCCGGGCAGCCCCGTCACGTTGAGCGGCCCCCGCATGGGCCCGCCCACCGCGCTGAAGATCACGTCCTTGCCATTGACGCGCGAGGCGCCGGTGGCGATGAGCGGCGGCTCGCAGGGCGAGACGGGCAGGATGAGCGCGTCCACCTCGGCGAGGAGCGCGTCCATCGCGCGGCGCACGCGCTCGCGGTCGCGACAGGCGCGCACGTAGTCGTCCAGCGTGGTGACGGCGGCCTCCGCGAGGCGCTCGCGCACGTCGGCGCCATAGCCCGCGGGCGCGGCGGCGAGCCGCTCGCGGTGGAGGGCGAGGAACTCGGCCTGGGAGATGGCCTTGCGCGCGCGCTGGAGCTCCTCACGCAGCGGAAACGCCACCGTCTCTATGCGCGCGCCGAGACCGGCCAGGGTCTTCACCGCCGCCTCCATCGCCGTCGCCACCGTCGAGTCGAGCTCGCCATAGTGGAGGTCGGGACAGAGCGCCAGCCGCAGCCCGCTCACGCCCGCCTCGATCCCCGCGGTGAAGTCGGGCACCGGCACGTCCTCGGTGGTGGGATCCTGCGCGTCGAAGCCCGCCATGCCCTGGAGCAGGAGCCCGGCGTCGCGCGCGCTCCGCGCGATGGGACCCGGATGATCGAGGCTCACCGCATTGGGATAAATGCCCCGCTGGCTCACGCGCCCATAGGTGGGCTTGAGCCCCACCACGCCGCAGCAGGCGGCGGGGCTCCGGATGGAGCCGCCGGTATCGGTGCCGGTGGCGGCCGTGCAGAGAAAGGCCGCGACGGCGGCGCCGGAGCCGCCGCTGGAGCCGCCGGGCGACCGTGTGAGATCCCACGGGTTCCGGGAAGGCCCGTACCAGGGGTTGTTGGTGGTGGAGCCCGCGGCGAACTCGTGCGTATTGCACTTGCCCACCACGATGGCTCCCGCGGCCTTGAGTCGTGTGATGGACTCCGCGTCCTCGGTCGGCACATTGTCGCGGTAGAAGGACGAGCCGTGCGTGGTCCGGATGCCCGCGGTGTCGAAGATGTCCTTCACCCCGATGGGCACGCCGTGTAGCGGCCCGCGCCAGCCGCCGCGCGCGATCTCCGCCTCCGCCTCCCGCGCCGCCGCGCGCGCCTCCAAGCCGGCCACCGTGACGTAGGCGCCGAGCCGCGGGTTCAGCCGCTCGATCCGCGCGAGCTGGGTCTCGACGACCTCGACCGGCGACACCTCGCGGGACCGGATGAGCGGGCCCAGCTCGGCGATGGAGAGGAAGGCGAGCCGCTCGTCACTCATCAGGATTTCCAGCCCGGAGCGGCTTCCTTCGGGGCGTCGGCCGGCGCGCCCTCGATGGGCAGTCCCGCCGCCTTCCAGGAGTTGAAGCCGGTCTCGAAGTTGGCCACGTGGGGGAAGCCCATCTCGCGCAGGACGTCGGTGGCCAGCACCGAGCGGCCGCCGCCGGCACAGTACAGCACCATGCGCTTCTCCGGGTCCACCTTGCCGCTGTAATAGGGCGAGGTGGGGTCGAGCCAGAACTCCAGCATGCCCCGCGGCACGTGCAGGGAGCCGGGGATCCAGCCGAGCTTCTGGCGCTCGCGCACGTCACGGATGTCGAGGAGCTGGATCTCCCCCCGCGCGAGCTCCGCCTTGAGCTCGTCGATGGTGACGTTCTCGATTCGCTTCTTGGCCTCGGCGACGAGCTGGCCGATCGGTTTCCGGGGTGTGAACATGGCGAGTCCTCCGTATTCGGTATACCTGCGCGCCCGCACCCGATCAAGGGGCGCGCGTGCCCGCCGCCTCGCGCACCACCCGGAGCTGCATCCGGTACAGGAGCCCGCCATAGAGGCCCACCGCGCCGGTGAAGAGGAGGACGAGGAGGCTGGCGCCATGCTCGGGATGGAATCCGCGGAGCAGCTCGAGCGCCGCGGTGGCGACGAAGCACGCGATGGCGAGCCGCGCCAGGCGGTGGCCCGTGCTCTCCTCGCGCCGGCCGCGCGACTCCGCCACCGTATAGCCGAGCAAGGTGAAGGCGGCGAGATATTCCAGCGCGCGCAGCATGGAGACGACGCCCGGCATGTCGGCGATGTCGCCGATGCCCCAGCCGCCACGCCATGAGCCCGGGGTCCAGGGCAGCGGCCATAGCGCGCTGAGGATGAGATAGCCCACCAGCAAGGGCCACACGCGGCGCAGCGTGGGCAGCTCGAAGCGGCGCTCGGGGGCGAGCGGGGCGGGGCGGGCCGCCTCGAGCCACGCCACCACCGCGACGAGCACCGCGCCGCCGAGGACGAGGAGGGGCCGCCGGATCAGCCCGGGCGCGGCGCCCACCACGTACCAGCCCGCGGCGAGCCAGGCCAGCCGCGGGGGGGACAGCACGCCGCGCTCGGCCAGCCGATGGCGCCACACGGCCGCCAGCACGATGGCCCCCGCCAGCCCCAGAAGCGGTGAGAGCACGAGTCGCCGCGCGTCGTGGCCGGCCGCGAAGCCGTCCAGCCAGAGGAGCGGCACCAGGAGATAGACGACGTTCATGAGCGGCAGCTCGAGGGCGAGCCCCCGCACGAGGCGGCCGTCGAGATGCGCGGCGAAACGCGCGTGGAGCAGCGAGCCGAGCCAGGCGCCCAGCGTATTGGCCAGGAGGTCCACCGGGCTCGGGAAGCGGCCGGGCAGGTAGAGCTGGAGCGTCTCCAGCGCGGCGCTGACGAGGAGCGCGGCGCCGATGGTGGGCCAGTGGCTCTGGCGCTCGGACGGGCGCGCGGTGACGCGGAAGAGAAAGCCCAGGGGGAGGAAGAGCAGCAGGTTAGCGACCACGTCGCCCGGGTCCATCAGCCATGAGAGGCGCGGCTCGATGGGCCGCGCGAAGCGGAACGGGGCCAGGGTGATGACCGCGGTGACGAGCAGGAAATAGCCCAGGAGGTAGCGGCTGGCGGGATGCCGTCTCATCGCGAGCCCTCGGTGTGCGCCGCGCCATAAGCCTCGAGCGCGGCGGCGAAGCGCGGGGAGCGCTCGCGCAGCCGCTCCGGCGCGATGCGGCCGCCGCGGGTGAGATAGGCATGCGCGAAGGGGAGGGGATCGAGCGGCAGCGCGTCGCGGAAGCGCTCGTACCAGATCCCGCTCTGCCGCGCCACCTCGAGGAGCCGCTCCGCCGCCGGCCGGCGCGCGGCCTCGAAGGCGGCGAGCGCCCGGGGAATCGTCTCGCGCGGGGCGCCGCCGCCCGCCTCGGCCAGCGCGCGCGCCAGCGCGATGGCGTCCTCGAGCGCGGTGCGCGTGCCCGATCCGATGGAGAAGTGGACGGTGCGGAGCGCGTCGCCCAGGAGGGCCACGCGGTCCCCCTGCCAGTGGCGGCAGGTGACATTCCGGAAGGAGAGCCAGGCGGAGCGGTTGGAGAGGAGCGGATGCCCGCCCAGCTCGGCGGCGAAGACCCCCTCGCAGTAGCGCCGCGTCGCGCTCCTCCGACATGCCGGCGAAGCCCGCGCGCTCCCAGGTGGCGGCATCGCACTCCACCACGAAGGTGCTGGCGTCGGGCGCATGGCGATAGTGGTGGGCCACGAAGGCGCCGGCCACCGCTTCCCGGAACGTCAGCGTGAGGCAGTCGAAGGGCTGGGCGGTCCCGTACCAGATATACCGATTCGAGAGCGTCTCCACCCGGGGCTCGAAGGCGGCCCGGTGGCATTCCCGGACCGCGCTGCCGGCGCCGTCGGCGCCCACCAGGAGGTCGGCGTCCGCCAGCGCGGCGGGATCGTCGCAGCGGGTGCCGAGCTCGAGGATCACCCCGCGGCGGCGGCCATGCGCCTGGAGCACGCCGAGGAGCGCCAGCCGCGCGATGCCGGAGAAGCCGAGCCCGTCGACGCGCACGGTTTCCCCGCGGTGAACGATGGCCTGATCGCCCCAGGTCTCCAGCCGGGGCGCGAGGTCGGCGTAGGACTCGGGATCCGCCTCGGCGAGAAACCCGAGCGCCCGGTCGGAGAAGACCACGCCCCAGCCATAGGTCGCGCCGGCGGGATTCTGCTCGATCACGCGGACCTCGTGCCCCGGGTCGTCGCGCTTGAGGAGAATGGCGAGGTATAGCCCCGCCGGCCCGCCGCCCACGATGGCAACCCTCACGCGCACTCTTCTACACGAATCGGGCGCGCGGAGCCAATTCCGCGGGGCTTGACCTCCGGCCCGCGCCGCCCTAGGGTCTCGCCGTGCCCCACTACTCGCTCGGCATCGACATCGGCGGGACCTTCACCGACCTGGTGGTCTACGATCATGACACCGGGCAGCAGTGGAGCCGCAAGGTGCTCACCACCCACGACGATCCCGCCCGCGCGGTAGCGGCGGGAACAACCGCGCTGCTCGCCGAAGGTCGGCTCGAGCCCTCCCGCTTCACCCGCGTGGTCCACGCCACCACGCTCTTCACCAACGCGCTCATCGAGCGGACGGGCGCGCGCACCGGGCTCCTCACCACCGCCGGCTTCGCCGACACCCTGGAGATCGGGCGCGAGCGGAAGTTCGACCTCTACGACCTCGCCATCACCAAGCCGGAGCCCCTGGTGCCGCGCGATCTGCGCCTGGAGGTGACGGAGCGCGTGGGGGCCGACGGCCGCGTGCGGCTCCCTGTCGACCGCCGCGAAGTCGCGGCCCAGGCCCGGCGCCTGGCGGAAGCGGGGGTGGAGGCCATCGCCATCGTGTTCCTCCACGCCTACGCGAACCCGCGCCACGAGGCGGAGGCCGCGCGCATCGTGGCGCGCGCCCTGCCGCGGCTGGCCGTGACCACCTCGCACGAGGTGGCGCCCGAGGTGCGCGAGTTCGAGCGCGCCTCCACCACGGTGGCCAATGCCTATATCAAGCCGCTGGCCCAGCGCTATCTGGAGCTCATGGGCCGCCGCCTCGCGGAAGCCAGCATTCCCGCCCCGCTTCTCCTCATGCTCTCGAGCGGGGGGCTCACCCATGTGGCGGAGGCCGAGCGCGCGCCGGTGCGCATGCTGGAGTCCGGCCCCGCCGCCGGCGCCATTGCCGCCGCCTTCTTCGGTAAGGACGACGGAAATGGGAGTGTGCTTGCCTTCGACATGGGCGGCACTACCGCCAAGCTCTCGCTGGTGGACGGCGGCGAGCCGTTGACCGCCTACTCGTTCGAGGCCGCGAGACAGCGGCGCTTCATCGAGGGCAGCGGGCTGCCCATCCGCATCTCCACCATCGAGCTGATCGAGATCGGCGCCGGCGGCGGCAGCATCGCCTCGGTGGACGAGATCGGGCTCCTCAAGGTGGGCCCGCGCAGCGCGGGCTCCCAGCCGGGTCCGGCCGCCTACGGGCTCGGCGGCACCGAGCCCACCGTGACCGACGCCGATCTCCTGCTGGGCTACCTCGACCCCGCCTACTTCGCGGGGGGCGCGATGCCGCTCGACGTGGGCGCCGCGCGCGCCGCGGTGGAGCGGCTGGCCTCGCGGCTGGGATTGCCGCCCACCGAGGTGGCGTGGGGCATTCACGACGTGGTGAACGAGAGCATGGCGTCCGCCGCGCGGGTCCACGTGGCGGAGCGCGGCCGCGACCCGCGCGCCTACGCGCTCCTCTGCACCGGCGGCGCGGGGCCCGTGCACGCGTGGTCGGTGGCCGCCAAGCTCGGCCTGTCCCGGATCGTCTGCCCGCCCTCCGCCGGCGTGGCCTCGGCTCTGCGGCTTGCTGGTGGCGCCGGCGCGCGTGGACCGCGTGGCCACGGTGGGCATTCGCCTCGACGAGGGCAATGTCGCCGCCCTGGAGGCCGCCTTCCAGCGGCTCGAGGACGAGGCGCGCGCGGTGATGGCGGACACCGGGCTCAAGCTGGAGTCGGCCGTCATCCAGCGGCTGGCCGACGGGCGCTTCCTCGGCCAGGGCTTCGATCTGGTGGTGACCTTGCCGGAGGGCCCGTACGCCGACACCGCGGCGGGGCGCGCGCGGCTCACTGCCGCCTTCGAGGAGGCCTATCGCGAGAAGTTCGCGCTCACGCCGCCCGGCGTGCCGGTGGAGTTCCTCAATATCCGCGTGGCGGTGCGGGCGCCCGTGTCCGGCAGCGAGGTGGTGCTGCAGGGGCGTCCGGGCGCCGGCGCCGAGAGCGCGCTCAAGGGGAGTCGCCCCGCCTATTTTCGCGAGGCGGGCGGCTTCGTGCCCACCGCGGTCTACGACCGGCGCCGGCTCGGCGTGGGCGACAGCATCCGCGGGCCGGCGGTGGTGGAGGAAGAGGGCTCGACCCTCGTGATCGGGCCCGGCGCCACCGCGCGCGTGGCGCCCAGCGGCAATCTCGTGATCACGCTCCCGGAGGCGGCCCCATGACCACCCACTTTGACCCAATAACGTTGGAAGTCCTCTGGACGCGGATCATCTCGGTGGTGGACGAGGCCGCGAAAGCCATCGTGCGCACGTCCTTCTCCACGCTCTCCAACGAGGCCAACGACTTCGCCTGCGTGCTCACCGACGCGCGGGGCAATGCCCTGGCGCAGAACTCGGGGAGCATCCCGTCCTTCATCGGGACCCTGCCCGCCACCGTGCGCCATTTCCTGCGCGAGATCGGCCCCGAGCGGATGCGGCCGGGCGACGTGCTCATCACCAATGACCCGTGGCAGGGCACCGGGCACATGAGCGACGTGTCGCTCGTCAAGCCAATCTTCTACAAGAAAGACGGGGCCGATCGGCTGGTGGCGTTCTCCTCCACCACCTCGCATATGCCGGACATCGGCGGGCGGGTGCGGGCCATCGAGGCGCGCGAGCTCTTCGAGGAGGGCCTGCATATCCCGCTCACGTGGCTCATCCGCGCGGGCGAGCCCGACGAGACCCTCCTCCGCCTCATCCGCGCCAATGTGCGGACCCCCGACCAGACGGTGGGCGACATCTGGGCGCAGGTGAGCGCGAACCAGCTCATGGACGCGCGGGTACGCAAGCTCGTGGACGACTATGAGCTGGACGGGCTCGACGGCCTCGGCGACGAGCTCTTCGGCCGCTCGGAGAAGGCGATGCGCGCCGCGATCAGCAAGGTCCCCGACGGTACCTATCGCTATGCGCTGGACTCCGACGGCTTCGAGAAACCGTACCACTTCGCGCTGGCTCTGACCGTGAAGGGCGACGAGATCATCGCCGACTTCACCGGCACTTCGCCCGCCCAGCCGCGCGCCATCAACTGCGTGATGGCCTATACCTATGCCATGACCGCGTACGCGGTGCGTTGTGCGCTCCTGCCCGGGTTGCCGAATAACGAGGGCATGTACCGGCCCATCAAGGTGGTGGCGCCGGAAGGGTGTCTGCTCAATCCGAAATTTCCCGCCGCGGTGGTGAGCCGCGCGCAGACTGGGCACTACGTGCCGGTTTTGGTGCTGGGCGCGCTCCATCGCGTGATTCCCGACCGCGTAATGGCCGGTGCGGGCTCGCCGCTCTGGGCGGTGGCGCAGTCGGGGACGCGGGACGACGGGCGCCCCTATACCACGGTCCTTTTCTACAACGGCGGCATGGGCGCCACCGCGGCCAAGGACGGCGAGAGCGTGCTCTCCTGGCCCAGCAATATCTCGAGCACGCCGGTGGAGGTGGCGGAGCGCAATGCGCCGCTCTTCTTCCACTACAAGCGCATGCGGCCGGGCTCCGGCGGCGCCGGGCGCTTCCGCGGCGGCCTCGGCCAGGACGTGCTCTTCGAGTCGGAGTCGCGCCGCCCGGTGGTGCTGAGCTTCATGGCGGAGCGGACGCGCTTCCCCGCGCCGGGGCTGGCGGGCGGGCGCCCCGGCGGGCTTGGGGACGTGCGGATCAACGGGAAGAAGGTGAATCACCGCCGCCAGTGGGTGCTCGAGAAGGGCGACCGCGTGGAGGTTTCGACACCAGGGGGCGGCGGCTACGGGCCGCCGAGCGCGCGCGATGCCGCCCGGCGCCGGCGCGACCGCGCCCTCGGCTATGTGGGGCGCGGTCGCAAGCGGGCGACCTAGGTTACTGCGTCGGCGCCACCGGGGGAGGTGGCGGTGGGGTTGCGCTCGGAATCCAGGTCCAGCGGTAGGACGTGCTCACCCCGTCCCCTTCCAGCAGGTACTTGCCATGCGGGTAGATGACTTCCCGCTGTATCTCGGGCTCAGGGGCGGGGGCGGCCGGGGCGGGTGTTACCGCCGGCGGTGGCGCCGTGTAGACCGTCCCCGGGTAGTAGGCATAGGGATACGGGTACGGATAGCCGCCGTAATATCCACCGTAGTACCCACCGTAATACCCGCCCCGGTAGGGATAGCCACCGAAGCCGAAATAGACGCCCGGCAGGTACGGACGTCCCACAAACCCGCCGCCCCGCCAGTATCCGTGGCCGCCGCCCGGCCGGTACCCGTGATACCCGCCGCCCCCCCGATACCCGCCGCCGCCCCCCCGGTACCCGCCGCTGCCCCCTCCGTACCCCCGTCCCTGTTGGGCCTCGGCCGCGGGGGCCATGGCCAGGAGCGCCACGCCCACCAGCATCATCGCGAGAAGCTTTCGCATCACGTAGTCCCTCCTAGGCGCGCTTCAGCTCGTCCGTGCGTATGGGCAACCGCCGGACGCGCTTGCCGGTGAGCGCGAAGATCGCGTTGCACACGGCGGGCGCCACCGTGGGCACGCCCGGCTCGCCGAGCCCACCCGCGGCTTCTCCCGAGTCGAGGATATGCGCCTCGATCACGGGCGATTCGTTGATTCGCAGCATCGGGTAGTCGTGGAAGTTGGACTGCTTCACGCGACCCCCCTCGATCGTGATCTCTCCGTACAGCGCGGCAGTCAGCGCGTAGATGGCCCCGCCCTCCATCTGCGCCCGGACCTGGTCCGGGTTCACCGCGATCCCGCAGTCGATGGCGCCCACGATCTTGTGGACGCTCGGCTTGCCCTCCGGCGACACCGAAACCTCGGCCACGTGCGCCGCGTAGCTCCCGTAGGAGAACGCCACCGCGATGCCCCGCCCGCGGCCCGGCGGAAGCGGCGCGCCCCAGCCCGATTTCAGCGCGGCCAGCTCCAGCACCGCCCGATGGCGGGGCGACTTGCCGAGCAGCGCGAGCCGGTACTGCACCGGATCCTTTCCCGCCGCGTGCGCCAGCTCATCCACGAAGCTCTCGACGATGAAGGCGTTCTGCGAGGGGCCCACCGAGCGCCAGAAGCCCAGCGGAATCCCGAAATCCTTGTTCACCCATTCTACGCGGACGTTCGGGACCTCGTAGGGCATGTTGCGCACGCCCTCCATCGCCGCGGGATCGATGGTGACGCCGGGCGCCGCGCGCCGCTTCTGAATGATAATTCCCGGGCCGACCACCCGGTTCCACCAGGCTTCCGGCTTTCCGCTGCCATCCAGGGCCGCGCGAAAAACGTTATACGTGGCAGGGCGATAGAACCCATGCTGGATATCGTCCTCCCGGGTCCAGATCACCTTGACCGGCACGCCCGACCGCCTTGGCGGTCTCCACCGCGTCCACGACGAAATCCTGCTCCCCGCGCCGGCCGAAGCCACCGCCGAGCAGTGTGGTGTGCACGGTGACCTTGTCCAGCGGCAGGCCGGTGAGCCGCGCCCCCGTGAGCTGGGTGCCGCCCGGGCTTCTGCGTGGGCGCCCAGATCTCGCAGGCGTCGGCGCGCACATGCGCGGTGGCGTTCATGGGCTCCATGCACGCGTGCTCGAGGAAGGGCACCTGGTAGATGCTCTCCACCACCGTGCCGCCGCGCGCCAGCACCGCGTCGGCGTCGCCGTCCTTGCGCGCTTCCTGTCCCGGGCTCTTCGACAGCGTCGCGTACTCGCGGTCGATCAGGGCGCTGGAGACCTGGGCGATGGGGCCCGTTGTCGTAGACGATCTTGAGCGCCTTGCGCCCGTTCAGCGCGCTCCAGAAGCCGTCGGCCACCACCGCGATGCCATTGCTGACCTGCACCACGTGCTTCACGCCGGGTACCTGCTTGGCCGCGGTGGCGTCGAAGCTCTGCACCTTCCCGCCGAAGACGGGGCAGCGCTCGATGGAGGCGATCAGCATGCCCGGCACCTGCACGTCCATCCCGTAGACGCCGCTGCCATTGACCTTGGAGGGCGTGTCGCGGCGCCGCGTCTCCTTGCCGATATAGCGGAACTGGTCCGGAGTCTTGAGCTTCGGATTCTGCGGCACGGGGAGCTGGGACGCCTTGTCCACCAGCTGTCCGTAGGGAAGCTTCCGGCCGGTGGGCTTGTGTACCGCCGCCCCGGGCTCGGTGGTCACCTCGCCCACGGGAACGCCCCATTCGCCCGGCCGCCGCCTCCATGAGCATCGCGCGCGCGGCCGCGCCCGCCTTGCGGAGCATGGCGAGATGATCGCGCACGCCGCGACTGCCGCCATAGGACTGGGAGCCGGTGACGGGATTGGCGTAGAGCTTGGGGTTGGCGGGAGCCTGCTCGATCTGGACGCGCGCGAAATCCACGTCGAGCTCGTCGGCGACGATCATCGGCATGGTGGTCAACGAGCCCTGCCCCATCTCGGGCACCGAGTTCACGATGGTGACGATGCCGTCGCGGTCGATCTTGAGCCACTGGTTGGGCGCGAAGACGCCGGCGGTCTGCGCGTCGGCGGGCCCGATGTCCCAGCGGCAGCCGGAAACCGATGAGCAGTCCCGCGCCGGCGACGAGACCGCCCTGGAGCACGGCGCGGCGAGAGAGCGAGAGCGGGGCGAGGCGGCGCGCCCGGGTGGTCTTCATCATGCGCCGCCCTTCTTCGCTTGTGCCTGGAGCGCGGCGGCGCGATGGATGGCGGCGCGGATGCGCGGGTAGGTGCCGCAGCGGCAGATATTGCCCGCCATGGCATCGTCGATGTCGGCGTCGCTGGGCTGCGCCTTCTGCGCGAGCAGCGCGACCGCCGACATGATTTGCCCGGACTGGCAGTAGCCGCACTGCGGCACGTCCACTTCCATCCAGGCCTGCTGCACCGGATGGTCGCTCTTCTCGGAAAGCCCCTCGATGGTGGTGACGCTTCGCCCCAGCACCGCCGAGACCGGCGTCGTGCAGGCGCGCAATGGCTGGCCGCTCACGTGGACGGTGCAGGCGCCGCAGAGCGCCATCCCGCAGCCGTACTTCGTGCCGGTGAGCGGCGAGTTTTTCCCGGAGCACCCAGAGGAGCGGCGTGTCCGGAGAGACGTCGATCTGCTGCACCTTGCCGTTGACGGTCAGCGAGATCATGAGCACTCCTCTCTGGGAGGGGGCCAGTGGAGCTTCGATGGCCATGCTACCATCGGCCCCTATGAACTGGAAACCCGAGATGGACGAGCTGCGCCGGCGCGAGGAGTTCGCGGACGCTCTCGGCGGCGCGGAGCGCGTGAAGCGCCAGCACGACGGCGGCCGCTTGACGATCAGAGAAAGAATCAGCCGGTTGGTCGACGACGGCTCCTTCCACGAGATCGGCAAGATCGCGGGGCGGGCCGCCTATGACGAGCGAAACGAGCTGGTGAATCTGACCCCGTCCAACTTCGTGTTCGGGCGCGCGCGGGTGGAAGGCCGGCCGGTGGTGGTGGGCGGCGACGACTTTACTGTTCGTGGCGGCTCGGCGGACGCGACCATCAAGGGCAAGCACCTCATGTGCGAGCGGATGGCCAACGAATTACGCCTTACCCCTTGATCAGATTGGTCGAGGGCTCCGGCGGCGGCGGCTCCGTCAAGACCATCGAGACCACGGGCCGTGCCAATGTGCCCGGCGTCGCCGGCTGGGAATGGGTGGTGGCCAATGTGGCCACCGTGCCGCGGGTGGCGCTGGGGCTGGGCTCGGTGGCCGGGCTCGGCGCCGCGCATCTGGCGGCGTCCCACTTCTCCGTGATGATCAAGGACCGCTCGGCGATGTTCGTGGCGGGCCCGCCGGTGGTGGAGCGGCTGGGCCAGAAGCTCACCAAGAACGAGCTGGGCGGCTGGCAGATACAGCTCCGCGCGGGCGGCGTCGACAATGCGGTGGACACCGAGGAGGAGGCCTTCGCGCTGGCGCGGCGCTTCCTCTCCTATCTGCCGTCGTCCATCTGGGACGTGCCGCCGCGCGCGCCGATCACCGACGACCCCGCGCGCCGTGAAGAGTCGCTGGCAGACGCGATCCCGCGCGATCCGCGAAAAGTCTACAAGATGCGCGCCATCGTGGACGCGGTGGTGGATCGCGGCTCCTTCCTCGAGATCGCGCCGCTCTACGGTCGGTCGGTGATCACCGGGCTGGCGAGGCTGGACGGCTGGCCGGTGGCGGTGATGGCCTCGGACCCGTACCACTACGGCGGCGCCTGGACGGCCGACACCTGCCAGAAGGTCGAGCGCTTCGTGGACATGGCGCAGACCTTCCATCTCCCGGTTGCCTATCTCGCGGACTGTCCCGGCTTCCTCATCGGGCTCGAGGCCGAGCAGACCGGCACCATCAAGCAGGGCGTGCGCGCGATGTCCGCCATGTGGCAATGCACGGTGCCGTGGTGCGCGGTGATCGTCCGCAACTCGTTCGGGGTGGCGGGCGCGGCGCACCAGAACGGCGGGCGCTACTGCACGCGCTTTGCCTGGCCCTCCGGGCGCTGGGGCTCCCTGCCGCTGGAAGGCGGCATCGAGGCCGCGTATCGCGCCGACATCGATGCCGCGCCCGATCCCAAGGCCAAGATGGCCGAGATCGAGGAGCGCCTCAACAAGCTCCGCTCGCCCTTCCGCTCCGCGGAGACCTTCTGGATCGAGGAGATCGTGGATCCGCGCGAGACGCGCCCGCTGCTCTGCGACTGGGCCAACCTCGCCGCGCCGCTGCGCACGCCGGGCCCGTGGGCGCACGGCATGCGGCCGTAGCCAGGCGGCGCCACCGCCGGAGAACGCGATGGGAAACGTGGAGCGCTGTGACAAGACCCTGCCGACGAACGAGATGATGTACCACATTCGAAAAGATGCGACCCTGCGCGCCCGCTTCGTCAGTGATCTGGCCGCGTTGGCGCGCGAGTTCGGGCTCAGCCAGGCCGAGTATGAAGCGATCCGCGATCTGGACCCGCGCCGCCTGATGGACCTGGGGGTGCACCAGTACTACGTGCCCCAGATCCTGCGCCTCTACTTCGGCACCGCGAACAACAGCAACGCGAGCGCCGCGCTGGAGCGCTACCAGCGCGCCTTTCCCGAGGAGACCGGCCAGGCGCTTGCGCTCAAGGCGCGGCTCGAGGGGAAACGCTGATGGCCGAGATCGTCGCCGCCATGGCCATGACGCATTCACCGGGCATGACCGGCTGGTTCACCCAGGCGCCCAAGGACCAGCAGGAGCTCACCCTCCGGGCCACCGCCGCGCTGCGGCAGCGCCTCGACGCCGCGCGCCCGGACGTGGTGGTCATGTTCAGCAACGATCACCTGCTGAACTGGCCCATGAACAATATGCCCGAGTACACGGTGGGCATCGCGGACGAGCACGTGGGGCCCGCCGACTGGTTCGACGAGTGGCTGGCGATGGAGAAATACCGTGTGGCCGGGCACGCCTCGCTGGCCCGGTTCATCGTGAACGAGAGCGCGCGCCGGGGGCTGGCGCTCGCCCACCTGCGGGACATGCAGTTCGACGACGGGATCTCGGTCCCCACCCACTATTTGAATCCCGATGGGAAATTCCAGCTCATCCCGGTGACCATGAACTGCACGGTGCCGCCCATCCCCAAGCCGCCGCGGGCCTACGAGGTGGGGGCCCTCCTTCGCGACGTCATCCGCGCATATCCGGGACCGGAGCGCGTGGCGGTGATCGCCACCGGCGGGCTCTCCCACGAGCCCGGCGGGCCGCGGTACTTCTGGGTGGACGAGGAGTTCGATCGGTGGTTCCTCGATCTCCTCGCGCGCGGCGACCACGCGGCGCTGCTCCGAGAGTGCACGCTCGAGCGCATGGAGGCTGCGGGCTCGGGCGGCACCGCGGAGCTGCCTGGCGTGGATCCTGGTCCTGGCCTTCACGCGCGGGCCCGCCGACATCCTGGCCTACATGCCCGCCATCGCGTGGCGGTCCGGCACCGGCATGGTGGCCTGGAACGCGCTGTCCTAGGCTTACCCGTGCCCTGGGATCCCGCGCAGTATCTGAAGTTCGCCGACCACCGTCTCCGCCCCGCCGTCGATCTCCTGGGCCGCGTGGATCTCGCCGAGCCGGGCGAGGTGTACGACCTGGGCGCGGGGGCGGGCAATGTCACCCGGCTCATCAAGGCGCGCTGGCCCGAGGCGCGCGTCACCGGCGTGGACTCCTCCGCCGAGATGCTGGCCAAGGCTGCCGCGGCCGAGCCCGGGATCCGGTGGGAGCGGGCCGACCTCGCCACCTGGCGGCCGCCGCGTCTCGCGGACCTCATCTACTCGAACGCGGCGCTGCACTGGATCGAGGGCCATGCGCGCCTGTTCCCCGCGCTGCTCGGCGGGCTCGCCCCCGGCGGCGTGCTCGCGGTGCAGATGCCGCGGAATTTCTCCGCCCCCTCGCACACCCTCATCGCCGAGGCGGCGCGCGGCGGCCCGTGGCGCGCCCGGCTCGAGCCGCTGCTCCGGCCCTCGCCGGTGGGCGATCCCGCCGTCTACTACGACGTGCTGGCGCCGCACGCCGCCGCGCTCGACATCTGGGAGACGGAGTACCTCCAGGTGCTCGAGGGCGACAATCCGGTGAAGGAGTGGACCAAGGGCACCTGGCTGCGGCCGCTGCTCGACGCTCTCGACGAGCCCGAGCGCGCCGGCTTCGAGGCCGCCTACGCGGCCCTGGTGGGGCGCGCCTATCCGCGGCGCGCGGACGGGCGTACGCTATTTCCCTTCCGGCGGCTCTTCATCGTGGCTCGCGCTCGCTGAGGCGGACGCTGGTGTCGGTGAGGAGCACCATCACGCTCACCAGCAGGAGCGCCACCGCCAGGATCCCGAACAGCCGCTCGTAGCTTTCGAGCCCCAGGAGAAGGACGGACGAGCCGATCGGCGCCAGCGCCCGCGCGCCGTTGGCGCCGAGCGCGATCGCGCCGCTGATGCTCCCGTAGTGGCGGCGGCCGAAGATATCCGAGACGATGCCGGCCCGGGCCAGGGTCGACATGCCGTTGGCGGCGCCCAGCAGCACCACGATGGGAATGGCCGATGGCAACCACCCGATGTAGGGGAGCAACCCCATGCCCGCCGTCTGGGCCAGGAACAGGCCCGGGACCACCCATCGCGGTCCGACCCAGGCGGCCACCGGGACGAAGAAGATGCGTCCCGCCACCTGCATGGCGCCGATCCATCCCACCGTGGCGGCGGCGAGGGCGGCGGAATAGCCGTACTGCATCAGGTACGGAATGAGGTGCACGGTCCCGGAGGTATGCGCGAAGTTGCTCATGAAGAACGCCAGGGCGAGGATCCAGAAGATCGGGTGGCGGAGGGCCGCGCCGAGCGACAGGCCCGGCGTGGCCGCGGGAGCGGCAGCGCCCGCCCCGCGCGAGGCCGCGAGATGCGGCGGCGGCCGCAACAGGAAGGCGTGCAGGGGAATGGTGGTGACGGCCAGCACGGCGGCGAGGATGACCAGCGCCTGCCGCCAGCCCACCGAGACGAGGAGCCAGGCCTCGATGGGCATGAAGATCGTGCTCGCGAAGCCGGCCGCGATGGTCACGGTGAGGAGGGCCCGATCGCGCCCGGTGGGAAACCACTGCACGATGGCGGCGAAGGCGGGCTCGTAGAGCGTGGTCGCCATGGCGATGCCCATGAAGAGCCACACCGCGTAGAGCGCGGCCGGCGTCTCCACCATGGACCAGAGCAAGGTGAGCGCGGAGGCGAGACAGGACCCCACCGTCATCAGGAGGCGGGCGCCGTGGCGATCGAGCCAGCGGCCCACCGGCACTCCGGCGAGCGCGGCGACCCCGAGCCCCAGCGAGAACGCGCCCGTCACCACCACGCGTGAGGCGCCCAGGTCCTGCTCCATGGCGCTCAGGAAGACGGGGAAGCCGTAGAAGATGATGCCCCACGTGATCGTCTCGGTCACGCAGAGCGCGGCCACGATGACCCAGCCGTAGTTGCGGCCGGAGCGCGGAAGCGGCTCACTGCGGGCGCGAACGCGCGCGTGGGCGGCGCGCAGACGCCGCCCGCGCGTCGGGGACCAGCCACGCGAAGAGCCCGGTGGCCGCGGCGGCGCCGACGAGCTGGGCGGCGATGAAGGCGGGGACGTCCGCGGGGCGGATGCCGGCGAAGGTGTCGCTGGCCGACCGCGCCAGGGTCACCGCCGGGTTCGCGAACGACGTCGACGCGGTGAACCAGTAGGCGGCGGTGATATAGGCGGCCACCGCGAAGGGGACCGCGGACTCGCGCAGCCGCGCGCAGCCCCAGATCACCATGAGCAGCCCGAATGTCGCCACGAACTCGCTGAAGACCTGCGCGCCGCCCGCGCGCGCGTGGCGCGAGGCGAAGAAGAGCGGCTCCCCGAACATCAGGTGCGCGGCGGCGACCCCCGCGAAGGCGCCGACGATCTGCGCCGCGATATAGGCGGGCACGTCGCGCCAGGATCGCCCGCCCTGCGCGGCGTCGGCCAGGGTGACGGCGGGATTGAAGTGGGCGCCGGAGATCGGCCCGAAGGTCAGGATGAGCGCGACCAGGGCGGCCCCGGTGGCGACGGTATTGGCGAGCAGCGCGACGGCGACATTGCCGCCGGCGAGGCGCTCGCCCATGATTCCGGAGCCCACCACGGCGGCCAGGAGGAAGGCGGTGCCCACCGCCTCCGCGGTGACCCGGCGGGCCAGCGACGGGGCGGGGCTCACCGAGAGGCCTCGGCGAGCCACCGGTTCAGTCGCGCGGCGATGGCGTCCCGGACCCGGCGGAACACCGCGAGCCGCTCGGCTTCCGTGCCGGGCGCGGCGGACGGATCCTCGAAGCTCCAGTGGAGACGCTGGGTGGGGCCGGGAAAGAGCGGGCACCGCTCATTCGCGTGGTCGCATACCGTGATCACGTAGTCCCAGGGCTGGCCCACGAAGCCGTCGAGTGTCTTCGATCGGTGGCCGCCGATGTCGACCCCGATCTCGCGCATCGCCTCGATGGCGAGGGGATGGACGCGCGTGGCCTCGGTGCCCGCGCTCTCGACCTCGAAGCGCTCCGGGGCGAGGTGGCGCAGCAGCCCCTCGGCCATCTGGCTGCGCGCGGAATTGTGCGTGCAGAGGACGAGCGCGCGCGGGCGTGTCATGGCCGGCGACGTCAGTCGCAGCGGCGGGGCGCCAGACGCAGTCCGCCGCGTCGAGGCTTGAGCGCGGAGAGGAAGTCCAGCAGGGCGTCGAGGGCGGCCACGTCCAGGGCGTAGTACACCCAGCGCCCCTCGCGACGATCGGTGACGAGCCCGGCCTCCTTCAGAACTTTCAGATGGAAGGACAGCCGCGATTGTCCGGTCTCCAGGGAGTCGGTGAGGTCGCACACGCACTGCTCGCCGGCGCGGAGCCTCTCGAGCAGCCGGAGCCGGGTCTCGTCGCTGAGCGCGTGGAAGCAGCGCTGCGCCTGCGTGGCCTCCCGGGCGGCGGCGGTGGGCACGCGGCGAACATATCAAACTCGGTTGATCTGTCAAGCCGCCGCCGGTCGTGGGATACTCCCGCGATGGCGACTTCCCCGTTCCGGACGCGGCTGGCGACGCCGGCGGACGCGCCGGCGATCGCCGCCATCTACAATGAGGGCATCGCCGACCGCGTGGCGACCTTCGAGACCGAGCCGCGCACGGCCGCCCAGCTCGAGGCGCAGCTCCGGGACAAGGGCGACCGGTTTCCCACCGTGGTCGCCGAGCGCGAGGGGCGTATCGTGGCCTGGGCCTCGGCGGGACCCTACCGGAGCCGGCCGGCCTATGCCGGCGTGGCCGAGCATTCGGTCTACGTTGCCCGCGCGGCAAGAGGGACGGGCGCGGGTCGGGCGGCGCTCGAGGCGCTGTGCCGCGCCTATGCGGAGCGCGGGTTCTGGAAGCTCGTGTCCCGGATCTTTCCCGAGAACGTCGCCAGTCTCGCGCTGCACGTCCGCTGCGAGTTCCGCGTGGTGGGCGTGTACCGGCGCCACGGCAAGCTCGAGGGGGCCTGGCGCGACTGCGTGATCGTGGAGCGGTTGCTCGACGAGACGGATCGCGCGTGACCATGCGCCGCGAGGTGCTGGCGATGTGCGCGGCGCAGGCCTGCGCCCAGATCGGCGCATTCAGCGTCGCCGCCCTCATCCCGACCTTGATACCGGCCTGGGGCCTCACCAATACCGAGGCCGGCTGGATCAGCGGCATCTACTACGCGGCCTATACCGTCGTGGTGCCGCTCCTCTCGTCGCTCACCGATCGGGTGGACGCCAAGCGGATCTATCTGGCATCGGTCGCGCTCACCGCGCTGGCCTTCGCCGGCTTCGCCTGGGCGGCCACGGGGTTCTGGTCGGCGCTGCTCTTCCGCGCCCTGATGGGCATGGGCTGGGCCGGCAGCTATATGCCCGGGCTCAAGGCGCTCAGCGACGTCACCGAGGGCCCCCGGCAGTCGCGCGCGGTAGCTGCCCATGCCGCCGCCGTCGGCGTCAGCGGCGCGCTCTCGTTCGGCGTGGCGGGCGCCGTCAACGCCTGGCTCGGCTGGCGCTGGGCGCTGGTTCCCGGCGCGCTGGGCGCGGCGCTGGCCTTTCTGCTCGTGCTGCTCGGTCTGCCCGCTCGCGCGCCGCGTCCGTCGGCCGGGCCGCGGCCGGGCCTGCTCGACTTCCGGCCGGTGCTCCGGAATCGTTCGGCGCTGGCCTATTCGCTGGCCTATTGCGTGCACACCTGGGAGATGTCCGCGCTGCGGGCCTGGGTGGTTGCCTTCCTCACCTTCACCGCGCTGCAGGGCGGCGACGGCTGGACGCCGCTGGCTCCCGCCACCGTGGCGAGCGTCATGGGGCTGGTGGGCGTGTGGGCGAGCCTCTGGGGCAATGAGCTCTCGATCCGGCTCGGTCGGCGGCGCTTCATCCTGGGCACCATGCTCGTGTCCGCGGCGATGGCGGCCGTCGTCGGCTTCGGCGCGGCGCTCCCGTATGCGGGCACGGCGGCGCTGGTGCTGGTCTATGCCCTGCTGATCTGGTCGGACTCGTCCTCCCTCACCGCGGGCAGTGCGGGCAGCGCGGAGCCGGGCCGGCGCGGGGCCACCCTGGCCGTCCACTCGACGCTCGGCTATGCCGGCGGCTTCGTCGGGCCGCTGGCGCTCGGCGCGACCCTCGATCTCCTCGGCGGCGCCAGCGTGCTCGGCTGGGGACTGGCGTTCGGACACGTGACGCTGGTGCTCATCGCCGGCGCCATCGCCTTCGTCGCGCTCCGGCCCGCCGACCTTGCCGGTGACCGCGCAGCGGTCGCGACGCCGCGGGCGACGAGCCCGCGCGCCTGAGCCGGGAGGCCACCATGCTCGTCTATCGCGAGGCGCTCCCGGCCGTCACCGGCCAGCGTTGCCACTCGCTGCTCCTCCAGGCGCACTACTACCGGGGCCAGCTCGTCAACGAGGCCAACGTGCTCTTCCTGCGCCTCGCGGACAGCGGCCTGGCAGCGCATCTTCATCGAAGCCGGCGTGGTCTTCTGGCAGACGGTGGACACGCTCGACAGCCCCGACCAGGACCGCCACCACTACACGCTGACGGACCTGGGCGCCGCCACGGCCTCGACGGGCAGCCGGCTCATCGACGTCATCACCGCGGACCTGCCGTCCGGCGGCGAGCTACGGCTCCTCTTCTCGGGCGATGTCTGCGTGAGCGTACGCCACGTGGACGGGCGGTCGCAGGTGGTGGTTGAGGAGGGCGGTACCGGCGTTGGCGGCGATCGGCTTTAGCCAGGTTCGGCCGTCTGAACGGGCGTGCTTGTGCTAGCGTAGGGCCCCCCAGGGCCCCGCAGTATCGCCCAGGAGGGTTGGGCCCCGCGATGGACGCAGTCAGGGACATGGTTCCCAGGTAGTTTCCGCTCGGCTCGGCGTGCCCCGTCGGCACGCCGAGGAGGTCTGGGACATGGAGCACGCAAAGCCAGTTGCGTTCCCCGGGGCCGACCCGGGATCCCCGCCTCGTACCGACGCCCAGAGGGATCCCTGGATCGGCCAGGCGATCAAGGCGCGGTACAAGGTGTCGCGGCGGCTTGCCGCGGGGCCATCGGGGAATCTGTACATCGCGCAGGACGGGGAGACGGGAGCGGCGGTGACCATCAAGCTCCTGCCCATCGGCGTCGAGCTCGATGACGATCAGGTCCGCCGCCTCCGGGACGAGCTGTCGGTCACGCGCGCCGTCGCCCGGATCCGACCCAACGTGGCCATCGTGCACGACTGCGACCGCACGGCGAGCGACCGCGCCTTCCTGGTGCTGGAGCCCCTCGCCGGGCAAAGCCTGGCTGATGTGATCGACCAGGGGGGGGCGCTGCCCGTCGAGCGCGCGCTGCACCTGGCCTTCGAGATCGCCGACGGCCTCCAGGCTGCCCACAATCTCGCGCTGGTCCACGGCGCGCTTGACGCCGAGGACGTGCTGGTCGGCGCCGAGGACACGGTCAAGCTCATGGGATTCGAGGTCGCGCGCCTTGAGACGGCGGAACCTGCTGGAGGGCTGACCGAGCAGGCGGACATTCAGGCCCTGGGCCTACTCCTCGTGCAGATGCTCACCGGCGCGGTGCAGCCCCGGAGCGAAGGCTCCAGCGCGCGCCCCGAGCGGCAGCTCGGTCCCGAGGTGCCCGCGGCAGTCAGAGAGCTCGTGATGCAGGCCCTGGCCAGGTCGCCGGAGCCACGAGCACCCGACATGGGTTCCGTGGCCAACGCGCTGTGGGTGGAGCTCTATCGGGTGGCGGAGCGGCCAGTCCCCACGGACCGGGACTCAGCGCCCGCCATGCGGCCGCGGGCGCGGCGGCGGGCGCCGTGGCGGACGGTGGGCATAGGCGCCCTGGTCGCCCTGGTCGTGGGGGTCATCGCGCTCGGCGCCTGGGTCTCCTGGCACCTTGCGACGGCCCCGCCGCCGGTGGCGACCGCGATTCAAGGTCCGGCTCGCCGGACCCCGCCAACCCGGGCGCCGAGAGCCCCCGCGCCGGCGCCAGTCGGTCGATCGGCGGAAGTCGCCGTCAGGCCGCCGATCACACCGCCGTCTCCTCGCAGCGAACCGATTCCTCGGAATGAACCGGCCATCAAGAGCCCGCCGCGCGTGACGCCGGAGGGGATTTCGGTGACGCCCCGAGCCACACCGCCCGATCCGGCACTACCGGCGACGAGGACCCCGCCACCCTCGATGCCGGGAAGCGCTCAGGGCACGCCTCTCGTCCGGGTCACGCCCGGGCCAGCGCCCGCGTGGGTCATACCCCCGACAGCGTTAGTGAGGGTCGCGCCCCCGACAGCGTCCGCGAGGGCCGCGCCCCCGCCAGCGCCCGCGACGGTCACGCCCGCGCCGCCAGCGCCTGCGACGGTCGCGCCCCCGCCAGCGCCCGCGACGGTCACGCCCGCGCCGCCGGCGCCCGCGACGATCACGCCCCGCCGCCCGCCGGACGTCAGCCCGCGACGGTCACGCCCGCGCCGCCAGCACCCGCGACGGTCACGCCCCCGCCGCCGGCGCCCGCGGAGCGCGTGGAGGCGACGTCCCGTGTCCCGGTCAGGCCTGTGCCGGAGAGCGGTGCCTCCCGCCAAGAGCCCCGTCCGGAGCCGGATCCCTCCGCGATCATCGACTGGCTCCTGAAGGAGTCTCCGCGCCAACAGCGCTGATCCCTACATGAGCCTCCTCGAGCTGAACGCGCCCTCCGGCAACTCCGTTGCTCCGGCATGGCGACCCGCCTCAAGACGCGGCTCCTTTGCGTAGTAGGCAAAGGTTTGCATCTAATGTGCACTTAATTGAACGAACAGACTCCGTCCCGCCGATCCTCATCGAGATCGAGGGTGAGACGGGCACCGGCAAGGGGCTCCTGGCGCGGGCGCTCCATCGGTGCAGCATGCGCTCCGCGGAACCATTCATCGACGTTGACTGCGCGGCGATTCCGGAGACCCTGCTCGAGGCCGAGCTATTCGGCTACGAGCGGGGCGCCTTCACGGACGCTCGCCAGACCAAGCCCGGCCTGTTCCAGCTCGCTGACCGGGGCACGATCTTCCTCGACGAGATCGGGCTCCTGCCTCGATCCCTTCAGGCCAAGCTCCTCAAGGTGGTGGAGGACCGCCGTGTGCGGCGGCTGGGCGGCACCCGGAGCGAGCTCGTGGACGCGTGGATCATCACCGCGACGAACGAAGACCTTGCCGCGGCCACGCGGGCGCGGCATTTTCGAGAGGATCTGTATCATCGCCTGGCAGTCCTGACCCTGCGGATGCCACCCCTCCGGGAGCGCGGCGCCGACATCCTGTTGCTGGCCGAGCGATTCCTTGCCCGGTTCTCCACGCAGTACGGCCTGCCGACCAAGGTGCTGGCCGCCGACGCGAAGACGGCGATACTGTCTCATCCGTGGCCGGGGAACGTCCGAGAGCTGATCAACCTGATCGAGCGGGTCGTTTTGCTGTCGGACGACCGGATCGTCACCGCGGATCTACTCGAGCTGTCGTCCTGCCTGCAACCGAACGGAAGCCCTCCGCTGGCCACCCTTACTCAGGAAATCCCCGCCCGGCTCCGGCGTTTCGGGAGGATCGTAGACCGGGGGCGGCTCGTGCAGGTGCTCCTGGAAGCCGACTGGAATCTATCGGTGGCTGCGGCGCGGTTGGCCGTGCCTCGGAACACGCTCCGATACTGGATGGTGAAGCTCGAGGTTTATCCACCAGGAGGGGCCGCGCCGGTCGGGGCGCGCCGGCACGGGAGATGGTCCGCCGCCGGGCTCCCCATCCTTCACGGGCCCGACCCGGGCGACCCAGGACAATTCAACCTCGAACAGGGTCCCCTTGCCCGAGAAGCTCTCGCGTGGTGCCAGTCCGCTCTGGCTCGGGCCCTGATGTCCTGGACTCGATCCTGCCTGGAGCAGCCTGCTCCACGCTGACCGCCTGATCGAGTATTCCCGCTGGGCAGCACGCCACGCACGGTGGCGTGTGCTCGGCACAGTCAGCCCGAGCCCCCGTGGCTCGGCTGGCCCGCATCGCCATCCTGGACACTAGCCGGGTGCATCTCGGCACGGCTCCGACAGCCGCTTGACGAGGTGCCCCCGCCGGGTCAGTATCCCCCCCAACATACAGGTCACGGGTCGGGCAGGGTGGCGGGGCCGGGGCAACGGGGCCGCGGTCAGCGCGCGCACGGACGGCAAGGGCGAGCGGCAAATGGGGGGACGCGTCATGACTGACCTTGGGCGAACGCCGCGGACACGCGAGCGACGGTCCCGCTTCATGATCGCCCTCGTGGTGGGGCTACTCACCATCGGGGTCGCCGCGGGGGCCCTGGCCCAGATGAGCAAGAGCGCCCTGATCGGCAAGCTGGAAGGCCCGGAGGTCGTCACCGACGCCGCGAAGTGGCCCAAGACCTTCAAGGAAGCCCCCCAGCTCGCCGAGCTGGTCAAGGCGGGCAAGCTCCCGCCCGTGGCCGAGCGGATCGGGCAGGACCCGCTCGTCATCAAGCCGCTGCAGTCGAGATCGGCAAGTACGGCGGCACGTGGCGCGCCGGCTTCACCGGCCCGGCGGACTTCTGGAACGGCTTCCGATGCTGCTCGGGCCCGGACCACCTGATGTTCTGGGACTACACGGGCGACAAGGTCATGCCGAACCTCGCCCGGGGCCTCGAGATGCAGGACGGCGGCAAGGCGTGGCTCGTGCACCTGCGCCGCGGCATGAAGTGGAGCGACGGCAAGCCGTTCACCGCCGACGACTTCGTGTTCTGGTTCGAGGACATCTACCGGAACAAGGACCTCGTGCCGACGCCGTCGGCGACCCTGGCCATCAACGGCAAGCAGGGCGTGATCGAGAAGGTCGACACCTACACGGTGCGCTACAAGTTCCCCGAGCCGTACTTCATGCTCCCCGACGTGCTGGCCGGCTCCACCGAGCTCGCGGGCCAGATGTGGGGCTACCGCGCGCATGGGCGGCTTCGCGCCCGCGCACTACCTGAAGCAGTTCCATCCGAAGTACGCGGGCGCGGCCGAGCTCGACAAGAAGGCGAAGGACGCGAAGTTCGACAGCTGGGTGCGCTATGTTCCTCAACCGGAACGACTGGGCGCTCAACCCGGACCTCCCGGTGCTGTCGCCGTGGAAGACGGTGACGCCGATCAACACGCCGACGTGGACGCTCGAGCGCAACCCGTACAGCGTCTTCGTGGACACGGCGGGCAACCAGCTCCCCTACATCGACAAGGTCGTGCTGACGCTCGCGGAAAATCTGGAAGTGCTGAACCTGCGCGCGATCGCGGGCGAGTACGACTACGCGTCGCGGCACGTCGATCTCGGCAAGCTGCCCGTGTTCCTCGAGAACCAGCAGAAGGGCAACTACAAGGTCCACCTGGATCCCGGCGACTACTGTGACCTCATCATCAAGTTCAACCTGAACTACGACGCCGATCCGGAGATCGGCAAGTGGTTCAACACCGCCGACTTCCGGCGCGCGCTCTCGCTCGGCATCGACCGCGACCAGATCAACGAGACGTTCTGGCTCGGCACGGGCACGCCGGGCTCGGTGGTGCCGGTGGACAGCAACAAGTACAACCCCGGGCCGCAGTACCGGAAGCTGTGGGCCACGCTCGACATCAAGAAGGCCAACGAGATGCTCGACAAGCTCGGCCTCGCCAAGAAGGACGCGGAGGGCTACCGCCTGCGCGCCGACGGCAAGGGCCGGCTGCGCATCGAGATCATGACGCTCGGCGGCCAGTTCGTCCAGTACACGCAGATCTCCGAGATGATCCGCGAGCAGTGGAAGAAGATCGGCATCGACCTCAAGGTGCAGGAGGTGGAGCGGAGCCTCGCGCTGAAGCGCACCGCCGCCAACGAGCAGCAGCTCGGCGCCTGGAACAACGACGGCAGCGAGCACCTCTTCACCTTCCCGCTCCACGTGTTTCCCTTCGAGGTCGACGCCGTCGCGTCCTCGGGGCCGCTCTACGCGAAGTGGTTCCAGCTCCGGCGGCACGCAGGGGAAGGAGCCCGAGCCGAAGATGAAGGAGCTGATGGAGAAGTGGAAGAAGGCCTTCGGCGTGCCGGAGAAGGAGCGGATCCAGCTCGGCAAGGACGTCTGGAGGATCGCCGCCGAGGAGGTCTACATCATCGGCGTGGTCGGCCATGGGCCCGGCCGCCATGGGCGTGCGCGTCGTCAAGAACAACATGGGCAATATCCCGTCGCGCCAGTACAACAGCCCGGACGGCAAGACCCCGGGCATCTCGCGCCCGGCGACGTTCTTCTACAAGAACTAGACGGCCGCCGCGCCCGGGTCGCCGCCAGCTGCGGCGGTGACCCGGGCGCCGACCCATGCTCGCGTACATCGGCCGCCGCGCCCTCCTCGCGATCTTCACGGTCTGGGCGATCTCCGTCCTGGCCTTCGCGATCATCCAGCTGCCGCCCGGCGACTACGTCACCTCCTACATCGCCCAGATGGCGTCCATGGGCAGCGTGGTCTCCGACGAGGAGGCGCAGAACCTCCGGATCCAGTACGGCCTCGGGCAGCCCATGTACGTGCAGTACCTCAAGTGGATGAGGCTGGTCGTCCAGGGCAACTTCGGCATGTCCATGGAGTGGCGGCGGCCCGTCACCGAGGTGATCGGCGAGCGGCTCTGGCTGACGGTGGTGATCTCGGTGGCGGCCCTGTTCATCACCTGGGTGCTCGCCCTGCCCATCGGGATCTATTCCGCCGTCCGGCAGTACTCCGTGGGCGACTACGTCGCCACCTTCGTGGGCTTCATCGGCCTCGCCGTCCCGAATTTCCTTCTCGCGCTGGTCCTGCTCTATCTGGGCTTCACGCTGTTCAACGCGCATATCGGCGGGCTGTTCTCGCCGGAGCTGCAGGACGCGCCGTGGAGCCTGGCGCGGGTCTGGGACCTGCTGAAGCATCTGCCGATCCCGGCCCTGATCCTGGGCCTCGCCGGCACCGCGCAGCAGATCCGGATCATGCGAGCCAATCTGCTGGACGAGCTGCGCAAGCCCTACGTGGTGACGGCGCGCTCCAAGGGCCTTCCGAGCGCACCGTGATCTTGAAGTACCCGGTGCGCGTCGCGCTCAACCCCTTCGCGAGCACCATCGGCTACACGCTGCCGTACATCGTGTCGGGGAGCATCATCGTGTCCATCGTGCTGGGACTGCCGACGGTGGGACCGCTCCTCCTCAAGGCCTTGATCGCCCAGGATATGTTCCTCGCCGGCACCATCGTGCTGCTGCTGGGGGTCATGACGGTGATCGGCACCCTGGTCTCGGACATCCTGCTCGTCTGGGTCGATCCGCGCATCCGGCTCGAGGACACGTGATGGCCGAGCCCGAGCTGGCCCTCGATCCCGCGCGCGCCCCCGTCCACGGCCCCGGCGCGGCCGCCGCGCCCGAGCAGCGCATCTTCGTGGCCTCGCAGTGGCAGCTCATGTGGTGGCGGTTCCGCAAGCACAAGGTGGCGGTGGCGAGCGCGGTGATCGTCCTCGGGTTCTATCTGATCGTCGTGGGCGCGGACTTCCTCGCGTATGCCGACCCCAACGCGTCCGAGGCGCAGCGCTCGCTCATGCCCCCGCAGCGCGTCTACTGGTTCGACGGCGGGCGCTTCGGCCCGCACGTGTACGCGATCAAGGGGGCCCGCGATCCCCAGACCTTCCAGCGCGTCTATCGCGCGGATCCGGCCGAGAAGATCCCCATCCGGTTCTTCGCCGAGGGCTTCGAGTACCACTTCCTGGGCGTGATCCCGACGACGCGGCACCTGATCGGCGTCGACGGCGGCCGCGACGCCTCCACCACGATCTTCCTCCTCGGCACGGACGTGCAGGGGCGGGACCTCTGGTCGCGGCTGATGTACGGCACGCGCATCTCGCTCACCATCGGCCTGGTCGGGGTGACGATGAGCCTGGTCCTGGGCGTCTTCCTCGGCGGGCTCTCGGGCTTCTACGGCGGGATTCGCCGATACGCTCATCCAGCGGGTCATCGAGATCCTCCGCTCGATCCCCACCATCCCGCTGTGGATGGGGCTGGCGGCGGCGCTCCCCCGCGACTGGTCGATCCTGCAGGTGTATTTCGCCATCACCATCATCATCTCCCTCCTGGGCTGGACCGAGCTGGCCCGCGTCGTCCGCGGACGCTTCCTCGCCCTGCGGGAGGAGGACTTCGTCGTCTCCGCGCGGCTGGTGGGGTGCAGCCAGATGCGGACCATCTTCGTGCACATGGTCCCGTCGTTCATGAGCCACATCATCGCGGCGACGACGCTCGCGCTGCCCGCGATGATCGTCAGCGAGACCGCGCTCTCCTTCCTCGGCCTGGGCCTGCGCCCGCCCGCGATCAGCTGGGGGGTCTTGCTGCAGCAGGCCCAGAACGTCCAGACGGTGGCGCTGTCGCCGTGGCTGATGCTGCCGGCGGTGCCCGTGATCATCGTGGTCATGGCCTTCAACTTTCTCGGCGACGGCCTCCGGGACGCCGCGGATCCCTATGGCCGCTGACCTCCGGCCCGACCTTGCTGTCCGTCCGGGATCTGAAGACGTACTTTTCCCAGGACGAGGGCACCGTCAAGGCGGTCGACGGCGTGAGCTTCGACCTCTATCCCGAGGGCACGCTGGGCATCGTGGGCGAAAGCGGCTGCGGCAAGAGCGTCACCGCCCGCTCGATCCTCGGGATCGTGGATCGCCCGGGACGGATCGTCGAGGGCGAGATCCGGTTCCGCCGGCCGGCCGCCGGGGCCGCCCCCGGCGATGGGGTGGTGGACCTGGCGAAGCTGCCGCCGAACGGACCCGAGATGCGGGCCATCCGCGGCGCGGAGATCGCGCTCATCTTCCAGGAGCCGATGTCCTCGTTCAGTCCCGTGCACACGGTGGGCAGCCAGATCGTCGAGGCGATCATGCTCCACCAGCAGGTCAGCCGGCGCGAGGCGCGCGCGAAGACGATCGAGATGCTGCGGCGGGTCGGGGTGTCCTCGCCGGAGCAGCGGGTCGACCAGCTCTCCAACCAGCTGAGCGGGGGCCTGCGCCAGCGGGCCATGATCGCGATGGCGCTGTCCTGCCATCCGACCCTGCTGATCGCCGACGAGCCCACCACCGCGCTCGACGTGACCACGCAGACCCAGATCCTCGAGCTCATGCGCCAGCTGCAGCGCGAGGACGGGATGGCGATCATGCTCATCACCCATGACCTGGGGGTGGTCGCCGAGATGGCCACCGACGTGGCGGTGATGTATCTCGGCCGCGTGGTCGAGCAGGCGCCGGTCGACGAGATCTTCCATGCGCCGCGGCACCCCTATACCCAGGCGCTCCTGCGCTCCATTCCCCGCATGCGCTCCCGCTCGCGAGAGCGGCTCATCCCCATCGCGGGGGCGGTGCCGCACCCCTACGATCGGCCCTCCGGCTGTCCCTTCCACCCGCGCTGCCCGCAATTCATGGCGGGGCGCTGCGACGTGGAGGCGCCGACCCTGCGGCCGGTGGGCGACAAGCACACGGTGAGCTGCTTCCTCTATCCATGAGCGCGCTCCCGCGCTCCTCCCCTGCTGCCTCCCCTGCTTCCTCCCGAGGTCTTGCTGCGGGTCACCGGGCTCCAGAAGCTCTTTCCGATCCGGAAGGGCTTCTGGAAGCGGACGGTGGGCCACGTCCGCGCGGTGGATGGCGTCGACTTTCACATCGACGTGGGGGAAGCGCTCGGGCTCGTCGGGGAGAGTGGCTGCGGAAAGACCACCACCGCGCGGTGCATCATGCGAGCCATCGAGCCGACCGGCGGGGAGATCCTCATGCGGCTCACCGACGGCGCCGTGGTCGAGGTGGGCCGGTTGGGCCGGACGGAGCTGCGGGCGCTGCGCCGCGAGATGCAGATGATCTTCCAGGACCCCTTCTCCTCGCTCAATCCCCGCATGACGCTGTTCGACCTCGTCGGCGAGCCGCTGCTGGTCCACGGCGTCAAGAGCCGGCGCGAGCGCGAGGAGCGCGTGGCCGAGCTCCTCCGCCGCGTGGGGCTCCGGCCCGAGTACATGCGGCGGTTCCCTCATGCCTTCAGCGGCGGCGAGCGCCAGCGCATCGGCATTGCCCGCGCGCTCGCGCTCCGGCCCCGCCTGGTGGTCGCCGATGAGCCCGTCTCGGCCCTGGACGTCTCGGTCCAGGCCCAGATCCTGAATCTGCTCCAGGACCTGCAGGCCGAGTTCCGGCTGACCTACCTCTTCGTGGCGCACGATCTCAGCGTCGTGCGGCATATCAGCGACCGCGTGGCGGTGATGTACGTCGGGCGCATCGTGGAGCTGGCGGAGACCGAGCGGATCTCTTCACCGCGCCCAAGCATCCCTACACCGCGGCCCTCCTGTCCGCGGTGCCCGAGCCGGACCCGCGCATGCGCTCGCGGCGCATCATCCTCCAGGGGGAAGTGGCGAATCCCGCTTCGCCTCCCGGCGGGTGCTATTTCCACCCGCGCTGCCCGCACGCGATCGAGGTATGCCGGACGCAGGCGCCGGCCTGGCAAGAGATCGCGCCCGCCCATTTCGTCGCCTGTCACCGCGCCCAGCGAGCTCCAGCTCGCCGGGGTGGAGTGAGGCCAGCGCGGCCACGGTGGAGCCCGTCGACGCCAACGTGCTGGTCGCGCGTGGCCGGGGAGGTCCTGGATCGAGGGCCCCGCTCACGCCAACCCGGCCGCGGCGACCTCTCGTTCCGCGCGATCACGCCAGAACGGCATGTCGAGCGCACGGTACAAATCGAGCGCCGCCGCGACGTCGGAATGCGCGGTGTCCTTCCGTCCCTGCCGGGCGGCGGCAAGGCCGAGACCCAGGCGGCAGTGTGCCATCAGCGGGCGCATGTGGCCTTCCTCGGCCCGAGCGATCGCCGACTGGTAGGAGGACTCCGCCTCGTCGAGCCGCCCCCCGCCAGGGCGGCAGCCCCGCGCACCCGGAGGGACCAGGCCTCCCAACCCCGATGCCCATGCTCGCGGGCCAGCTCCGTCGCCTGGGTCGCGCGGCGGGCGGCCTCCTCGACACGGCCCGCCCAGCAAGTGGCCCTCGGCAAGGCTCGCGACGGCGAGGGACTGCGCATAGGTGAATCGCAGCGACTCGCCCGCCGCCACCGCCTCTTCCAGGAGCGCCAGGCCCGCATCGAGGCGGCCCGACAGGGCATACGCCAGCCCCAGCGAGGCGGCGATGCGGGACACGTAGATGACCAGCTCGCCCCCGTGCTTGCACAGCGGCAGCCCCCGCTCGAGGACGGTGATCGCCTGCGCGAGGTCGCCCTTGACCAGGCGCAGGCGTCCCGCGCCGGTGCAAGCCCAGCTGACGTCGTGTGCGTGGTGATCCGTCTCGGCGATCGCCAGGGCCTCGTCCGCGGCGATTACACCTTCGCCGAACTCGCCGAGCTCGGCCAGCGAGAGGGCGAGCCAGACGCGGCCCCGGACCGCGGATCGTAGGCCTCCACCGGCGCGCTCGTTGATCCGATCGCTCCCGTAGGCCGCGATCTCGAGGCGAGCGAACTCGATCGCTCGTCCATAGTCGCCCACCCCATAGTAGGGTCGGGAGCCGTTGAGGCTCGCCTTCAGCCGTTCGTCACCCAGCGCGTCGGCGAGCGCCGCCGCCTGCTCGACGGCCTCGATGGCGCCCGCCAGATCCCCCAGGCTGGCGAGGGCATACGCGATGCCGATCAACGTGCGCGCGAGGCGTCGCTGGTCGCCGAGCTGTTCCGCCACGGCCTGCGCGCGCCGTCCGATTCGAAGCACGCGCTCCAGCTCCCCGAGCGGATAGAGACAGTTCCGGTGAGAGACCATCATGTCCACCGCCCGCTCGGAGCGCGCGCGGCTCTCGGGTAGATGCTCGAGGGGGGCGAGCGCCTGCTCGAAGAGCATCGCGGCCTCTCGGTGGGCGGCGTGCGCGAGCGCCCGCGCCCCTGCCCGTTCGAGGTACGTCACTGCTCGGTCCCACACCTCTCCATCCCGAAGTGGATCCCGAGCGCCACGTGATGCGGCTCGAGGGCACTGGCGTAGACGGCTTCCAGGGCCTCGCCGACCCGCCGGTGGAGAAGCTTGCGCCGCGCCGGAAGAAGTCCGGCGAGGACGGCCGTGCGGACGCGGTCGTGGGTGAAATCGAACCGCTCGCCCACGCTCTGTAGCACCCGACGACGTACCAGCTCCTCGACGGCTTCAGCCGCCTCGCGGTCGCCCAGCTCGGCCGCCCGCTCGAGCAGCGGGAATTCGAACTCACGCCCGATCACCGCCGCCACGGCAACGACGGTCCGGCCCCGCTCCGAGAGTCGCTCAAGGCGTCCAGAGACCATCTCGCGCACGCGCTGCGGAAGCCCCACCGCCGGATCATGAACCGACGGGGCCCCCTGCGCGTGGGCTCGGATCGACTCGACCACGACGAATGAGTTGCCCTCGCTCGTGGCCCACGCGACCTCGCCGAGTCGCGCGACGGTTTGCCCCTCGGTTCCGCTCGGGGCCAGCCACCGCACCAGCTCCAACGTGTCGGGTTGGGACAAGGGACCCAGCACTGAGCTCGACGCGCCGGCTCTCGCCGGCGAGCTCATCCAGCGCGCGGCGGAGCGCGGGGGCATCAGGTAGCTCCTCCTCGCGCGCCGTCACCACCGCGAGGACGGGCCACTCGGCAATGCGCCGACCGAGGAATGCGAGCAGGCGGAGACCATCTCGTCGGCCCAGTGGACGTCCTCCAGGATCACGAGGAGAAGGTGTCCGCGTGCCAGGTGGCGCATCGCCTGGACCACGCTCTCGAGGAGCTGCCGATAGTCGATCCCGCCGGGCGCGGGCGGGGCGCCCGGCTCCGCCAGCTCCGGCAGGAGGCGCCCCAGCTCGGCGCGCCAAGCAGGAGCCATGCCGCCGAGGTCGGCAAGCACGTGGCTGGCACGGAGCGCGTCCAGCCAGGGGCCGAATGGGAGAATCTGCTCGCTCTCGTAGCATCGACCGATCAACACGCGCTCGCCCCGATGCTCGACGTCGGCCGCCAGCTCGGCGATCAACCGAGTTTTTCCCACCCCCGCTTCTCCGACCAGCGCCACCACGGATCCGCGCCCGGCCCGCGCCTGGTCGAGCGCCTGCTGAAAGCCCGCCATCTCCGCCACGCGCCCGATGAGCGGCGCGTCGTCGACGGAGGCGATCCGGCGGGGGCCGGTGGTGGGTGATGGCCAGACCCCCCGGCTCGACGCGCTGCGGGGGGACGGCGTCGCCCGCTGGCGGAGGATCTCCTGATAGAGATTCTTCGTCTCCGCCTCGGGCTCGATGCCAAGCTCGCGATGGAGCACGGTCACGCACTGCTGGTACTGGCGAAGTGCGGCCGCGCGACGCCCGAGCCCCGCGTAGAGCCGCATCACGGTTCGCTGAACGGGCTCCAGCAGGGGATCGATCGCGAGGAGCCGGAGCCCCGTGCGCACCGCCGCCTCGGGTACGCCCGCGGCCTGCTGGAGCGCGAGGAGCTTCGCGTGGCCCTCGAGCGAGAGCTCCCGGAGCCGCTCCCGCTCCGCCAGCAGCCATTCCTCGAAGGGGGGCTCGCTGACCAGGAGCCCGGCCAGCAGGTCGCCGTGATAGGCCGCCACCGCCTGCTCCAGAGCCTCCGGGGTCCCCTCGGCCACCGCGTGCTCGAACGCCGCCGCATCCACGTGCACGCCGGTCGGATCGAGCGCGATCGTCTCACCCTCGATCCGGAGGACATCGGCCCCGGCGGTTCGCAGCGCCTTGCGGAGGACGAAGACGGTCTGCCGGAGACTCTTGCGTGCCGACGCGTCGCGAACCCCGCCCCAGAGCAAGGCGGCCAGGTGGTCGCGGGGATGAGCTCGACCGAGTGGCAGCGCCAGGTACGCCAGCAGCGCACTCGCCTTCCTCGTCGGCAAGCTGAGTACCGATCCGGGAGCCAGCCAGGCCTGAAAGCCACCGAGGAGGGTGAGATCGAGTCGCGGCATGGCACCTCCGAGCGACGGCCGAGGATAGCACTTTTTTGACGCCACTTTTGACGCGCGCGGCGACGCGGCCCTGACGGTCGGCACGTACGCTCGCGGGCAGGAGGAAGCCATGACACTCAAAGGAAAGCACGCGTTGGTCACCGGAGGCTCACGAGGAATCGGACGCGGGATCGCGCTCGAGCTTGCCGAGTGCGGAGCCAGAATCGCGGTCCACTACCACGTCAACGAGGGGGCGGCCCGGGACACCCTCGAGCGGATCCGGAAGCACGGCTCCGACGGCTTCATCGTTCAGGCCGACGTGTCCCGGCCAGAGGACATCGCCCGCCTGTTCGCGACCGTCAAGCAGGAATTCCAGACGCTCGACATCTTCGTGAGCAACGCGCGGCCCGAGCTGCCGACCTTCTACCAGGCGCCCATGACGATCACGCTCGACCAGTGGGACATGGCGCTGAACTCCCAAGCCCGAGCGTTCCTGATCGGCGTGCGCGAGGCGGCGGCGCTGATGGGTGAGGGGGGCCGGATCGTCGCGGTCACCTACGCTCCCGGGGCCCGCACCGGAAGCTGGCAGCCGTGGGTCGCCATGGGCTCGGCCAAGGCCGCGGCGGACTCGCTCGTGCGGTACTTCGCGGTCGCCTTGGCTCGGCGCGGGATCACCGTCAACAGCGTGAGCCCGGACTCACCGACGACAGCGTCTTCAACGGCTTGCCGCAGGCGGTGCAGGCCACTACACGCGCCTGGCACGAGGGCGGCTGGACGCCGATGGGTCGGATGGGGACGCCGGGGGAAATCGGCGGCGCGGTGGCGTTGCTCTGCTCGCCGCAGGCGGCGTGGATCACCGGGCAGCTTATCCACGTCGACGGCGGCGCCTCGTTGATGGACACCGCGTTCCCACTCGAGATCCAGCGCGGATGATAGGAGAGACCCTATGCCAATCCTGATGAGACACGATCGCCCCTCCCCTTGCTCATCGTCCTCGCCATCCTCTTCGGATGGCCAGCCGCGGGTCTGGTGCTCGTTCTCGCCGGGAGCTCAGTGGGCGCCTATCTGCGCCGTCAGGGCGCCCACGTGAGACCCGTCCATGCTGTGCGACCGTCACCTTCGCGCGAGTCACTCCGGCGCCAGCCAGATCGTGTCGAGCTGGTTGTTGAGGTAGTGGCTGGGGCTGATGGTCCAGCCTCGAACGCGCGCGTTGTACGGGACGATCCGGTGCCACCACAGGAGCGGGACCACGTGCACCTGCTCGTCGAGCAGGCGCTTCTCGAACTCCCGGATGATCTTCTTCCGCTCCTCCGGGTCGCGGGCCCGAGCCTGGCGGTCGTAGAGCCCATCGAGCACGCGGTCCGTATACCGGCCGTAGTTGCCGTCGGTTCGGTCGGTGGAGAGGTACACGGCCAGGTCGAGGTCGGGCTCCACGATGTAGCCACACCAGGCGGCGATGCTCAGGTCGAAGTCGCCCGAGCGCAGCGCGCCGAACCAGGCGGCGCTCTCCATCACCCGCTGGGTGACGTTGAGCCCGATCCGGCGCCACTGGTCGAGCAGCCACACCGTCGCCGGCTCGTACGGTTCGGGCAGGTTGCGGTTCGTGAAGACGAAGGAGAAACCGTCCGGCACCCCGGCCTCCCGGAGCAGGCGCCGCGCCTCCTTCCGCGCGGCCTCGATGTCCTTGCCGAAGCCGGCGAGCCTGGTCACCTCCGCCTCGGACGCGGCGTAGGGGGTGCCCGGCACCTGGAGGCCGCCGACCTCCTTCATGATCGTGATCTTCGACAGGTGTTTCGAGCCCTCCCACCGGTCCAGGGCGAGGGAGAGAGCCCGACGTACCCGCGGATCGTCGAAAGGCTTCCGCTCGTGATTCGCCCAGGCGAACATCAGGCAGTCCCACGGGCTCTCCTGGACGGTGATCTTCGGGCCCATCGCCTTGACCAGCTCCTCCCGGCGCGAAGGGTTGAACGAGCGGAACTCGATCATCGCGCGCTCGCCGCGAATCGCCGCCACCCGCGCCGCCGTGTTCGGGATGAACAGCGCGCGGTAGCTGTCCAGGTACGGCTTGCCCGGGTCCCAGTAGTCCGGGAACTTCTTGCCCACCCAGTGCGAGCCCCTGACGTGCTCGACGAACGTGAAGGGGCCCGTCCCCATGATGTTCTTCTCGTACCAGTGGGGGTCCTTGGCCAGGATGTCCGCCTTGTAGACGAAGTTCCACGGCGAGGCCAGGCTGGCGAGGAATCCCGCGGAGACGTGCTTGAGTCGGAAGACGACCGTGTGATCGTCCGCGGCCTCGACGGCCTCGATGACGGCGTATTGCCCCTTCCGGGCGCTCGACACGCCGGCGGGGGGATTGGCGATCTTGTCGTAGGTGGCCTTGACGTCCCGCGCGGTGAGCCGGGAGCCGTCGTGGAATTTGACGCCGCGCCGGACCTTGAACGTGTACGTCAGCCCGTCCCGGGAGATGACCCAGCTCTCGGCGAGGTCACCGACGAGCTTCGTCCCGGTCGGGTCCGTGGGATCCGTGCGTAGCAGGGTGCTGTAGTGCGGGGCGATGGGGTGGGTGACGCCGAAGGTCTCCTCGCGGTGCCCGTCGTAGCTGGGCATCTCCGACCCCACGATGAAAACCAGCTCGCCCCCGGCACGCGGTGCCTGGGCGTTGGCGGCGGGAACTTGACCGAGCCCGGCCATGATTCCCGCGACCACCAATCCGATCAGGACGAGGACAGGACCAGTCCGTCTGTGCATGATGGGTTCTCCCCTAGGATTGCTGGCTTCACCCTGGCGACGGCGTGCGTCAGCATCGCGATCGCCCTCTGACCCGAGCCATCCTGCGCCGCCACGGGAGCGTGGTCAAGAAGCGGGCTCAGCCCAGCGTCGAGAGGGGGAAGGCCGGTTGGCGCCGGCGGAGCAGCGCGAAGACCACGAAGGCGGCGAGCCCCGCCGAGGCGATGGCGGTGGCCATGGGGACGGTGGTGCCGTCCGCCAGGTGCCCGACGCCGATGCCATAGAGCGCCGAGCCCGTCATCTGCACCATGCCGACGATGGCGGCGGCGAGCCCGGCCATGTGCGGGTACGGACCCACCGCGCCCGCTACCGCAACGGGATTGGACAGGCCCAGGCCGAGGGCGAAGAAGAACATGGGCGCGATGACGGCGGCCACCGTGGCCACGCCCGCCCAGGCGAGCCCCGCCATCACGAGCCCCGCGACGGCGCCCAGCGCGGTGCCCGCGACGATGACCCGGTCTCCCGGGACATGTCCGGCGAGCCGGGACGTGGTGAAGCTCCCCGCCATGATGCCGACCGCCACCGCGCCGAAGCAGAAGCCGTAGATGTCGGGGGTGACGCCGAGGCCCTCGATGAGGACGAAGGATGAGCCCGAGATGAACGCGAACTGGCCGCAGAACATGAAGGTGACCACGGCCACGTAGCCCAGGTACGCGCGATCGGCGAGGAGAGTGCCGAGATTCTCGGCGAGGCGGGCCGGGTGAAGCGCGGTGGCGTCGGGCCGGACATTGGTCTCGGGTGCGACCGCGGCGGCGGCGATCAGGAATAGCGTGCCGAAGCCGGCGAGCACGACGAAGACCGCGCGCCAGCCGAAGGCCACGTGGAGCAGGCCGCCCAGGATGGGGGCGAGGATGGGGTTCAGCGCCTGCGCGGTGCCCATGAGGCCCAGCACGCGCGCAGCCTGCTCGCGCGGATAGATGTCGCGGACGATGGCGCGCGCCACCACGGGCCCGCTGCCGGCGCCGAAGGCCTGGAGCACGCGCGCCGCGACGAGGAGGCGGATGCTCGGCGCCAGCGCGCAGGCCACGCCCGCCGCCGCATAGAGGCTCAGCCCGGACACGAGGACGCGGCGCCGGCCGAAGCGGTCGGAGAGGGGGCCCCACGCGAGCTGGGCGGGGGCCAGCCCGGCCAGGAAGAGCGTGACGGTGAGCTGGGCGGTGGCGGCGTCGGTGCGGTAGAAGGCGGCCAGCGCGGGCAGCGAGGGCAGGAACATGTCGATGGACAGGGCCCCCAGTCCGACCACCGCGGTGAGCAGGATGGCGATCCGGCCGAGTCGGGCCGGCGGCCCGCCGCTCATGAGCGAAGGATCAGCCACGGCAGCCCGATCAGCAGCGGCGGGAGCGCCCGCGTCAGGGTGCGACGATGAGCGGGCGCGAGCGCGGGAGGTGGCAGCGCGACGCGCTCAGGCCGAGAAGTCGCGCAGGAGCTTGCCCGGCCTGCCGCAGCCGGCGATGACGGCGCCCCGCTGGTCCACCGTTCGCACGCCGTTCACCCAGACGCCGTGCAGCCCGACGGCGGGCGTGTCCAGGCGGGTTGCCCCGGTCGGGAGGTCGTTGACCCGGCGTTTCTCGCCGCGTCCCACCGTCTGGGGATCGAAGAGGAGGAGATCGGCCCAGGCGCCCACGGCGAGGCGGCCGCGGCCCGGAATGCGATAGGCGTCCGCCACCGTGCTCGTCACCGCGCGCACCGCCGCCTCCAGCGTGAGGTCGCCGCGCTCGCGCGCCCAGTGGCCGAAGAGGTGCAGCCCGAAGCCGGCGTCGCAGAGGAAGGAGAGATGCGCGCCCGCGTCGGACAGCGCCACCGCCACGTGCGGGTGCTGGAGCAGCCGCTTCACGTCATTCTCGTCGATATTGAAGAGGCGAACACTCGAACATGGCGTCGAGCTCGCCGTCGAGCCCGAAGTCGAGGAAGCAGTCCCACGGGTGCTCGCCGCGCTCGCGCGCGAGGTCGCCGATGCTCTTCCCCACCAGCCCCCGGTGCTCGGGGCGCGTCACCTCCATGATGGTGAGGTGATCCCAGTTCTTGTCGCTGAAGCGGTTCGGCACGCCCGGCTGCGAGATCTCCTTCTTGAGCCCGGCGCGGAACGAGGGATCGGCGAGCGCGGCGCGGTAGCGCGCCTCGGTGTCAGCCACGATGGCGGGCCGCCAGGACAGGAACGCCTCCAGCGGGTAGGGATGGCGCAGGGTGAACTCCATCCCCAGCGGGAAGCATCCCACCTGCGCCCACAGCTCGCGCCCGCGCGCGCGGGCCTGCCCGATCTCGCCGAGCTCGCGGAAGACACGGGTGGGATCGCCCGGATCCACGAACATCGCCGCGATCATCACCGGCCGGCCGCTCTCCGCGGAGATCGTCTCCAGCCAGGGGATGGTGGAGGTCATGCCCTTGGTGAGCATGAACACGCCGCGGCCCGCCTCCCCCAGCGCGCCGGTGAGCGCGCGCATCTCCCGCTCGTCGGCCAGGCGCGACGGCATGGGAATGCCGTTCTCGCCGTTGTGCTGCTCCAGCGTGGAGGTGGCGAAGCCGATGGCGCCCGCCCGCATCGCCTCGAGCACGAGGCGGCGCATCTCCGCCACTTCGGCCGGCGTGGCCGCGCGGGTGCTGGCCTCGTCGCCGAGCACCCAGGTGCGCACCGAGGAGTGGCCCACGAAGGAGGCCACATTGGGCACCATGCCCCGCCGCTCGAGGGAGGCCAGATATTCGGGGTAGGTCTCGAAGTCCCAGTTGATGCCGGCGCGAAGCGCCTCCAGCGACATGCCCTCCACGTGGGTGAGATTGCGCACGATGATGTCGCGGTGCTGCGGCCGGCAGGGCGCGATGGTGAAGCCGCAGTTGCCGATCACCACCGTGGTGACGCCCAGGGAGGACGAGGGCGTGGCGAAGGGATCCCAGGTGAGCTGGGCGTCGTAGTGGGTGTGGATGTCCACGATGCCCGGCGCCAGCGTGAGCCCGCCGGCGTCCACCGTCTCACGCGGCGGCGCCCAGGTCGGCGCCGCGGCGATCGGTGGACAGCGCGGCGATGCGTCCGTCCTTGACGGCGAGGCTGCCGTCGCGCGCGGGCGTGCCGAGACCATCGATGATGCGCGCGTTCGTGATCATGAGATCGAGCATGGGATCCTCCAATTGGAAGCTATGCCGCGGGGCGTGGCGCGTCAAGCCCCGCGCGGCCCGCCGCGCGCGCTCAGATCACGCCGCGGGCGCGCAGTCCCGCGAGCTCGTCGCGGCCGAGGCCGAGCCGCCCGCCGTAGATCTCCTCGTTGTGGGCGCCCGGCTCCTGCGGCCCCAGCGCGTCGACGCCGCCCGGCGTCAGGCTCAGCTTGGGGACGATGCCCGCCATGCGGATCAGCGTGCCCAGGGGGCTGGTCGCGCTCACGATGTTCTCGCGAGCCTTCATGTGCGGGTCCGCGAAGAGATCGCGCACGCTGTTGACGGGGGAGGCCGGGCACCTCGGCGCGCTCGAGGTGGCCGAGCGCCTCGGCGGCGTCGTGCCCGGCCACCCAGGCCTGGACGAGGCCGTCCACGTCATCGCGGCGCCTCAAGCGGGCGGCGACCGACCCGAACTCGGCGAGGAGCTCCGGCCGCTTCATGGCGCCGGTGACGAGACGTTCGAACATCCGGTCATTGGTGCAGGCGATGGCGATCCAGCGCCCGTCGCGGGTCCGGTAGTGGTTGTGGGGCACCACGTACTCGGTCCCCGACCCGATGCGCTCGCGCACGTGCCCGTCGCCGCCATAGGCGGGGAGCAGCTCGTCCAGCATCCGGAGCAAGGGCTCGTAGAGGGCCACGTCCACCACCTGCCCCTCGCCATTCCCCTGACGGTGGTGGATGGCGGCGAGCGCCCCGAAGGCCCCCATCGCGCCGGCCAGGTAGTCGGGGATGGTCGGCGTGCCCGGCGTGACGGGCGGGCGATCCGGGTCGCCCGAGATATAGCTGGCTCCGCTCACCGCTGCCGCGATGCGGCCGAAGCCGGGACGCTCGCGGTACGGTCCCGTCTGCCCGAAGGCGGAGATGCGCACCATGACGAGGCCGCGATTCACCGCGCGCAGATCCGAGTAGCCGAGATGCCAGCGCTCGAGCGTGCCGGGCCGGAAGTTCTCGGCGACGACGTCGGTGGAGACGGCGAGGCGCTTGATGAGGGCCTGGCCCTCGGCGGTGCGCAGGTTGCAGGTGATGGACTTCTTGTTCCGCGCCTCGACCAGCCAGAGGTAGGAGGGCCCGTCGGCGGAGGCGCGGCCCAGGCGGCGGAGATCGTCGCCCCCGCCGGGCTGCTCCACCTTGATCACCTCGGCGCCGAACTCGCCCAGCAGCGTGCAGCAGAAGGGCGCGGCCACGAAGGTGGCCAGGTCCAGCGCGCTGAGACCCTCGAGCGGACGTGCCATGCGGCGGCATTGTAGCGCGCCCACGCGCCGCTCGGTCGGGCCCGGACTTGACAGTCTCTCGCCGGCCTCTGATAATCGGGCGCTCGAGACGACTCGAATCACGGCGCCACGGTCTTCGTCGCGCCAGGTGAGGACCGAGATGCCCACGATGCCGCGCCAGATGCACTTCGGCCTCTGCACCGATCAGAACCTGCCGTGGCCGACGCTCGTCGAGCGCTGGCAGTACTTCGAGCGCCTCGGCTTCGACAGCGCCTGGGATTGCGACCACTTCAATCAGCCGAGCCGCCCGACCGGCCCCTTCTACGAGGGGTGGACGCTCCTCGCCGCCCTCGCCGCGCGGACCGAGCGCATCCGGGTCGGCGTGCTGGTGAGCTGCAACAACTTCCGCCACCCCGCCCTCCTCGCGCATCAGGCCATGACCGTCGATCATGTCTCCAACGGACGTCTCGAGCTGGGACTCGGGGCCGGCTGGTTCGTTCCCGAGCACGCGCAGTTCGGGATCGACTTTCCTCCGCCCGGCGAGCTGGTCGGACGCTTCCACGAGGCGGTGCGCATCGTGGACACGCTGCTGCGCCACGGCACGGCGACCTTCACCGGCCGGCACTACCGGCTGAAGGACGCCCACCTTCGCCCGCGTCCCGTCCAGACGCCCCGGCCGCCGCTCACCCTCGGCGCGCACCAGACGCGCATGCTGCGGATCTGCGCCGAGTTCGCGGACCGGTGGAACTCCTTCGGGACGGTCGCGGAGATGCGCGAGCGCAATCAGATCCTCGACGCGCACTGTGCGGCGCTCGGACGAGACCCGGGGACCATCTCGCGCTCGTTCTACGGCTGGGCGAGCAAGATGGCGGAGCAGGGCCTCCCCGACCCGTGGGCGAGCGTGAGCGCCTTCGAGGACGTCATCGGGCGCTACGCCGAGGTCGGCGTCAACGAGTTCATCATCGACCAGCCGGCTCCCGAGCAGTTCCCGATCCTCGAGAAGGTGGCCGCCGACGTGATTCCGAAGCTCGGCGCCCCCTCGGGGTCATCCGTGAAAGGAGCGACACCATGAAGCGTTGGGAGAGCGATCCGGATCTCCGGCGGCTGGTCAAGGAGCGGGCCGAGGGCGCCCTGAGCCGCCGCGCCTTCCTGGCCCGGCTCGGCGGCACCGCCGCGGCGCGCCGCGCTCGTGGGGAGCGCGCGCCCGGCCGGCGCGCAGAAGAAGGTCGCCGTCACGATGTGGGACACCGAGCCCAATCCGGCCACGCGCGCGGCGATGAAGGCCATCGTCGAGGACTTCCAGAAGCTCCACAAGGACATCGAGGTCCGCGCCGAGGGCATGGGCTGGGGCGACATGGACCGGAAGCTCCAGGCGGCGATGGCGGCGAAGAGCCCGCCGAGCGCCTCGCACACCCAGACCTACGTCGTCACGTCCTTCAAGGACAAGGGACTCATCGAGCCGGTGGACGACGTCATCAAGGCGATCGGCGAGGACAAGATCTTCCCGTCCGTGCTCCAGTGGCTCAAGTACCCGGACGGCAAGTACTGGGGCGTCACCCACGCCTGGGGCGCCGAGTTCCTGGGCGGCCGCGGCGACTACGCGCAGGCCGCGGGCGTGGACCCGCGCACGTGGAAGACCTGGGACGACTGGCTCCGCGACCTGCCGAAGCTCACCAAGGCGCCCCAGCACTACGGCCTCGCGCTGGCCGGCATCCCGTTCTTCGTCAACGAGGACGTCTACATGTGGGCGGCGTCCAATGGCGGGAGCCTCTTCGACGCCAAGGGCAACCCGGCGCTGGAGAGCCCGCAGGTGCTCGGGATGCTCGAGTTCTGGAAGAAGCTCAAGCCCTTCCTGCCGCCCGGCTGGGCCTCGCACGACTACCTCGAGACGCTCTCCGCGTGGGCGACGGGGAAGACGGCGCAGGCGATGGTGTGGGGCCGGACCGCGGGCTACATCGACCAGTACGCGCCGCCCGACAAGCGGAATCCCGACGTCTTCCAGGTCTGGCCGAAGACCATCGGGCCCATGGGCAAGGCGCCGCTCACGCAGTTCGACAACGAGCCGTGGGTGATCTACAAGGATGCCCCGGCCGACGAGAAGGCCGCCACGAAGGAGTTCCTCAAGTTCTTCTTCAAGGCCGAGAACTACCGCCGGTACTGCGACTCGGTGCCGCTTCACCTCCTCTCGATCTTCAAGGCCGACTTCCAGGACTCCTCGTACATGGGGCATCCCGAGCGCAAGCGCTGGAAGCCGTGGCTCGACGCGCAGGTCAAGTGGGTGGAGTCGGGACGGGCGCACCCGCTACTCGTGTGCAACCCCCAGGACAAGCTGATCCCCTGGATCGGCGACGTCGCGGCGGCGCCGATCCTGGCCGACATGGCGATGGCGGTGGTGGAGCGGGGGAAGGACCCGCGCGCGGCCGCCAAGGAAGCCAGCGACAAGATCAACCGCGACATCATCGGCAAGGCCAAGTAGGGAGCGGAGCGTGAAGGCGGGCGCCGGGGTCCTCTCCGACCGGGGACCCCGGCGCCCGCGCGCTCGTCCATGACCGTCCAGGCCGAACGCTCGTCCTGGCCCCGGGCCGCGCGTCGCGCCACCGGCGCCAGGCCCTCATCGGGCTCGGCCTGTTCCTGCCCTCCGCCGCGCTCGTCCTCGCGTTCACGATCTTCCCCGTCGCCTACAACGTGTGGCTCGGCTTCTTCGCGAAGCATTCGCTCCGCGCCACCAGCACCTGGGTCGGGCTCGACAACTACGTCCAGATCCTCGCCGATCCCGATTTCTGGCGGAGCGTCTATCTCGCCACCGTGTACGCGGTCTCGAGCACGGCGCTGCAGATCGTCGCCGGCGTCGCCGGCGCCCTCATCCTGCACCAACGGTTCCCCGGCTGCGACTTCCTCCGGGGGGTGGCCCTCTTCCCGTACATGATCCCCACCGTCATCGCCGTCTTCGTCTGGCGCTGGCTCATGAACGACCTCTACGGGGTGGTGCCCTACGTCCTGGGCGCGCTCGCGATCCCGGGGATGCCGGAGGCGTGGCTCGCCCACGGGACGATCATGTGGGTGCTGATCATCCTCTCGGTCTGGACCTTCTTCCCCTTCGTGCTCGTCAACGTGCTCGCGCGGCTGCAGACCATCCCGCCGGAGCTCTACGACGCCGCCCGCGTGGACGGGGCCTCGGCCGTCCGGCAGTTCCTCCACGTCACGCTGCCGCAGCTCCGGAACGTGCTCCTGATCGTGCTGCTCCTGCGCGGCATCTGGATGTTCACCAAGTTCGACGTGCCCTGGCTGCTGGGCTTCGGCGGGGGAGCCGGCGAGGCGATCCGGACCCTCCCCGTCTTCACCTATCAGCGGTCGTTCACCTACTACCAGGCGGGAATGGGCGCCACGCTCTCGAACATCATGCTCGCGCTCCTCCTCATGGTGGTGACGATCTACTTCGTGGCCTTTCCGCCCGAGGCGGAGGAGAGCACATGGCTAGGGCCGCCGGGCGGCGGCGCGGCCGCCCGCTGTCCACCGCCGCGGCCTGGGGGCTTCGCCTCGGCCTCTTCGTCTTCTGCGCGTTTCCGCTCTACTGGATGGTGGTCTCCTCGCTCAAGGTAGCCACGAGCTGCTCGCCTCGCCGCCGACGTTCGTGCCGCACGAGTGGGAGCTCCGCGCCTACCGCAAGCTCTTCTACGAGACGAACTTCTGGACGTACTTCCAGAACACCGTGATCGTGGCCGCGGTCACCACCGTCATCGTCCTCGCCGCCGGCGTGATCGGCGCCTACAGCCTGACCCGCTACGCCTTCCCGGGCCGGACCTTGGTGGCGCGGCTCACCCTCCTCGCCTACATGTTCCCGCCGATCATCATGCTGGTCCCGCTCTTCCTGTTTGCCCGCGAGCTCGGCCTGACGAACTCGCTCCTCGGGCTCGCGCTGACCTACATCTCCTTCTCGCTGCCGTATGCGCTCTGGATCCTCCGCGCGTTCTTCCAGTCCATCCCCATCGAGCTCGAGCATGCCGCGCTCATCGACGGGGCCAACCGCGCCCAGGCCCTCGCCTACATCGTGATGCCGCTCGCGCTCCCCGGGATCATCGCCACCGCGATCTTCACCTTCATCGTGGCCTGGAACGACTTCCTCTTCGCCCTCGTGCTCATCGGCAAGGACGAGCTCAAGACCCTCGCCATCGGGATCAACGAGTTCTTCCACATGGCGGTGGTGGACTGGGGGCTGATCATGGCCGCCGGCGTCATGGTGACCCTCCCCGCGCTCGTTTTCTTCGTGGCCATCCAGCGCTATCTCATCGCCGGGTGGGGCGCGGGCGGCCTCAAGGGATAGACGCCGCGCGGGGTCGGTTGACAAGCCGTGAGCTCGGATGCTACTCACTGGCGCACACGGATCCTTCGCGCACCCGTCCGGCTGGAGGAGGAGACATGATGCGACCGCCCATCACGCTCGCCCTGTGCTTCGTGCTCGTCACGCTTCTGCTTCTCCCGGGTGCGGAGGCTCCCGCGCAGGCGCCGTCCGAGGTCAAGCTCCGCTTCGGGGGCTCCGATCCCGGCCGGGGCCTGCTGGACAAGACCACCCTGCGCTTCGTCGAGCTTTCCGACAAGAAATCCAATGGCCGCCTCAAGTGGGAGTACTTCTGCTGCGACCAGCTCGGCGGCGACATCGCCCAGATCGAGCAGATGATGGCCAACTCGATCCAGGGCTACGGCGACGTGCTCGACTGGTGGGCCAACTGGGTGAAGGACTTCTCCATCTTCGGCTGGGGCTTCGCCTTCCGGGACAACGACCACTTCAACAAGTTCCTGGAGTCCGGCACGTTCAAGGAGATGGCGGACCGGCTCCGCACCCAGCACGGCCTGCGCATCCTGGCCGCCGGCCCCACCGAGCCGCGCATGCTGTGGAGCAAGAAGCCGATCGGCAAGCTCGACGACATGAAGGGTATGAAGATGCGCGTGCCCGAGATCAAGGCCTACCTCATGGTGTGGGAGACGCTTCAGACCAAGCCGAGCCGGGTCACCTGGGGCGAGGTGTACCTCGCGATGAAGACGGGAGTTGTGGAGGGCGCGGAGGGGCCCATCTCGGCCACCTACGGCGTGAAGTTCCACGAGGCGGCCCCCAACGGCTACCTGACCAACCACATCATCTCCAGCTCCCACATCACGATGAACGAGAAGACGTACCAGAGCCTGCCCGCCGACCTCAAGAAGGTCGTGGAGGAGGCGGCGCGCGAATCGGTGGTGTGGGCGGCGACCGAGGCCAAGTCCGTCGCGGACGAGACGCTGAAGAAGATGCGGGCGGAAGGCGCGACCATCGGCACGCTGGACACGCGGCCCTTCCAGGAAAAACTTCGCGACGCGGTGGGCAAGGCGGAGGCCGAGGGCCTCTGGTCCAAGGGGCTCTGGCAGAAGGTACAGGACATCAAGTAGCCCGGATGACCGCCTTTCTCGGCGGCTACCGCTCGTTGCAGATCGGGATCGGGCGGGTCGAGCGGTGGGTGGCCATCGTCATGATGGTCACCATGGTCGCCTGTATCTTCGCGCAGGTGGTGTCCCGGTATCTCTTCGGCCAGCCGCTGGTATGGGTCGAGGAGCTCCGACGTATGCCTTCATCTTGAGCGCCTTCATCGGGGCCGCGGCGGGGCTCAAGCAGGGGCGCCACCTCAAGATCGAGTCCTTCGTCGAGCGGCTTCCCCCCGGCGCCCGCCGGGGCCTCCGCATCATCCTCGACCTGCTCATCGGGGCCTTCTGCGTCCTCCTCGTCGTCAACGGCTTCAAGGCCATGTTCCTCTTCGAGTGGCACCAGACGACCATCGCCCTGCCCGTGGACCTACCCCGCTACCTCTTCTACTCCACGCCGCTCATCGTCGGCGCCGCCTCCATGGTTCTCACCGTGGTCCACGATCTGCTCGAGGCCGCCACCGGGTATGGACTGGCCGCCCGGCGCGACGAGGCGCTCTCCGTTTGACCCTGGCCCTTCTTCTTCGTCTCCTTCCTGGTCCTCATCGCGCTCGAGATGCCCATCGCCTTCGCGCTGGGGCTGGCGAGCCTGAGCTATCTGCTCGCCGAGGGGCGTACGCCGCTGGTCATCCTGGTGCAGCGCATGACGTCCGGCCTGGACAGCTTCCCCTTCCTGGCTCTGCCGCTCTTCGTGCTCGCCGGCCACGTCTTCGCCACCGGCGGGATCGCCCGGCGCATCTACGACTTCGCGCCGGCCCTCGTGGGACATATCCGGGGCGGCCTGGCGCACGTCAACGTGGTGGGCAGCATGATCTTCGCCGGCATGTCCGGCACTGCCCAGGCCGACGCCGCCGGTCTCGGCGTCATCGAGATCGAGGAGATGAAGCGGGACGGCTTCGATCCCGCCTTCGCGGCGGCGGTCACCGCCACCTCGGCCATCATCGGCCCCATCATTCCGCCCTCGGTGATCATGGTGATCTTCGCCGTCATGACGGAAGTGTCGGTGGCCCGGCTGTTCCTGGCGGGTTCATCCCCGGGATCATCATGGGACTGTCCCTGATGGGGATGATCTACTGGCTGGTGGCCACGGGGCGGGTCTACGCCCCCCGGTTGCCGCGCCAGCCCCTCGGCGTCCTCTGGCGGGCGTTCTGGGGCGCGTTCCCGGCGCTGGTCGCGCCCATCTTCCGCATCGGCGGGATGCTCATGGGGGTGGCCACGCCCACCGAGCTGGGCGCCATCGTGGTCGTCTACGGGATCGTGCTCGGCTTCGTCGTACAAGGAGCTCACGCTTCGCTCCCTCCTCGACATCCTCGGGGAGGCGGCCATCACCTACGGCATCCTCGTCTTCATCATCTCGGTGGCGTTCCCGTTCGGCTGGCTGGTGGCCATCAACCAGGTGCCCGCCGGCGCTCGCCCAGCGGATCCTCGCGCTGACCGCCGACAAGTGGATGATCCTGCTGCGATCAACGTGGTCCTCCTGATCGCCGGCTGCTTCATGGAGACCACCGCCATCCTGGTCATCAGCGTGCCCGTCTTCTTTCCGCTGGTCACCACGCTCGACGTGGACCCCGTCCTCTTCGGCTCATCATCATCATCAACCTGCTCATCGGGACCTACGCCGCCCTTCGGGATCGCGCTCTTCATCACCATGCAGATCGCCCAGGTCTCGTTTGCCCGGCTGGTGCGCGCGGTCATCCCGTTCCTGATTCCGATGATCCTGACCCTGCTGCTGGTTACCTTCTTCCCGCAGCTCGTCCTTTTCCTCCCGAACCTGTTCCAGCCCTGAGTCCCGGCCCGACTCGCTTCGCCATACTTCGTTCTCGGTCGCCGCGGCCGCTCCACGTACACCCTCGTACGCCTCGCGGCCGCGGCTCCCTCGGGCCTCGTCTGGCTCGCGATTCGGACCGGGACGACGCAGGCCGAAGTTCCCCCGTCGACGGCGAGGATGTGGCCGGTGACCATGCTGGAGGCCTCCGAGGCCAGATAGAGCGCCGCCCCCACGAGCTCGTCGGGCCGGCCCATCCGGCCCACCGGCACGCGCGCATGGCGCGCGCGCTCGTACTCGGGCTCGCGGTGGATGAGATCGCCGATATCGGTGCTGAACCAGGACGGCGCGATGGCATTGACCCGCACGTTGTGCGGCGCCCACTCCACCGCCAGCGCCCGCGTGAGCTGGACCACGCCGCCCTTGCTCGCCGAGTAGGCGATGGTGCCGGGAAGCCCGATCTCGCCCGCGATGGAGGCGATGTTGACGATGCGCCCGCCGCCTCGCGCCACCATGCGGCGGCCGACCGCCTGGCTGGCCAGGTAGACACCGGTCAGATTCACCGCGATCACCCGGTGCCATTGCGCCTCGGGGAACTCCGCCGCCGGCGCCCGGTGGGTGATCCCCGCGCTATTCACCAGGATCTCGATGGGGCCGAGGCGCGACTCCACCTCGTCCGCCATGCGCTCCACGCTCGCGGCGTCGGTCACGTCCACCGTCACCGCCTGCGCGCGGCCGCCCTTGGCGGCGATTCCATCGGCGACCGTCTTTGCCCCCGCGGCATTGGCGTCGGCGACGGCCACCGGCGCCCCCGCCTCCGCCAGTCCGCGCGCGATGGCGGCGCCGAGCCCGCCCGCGCCGCCCACCACCACCGCCACCTGGCCGTCCAGGCGGAAGAGATCGAGGCTCGTCATCCGGGCGCGGGCGGCTGCATCATCTCGAGGGTGATGTCGTCGGGGTCCAGGAGGTAGACGGCCCTGGCGCCGCGGTTCCGTCCATGGGTGACCTCCACCGGCGGGGACTTGAAGCGCACACCCTTGGCCCGAAGCTCGCGGTAGGTCGCGTCGAGGTCCTCCACGCGAAAGGCCACGTGCACGTTGCCGGGATTGCAGGTGCGCGGGTCGCCTCGCGTCCCGCGCGGGACGCGGTACTCGAGAAGCTCGAGGTGATGCCCGGCGGCGCCCGCTTCACCGGGCAGGCGGAGGAGGGCGATGCGCAGTTCCCCGTCGGGGAACCCGACCACGGTGCGGAGATAGGCCTGGCTGCTGTCCCACTGGGCGACCAGCTCGAGCCCGAGCAGATCGCGATAGAACGCAATCGAGCGGTCGAGATCGCTGACGCTGAGGCCGGTGTGATAGATCCCCGCGACGGGCATTGCTCGGTGACCGGGAGCCTTCGGCTCAGGCCTTGAGGCCGGGCATGGTGAAGCCGCGGCGGTCGAGCTCCGCGACCAGCGCGGCGGCGGGCTCGCGGCCGAGGTCCACCAGAGGCGGGCGCACGGTGGCCCACGCGGGGTCGCCGCCGTAGTGCGCGATGGCCGCCTTGAGGGCGGGGATCATGGGGAATTTCTGGAAGACGCCGCGGATCTCGTCCAGCCGCGCCTGCTGCGCGTCGGCGTCCCCGCCCGTCCAGGAGGCGAAGAGCCGCGCGATGGGACCGGGGTGCACGTTGGCGGTGGCGCTGATGCAGCCCTTGCCCCCGCCCCGCATATTGGCGAGCAGGAAGGTCTCGCTGCCCGCGAAGACGTCGAAGCCGGAGGCGGCGAACGCGTCCAGCATGGCCTTGGTATTGCCCCAGTCCCCGGAGGAGTCCTTCACGCCCGCCACCGTCCCCGGATAGGCCTTGAGCAGCCGCTCGATGAGGGGCAGCGTGATCGGCACCTGCGAGACCGGGGGGATGTGATAGACGTACACGCGGAGCCGTATGTCGGCCACCCGCTCGATCACCTCCGCGAAGCTCCGGTAGAGCCCGTCGTCGCTCACGCCCTTGTAGTAGAAGGGCGGCAGCATGAGCACGCCGCCGCAGCCCGCCTTCACCGCGTGCGCGGTGAGCCGCACCGAGTCCGTCAGCGCGCAGGCGCCCGTGCCCGGCATCATGCGCGCGGGGTCGAGCCCGGCGGCGACGAGGCGGTCGAGCAGCTCGATCTTCTCGTCCACCGACAGCGAGTTCGCCTCGGAATTGGTCCCGAACACGGCCAGGCCCACGTTCTGCGAGAGGAGCCAGCGACACTGGCGCACGAAGCGCTCGGGGTCGGGGCTGAGGTCGGCCTTGAAGGGGGTGACCACGGGGGAGAGCACGCCGGAGATGCGATCCGCTCGATTCACGCTGGGGCTCCTGGGGATCAGATTGAAGGACGGGGACGAGCGTAGTCCGTCGCGCGCCTCCCGGTCAAGTCCGGACGGGAGCGCTCACACCTCGATCTCCATGCCGTCATAGGCGGCGGAGACCTCCAGGCGCGGGCCGCTGCGCGTGATCTCCTCCAGCCGGCGAGTCTCGCGCAGGATGGCGGCGATGGCGAGGTCGTCGTGCACCGGCTCGTGATGGAAGAGGCAGAGGTGCCGCGCGCGGGCGAGCTGGCAGAGCTCCACGCCCACGATATTGCTGGAATGCCCCCAGTCCTCCTTCACCGAGATCGCGTCGGCGAGGGAGTACATGGCGTCGAAGATCACCAGGTCCGCATCGCGGAAGAACGCCACGAAGGCGTCGGTCTCTGCGGGCTCGTCGCGCTTGTGCTCGGAATCCGTGGAATAGACCACCACCCGGCCCGCGCGCTCGAAGCGGTAGCCGTACGAGTCGCCGGAGTGCCGCTGCCGCATGGCCCGGACGCGATAGCCCGCCGCCTCGTACTCTCGGCCGGGCTCGAGGGTGACGAATTCGATCGGCGCCTCCAGGCGCGCGAAATCCACCGGGAAGAAGGGCGCCGCGTGCTGCCGGCGGAAGGCCTCCTCCAGCCCGGGGTGGCAGCCGTGGATCCGGATCCGGTTGCCGGGGAGATAGGCGGGCATGAAGAACGGAAAGCCCATGATGTGGTCCCAGTGGACGTGGGACATGAAGACGTGCACGGTGTGCCCGCGCGGCCCCCCCGCGGCGAGGAGGTGATTGCCGAAGGCGCGCGCGCCCGAGCCCAGATCGCAGAGCACGTGCTCGTCGGGCCGCGGTGACCAGCTCCACGCAGGACGAGTTGCCCCCGAAGGAGTGGCCGACCGCCCAGTCCATCTCGCGCTCCACGAAGTCACGCGCGGCCTTCGCGGTGCGAAGCTCGCGGCCGCGCCGCCGCCACCAGCGCCGCGACCACTTTTTCCCGCACCGCGTGGGCCGACATCGCCACCGGGAGCGACCCCCGCGTTCCCCAGAATCGGACGCGCATCAGGCGCCGGCCGCGGCCGGTCCAGGCGGCGCCGTGTAGGCCGCCGCTCCGGCGGGGGAGACACGGGCCAGCGCGGCGGCCACGGTGGGGAAGATCTCGAACACCAGGGTGAATCGGCTGATCTCGAAGATCTCCCGCGACCCGCGACTGCGGGTTGGCCGCCACCATGGTCCCGCCCTGGGCGCTCACCTGCCGCGAGGCGAGCATCAGCACGCGCAGGCCGGCGCTGGAGACGTGCTCCAGGCCGGAGAGATCCAGCACCACCACATCGCGGCCCGCCGCGCAGCCTCGAGGTGCGGGGCGAGCGCCGTCCGGAAGTCGGGAGCGGTGCAGTGATCGAGGCGCCCGGAGGGGCGGAGGACCACGGCGTCGGCGAACCGTCGCGGCGCCAGCTCCATGAGAGCCACGATCCTACCGCCGCGTCTCGCCGAGCATGGGTAGCACAGCCCCGCGGGAGGCGGCTACCGGCCGGTGAAGCGCGGGGCGCGCTTCTCCAGGAAGTGGGCGACGCCCTCGCGGAAGTCCTCGCTCCCGAAGGAGCGCCGCATCTCGGTCTCGGCGACGGCGGTGGCGGCGGCGAGATCCTGGAACTGCGCCTCCCAGAGCTGGCGCTTCATCACCTGCATCGAGCGCGGGGAGACGAGGTCGGCCAGCTCGCGCGCGTAGGCGGTGACGCCGGCGGCGAAGCCGGCCCCGGGCAGGACCTGGGACACGAGCCCCATGCGCAGCGCCTCCGCCGCGTCGATCTTCCGCGCGGAGAGGAGGAGATCCAGCGCGTGGGGCAAGCCCACCAGCCGGGGCAGCATCCAGGAGATGCCGTGCTCGGCCACGAGGCCCCGGCGCGCGAAGGCGGTGGTGAAGACGGCGGCGTCGCTGGCGAGGCGGAGATCACAGTAGAGCGCGACCACCAGCCCCAGTCCCGCGGTGGCGCCGTTGAGCGCGCCGATGATGGGCTTGGGGATGGTGGGGAAATACGCGTAGGGCCCGCGGAAGTCCGGCCGCGTGTCGCTTCCGGCCGCCGCGGCCGCCTCCGCGTCCTCCCGCCGGAGCACCGCCGCCGCGTCCTCGGTGGGCGCGCCCGCGCCGGACAGCCCGGCCAGGAGCCCCATGTCGGCGCCCGCGCAAAAGCCGCGCCCGGCGCCGGTGAGCACGATCACGCGCACCGCCTCGTCGCGCGCCGCCTCGGTCATGGCCGCGCGCACCTCGCGCCCCATCTGCGCCGTCCACGCGTTGAGCTTGTCGGGGCGGTGCAGCGTGACGGTGGCGATGCGATCCTTCACCTCGTAGAGCACCTCGGCGTAGCCCATGGGCTGCCTCCCGCGCCTGCGCGCGCTCGTGGTCAGGGCGGTATAGTATCGCGGAACCGACGGCAAGTCAGGGAGGAGACCCCATGCGCCTCGTGGACCTCAGCATGACGGTGGAAGAGTGCGATTCGACCCCCTTCGCCAAGGAGGAGGCTTACTTCAAGTCCCGCCCCATCGTGCGGTGGGAGGACAAGGGCTTCGTGTCCAGCATGGTCGAGATGACCGTGCACGCGGGCACCCACATCGACTCGCCGCATCACTTTTTCCGCGACAAGCCGAGCGTGGAGGCCCTGCCGCTGGAGTCCATGATCGGCGAGGCGGTGGTGATGGATCTCACCTTCAAGGGCCAGGCCCGGGCCCGCATCACGCCCGAGGACCTCGAGCAGGCGGAGCGCGCGCTGGCCGCCCAGGGCATCCGCCTCGAGCCCGGCGGCATGCTCTTCCTCCGCACCGACTGGCCGCGCGGGCACGTGACCACGGATCCCGCCTGGTGGGACGACTCGCCCTGCCTGACCAAGGACGCCGCCGAATGGCTGGTGGCGCGGCAACCGGCCGTACTGGGCTACGACTTCGCCCAGGAGGAGAAGGGGGCCGACTACGGTCGCGCGGACGAGATCCTCGGCAGCGGGATGCGCGTGCACCGGACGATCTTGCCGCGGGTGGTCTTCCAGATCGAGAACCTCATCAATCTCCACCAGATCCCCTCCCGGGTGAAGGTGATCGCGCTCCCCGCCAAGTGGAAGACGGAGTCCGCGCCCGCGCGCGTGGTGGCGCTGGTGGAGGAGTAGCGCTGCCGGCGCGCCGGCTCCCGCTGGCCTTCTTCACCCGCGCCGACGTGCTCGCCGTCGCGCGCGACCTGCTGGGGACGGTGCTGGTGGCGCCGGCGCGCGGCGGCGCCCGCGTGGCCGGGGTCATCGTGGAGACGGAAGCGTATCGCGCCCCCGGGGACCGGGCGTCGCATGCATGGAACGGGCGGCGCACCCCGCGCACCGAGACCATGTACGGGCCGGGCGGCACCGCCTATGTCTACTTCGTCTACGGGATGTACCACCAGTTCAACGTGGTGACCAATGTCGCGGGCGTGGCGCACGCGGTGCTGATCCGCGCACTGGAGCCCCGGGAGGGGCTGGCCCTCATGCGCCGGCGCCGGCCGGGCCGCGCGGACCGCGAGCTCACCAATGGGCCGGGACGGCTCTGCCTGGCGCTGGGGATCAATCGCGCGCACGACCGCGCCGACCTCCGGGGCGACCGCGTATGGCTGGAAGAAGGCCCGCGGCGACTCGCGCGGAGCGCGGTCGCGCGCGGCCCGCGCGTGGGGGTCGACTACGCGGGGGAGTGGGCGGCGCGGCCCTGGCGGTTCTGGGTGCGGGACAATCCCTGGGTGAGCCGCGGCGGAGGGTGAATCAGCTCGTCCGGTACCAGTAGGCGATGCTGCCGAAGATGGAGTCCCAGCTATTGGGATCGATCCCGGCCAGGTTGTTGGCGGCGGCGTGCACCACGTTCCGCCACGTGAACGGGATGATGACCCCGCTCTGCACCACGAGGTCGTTCATGCGAATGAAGAGCGCCGTCCGCTTGACGGGATCCATCTCGTGCTCGGCGGCGGCCCAGATCCGGTCGTACTCCGGATTCCGCCAGCGGACGATGTTGCGCCCCGTCCACTTGTTCTCCTTGGTGGGGATCTCGGAGGTGATGAACTGCGCCATGAAGAACTGCGGGTCCAGGCCGGTGAAGGTGGTGTAGGTCTGCAGGTCGGCGAGGAAGCGCGGATAGGCGTCCGGGTTCGACATGTCGGCGGAGAAAAAGACCTGGGCGGGGATGGCCTTGATCTCGATCTCGATGCCCGCGCGCGCCGCCGCCTGCTTCACCACCGCCTGGACCTTCTGCACGGTGGTATTGGCGGTGGCCTGGAACACGAAGCGGAGCCGCCGGCCGTCCTTGGCCCGGATCCCGTCGGCGCCGCGTGTCCAGCCGGCGCCGTCCAGCAGGGCGTTGGCCTTTTCCGGATTGAACTCCCAGGTATTGTTGGGCGAGCGGAAGCGATCGGGCGAGTTCAGGAAGCTCACCGCGATCTGGCCGGTGCGCCCGACGAGGTGGTCCTGGATGGCCTGGCGGTCCACCAGCAGGGAGATCGCCGCGCGCACCGCCGGATTGGTGAAGCAGGGATGCGGCGCCTTGAGGCTCGAGCGCTCGCCGTCCACCTCGGCCACGGGATCGGTCTGATTGAGCTGGATATGGCTGACCCCGCTGGAGGGGATGGTGAGCACCCGCCCCTTGCCGCCGGCCTCGATGCGCTTGAGGACCTCCTCCTCCAGGAGCACGTAGTAGGAGAAGTCGTACTCGCCGGTCTGGAGCACCGCGCGAGTGGCGCCGGCGGAGTCGCCGCCGCACTTGATCTCCAGGCGATCGAAGTACGGGCGGTTGGGCACGTGATAGTTGGAGTTGATCTCGGCGCGGATCACGTCGCCGGTCCGGAACTCGACCAGCCGATAGGGACCCGTGCCCACCGGCTTGATCATGCCCACCGCCTCGCGCGCGCCCGCGCCCTTGAGGGGCTCGAACACGTGGCGCGGGATGAGGCCGCCGCTCGCGAACACCACCGCCCAGAACGGCTGCGGCTTCTCGAATATCACCTTCACCGTGTGCGTGTCGATCTTCTCCACCTTCGACACTTCGAGGAAGCCGGGACGGGTGGAGGCGGCAGTGCCGGGATCGAGGGCGAACTGCCAGTTGAAGACGACGTCGTCGGCGGTGAAGGGCACGCCATCGTGCCAGGTGACGTTCTTCTTGAGCCGCCACAGCACCCAGCGCCCGTCCTTCGCGATGCCGCCGTTCTTGAGCGTGGGCAGCTCTTCCGCGAGCACGGGGGCGTAGGTGCCGTCGCCCAGCGGTGCGGCGAGGGGCTCGTAGAAGAGCCGCGAGGCGGTCAGGTCGCGGAGGCCGCGCCCGAAGTGGGGATGCAGCATGGTCGGCGCATCCCACATGAGGATCTTGAGGTCGCCGCCCCCGCCGCGCCGGGTCGGCACGAAGGCCCCCTGGGCCTGAGCGGGTCGCTGGGCCTCGGCGTTGCCCGCGGATAGGGCCTGGGCGGCCAGGGGGGCGGTGACGCCCAGCGCCAGCATGGTTTCCATGAACTGCCGGCGGCTCACCACCCCACGGCGGACCTGCTCGATGTACTCGCGGAGGGCGCCCTCGGTCATCTTGATCTCACTTTCCCCTCCGGCGCTCGGGGCAACGGATCCCGGCGGTGTCGGTCCGTCACGGATAGCGCGGTCGTGGGGGGCCGAGTCAAGGGCCTCGTCGATTGTCCTACGCCCAGGCCGAGTAGCGTCCACCCCTCGCCTTCCACCACGAGGGCGCCGAGATAGCCCGGGCGGGGGCACCAACTCCCGCAAGCTCCAAGGGTCGCGCGTCGCTCATCGGGACGCGTCGCGGGTCAGGGAGTCGCGGTTTCCCGGGTCCCGCGCGAGCACCGCGAGGCAAAGTTCGCGACGCTCGGCGTCTCGAACATCTGCCGGAGCGGCACCTCGATCCCCAGACGATCGCGGAGCCGGGCCACCACCTGCGCGGCGAGCAGGGAATGGCCGCCGATATCGAAGAAATCGTCGTGCACGGAGATCTGCGGGAGACCCAGCACCTCCGACCAGATCGCGGCCAGCGCGCGCTCCAGTGGCGTGCGGGGCGGGACCGGCGCTGCCGTCGGCAGCATGTCCTCCGGCTCGGGCGGCGGCAGCGCGCGGCGGTCCAGCTTGCGATTGGGCGTGAGGGGCAGCGCGGGCAGGAACGTGATGGCCGCGGGCACGAGGTGGGCGGGCAGGCGCTCGCGCGCGTAGCGCCGCAGCTCGGCCCGGTCCGCGCAGGCGCCCGGCCGCGCCACGATATACGCGGCCAGCCGCAGGTCGCCCGGTACGGGCTCCCACGGCAGGACCACGACCTCGCTGACCGCCGGATGCTCGGCGAGCGCGCGCTCGGCTTCCACCGGCTCGGTGCGGATCCCGCGCACCTTGACCTGGCGGTCGATGCGGCCGAGGAACTCCAGCACGCCGTCGGCGCGCGAGCGCGTCAGGTCGCCGGTCTTGTAGAGCTGCGCCCCGGGCGTCGCGTCGAATGGATCTGGAATGAAGCGCGCGGCCGAGAGCGCGGCGTCGCCGAGATAGCCCGCCGCCACACCGATCCCGCCGATGTGGAGCTCGCCCGGCACCCCGGGTGGCACGGGGGACAGCGCCTCGTCGAGCACGAAGGCGCAGGTGTTCGAGATGGGCCGCCCGATCGGAACCCCGACGCCCCCCTCCGCGACGTCGTCGGCGCCGACGGTGTCGCGGGCGACGGAGTCGATCCGGTGATAGGTCGTGGACATCGTGCACTCGGTGGGCCCGTACTGGTTGACGAAGTGGGCGCCCGGCGCCAGATGGCGCCGGGCGCGCCGCACGTCGGCGTAGAACAGCCGTTCGCCGGCCGTGAGGACGAGCCGCAGGCGCGGGGCGGAGAGGCCGTGGGCCTCGGCCTCATCGGTGAGCGGCCGCAGCACCGACGGCACCAGCGCGAGGAGTGCAGTGACGGAGTGGCGGCGGAGGTGGGACAGGATGGCCGCGGGGTCCGCCGCGGCGTCGTCGGACAGCAGCACGACCTGGCCCCCCACCGAGAGGGGACCGAAGATCTCGCGCACCGAGACGTCGAACGAGCTCCGCGCCAGCTGGAGCACGCGGTCGTCGTCGCCCAGCGCGTAGGTGCGCGTCAGGTACTGCAGATAGCTCACCACGCCGCGGTGGCCGATGGGCACGCCCTTCGGCGTGCCGGTGGAGCCCGACGTGAAGGCGATGTAGGCGAGGCTGTCGCCGGCGGCGGCGCGCTGCGGCCGCCGGTCGTCCTCGAGGGCGAGCAGCTCGACCTCCTCGTCGAGACGGAGCAGGCGGCGCCCCTTGCCGGCGCCGCGCACCGGCAGCCGCGAGTCCGTCAGCAAGATCCGCACCCCCGCGTCCGCGAGCACGTGGCGCAGCCGGGGCGCGGGATCGAGGGGGTCCAGCGCCACGTAGGCGCCGCTGGCCTTGAGGACGGCCAGGAGAGAGACCACGAGGTCCGTCGAGCGGGGGAGGCAAATCCCCACGGTCTCGCCCGCGCCCACGCCGAGGGCGCGGAGGCGCCCCGCCAGGCGGTTGGCGCGCGCGTCCAGCGCCCGATACGTGACGCGCTCGTCGTCGAGAACGAGCGCGACCGACTCAGGCGTGCGGTCCACCTGCGCCTCGACCAGCTCGTGGATGGCGCGATCGCGCGGGAACGGATCAACGGCGCCCCGTCCCCGCTCGAGGAGCCGCGGCCTGTCCGCCTCCCGGGCGAGCGGGATCTCGCCCAGGCGCCGATCCGGCTCGGCGGCCACCGCGGAGAGCGCGCACGCGAACGCGTCGAGGAGCCGGCGCGCGGTGTCGGGCTCGAAGAGATCGGCGTCGTAGACGAGCTCACCGGACAGGCCCTGGGCGGACTCCGCGACGGCCAGGTTCAGGTCGAACTTGGCCTCCTCCAGCTTCGTCGGAAAGGCCGTCACCGCGAGACCCTCGAGGACGAGCGGTGCCCCCGGCTGATTGAGGAGGTTGAAGAGGGCCGACAGGAGCGGGGCGCCCGTGCTCCGGTCGAGGCGGAGGGCCCCCACCAGCCGCTCGTAAGGAAGCTCACCGTGGGCGAACGCGTCCAGCGCGACCGCGCGCACCCGTCGCAGGAGCTCGCGGAAGGTGGGGCGCCCTTCCAGATCGATCCGGAGCACCAGCGTATTGAGGAAGAGCCCGATAAGGCTCTCCGTCTCCGTCCGCGGGCGGTTGGCGACCGGGCTTCCGATGAGCAGCTCCTCCTGGCCGGTGTGCCGGTGCAGGAGCAGCGCGAATCCGGCCAGGAGGGTCATGTAGAGGGTCGCCCGCTCGCTGCGCCCCAGCGCGCGGAGCGCCGCCGTGGTCTCCGCGGAGAGCGCGAAGGAGGCGCGCCCGCCGCGGAAGGCGGGACGCGCGGGCCGGGGCCGGTCGGTGGGCAGGGCGAGAAGGGGCGGCCGGTCTCCGAGCCGCTCGCGCCAGTGCGCGAGGAGCCGCTCCAGCCGCTCGCCGCTCATCCGCTCCCGCTCCCACGCGGCGTAGTCGGCGTACTGGACGGTGAGCGCGGGCAGCACCGCCGCCGCCGCCGTGGACTCCGCCCGGTACGCGATCCCGAGCTCGCGCCGGAGCACGCTCATGGACCACCCGTCGGTCGCGATGTGATGCACGACGATGACGAGCACGTGCTCGGCCGCGGCGAAGCGCACGAGGAGCGCGCGGAGCAGCGGGCCCTGCTCGAGCGAGAACGGCTCCTGCGCCGTCTCGAGGACGCGCTGGCGCGCCTCCCCCTCGCGCGTCTCGGGCGGGCGCGCCTCGAGGTCGGTCACGGGCAGCGCGATCTCGAGCCCGTCCAGCACGCGCTGGCGCGGCACTCCGTCCACCGCGACGAAGACGGTGCGGAGCGCCTCGTGGCGGTCCACCACGCGCTGCAGGCTGCGGGCGAGTGCGGGGACGTCGAGGGGACCGGTCAGCCGCCAGGCCAGGGCGCTGTTGTAGACGGCCTGCCCGGGGTCGAGCTGGTCGATGAGCCACAGCCGCTCCTGGGCGAATGAGGTCGGCGACAGCGCGCCCGACTCGCGAATGATCGCGGGGATCGAGGCCGTCGCCTTCGGGTTGACCGCGGCACGCGCGGCAGCGATCCGCTTGGCCAGCGCGGCCACGGTGGGGCGCGCCACGAAGTCGGAGAGCGCGATCTCGACGCGGAAGACATCCAGCACGCGCGCGAGCATGGTGGCGGCGAGCAGGGAGTCGCCGCCCAGATCGAAGAAGTCGTCCTCGACGCCGATCTCCTCGAGGCGCAGCGCGACCCGCCAGAGCCCCGCCAAGGTTGTCTCGTCCCCCGTTCGCGGCGGCACCACCGGGGTGTCGAGGGCCGGCCGCGCGGCGCCGGGCGAGGGCAGGGCGCGGCGATCCACCTTGCGGTTGTCGCTGAGCGGCAGCCGCGACAGCGTCACGAAGGCGGAGGGCACCATGTAGTCGGGCAGGAGTCCGGCGAGCGTCCCGGCGCAAGCGCGCTGATCGTGGGCAAGGGACGCCGCGCCGGGCACCAGATAGGCCACGAGCCGGGACTCGCCGGGCATGTCTTCCCGCACCGTGACGGCGGCCTCGGCCACGCCGGGCAGCGTCAGCATCGCCGTTTCCACCTCCGCGACTTCCACCCGCTGGCCCCGCACCTTGGCGAGCCCGTCCAGGCGGCCGAGATGCTCCAGCACTCCGTTCGCGCGCAGCCGGCCCGCGTCCCCGGTGCGGTACACGCGCAGCCCCGGTTCCGTTCCGGCTTCCTGGAAGCGCTCCGCGGTCAGCTCCGGCCGGCGCCAGTAGCCCGCGGCGAGATAGCGGCTCCGCACGGTGATCTCGCCCACCGTGCCGCTCGGCACCGGCCGGCCGTCCTCGCCGACCAGGGCGATCTCCATGTCCTCGACCGCCTCGCCGATGGGGACCACACCCTCGGGCAACGGGTGCGCGGGCGTGAAGAAGAACTGCCGCACGAGCCCGCACTCGGTGGCGCCGAGGCCGTTGACGAGAACGCAGTCCCGCGCGAAGTGACGCTGGAAGAGCTCGAGGTCGCGCCTCGAGGCCCCATCGCCCTCCAGCCGCACGAGGCGCAGGGCGGGGAGCGCCGCGCCGTGGGGCGCGACCTGGCGGAACAGCGCCGGCACCGAGTGATAGACCGTGATGCCTTCGGCGGCGAGCCACGCGGGCACCCGGTCCGGGCCCTCGCGCGCCACGTCGATGGGGAAGCACGCCGCGCCGTTGAGGAGCGCGCCGAACAGGCTCGAGACCGCGCCGCTGAACGCGGGCCCCTGGAGCAAGGTCAGTCGGTCGTCGGCGGCGAGATGCAGCGTATGGGTATACCGCCGCACGTTATGCAGCACGTTGCGATGCGTGTCGAGCACGCCCTTGGGACGTCCCGTCGACCCGGAGGTGTAGAAGATATAGGCGCTCGCCTCGGGCGCCACGAGGAGTCCGGGCGCCGCGTCCGCGTCGTTGCCGTCGAGCGCCTCCGCCAGGAGGAGCGCGGCCTCACCCGCGACGGCGCGCGCGAGCGGCGCGTGCTCGGCCGTGGTGAGGACCAGCCGCGCGCCCGAGTCCCCGATGGCGTCCGCGAGGCGTGGCGCGGGATGGGTGGGGTCGAGGGGCACATAGATCTTGCCGGCCTTGAGCGCGCCGAGCACCGCCGCGACCTGGCATATGGCCTGCGGGAGAAGCAAGACCACCGGCTCGTTGCCGGGCCCGAGTCGTCTCGAGGAGGGCATGCGCGACTCGATTCGCAGCGCGGTCGAGCTCGGCGTAGGTGAGCGCCTGGTCCCCCATCTTGACCGCGAGTCGCCCGGGCGCGCGAGCGGCCTGGCGCTCGAAGCGCGCGGCGATCGAGCGCTCGAGGTCGTCGCGCTCGAAAGTCTCGAACGCGTTGGTGGGGCGTCCGTCTGGGCCGGGATGGGATCGAAGGGTCATGAATGCCGGCGAACACATCGCCGCTTGTATGGAGTTGGTGGAAGTCCCATGCCAGGGGTCTTGAGCCGCAATACGATTGTAATATCAGCCCCTTCAGAGCACGCGCTATCTGCGTGGCCGGCACCTGTAAAGCCGACCGACAGGGAAGGGAAGATGCGAGAGAAAAACACCAGAGGAGGCCTGTAAGCCGGGTCCTGTTGGCTGGACTTTCGCCCAGCCCGACGGTCATTTCTCTAGGACGCCGGTTACCCGGCGCCTCGAGCGGCCGTACCCGAGAGCGCCACGCGGGCCGCGCTTCACCCATGCGCCAGGCTTGCGCCCGACGCCGGGATTGCTCTCCTATTTGACCTTGCTCCGGGTGGGGTTTACCGAGCCGGCACGGTCACCCGTGTCGCTGGTGAGCTCTTACCTCACCGTTTCACCCTTACCGCTCGGCTTGCGCCGATCGGCGGTCTGTTTTCTGTGGCACTCTGCCGTGGGGTCGCCCCCCCTGGCCGTTAGCCAGCACCCTGCCCTGCGGAGCCCGGACTTTCCTCCCGCGTAGGTTCCCCCACGCCGGCGACCATCCGGCCTTCTCTGGTGTCATTCAAAGAGCGCGTCGTTGCGGGCCAAAGTATAGCATCCGTGGGCGGCGGTGTGGGGGCCAGGTCAGCCGCACATACGGCAATCCGCGTCTCCGGCCCCGCCCGTAGACCAGGCGTCGGGAGTGTGGCGGTGAGAGCTACTTCCGCGGCGCGCTGATCTCGTCGGCGAGCGCCTGCCTCAGACGCATGGCGCCGCTCAGCCGAGCAGGGAGGTGACGATGACGCGGGCTGCCGGTGCGGAGAGCGGGGGATACGGCGTCGTCCGCGGCCAGGATCTGTACCGTGGCGTAGCTCCAGCCGTACGGGGCGCTATCGTCGCGCGCGGGGTCGCGATGGACTTCGACGACGCGGTCCACCAGATTGACGATCCAGTAGTCCTTCACGCCGGCCCGCGCGTAAAGACTGGCCTTGTGGGTGCGGTCGAGGGAGAGGCTCGACACGGCGACTTCCACGGCGAGGGCCGGGCGCGTGGGATGCGCGAAGCGATAGTCCTCGATGGCGCCCGGAACGACCGCCGCGTCCGGCTCGGGCTCGATCTCGTCAGGGCGATCTCCGGCGACTTCCCACGACCGAAACGGCCTCAGAGCACGGGTCCGCGCCGCAGCGGAATAGGCTCCGTGCCCTGAGGCTCGATGAGCTGGCCGCCCAGCAGCTCGAGCCCCGGGCCGAGTCGACCCAGGTCGAGGGTGCGAGCGGGCCGGTCAACGTGCCGGCCGGGATACACCCGCCAGCATGCGCTGGATGGCCTCGGCGGCCAGGCGATCCGCGCGCTCGTTGAGCGGGACGCCGGCGTGACCCGGCACCTTGTGCCAGGTGACGTCGCGCGACTCGGCCTCGATGAGGAGGGCCTCCCACAAGTCGCGGTTCTCCACCGGTTTCTTCTGCGAGTTCTTCCAGCCGTTCTCCCGCCACCGCACGTACCAGCGATCGCGGAAGCAGTTGATCACGTAGGCGCTGTCCGAATGGATCGCGGCGGCCCGCCCCGGCGGCAGTGCGCGCAGGCCCTCCCGCACGCCCGTCATCTCCATCCGCTGATTGGTGGACGAGGGTTCGGCCCCGGACAGCTCGCGCTCGGCGCCGCCGTCGAGGATGATGGCCGCCCAGCCTCCCGGCCCCGGATTGCCCAGGCAGGCTCCGTCGGTATAGACGGTGGCGCGGTCCGCGGAGGTGATCAGGCCTGCCAGTAGATGTAGCGCCCGCAGGACTCGCAGTGCAGCAGCGCGTTCTGGGCGCGCAGCTCCTGCAGGCGCTGGGGCGTGACCGTCATGCGGCAGGCGCCGCAGAGGTTTGGCTTGGTGACCTGGACGAGGGCGACGCCGCCGCGGGCCCGGAGCAGCCGGTCGTAGTCGGTGAGGACATTGGCGGGCACCTCGCGCGCCAGCGAGCCCCGCTCGCCGCGCACGCCGCCCAGCTCCGTCTCCACCGCGGCCAGCTTCTCGCGGAGCGCCTTTTCCTCGGTGGTCCCGGCCGTCTCGGCCGACTTATAGTGCGTCTCCGCGTCCTTGATCTCGCCGGCGACGCGCTCCCCCCGCTCCATCAGCGTCAGGATCTCCTCCTCGATCTTGGACTTCTGCTGCTTGACCTCCTCGATCTCGGCGAGGACGGCGGAGTACTCCTTGTTGGTCTTGACCTGGTAGAGCTGGCCCTCGAACTTCTGCCGCTTCACCTGGTTGTCCTCGAGGTCTTTTTCCTTGGCGCGGGTTTCTTTGCGGGCGGCGTCCAGCGCGGTGCGGGCGGCGTCGACGATCTTCTTGGCCTCGGCGGTGCGGGACCGGAGGATCTCGACCTCCCGGGGGATCCGGGCCGCCTCGGTCTCGAGGCCGGCGATCCGGGTGTCGAGGGCTTGCAGGGCGATGAGTGTCTTTAGCTGGCCGTCCACGTCACCTCTCCGCGATTGGTGGGCCCACTTGGACTCGAACCAAGACCTGACCGGTTATGAGCCGGGGGCTCTGCCAATTGAGCTATGGGCCCGCACGTCATGGTAGCACTCACGATTCGAGGAAGCTCCGCAGCTTCTTGGAGCGCGAGGGATGCCGGAGCTTCCGGAGCGCCTTGGCCTCGATCTGGCGGATGCGTTCGCGCGTGACCGCGAAATCCTGGCCCACTTCCTCGAGGGTATGCTCGCAGCCGTCGGACAGGCCGAAGCGCAGCCGGAGCACCTTCTCTTCTCGAGGAGTCAGCGAGTTGAGCACCTTGTTGGTCTGCTCGCGCAGGGAGAGCCCGATCATGGAGTCCACCGGCGAGCCCACCTGCTTGTCCTCGATGAAGTCCCCGAGGTGGCTGTCTTCCTCCTCGCCGATGGGCGTCTCCAGCGAGATGGGCTCCTGGGCGATCTTGAGGACCTTGCGCACCTTGTCCACCGGCACTTCCATCTTCACCGCGATCTCTTCCGGGGTCGGCTCGCGCCCCAGCTCTTGCACCAGCTGCCGGGAAGTCCGGATGAGCTTGTTGATGGTCTCGATCATGTGCACGGGGATGCGGATGGTGCGGGCCTGGTCGGCGATGGCGCGCGTGATGGCCTGGCGGATCCACCAGGTGGCATAGGTGGAGAACTTGTAGCCCCGCCGGTACTCGAACTTGTCCACCGCCTTCATGAGGCCGATATTGCCCTCCTGGATGAGGTCCAGGAACTGCAGGCCGCGGTTCGTGTACTTCTTGGCAATGGAGATCACGAGCCGGAGGTTGGCCTCGACCATCTCCTTCTTGGCCCGCGCCGCCTTGGCCTCGCCGGCCTTGATGAGGATGACGATCTTCTTGAGATCCTCCGCGCGGCACTGCGCGTTCTCCTCCGCGCGCTTGATCTTCTGCTGCGCCACCCACACCAGGCGATCCTTGATGGACGGATGCCGCGCGGCGGCCTTCTGGTAGAGGTCGCGGTCCCCGTCGTCCCGCTCGTCGTCGCCGAGGGTGGCCAGGAAGGCATCCACCGCCGCGGGGGCCGGGCGCCGGCCGTCGGACCAGAGCGCGATCTCGCGCTCCGACTTGTGGATCTTGTCCACCAGCTTCTTGAGATCCTGCCCCCACGCGTCCAGGAGGGAGGGCTGCAGCGTGAGGCTCCGCAGCGTGCCCAGCACGCGCGCCTGCTTGGCCAGCGCCTGCTGCTCGAGCTTCTTCCACGGCGGCTCGACCTTGGATCGCTTCTTGCCGACCGCGCGGGCGCGGAGCTTCTTGACCTCTTCCATGAGCTTGTCCCGCTCGCGCAGCATCCGGTCCGTGTTGCCGAGCTCGCGGATGACGGTCTTGCGGAGGTCCTCTTCCTTCTCCTCGGTGAACTCCTCTTCCGGGTAGTCCACCACTTCCTTGATCGGCACCACGTCCTTTTTGAGCTCGTCCCGGAGGTGCTGAATCTTTTCGAGAGCAAGGTTGGTGGCGAGGATGGCGCGGGTGACCTCGTCCTTGCCCTCCTCGATCCGCTTGGCCAGGGTGATCTCGCCCTCGCGCGTGAGGAGGGACACGCGGCCCATCTCGCGGAGGTAAAGCCGCACCGGATCCTCGGTGCGGCCCACCGGGCCCGGGGTGAGGTCGATGGGCGCGTCGCCCGGCTCGTCGTCGTCGGCCTCCGCCTGGGTCTCGATCTCGGAGGGCAACCGGCCCGCGCCCTTGGCCGCGGTGTCCACCACCTCGATGTCCATCGCGCCGAACATCATCATGATGTCGTCGAGCTGGTCGAGGGAGACGATGTCCTGAGGCAGGGCGTCGTTCACCTCGTCGTAGGTGAGGAAGCCCTTCTGCTTGCCTACCGCGATGAGCTTGTCCAGCTCCTCCAGCTTCCGTTCGTCAGCCATGCCTGGTGCGTCTCCTCGGTGAGGTTTAAGGTCGAGCGCCCGGCGCGGGCCCGGGCTCTCCCGGCTCGCGGGGAGCCATGAGGTCTCTCACGGCTTGCGCGGTCTGCTGGAGGTGAGTCAGCTCCGCCTCGAGCCGGGTCGGGGCGGGCTCGCCGGTGGCCTGGGCGTCGGCGATGGACTGGGTCACGCGTCGAAGGGTCTTCTTCCGCTGCCGGATGTCGAAGCGGCGGGCGAGCTCCTCGATCTGGGGCGCGGTGTCCGTCCACTCCCGCTCGTCCACCAGCAGGGCGGCCAGGAGCGAGCGCTCCGCATCGCCCGGCAGCTGGTGCATGAGCGCCTCGGCGGCGGTCTCGGGGGAGAGCCGGAGGGTGGTGAGAATGGCGCGCAGGCCGGGGTGCGCCACGTCCACGTCCTCGACGGCGGGTAGGAGCGCGGCACGCGCCGCGTCGACGCGGAGCAGGAGGAGGAGCAGGTCGCGCTCGGCCAGGCTCGGCATGGGCCACCCGGCGGGCACGGGCGCGGCGCCGGCCGCGGGGCGCTGGAACCGGGACTGGGTCATCCGCGCGCGCTGGAGCTGCTGCGCCTCGATCCAGAGCTGGGTAGAGTCCACCCCAAGCTGGCGAGAGGCCTGCGCGGCGAGCGTGGTGGCCTCTTCGGCGTTAGGGACCTTCGAGAGAATGAGGGCCACCCGCGCGTGGGCGGTGGCCCGCCCTCGCGCCGTCGAGAGGTCCTCCTCGGAGAGGGCCTGCTGCATGACGAAGGACAGGATACTCCGGGCGGCGTCGAGGCGCGACTGAAAGGCGGCGGCCCCCTCCGCCCGCAGGAGGCTGTCCGGGTCATGCCCCGGCGGCAGCACGGCCACCTTGACGGGGAAGTATCCGGAGCGCTCGAACCCCCCGGTCCGGGCTACCGCCCAGGCCAACCCCCCGGCGTCCATGGTGTCGGTCATCATCTCCTCGAGCCGGGCGGCGGCTTTTTGCCCCGCGGCGTCGGCGTCGAAGACGGCCACGATCTCCTCGGTATTGCGCTGGAGGAGGGCGAGCTGGGCGGTGGTGAAGGCGGTCCCGAGCGCGGCCACCGTCTCGGTGAAGCCGTGCTGATGCGCCATGAGGCAGTCGAGGTAGCCCTCCACGACCACGGCACGATTCCGCTCCCGGATCGCCGGCTTGGCCAGGTCGAGGCCGTAGACCGTGTGCCCTTTCACGTAGAGCGGGGTCTCGGGGGAGTTGATGTACTTGACCTCGTCCGGGCCGAGCGCGCGACCGCCGAAGGCGACCACGCGGCCCTGCGCATCCCGGATCGAGAACATGAGCCGGCCGCGGAAGCGGTCATAGAAGCCCGTGGCATTCTGGCGCGGCAAGACGAGGCCGGCCTGGGCGAGGAGCTCGTCGCCCAGCCCCTCCCGGCGCATGAGGCCGAGGAGATTGTCCCAACCCTCCGGGGCATAACCCAGGCCGAAGCGCTGCGCCACCTCGGCGTCCACCCCGCGGCCCTCGAGATAGCGGCGCGCCTTGTCCGCGCCGGGATCCCCCGTCTTCCACAGCGCCTCGCTGTAGAAGCGGGCTGCGCGCGCCATCACCGCGCGCAGGCTCTCGAGCTTGCCGTCCTGGACCCGCTCGGCTCCGTCCGTCGGCAGCTCCACGCCCACTCGCTGAGCGAGCGCACGGACGGCCTCGGGGAAGTCGAGCCGCTCCTGCTTGCGCAGGAAGCTGAAGGCGTCACCCCCGGCCTTGCAGCCGAAGCAGTGAAAGATGCCCTTCTTCGGGTTGACGGTGAAGGAGGGGGTCTTCTCGGTGTGGAAGGGGCACAACCCCTTCCAGTTTTCGCCCGCCTTCTTGAGCTTCACCCACTGGCCGACCAGCTCGACGATGTCCGCACGAGCGCGGATCTCCTCGAGGAGCGCGGGGGTGAAGCCCGCCATCTAGGCCGTCCTCAGCTGGGCCACGGTGGCGCCCTCGCCGCCCTCGTGCAAGGCGCCGGGCCGATGCTCGGCCACCAGCGGATGGGTGGCGAGCAGCTCGTGCACGGTGCGCCGGAGCTTGCCGGTGCCCTTGCCGTGGATGATGCGAACGGAGTCGAGGCCGGCGAGGAAGGCGTCGTCGAGGTACTTCTCCAGCGTCTCGCGCGCCTCGTCCGCGGTGCGGCCGATGAGGTGGAGCTCGGAGCCCACCGCGCCCCTGAGCGGCTGCCTCAGGGTATGGGTGGCGGCCCGCGTCGCGGGGGGCGCGGCGTCGGCCGCCTCGCTCGCGCCGCGCTGCAGCACCCGGAGGACGCGCGCCGGGACCTTCACCGTCACCGCGCCCGCACGCACCGTCGCATTGCCGTTGGTCACGTCCAGCACGTCCCCCTTGAGCCCCAGATGTGCGATGGCGACGCGATCGCCGGGCAGCGCCTCCCGCCCCGGATCGCTCGGCTCTTCCTCGGGCCCCGGCCCGGCGGCCCGCTGGCCGGCCTCGAGAAGCCGACGGCGCGAGGCGTCCAGCCCCTGCCGGCTCCGCTCGCCGCGCTTGAGGGTATCCCATTCCGCGTTGACGGCGCGGCGGATGTCGGCGATCAATCGCTGTGCGTCTCCCCGCGCGCGGGTCAGGGCCTCGCGCGCGTCGGTCCGCGCGGCCTCCGCGTCCGCCTCGGCACGCCGGACGCGCGCGGCGCTCTCCCGCTCGCGACGTTCGAGCTGGGCGGTGCGCTCGGCTTCCTGCCGATCGCGTGTGTCGAGTCGGGCGATGAGCTCCTGGAGCGCGGCCTGCTGGGTGGAGCGATGCGCCCGCGCGCGCTCGATCAGGCGAGGTGGCAAGCCGAGCCGCGCCCCGATGGCAAGGGCATAGCTCTGTCCCGGCCGGTCGTACACCACCCGGAACGTCGGCTCCAGCCGATCGCCGTCGAACTCCACCGAGGCATTGCGCGCCCGCGGGTGGGTAGCGGCAAAGCCCTTGAGCGGCTCGAGGTGGGTGGAGGCGGCGCAGAGGGCGCCGCGCTCGGCCAGCTCCTCCAGCACGGCCTGGGCCAGCGCAGCACCGTCGTCGGGGTCCGTGCCCGCGCCCAGCTCGTCCAGGAGCACGAGGGACTCCGCGTCCACGTGCTCGATCACCTCGCGTAGCTGCTTGACGAAAGCGGAGAAGGTCGAGAGATTCTCCGCCACGCTCTGGTCATCGCCGATGATGGCGAAGAGCCGCGTGAAGCGCGGCAGGCGCGCGTCCGGCAGTGCCGGCACGTGCAGGCCGGCCTGCGCCATGATCGCGAGGAGGCCCAGCGTCTTCAGCGCTACCGTCTTGCCTCCCGCATTCGGCCCCGTGATGACGAGGAGCGGGCGCTCGGCGTCGAGGAAGAGATCCACCGGGACCACGGACCGCTTGCCGTTCGCCCCCGCCGGGGCCCAGCCCTGGGCCAGCAGCAGGGGGTGTCGCGCGCCATGCACGTCCACCACGCGCTCGTCCGACACCACGGGCTCGACCGCTTCCATGCGCTCCGCCAGCTCCGCACGGGCGAAGACGAGGTCCGCCGCGCCCAGCCTCTCGACGAGCCGCTCCAGCTCGGGGAGGGCCGCGTGCACCGCGTCGGTGAGCGCGGCCAGCACCTGGAGGACCAGCGCGTCCTCCTCCCGCTCCACCTGGACCAGCTCGTTATTGTCGTCGACCACCGACTCCGGCTCCACGAAGAGCGTCGCCCCGCTCTGGCTGCGATCGTGCACGATACCCCGGAAGCGTGTCTTGGCGCCTGCGAGCACCGGGAGCACGTAGCGCCCGTGGCGCACGGTGACATAGCGCTCCTGGAAGAGGAGCTCCGCGCCCGGCTGCTGGAAGAATCCCTCCAGCCGCTTGATCAGCGCCCGCCGCAGCTCCCGCAGCCGCCCTCGCAGCCGGCGCAGCTCGGGGCTGGCCTCGTCCCGGACGGCGCCGTCCTCGTCCAGCGAGCGGCGGAGGAGATCGCGGAGGGGCCGCACCGCGGGGAGGCCGCCCAGGGAGGGGCCCAGCTCGGGCGCCACCGGCGTGATGCTGCGGCCGTAGCCGGCCAGCCGGCCCGCCGCCTCGAGAAGGGGAATGAGCGCCACCAGCTCGCGGCCCTCGACCACCGCCCCCGCGGCGCGTGCCCGCTCCAGCGTGACCCGGACGTCCGGGATCACTTCCCACGGAGGTGGGCCGGCTTCCCCCAAAGCACGGCGGCCCTGGCGAGTTTCGCTCAGGGCCGCTTGGATCCGCGTGAGATCGGTCGAGGGCTCGAGGGCCAGGGCCCGCTCGCGCCCCATGGGGGTATGCGTCTCGGAGGCGAGCAGGCCCTGGACCTGGGCCCATTCGACCCCGCTACCGCCGGCGACTAATCGGAGAACCGCTCGCGTTTCTTCGCCTTCTTGCGCGCCGCCAGCGTCTTGCGCTTCCGCTTGACGCTGGGCTTCTCGTAGTGCTGGCGCTTGCGCAGCTCCGACATGAGCCCGGCCTTCTCGCACTGCTTCTTGAAGCGCTTCAGTGCGTTCTCGAAGGACTCGTCGGGCTCCACGATGACCTTGGTCACTCACGTCCCCCCTCTCCGGGACCTTTCCGAACAGCGGATGGCTAAACGACGACTATATATCATGGCCCCCCCTGGGCCGCAATCTGGAGCTCTCCGAGGGGACTCAGCATGGGCGGCCGCCGCGGCTTTCAAGGAGCTTCAGCGCCAGCTGGGCGGCCTCCGCGCACGCGGCCTCCACGGCCTCCGCCTCCTCCGGGTAGAACGGGGTGAGGACGTGGTCCACCACCTCGCCGCGGCGCCGCGCGGCGCTCCCCGGAGGCACCGGGCGGCCGATGCCGACCTTGACCCGCCGGATCTCGTCGGTGCCCAGGGCCGCGATGAGCGAGCGAACGCCGTTGTGCCCGCCCGCGCTGCCCTTCATCCGGACCCGGACCGTTCCCAGCGGCAGGTCGAGGTCGTCGAAGACGATGACGAGGTCGGCGGGGCCCAGGTGCAGCCGCCGGGCGAGACGCGCTACCGCGGGGCCGCTCTCGTTCATGAACGACTGCGGCTTGATGAGATAGACCGGCTCGCCATGCCAGCGGGTCGGCCCCACCAGGTGACCGCCATCCCGCGTGAAGCGCGCGGGCAGTGTCCTGGCGAGGCCGTCCACCACCCGCGCCCCGACGTTGTGGCGCGTATCGCGATATTCCGGGCCGGGATTGCCCAGCCCGACGATGCCCTGCGCCACCTACTTCTTCTTCGTGTCCTTTTCCTTCTCGTCGGCCGCTTCTTCCTTGGGCTTCCGCTCCGTGAGCACCTCGGGCTCGGCCGGAGTGGCCGCCACCGCGGTGACCACCGGTGCCACGACTTCCTCGGCCATGGGCGGCGCCACGGTGGCGACGGCCTGGCTGGGGTCGGTGAGGATGCGGACGCCTTCCGGCGCCACGAGCTGGCCCACCGTGAAGACGTCGTGGATGCCCAGCTCGGATACGTCCGCGGTGAACGACTCCGGGATGGAGCCCGGAAGGCAGGACACCTGCACCTCGCGAAGGATCATCTCGAGGATGCCCTTGGCGTCGCGGACCCCCACCGGCTCGCCGACGTGGCGCAATGGGACGGTGACCTGGATGGGCTTGTCCATGGCCACTTCCTGCAGGTCCACGTGCACCAGATCCTCGGTGACGGGGTCTAGCTGCATGTCCCGGATGATGGCCATGCGCTTGTCGGCGGACTCTCCGAAGGAGACCTGGAGCAACTGGGTGCCACCCTCGTGACCGTGAATGAGGCGGAAGATGTCCTTGGGGTTGACGGTGATGTTCTCCGGCGTGCTGGTCCCGTAAAGGATGGCGGGGACGCGACCGGTCCGGCGGAGGCGCTTGGCCGCTTCCTTGCCGGTGCCGACTCGTTTCTCGATGGTCAGTGCGCGCATTTCCATGACGGCAGCTTCCTTTCTGTCGGTTTCGGCTAGACGAAGAGCCCGGACACGGACTCCTCGTCGTGGATGCGCCGGATCGCCTCGGCCACCAGCGGGGCCACCGAGAGAACCCGGATCTTCGCGAGGTGCTTGTCGGGAGGCAGCGGAACGGAGTTGGTGATGACGACCTCTTCGAGGATCGACTCATTGATGCGCTTGATGGCGGGTCCGGACAGCACGCCGTGGACGGCGGCGGCGAGGATGCGCCGCGCCCCCTCGCGCCGGAGCGCATCCACCGCCTGGATCAGGGTCCCCGCGGTGTCGATCATGTCGTCGATGATCACGACGTCCTTGCCCTCGACGTCGCCGATGAGGTGCATGAAGACGGCCACGTTGGGGCTGTCGCGGCGCTTGTCGATGATGGCCAGGCCCGCGTTGAGACGCTTGGCGATGGCGCGCGCGCGCTCGACGCCGCCGGCATCCGGCGAGACGAGCACCGGATCGCGCAGGTCCTTCTTCGCGAGGTAGTCCACGATCACCGGCGGCGCCGCGAAGAGGTGATCCACCGGCATGTTGAAGAACCCCTGGATCTGCCCGGCGTGGAGGTCGACCGCGAGCACGCGGTGGCAGCCCGCGGCGGTGATGAGATCGGCCACCAGCTTGGCGGTGATGGGCACGCGTCCCATCACCTTGCGGTCCTGGCGCCCGTAGCCGTAGTAGGGGAGCACCGCGGTGATGCGGCGCGCGGACGCGCGCTTGAACGCGTCCAGCATGACGAGCAGCTCCATCAGGTGGTCGTTCACCGGCGGGCAGGTGGGTTGGATCACGAAGACGTCCTGGCCGCGGACGTTCTCGTTGATCTGGACGTACACCTCGCCGTCCGAGAAGCGCGAGACCTCCGCGTCGCCCAGCGAGAGCTGGAGCGTCTTCGCGATCTCCTCGGCGAGCGGCCGATTCGCGTTCCCCGAGAACAGCTTCAGCTCATAACCCATCATGCCGTCCTTCACCTGTACTGAGCCAGTATTGAGCCGGTTGCCCCGACCTGACCGTCCCACGGTCAACATGCGAAAAGCATGTTGATGACAGATGGTTGGGGCGGGAGGACTCGAACCTCCGAATACGGGATCCAAAGTCCCGCGCCTTGCCAACTTGGCCACGCCCCAGTCGAGTTCGTCTATCGCACCGTGCCGGATGCAGGCGCCGGCCTGCGTCCGCACCGCCCAGGCCGACCAGCCCGCGCGATTCACCCGGCGCCGGATGGTCCGCGCGTGATCCAGGGAGCGCGCGACGCCGAATACCGTCGGCCCGCTTCCCGACATCACCGCCCCCAGCGCGCCGGCCGCCAGCAGCGCCGCCTTCATCCGCGTGATGGCCGGCACCGCCGGCTCCACCACCGTCTCGAGGTTGTTCGCGAGCGCCGCCGCCACCCGCCGCGGGCTGCGGCTCCTCAGCGCCTCGAGCATCCGCTTCGTCGACGCCGGCTCCGCCCTCCAGCCCGCCGGTACGCGGCCGTACACCTCGCGTGTGGACAGCGGGAAGTTCGGATTCACCAGCACCAGCGCGTACCCGCCTCCCGGCTGCTGCGGCCGCAGCCGCTCGCCGCGCCCGGTGGCCACCGCCCGCCCCTTCCCGAGGAAGAATGGCACGTCCATCCCCAGCCGCTCGCCCAGCGCCTGCAAGCGCTTCACGGGCCAGCGCAGCCTCCACAGCCGGTTCAGCCCCCAGAGCGTGGCGGCGGCGTCGCTCGATCCTCCGCCCAGCCCCGCCGCCACCGGAATCCGCTTCTCGAGGTGTAGCCGTGCGCCCGCCCTCACGCCCGATTCCTTCTGCAGGAGCCGCGCCGCCCGCACCACCAAGTTGCCCTCGTCGACCGGTAGCCCCGGATCACTCGTCACCAGCGTGATCGTGTCGGCCGGCTCGACGGTCAGCCGGTCCCAGAGATCCACCGACTGCAAGATCGTGGAGAGCTCGTGGTAGCCATCTTCCCGCTTGCCCAGGACCTCCAGCGTCCAGTTCACCTTGGCCGAGGTACGGATCACGAGCCCGTGGACTGCCCTCGGCCGCTTCGACAAGGCAGAGAACGCTAACATGCGGCGCGTCGAAGTGTCAACGGAAGTCTTGGATTTCCACGCCTTGCGGCACAGTCAGCGGTCAATAGCGCCGGGTCGAGTCCCGCTGTCGATCTGGGGATCGCGATAGACCACCGAGACGTCGAGCTTGCCGTCGAGGGTTTGCAGCCGAATCTGTCGCGGCGCCCCGTCTCCTCCGTCGTCGCCGCGCGCGAACGTCGACGCGCAGGGGACTCTTGCCCTCGGTCCACTCGACCTTGAGCGGGCGGCCCGCCCGATCCAGCCAGATACGCTGGGTGCCCTCGGACCCCGACAGGCGCAGCGAGGGGCCCGTCTCGTCGGGGGGCATCAGGGTGCCCGTTTGCGGCGAGGGCATCGGCCGCACCTGACCGGCCAGGAACGCCACCAGATCCTCCGCCGGCAGCGCGAGGCCCAGCCAGCGGCGGTTCGCGTCGGGAGTGGACGGCAGGAGATAGGCGCGGTTCCGCAGCACCTCCCACACCGTGACGCTCTCGGCCGAGCCCGCGACGACGAGAAGGGGAGGGCCGAAGGGGGAGAGCGCCTCGAAGCGGAAGGCGGCGGGGGCCTTGAGGAGCAGCACCCCGGAGAGCCGCTGGGAGCGGCTGCCCTGTCGGATCGTGATGTCGGCCAGACTGCGGAGATCCCGGAAGCTGCGCCATGCATCCTCGATCCGTGCGCGAGCGCCCTCCACCTCGGGGGTGAGGGGCACGAGGGGCGGGGCGGAGGCGCAGGCCCCGAGCACCAGGCAGAGCAGAAGGAGGGCGAGTCCGCGCGCGTTACTTCGTTTCGATCTTCGGCTTGGGGCTCTCACCCTTGGCCCGGAGCTGCTTCTCGCGCGCCTCCTGGAGCTTCTTCTTCACGCTGTCGCCGAGCCGATTGTCCTTGTCCACCGAGACGGCCTTTTCCCAGGCCGCGATCGCCTCCTCGACCTTGCCGTTCTTCACGTAGGCGTCGGCGAGGTGGTCGAAGATCTCCGGATCATCCTTGGCCCGCTCGGCGGCGCGCTGCAGCTCGCGGAGGGCCTCGGCGTACTTGCCCTGCTGGTAATAGGCCCAGCCGAGGCTGTCGATGAAGTAGCCGTTCTCGGGGTCGAGCTCGAGCGCCTTCTGGATGAGCTCCACCGCTTCGGAGAGATTCTGCCCCCGCTCGGCGTACATGTAGCCGATGTAGTTGTACGCCTCCGCGTGCTTGGGATCGAGCGCGACCACGCGGCGGAAGGCGGCGACGGCGTCGTCGAACCGCTGCTGCTTCTCGCGCACCACGCCGAGCTGGAAGTAGAGGTCCTTGTTCTTGTCGTCGAGCTGCAGCCCCTCGCCCAGCACGTCGGCGGCCCGGTCGTACTGGCTGCCGCGGAAGAGGGCGGTGCCGAGGTAGAGGAAGAGCTCCGGCCGCTTGGGCTCGATGTTGACCGCCTGGCGCAGCACGGTGACCGCCTCGTCGTAGCGCTTGGCCCGGCTGAGGAGGAAGCCGAGCTGCACGCGGGCGTCCACTGACCGCGGATCGGCGACGAGGATGCGCTCGAGCTCGACCTTGGCCTCGTCGTCCTTGCCCGCTTCCATCAGGGTGGTGGCGAGGAAGTAGCGCGCGCGCAGATTGCCGGGCTCGAGGAGCAGCGCGCGACGAAACGACGCCGCCGCCGCGTCCCAGCTCTTCTGCTCGTACTGGATGGCGCCCAGCTTGAGCCAGACGCGCGGGTCGCGCGGGGCCGCCTCCGCGAGCTGCTCGATCTCGGCCTGGGCTTCCTTGAAGCGGCCCAGCCGTACGAGGAGATCGCCGAGACGCTCGACGAAGGCGGCGTTGTCCGGGTTGGCCCGGATGGCCGCCTTGTAGGTCTCGACCGCCTCGTCCGGCTTCTTCTGGCTCTCGAAGACGTAGCCGAGGGCCTGCCAGGCGCCGTCCTGGTCGGGATCCAGCTCGACGGCCCGCTTCAGTCGCGTGAGCGCCTCGTCCCAGCTCTCGGTCTCGATGGCGATGCGGCCGAGGAGATAGTGCCCCTGGGCGAGCCCCGGCCGCTCAGCGATGAGGCGGAGCAGCACGGCGCGGGCCTTTTCGTACGCCTTCTGCTCGAAGTGCTGCTGCGCGAGCGCGAGGTAGGCGTCGGGGGACTGCGGCGCGATGTCGATGACCTTCTCGAGGGCGGCTTCCGCCTCGGGCAGCCGGCGCGCCCGGCGATAGAGCTCGGCCAGGGTCAGGTACGCCGAGGTATTGTCGGGCTCGAGCTCCACCGCCTTCTGCGCGGCCGCGATGGCCTCGGTGGGCTGATTGGCGCGCGCGAGCCACTGGGCGAGCTGGGTCCAGAGCGCCGCCGTCTTGGGATCACGCTCGATGGCCTGGCGCAGCGCCGCGATGGCCTCCGGCATCCGTCCCGGCGCGCGCGTGCATCTGCGCCACCGAGAAGTGGTAGTAGGACTCGCCGAGCCGGTCGGCGGCCACCGCGACGCGGCGCCACCGCGCGGGCCGGGCGGGGCTCGGTGGCGGGCGGCGACGAGACCGTTGCGCAGCCGGTGAGCGTGAGGACCGCGGCCAGCGCCAGCACGCGTGGCGAGGTCATGGCTGATCCTTTTCCGCTATCGAGATTGAGACCGGCTGGACCGGCGGGCCAGCCGGTCCTTGGTGATCAGCCGCCGGAGCGCGCGCACGAGGCTGGGATCGCCGAGCGAGGCCGTGACCGCCTCGATCTCACGGGTCTCCTCCGCGCTCAGGCGCGCCACCGCGCGCGACGGTCGGCCCGTCACCGGCGCCGGCGCGGGGGCCGGCCGCGCGCCCAGGGCGAAGCGCGAGCGAAACCACCGAGCGCCCGTATCGGCGGCCGAGCGCCTCCAGGATCTCCCCGGTGCGCATCTGCAGCTCCATGAGCCAGGGCGAGTTGTCGGCCTGAATCTCCAGCACGCCGTGATCGAGCGCCGCGGGCCGGGAGCGACGGGCCAGTCTCCCCGCCCACCGTGGCCGCCCAGTCGCGGCGGATGGCGTCGGCCAGCATCCGCTCCGCCAGCGCGGGCACGGCGGCAGTGAGGAGATCACCCACGCGGTGGGGCACCGAGAACCTCGCGGACTTCATCCTGGGATCAATGATACTTGACCCTCCCGCGCGAGGCTACTCCGAAGAGGGGAGGGCAAATTGACTCCGATTCCACGCACCCTTATAGTGAGCGCGACATGGCGCGAGCTCGACGCGGCGATACTCTGTCCGTGGCCATCGACGACCTCGCGTTCGGGGGAGAGGGCGTCGGCCGCGTCGATGGCTACGTGGTGTTCGTGCCGGGGGGCGTGCCCGGTGATACCGTTCGAGTCCGGCTGATCCAAGCCCGCTCGCGCTTCGGCCGCGGCGTCATCGAGGCGGTGGAGCAGCCGTCCCCGGATCGGGTGGAGCCCCCGTGCCCCTATTTCGGCCGCTGCGGCGGCTGCCGCCTCCAGCATCTTGGCCTATCCCGCCCAGCTCGCGTTCAAGACCAAGCAGGTCGCCGACTGCCTGCAGCGCCTCGGCGGCGTGGGCGCCTTCGAGATGCGGCCGATCGTTCCCGCGCCGGCCATTACGGCTATCGGAACAAGATGGAGTTCACGGTCGCGCGCCCGAGGCGGCGCCGAGCGGGTGGTTCCGGTGGGGCGGCGGCTCGACGGCTCTCGGGACGGCGACGACGTCGTCGTCGGCCTCCACGAGGCGGATCGCTATGACTCCGTGCTCGACGTGGAGCGCTGCCTTCTGCAATCCGACCGCATGAACGCGCTGCTTCAGGAGGCGCGCGCCTTCTTCGCGGAGCGGCGGCTCACCGCCTACGACCAGGAGAGCGGCGAGGGCTTGCTCCGCTTCCTGATGCTGCGCGAGGGCACGCATACCGGCGAGGCCATGGTGAACGTGGTGACCTCGGCGCCCGCGGTGTCCGAGCTCGAGCCGCTCGTGGGACGCGTGCAGGCGCGGGTGCCGGAAACCTCCAGCGTGGTGCTCAACGTCAACCCCAAGAAGGCGAGCGTGGCGGTGGGCGTGGAGGAGCATCTGCTCGGCGGCCGCGACCATATCCGGGAGTCGCTCGACGGCGTCGTCTTCCAGGTCTCGGCCGGCTCCTTCTTCCAGACCAATACCGCGCAGGCGGAGCGGCTCTTCGACCTCGTGCTGCGCGCGGCCGCGCTCGACCGGCTCCGAGACGGTGGTCGATCTCTACTCAGGCACCGGCGCGATCAGCCTGCTCCTCGCGCGCCGCTGTCGCCACGTCTACGGCATCGAGATGGCGCCCGCCGCGGTGGCGGACGCCGATGCGCAATGCGGCCGCCAACGGGATCACTCAACTGCACCTTCCTGGCCGGCGAGGTCCGCTTCGCCCTGCCCGAGCTCCTCAGCCGCGGGGTGATGGCGGACGTGGTGGTCTGCGACCCGCCCCGCGCGGGCTTCCATCCCAAGGCGCTCGCGCGCGCTGGCCGCCCTCGCGCCGGCGCGGATCGTCTACGTGTCCTGCAATCCCGCCACGCTCGCCCGCGATGTCGGTGAGCTCGCCCGGAGCGGCTACCGGCTCGAGTGGGTGCAGCCGGTGGACATGTTCCCGCACACGCCGCACATCGAGGTCGTGGCGCACCTCTCGCGATGAAGGCCTACCTCGTCCGCCGGCTCTGGCAATCCCTCCTCGTCCTGCTCGGCGTCTCGGTGGTGGTGTTCTTCATCCTCCACCTCACCGGTGACCCCGCCGCTCTCCTCCTCCCGCCCGACGCCACCGCGGAGGACATCGAGAAGCTCCGCGCCGCGCTGGGCTTCAACGACCCGCTGCCGGTGCAGTATCTCCGCTTCCTCCGGGGCGCGGTACAGGGGAACTTCGGGGAGTCGCTCCGGCACGGGGAGCCCGCCATGACGCTCGTGCTCGAGCGGCTGCCCGCCACCTTCGAGCTGGCGGGCGCGGGCCTCCTCATCGCGCTGTCGCTGGCCATTCCCGCCGGGATCGTCTCCGCGGTGCGGCGCAACAAGCCGATCGACTACATCTCGACGGTGGTGGCGCTGCTCGGCCAGGCCATGCCCACCTTCTGGCTCGGCATCATGCTCATCCTGGTCTTCTCCGTCCGGCTCGGGTGGTTTCCCTCGTCGGGGCGCGGCGACCTCGAGCACCTCGTGCTCCCCGCCATCACCCTGGGGCTCTTCACCACCGCGCGCATCACCCGCCTCACGCGCTCGGGCATGCTGGAGGTGCTCGGCCAGGACTATATCCGCACCGCCCGGGCCAAGGGCGTGAGCGAGCCGCCGGTGGTGTGGAAGCATGCCCTGCGGAATGCCTCCATCCCCATCGTGACCATCGTGGGGATCGAGCTGGGCACGCTGCTGGGCGGCTCCGTCATCACCGAGACCATCTTCGCGTGGCCGGGGGTGGGCCGGCTCTCCGTGCAGGCCATCTTCAACCGCGACTATCCGGTCGTCCAGGCGGCGGTGTTCCTGCTCGCCAGCACCTTCGTGATCGTGAACTTCCTGGTGGACGTGATGTACACCTACCTGGACCCGCGGATCCGGTTTCGCTGATGGCGCCGCCGACCGGCACCGCCGCCGCCGCGGGGCCCCTGGTCCTCGCCCCGCCCCGCCCCTTCGCCGAGCGGGAATGGGTGCGCGTCATGACGCGCCTCGTGCGGCGGCGCACCGCGCTCTTCGGCCTCATCGTGGTGCTGGCGGTGCTGGTGGCGGCGGTGTTCGCGTCCTTCGTTTCGCCGTTCGATCCGCTCGCGCAGGATATCGGGCAGCGCCTCAAGGAGCCGGGCTGGCAGGACGCGCAGGGCCGCATCCATCCGCTCGGCACCGATCACCTCGGCCGGGACATCCTCTCGCGCATCATCCACGGCTCGCGCATCGCGCTCTCGGTGGGGCTCGCGGCGGTGGCGATCTCGGGGGTGCTCGGCATGGCCGTCGGCCTCGTGGCGGGCTACTTCGGGGGCCGCGTCGACGACTTCTTCATGCGCCTCGCCGACGTCCAGCTCGCCTTCCCGTTCATCCTGCTCGCGATCGCGGTCATCGGCGTGCTGGGCCCCAGCCTGCGCAATATCATCATCGTGATCGGGGTGTCCTCCTGGGTGGTCTACGCGCGCGTGGTCCGCGGCGAGGTGCTGTCCATTCGCGAGCGTGAGTTCGTCCAGGCCGCGGTCGCGCTGGGCAGCCGGGACTGGCGCGTCCTCGCGCGCCACGTCCTCCCCAACGCGTTCACGCCCTGGCTGGTGGTCGCCACCCTGGACATGGCGCGGGTGATCGTGCTCGAGTCCGCCCTGTCCTTCCTCGGTCTCGGCGTGCAGCCGCCCACGCCCACCTGGGGCGGCATGCTCGCCGACGGGCGCGTGTATCTCTCCACCGCGTGGTGGCTCGCCACCTTCCCCGGCCTCGCCATCCTCGTCACCGTGCTCGGCATCAACCTGCTCGGCGATGGCCTCCGCGATACGCTCGACCCGCGGCTCAAGGTATGAGCGGCCCGCTCGTCCTCGTCGGGGCGACCCTGATCGACGGCACCGGCGCCGAGCCCGTGCGCGGCCGCGCGGTGGTGGTGGAGGACGGCCGCATCGCGGCGGTGGTGGACGCAGCCCAGGCCCCCCGCGGCGACCGCATGGACCTCGCCGGCCACACGCTCTTGCCCGGGCTCATCAATTGCCACGTCCACCTGTGCCTGGGCGCGGAGGCGGACCCGGTGCGCCCGCTCCGGGACGAGACTCCGTCCATCACCACGATCCGCGCGCTCCTGCGCGCGCGCGAGACGGTGGAGGCGGGGGTGACCACGGTGCGCGACCTCGGCGGGCGCGACTACGTCGAGATGGCGGTGCGGCGCGCGGTGAACGAGGGCTGGGCTCCGGGCCCGCGCATCCTCGCCGCCGGCAAGGTCATCTGCATGACGGGCGGCCACGGCTGGTGGATCGGCCGCGAGACGGACGGGCCGGACGACGCGCGCAAGGCGGTCCGCGAGCAGCTCAAGGCGGGCGCGGACGTGATCAAGGTCATCGCCACCGGGGGCGTGATGACGCCCGGGGTGGAGCCCGGCTCCTCACAGCTCACCCGCGACGAGATGCGCGCCGCCATCGACGAGGCCCGCAAGGCGGGGCGCCGGACGGCGGCCCACGCGCAGGGGTCGGAGGGGATCGCGGACGCGGTGGAGGCGGGCATCACCACCGTCGAGCACGGCATCTTCCTCACCGAGGAGATCGTGGCGCGCATGAAGGCCCGCGGCACGTACCTGGTCGCCACCCTCAATGCGCCCGCCGCCATCAGCGCGGGCGGCCTCGCCGCCGGCATCCCGGAGTATGCGGTGCGCAAATCGGACGCGGTGGTGCCCGCCCATGTGGCGAGCTTTCAGCTCGCCCGGCATACCGGCGTGGCCATCGCGGCGGGCAGCGATGCGGGCACGCCGCTGAACGCCCACGGCGCCTACGCCAGCGAGCTGGAGCTGATGGTCAAGTACGGGATGGCGCCGCTGGAGGCCATCCGCGCCGCGACCTCGGTGGCGGCCGAAGCCCTCGGGCTCGGCGGCGAGACGGGTCGGATCGCGCCCGGGCTCGCCGCGGATCTGCTCGTGGTGGCGGGCAATCCCGCCGAGCGGATCCAGGCGCTGAGCGACGTGCGCATGGTGCTGGCCCGCGGCCGCGTGGTGCGGCCCTTCGCCGTCTAGCGCACCCGTTCGTCGCTCAGCCCAGCAGGGCGAGGACGTCGAGCGGGCGCGCCAGCACCCGCGCCACCAGCACCGCGAAGAAGAGCCCGCACGCCACCACCAGGGCCTCGCGCCAGAGCGCCGGCCGCAGCGCGCGCGGCAGGAGCCGCCGGTTGGCCCAGAGCGTGTGCACGGAGAGGGTCACGATTCCGAGCGCGCCCACGTTGGCGCCGATGAGCAGGAGCTTGAGCGGATCGCCGAGGGTGAGCGCGGCGCCCCCCGCCACCGCGAAGGCGCCGAGCACCCCGTAGTAGAGCCGGGCGGGCCGTTCGCCCGCCCAGGCGCGCGCGCGGTCGCTGCCCGTCCACAGGATCTCGGTGACGCTGCGGGTGAAGCCCTCGGCGACGCCGCGCTGGGTCGAGAAGAAGATCCAGAGACCGGCGAGCAGGGTGGGGAACCAGAGCCAGAGGTTTCCGTCCGCGCCGAGGGCGCGAGCGAGCGCGGTGGCAGCGGCGCCGCCTTGCATATTGCTTCCGAACGGCACGAGGTGGGCGGCGAGGAGCGCGGGCAGCGCCATCACCGCCATCGGGCCCAGCACCCACACGACTCCCAGGTGCAGCGCCAGGTAGCGCCACCACTCCCGCCACTTCGCCAGGTCGCCCTCCGAAGGCTCGAGGCGCAAGCCCTCACTCACCAGATGGAGGCGGTGGTCGCCGATCTGCACCGGCGCGCCGCGCCCGATGCCGGCCACGCCGAAGCCCTTGTCGCGCATCCAGTGGGTGAGGCTTGCATTGACCACGCCGCCCCCGCCCGAGTAGGCGGCGAATGCGGCGAGCAGCGCCCAGTCCAGATCACCGGGCGGACGGGACAGGCCCACGAGCGGGGCCACGAAGCCTGCCGTGACCGCGCGCCATACGGGCCGCGGGACGAGGACCACGGCGAGCAGAGTCAGGAAGAGCAAGGTGCCGATGAGGAAGAGCCGATCCACGTGCCACAGGAGGTCCTGACCGCGCCGTCCCAGCAGGACCGCGCCCACCGCGGCCGCGAAGAGGAGATACCCCAGCGCGAGCACGACCACGTGGTCCTCGTCGCGCGGCGATCGTCCGAGGAAGAGCGCGGCGGCGGTGGTGCCGCCGGCGAGTGCCCAGCCCGGCCAGCCGAGCTGGAAGAGGTGCAAGCCCGAATACGCCCAGGCCCAGAAGCCGGGATGGGGCGGCGTGCGGAGAAAGGCCGCCCAGATGGGCTCGCCGGTGGCCAGGGTGTAACGCGCCATCTCGGCGTTGAGCGCGGCCTGCAGGAGCACGGAGGCGGTGCAGATCCAGAGGACCGCGGGCCCGTGCCGGGTTACCACCACCGGTCCGAGCAGCCAGTCGCCCGAGCCCAGGGAGAGGCCCAGCAGGATCGCGCCCGGGCCGATCACGCGCAGCGCATTGAGGAGAGTGTAGGCGGGCGGATGCGGGAGCTCGGCGGGGCGCCACTCGGGGAGGAGCGTCATGCGGCGCGCGGGGGCCGCCGGCGCGCGCGCCATCCGAGCAAGAGCCAGGCGGCCGCGGTCGAGGGCCATAGCCAGCCCGCGGGCGCGCCGGTGGCGAGGTGCAGCAGGAGGAGCAGGCCGCCCGCGACGGCGGCGACCCAGAGCAGGAGCAGGCTCAGCGTCTCCACCGTGGCGGTGATGCCTCCGGCGAGCAGCGCGACGGCAAGCCCCGCGCTTGCCGAGTCGAGGAGCAGATCGGCGGCGCTTGCGCCCCGGCTGAGCGTGAGCGCCTGCCCCGTCTCGTCGAGGAACCCCGTGAGGGCGGCGAACAGCACCGCCGCGCGCCAGCCGCGCAGCGCGAAGAGCCAGAGCCCGCCCAGGACGCCGTAGCCGGCGACGTGTCCGGCCTTGCGCGCGAGCCAGTGGGCGAGATCGAGGAGCTCGGGGCTGGCCCACGGCAAGAGCCGGTGGAGCAGGGGCAGCGCGTAGCCGCGGGTGACGTCCTCGCTCCAGCCCCCGCCGGAGAACCAGAAAATCACGACCGTCCATCCCAGCGGCAGCACGAGCCGGCGCGCGCTCACGGCCACAGCCTGACACGGAGGCCGCGAAGTTGACAACCGCCAACCGCTAAACATAGGATGAGCCATGCCGCTGAGGGAGCTCCTCGACGAGCTCTTGACCTCGCTCGAGACCGGGCCCCTCATCACGGCCACCCGGCACCTGGACGCGCGTCCCCCCGTCTTCGCTCCCTTTCCCTCGTCGCTCGACCCGCGACTGATCGAGGCCCTGCGGGCCCGTGGCGTGGAGCGGCTGTACTCGCATCAGGCGAAGGCATTCGAGATCGTGGCCAAGGGCGAGCATCTCGTGGTGGTCACGCCCACCGCGTCGGGCAAGACGCTCTGCTACAACCTCCCCGTGCTCCAGAGCCTGGTCCAGCAGCCGGAAGGGCGTGTCCTCTATCTCTTCCCCACCAAGGCGCTCGCGCAGGACCAGCTCGCCGAGCTCACCGAGCTCGCCAAGAGCCTGCCCGACCTCCGCATGTTCACCTACGACGGCGACACGCCCCAGGACGCGCGGCGCGCGGTGCGCGCGCGGGCCAACCTGGTTCTCACCAATCCGGATATGCTCCACTCGGGGATCCTGCCGCATCACACCAAGTGGGTGAACCTCTTCCAGAACCTCCGCTACATCGTGATCGACGAGCTGCACGCCTATCGCGGCGTGTTCGGCAGCCACCTCGCCAACGTGCTCCGACGCCTCAAGCGGATCTGCCGCCACTACGGCTCCACGCCGCAGTTCATCATGGCCTCCGCCACCATCGCCAATCCCGGCGAGCTCGCCTCGCGCCTCACCGGCGAGCCGGTGACCGAGCTGGCGGACAACGGCGCCCCCGCGGGCGACAAGATCTTCATCTGCTACAACCCGCCGGTGGTGAATCCGGAGCTGGGCATCCGCGCGCCGTATCTGGGCGAGGCGGCCAAGCTCGCCGGACGCTTTCTCCGGGCGAAGATCGCCACCATCGTGTTCGCCCAGAGCCGGCTGTCCACCGAGGTGCTGCTGTCCACCATCAAGCGGCTGGTGGAGGACCGGACCGGCGATTCCGGCATCGTCCGCGGCTACCGGGGCGGCTACCTCCCGCTCCGCCGCCGCGAGGTCGAGCAGGGGCTGCGCTCGGGCGACGTGCTCGGGGTGGTGGCCACCAGCGCGCTCGAGCTCGGCATCGACATCGGCCATCTCGACGTGGCCGTGCTCGCGGGATTCCCCGGCACCATCGCCTCGCTGTGGCAGCAGGCGGGACGCGCGGGTCGGCGCAGCGGCCCCTCGGCGGCGGTGCTGGTGGCCAGCAGCGCGCCCATGGACCAGTTCCTCGTCGCGCATCCGGAGTATCTCTTCGGCGCCTCGCCGGAGCACGCGCGGATCAATCCGGAGAATCCCTTCATCCTCGTCAACCACCTCAAGTGCGGCGCCTTCGAGCTGCCCTTCGCGGAGGGAGAGATGTTCGGCGATCGACGTCGCCGCGCCCCTGGCCGCGCTGGAGGAGGAGGGGCTGCTGCACCGCGCGGGCGGCGTCTTTCACTGGACGTCGGAGACCTACCCCGCCGACCACATCTCGCTGCGCACGGTCACCTCGGACAATTTCCTGGTCATCGACACCACCGCCCGCGACGGCAAGGAGGTCAAGCGGCGGCAGATCATCGCCGAGGTGGACTGGAAGAGTGCCTTCGCCATGGTCTATCCCAAGGCGATCTACATGGTGGAGAGCGAGCCCTTCGAGGTGCAGGAGCTCCACTATCGTGAAGACGAGGAGAAGGTCGCCTACGTCAAGCGCGTGGTGGTGGACTACTTCACCGACGCCATCAGCGCCAAGGGCGTGTGGATACTCCAGCACTTCACGCGGCGGGAGGCGCCCGGCTGGGTCTCGGAGCAAGGCGAGGTGCTGGTGGCGGAAAAGGTGGTGGGGTTCAAGAAGATCAAGATGGGTACGCTGGAGAACGTGGGATCGGGCGAGGTGGAGCTGCCCCAGCAGGAGATGCAGACCACCAGCGCCTGGCTCGCCGTGGATCCCACCCTCCTCGTCCAGATCTCGCCGAGCCGCGAGGAGCTGGTGGACGGCATGCGCGCGCTCACCTATCTCCTCCACCATCTCGCGCCCATCTTCCTCCTCTGCGACGTCCGCGACGTGGGCGCCTGGCTGGGCGACGGATCGCCCGCCGAGGCGGGCGTGGTGGTCACGCGGGAGACTCAGCGGGCCCAGCTCCTCGGCACCGAGCGCTTCACGCCCACGCTGTACCTCTACGACAGCCAGCCCGGCGGCATCGGCCTCGCCGAGCGTATCTTCGAAATCCTCCCCGAGCTCCTCGCCCAGGGCCTGGCCACGTTGGAGGCCTGCCCCTGCAGGTCCGGCTGCCCGTCGTGCGTGGGCCCGGTGAACGAGGTGGGCCGGCGCGCCAAGCCCATCGCCCTCGCCATCCTCCGCCGGCTGGCTCCGCGCCGCTGAGCGCAAGCCCCCCTACCGTGTCCGTCCCCGCCGAGCTCCGCCAGGTCATCCGTCGCATCGAGGAGCGCACGCGTGTGGCGGCAGCGCGTCCCGTCCGCCGGGGCACGCTGGAAGATCTCGTGGACGGCGCGGCGGAGGAAACCGAGCGGGGCTCCATCTTCGTCACCCGGCGCCGCTATCCGCTCGACGGCGCGCACGGCGCGCAGCCGCTCGCGCCGATCCGCGCGCTGGACGGCGCGTGTCTGGCCATGCTCGCGCGCCGCGAGCCGCTGCCCACCGGCGCCCCGCGCCTCCTCTACCTGGACACCGAGACCACCGGTCTCGCCGGGGGCACCGGCACCTACGCGTTCCTGGTCGGGGTGGGCTTCGTGGACGGCGACGCGTTCGAGGTGCGCCAGTTTTTCATGCGCGACCTCGACGAGGAGCCCGCGTTGCTGGCCGCGCTGGACGGGCTGCTCCGCGGCTTCGAGGGCCTGGTCACCTATAACGGCACCGGTTTCGACCTGCCCTTGCTGGAAACGCGATTCGTGCTCGGCCGCCGGCGCTGGCCGAGTGACCCCTTCCACCTCGATCTCCTCCCCGCCGCGCGACGGCTGTGGAGCGCGCGGCTCCCCGATTGCCGTCTCGCCACCGTGGAGCAGAGCGTGCTCCGCTTCCATCGGCGGGACGACTTGCCCGGCGCGCTCATCCCCGCCGTCTACTTCGAGTATCTCCGGCGCAAGCAGCCGGGCGAGCTCCCGCGCGTCTTCGAGCACAACCGCCACGACATTCTCTCGCTCGCGGCGCTGACCGGCTGGGTCGCGCGGGCGGCGGCCGATGCCCCCGGCGCGGACGTGGCGCCGGACGAGCTGGCCGGGCTTGGGCACCTCTGGGAGCGGCGCGACAACGATCGCGGTGAAGCCTGCTTCCGGGAGGCCCTGGCGCGCGGTCTCGCCGGCGCCGGGCGCGCCCGCCTGCTCGGCCGACTCGCATGGGGCGAGAAGCGGCGCGCGCGCTGGGCGGAGGCGCGGGCCCTCTGGGACGAGCTGGCGCGCGAGCAGCGCAGCTTCGATCCCCGGCCCTGGGAGGAGATGGCGAAGATCGACGAGCACCGGCTTCGGGACTGGGCGCGCGCGCGCTCGGTGGTGCAGGAGGCCCTCGGCCGCGCGGAGGCGGGCCGGGCGGCGGTGGAAGCGCGCGAGGCGCTCGGCCACCGGCTGGAGCGCCTCCAGCGGCGCCTGCTCCGCGTGTCTCCCGCGCCCGAAGCCTAGGTCCCCGCCCCGTCCACGGCGGGGAAGGTCACCACGTGCAGCACATGCGCCTGGGCGCGCACGCGCGTCCCGGTGGGCAAGGTGGACGAGGACGGCTGCGAGGAGTGCACGCGGTGCCCCGAGGGGAGCTGGATACAGTAGAGGCACTCCGAGCCCCGGAAGAAGCGGCGCGTGATGACGCCGCCGCCGTCCTCGTGCGGCACGAAGGCGATGTCGTCGGGCCGGATCATGACCTCGACGCGCTCGCCCGGCGATAGCTCGTCGCGGTTCCCGAATATTCCCAGCTCGGTGACGATGCCCTCGCTGGTCACGACCCCGGGCAGGAAGTCGGCGGCGCCCACGAACTCGGCGACGAACTGCGAAGCCGGATGGTGGTAAACGGTTTCCGGCGTGGCGAGCTGTTCGATCCGCCCGTGCCAGAGGACGCCCACGCGATCGGCGAGGGCGAAGGCCTCCTCCTGGTCGTGGGTGACGAAGATCGCGGTGGTTTTCGTCTTGCGGAGTATGGTCTCGATCTCCTCGCGCATCTGCGCGCGGAGGTCGGCGTCCAGGTTGGAGAACGGCTCGTCGAGGAGCAGGAGCGCGGGGGCGGGCGCCAGCGCGCGGGCGACGGCCACCCGCTGCTGCTGCCCGCCGGACAGCTCGTGCGGGTAGCGGCGGCCGAAATCCCCCAGGCCCACCAGCTCGAGCACCTCGGCCACCCGCGCCCGGCGGGCCGTCCGCGTCAGCCGGTCGAGGCCGAAGCCGACATTGTCTTCCACGGAGAGATGGGGGAAGAGCGCGTAGTCCTGGAAGACGATGCCCACTCCGCGGGTCTCCGGGGGCACGAAGAAGCCGGGACCCGCCACCACTCCTCCGCGCAGGCTCACCGTGCCCGAATCCGGCGTCTCGAAGCCGGCGATCAGCCGCAGCGTGGTCGTTTTCCCGCACCCGGATGGGCCGAGCAGCGCCACGATCTCGCCCTCCGCCACCACCAGAGACAGTCCGTCCACCGCGGGGGGCTGATCGGCCGCATAGCGCTTGCGGACCTCAGCGAGCCGGAGAAGCTCCATGCCGTCAGCGCCGGGGCAGCACGTCCGGATTCACCGGAGTGGGCGGAGTCCTGCCTTCGAGCACGGCCAGGCAATTGTCCACGGCCAGGCGGGCCATCGCCTGCCGCGTGTCATGAGACGCGCTGGCGATATGGGGCGCGACCACGACATTGGGGAGCCCGATCAGCCCGGGGTGGACCTTGGGCTCGTCCTCGAAGACGTCGAGGCCCGCCCCGGCGATCCAGCGCTCGCGCAATGCCTGGACCAGCGCTGCCTCGTCGACCACCGGCCCCCGCGCGGCATTGATCAGGTACGCCGTCCTCTTCATGGCGCGGAGCGACTCGGCATTGATGAGGTGCCGCGTCTCCGGTAGCAGCGGGGTGTGGAGCGACACGAAGTCGGACTCGCGCAGCAGGGTGGCGAGGTCCACGCGGGTGGCCTTGAGCTCGGCCTCGTGGGCAGGCGCGGCCGCCACCGTGTCCTGATAGAGCACGCGCATCCCGAAGCCCAGGGCGCGCCGGGCCACTGCGCGGCCGATGCGACCGAAGCCCACCACGCCGAGGGTTTTCCCGTGGATGTCGCCGCCCAGGAGCACCATGTACTCCCACTGGGTGAACTTGCCCTCGCGGACATAGCGGTCGCCTTCCACCAGGCGCCGGGCGGTGGCCATGAGCAAGGTCCAGGCGAAGTCCGCGGTGGTCTCGGTGAGGACGTCGGGAGTATTGGTGACGACGACGCCGGCCCGGGTTGCCGCGACCACGTCGATATTGTTGTACCCGACCGCCACGTTGGCGACCACACGGAGATCCGGGCAGGCCGTGAGGACCGAGGCGTCGACGGCGTCGGTGATGAGGCAGACAAGCCCTTGCCGTCCCTTGAGCCGCGCGATCAATTCCGGCTTGGTGAGCGAGCGCTCGCCTCCGTTCACGTCCACGTCGGCCCGAGCCCGCGCGGCCGCAATCGCTTCCTCGGGGAGGAGGCGGGAGATCAGGATCGCGGGTTTGCCGCCAGCGTCAGCCATCCGAGCCTCCGAAACCTAAGTATAGGAAAGATAAACCAAGGTTGACGCTTGACAGCGTCGGATCGCGCCGCTATATTAGCAGTCGCACTCGGTGAGTGCTAATCGAATTGGTGGCCGTGGATGGCCGCCAGGCCCAACATCTTACCCCTAGCAGGAGGCGAGTTGACCATGAAGATTCGTCCGTTGCACGACCGCATCGTTATCAAGCGTATGGAAGAGCAGGAGCAGAAGAAGGGCGGGATCATCATTCCGGACACCGCCAAGGAAAAGCCCCAGGAGGGCAAGGTGATCGCGGTGGGGAACGGGAAGGTGAGCGACGAAGGCAAGAAGATCCCCCTCGACGTCAAGGCGGGCGACAAGATCCTCTTCGGCAAGTACTCGGGCTCCGAAGTGAAGATCGACGACGAGGAGTACCTGATCATGCGCGAGGAGGACGTGCTCGCCATCATCGAGTAGCGGATCGCGGCGGCGACCGCCGCCGATTTCTGAGCGCACACCACCGGCCGGACTCGCTCCGGCCCATTCCATCGAACGATCGAAGAGGAGAGACAGAGATGCCGAAGCAGGTCATGTTCAGCGATGAGGGCCGCGCCGCCCTTCTGCGGGGGGTCAACGTCCTGTCCGCCGCGGTGAAGGCCACCATGGGCCCCAAGGGGCGCAACGTGGTCATTGACAAGAAGTTCGGCAGCCCCACGATCACCAAGGACGGCGTGACCGTCGCCAAGGAGATCGAGCTCAAGGACAACTACGAGGACATGGGCGCGCAGATGATCAAGGAAGTGGCGTCCAAGACCTCCGACATCGCCGGGGACGGGACGACCACGGCCACCGTGCTCGCCCAGTCCATCTTCCGCGAGGGCCTCAAGAACGTCACCGCCGGCGCCAATCCCATGGGCCTGAAGCGCGGCATCGACGCCGCGGTGGAGGCGGTCGTCGAGGAGCTGAAGAAGCTCAGCAAGTCCACCAAGGACAAGAAGGAGATCGCCCAGGTCGCTTCCATCGCGGCGAACAACGACAAGACGATCGGCAACCTGATCGCGGAGGCGATGGAGAAGGTGGGCAAGGACGGCGTGATCACGGTGGAGGAGTCGAAGTCCGCCGAGACCGTCCTGGACGTGGTCGAGGGCATGCAGTTCGACCGCGGCTATCTCTCGCCTTACTTCGCCACCGACGCGGAGCGGATGGAGTGCGTGCTGGAAGACGCCCTCATCCTCATCCACGAGAAGAAGATCAGCGTCATGAAGGACATGCTGCCGCTCCTCGAGCAGGTGGCGCGCTCCGGGAAGCCCTTCCTGGTGATCGCGGAGGACGTCGAGGGTGAGGCGCTGGCGACCCTGGTCGTCAACAAGCTCCGCGGCACGCTCCACTGCGCCGCGGTGAAGGCCCCCGGCTTCGGCGACCGCCGCAAAGCCATGCTCGAGGACATCGCCATCCTGACCGGCGGCAAGGCCATCACCGAGGACCTCGGGATCAAGCTCGAGAACATCAAGCTCGAGGATCTCGGCAAGGGCAAGAAGATCGTGGTGGACAAGGACAACACCACCATCGTCGAGGGCGCCGGCAAGTCCTCGGTCATCGAGGGCCGCATCAAGCAGATCCGGGCGCAGATCGAGGAGACCACCTCGGACTACGACCGCGAGAAGCTCCAGGAGCGGCTGGCCAAGCTGGCCGGAGGCGTGGCGGTGGTGAAGGTGGGCGCGGCCACCGAGACCGCGATGAAGGAGAAGAAGGCGCGGGTCGAGGACGCGCTCAACGCGACCCGGGCCGCGGTGGAAGAGGGCATCGTGCCGGGCGGTGGCGTGGCGCTCCTGCGGGCGTCCAAGGCCATCGACAAGCTGAAGCTCGAGGGCGACGAGAAGGTGGGCGCCCTCATCGTGCGGCGGGCGCTCGAGGAGCCGATCCGGCAGATCGTGGAGAACGCCGGCCTCGAGGGCAGCGTCGTGGTCGAGAAGGTGAAGGCGGAGACGGTTGCCACCCGGGGCTTCGACGCCGAGAGCCTGACGTACGTGGACATGATTCAGGCCGGTATCATCGACCCCACCAAGGTCGAGCGTATCGCGCTCCAGAACGCGGCATCGGTGGCGTCCCTGCTGCTCACCACCGAGGCGCTCATCACCGACCTGCCTGAGGACAAGCCGGCGGCGGCTCCGCCGATGCCGCACGGCGACTTCTAGGCCGGCCGAGCTCATCGAGGTCGGGCACGGCCCCTGTCCATTCGGACAGGGGCCGTGTCTCTTTTCGTCCACGTCTTGACCGGGTCCCGCAAGGTTGCCTAAAGTCGGGTCGTCTGGTAGGGTTAACTGCTTTCGAGACAGGCTCAGTGAGTTCGGAGGGGGTGACGCAACTGTATCCGTATGAGATTCTGGTGATCTTTGATCCCCGTCCCACGGACGAAGAGGTGACGGCGCTTCTCGCCCGCCTGCAGGAAATGCTCAAGGGGCTGGGCGCGGAAGTCGGCACGGTCGAGAACTGGGGCAAGCGCCGGCTCACCTACGACATCCGCAAGCAGCGCGAGGGTACGTACGCGGTGATCCCGTGCTCGGCCGAGCCGGCGGCGGTCAGGGAGTTCGAGCGGCAGCTGAAGCTGAACGAGAACGTGCTCCGCTACATGTCGACGCGGGTGCCGGTGCGCAAGCGCCAGCGCTCGGCGCCGAAGGTGGAGGCGGCAGTACCGGAGGAGGTCGTCTGATGGCGAGCCTGAACAAGGTGTTCCTCATCGGGAACCTGACGCGCCCCCCGGAGCTTCGCTATACGCCGAGCGGGACTGCGGTGGCTGATCTCCGGCTCGCGGTCAACCGCAACTACACCACGCAGGGCGGCGAGAAGCGGGAGGAGACGTGCTTCCTCACCGTGGTGGTGTGGGGCAAGCAGGCGGAGACCTGCGGGGAGTACCTGGACAAGGGAAGCCCCATCCTGGTCGAAGGGCGGCTGCAGACCCGGGACTGGGAGACGAAGGACGGGCAGAAGCGCACCGTCGTCGAGGTGGTCGCCGAGCGCGTGCAGTTCATGGGCCGGACCAAGAGTCCGGTCGCGCCGGGGGCTCCCGCCGAGGGCGGCGAGACCGTGAATAACGGGGACGACGAGGTCCCTTTCTAGGAGGATCGAGCCATTCCGCCAGCATCGAAGCCGTTGAAGCGGCGCCGGTTCGGCCGGCGCAAGGTCTGCAAGTTCTGTGTAGATAAGGTGAGCCTCATCGACTACAAGGACATCCGGAGGTTGCGCAGCTTCGTGTCCGAGCGCGGCAAGATCACGCCGCGGCGTATCTCCGGGAGCTGCTCCCGCCACCAGCGGCAGCTCACCCGCGCCATCCGCCGCGCGCGCACCGTCGCCCTCGTCCCCTATACGGGCGAGTGAGGACCGAGAGCCTGCGATGAAGATCATCCTCCTCGACGATGTGCCCAAGCTCGGTCGACGCGGCGAGATCCGCGACGTCTCCGACGGCTACGCCCGCAACTACCTCCTGCCCCACAAGCTCGCGCTGAACGCGACCGCGGCCAACCTCAAGAATCTCGACGCAATCAAGCTCCGCCAGGAGAGCCAGGCGGCCAAGCTCCACAAGGAGTCCGAGGGCCAGGCCAGGGCGATCGAGGCGCTGGCCTTCACGCAGAACCGGCAGGCCTCCGACGAGGGCAAGCTCTTCGGGTCGGTGGGCAAGGCGGACATCGCCGCGTTCCTGTCGCAACACGGCATCGAGGTGGAGCGTCGGCGGATCATGATGGACGAGCCCATCAAGACCCTGGGCGAGTTCAGCGTGCCGGTTCGGCTCCATTCCGACGTCACCGCCCAGCTGAAGGTCTCCGTCAGCCGGGAGTAGGGGATGGCGACTCTCGGCGAGCTGCTCACCTCCAAGATCCCGCCCCACAGCCTGGAGGCCGAGCGGGCCGTGCTGGGCGCCATCCTCCTGGAGCGCGAGAGCCTGCCCGGGCCATCGAGCTCCTCAAGCCCTCCGACTTCTACAAGGAGGGCCATCGGAAGATCTTCGACACCATGCTCGGGCTCTTCGAGCGCAACGAGCCGGTGGACCTTCTCACCCTGTCCGAGGAGCTCAAGCGCCAGAACGACCTCGACGCGGTGGGCGGGCCCGCCGCGCTCGCCGCGCTGGTAGAGGAAGCCGCCACCTCCGCCCACCTCATCGCCTACGGCAGCATCGTCCGCGAGAAGGCGCTCCTGCGCGCGCTCATCCGCGTGTCCACCGAGGTCATCGCCCAGAGCTACGACGGCAGCCAGGAAGTGGAGAAGCTGCTCGACGACGCCGAGCGCCTCATCTTCCAGATCTCCGAGCGCCGCATGCAGGGCTCGGCCTTTCCCGTGCGGGCCATCCTCAAGGACACTTTCGAGCACATCGAACGCCTCTACGAGCGGAAGGAGCACGTCACCGGGCTCGCCACCGGGTTCGGCAAGCTCGACGAGATGACCTCGGGGTTCCAGTCCAGCGACTTCATCATCATCGCGGGCCGGCCGTCGATGGGAAAGACCGCCTTCGCGCTCAACGTCGCCAAGTACGCCGGGGTCATCGACCACAAGAAGGTGCTCGTGCTCAGCCTGGAGATGTCCAAGGAGCAGCTGGTGCAGCGGCTGCTCTGCGCGGAGGCCCGCGTCGACTCCCACAAGGTGCGCACCGGCTACCTGGACCCGCGGGACTGGACGCGCATGACCCACGCCGCCGGGAAGCTCGCCGACGCGCCGATCTACATCGACGACTCGCCGGCGCTCTCGGTCCTGGAAGCCCGCGCCAAGGCGCGGCGAATGAAGGCGGAGCACGGGCTGGATCTCATCGTGATCGACTATCTCCAGCTCATGCGCGGCCGCACCCCCGAGAACCGGCAGCAGGAGATCTCCGAGATCTCGCGCTCCCTCAAGGCCCTGGCCAAGGAGCTCAATGTGCCGGTGGTGGCGCTGTCGCAGCTCTCCCGCGCGGTGGAAGCGCGCCAGTCCAAGGAGCCGCAGCTCTCCGACCTCCGCGAGTCCGGGGCTCTCGAGCAGGACGCCGATCTCATTCTCTTCCTCTACCGGCCCGAGCGGTACGGCCTGGAGTCGCCGGACGGGGACCGGGTGGCCGACGTGATCATCGGCAAGCAGCGCAATGGGCCCACCGGAAAGGTGCAGGTCACCTTCATTCCCGAGTACGCGTCCTTCGAGAACCTCGCCCCGCCGAGCCGCCAGGTCCAGCCCGTCTAGGCCGTTTGAGGGACGGGTGGCCGCCGAGCTATGACCAAGCCATGACCACCGAGCCGTGACCAGGGTCGTCATCGTGGGAGCGGGGAAGGGTGGGCGCGCCCTCCTCGAGATGATCGTGGGCGATCCGACGGTGTCCATCGTGGGTGTGGCCGACGCCAATGCCTGGGCCCCCGGCCTCGAGCTCGCCCGCCGCCTCAACATCCCCGTCGCCACCGACTTCCGTGAGCTCGTCCAGGATCCGCGGGTGGACCTTGTCATCGACGTGACGGGCAATCCGCCGGTGGCGGCGGAGATCCATCGCCTCAAGGCGCCCATGACGGAAGTCATGGGCGGCGCCAGCGCGAAGTTCATGTGGGACCTGCTCGCCGAGCGGAAACGGTCGGAGGAGCTCGAGGACCGCTACTCGCTCATGCTGCGCGAGCTCCAGCGCCAGGCGGAGGGCGACTTCATCATCGGCCAGAACCCGAAGATGAAGGAGGTCGCCGAGCTGATCGCGCGCGTGGCGCCCACGCCCACCACCGTCCTCATCCGCGGCGAGTCGGGGACGGGCAAGGAGCTGGTGGCGCGCGCCATCCATCGCTACTCGAACCTGCGCGACAAGCCGCTGGTCACCGTCAACTGCACCGCGCTCACCGCGTCCCTCATGGAGTCGGAGCTATTCGGGCACAAGCGCGGCGCCTTCACCGGCGCGGTGGCCGACAAGGTCGGACTCTTCGAGAAGGCCGACAACGGCACCATCTTTCTGGACGAGATCGGCGACATGCCGCACGAGATGCAGTCCAAGCTCCTCCGCGTGCTCCAGGCGGGGGAGATCAGGTCGGTGGGCGACGCGGTGACGCGGAAGATCCGGGTGCGGGTGATCGCCGCCACCAATCGCGATCTCGAGCGCGCGCTGGAGGGCGGCGAGTTCCGCTCCGACCTCTTCTACCGCTTCAACACCTTCACCATACCGCTGCCGCCCCTGCGCGAGCGCTCGGAGGACATCCCCGTCCTCGCCTATCACTTCCTGCGCAAGGCCGAGGCCAAGGTGAACAAGAAGGTGGACCGGTTCTCGCCGGAGGCGCTCGATCTGCTCACGCGCTATCCGTGGCCGGGCAATCTCCGCGAGCTCGAGAACGTCATCGAGCGCGCGGTGGTGCTCGCCTCCACCCGCGAGGTGGATCTCCCTCATCTCCCGCTCTATCTCCAGGACAGCGGTCCCCATCGGTTGACCACGGATGACGGGTTCCTCGAGGGCAAGGAGCGCGCGATTGCCGTCTTCGAGCGCGAGGCGGTCGCGCGATTCCTTGCCGAGGCAGGGGGAAATATCTCCCTGGCGGCCAAGCGGGCGCGCATTACCCGGCGAAACTTTCATCGGCTTATGTCTAAATATTCAATCAACTCGAAGGCTTATAAGACTGGGAATCACAAGTCACAGTAGTGTGTCGTCTATGACTCTCTCGTGTTTTCATGGAAGGTACCAGCCAAATCAAGCGCTTTTAATTTCAATGAAATAGTCGTAGCACTCAAAGTGAGTCACAGATAACTCACTCTGGGTGAGCACGAAGCTCTCCAGACCTCCTCTAGGTTCCCATACATTCCACATAGTTCCAGCCCGATTTCGGGCCTGGAACGCGCCTTGCTCTCGCATAGGTCGACTCTCACCGAGGAGGCCGATATGGGGGCGCGCTGCCGTTGCGGTTCCGAGATCCAGTTCTACTTCGATCATCTGGGCTGCATTCAGTGTGGGGCACCGTGCTGCCCCACCTGCTCGTATCAGCTCGAGTCCGCCAGCTATTGCGGGATCTGCGCGGAACGAATCCTCGAGTTGCCATGGGCGCCCGAAACCCGTCCGAACGCGCTCCTCGCGGGATAGGAATTCAACGACATGGAGAGCAAGGGGAAGGCGTTCCGGCGCCTGCTGCAGGACGAGCCGTACCTCTTCACCGGCGGCATCTACTCGCCGCTGGACGCGCAGATCGCCGAGCGCGCGGGGATGAAGTCGATCTATCTCTCCGGCTACTCGGTGGCCATGCTGAACGGCTGGCCGGACATGGGCTTCCTCACCCAGACCGAGGTCACCAAGATCGCTTCCATGGTGGCGAGCGCGGTCGAGGTGCCGATCATCGCCGACGCCGATGACGGGTACGGCAACGCGCTGTCCACCATGCGCACGGTGCAAGAGTTCGTGAAGACCGGGGTCGCCGGCATTCACCTGGAGGACCAGCGGTTTCCGAAGCGGTGCGGGCACATCGCGGGCAAGACCATCGTGAGCCGTGAGGACGCCATCGGGAAGTATCGGGCCGCCCTCGACGAGCGGAATCGGCTGGACCGGGACTTCGTGGTCATCGCCCGCACCGACGCCTTCGGGGCGGTGGGCGGCAGCATGGACGAGGCAATCTGGCGGGGCCGGGCCTATGCCGATGCCGGCGTGGACCTCGTCTGGGCCGAGCTGTCCTCCTCCGATCGCGCGCCCGCCGTCGAGTTCGCCCGCGCCATGCGCCAGACGCATCCCAAGCTGCCGCTGGCCTTCAACTACTCCTCGTCATTCAGATGGAACCGAGACCCTGATCCGCTGAGCTTCCGCGAGCTCGGAGAGCTCGGCTACAAGTTCATCTTCATCACGCTCTTCGGGGCCCACGCCGCCATGTACTCGGTGTGGAATCACATGCACGAGCTGGTGAAGAACGAGGAGCAGGCGCAGTGGAACCTGGAGCGGCTCAAGGCCGGGCATCCGACGGAGAGCCACCACGTCATGGCGCGCGTCGCGCACTTCCAGGAGCTGGAGCGCCGGTACATCCCGGGCACGGAGGAGCGCCTGCGCGGCTCCGACGGGTTCGGCGAGGGACCCGGGCACTAGACTCCGCGTCCGTCCGGCACCGACGTCGGCGGCGGGGGCTCCGAGCCCCCGCCGCCGCGCCGGGACGCCCGCACGATCCGCCAGGTGAGTATTCCGACGAAGCCCACCAGGGCCACGAGCAGGACCAGGCCCTCGAGGTCCGCGCCCAGATCTCGGAGCGGCTCCAGGTAGACGCCCAGCCCGTAGCCCAGGCCGTAATAACCCACGCCCACCACGATGGGGACGTAGACCACCGCCCCCAGAAGGTTCGCGATGAGGAAGGTGGAAAAGGGCAGGCCCAGTGCTCCCGCGAGAGGGCCCGCCATGAAGCGGAGGCCGGGAACGAAGCGGGCCACGAAGACGGCCAGGGATCCACGCCGGGCCACGAAGTCCTGCATCATGGCGAGGCGAGCGGGGGGGCCGAGCAGCCAGCGGGAGTGGCGCTCCAGCGTCGCGCGCCCGTAGCGATGCCCGAGCCAGTAGCCGATATTGTCGCCGCCCGCCGCGCTCACGATGCCGATGGCGAGCACGATGGGCAGCCGGAGCTCGCCGCGCCAGGCCATGTAACCGGCGAGGACGAGGATGGTCTCCTCGGGCAGGGGCAGTCCCATGTTCCCCAGGATGACGAGGAGGAAGAGGGCGCCGTAGCCCCAGTGGCTGATCAGCTCGGCGGGATCCACGCTCAGGCGGGCCGTCGACGGATGACGCTCACGTGTCCGTCCTCTTCGAGAATGGCGTAGCGGACGTCTCCGACCGAGACCACCCCTTCGCGCCGGAGGGCGGCGCGCAGCTCCGGGAGGGTCATGCATTCGCGCCGGAGATTGTCCGCCAGCACCCGGCCGTGCTGCACCAGCACGGTGGGCGTGTTCTCGACGAGGCGCTCGATACCCCGGAACCGCGCGGAGCCCCAGGCCACCACCCCGTTCATCACGAGGAGCGCGGCGGCGGCGATGAGCCCGCCTCCGAGGGAATTGTCATTGCCGATGAGGGCGTTCTGCACGGCGTTGCTGATCACGAGGAGGACGATGAGATCGAAGGGAGACATCTGGCCGAGCTGCCGCTTGCCCGCGAGTCGGAACGCGACCAGCAGGAAGCCGTAGATCACCGCGGTGCGCACCAGCTTCTCGATCACCGGAATGTCCGGGATCAGGATTTCCATCGGGTCCTCCTCGCGGCGCTTCCGTGAACCCCACTGCGGGTCCGGGCGCCCGCGGCCCTAGTTTGACACGTCTCGGCCTTGCTGCCGGCCCCGTTCGGGGTCGGCCCGTCCGTCACCGACTTCCCGCTGTCCGAGCCGTCTTGGTTGCCAAGCGAGGGCGCGGGGGAGTAGCATCCAGCCGTTGCGCCGAATCTCCCCGCGAGGGGAAACGGGGGACCCGTTACATCGGGGTGAATCCGCGTTGGACGGCGGTAGGGCGTCCCAGGCCCGAACCCGGCAGCTAACCTCGTAGGCGCCCGCTGGGAGAGGCCATGAAGATGAGTCCGCTCAAGCGCCTGCTCGTCGGGGCTCCCATCCCGACCGCGCAGGCGCGCCACGAGCGCCTGTCGAAGCGCGCCGCCCTCGCCGTCTTCGCGTCGGATGCGCTGTCCTCGGTGGCGTACGCGACCGAGGAGATTCTCCTCGTTCTGATCCTCGCCGGCACCGCGGCGCTCGTCTATTCCATTCCCATCGGGATCGCCATCGCGCTGCTGATCGCCATCGTGGTGAGCTCCTACCGCCAGACCATCCACAGCTATCCCCAGGGCGGTGGCGCCTACATCGTGGCCAAGGACAATCTGGGCACCTACGCCGGGCTGATCGCGGGCGCCGCCCTCCTCATCGACTACGTGCTGACGGTGGCGGTGAGCGTGGCGGCCGGCGTGGCCGCCATCACCTCGGCGTTTCCCGCGCTGTTCGACCATCGGGTGGCGCTGGGGGTGCTCTTCATCGCGATCATTACCACCGCCAACCTCCGCGGGATCCGCGAATCCGGGAATCTGTTCGCCGCTCCCACCTACCTCTTCATCGCCAGCTTCGGCGCCATGCTCGCCTATGGCTTCACCCGCTGGATGTTCGGCTGGGAGATGGAATCGGCGCCTCGTCCGGAGGTGGCGGCGGAAGGCCTGCAGGCCGCGTCTCTCTTCCTCATCCTCCGCGCCTTTGCCTCGGGCTGCACCGCGCTCACCGGCGTGGAGGCGGTATCGGATGGCGTGCCCGCCTTCAAGTCTCCCGAATCGCGCAATGCGCGCACCGTCCTCGTCTGGCTGGGCGTCATCCTCATCGTGCTGTTCATGGGTATCACCTTCCTCGCCCACCATTACCACGTGGTGCCCCGCACGGACGAGACGGTGGTGTCCCAGCTCGCCCGCCAGATCTTCGGCCGCGGCCTGCTCTACTACGAGATCCAGGTCACCACCATGCTCATCCTGATCCTCGCCGCCAACACCTCCTTCGCGGACTTTCCGCGGCTCGCCTACTTCCTCGCCCGCGACGGCTTCATCCCCCGCCAGTTCGGCACCCGGGGCGACCGTCTCGTCTACTCGAACGGCATCATCATCCTGGGGGCGACGGCGGCGGGGCTCATCGTCCTGTTCGGCGGCGACACCCATGCCCTGATCCCCCTCTACGCGGTGGGGGTGTTCATCTCCTTCACCCTGTCGCAGGCCAGCATGGTGCGGCGCTGGCTCACCCGCCGGGAGGAGGGCTGGTGGTGGCGGTGGTGGCTGAACGCGGTCGGCGCCACCATCACCGGCCTCGTCATGCTGGTGATCGCGGGCACCAAGTTCACCCACGGCGCCTGGATCGTGGTGCTGCTGCTCCCGCTGCTGGTGGCGCTGTTCCTCGGCGTGCACCGTCACTACGCGGACGTGGCCGGCCAGCTCTCCATGGAGCGTTACGACGCGCCCCCGCCCATTCACAACACCGTGCTGGTCCTGGTGGGAGACCTCCACCAGGGCGTTTCGGCGGCGCTTCGCTACGCGCAGTCCCTGTCCCCGTCGGTGAAGGGAGTCTTCGTGGAGACGGATCCGGAGCGTACGCGGCGGCTGGAGGAGAAGTGGGGGAAATGGGGACTCGGCATTCCCCTGGTGGTGCTGAGCTCTCCCTACCGTTCCATCCTCGCCCCCTTTCTGGACTACGTCGACCACCACCTCTCCCTCGGCGATGAGCACATGGTGACCATCGTCATTCCGGAGTTCATCCCGCGCCGCTGGTGGCAGCACCTGCTCCACAATCAGACCGCGCTCCTCATCAAGGGCGCGCTCCTCTTCCACAAGCGCGTGGTGGTGGTTGACGTACCCTTCCATCTCCACTGACGTGGTAGGCTCGCTCCCGGACCGATGAAGATCAGCGCCTTCGTCTGGGCCGCTCGGCGGGCGGCCCGCGCGGCGCGGCGAGCGCGCGCAGCGGCCACTGCTCTGGTACACTGAAGCGCCGCGATGGAAGCAATCCTCGACGTTTCCCCTCCGCTTGATCTGACGCGCACCTTCTCCCGGTTCCGCATCTGGGGCGAGGATCCCGTCAACCGCCTCGGCGAGGGCGTGTTCCGGCGGGCGGTGCGGGTGGGCGAGGCCTGGCACGGCTACGAGCTCCGCTGGACCGGGGAGCCGGACGATCCGCGGATCAGCGTACGCGTCCCCGGCGCGCGCCGCCCTCAGGTTCTCGCCGCCGCGGTGGCGGAGGCTCGGCGGATCTGCGGCGGGGATCTGGACCTCGCCGGCTTCTACATCGCGGCCAAGGCGGATCCGGTACTGGGGGAGCTGGTGGCGCAGCTCCACGGGCTGCGGCCGACGCTCATGCCGGAGCCCTTCGAGATGCTGGTGGGCTCGATCTGCGCGCAGCAGGTGAATCTGACGTTCGCCTTCTCGCTGCGCGCGGCACTGGTGCGCCGCTTCGGGTCGTCCGTGCGAGTGGGCGGGGAGACGGTGTACGTCTTCCCCGAGCCCGCCGTGCTCGCGCGCGCCCGCGTCTCCCAGCTCCGGGCCATGAAGTTCAGCGGGCGGAAGGCGGAATACATCATCGGCCTCGCGCGCGCTATTGCCTCCGGCTCGCTGGACCTTGCCGCTCTGGCCGCGCGACCCAACGAGGAGATCATCGCGGCGCTCACCGCCCTTCGCGGACTCGGCCGCTGGACGGCCGAGTGGTACCTGGCGCGCGGCCTGGGCCGAGGGGACGTCTGCCCCGCCGGGGACCTCGCGGTGCGAAAGGCGTTCGAGCACTTCTACAATCGAGGCCGGGGGCTGAGCGAGCGGGCCATCCGCCGCCGCGCCAAGGCGTGGGGGCCGCATCAGAATCTCGCCGTGCACTATCTGCTGGCCGGGCAGCGGCTCGCGCGCGCGACGGCAGGGGGCGGGACATGACGATCAAGGGCAATCTCCCCATCCTGGGGCAGGGCAATCCCGGCGAGCCCAAGGACATCCACCTCGTGGGCCGCTATGCGCTCGGCGTGTCGTGGGGGGACGGCCACTCGAGCATCTACCCCTTCGATCGCCTGCGCCTCGACGATCCGGCCCGGGAGCCCGCCGCGTCGGAGCCGCTCACCGAGGCCATGACCTGGCCGCGCGAGATCAAGCGCCAGCCCGACGGATTGCGCGTGGAGTGGTCCGACGACCACCAGAGTCTCTATCCCTACCCCGCGCTCCGCGCGCTCTGCCGGTGCGCGGGCTGCACGGGCGGCCACTAGGTGGACGGCCGGTGACCACGGTCAGCGGCGACTCGCCCCTGCTCGAGCGCCTGGCCGGGCTGCCGCCGGTGCCGGTGACCGAGCTCATCGCTCTGCTCGAGCGTCCGGCCGTGCTGGCCAAGGATCCCCTTCTCGCCGGCTTCGTCGGCGTGGACGACGAGGGACGGCCGGCGGTACACCCGCTGGTCGCCGCCGTGCTCGAGCACCTGGGGCAGAAGCCCGACGCCACCTGCTATGCCGCCTTGCTCGAGGCCCTCACCGGCATCTGGAACGCCGCCGTCCGGGGCGCGGTGGTGTCCCGGCTGCGCGCGGCCGGACTGCCGCCCGACGATCTCCTGCTCCGGCTGCAGGCCCTGTCCCCCACGCTGGGATTTCAGGCCGACAACCGCGACTCGGCCCGGGCCTGGATGGCGGATCCTACCGCCCAGGACGCGGGGCTGGTCCAGCAATGCCTCATGCGCCTGCTCCTCGCGGTGCGCGGGATGGCGGAAGCGCGCGCGCGATCACTCATGGACTCCCGGAGCCCGGGCACCCCGGATTCCGCCCCCGCCAAGGAGGAAGGCTGATGTTCCACCTGCACGAGAAGACCGAGGAGCGGAAACGTCTGAACGGGCTCATGGCCGGCAGTCCCATGAAGGTGCCGGGAGCCTTCGGTGACCTTGGCAAGCGAGTGTTCGCCGACGGGGCGCTGTCGAAGAAGCACAAGGAGCTCACCGCGCTCGCCGTCGCCATTTCGCAGAACTGCTTCGACTGAATCGAGCACCGCGTGGAGGAGGTCCTCCACCTGGGTGCCAGCGACGCCGAGATCGCGGAGACCATGGATGTGGGCGTGCTGATGGGCGGCACGCTCGCCATCAAATCGGTGCGGCATGCCTTCAACGTGATGGACGGAATCAAGAAAGGAACCAAGTGATGGCCACCATTCCCGACGGGTTCAAGGACGTGCTCACGCAAAAGAAGGCCTTTGCCAGCCTCGCCACCGTGGGCGCGGACGGCGCACCGCAAGTGACGCCGGTGTGGTTCGACTGGGACGGGACGCATCTGCGCTTCAATAGCGCGAAGGGCCGGGTGAAGGACAAGAACGTGCGGCGCACGCCCAAGGTGGCGCTGGCGATCCTGGACCCGGACAACCCGTACCGGTACTTGCAGATCAAGGGCCGGGTGGCGGAGATGACGGAGACGGGGGCGGACGACCATATCGATTCGCTCGCCAAGAAGTACATGGGCGTGGACAAGTATCCGTACCGGAAGCCGGGCGAGGTGCGAGTGATCTACAAGGTCCTCCCCGAGCGCGTGCAGACCAACGGCTAGGTCGTGATCGCGCTCGAAACCGTTTCCAAGGGCTACGGCGGGCAGGAGCTCCTGCGCGAGTGCTCCTGGCGCGTGGGCCGCGGCGAGCGCATCGGGCTTGTCGGGCCCAACGGGGCGGGGAAGACCACGCTCTGCCGCATCCTGGCCGGAGTCGAGGAGCCCGATGAGGGGCGCGTGCACCTCGACAGCGGCGTCACCGTCGGGTACCTGCCCCAGGAAGTGGCGGGCGGAATCGACCGCACCGTGCTCGCGGAGGCGCTGTCCGGCTTCGACGAGGTCTGGGAGCTCGAGGCGGAGCTGGAGCGGCTGGCCGAGGCCATGGCCCGCCCCGACGCGGACCCCGGGCTCACCGATCGCTACGGCGAGGTGCAGCATCGCTTCGAGGCGCTGGGCGGCTACCGCCTCGAGGCCGAGGCCAAGATGATCCTGGGCGGGCTCGGCTTCGCGCCCGCCGGGCTCCACCGGCCGCTCGGCGAGTTCTCGGGCGGCTGGCGGATGCGGGCGGCCCTGGCGCGGCTCCTCCTGCTGCGCCCCGACCTCCTGCTCCTCGACGAGCCCACCAACCATCTCGATCTCGAGTCGCTGGGCTGGCTCGAGAACTTCCTCGCCTCCTACGACGGCAGCGTGGTGATCGTGTCGCACGACCGCTATTTCCTCAACCGGATGGTGACCTCCATCGCCGAGCTCGCGGCGGGCGAGGTGGAGGTCTATCCGGGGGACTACGATCACTTCCTCGTGGAGCGCGAGGCGCGGCGGGCGCTCATCGAGGCCCGGGCCCGCAACCAGGCCAAGCGCATCGAGGAGATCGAGCGCTTCATCGACCGCTTCCGCTACAAGGCCACCAAGGCGCGCCAGGTGCAGAGCCGGATCAAGATGCTCGAGAAGGTGGAGCGGATCGAGATGGACGGCGACGCGCGGAAGATCCACTTCAGGTTTCCCCAGCCGCCCCGCACCGGCCGGATCGTCATGCGGCTGGACGGGGTGCGCAAGGCGTACGGCGACAACGTGGTGTACGCGGGGGTGAACTTCACCGCCGAGCGCGCCGAGCGCATCGCGCTGGTGGGCGTCAACGGCGCCGGCAAGTCCACCTTGCTCAAGATGCTGGCCGGCGTGCTGCCGCCCGACGCGGGCGAGCGCGCGCTGGGGGCTCACGTCGAGGTGCACTACTACGCGCAGCATCAGCTCGACGCCCTCGATCCGGCCCACACCGTGCTCGAGGAGATCGAGGGCGCCGCCCCCGACGCCACCCACACCCGCCTGCGGACCATTCTCGGCTCGTTCCTCTTCGGCGGGGACGCGGTGGACAAGCGCGTGGCGGTGCTGTCCGGGGGAGAGAAGGCACGGCTGGCGCTGGCCAAGATGCTCGTGCGCCCGGCCGCGCTCCTCTGCATGGATGAGCCGACCAACCACCTCGATCTCGCCTCCAAGGAGGTGCTCGAGGAGCGTTGGCCGGCTTCACCGGGACCATCGTCTTCATCTCCCACGATCGCTACTTCATCAACCGCATCGGCACGCGGGTGGTCGAGGTACAGGGGGGACGGCTCACCGACTATCTCGGGAACTACGATGACTATCTCGCCGCCAGCGCGGCGCGGACGTCCGCCGAGGCGGCCGCCCCGGGCCCGCGCCCGCCCCTGCCCCGCCGGCTCCGGCCCGCCCGCCGTCGGCGCCCGCCCGATCCTCGCGGCCCCCCGCGAGCCGTCGGCGTCCCGGCGCGGGAAGGGACGCCCGAGAAATCCCCGCGGCGCGCGCTCGAGCGGGAGGTCAAGGCCATACGAGGCCGGCTGGAGACCATCGAGAAGCAAATCGCCGAGATGGAGACGCGGCTGGCCGACATCGGCCTGGCGCTCGCCGATCCGGACCTCTACCGCGATGGCGATCGTGCGCGCGAGATCTCGGAATCGCGCCGCCAGGCGGAGGAGCAGGTGGCCTGGCTCATGAAGGAGTGGGAGGATCTCTCCGAGCGGCTGACCGCGGTGGAGCGCGGGTAGGGGAGGCGCCGATGCCCGAGCCGCGCTTCATCCCCGCGGTGGGCGACGTCGAGCTGCGCCGCGAGAAGGCCCGCGCGCGCGAGCTGCGCCAGAGCGCCTGGTGGAAGCGCCGCATCGCCGACGGGATCTGCCACTACTGCGGGCGACGGGTGGGACACCGCGCGCTGACCGCGGACCACGTGGTGCCCCTGATCCGGGGCGGCCGCTCCTCCCGCGGCAACATGGTGCCTGCCTGCAAGGACTGCAATAACCGCAAGCAGTCGCTGCTGCCCTGGGAGTGGGAGGACTATCTCAAGGCGCAAGGCCGCGGCGGAGGAGAGCCGGAATGAGGGGGCGCGCGGCGCGGCGCTGGCGCTCCTCGCCGGCATCGTATTTGCCGCCGGCGCCTTCGCGCACTCCTTCCTCGAAGGCGCCGAGCCGCGCCCCGGCAGCACGGTGAAGACGGTGCCCGCGGAGGTGCGGCTGCGCTTCACCGAGCGTCTGGAAGCGGCGTTCTCCACCGTGCTCGTCACCGACGAGAGCGGGAAGCGCGTGGATCGTGGTGAGGCCCACCTGGAAGCGGGCGCGCCGAAGCGGCTCCGGGTGCCGCTGCTCCCCATGGGGCCGGGGCGCTACACCGTCAAGTGGCGCGTGTTGTCGGTGGACAGCCACGTGGTCGAGGGCGAGTTCACCTTCCGCCTCGCGCCCTGATCGGTGACCGATGCCGAGTCGCCGCTCCCGCCCGGGGTGTATCTCGGCATGGTCGCTCGTCCCGTATCGAACTTCGGACATTGATCTCTCCACCGGCCGCCGCTCAAATCCCCCCAACGGGCAAGAAGTCGTCAACTCACACCCCCACTCACACCCCAAGGAGGAGCGAGCGATGGAGCGAGGCGGATTCGGACGGGCGATCGGGATCGCGACGGTGGCCGTGCTGGCGCTGGGTCTGGTCGCGGGCGGTGCCGGCGCCAACGAAAAGCAGGCCAAGGACGACAAGCCGGCCAGGGCGGAGAGCAAGGTCAATATCAACGAGGCGACGCGCGCCCAGCTCATGAAGCTGAGCGGGGTGGGGCCGGGCACCGCCGACCGGATCATCAGCTACCGCCAGGCCCACGGTCCGTTCCGGCGGGCGCAGGATCTCGAGAAGGTCGAGGGCGTCGGCAAGGGGGTGCTGGAAAAGAACGAAGGGCGTATCGCGGTGAAGTGAAAAAAAGTCTTTGCACGCTCTCCGGCGTGTAGGTACGATGACCCCGAAATCGGTCGGGGCGCACACAGGCTCCATCAGCGTCTCCCGTCGGCAATTACGCCGGCGACGACGTGACCGAGCCTCGGGCCGGGAGTCGGCGTCCGGTGCGAGGTCGAAGGGACCTGGGCCTGAGTCCGGCCTCGCCGAGAAAGGGAGGTGATCCAGCCGATGTGTACCCCTACGGTGATCTGTGAGGTGGTCACCTCCTAAGGCCCGGATGTAGCAGTTGCAGGTGGCCCTGGAGGATCCAGGAACCACCGGCCCCGACGGTCCCGCTCTTTCACCAGCGGGGCGGCCATGCTGAGCGAAGGCCGCAGCCACCGTCGGGGCTTTTCTTTGCCCCCGCCCGGCGAGGCCCGGAAAATAAAACGGCCCGCCGGAATCCCGGCGGGCCGTCGTCGTCTCTGTCTTGGGGTCTGGAGGTCTACGCCTTCCGCACGTTCGAGGCCTGAAGCCCCTTGGGGCCCTTGGTCACCTCGAACTCGACCTTGTCACCCTCGGCCAGGCTCTTGAAGCCCTGGGCCTGGATGGCGCTGTAGTGCACGAAGACGTCCTCGCCACCCTCGACCTGAATGAACCCATAACCCTTCGCGTCGTTGAACCACTTGACCGTACCTTGTGCCATACCTCGGTTCCCTCTCCTCTTGAGCGGCGATGAGCCACCCGCGTGATCCCCGACCACCATGGCCGGGGCTCCCCCAAGATCGGGGGGAAAACAAAAAAAGCGCCTGGAGGACCGGGGTCCTCTCGGCGCTTCCACTGACTACTCGCGATGCTGGCTCACGTACGGGTCAAGCAAGATTTATGTTCAATTGCGAACCGGGCATAACTTAGCAATCGGGCTGCCCGGCTGTCAAGGAACTTATTGGCCTCAAAGGGAAACGGCCGGGGCCCCAAATGCTTGGGAACCCGGCCGTTCTGGCCGTTTCGGGGACCTTTCGGCTCCCCTATCGGGGGGTCCTACGACGCGCGGCGAACGTTGACGGCTTGCAGCCCCTTGGGACCGCGAGTGACTTCAAACTCGACCCGCTCACCTTCGGCCAGGCTCTTGAAGCCCTGCGCCTGGATGGCGCTGAAGTGAACGAATACGTCTTCGCCGCCCTCCTGGGAGATGAAGCCGTATCCCTTCGCGTCGTTGAACCACTTGACCGTGCCCTGAGCCATTTCTAACTACCTCTTTCTTCTGGGGTTTTGCCCCTGTGTTACCCCGCCACCATGGCGGGGGCGCCCTCCAGGTATGGAGGACAAACAAAAACGCCGCGGAACCTAGGGACTTGAGGTCCTCACGGCGATGAGCTCGAGCCTGGCGACTGCTGTTCGCTACGAGTCGGTGGGCCGTGAAATGGAGATCCAATAGAAAGGCCACAAGCGCAACGTAATCTGCCAGACTCGGACGCTGGCCCCCCAAGAGTCGATGCCACAGCACGGCAACAACAGGGTATCGAAGGCGCGGGCCGCGCTTCGGGGTCCCGGACGCCAAGTTTGCGGTTGTACACGACAAACGTCGGGTCGCGCGGGATCCGCTAGTCGGGAGCGTTACGGAAGGCCCGCGGCGACCGGCCGAACCATCGCCGGAAGGCCCGCTGGAACGCGCTCGGGTCCTCGTAGCCGAGCAGGAACGCCACCTCCGACACGCCGAGCCGGCCGTCACGCAGGAGCGATGGCGCCATCTCCCGGCGGAGCTCCGCGAGCACGGCGGCGAACGACGTCTGCTCGTTGCCGAGCTGGCGCTGGAGGGTACGGGCGCTCGCGCCCAGCGCCTTTGCCACACGGTCCAGAGTCGGGACCGCTTCTGAGAGCTCGGACCACAGCACCCGGCGCACCCGCTCGCGCACGGTTCGCTCTCTGCCGAGCGCCGAGAGCGCCTGCGCGGCCAGCTTGTCGAGATAGCCGGTGAGGGTGGTGTCGGCCACCGCGACCGGCCGCGCGAGGTCCTCGTTCCGCAGTAGAAAGGCTGTCCCCAGCGCGCCGAACTCGAGCGGCGCGGCGAAGAACGTCTCGTAGTCCTTCACGTCCGCCGGGCGTCGATACGGAAGCTGCACGGTCAGCGGCGCGATGGGCGCTCCCACGATCTCCCGACATGCCGAGAGCACCGCCGCCAGTCGCGCATCGACCGCAAGCCGGAAGGCGCGCAGCGCGGGCTGGACGTCGAGACGCAGCCACGTCGCCTCGCCCTCCGTGTCGAGCACCACGACGAGGGCATCCGACACGATGTGGCTGTAGTGGACGAGCCGGCGCAGCGCCGATCCCAGCGTGCTGCTGAAGGCCATCGAGTAACCGACGAGCCCGAACTCGCGCACGCGGGTGTCGGCGCCGATGCGTAGGCCGATCGCCGGATCCGACACGTGATCGGAGACGGCGCGCCACAGGCGGGTGACGGCGGTCAGGGGAATGCGGGAGTCGGGATCCCGAAGCTGGCGCTCGTCGAGCTTGGCCTCTCGCAGGAGCGTGTCCCGGGATACCCCCAACTGGGCCGCCCGTTCCAGATGCAAGAGAGCCAGGCGCGCGAGCCCGGAGGGTTCGTTCACGTTCCGCCTCCCGAGCCGCTAGAGTATCCGATCGTCCTGGCGACGGTCGTTATACTTCGAGGGGCGCGCCCTCCTCTGTCGTCGCGGTATCCTCGAAGCCTTCGGCCACGAGAATGAGCAAGGTGCTGTGGCGTCGGGGCTCTGGGGGTTCCTGGGGCGGCCCGGGTCCGAGCGCACGGGTCTGAGGCGTCGCGGCAGTGATGGTGATCCTCGCGAGGATTTGCCGGATTCGTGTATGGGTGTAGGCCGTCTTTGGCGATGCGTCCATCCGTAATCGTGAGCGTCGATGAAAGTAGCCAGCTATAGTGAATTCCGTTCAAAAAGTCGTTCACCGAGCCAGATTGATTGTTTGGACCGTGCTGCATCTGCGTGCCAAACCCATTTAACGGGCTCGCCAGAGCAGGAGCGACCGGTGAATGACCCGCTGAAAAGATAACGTATCGGGATTCGCCGTCAAGCCGTCAGGAGTCATCGTCCAGAGCCACGGTCACCGGCCTGGAGCCGTTCTTAGAACCCAGCCACCCCGGGATGGCCATGGAGAAGCGGCCGGCGGTCCCGCCGGCCACCACCACGTGCAGCTCCGCAACCGAGGGAAACTTGGGCACGAGAGTATCCGGAGCCGGCTCTTGCCCCTTGGTGAAGCGGAGATTCGTGCCCTCACCATTGTCGGCGTCCGGCAGGAGGGTCCGGTATGGCACCCGGACGGTCTCATACAGGTGGCGCTTGAGGTCGTCCTTGCTCCATCCGTCGTCGGCGAAGGTACGGGCATGTTCTGGCCCCACTACGACCATGGTGTGGGAGTACAGGGGGAAGTGCTTGATGTTCCAGAGTCCGGACATGGACCAGCCGATCGAACCGGCCAGCTCGCGCGCGGTACGGCTGGCATGGTCGGAGATCCCATGCGGCGCCTCGCCCGCGAAGAGGGTCACCGCGCTGCGGCCAGGCTCGACGCCACGCTCCACGGCGAGGGCGGGCCAGGGACTCACCTCCTCGTGCTCGCCGATGCAATAGGTGTAGCGGCCGGGATGGCCGAAGGTAGACATGGAGGTCTCGCCGGGCTTGGCTCCGCCGATATTGATCATGGCCAGCCGCAACGCCCGCCCGATGGTGGCATTGGCGCGATAGCCGGGCCCGAACACGCCGAAGGAGCAGTTGACCGCGAGCCGTGTCCGGATCGGGCCATTGATCACGATGAGGGGCGCCGAGAAGTGCGTGGAGGTGGACATGCCGTGTAGCGCAAAGGCGGGATCGCAGGATGCTTCCACCGCCGCCAGGACCACGGGCAGATACTCGGGGCGGCACCCCGCCATCACCGCGTTGATGGCCACGCGCTCCACGGTGGCGCGGCCGTAGTTGGGGGGCATTTCCCCTGCGAGCTCGCCGCGGTCGCGCCTCGTCCCCGCGAGCATGCGCTCCACCCGCTCGCGCGTGGGCGGCACCACCGGCAGTCCGTCGGTGACGCCCTTGTCGAACCAGATCTCGAAGTCGTCCATCGCGAAGGGACGTCATCTTGGCACACCTTCTGACGGCCTGCCACCGGGGCCGATGGCGTGCCACACTGGGGTCACATGAATCCCTGGCACGATCTGGCGCTGGGCAGCGACATCACGCGCGAGTTCCGCTCCGTCATCGAGATCCCCAAGGGCTCGAAGATCAAGTACGAGATGGACAAGGCCACGGGCCTGCTCTGGCTCGACCGGGTGCTGCACTCCGCCGTGCACTACCCCGCGAACTACGGCTTCCTGCCCCAGACCTACTGCGACGATGGCGATCCACTCGACGTGCTCGTCCTCGGCCAGGAACCCGTGGTGCCGCTCTGCTTCCTGCGCGCCAGGGCCATCGGCGTCATCACCATGCGCGATGACAAAGGCCAGGACGACAAGATCATCGCGGTCCACGTGGACGATCCCGAGTACGCCCACTACCGCGACGTGTCCGAATTACCGCCGCACCGCCTCAAGGAGATGCAGCGGTTCTTCCTCGACTACAAGGTCCTGGAGGACAAGGTGGTGGACATCGACCACATCCGCGGGCGGGTGGACGCGGAGCACGTGATCCGGGACGCCGTGCGCCTCTACCGCGACAAGATCCTGCCCGGCCTGCCGCCCCGCTAGAGGTTCTGGCCCCCCGCCGCCACTGGCGGCTCCCGGACAAGTTGGCGGACGGCGCGATGGCGCTCTTTTCGGCCTCCCCTCGCTTAACCCGCGAAAAGAACGCCGATTTCACGTCGATAGAAGGCAGCCCGGGGTGTCACCAGGCTGACATGTCACTGAACACCGTTGGGTTAGTGACGTCCATCTTCGTGAAATCGCAAACGTTTCTCTTGTTCGAAATTGGGGCAGGTGCTAGATTGAATACAGCAGCAGTGTAACGAACCCCTTACACAGTGGATAGGAGCGGCGATGCTGTTCAGCTTGCTTGCCGGGCTGTTCTCGAACGATCTCGCCATCGATTTGGGCACTGCCAACACCCTCGTGTACGTTCGCGGCGAAGGCATCGTGATGAACGAGCCGTCCATCGTCGCCATCCACCAGGCCGATCACTCGGTGCTTGCGGTGGGACACGAGGCCAAGGCCATGCTCGGACGCACCCCGGGCAATATCACGGCCATCCGCCCCCTCAAGGACGGCGTCATCGCCGACTTCGACGTGACGGAGAAGATGCTCCACCACTTCATCAGCAAGGTGCACCGGCGGCAGACCCTGGTGCGACCCCGCATCGTGATCGGGGTCCCCTCGGGCATCACCCAGGTCGAGAAGCGCGCCGTGCGCGATTCCGCCATGCAGGCGGGCGCGCGCGAGGTGTACTTGATCGAGGAGCCCATGGCCGCCGCCATCGGTGCCGGGCTCCCCATCCAGGAGCCGGGCGGCAACATGATCGTGGACATGGGTGGCGGCACCACCGAGGTGGCGGTGATCTCGCTCTCCGGGATCGTGTACTCCAAGTCGGTCCGCATCGCCGGCGATGAGATGGACGAGTCCATCGTCCAGTACATCAAGAAGCACTATAATCTCCTGATCGGCGAGCGGCGAGCAGAAGAGATCAAGATCAAGCTCGGATCGGCGTACCCGATGGGCGGGGAGCGGGTCTCGATGGAGGTGAAGGGGCGCGACCTCATCGACGGAATCCCGAAGACCATCATCGTCACCGACGAGGAGATCCGGGAGGCGCTGCGCGAGCCCGTGATGGCCATCGTGGACACGGTGCGCACGTGTCTGGAGCGGACTCCGCCCGAGCTGGCGGCGGACATCGTGGACAAGGGCATCGTGCTCACGGGCGGGGGGGCGTTGCTCCGCGGTCTCGACCTCCTGCTGCGCCAGGAGACGGACTTGCCGATCACCGTCGGAGACGACCCGCTGTTGTGCGTCGCGCTCGGCACCGGCAAGGTTCTGGATGAGCTCGATCTCCTGAAGAAGGTGGCGATCCCGGCCTAGTACCCCGCTCCCCGGGAGCGCGTGGTGCGGCCGGTCGCCCCCTGGGTGACCCGCAGTGAAATTTCGACGGTACGGTCTTCTCATCTCCGTGCTTCTCGTTTGCCTGGTGCTCCTCACCGTACAGACGCGCGGGGGCGGGACCGGCAAGGCCGCCGACCTCGTGTCCATCCTCACCACCCCCGCCCAGATCGTGCTCACCAAGATCCATCGCACCGCCGTCGGACTGTGGGGAAGCTATCGGGAGTGGCGGGCGTCGTGGAGCGAGAATTCGGAGCTCCGCGCCGAGAACGAGCGGCTCCGCGTGCAGTCCCTCCAGGTCGCTGAGACCCGCGACGAGAACGACCGGCTCCGGCGCCTCCTCGGCCTGCGCGAGCGGCTGCCCATCACGACCATGTCTGGCGAGGTGATCGGCCGGGAGGGCGGCGGCTGGGTGCGCGCCCTCACCATCAATCGGGGTGTCGGCGAGGGCATTGCGACCCAGACCCCGGTGATCGTCCCGGACGGCCTGGTGGGCCGCGTGGTGCGGGTGCGGCCGGGGGCTTCCGTGGTGCAGCTCCTCAACGACCCCGCCTCCACGGTGGGCGCCATGGTGCAGCGGACGCGCACCCCCGGCCTCGTGGAGGGTGATCCCGGCGGGGCGGTGCGCTTCAAGTTCATGGCGCGCGATGGCGCCGGCATCGTGGTGGGCGACACTGTGGTGACCTCCGGGCAGGGGAACGTCTTTCCCAAGGGCCTGCCCGTCGGACGCGTGATCGCGATCGAGGACAAGGGGTCGGCGCTCTTCCATTTCGCGGTGCTGGCTCCGGTGGTGGACTTCGCGCGCGTGGAAGAAGTGCTGCTCCTGACCGGCCAGACCACCCAGGATCTGGCCGCGCTCTTCCCGCGGCAGGAGAGCTAGCATGCGCTGGCTTCTCCTCTTCACCTTGGGCGGCAGCGTGGCGCAGACCAATGTTGTCCAGATGCTCTCGGTGGCGGGGGCGACGCCGGACCTGCCCTTCATGATGACGGTGTTCTGGGCGCTCCGCCGCGGGCCGGAGGCCGGCTGCGTGGCGGGCTTCTTCGCCGGGTTGCTCCAGGACGTGGGCGCGGGCGGCCTCGTCGGCATCCAGGCGCTGACCAAGGCGCTGGCCGGCTTCACCCTGGGTCTGGCGGGCGGCCGGCTCTCCGTCGCCAATCCGCTCGTGCAGGTGCCCGGTCTCGTGCTCCTCACGGTGGCGGAGGGGCTTCTGCGTTTCGGCCTGCTGCAGCTTTTCCACTACCCGGCGAGCCTGCCCGCACTGCTGATGGACGTGATTCTCCCGCAGGCGCTGTACAACGGCGTCCTCGGTGCCGCCTGCCTGGTGGCGATGACCGCCTCCGAAATGGTGCGCGCGCAGATCGCCTGGCGCTCGCCGCGGAGCCGATAGGCCGGCGCCATGGCGAGGGGATCCGGGCCCCGGCGGGACGCGTGGAGCAAGCGCGTCCTCACCCTCACCGTGATGGTGGCGGTGGGCTTCGTGCTGCTGCTCGGCCAGCTCTGGTATCTTCAGGTCCTCGAGGGGACGAAGTTCCGTGACATGTCGGAGAAGAACCGTATCCGGGTGCGGCCGGTGGCGGCGCCCCGCGGCATCCTCTTCGACCGGAACGGGCTGGCCCTCGTCGACAACCGCCCCGCCTTCACGCTCTCGCTCATTCCGCGCGAGATGGAGGACCGCGACACTGTCCTCGCCCGCCTCGCGGTGATGGTCAAGATTCCGCTGGCCGAGCTGCAGGACTCGCTGGCCAAGGTGCCCGCCGACTCGCTCCGACCGGTGCGCATCCGCCGCGGCATCTCGCTGGAGGATGTGGCCAAGGTGGAGGAGTCCAAGCTGGACCTCCCCGGCGTGGTGGTCGAGGTGGAGCCCCAGCGCGTGTATCCCACGAACACCTTCGCCGCTCACGTCCTCGGCTATGTCCGGGAGGTGAGCGAGGATCAGATGAAGCAGGGTCGCTACCGGCGCGGCGACATGATCGGCCAGACCGGGCTGGAGCGTCTCCTCGACGAACATCTCCGCGGCCGTGACGGCGGCGAGCGCATCGAGGTGGATGCCCTCGGGCGCTCCGTGCAGCTGATGCAGCGTGAGGAGCCGCGGCCGGGCGCCCAGGTCGTCACCACGGTGGATCGCCGCGTCCAGGAGGCGGCGGAGCGCGCGATGGCCGGCCGCTCGGGCTCGGTGGTGGTGATGGACCCGAAGAGCGGCGACATCCTCGCACTGACCTCGAGCCCGGCTTACGGCCTCGACACGTTCGCCGGCAACATGGATCGGGACGCCTGGGTGCGCCTGGTCAAGGATCCCGGGCATCCGCTGCTCAACCGCGCGCTGCAGGGCCAGTACCCGCCGGGCTCGGTGTTCAAGATGATCGTGGTGGCGGCGGGCCTGCAGGAAGGCACCGTCACGCCGATGGACCGGACCTACTGCAACGGCGAGTACACCTACGGCACGCGCACCTGGAAGGACTGGAAGCCGGGCGGGCACGGCCACGTGGACCTGCGCGGGGCGGTGGTCCAGTCGTGCGACGTGTTCTTCTATCAGCACGGCCTCAAGGTGGGGCCCGAGGCCATCGCGCGCTACGCGCGCGCCTTCGGGCTCGGCAGCGTCACCGGCGTGGATTTGCTCGGCGAGAAATCCGGGCTGGTGCCGTCTCCCGAGGGCCGCCGGGAGCGCGGGCGACCGTGGCATTCCGGCGAGACGCTGAACGTCTCCATCGGCCAGGGCGCGCTCCTGGTGACGCCGCTCCAGGTTGCGCGCATGACCGCGGCCATCGCCAATGGCGGCGTCCTGTGGAAGCCCCGTCTGATCCAGAGAGTCGAGCGTCCCGACGGCACGCTCGCCTACTCCGAGTCGAGCCGGATGAACGGGCAGGTGGATCTCTCGCCGGTGGTGTGGGCCTTCCTCCGCCAGTCGATGTCGGGCGTGGTCAACGACGCCCAGGGCACCGGCGTCGCGGCGCGGGTGCCCGGCCTCGAAATCGGGGGCAAGACCGGCACCGCCCAGACCATCGCCAATAGCAGCAGCGCCAAGGGTCAGGACCACGCCTGGTTCGCCTCCTTCGCCCCCGTCAACGATCCGCAGGTGGTCGTGGTGGTGTTCGTCGAGGGCGGCGGCCACGGCGGATCCGTTGCCGCGCCCATCGCGCGCCAGATCTACCAGGCCATCTTCCTCGAGAAGGTGGCCATGGCCGCGCTGGGCGCGGGTTCGTGATCCTCCGGATCGACCGCCGTCTTCTCCAGAACGTCGACTGGCCGCTGCTCGGCGCCGCGCTCGCCCTCATCTGCCTGAGCCTCATCTCGCTCTGGAGTCTCGCGCCCACCGGGGGCATCGCCCTCCGCCAGCTCGTGTGGGTGGGGGTGGGCTCGATGGCGCTGCTCATGGTGGTGGCGCTCGACTACCGCAACCTCGTGCGGGCCGCGCCCGCCTTCTACGTCTTCGGCCTGGGCCTCCTGCTCACCGTCTTCGTCCTGGGCCGAACGGTGTCCGGCGCGCGCCGCTGGATCCACCTCGGGCCCCTCACCGTGCAGCCGTCCGAGCTGTTCAAGCTCATCTTCGTGCTCACGCTGGCATGGGCGCTGACCTCGCGGTGGGGCCGGCCGCTGTCGCGCGGGTCCTTGATCGGCACCGCCGTCCTGGTGGGGGTGCCCTTCATCCTCGTGGTGCGCCAACCCGACCTCGGCACCGCGCTGGTGCTGCTGCCGGTACTCGCCTGCGTGCTCATCGGGGTGGGAATCCGGCTCAAGACCTTCGCCGGCCTCCTCGCCGCCGGGGTGGCCCTCATGCCGTTGGCGTGGTTCGCCCTGAAGGAGTACCAGCGGGAGCGCCTCCTCGTGTATATCGACCCGTTCCGCGATCCGCTCGGAACGGCGTACAATGTCATCCAGGCAAAGATTGCCATCGGTTCCGGTCAGCTCCTGGGCAAGGGGGTCAGCGGCGCGACGCAGAGCCGTCTCGCCTTTCTCCCGGAGCGGCATACGGATTTCATTTTCGCCGTGTTCGCTGAGATGTGGGGCTTCGCGGGCTGTCTCGTCCTGATCATGGCGTACGGGCTCCTGGTGCTCCGGGGGTTCGAGATCGCCGCGGGCGCCCGCGAGCCTCGGGGACGCATCGTCGCTCTGGGCATCACCGCGCTGTTCGCCACCCAGACCCTGATCAACCTGGGGATGGTGACGGGCCTGCTGCCCGTGGTCGGCATTCCGCTCCCGTTCATGAGCTATGGGGGGTCGTCCATGGTGGTGTCCCTCATGGCTCTCGGGCTCCTCCTCTCGGTTCGAATGCGGCAGTTCCAGTAACCCGAACAGCGGGCCGGTGGAGCACACCGGATCCGTCGGGGGCTGCCGTGGGAAAGCGGATCGTCGTGAACGTCGGCGTGACGGAGACCCGTCTCGCCGTCCAGGACGGCAACCAGCTCACCGAGCTGTACGTCGAACGAGCGCGCCGCCGTTCCATCGTGGGGAACATCTACAAGGGCGTGGTCACCAACGTCCTTCCCGGCATGCAGGCGGCTTTCGTCGAGATCGGACTCAGCAAGGACGCCTTTCTCTACGGCGGGGACTACACCGCCAACCTCGGCGAGGAGGATGAGCAGGGGGGGCCGGCGGAGGAGGACGACGACGTCGGCGACGTGGATCTCGGCGAGGGCGAGGTGGAGACCCGCGTCGCCCACGTGCACGCGCCCATCGAGGAGATGCTGCGCAAGAGCCAGGAGATCCTGGCCCAGGTTTCCAAGGAATCGCTGGGCTCCAAGGGCGCTCGCATCACCTCCTTCATCTCCATTCCCGGCCGCTACATCGTGTACATGCCTCAGTCGCGCCATATCGGCGTGTCCCGGCGCATCCACGACGAGGTGGAGCGCGAGCGCCTGCGCGGCATCGTCAAAGCGGTGCGGCCTCCCGTCGGCGGATTCATCGTCAGAACGGTAGCGGAGGGCAAGGGCGAGGAAGAGCTCGCCGCCGACATCCAGTTCCTGAGCCGTCTCTGGACGCAGGTGCAGAGCCGCTTCGAGACCTCGAAAGCGCCCGCCCTCCTCCACGAGGAGATGGACCTCACCTTCCGGGTGGTGCGCGACCTCTTCTCGCCCGAGGTCGAGGAATTCCTCGTCGACACCGAGGAGGGCTACGCCAAGGTCCTCCAGTACGCGAACACCCTGGTGCCGCAGCTCGCCTCGCGGGTGAAGCGCTACGAGGGCAAGGCGCCGATCTTCGAGACCACCGGGATCGAGAAGGAGATCGACAAGGCGCTCCGCCGGCGGGTGTGGCTGAAGTCCGGCGGGTACATCGTCATCGACCACACCGAGGCCCTGGTGGCCATCGACGTGAACACCGGGAAGTACGTGGGCAAGCGTGATTTCGAGGAGACGGTGCTCAAGATCAACCTGGAGGCGGCGGCAGAGGCGGTGCGCCAGATTCGGCTGCGCGATCTGGGCGGCATCATCATCCTCGACTTCATCGACATGGAGCGGGCCGAGCATCGGGAGCAGGTCTCGCGCGCGCTCACCAAGGCGCTGGCCGACGACAAGGCACGCACCAATGTGCTGGAGATCTCCGAGCTCGGCATCGTGGAGATGACCCGCAAGCGAGCGCGCCAGGACCTCCACTCGGTGTTCTACGCCTCCTGTCCCACCTGCAAGGGAAGCGGGCACGTGAAGTCCGACGTCACCCTTGCCGCCGAGATCTTCCGCAAGATCCAGACGCAGGCCGCCGACGACTCCCGCGAGGAGGTTCTGGTGCGCGCGCATCCCGATGTCGCCCACCGGCTGGAGGGGGAGGAGCGCGAGGGGCTGGAGCGCCTCCGGTCCCTCATCGGCCGGAAGGTCTCCGTGCAGGGGGTGCCCTCGTACCACCGCGAAGAGTATGATGTGACCTTCAGGTGACCATGACTCTCGGCGCCCTGCCGCTCATCCCCACCACCGTCTGCGGCAGCCACGGGCTTCCCGCGTGGCTGCATCTGGTGCGCGAGGCGGCGGCGGCGGGCCGGCTGGGGCCGGTGGACCTCCAGGAGTGCTACGACGATGCGGTCCGCATCGCCATGCGCGATCAGGTGGAGACCGGCGTGGATGTGATCTCGGACGGCGAGATGCGTCGGGTGACCTTCATCCGGGGCTTCTACGACCGGCTGGCCGGCATCCGGGCGCTGCCCATTCCCCGGCGTATCGGGCCCCCGAACTACGACACCCACTGCCCCTACGAAGTCGTGGACCGCGTCACCGCGCCGCAGGGCCTGGGCATCGTGGACGAGTTCCGCTTCGCGCGCCCCCATGCCGAGCGGCCGATGCGGGTGGCCGTGCCGGGTCCCATCACTCTCCTGATGCCGCTGCGCCGCGGGGGCCCCTACGCCTCCGAGGACACGCTCATCGCGGACCTCATCGCGATCGTCCGCGCGGAGGTGCGGGCCCTGGCGGCCGCCGGCTGCGACTTCATCCAGATCGACGAGCCCAACTACGTCATGGCCGCCGGCAAGCACCGGACGGTGAAGGGCGAGGCGGGCCCGATGGTGGAGGCGCTCAACGCGAGCCTGGCCGGGGTGTCCGTCAAGACCGCACTGCACGTGTGCTTCGGCAACGCGCACAATAACTCCTTCGCGTCGCCGCGGCGCTACCGCGCGCTCTACCCGCGCCTGCTCGACGCCCACGTGAGCCAGTTCGTCTTCGAGTACGCGAACCGCGAGATGAGCGAGATCGAGCTGTGGGGCGAGTTCCCGTCCGACAAGGAAGTGGCGGTGGGCGTGGTGGACGTCAAGGCCTTCCGCGTGGAGACTCCGGAGGAAATCGTGGACCGGGCCCGGCTGGCCCTTCGCCACATCGCTCCCGAGCGCCTCTGGCTCGTCCCCGACTGCGGGCTGTGGGAGACGCCGCGCTGGGTCGGCCTCGCCAAGCTCCGCTCCATGGTCGAGGCCGCCCGTGTGCTGCGGCGCGAGCTCGGCGCGGCGTGAGCCGTCCGTCTCGCATCAGCCGGGCGAAGATCCTCGAGCAGCTGCGGCTCGCCGCCCGCAAGGGAGACCGTACCGCGCTGACCCTGGCCGCCGACCAGATGAAAACGCTCGCCTATAGCCCCCGCTACTGGGAGCGCTACCTCGAGCTGCTCGGCAATCCCCTCGCGCGGCTGGTGGACCTCCTCCTCATCAAGCAGGGAGAGAAGATCGCCCGGCAGAAGGGCTGGGTGAAGCCGCGCCGCGAGCGCCCCGCCGCCTCCGCCCGGGCCGCCAAGAGCGCGAAGGCCCCCAAAGCCAAAGGGCGCCGGCGCGCCCCCGGCTCCGCCGAGCAGCCCTCGCTCTTCCCGGACCTGCCCGCCTAGCCGGGAGCTTGACCCTGCCCCCGCTTGACCAGGGTGGTAGAGTACCCCCGTAGGGTATAGGGGGCAGCCATGGGGCGGAGCGGCCGGATCGGGGTCATGCTGGCGGCGCTGGCGGTGGCCCTCGTCATCGCGTGGTGGGTGCCGCCGGTGCCGCAGGATCCCGCCTATCATCGCTTCGCCGACGCCCGCCACTTCCTGGGCGTGCCCAATGCGCTCAACGTGCTGTCCAATCTCGCCTTCCTGATCGCCGGCGGGGCCGGGCTGGGCCTGACCCTGGGCGCGATCGGCCGCGTGGCCTTCGTGGACGGTCGCGAGCGCTGGCCCTGGGTGGTGTTCTTCGCGGGCTCGCCCTGACCGGATTCGGCTCCGCCTGGTATCACCTGGATCCGGGCAATGTCCGGCTCGTCTGGGATCGGCTGCCCATGACGGTGGCCTTCATGGGCCTCTTCGCCGCGATGATCGGCGAGCGGATCGGGCCTCGCGCCGGCCTCGCGCTCCTGGGCCCGCTTCTCGTGGCCGGCGTGGGCAGCGTGCTCTGGTGGCACGCGGGCGAGCAGCAGGGCCGGGGCGATCTCCGCGCGTACGGGCTCGTGCAGTTCTTTCCCATGCTCGCCATTCCGCTCCTCGCCTGGCTCTTTCCCGCGCGCTACACCCACGGCGGGTACTGGGGACTCGCGGTGCTCATCTATGCCGCCGCCAAGGGGCTCGAGCTGGCGGATGCGGGCGTGCTCGCGCTGGGTGGGCTGGTGTCGGGCCACGCTCTCAAGCATCTCGGCGCGGCGCTGGCGGGCGGCATGTTCTGCCGCATGCTCGCGCTCCGCACCTCATCTGATGGAGGACGACCATGATCGACGACGAGACGCGCGGCAAGGCGCTGGGCCGGCTCCGCCGCATCGAGGGACAGGTCCAGGGCATCCAGCGCATGGTCGAGGAGGAGAAGTACTGCGTGGACATTCTCCTGCAGCTCACCGCCGTCCAGGGCGCGGTGGAGCAGGTCCAGAAGCTCCTGCTCGCCCGCCATATCAGCTCGTGCGTGACGGACGCCATCCGCTCCGGCAATGGGCGCGATCGGCAGAAGAAGATGGACGAGCTGCTGGACGTGTTCTCCCGCTTTGGCGGGCGCTAGGGCGCACCGTGGCCACGGCTGAAGAGATCCGCGTCGATTTTCCCGTCAAGGGCATGCATTGCGCGGCCTGCGTGGGCAAGGTCGAGCGGGCGCTCCAGGGCGTGCCGGGGGTGGACCGCGCGGCGGTGAACCTCGCCACCGAGCGCGCCACCGTCTGGCTCGATCCCGAGCGGGCCGGGCTCCCCGCGCTGCGCACCGCGGTGGCCTCCGCCGGCTATGCCGTGCCGGAGGACATCGCCGCCACGCCCGAGGCGGCGGACCGTGAGCGGGCCGAGCGCGCCGATGAGGATCGGCGGCTCCGCCGGCGCCTACTCGTCGGCGTCGCGCTCTCCGTGCCCGTGCTCCTCGGCAGCATGCCCGCGATTTTTCCCTGGGCCCCCGAGGTCCTGAGGAATCCGTGGGTGCTGCTCGCCCTGACCACACCGGTGCAGATCTGGGTGGGCTGGCCCTTCCACGTCGCCTTCTTCAAGGAGATGCGCCACCGGTCGGCGAGCATGAACACGCTGGTCTCCATCGGCACCGGCGCCGCCTACTTCTTCAGCCTGGCCGTCACGCTCTGGCCGCACCGCTTCATGGCCACCGGCGCCATGCCCTACTACGAGGCGTCGGCGCTCCTGATCACCTTTCTCGTGCTCGGCCGCTGGCTCGAGGCGCGCGCGCGCGGCGGCGCGTCGGATGCGATCCGCCGCCTGGTCGCGCTGCAGCCCCGCACCGCGCGCGTGCTGCGCGAGGGCGGCGAGGTGGACGTCCCCATCGCCTCGGTGGTGGTGGGCGATCGGCTCCGCGTCCGGCCGGGGGAGCGCGTGGCGGTGGACGGGATCGTGGAGGAAGGCAGCTCCCGCGTGGACGAGTCCATGCTGACGGGCGAGAGCCTGCCGGTGGAGAAGGGGCCGGGGGCGGCCGTGGTCGGCGGCTCGGTGAACCGCACCGGCAGCTTCTCCTTCCGCGCCACCCGCGTGGGCGCGGACACCGTGCTCGCGCGCATCATCCGGCTCGTCGAGGAGGCGCAGGGCTCCAAGGCGCCCATCCAGCGCCTCGCCGACCGCGTGGCCGCCGTGTTCGTGCCCATCGTGCTCGGCATCGCCGCGCTCACCTTCGTGGTGTGGTGGCTGTTCGGGCCCGCGCCCGCCGTCTTCCATGCGCTGGCCAGCGCGGTGGGCGTGCTGGTGATCGCCTGCCCCTGCGCCATGGGCCTGGCCACGCCCACCGCGATCATGGTCGCGACCGGGCGCGGGGCCGAGCTCGGCGTGCTGATTCGCAGCGCCGAGGCCCTCGAGGTGCTCCATCGCGCGGTGGTGGTGGTGCTCGACAAGACCGGCACCCTCACGGTGGGCCACCCGGTGGCCACCGACGTGGTGCCGCTCTCGGAATCTCCCGCCGCCGCCGACGAGCTCCTCGCGCTCGCCGCCGCCGCGGAGCAGGGGTCCGAGCACCCGCTCGGCGAGGCCATCGTGGCCGAGGCCAAGGCGCGCGGGCTCGCGCTGCCGCCGGTGGGGGCGTTTCAGGCCGTCCCCGGCCAGGGCGTGGACGCGCTCGCCCCGGACGGCCGCATCCTCGTCGGCAATCGCCGGTTCATCGAGTCACGCGGGATCGAGCTGGGCCCACTCGCGGCGAGGGCGGAGGCGCTCGCCGTCGCGGGCAAGGGGGTCGTCTTCGTGGCCTTCGGCGGCGAGGCGCTGGGTCTCATCGCGGTGGCGGACACGCTGAAGCCTACCGCGCGCGAGGCGGTGGCCGCCCTCGCCGCGCGTGGTCTCGAGGTGGTGATGCTGACCGGCGACAGCCGGGTCGTCGCCGAGGCGATCGCCCGCGAGGCAGGCATCAGCCGCGTGCTCGCCGACGTCCTGCCCGAAGACAAGTCCGCCGAGATCAAGCGGCTGCAGGAGGGCGGCCGCGTGGTCGTCATGGTGGGCGACGGCATCAACGACGCCCCCGCGCTGGCCCAGGCCGATGTCGGCATCGCCATGGGCTCGGGCACCGACGTCGCCATCGAGGCGTCGGATGTGACGCTGATGCGCGGCGACCTTCGCGGCGTCGTCACCGCGATCGACCTCTCGCGCCAGACCATCCGGGTCATCCGCCAGAATCTGGCCTGGGCCTTCGGCTACAATCTCGTCCTGGTTCCGGTGGCGGCGGGCGTGCTCTACCCGGTGGCGGGCATCCTGCTCTCGCCCCTTCTCGCGGGGGCGGCGATGGCGCTGTCATCGGTCTCGGTGGTGCTCAACAGCTTGCGGCTCAGGCGCTTCGGCGCCTAGGAGGACATGCATGGCCAGGGACCCCGTCTGCAACATGGAGATCGATCCCAAGAAGGCGGCGGCCCAGAGTAAGCATCAGGGGCAGGTCATCTACTTCTGCGCGGTGGCCTGCAAGGTGAAGTTCGACCAGGACCCGGCCAAGTACCTCGCCAAGTGATCGGCTCCCCGTTTCTCGAGGGTCGCGACCGCTACGAGCGGCACACGGAGGGCTGGACCGATGCGGTTCCGTCCGACGCGCTCACCCATACGGTGCGGGTGCAGGATGATGACGCTGCGGTGGAGCTGACCGCGGTCTGCACCCCGTCGCCGGGCTACGAGATCCGGGAGGCGCGAGGCATCGTGCGGTCGGGCGCCGTCGACGCCGCGCTCCCCGCCGCGCTTCCCCTCCTTGCGGGGGCCCGCATGGTGGGCGGCTTCACCCGCCGTCTCCTCGACCTGACCGGGCCGCGTCCGGGCGCGGGGCTCTTCGTGGACGCGGGCATCGAGGTGGCGCGCCTGGCGCGCCAGGTGAGCCGCATCCCGCGCGCGCGCGTGGAGTCGCTGCGCGGAGCGGACGCGCGCGACTTCTGGGCCCTCGATTCGTCGAGCTGGGAGGACCTGCCCGGCTCCTGCTTCACCTACGGCGCGCAGGGGCGCGCGCTCCTCGAGTCGCGGCCGGTCATCGCCGCGGCCACGCTCGATCTCTACAGCCCGCCCCCCGAGGCCCGCAAGGTGTTCCACCGCCGCCGGCTGCTCCGCCTCGTGCGCACCGGGCCGCGCCTCGATTGCTTTCACGCCATGCACGACAATGTCCACGGCTTCGACCTCCATTTCGAGATCGACCTCGACCGGGGCGTCGTCGTCAGCGCCCATTCGGTGACGTCCCGCCTTCCCTACCGCGGGATCTGCGACGAGCCGCAGGCGCGGATCGAGGCCATGGTGGGGCAGGTGGTGGACGCGGGCTTGCGGAAGCGGGCCCAGATCTCTCCTCGGCGGGGAAGCCGGCTGCGCCCAGCTCTACGACCTCACCGCCGATCTCCTGAAGCTGCTCTCGATCGCGTGATCACTCCGCGCCCCCAGGCCGTCGTCTTCGACATGGACGGCGTGCTCCTCGACTCCGAGCCCATCGGCTACGAGGCCATGCGCCTGGTCATGAGGGCGCAGGGCGCGCCCTATGACGAGGTCGAGAACGACGAGTTCGTGGGCCGCACCACCACCGAAGAGCTTCCGCATCCTCCGCGCCCGGCGGAGCCTGCGGCCCGGGATCGACGAGCTGGTGCGCCAGTTCTGCGAGGCGAAGATCCGGCTCATCCACGAGAGCGCCCGCCCCTTGCCCGGCGTGCCCGAGGTGCTGGAGCGCGTGCGGGCCGCCGGCTATCGCCTTGCGCTGGCTTCCTCGGCGGAGATCCCTATCATCGTCGCCACCGTGGAGACCCTCGGCCTCGTGGGCTGCTTCGAGCTCCGCGTGTCCGGCGAGGAGGTGCCGCGCGGCAAGCCCGCCCCCGACGTCTTCCTGGAGGCGGCGCGGCGCCTCGTGCTGGCCCCGCCGGACTGCCTGGTGGTGGAGGACTCGCGCAACGGGCTGCTCGCCGCCCGGGCCGCGGGCATGCGCTGTGCGGTGGTGCCCTGCTCGGCCACGCTCGGCCACGATTTCACGGAAGCCGACTACCGGCTCCGGACGCTTCCCGACCTGCTGCCGCTCCTGATCCCGCGCTAGCCGCGCGCGTCCTCGCCGGCGACGGCCCCCGCGGGCTTCCTTGCTATACTGCGGGCACCATGCCGCCGCTCCCCGTCGGCAAGCTCTCGGGCGACGTGCTCCAGCGGCTCTTCGGGAAATATGCGCGGCCCGGCGAGGGGCCCGCCGCGGAGCGCGTGGTGGTGGGACCGCGCGTGGGTGAGGATGCGGCGGTGATCGACTTCGGCGATCGCTATCTCGTCGCCGCCACCGATCCCATCACGTTCGCCACCGATGCGATGGGCTGGTACGCGCTGCACGTCAACGCCAACGACGTGGCGGTGCGGGGCGCGCGCCCGGCATGGTTCCTCGCTACCCTGCTTCTCCCCGAGGGTCAGACGACGGAGGCGCAGGTCGAGGCGCTGTTCGCGGAGGTCGCGGAGGCGTGCGCGGCGCTCGGGGTGGCGCTGGTCGGCGGCCACACCGAGGTGACGGCGGGGCTCACGCGCCCGATCGTGTCGGGTACCATGCTCGGTGAGGTGGCGAAGGACGGGCTGGTGACGACCGGCGGCGCGCGGCCGGGCGACACGCTGCTCCTCACCAAGGGCGTGCCGCTCGAGGGTGCGGCGATCATTGCACGCGAGCGCGGCGAGGAAGCGGTGCGTCGGGGCGTTCCCGCGGAAGTGGTCGCCCGGGCGCGCGAGCTGCTGCGGCGGCCCGGGCTGAGCGTGGTGCCGGAGGCGCGGCTCGCCGTCGCCGCCGCGCGCGTGCATGCCATGCACGACCCGACGGAGGGCGGGCTGGTCACCGCGTGCTGGGAGCTGGCCGAGGCGGCGGAGGCGGGGGTGCGGCTGGAGCGCGAGCTGGTTCCACTCCTGCCGGACGGGGCGCGGCTCTGCGAGGCGTTCGGTCTCGACCCGCTGGGCACCATCGCGTCCGGAGCCCTGCTGCTGGCGGTGGCGCCGGCGGACGCGGAGCGCGTGGAAGCGGCCTGCCGCGGTGCGGGCATCACGTGCGCGGCGATCGGCGCGGTGACCGAGCGGCGCCAGGGCACGATCCTCGTGGAGGGTGGGCGGACACGGCCGCTGCCCACGTTTCCACAGGACGAGATCACCAAACTCTTCGGCGGGAGCTGACATGATCCAGATCGGATACGCGCATCGCCAGGCCCCGATGGCGCGGCGGGGCATGGTGGCCGCCTGCCATCCTCTCGCCACCCTGGCCGGCGTCGAGGTGCTCAAGGACGGCGGCAATGTCGTCGACGCCGCCATCGCCACCAATGCGGTGCTGGCCGTCACCCAGCCCAACTTCTGCGGCGTGGGCGGCGATTTCTTCTGCCTGTACCACGAGGCGGCGACGGGGCGCGTGCACTGCTACAACGGGGCGGGGCGCTCGGGCTCGCGCGCCGGCCTGGAGGAGCTCGGGCGGCGCGCGCTGTCCGCCGTGCCCGCGGTCGGGCCCGGCTCGGTGTCGGTGCCCGGGGTGACCGAAGCCTGGCACACGCTGCTCGAGCGCTTCGGCACTCGCCCCCTCGGGCGCCTGCTCGAGCCCGCCATCCACTATGCGGCGGAGGGCTTTCCCCTCACTGACATCGTGTGCCAGGCCGTGCGCGATCGCGCCGAGCTCTTCGACGATCCGGAGTGGCGGCGCATCTTCATGCCCGGCGGCGAGTTTCCCGGCACCGGCGATCTCTTCCGCCAGCCGGATCTCGCGCGCACGCTCACCGAGCTCGCGGACGATCCGCGCCTCTTCTACCGCGGCCGGGTGGCGCAGGCCATCGCGCGCCGGCTCGAGCGGCATGGCTACCTCACCGCCCCCGATCTCGCGGAGCACGCGGGGGAGTGGGTAGAGCCGATCTCCACGACGTACCGCGGCTACACCATCTACGAGACGCCGCCGCCCACCCAGGGTTTGGCCGCTCTCCTCACCCTGAATCTCCTCGAAGGCTTCGACGTCGCGTCGCTGCCCGTGCACTCGGCCGAGCATCTTCACCTGCTGCTGGAGATGACCAAGCTCGCCTATGCCGATCGCGATCGCTGGATCGCCGATCCCGCGCATGCCCGCGTGCCGGTGGAGCGGCTGCTGTCCAAGGAGTATGCGGAAGGACGCCGCGCCGCGTTCGACCCGCGCAAGGCGCAGGCGCACGCCTGGGGCGATCCGGAGGGTGACACCACCGGCTTCGTGGTGGCGGACGGGCAAGGAAATGTGCTGAGCGTGATCCAGAGCCTGTACAAGGGCTTCGGCGCCGGCCTGGTGCCGCCCGGCACCGGGGTGGTGCTCCACAACCGCGGCGCCTACTTCAGCACCGATCCGACCCATCCCAACGTCTTCGCTCCGCGCAAGCGGCCGTTCCACACCCTCCTCGCCAATCTCGTCACGCGGGATGGCGCGCCCGTTCTTGGCTACGCCAATATGGGCGGGGACGGGCAGGCCATGTTCCACGTCCAGGTGCTCACCAACCTCCTCGACTACGGCATGGAGATCCAGGAGGCCATCGAGCGTCCCCGCTTCATGTACGGCCGCCTCCTGCCCGGAGATGCCGCCGACCTCTTCCGCCTCGAGGGCCGCGTCGCCGCCGAGGTGGTGGACGATCTTCGCCAGCGCGGTCACAATATCCGCGTGGTCTCGGACTGGTTCACCCAGATGGGGCATGGCCATGGCATCACCTTCGATCGAGGCACGCTCCGCGGGGGCGCCGACGCCCGCGCGGACGGGACCGCGCTCGGATTCTGATGCGCTCCCTCATCGCGCTTGCCCTCGGCCTGATCCTCCTCGGCGCCGCCGCCGCCCTGACGCCGCCGGCTGCGCTCGGCGCGGACTGGGGCGGCATCGTGCCCGCCGTGACCTCCGCGGACCAAGTGCGCGAGCGCTACGGCCCGCCCACCAAGGAGGTCAAGCGCAAGGTCGACAACTACGACACCTTCGAGTGGACGTACGAGGGCCAGCAGACGCCGCCCGGCTTCACACGCATGACCATCGAGTTCGGCATCCTGCTGCCCGGCGGCTATAGCGCGACGACGGTTCGGGTGCTTCGGCTTGACCCACGCCCGCGTCTCTTCACCAAGGACACCGTGGTGACGGGCTGGGGCGAGCCCGATCGCGCCACCACGCAGAACGACCGCGACGTCTTCTTCTATCGCTCCGGGCTGGTGGTCACCTTCGACCAGGCGGGCGTGGACGCGACCAGCCTCTTCTTCACCGTGATGCAGCCGAATATCACGCCCGCGCCCCCCGAGGCGCGCGAGGAGCCTCCCGCCGCCGGCACGGCGGGACAAGCACCCGCGCCGCTGCCGCCGTCGTCACGCCCAGCTCCCGCGCCGCGCCCGGCTCCGACCCCGCGGCCCGCTCCGGCGCCTCGATGATCGACCATCTCCTCTTGCTGGACCCGGGCGCCCGCGGCATCGCGCGCTTCTTCGTCGCGGGCGGGGCGGCCGCGGCGGCGCGCGCGCTTTACCGCGGCGGCCGCGCGCTGCTCACCACCGGCTTCGCGCTGGGCCCGGGCCTGCCCGAGACCGACGGCCCGCCCGGCGCCGCCGTCCTCGGCCGCGCGCTGCGCCGGCTCGGCTCGGAGGTGATCTATGTCACCGACGCCGTCACGGTGCCGCCGCTGGAGGCCGCCCTCAAGGTGCTGGGCGAGCCCGCCGACATCGTGACCTTTCACGCCTCCGCGGCCGATGCGGAGACGACCGCGCGGCGTGTCCTCGCCGAATACGAGCCCACGTTCCTGGTGGCGGTGGAACGCCCCGGTCGCACCGCGGCCGGCGACTACCTCAGCATGCGGGCGGAGTCCGTGCGCGACTGGAATGGACCCCTGGACGCCCTCTTCCTCGCGCGCCCGCCCCGTGGGGTGCGCCGGCCGGTGACGGTTGGCGTCGGCGACGGCGGCAACGAGATCGGCATGGGCAATGTCCGGGCGCGCGTGGCTCGCGTGAGCGCGAAAGCGCGGCAATTCGTCTCCGTGGTGACGGTGGACCACTTGGTGGTCGCGGGCACGTCGAACTGGGGCGCCTACGGCATCGTGGCCGAGCTCTCGCGCCTGGCCGGGCGCGATCTCCTCCATACCAGCGACGAGGAGCAAACGATGGTGGTGGCCTGCGTGCAGGCGGGCGCGGTGGACGGGGTCACGCGGCGCGCGGAGCCCACCGTGGACCGCTTGCCCTCCGGGGCGCATACAGGCATTCTTGAGTTGCTGCGGGTGGCCGCGACGGCCGGTGTGCCGGCCACGCGTAGCAGGACGGCCATATCCAAGGACCGAATGGGCACATCGAAGGGCCGAAGGGGAGGCAGGGCGCGATGAGCGAGGCGAGCAACGACTCCAAGGTGATCCAGACGTACCGCGCGCGGCATCCGAAGTCGGCCGCGCTCTATGAGCGGGCCCGCGCGGTCATCCCCGGCGGGATCACCCACGACGGCCGCCACCTCAAGCCCTTCCCGATCTACGTGGAGCGCGCGCTGGGGCCGCGCAAGTGGGACGTGGACGGCCACGAGCTCATCGACTACTGGATGGGTCACGGCGCGCTCTTCCTCGGCCACTGTCACCCCACGGTGGTGAAGGCCATGCAGGAGCAGGCGGCGCGCGGCACCCACTTCGGCGCCTCGCACGCCCTGGAAGTCCGCTGGGCCGAGCTGGTCTGCAAGCTCATTCCCTCGGCGGAGATGGTGCGCTTCACCATGTCCGGCACCGAGGCCACCCATCTGGCGATGCGGATCGCGCGCGCCTACACGGGTCGGACCCGCGTGCTGAAGTTCCACGGCCACTTCCACGGCTGGCACGACGGCGTGGTGGCCGCGGTGAACCCGCCCTACGACGTGCCCATGTCGGCGGGCGTGCCCGCCGCCACCCTGGACCAGCTCCTCCTCTGCCCGCCCAATGACATCAAGGCGGTGGACACGCTCCTCCAGCGCGGGGACGTGGCGGCCGTCATCCTCGAGCCCGCGGGCGGCCAGTCCGGCACCACGCCCACTATCCCCGGCTACCTTCAGGAATTGCGCGCGGTCACCGAGCGGCATGGCGTGGTCCTCATCTTCGACGAGGTCATCACCGGCTTCCGCTATTCGCCGGGCGGCGCCCAGGCCTATTTCGGCGTCACGCCGGACATGACCACGCTGGCCAAGATCGTGGCGGGTGGGCTGCCGGGCGGGGCCGTGGTCGGCAAGAAGGCGCTCATGAGCATGATGGCCCACCGCGGCGAGCCCGTCTTCGACCGGAGCCAGCGGGTGGCCCAGAACGGCACCTACAATTCCAACCCCGTCTCCGCCGCCGCCGCCATCACCACCTTGGAGCTGGTCGCGGACGGGAGCCTGCACGCCCGGGCCAACAAGGCAGGCGACGAGCTGCGCGCGGGGCTCTCGGACGCCATGAAGCGCGTCGGCGTGCCCGGCCTCTGCTTCGGCGAAGCCTCGATCTTCCACGTGTCCTTCGAGGGCAAGCCGGGCCTGGCGGGATTCGACCGCCCGCGCCGTCACGATCTCTACCAGATGCTCCGCTGCGCGCTCTTCAACAACGGCGTGGACTGCGCCAGCCACCACGGCTGGATCTCCGCCGTGCACACCGACGACGATCTCGCTCGCTCCATCCGGGCCTACGAGCAGGCCTTCCGGGACATGGCGGCGGACGGCGTCTTCAAGGGCTTTTGATGGACGAAACGAAGCGCCGGGCCAAGCTCGCCGAGCTGCGGGAGCTGGCCGAGGGCTCGTCCGAGTTCGAGGGCGGGGTCACCTACGAGGAGGAGATGGAAGCCCTCATCGTGGGCGACTGGGCCATCTTCGCCGTGGATGAGCTCGGTGACGTGGCGCTGTCCTTCCACCTCGACTCGCATCCGGTGGCGGTGGCCAAGCTCACGCGCTTCCTCGTGCAGCACGAGGTGCTCTTCGTGCTCCACGAGGCCTTCACCGTGGACGAGGACGACGAGATCGTCTTCGAGTCGGACATCGGCAAGGATCTCTCGGGCACCGGCTAGCCGCGCCCGGACGCGTCCTCCGCTTCCTTCCTGAACTGGGTGGCCGACGGGGCCGCCGGCCGCGCGATGAGCGCCGGGTAGTGCTCCGCGAAGGCGGCCATGATCTCGGCCACCGGCACGTCCGCCCGCGCCCCGCGATCCCGCAGATACTCCATGTGACGCCGGCCCGCCACGTCGGTGGGCTGGAAGAGCGAATCCGCGCGGCCGTCGAACTCGAGCGCCCGCACCCCGAACTTCTCGCAGAGCCCGCGGTCGAAGGCCGGGGTGGCCTTGACCCAGCGCCCCTCGAGATAGAGATCCGTGTAGCCGTGATAGACGAAGGTGTCGGTGCCCATCAGCGCGCGAAGCCGCGGCGTGCAGAGATGATTGCGCACGTCCGCGAAGCCGATCCGCGCCGGGATGCCGGCGGCCCGCGCGGCCGCGGTGAGGAGGGCGGCCTTGCCCACGCAGAAGCCGGAGCGGCGGCTCAGGCAGGCACTGGCTCGAAACGTCTCCAGGTCGGTGAAGTCGCAGTAGGGCGTGTAGACGATGTCGTCCCGCACCGCGTAGTAGAGGCGCACCGCGCGCGCCCGGGGATCACGCTCGCCGCGGGCCACCTCCCGGGCGAAGGCCGCCACGCCGGGTTCCTCGCTGTCCACGTACTCCGCGGGGGCCAAGTATTGCTAGGCTCATCGTCGTTAGCCATGCTCCCAAGTATGCCAGGAACCCCACATTCCTGGACACTCCGGCGCGCCTTTGATACCCTCACAATTCCGTGGTGGGCTGGTAGCTCAGTTGGTAGAGCACAGGACTGAAAATCCTGGTGTCGGCGGTTCAATCCCGTCCCAGCCCACCATTCAAACAACGAGGTTACGCGGGCGCGACGTCGGTCGCCCCCCTCACTTTGCCCAGAACTTTGCCCACCAACTGTCAGGTCCAGCCGAAAGCCTTGGCGCACTTAGCGCAGTCTGTTTTCGCGCGCCGGAGCTTCACCTTGTCAATTTCAAGCGGCTCCTTGGCCTCAACGATTTCCTTTCCACACCAGTACGTGATTCGGATTCGACCGTCGCGGTAGTATCGGGTCTCCCGGATGAGATGGTCGATAGCCATGGGCTGATGGTCCCAAGGCGGAAATCGGTGAGTTCCGGCCTCCCCTTTGGTCGAGCCGCGAGAACGATCTGTCGCGCACGTGTTGTCATGAGGCCACCTTCTCCTTGTCCGAGATGTGGGCGCGTTGGGCAAGTCCGCGGCCGAACGAAATGTTCTCGCCCGGCGTCTCGTAGAGCGTGATCAAGAGATCGTCAGGGGAGATCTTCGCGGCCGCGACGACTGCATCGTTCAAGGCCTTCAACAGGCCCAGTCGCTTCTCCTTCGGCCGGCCCGCGATGAACGTGATCTCCAGCAGAATCAGGTCATCCGAATAGTTGAGCTCCAGGAACGACCGTGTGTGACGGAACTGCCTCGGCGGCAGGACGTGGATGATCTGGAAAAAATCGTCCGCCGGTATCCCCAACGCGCTGATCAGGCCTTGTTGAACTGCGTTCGAGACGCTAGCGAGGCGAGCCTCATCGTAGCGTCCCTCGAGGACATGGATTTTAGCGACAGGCATGGTGTCGTCTCCTCACTCGTCCTAGACCTGTGCGACTCCGCCATCCACGAACAGCTCGATTCCCGTGACGTAGCTGCTGTCGTCGGAGGCGAGGAACGCCACGGCCTTTGCGATCTCGTCCGGGCGACCGAGGCGACCGAGCGGCACCGTGGCGGCGATCATCTTCGCGCGCTGCTGCCCTGTCTCGGAGGAGGCGAGCAGCTCGTTGAGTCCCGGCGTATCGATTGGACCGGGACTCACCGCGTTCACCCGGATGCGACGATCCTTCAGTTCGGTCGTCCACGTCCGCGCGAAGGAGCGGACGGCAGCCTTCGTGGCGCTGTACACGCTGTTGGCCGGAAATCCCTTGCTGCCGACGATCGACGCGTTGAGGATGATCGACGCGCCGTCGGGCATCAGCGGAAGCGCCTTCTGCACGGTGAACAGCAGGCCCTTTACGTTAATGTCGAAGATCAAGTCGTAGAGTTCTTCGCTGATCCTGCCGAGGGGCGCATACCTCGCGACGCCCGCATTCGCGAACAGGACGTCGAGCCGCCCCTTCTCACGCTGGATCTGGCCGAAGAGGCGGTCGAGGTCGACATGGTTCGAAACGTCGCCCCGGACACCGGTGACGTTGTTCCCGATCTCCTTGACGGCCGACGCCAGTTCCGGCTCACGGCGTCCGCTGATGAACACGTACGCGCCTTCGCCGACAAACTGCTTCGCCGCCGCTAGCCCAATCCCGCTAGTGCCGCCTGTTATGAGTGCGATCTTGCCGTCGAGCTTCCCCATGTCGTCGAGCCTCCGGTGTGACGCGTTGCGTTCAGTCTCGGACGACGGCGTAGGTGCGGCGCAGGACGGGCCAGCGGATCGGCCCGAACCATAGCGCCTCCAGCAAGCGCCGCTGTCAGCTCTGGCGATGCATGCAGCTCAGGCGCCCACGGCCGAAATGGCCGTGGCCCCGCCGTCGATCAGGAAGTCTGCCCCGACGACGTACGCAGAATCGTCCGACGCGAGGTAAACTGCCAGCTTCGCGATTTCCACCGGATCGGCCAGCCGCTTGCTCGGATTGTTTGTCCGCAGCAACCCCTTGACCGCATCGCCCTGCTCTTCGCCTGGGAAACGACCGAACATCGCCGTGTCAGTCGGGCCTGGGCTTAGGGTGTTCACGCGAATCCCGCGGTCCACGAGCTCGGAGCTGAGGATCCGAGCGAGATTGACGACTGCGGCCTTGCAGGGCGAGACGGTCGAGGTCGTCGGCCATCCCCTTCGCGCAGTAACGGACGCATTGATGATGACAGATGAGCCTTGCCTCAGTAGCGGCAACGCCTTTTGAATTGTGAAGTAGGCCCCCTTGAAGTTGGAGCCTATCACCCGGTCGAAGCTTTGCTCCGTCACCTCTTCGAACCGCAGGAATTCACTGTGACCTGCATTGACGAAGATGCCGTCCAGGTGACCGAACTCCCGCTTGATCGTGGTGAACATCGCGTCGAGGTCCGCGAGATTGCTGACATCCGCGCGAACGGCAAGACTTCCGGCGCCAAGCGTCTCTTGAGCCGCCTTCAGCGTCTTCTCATTCAAGCCGCAGATGGCGACGCGCGCGCCCTCTCTGTCGAATTCCTGCGCTGCGGCCAGCCCGATCCCGCTGTTGCCGCCGGTGATAAGGATATTCTTGTCCGCCAGCCTACCCATTGTCGTCACTCCTTTTGAGTTTTGATTAAACATATCCGTGTCGGTCCTCCCGCACCTCACGTGCAGGCCGGATTCTAACGGCGCTGGGCTCCGATGATGAAAGAAGCCAGGGTGGCCGGCACGTCCCCAACCACGCGCCAACGGTGGCGAGTTCCGTTCTCAATCAGGACATCGCCGGGAGACAGCGACACCTCCGCGCCATCGTCGAGCTGGAGTGCCAGGTTGCCGGAGAGAACGACCCCGAAATCCGTCGTGTCGGTCCTGTGAAAGCCGGCGTTAGGTCCTCCGAGTTCGTCGCCATCCTCGAGGTGCATCTCGGGAGTGGGTTCTGGTGCAATGAAGTTTCCCGGCAAGTACGTCCCGATGATGAAGCGGATGCCACCCACGGGCGGAAACATACCGGGCGCCGCCGGATTGTTCCCCACGTTCGGGTAGGTTGCGGGCTCATTCGCATTCCAGAGGAAGGCGAGCTCTCCTAGGCCAGGGATGGGCGACCCATCGACTTTCTCGTCTCGCACAAAAACAGCCCGACCCTTGGCGTCGTGGCCGGTGACAACCGTGCGTACCTTCATTCCCTGTCTCTTCTCGTCCGGCTTGTTCAAGTGATCACGTCTCGCTGGCGCATTTGTTGAGCGCGTCAGCAAGCTGGTAGGCCATTAGCGGAGTCATTCCGATCCACTCAACCGGTGTGCCGAACACAAGGATGACCTTGCCGCCGCTGGCCGTGACAGCGTATCGGAGCTCGCCCTCGTCGTCCGGGGTCAGGGCGCCATGGGTGAATCTGCCAGTCTCACCCAGTGGTGTGCCCTGGGCTCGCGTCTCTGCTTTCATCGCTTGGATCGTCTCGGCCACCTTTGCTTGTTGCTCAGCTTCTTTGAACCGCCGGTCCCCGTGGTGCTCATCCTCTTGCATCATGGTCTCCTTCTGCTTCTTGGGACGTCGGCCAACGCCACGAGGATTCAAAACCGACGGCTCCCTACAAGGTCTGTATATGTAGATGCATATACATACCTTGCGCGTCGACGGCATCACGGGTAGCATTGGCGCCATGGACGGACGAGGCGATAGGCCGATGACCGGACCGGACCGCGAGCGGCTGTCCCCGTGTGTCTGCAGCACGCTCCGCATGGTGAGCCGGGCCGTGACACAGCTGTACGACGACATCCTGCGGCCGAGCGGTCTACGGGTGACTCAGTTCAGCATTCTCGGCGCCATCGCACGTCTGGGCGCGGCGAATCTGCGGCAACTCGAGCACACGCTCGCCATTGACCAGACGACGCTGACGCGAAGCCTCAAGCTCCTGGAGCGGGATCGTGCGATCGAGCGTGTTCCGCATTCCGACGGCCGCATCAAGGCGATGACGCTGACATCCAAGGGGAGAAGAGCCCTCGAGGCCGCGCGCCCGCTCTGGGCCCGCGCTCAAGGCAAGGTGCTCCGCGAGCTGGGTACGACCGCGTGGGCGGACGCGCAGCGGCGGCTGGCCCACTTGCTTCGAGTCGCCGTCAAGAAGCGCAGGCGGACTCGGGGCCAGAGCCGTGTCCGGCCCAGGCGCGCACGAAGAGGAGGCCTCTGATGTCAATCGAGAGAAGGATGCGCGGGCGTGGCAGGGAGAAGCTCGCCGCGCTCATCGCGGTACTACTGCTCGCCGCCGTGCTGGTGTCGTTGCCACCGCCGGCCTGAGAGCGCCCCTCGGGACGACAAAGCGGATCTGATTACAGCGAGCTCACAGTCGGATCGGGGACGGCGACGCGCTCGTAGCCGGGACTAGATGCCGAGCGCATTGCGTTGCCAGACGTCCACGGCAGCCTTTGAGCTCGGCGCGCACGACGCGCAGGCCTCGAGGCGGACGGCAAGAAGATTCAAGAACGGGAGGTCGCCGTGCCAAGGCTGTGCGTTATATATGTAGCTGCATGAACCTCCGCGACGGTTCCCCCCGTCTCAACGATTAGGAGGCGCCGCCCCAGCGGCGGCGGCAGTCACATGCAGACGGTGGACATGCACATTGACGACGGACGAACGGGGCTCGGCCAGCTCCACCATTTCGTCACTCCACCACCACGCGGCTCCGCCGGCGGCGTGATGCAGAGGCCACGCGTCAGGCCCTCCTCGTCGCCGGAACCCAGCTGTTCGCCGAAAGGGGCTACGACGGCGTGCCGGTGTGGGTGATCGCCCAGAAGGCGGGCGTTAACAAGGCAATGATCAACTACTACTTCGGTGGCAAGCGCAAGCGTTATCTGGCGATCGTGGGCGCCACCTTCTCGGAGATCGTCGCGAGCGCGGAGCGGCTCGCTGACTCACCACGGCCGGCGCCCGAGGTACTCAGTGAGCTGATCGCGGTCGTGGGCCGGCTGGTGACGCAACGCCATCCCCACTTCTGCTCGATGATGCTGCGCGAGGTGCTCGCGGGCGGCAAGCACCTTGAGCCGGAAGTGATCGACAAGCCGGCGCGGATACTTGGCGCCGTGCAGCGCATCGTGGCACGCGGAGTCCGTGACGGCGACTTCCGACCCGTCGATCCACTGCTGACGCACCTGAGCCTCGTGGGCAGTCTCGTGTTCTTCTTCGCGACGGCGCCCTTCCGCGAGCGTGTGCTCGCGACCCGACGCCCAGCGATCAAGCCGCCGGACGCCGCCGCCTACGTGAAGCATATCCCGGATTTGCTCACTCACGGGCTGGCGGCTCAGAGCCTGAGCGCGGGACTCCGCGCATGATCGTGCGCCGGGGCCCCTTCGTGATCGTCGCGGTGCTGGTCCTGGTGGCCCTCGTAGGCTTCGCCGTCTGGCGTTTCTTCCTCACGCCGCCCGCCATTCCAGGCGTGATCTCGGTGAGCGGGCGGATCGAGGGCGATGACTCCGCCGTCGCCGCCAAGACTTCCGGCAGGATCCAAGAGATCGCCGTGCGGGAAGGGGATTGCGTCGAGGCGGGTCAGGTGATCGCCGTGCTCGACGATGAGCAGGTACGCGCGCGTGAGGACCAGGCAACCGCCACCGTCCGGCAGGCCGACGCGCGGGCGCGTCTGGCGGAGCATCAGATCGCCGTGCTCGAAGAGCAGCTCCGGCAGAGCCGGCTCGGCGTGGATCAGGCGCGCGCCGATGCCGAGGGCCGCGTCAACGAGGCCGAGGGGCGCCTGGCCGCCGCCGAAGCGCAGCTGGCCCAGGCCCGAGCCGCCTACGCACAGGCGAAGTGGGATTGGGAGGCCATGGCGCGGCTGTTCCAAAAGGAGCTGGTCGCCGAGCAAGAGGCCCAGCGGGCCCGGAACAACGAGGAGGCGCAGGCGGCAATCGTCGCCGCGCAGCGGCGTGGGGTTGAAGCGGCGCGCGGCGCGCTCACCGCGGCGAAGGCGAATCTCG
>CAVTFC010000020.1:0-169586 GCA_963733725.1 uncultured Candidatus Rokubacteria bacterium | reverse complement strand
ACGCGTGAGAGTTTCCACCGCGCCGTCGCCGCCGTCGACCAGCTCGGTCTCGAGGCCCTCGGGCCCGGTGGACGTCGAGAACGAGTGCGTGAGCGCCGCGAGCACGGTGCCGTCGGGCAGCAGCACGCGGGACTCCAGCGGCAGCGAGATATAGGCCTCGATCTCGCGGCGCTCCACTTCGAGGCCATAGCCCTTGAGGCAGCTCTCGATATAGTCGAAGGCGCGCGCCTCGCCCGGACTGCCCGACTCGCGTCCCCCAGGTGGCGATGGCGCGCGCATGCGTCATCAGCGAGTCGGCGGACACCGCGGGCAGGAGCGAGGACTCCAGCGGGTCCTGCCAGCCCAGTGGGCGCGCCTCATGCGCGGCCTCCCCCCGCCAGCGCGGCCAGCGGCTCGAGGTTGGCCCAGTCCATCTGCCGTCGGCCGTCCTCGAGATCGCGGATCAGCTCGATGAGCCGCCGCGTCAGCGGCATGGCGATGCCGAAGGTCTCGCCCTTCGCCGCCAGCATGCCGAGCTGGCCGTCCACCTCGGTCTTGCGCTTGCGCACCGCGAGGTCGCGCCAGATGCCGGTCTTGGTCTTGGTATGCGCGCGGTAGTGGACGGCAATGGCGGTCATGGCGCGCTCGCGCGCGCCGGTGTCGCCGGCCAGCGCGGCCCGGTACCAGGCGGGATCGAACTCGTCGAAGGGCTCGATGCGCACCCCCGCCTTGTCGGCCACCGCCATCCCCTCGCCCACGATGCCCACCAGCGCGCGCTGCACGCCGGGGCTCCGCTCCACCACCTCGTACACGTGGGCGTCCACCACCGCGGTCCCGAAGAGGAGCGCGCCGTAGATGAGCTTGGCCCACTTGTAGCCCCAGATATTGTCGGTGACCGGCGTCTCTTCCACCGCGCTCAGCACGGACGCCAGCTCCTTGACGCGCGGGGTGATGCGGCCGTCGAGCTCCCCCAGCACGAAGGCGCCGTGGCCGCCGTGGAGAATGCGCCCCGGCGCCACCCAGTCCGCGGCCCAGTTCACCAGGCAGCCCACGGTGCGCGCCGCCCCCACCGCGCGGGCGATCTGCTCCTCGCTGAGCCCGTTCTGCAGCGACACCACGGTGCTGCCGGCCGCCAGTCGCGGCACCAGGACGGCGAGCGCGTCCGCGGTGTGGTGGCTCTTCACCGCCAGCATCACCAGATCCAGGCCGTGCCCGAGGTCCCGGGCGTGCATCGCGCGCACGCGCGTGGTGGTGGCCTTGCCCTCGCGCTCCACGGTGAGGCCCTGAGCATTGATGGCCTCGACGTGCGGCGCATTGCTGTCCACGAGCAGCACGTCGTGTCCGGCTTCCGCCAGTGCCGCCCCGGTGGTGCCCCCGATCGCGCCGGCGCCGAAGATGGTGATGGTCATGGTGCCCTCCGACCTAACACACGGGAGAGAGGCGGGTCAAGCCGGTCGCCCGGCGCGGGATCGGCGCAGCGACTCCGCGGCGGCCTCCAGCGCGGCCAGCTCCCGGGCGTCCAGCGTGACGGCGCCGAAGCGCACGCGCTCATAGCCCGCGGTCACGCCCTCGAGCACGGGGGCCGCGCCGGGTAGGGCCCGCGCCGCGCGGGCGGCGAATTCGCGTGCGGTCTCCCCCGGACCCGGACGCAGCCCCTGCCGCGCGAGGGCGCGGAGCAGCCGCGCGTAGAAGCGCGGCGGCGCCGTGGCCGCGCGCGCCGCCGGTCCGTCGCCGCGCCGGCGCCGGCGCCAGACCAGGATCATCACCCCCGCCCCCACCAGGAGCGCCCCCCCCAGGACCGCGCGCGGCGGCAGCCACTCGCGGAGTGCGGCGCGATCGAAGCGCCAGGCGGTGGCCTGGCGCCGGATGGTAGTGGCCACCTCGACCTGATCGCGCAGGCTCCAGTTGATGACGTAGCGGTACCAGCGCAGGCGTAGCGAGTCCAGGTACAGCGAGGCGCCGGTGGCCGCGTCTTCCGCGCCGGCGCGCGGCGAGGGATCGAGGCTGACCCAGCCCGCGCCGGCGAGATAGACCTCCACCCAGGCGTGGGCGTCCCGCATGCGCACGGTGAAGTAGCGGCCGTACGGGTTCCACTCGCCCCGCTGAAAGCCGCCCACCACGCGCGACGGGATGCCCAGCGTGCGCAGCATGACCGCCAGCGCGGCCGCGAAGTACTCGCAATTGCCCGAGCGGCTGTCGAAGAGGAACTCCTCCAGCGGCGGCAGCTTCGTCCGGCGCTCGAGATTGAGCGAGTAGCGATACTCGCGCGAGAGATGCGCGGTGAGCCGCAGGGAGGATTCGTGGGCGTCACGGCTCCCCGCGGTGACCTCGCGGGCGAGCGCGGCTATGCGTGGGGCCAGGGCCGGAAGCTGGAGAAAGCGGGCCACCGCGGGCTCGTCGAGCGGCAGCCGCGCCCCGCCCCGGAGCGCGCCGAGCGTGGGCGGGGTCTCCAGCTCCGACTCGATCCGGTAGTGCAGACGCGCCGAGGGCGAGGGTACGGCAATGCTGCCCATGTCGTCGAGCAGGATCTCGGCGGCGCGCGTCTCCAGCCGCAGCGCGCGTGGGGCGGCGAAGATGATCTCGGTACCGATGGGCTCCAGGAATACCTCCTGGATCAGCAGCGGCCCGCGACCCCGAAAGGGGCCCACCCGGTAGTCGCTGGCCGGCGAGCGGCGCAGGGTCGCCCGGTGCGCCCGGCCCACCGACCAGGCCCGGCCGTCGAACTGGTCGAAGACGATGCCCCGCCAGCGCAGCGCTGTGAGCTGCTCGGGCTCCACCGTGCCTTCCACCACGTGCACCCGCATGGCAATGCTGGCGTCGTTCTGGATCTGGCCGTAGGCGCCCAGCTCCACGCGATCCGAGAAGCCGGTGACGAGCGAGCCGATCTTCCCCCGGAAGGGCAGCGCGGCCAGGCCGACGCGGGGAATCACGAAGAACAGCGCGGTAGTGATGAGGAAGGTCGCGATGGAGGCCGCCGCCGCCAGCCCCATGAGCATGCGCGGGCTCGCCCACGGCACCGCCCCGCCCGCCACCAGCGCGCTCCGGCGCGGGAGCCGACTCCACCAGCACGTGCTGGAGCAGCAGGAGCCAGGTGGACAGGAGCAGGAAGGCGATGAAGATACCGAGAAAGCCCACGTCGAAAGCCGCCGAGGACGCCGCCACGAGCATGAAGAAGGCCAGGAACGCCACCACTCTCGCATCGCGGCGCGCGTCGGCGGTGAAGAGGCGCGCGAGCACCAGGAAGAGCAGCAGGTGGACGAGGCCATCGAGCACGCTCTCCGCGAGGTAGAGCAGATCCACGATGGAGGCGATGGCGGCCACGCTCACCAGCGCCGCGCCCAGGCCGCGCGTGCGGATGCGCGCGCGGATCCACTCCTGTGCCCAGCTCAGTGCCAGCGCCGAGAGCACGACCACCACCCCCGCCGGACCGAGCAGCCCCGCGAGGACGAGCGCCACGATGCCATCGAGCACGAGCAGATAGGTGGCGAGACGTACCGCCAGCGCGATGGACATCAGCCGAGCCCCACGCGGATTTCCCGGACTCCGGGTCGAAGCGGGGGGGGCCGAAGCGAGGGGGGCCGAGCGAGGGGGGCCGGAGCGACGGCGCGGCGACGTCGGCGGCGGCCGCCGGATCCCAGAGCGCCAGCGCGGTGAGCGCGCGGCGGCGCTGGCCGGGCCCACGCCCCGGCGGCACCCAGAGGTCGCGGCCGGCCAGCTCCACCTGGGCGCCGGCGCCCAGCAGGTGCGCGGCGAGCGAGGCCGCCTCGCTGATGGTCTCCTCGAGCCGCGCGGCATCCCCCCCGCTCCCGAGCACGATGCGCGTGTCCAGCGCCGTTTCGGCTTCCGTCTCGCGAACCGTCAGCGTCCCCGTCTTGGCGCTGGATTTCCAGTGCACGAGGCGCGGATCGTCGCCGGCCCGATAGTCGCGGAGATTGTGGAGGTCGCTGCCCCGCCCCCGCCGCCGCGCGGCGACGGCGCCCCCCGCGCTGAGCTGGCGCAGCCGGTGGGTCGGCACGGGCGCGAGCGCCGGAAAGACGAGTACCTCCTCGCGCAACGTGGGCTGCCCCGCCTTGAGAAAGATGCCGAAGGGGAAGCGGGTGGTGACGCGCAGGCCGTCCAGCCGATGGCGCCCGCGCCGCGGCAAGGTGGCCTCCCAGGTGATGAGCCGCGCGTCCCCCGCCGGGATGCGGGGAATATAGATGAAGCGCGCGGCGCGGCCGGCCTCCAGCACTTCGATCGTGATCGAGTAGGACGGCACCCAGCGCTTGTCGCTCGTCACGGTGGCCCCGAGCAGGGCGGGCCGGCCCGCGTGGATCTCCTCCGGCAGCATGCCCGCCACGCGCAGCCGGCGGATCACCGCCTCGGAGAGAATCCCCGAGACCACGACCAGGGCGAGGAGCATGGAGGAGAGGAGATAGAGGAGATTGTTGCCGGTATTGACCGCGGCCACGCCCAGCCCCATCGCCGCGAACAGCGTCCACCAGCCATCGCGCGTGGGCCAGATGGTCCGGCGCGGATGCCAGAGCCGGCGGAGCCAGTCGGGAGCGCGCATGGGAGGGATGCTCAGCGTGGGACGGGGAGGTCCTGGACGAGGGCGCGGATCACGGCCTCGCTGTGCAATCCGCCGCCGGCCACGCCGGGCGTCGCGCGGGCGATCACGCGATGGGCCAGCGCGGGCACCGCGAGCGCTTTCACGTCGTCGGGCAAGATGAAGTCGCGCCCGTCCGCCAGCGCGCGGGCCCGCGCCGCGCGGAGCAGCGCCAGGGAGCCGCGGGGGCTCACCCCCAGCGAGAGGAGCGGCGAGGCGCGCGTCGCCGCCACCAGCGCCATGAGGTAGTCGAGCACCGACTCGTCCGCGCGCACGCCGTCCGCCTGCACCTGCAATTCCAGCACCGTGGCGGCGTCGAGCACGGGCTCGAGGAGGGTGAGGAGGGCGCCGCCGCCCCCGCGGAGAATCACCTTCTCGTCCGGCCCGTCGGGATAGCCGATGCGGATGCGGAGGAGAAAGCGGTCGAGCTGCGACTCGGGGAGCGGAAAGGTGCCCTCGTACTCGTGCGGGTTCTGCGTGGCCAGCACCATGAAGGGCTTGGGCAGCACGTGCGTGGTGTGGTCGAGGGAGACCTGCGCCTCGTTCATCGCCTCCAGCAGGCTCGACTGGGTCTTGGGGGTGGTGCGGTTGATCTCGTCGGCCAGCACGATATTGGTGAAGAGCGGGCCGGGCTTGAAGACGAACTCCCCGCGATCGGGCTGGTACACCGCGATGCCCAGCACGTCGGAGGGCAGCATGTCCGAGGTGAACTGGATGCGCTGGAAGCCGCCCCCGATGGAGCGAGCCAGCGCGGCGCCCAGCGTGGTCTTGCCCACCCCGGGCACGTCCTCGATGAGAAGATGCCCGCGCGCGAGGAGCCCGATGACGGCGAGCCGCACCACCTCCGGCTTGCCGACGAGGGCGCGCCCGACGCTCTCCTCGAGCCGGCGGATCCGATCAGCGGTGCGGGGATCCGCGGCCATGCCGGGCGGCGCGCTCAGCGGAGCGCCGGCGCCACCTCGGTGATGAAGCGGTCGAGCGTCTTCTTCTTGTCGGCCCCGAGGAAGAAGCTGGGAATGAACAGCAGCCCCACCCCAGCGTCGCGGAGGCGGCCGAGCGTGTCCTGGATCTGCGCCCGGCTCCCGCCCAGCACGGTGTCGCGGGCCTTCTCCTCGTCGGCGCCCATGCGCGCCATGTAGGCCTTGCGCATCTTGTCGACCTCGGCGGCGTCGTCGGTCATGGCGAGCACCATGACCGCGGAGCGGAGAATCGTCTTGGGATCGCGGCCCACGGTGGCGCAGTGGCCCTCGAGGATCTTCCCCTTGGCGGCCAGCGTGTTCGGCCCGCCCCACACGTTCCAGTGATCGGCATGCTTGGCGGCGATCTTCAGCGTCACCTTCTCGCCGCCGCCGCCCACCATCAGCTCGGGATAGGGCTTCTGCACCGGCTTGGGCTCGTGCGGCGCGTCGTCGAGCGCGTAGTACTTGCCCTTCCACGTGGACTTCGACTGGGTCCAGAGCAGCTTGAGCATGTGGCAGGCCTCGTCGAGCCGGGCCAGCCGCTCGCCCACGGTATAGAACGGAATGTCGTAGGCCGTGTGCTCGTTCTCCTGCCAGCCCGCGCCCATCCCGCAGATGAGCCGGCCGCCGGAGATGATGTCGATATTGGTGGCCATCTTGGCCAGCACCGCGGGATGGCGGTAGGTATTGCCGGACACGATGGTGCCCACGCGCATCCGCCGCGTCTCCGCCGCGAGCGCGGCGAGGGCCGTCCAGCACTCCAGCATGTCGCCGACCCGGTCCTTCGTGTTCGGCATGAAGTGGTCGGTGACGCAGGCCGCGTCCCAGCCCGTGGCGTCGATGTGGCGCCAGGTGTCGAGCAGGTCGCTCCAGGGAGTGCCGCCGAGGCCGGAGAAAAGCGCGAATTTCATGGAACCCTCCTTTTGGACTGCCACGAGCGTACCATATCGGCGGTTCCGGCCATGACCGCGGCCCGTCGCGTTCTCGTGATTCATCCGGGCGCCCTCGGGGACGTCCTGCAGGCGGTGCCCGCGCTGCGGGCGCTGCGCGGCGACGGGGGCGATCGTCAGGTGAGCCTTGCCGCCCAGCCGCGCCTCGCGCGATTCCTCGCCGGCGCGGGCGTGGTGGACGAGGGGCTATCCTTCGACGCGCTGGGGCTGTCGGCCCTCTTCGCCGACGATCCCGTGCCGCCCGCGCTGGCCGAGCGACTCGGCGGCTTCGACGGCATCGTCTCGTGGTTCGGCGCGCGCGTGCCGTCCTATGGCGAGCGCCTGACCGCGCTGGCGTCCCGCGTGGTCCTGGCGCCATCGGCGCCGCCCGAGAGCGATGCCACGGCCCCTCCGGTGTGGCGCCATCTCCTCGCGACGGTGGCCCCGCTCGGCCCGCCCGATCCCCCGGCGGCGGGCGATGCCGGCCCGCTCGTGGTACCCCTCGCCATCCCGGAGGAGTGGCGGGTGCGGGGCCGCGCGGCGCTGGGCGCGGCAGGGCTCGCGGACGAGCGGCCGCTCCTCGTCGTGCATGCCGGCGCCGGCGGCCAGTGGAAGCGCTGGCCGGTGGAGCGCTTCGCCGAGGTGATCGCGCGCGCCGGTGGCTGCGCCGTGCTGCTGCATGAGGGCCCGGCGGACCGCGAGGCGGTGGACGCGCTGGAGCAGCGCCTGGACGCGCTCGGCGCGGCGGCCGGCCGCGCGCGCCTCATCGCGCCCGCGCTCGAGCCGCTCGCGGCCGTCCTCGCGGGGGCGCGCGCCTATCTGGGCGGTGACTCCGGGGTCAGCCACCTGGCCGCCGCCGCGGGCGCGGCCGCCATCATCCTCTATCCGGAGGCCACGCTCGCCCGCTGGGCGCCCTGGGGTCCGCGGGCGCGCGCGCTCCCCGCCTCCGACGATGCCGCCGACGTGGAGCACGCGGCGGAGACGCTCGTGGGTCTCGTCCGATCGCGGGCCCCTTGACAGCGGGAGCCCGCCCCTCTATATGGGCCCCATGCCCATGATCGATCTCTCCTTCCCGATCCGGCCGCACTTCCGCTGGCGCGTCGCGCGCGAGGTGCGCGCCTCGCATGCCGCGGGCGACAACTTCGAGTCATCCATCATGACGCTCGCCTGTCACGCCTACACGCACGTGGACGCGCCCAAGCACTTCCTGCCGGGCGCGCGCCACATCGCGGAGATGCCCGTGGATCAATGGGTGGGCGAGGCGGCGGTGGTGGATCTCACCCATCTCGCCGACAACGATGGCGTCACCGCCGCCGATCTCGAGCGGCGCGCGGGGCATGTGCGGGCGGGCGACATCGCCCTGCTCCGCACCGACTGGCCGCGACGCGTGAGCGTGGACGAGGAGCGCTTCTGGCGCGATGCGCCCTTCACCGCCGCCGATGCCTGCCACTGGCTGGTCGCCCGCGGCGTGAAGGCGGTGGGCTACGACTATCCGCCCGACTTCTCCGTCCGGACCAGCATCTTCGAGCCCACCCGGAAGGTCCTCCCGGAAGACTGCACGACGCATCACATCTTCTTCCCCGCCGGGATCACGGTGATCGAGTACCTCACCAACCTGCACCGCATCGGCGCGGCCCGCTGCCGGTTCCTGGCCCTGCCGCTGGCCCTGGACCAGGCCGACGGCTCGCCGGTGCGGGCGGTAGCGCTGATTGATTGAGAAGTTACCCGTCGAACTTGACACCCCCGGGGCGCCCGCCTATGCTCCTGCCAGAACCCGCCGGGAAGGGGGGCAGGCCATGAGCGAGTTTGAGGACGAGTACTCCGAATCCCTCGATAGCGACTTCCGCAAGCTCGAAGGGGCCCTGCTCAATGACACGGTGCGCCTGCTCGAGCCCGCCGAGCCGATCCGGCTCACCGGGGAGGCCAGCGTCCAGGACGCCATCGATCGCATGGTCGCCCAGCACCGCGCGGCCGTGGTGGTGGTGGACGCGGAGGGGCGGCTCAGCGGCATCTTCACCGAGCGCGATGTCCTGATCCGGGTGCTCGGCGAGCGCCGCGACCCCGTGCGCACTCCCCTGGCCGAGGTGATGACCCCGAATCCCGAGGCCCTCACCTTCCAGGACCGCATCTGCTTCGCGGTGAACCGGATGAGCACCGCGGGGTTCCGTACCATCCCCCTGGTGGACGATGAACAGCGCCCCGTCGGCATCATCACGGTCAATGATGTGGTGAAGTGGCTGGCCGAGATCTTCCCCGAGGCCGTGCTGAACCTCCGCCCGGGCGACCGGCTGAAACATCCCTTGCAGGTCGATGCCGGTTAGGGTAGCCTAAGCCCCGCTGAACTCTGAGGCGCCCGGGGGAGTTCCGTGTATAATTGCCCGAGTTTGCCGATCTTCACGTGACAATCGAGCCGCCGAACATACGCGAATAGGGGATACCGTGCTCATACACGCCGTGCTCGTTGTCGTTGCCGCGATCCTGGTGACCCAGGCGACCGTGCTCGCCACCACGATCTATCTGCACCGCGCGCTCGCGCACCGGGCGCTCGTCGTGCACCCGCTGCTCGATTGGATGTTCCGCGCGGTGCTCTGGCTGAGCACCGGCATGCGGCGCCAAGAGTGGGTGGCGGTGCACCGCAAGCACCACACCTTCACCGATCGGGAGGGCGATCCGCATAGCCCACTCCTCTTCGGCTTCTGGAAGGTGCAGCTCTTCAACGTGTACTACTACGCGCGCGAGGCCATGGCCCCCGACATCGTCAAGAAGTTCGCCCCCGACCTCGTCGAGGACCGCTGGGATCGGTACGTGTTCTCGTGGGGCTTCACCGGGCTCTTCCTGGGGACCTCCATCCTGTGCGTGCTGCTCGGCTTCTGGGCCGGCGTGATCGCCATGGTGTCCCACGGCATCCTCTACGTCTTCGTGCTCTCGCCGCTCATCAACGGGCTGGGCCACTGGCGGGGCGCCCAGAACTTCATGAACACCGCCTACAACTCGCGGGTGCTCGCGTGGTTCACCGGCGGGGAGAGCCTGCACAATAACCACCACGCGTATCCTCGGTCGCCGAAGTTCAGCGTGGGGCGCTTCGAGTTCGATCCCGCCTGGGTGCTCATCAAGGTCTTCGCCGCGCTCAAGCTGGTGGGAATCACGGGGCCGGTGGCGAAGCTCACCCCGCAGTAAGGCGACGCAGGAGCTGACGGAGCCTGGCCGGCGCGGAGCCGGCTAGGCGGGCGGGACGGCGTCGTCGGGCGGAACCTCGGTCAGCAGCATCCAGTCGTCCGTGCCATCGGCGGGGGGGCGGCTGCCGGTCGCCACGCTCACCGTGCGGCCCCGGCTGGGTGAGAACCACTCCCACACCCCCACGGGCGCCGCCGCTTCCTGGGCTTCCCCCATCTCGGGACCCGTCTCGCCGGCGGCCTCGCGATCGGTCTTGCGCTGGCGCTTCTCTTCCTGCTTCGCGCGGCGCATCTGATCCTTGCGGCGGCGCTCGAAGCCGTAGTTCTGGCGGGCGCTCATGGGGCGGGGAATCCCGGGTGCGTGGTCACGCTCATCTTCTGCCGCGAGTGTACACCGAGCGGCCCCCCTTTGAGAAGATCATCGCCGCCGCGCCGATCATCCGTCCGCCACCGCGATGGCGCTGATCTCCAGCTTGCAGCGCGCATGGGTGGCGAGGCGCGACACCTCTACCGTGGTGGTGGTGGGCAGGTGGCCGGCGAGATACTCGGCCCAGACGCGATTGAGCTCGTCCTGCTCCTCCACCGCCGTCAGGTAGCGCGTGGCGGACACGAGATCGCGCAGCGTGCAGCCCGCCGCCTCGAGCGTCTTCTTGAGATTCTCCATGGTCAGCCGCGCCTGCTCCCGCATGCTGTCGGGCAGGTCGAACTCCTCGTCGCGGTGAGGGTGGCTGTGGTACACGGGCGCGGCGGTGACGCCGGAGAGGAAGACCAGCCGCCCCTGGGCCACGAGGATACCCGGGGCATAGGGCATGTGCACGTCGGTGCGGCGGTCGCCGTGATGCACGATCTCGATGCGCCGGGCCATGGGCGCGCCGCTCACTCGAAGATGTTCTCGGGCAGGAAGGCCGAGACGATCCAGTTGGGCGCGTCCACGATCTCGCTGATCTTGAGGTCCACCGCCACGCTGGCCACGATATAGGCCTCCTCCCGTGACAGGCCCCGTTCCTCGACCATGTGGTCGATGATGTAGCGCACCGCTTGCTGGGCGGAGGCGAAGAGATCGGGGCCATGCGCGGTGGTGGCCACCCACGGCCCGCGGCTCGTTCCCATCCCGATGGGCCCGCGCGTGCGGAAGCGCGGCTCGGGAATCGCGCGCCCGGCCTGGAGCCCGAAGCGCAGCGTGACCTCGGCGGCCATCTCGACCGCGGTGACGCAGACTTCCCCGTCGCCCTGCGCGGCATGCCCATCGCCCACGCTGAAGAGCGCGCCGTCCACCCATACCGGAAGCGACAGCGTGGTGCCGGCAGTGAGCTGCTTGATGTCCATGTTCCCGCCATTCTTCCGTGGCGGCATGGTGCTGTGCCCGCCGGGCTCGGGCAGCGCGGTGCCCATCACGCCGGGGAAGGCCTCGATGGGCACCGCGATCTTTCGCCGCGCATTGCGCGCGAACTTTCCGTCGGTGACGTCCCAGATCTGCAGATACGGCTTGGGAAAGTCCGACTCGGGGAGGAGGCCACGGCCCGGGCGGATGGCGGTCCAGCCGAAGGGCGCGCCCGGCTTCACCTCGAGGATCTCGACCACCAAGGTGTCGCCGGGACGGGCGCCCTCCACGCGCACCGGCCCGGTGAGCGGGTGGCCGCGGAACGGGCCCCGGCCGATGACGTCCTCATGCGTGGACGTGAGCTTGTAGTAGCCGTCGGCGGCGTCCCGCGTCTCGAAGGTGACGGTGTCGCCGGGAGCGATGGTGAGGCGCGGCGGCAGGGAGTTGTTCCACTCGTAGTGCGCCTGGCTGCGGTCGAGACGATGGTTCATGGGCGGGCGAGCTCCTCGCGGACGCGCGCGGGCGTGAACGGCACCGTGCGGAGGCGCACGCCCGTCGCGTCGAAGACGGCGTTGGCGATGGCGGCGGGGATGGGGCAGGTCGCCGGCTCCCCCGCCCCGAGCGGCGGGTTATCCCGGCGGTCGATGAGGACGATGTCCACCGCGTCGGGCACTTCGGGAAAGGTGAGGATGGGATACGCCGCCCAGTCGAGCGCGGTGACGCCGGCGGCGTCGAAGGTCACCGCCTCCTTGAGCGTGCGGCTGATGGCCTGGAGCACATTGCCCTCGATCTGGTTGCGCACGCCGTCGGGATTGACCATGAGGCCGCAGTCGTGGCCCACCGTCACCCGACGCACGCGGATGGCGCCGCTGGCCCGGTCCACCTCGACCTCCACCACGGTGGCCACATAGGCGTGCTCGCCCTCGTACTGGCAATAGGCGATGCCGCGGCCGCGGGCGAGTGCCGCCGCCCGCGCGCCCGGCGCCGGGGACGGGCGCGCCTGCCAGCCGGCCGCGCGCGCCGCCGCCTCGAGCACCGCCACCGCGCGCGGATCGACGAGATGGCGGAGCCGGAAACCGAGCGGATCGGCGCCGGCGGCGGCCGCCAGCTCGTCCATGAAGGACTCGTTGGCGAAGGTGTTCTGCGGCGCGCCGAGCCCCCGGAGCGCCGACACCCGCAGCGGCGCCCGTTCCAGCGCGTGCAATACCACGCGGTTCGCGCCGAAGGCATAGCCGTGCTGGGCATTCCGCTCGCCTCCGATCGCGCTCGGCGGCGGCTCGGGCACGCCCATCTCCTCGCCCGCGAGGAGATTGCCCGAGCGCCCTCCGGGACGGCGCGAGTGGGTGGGCGTCCACACCGCATAGTCCCAGGCGGCGACGGAGCGCTGCGCGTCGAGGGCGCCGCGCACCCGCATGAGCATGGCGGGCCCCTTGGGCTCCTGCCCGTGCTCGTCGGCGCGCATCCACTGCACGCGCACGGGCCGGCCCACCGCGCGCGACAGCACCGCGGCGTCGGCCGCCGCGTCGTCGGCGCCATTGTGGCCGTAGCAGCCGGAGGCCTCCGCGAAGATCACCCGGACCCGCTCGGGCGGCAAGCTCAGCAGCCCGGCGAGCGCACCCCGCAGCTCGAAGACCCCCTGGCTCCCCGTCCAGATCGTCGCCTCGCTCGCGCGCACGTCCGCGACGCCGCAGGAGGGCCCGATGGACGCGTGCATCTGGAAGGGCCAGCGGTACTCGGCCTCGCGGGCATCCTTCGCCGCGCGGAGGACGCCGTCCACGTCGCCGCGATTGACCAGCACGCGGGTGGAGGCCGGCGTGCGGCGCAGCGCCTCGTGCAGCTCCGCCGCCGCGGGCAGGCGGCGCCCGCCCCGCCAGGTGACGACGAGCGCGCGCGCCGCCGCGATGGCCTGCTCCTCGCGCTCGCAGACGACGCCCACGAAATCGCCCTGGCGGATTGTCCGGACGAAGCCGGGAAGATTGCGCGCCGTGGAGTCGTCCACCGTGGCCACCCGCGCCCCCACCGCCTGGGGCCGGACCACGCGACCGTGCAGCATGCCCGGCAGCCGCACGTCGTGCACGTAGTCCCACCGGCCGAAGACCTTGCCCGGGATGTCCAGGCGCGGCGCCGAAGTCCCCACCACCTGATACGTCTCACGGCTCTTGGTCTGGAAGGCGCGCGTCACCGGGCGGTTGAAGCGGCGGCCGCCCACCAGCGCGCCGTAGCTCACATGCCGCGAGGGATCATTCGCCACCGTCACCAGGCCATCGCGCGTCACGAGCTGATCCACCGAGGTGGCCAGGCGCACCGAGGCGAGAAGCCGCAGCGTGTAGCGCGCATCCGCCGCCGCCTGGCGGATGGCAGAGGCCCCGCGCTGCAGCGTCTTGCTGCCCACCGTGGCGCCCTGGTCGGGGGTGCGGGCCGTGTCGCCCTGGACCACGCTGACCCGCGCCAACGTCACGTCCAGCTCCTCGGCCACGATCTGGGCCAGGGCGGTCGAGACGCCGGTGCCCAGCTCCACCTTCCCGGTGAAGAGGGTGACGCCGCTGTCGGGCGCCACCGCGATCCAGGCATCGATCTGGCCGGGCGGAATCGCCTGGCCCGGCGCCGCCGTCTGGCCCGGCAGCATCGGCTGGTCCTCGCCGACCCGCGGTGTCTGCGCGCGTCCATCGGCCGGCAGCGCGAAGGCCACGATGAGCGCGCCCGCCGACTGGAGCAGCGCCCGCCGCGAGAGGCCCGTGCCCACGGTGCGCGGCGCCCGCACGCTCACGGGGCCACCCCGGCCGCCCGCTTGATCGCGCGGAGAATGCGGAGATGCGTCCCGCAGCGGCAGAGATTGCCGGCCAGCGCGCCGCGCAGCGCAGCGTCGTCGGGTTTCGGGCGGGCGGCCAGGAGCGCCGCCGCGGTCATGATCATGCCGTTGATGCAGAAGCCGCACTGGACGGCCTGCGCGTCGATGAAGGCCTGCTGCAGCGGATGGGGCTGCGCCGGCGTGCCGAGACCTTCGAGCGTGGTGACCGGCGCGGCGCCCACCGCGGAGACCGGAACGCCGCACGAGCGCACCGCACGGCCGTTCACGTGCACGGTGCACGCCCCGCACTGGGAGAGCCCGCAGCCGAAGCGCGGCCCGCGCAGGCCCAGCTCATTGCGCAGCACGTAGAGCAGCGGCGTGTCGGGCGCCGCCGCGACCGGGTGCCGCCGGCCATTGACCGTGATCTCGATGCCGCGCGTCTCCTCGGAGCCGGCCGGGCCGGCGCCCTAGTACCGGTCGATGACGGTGACACCCACGGTGGCGAAGCTGTCCATCGAGGCGAGCACGCCGCCCGCCTCTTCCAGCGGCACCGTCCGGCTCACCAGCTTGCCGGGCGCCAGCTTGCCCGACTGCACCATCTGGAGCATGGCGTCGAAGCGCGGCGCCGGCATGCCGTACGAGCCGATCATGCTCGCTTCCTTGAGGACGAGGAGGTCGATGGGAATGGGCACCATGCCCTTCTCCGCCGAGGAGGTGAGCCCGATCTGCAGATGCCGGCCCTGCCGGCGCAGGGACATCACCGAGGCCTGGCAGGTGGCGGCCACGCCGAGGGCGTCCACCGACACGTGCGCGCCCCCGCCGGTGAGATCGCCGATGGCCTTCACGGCATTGTCCGTCTTCGCGTTCACGGTGGCCACCGCGCCCAGCGACTTGGCCAGCGCGAGCTTGTCGTCCGAGATGTCCACCCCGATCACGCTGGCGCCCAGCGCGGTGGCGATCTGCACCGCAGCAAGGCCGATGCCGCCGCAGCCATGGACCGCCACCCACTCGCCGGCCCGCACCTGCGCCCGATCCACGAGGGCGTGGAAGGAGGTCATGTAGCGGCAGCCCATGCTCGCCGCGTCGGTGAAGCCAATGGAGTCCGGCAGCGGCACCAGGTTCACGTCGGCGAAGGGCACCCCCACCAGGCGCCCGAAGCCACCCCAGTAGGCGATGCCCGGCGTCACCCGCATGTCGCAGAGATGCGGCTGGCCGCCGCGGCAATAGTCGCAGTGGCCCTCGCCCTGGCTGAAGGGCACCAGCACGCGCTGCCCGCGGTGGACCCGCGTGACGCCCTCGCCGACTTCCTCCACCACACCGCAGAACTCGTGGCCCAGCACGTGGGGGAAACTCAGCTTGAGGCCGAACCAGCTCCAGTCGCCTACCCAGGCATGCCAGTCGCTGCGGCAAATGCCATTGGCCTCCACGCGAACGACGGCGCCGCCGGGAAAGATCTTGGGATCGGGCACCTCCCGGACCACCAGCGGCTGGCGGATCTCTTCCATCACGGCGGCTTTCATGGTCCGGTCTCCTCTGACCTGCCGGGAGCGCTCAGTCGAGGCCCCAGGTGAAGACATGAGTAGGCGTCAGCTCGATCATCACCGAGTCGTCGTCTCCGAGCGCGGCCTCGGCCGGATACTGCGGGTACTTGGCGTAGAGCAGCCGCCGGATGCGTCGGAAGCGCGGCCCGCGCTCGATGAGCGCCGCCGTCCCCTGCACCATGACGCCGCGGAGGGCGTCCCAGTCCTCGCCGTAGTGGTCCACCGTCAGCGCGAGCTGCGGATTGGCGCGCAGGTTCAGTACCTTGCGGCCGTCGGTGCCGGAACCTAGATAGATCTTCCCGCCGTCGAGCACATGGCAGACCGGCACGAGATGCGGCATCCCGGCGCCGCCGGCGGTGGCGATGCGGCAAACCCGCTCCCAGCGGATGAGCTTGGCCGCGGCCGGGGGGATCCGCACCGGCTTGAGGCCCCGGGGCGGCCGCGACCGTCGCCGGGCGCGCGCCATCAGATGCCTCCCGCCGGCTCGCGCCGCGCGCGATCGTGCATGCGGAATGCTAGGCGTCCCGGCCGATGCTGTCAATGGCCGGCGGCCGTGGGCCCTCCGCGAAGCCGGGCCACGATGCTCCAGATCGAGACCAGCGCCCAGACGCCTTCCAGGAGCACGAAGCCCCACTGCTGCCCATGCCATGCGTCCACCGTGAGGACGACGGAGCCCACGAAGTTCAGCCACAGATAGGCGTAGGACTCGAGCTTGAGCACGCGGAACTGGCCAAGCACGAACGCCACCAGGATGAGGATGGCGCCGGCGAACTGGACGGGTTGGCCCATGGGATGCGCTCAGGCGCCTCGGTATCGTCTCACCAGCCAGGCCGCCGTCATCAGCAGGGCGAGCGGCAGCCACACCCACCGGGCCTCGCTGGCGAGCGTCGCCCAGCCGCGCGAAGAGACGAACCCGCGCCAGAGGGGCGAGACGCGGATGGGCCGCCAGGGGAAGAAGTAGCGCGTGTCGTCGAAGGGCGCGAGGAAGGCCACGCCGGGGCCGCCATCGGTCAGCGCATCGAGCACGCCGTGCGAGGCCATGGCCGTCGCGAGGATTCCCCAGCACGCGGGGAGGCGGAGACCGGCCCCGCGATGCGCGAGGGCGGCCACGCCCAGGCTCACGAGGATGGCGGCGGCGAGCGAGTGCGTCATCCCGCGATGGGCCCAGGGCGAGCCCCAGGGAATGCCCAGGGTCCAAGCCAGCACGTCGAGGTCGGGGAGCATCGCCAGTCCACCGGCGAGAAGCCAGAACGGCCAGGGCAGACGGCGGAAGCGCGTGAGCACGCGGCCGAGACCCCAGGCCACCACGGCGTGCGTCATGATGGTGGGCATCGGCGGTAGAATACCAGCCCGGGCCCGATCATGACCGCTTCCACGACCTTCACCGCTGAGCTGTGGCGCTCCATCGCGCCGATCTACACCGCCATTCTCCGGCATCCCTTCGTGACGGGGCTCACCGACGGCTCGCTGCCGCGCGCGGCCTTCCAGTTCTATGCCGTGCAGGACGCGCTCTATCTCCGCGACTTCGCCCGCGCGCTCTCCATTGCCGCCGCCCGCGCCCCGCAGGACGACTGGATCATCATGTTCAACGAGCACGCGGCGGGGGCGCTGAAGGTGGAGCGGGCGCTGCACGAGGGCTTCTTCGCCGAGTTCGGCCTCACGCCCGAAGCGGTGGCGGCCACGCCGCCGGCGCCTACCAACCTTGCCTATACGAGCTATCTGCTCGCGGTCGCCTACGCGGCGCCCTTTCACGAGAACATGGCCGCGCTGCTCCCCTGCTACTGGATTTACTGGGAGGTGGGCAAGGAGTTGGAGCGGCGCGGCTCGCCCGATCCCCTCTTCAAACGCTGGATCGGCACCTACGCCTCGGGCGAGTTCGGCGCGGAGGTGGAGGCGGTGCTGGCCGCCACCAATGCCATGGCCGCGCGCGTGGGCGAGGCGGAGCGGGCCGCCATGCGCCGCCACTTCCTCGCCACCAGCCGCTACGAGTGGATGTTCTGGGACATGGGCTGGCGGCGCGAGGCCTGGCCCGTCTAGCGGGCGCGCCCGTTCACCCGCTCCCGCTCACTCGATCACGCGGTCGGCGCGCAGCCGGATCTCCCGGGGCACCGCGATGCCGAGCTGGGCCGCCGTCTTGAGATTGAGGACCAGAGTGAAGGTGGACGAGCGCTCGATGGGTAGATCGGCGGGCTTGGCGCCCTTGAGGATCTTGTCCACGTAGGTGGCGGAGCGCCGGAACATCTCCGGCTGGTTGACGCCGTAGGCGAGAAATCCGCCGCCCTCCGCGAGCTCGTCCAGCCCGATCGAGGGCAGGCGCTTCGATGTGGCCAGGGCGCCGAGCCGCGCCGCGTTGACGTTCAGCATCGAGTCCTCCACGACGGCCACCGCATCCACGCGCTTTGCCGCCATCGCGGCAAACGCGGTCTCGAACTCGTCGGGACCACGCACGTCGATGCGCAGGATCTCGAACCCGAGCTTGGCGCCCATCTGGGCCATCTCGACCTGCACGGGCCCCATGGACGAATTGTCGGGGTTCATGAGGACGCCCACCCGCTTCATGCGGGGCAGCGCCTGCTTGAGGAACTCCGCCCGCTTCGCGTTCAACTCGGCGGTGAAGAACATGGCGCCGGTGATATTGCCCCCGGGCCGCGCGAGACTCGGCACGATGCCGGTGGCCACGGGATCGGAGATGGTGGCGATGACGATGGGAATGGTCGCGGTCGCCCGCTTGAGCGCGAGCGTCCCCGGCGTGCCGGAGGAGAGCAGCACGTCCACCTTGAGTCCGACCAGCTCCGCCGCCAGCGCGGGCAGGCGATCGTATTTCAGGTGCGCCCAGCGGTACTCAAGAGCGATGGTCTTGCCCTCGACATAGCCCAGCTCGCGCAGGCCGGCCCGGAAGGCCTCTACACGGGACTCGAACCCGGCAGGGTCCGCCGCCAGCAGGAGTCCGACGCGCCGCAGGCCGCGCGGCTGCGCGAGACCCGGCCCCGGCGCGGTCAAGGCGGCGCCCGCGCCCAGGGCCGCCAGGAACTGCCGTCGCGATGTCGTCATGCCGGCGAAGATACCTCAGCTAGAAGCGCTGGTGCTCCACGAATACCGCCAGATCCGCGGCTGAGTAGAAGACGAGGCGAACATCGCGCAGGCTTCCGGGCGCGGCCAACGCCTCGGCAAGCGCGGCGGAGGCGACGGCTGCCGCGTCGGCACGCGGGTAGCCGTAGACCCCGGTGGAAATGGCCGGGAACGCGAGGGACCCGAAGCCCTTCTCCTGCGCCAGAGCGATCGACCGCCGATAGCACGACGCGAGGAGATCGGCCTCCTGCCCGCCATGCCGGCCATAAACCGGCCCCACGGTGTGGATGACATGGCGCGCGGGGAGCCGTCCGCCTGTCGTGAGGGCGACCTCGCCGGTGGGCAGACCCGACGGAAATGCCGTCTGGCGCAGGGCCTGGCACTCGGCGAGGATCTGCGGTCCGCCCTGGGCGTGAATGGCGCCGTCTACACCGCCGCCGCCCAGCAGCGACGAGTTTGCCGCGTTCACGATCGCGTCCACCCGCTGCTGCGTGATATCGCCGAAGGCGGCCGTGACGAGCCCCGCGAGGTAAGTATGCGCCATACGCCTACTCGCCCTTGCGGATCTCCATCGCCTTGATGAGGCCACCCTCGAACGCGTACACGTGCTGGACCATCTCGTCCTTGAGCATGGTGCCCGCGAGGTCCCGCACCACCTGATGGACAGCTACCGCCACCCGGCCGTCCGGCAAGGGCACGATGCGCGTCGGCTCGACGCGCGGATCGATGAGCCCCCATTGCCGCGTCCAGTACTCGCGGATGGCCGCGTGCCCGCGAACCATTCCGCCCTCCATGCCATTGGGCCAGTCCACGCCGGGATGCATGGCGGCCAGCGCGCCGTCGATGTCGCGCGCGTTGAACGCGGCGTAGGTCCTGGCGAGGAGCTGAGCGTGGTCCATGCCGCGTGTGGTATCCGTGGGCTTCATCTGAGGTCGAACTCGAACGTGCTCACCACGCGGATCTTCTTCACCGGGGTGCTGGTGGGGCTGAAGGGGCCGGACTCGTCGGCGCCGTCGAGGCCGAAGATCTGGATCATGCCCTGGTTCGCCGAGCGGATGCTGCCCACCTGCGCCCCCGAGTCCGCCGCGAACTGCTGCGCGATGGCCCGCGCGTTCTTCGTCGACTCGGCGAGGAGCTGCGGCCGGAGGTCGTTGAACTTCGAGACCACGTAGCGCGGGTTGGCGCGGCCGCCCTCGCTGCCGTCGAGCGCGACCCCGACCTTGAGGAGCTCCTCGGCCGCCCCCAGCGAGACGCCCACGAGGTCCACCTTGTCGGTCTTCACGACCAGGGAGGTCGTCACCACGTAGCGGAGACGGTCGGGGCCCTGCGGCTGGTCGTAGTCGCGCGCGCGCTTGTCGGTGACCCGGGTGGGCTCGCGCGCGATCTCCTCGTCCTTGAACCCCTGCTTGCGCAGGAAGGCCACCACGGCGTCCCGGTCGGCGCTGATGCGCGCCTGGGCGTCACGGAGATCTTCGCTCGCCCGCCGCAGCCCCAGCCGCCACACCGCCTGGTCGGACTTGACCTCTTTCTCCACCAGGCCCTTCACGGTGACCGTCCGCGCGTCCGACTTGAAGCGCGCCGCGCCCTTGCCGATATAGTAGCCGCCCGCGGTGAGGCCCGCGGCCACCAGCACGCCCAGGATCACCGCCGCCACGATGGTCTGGCGGCCCTCGAACATCGCCATCGGACCCGCTCCCTCCCTGACCGCTGACTAGTTAACCGATGATCGCGCCCGTCGACACGATGGTGAACTCCCCCGTCACCGGGGCAAAGGCGCCGAGTCCCTCCCCGTCCTCCAGCAGGCCGAACACCCGGAGCGTGCCGCCCGGCCGGTCATCCCACACCGCCTCGATCTGGATGCGGTAGGCGGTCCCCGACGGGCCCTGGATCTCGAAGATATCCGGTTCCGCCAGCAGGCGCTGTAGCGCCCGGTAGCCCTCTCCGCGATACGGGAAGAGCTGCTCGGCCAGCACCGTCTGCGCTTCCTGGGTGTCCATCTCTCCCGATTCCCCTATCCGCTACTTGGTGCGTGGCGCGCCTTGCAGGAGCTCCGCCAGGTTCGCCTTCCAGAACCGCGCCTGGCCGGTGGTGCCGTGGCCGGCGGTCTGGTCGCTCGCCGGGGATCAGCAGCACGCGACCGTTCGGCACCCGCTTGATCTCGCGGTCCAGCAGCCCGAGCTCGGGCGGATTGCGCTCGTCGTCCGCCGAGTTGATGGCCAGGAGGGTCGCCTTGATGCGCTCCAGGCCCGGCGAGGCGTTGTAGTCGCGCGACGACTCCCACTGGTACAGGTGATCGTTCGCATCGCCCGCGGAAGGGCGCGCTCAGGCGCTGATTGAGCAGCTGGTCGCCCTTCTCGCGCGTGGGGTCTGCCGGTAGAGCCCCTGATTCCCGCCACTGGTGGCGATGCCATAGAACACCGAGGCAAACTGCAGGCTGCGGGGCTGCTTGGTGTAGTTGCCGTTCATCCACTCCGGATCATTGCGGATCGAATCGATGATCAGCCGGCGCATCATCCAGTTGCGGCCGGACATCTCGGTCGGCAAGGACGCCATCGGCACCGCCACGTCCATGGCGTCCGGATACTTCTGGGCCCAGATCCAGGTGTGCATGCCGCCCATCGAGTTCCCCAGCACCAGGCGCAGGCGGCGCACGCCCAGATGCTCCGTGACCAGCCGGTACTGCGCCAGAACCATGTCGTCGTAGTTGTACTTCGGGAAGCCCATGCGGAGGCCGTCCGAGGGCTTGGACGATTTGCCGGTGCCGATGGCGTCCGGGAGGATGACGTAGTAGCGGCTGGCGTCCAGCGGCTGCCCGGGGCCGAAGAGCTCGCCGCCGAAGGCGGGACCGAGCATGCCGGCGCCCGATCCCGTCGTCCCGTGCAGGATGAGCACCGGCTCGCCGGTGGGCGCGCCGACGGTCGTGTAGTGGAGACGCAGCTCCGGCAGCACCTCGCCGGTGGCAAAGCGGAAATCGCGGACCACCCAGCTACCTTCCTTCGGCGCGGGGAAGTCGGCCGCCCCGGCCGGCAGGGCCATGGTGAGGAATACCACCGTCCACATTGCGCGGGTCAGACGCGGGCCTAGCTTCATGTGGGTCTCCTTGGTGACGGCGTTCCGCTTGGCAGCACCAGCACTTGATCGCCGTGCGCGTCGATCTCACCGACCGGCCGCCAGCCCGCCGCACGATAGAAGCCATATGCGCGCGTCTCGGGATCCGCGGAGGCGCCCAGCCACACTCTAGGCGGATTGAAGGAGCGCAGCCAGTCGACGACCGTTGACAGCAGCGTCGAGCCGATGCCCCGTCCCTCGAAGTCGGGCAGCACCGCGAGGACGAGCACCTCCCCCTTCTCCCGATCGCCCATGCAAAAGCCCACGATGCGGGACTCGGATACGAAGACCCAGCCCTTGCTTCTCCCGGCAGTCAGGCTCTCCGCGATGGTGGCCGGTGTGATGCCCATCCGAGCCAGCTGCTCCTTCGACAGCGCGTTCTGTCGGGTGGCCGCCCTCACGGCAAAGAGCTCATCGATGTCCCGCTCGCACAACTCCCGAACGTTCAACCGGTGCTCGTGCTGCACCGCTTGGAGAAATGCCCGCATGTCGGCGGGTGACTTCAAGTGGTGAACCCGCTTGGACGCCGCCGCATCAGCGACAAGCTGCCGATATCTGGGCGTCAGCCGGCGATGACAGCGCCAAAGCACTCGGTAGCTGTCCAGCGTGCTGCTCCACATGGGACTGTTCTCTGGCCAACCCTCTGGACTTGCGAAGAGGCCCTTGGCGAGACGCTTCGTGACCCACCTGTAATGCGTAAAAAGGGGCAGGTCAACGTACACCAGCGTGTCGGCGGCAGAGAACCGCTCCCAAGCAGACGCGACACTGCCATAGCCATCAATGATCCACTCGTCTCGGCCGAGGAGGTCGGTGTGTATCTTCACGTACTCCTCATGCGGAATCTCTCCGCCACCCGCCTGGTACTGGATTCTATCTAGCGGGTATAGCGGCAGCCCGGTGACCGCCGCCAGGCGGCGGGCCAGCGTAGATTTGCCGCCGCCGGCGTTGCCGAACACCGCGACTCGTCTCATACGACACACCGCTTGACCACGTTCGCTCTCCATGGCGCCCCCAACGGCCCCGCTCAACGGCCGGGGCGAGCAACGCGAGCTCCGGTCCGCTGCAGCGTGGATTCGACGCCTTGTACAGCTCGTGGTAACCGCCGTCGATGGGGAGGGCGATCGGCACAGAGAGATGTTGCCGGTCGCTCATTCAATGACCATGTCCGCCTGCAGCAGTAGTGACTGAGGGATCGTCAATCCAAGCGCCTTCGCCGTCCTGCGGTTTATGACGAGCTCGAACTTGGTAGGTTGCTGGACGGGGAGATCAGCGGGTTTCGCGCCCTTGAGGATCTTGTCGACGTAACTTGCGGCACGACGATAGTTGTCGGAGAAGCTCGGCCCATAGGCCAACAGGCCTCCCGCTTCCGCGAACTCCCGCCGCAGGTACATTGCCGGCAAGCGGTTCTTGGCTGCTAGCTTCGAGATTTGGGCTAGTTCGTTGCCAAGAGTTGGGTCGGCGAGCACGAGGAGAGCGCCTGCGCGCCATCCCGTCAGCGCCGAAAACGCGGTCGGAAGTTCGCTCGGTTGGCGTACCTCCAAGAGCTGCAACTCCACTGCCAAGGCCCCGGCTGCCTCTCGCGTTGCATTCAGTGCGGACCCGGCGGCGGGATTCCCCGGGTTATACAGCACGGTGACGCGCGAGACTTTTGGCACCGCCGCCTTGAGGAGCTCAAGTTGTTTGCCGCTCAGCGCAGGGCTGAGGATAGTCAGCCCCGTAGCATTCCCGCCCGGACGGGCGAGGCTGGCTACAAGTCCACTACCCACCGGGTCGCCCGACGTTGCGAACACGATCGGCACGGTCGTCGTTTGCGCCTTGGCCAACTGCGCGGATACGGTCCCACCGACCACCAGGATATCGACTTTGAGGCGGATGAGTTCCGCCGCGAAGCTGGGGACCAGGTCGAGCGCCCCGTGCGCATGCCGGTACTCGACGAGAATACTCTGCCCCTCGGTGTAGCCGACCTCGCGCAGCCCTTGCCGGAACGCTGCGACGAAGGGATGGGTAGGCGAGAACTCCCCGATCATTCCGATGCGGGGAGCCTTCCCCGCGGCTTGCGCTTCGGCAACAAGCGGCACAACGAGGACTGCGAGCACCTGAAGCAAGATAAGAACGACGCTGAATGTGGCGGCGCGCATCGACTTTGCGTGTCTCCAGACTCGGCGCCGACGCATGAGGCCTCTCAACGGTCAGTCACTCCCATTGTGCGTCGAACTAGAAGTATCTAGGACTGTGTAGCGCCGAGGATCGAGCGGGCGGGGGCGAATAGCATGGTGAGGTGACATCCCTGGCGCCGAGGATACCTCATCCAGCGCGTGGTTGAGAAGGTGAGGCGGGCGGGCCGGGGAGATATGTGGACCGGCGTAGCGCGGCGTACGTTGCGTTGCGCCTAGATCAGCTCCACCTGGGCGCTCATGGCCACCGTGCCCTCGGGCGTGACGGCCCAGAGCTCGCAGCCCCGGCCGTCGCCGGTGGGGCGGCCGCGCAGCTCGAAGGGGGCGCCGAGGAAGAGGGGCGCGCGCGCCTGCGTCGTATAGGAGCGGATGGGGCGCCCGGGGTGCGCGTCGCGGGCGAAGTCGAGGAGGAGCGTGGAGGTCAGCGGGCCGTGGACCACCAGCTCCGGATAGCCCTCCACGTCCATGGCCCAGGCGCGGTCGTAGTGGATGCGGTGGCTATTGAACGTGAGCGCGGAGAAGCGGAACAGGAGCACGGCGTCGGGATCCACGCGGCGGCGCCAGGGCACGTCGGTCGGCGCCTCCTCGCGGCGCGGCGCCTGGTTCCGGTCGCCCGGCTTGATCTCCTCGCGGAACACCGTGCGGCGTTCTTCCTCGATGGCGATGCCCTCGGGGCCGAGGATGCGGTTGACCACGGTGGCGAAGACGAGGGGGCCGGTGCCGCCCTCCTTCAGCGAGATGTCGGTCGAGCTCGGACTCGCGTCGGAGCTGATCGCCCACGCGAATGGGCCGCTGGAAGCGGAAGCGCTCGCTGGCGAACATGCGCCGCGGCAGGGGCATGGACGGCACCACGCCCGCGTCGCGGGGACTGCCGTCCGGGTGCAGAGCGTCGGGGCCGAAGCGCGGCAGGAAGTACAGGATGTGCCAGCCCGGTGGCAGCGCGTCGCCCATCGCGAGCTCGGGCCCGGAGCGCCCGAAGGTCAGGCGCAGGAGGTTCGCGGGTGCGGCGGTGGCAACGTCGGTGGAGACGACGCGCCGCCCGATATGGGTCCTGAGGCTATCGAGCTCGATGGTGGACTTCGTCATGGGGGGACAGTAGCTCGCCGCTCAGTGCACCTGGCGGATGGGGAGCCGCACCCCGTCGCCGCGCACGCCGATCTCCTCATAGCGGTCCTCGGTCTCCTCGACGTAGTGGACTCTCACGGTCATGGGCACCTCCGGCATGGGCTCCGCGGGCGGCTCCACGACGCGCTCGAGGTCATAGATGCGGGGATTGAAGCCGGGCGGGATGGCGGGGCGCAGTGTCACCACATAGCCGGGAGAGGGCAGCGTGCACTTGAGCTTCACGTGCAGCGTGGGGCGCTTCCCCGGCTGCAGATCCAGCCATGCATCCCACCCCTCGCAGCTCCCCATCGGCTCGGTCGCCATCTCCCGCCTCCGCGTTCGCCTTCGTCTGGGGAATTAATGTAAGAGATCAGAGAATAAGGCAGGATTCGCGCCAACCGCGGCGGCGACCGCGCACCGGCCAAGTGTGCGGGAAACCTGAAATGTGTAAATACTTGGCGGGCCGCCGGCGGATGCCCACTGCACAGCCCGCGAGGCAGCCGCCCCCGATTGAGCGCCTCTGGCGGAGCAAATGATCAATGCGACGGGCACTTACCGCCGATGCCCCGTGTGGGGGGCATCGAAGGGGCAAAGTGCAGGTCGCCGCGGCCGGGGCCGGTCCGCTGTCGTATGCTCGGGCCATGCGTCGACGGCCACGGTTGCGAACCTGTCTGCTTCTTGGTCTCACCGTCACCCTGGCCGCGCCCGCCTGCACCACGCTCGAGCGGACGGGCGCGAACTACTGGGAGCTCTCCAGCGAGCCTTCCGGGCAGGCGCCGGACCCCGCCGCGACGCCGGAGCCGGTGATCCAGGTCTACGCGGCGCGCACCGTGGGATGGCGCGGGCTGGTGGCCGTGCACACCTGGATCGTGCTCAAGCCGGCGGACGCGCCCGCCTATACGCGCTACGAGGTGATGGGCTGGGGCGTGAGCTCGGGGCGACCCGCGATCCGTGTGAACCGCATGGGGCCGGACAACCACTGGTTCGGGAGCCGCCCCGACCGCCTGATAGACCGGCGCGGCCCGGAGGTTGCCGCTTTGATCGAGAAGGTGGAGGCGGCGATCAAGGACTATCCATACCCCGATCGCTATCGCTCCTGGCCGGGGCCCAATAGCAATACCTTCCTCGCCCATATCGGCCGCGCGGTCCCGGAGCTGCGGCTGGATCTGCCCGCCACCGCCATCGGCAAGGACTTTCTGACCAACGGCACCCTCGCCGCGCGGTCGCCGAGCGGCACCGGCGTGCAGCTCTCGCTATTCGGGCTCGCGGGACTGCTCGTCGGGCTGGAGGAAGGGCTCGAGGTGAATCTCCTCGGGCTCTCCTTCGGCCTCGATCTGAACCGGCCCGCGCTGCGGATTCCCGTCGCGGGGCGGCTCGGCTTCCCGTGAGAGATACCGCGCGGGGGCTCAGGCCTCGGGCGGCACGCGGCGCTTGAAGACCTTGGCGAGGGCCTCGGGCGCGAGCCCGAGCTGGACGAAGGCCACGCCGGTATCGGCGTACTCGCGATAGGCCGCGATCTTCCCACCCGCGAGGTCGAAGACGCTCATCCCCTTGAAGCGCACCGGCTTGCCCGCGCTGCGCGGGATGGCGTCGGACACCGTGTAGGAGAAGCGCCACTCCCCCGCCGCGCGGCGGGCGTCCTCCACCACGTTCGTGAACTCCCAGTGATAGCCCTTGCCCTCGCGGAACATCCGCTCGAACATCTCGCGCAGCTTCGCGCGGCCCGCGTGGGGGCCGAAGAAGATGTCGTCGTAGCTCCCGCCCTCGGTGAAGCAGTCGACGAGGGCGTCCACGTCCTGGCGGTTGAAGGCGTCGGCGAAGCGCTTGATGATGCTCATGGCTCTCTCCCTAGCAGGCGGGGCACGGCTTTCTCGAGACAGCGCAGGATCTCGTCGCGGCAGAGGCGAAAGGCGGTCTCGCCCTCGCCGGCGGGATCGGCGATGTCCCCCTCCTCGTCCACGAACTCGCGCAGGGTGACGATGCGCCGGCCCGCCGCCTCCGCGAAGGCGTCGAGCATGAGCTTCTGCTGGACGGTCATGGTGAGGATGAGGTCCGCCTCCGCGATGAGGTGCCGGTGGCGCTTGAGGTCGGTGGAGGTCATGGAGTCCTCCCCGAGATACACGCCGATCTCCTTCAACGCCAGGCGCGCGTCCAGCGACGGCAGCATGCCGTCGCGGCAATAGGTGGCGATGCCGCCCGAGCGGATGCGGTAGGGGTGGCGCGCGTCACGCTCGCCCAGCATCTTCTCGAGCAGCACCTGGGCCATCACGCTACGCGCGGTATTGGCGTGGCAGACCACCAGGAGCTGCTGCGCGGGCTCGCTCATCCTCGCCGGGTCATCCTTTCGTGTCGGGCAGCGGGCGGTAGTACGGGTTGCCCTGCGCCGCCCACTCGTCCCGGCATGGCGCGGAACTGCGGGCCCATGGGATCGAGGCCGCGCATGGGCATGGTCCCGCGGCGAATGGTGAAATCGTGCGGGGCCAGCTCGCCGCCGCGGACGAAGTGCCGCTCCGCGGCGTCGGCGCGGCCCTGGCGGTGCAGCCACTCGCCCAGCCCGAACTCGGCGCGCGCCTGCTGGTCGGCCTCGCTCGGCAAGCGTTGAAGCTCGCGCGCGGAAGCGCCCGCAGGCAGAGCCGGCGCCTCGCCCCGCACCCAGGCACGCAGCGCGCCCAGATGCCGCGCCGACTCCAGCCCGGTGATGTGCTTGAAGGTGTCGGTGCCGAAGGCCACGTCGTTCGGCCGCACGATGCGCCCGGCCTCGTCGATCCAGAAGACGGTCGGCACGTTGACGATATTGTAGAGATCGGCCAGGACGTGGCCCGTGTCCACCAGCGAGGGATGCCGCGGCCGCGCGGCCTCGATCCAGGGCCGCGCGTCCTCCGGGCTCTTGTCGAGCGCCACCGTGATCACCGTGAAGCCCCGGCCGCCCAGCTCCTCGTGCATGGCCTGCCAGACCGGCAGGTCGAGGCGGCACCCTCACCAGGACGCATAGGCGACCAGGAGCACCTTCTTCCCGCGATGCTCGCGCAGCGAATGCAGCCGCCCGTCAAGATCGGGAAGGGTGAAGTCCGGCGCCTCCAGCGTGGCCAGCGCGCGGGCCCGCTCGCCCGCGCCCACGCCGAGATAGGCCGCGCCCTCCGCGGTGTCGAGCGCGAGCGGACGGCCCAGCAATGCCGCCACGCCGGCCAGGTCCACGCCGTCGGCGCTCTCGACCGCGGCGCCGGGGCGCAGGGGCACGCAGAGGGCGCCGCGGCAGAGGCCCTCGGGCTTGAGCGTCCAGCCCAGTGCCCGCTCGAGCGACTCGCGCGAGAGGCGCACCGTGTCGCCGCTCACGCGGGCGGCCACCGCAGCGGGCCTGCCCTCGTCGAGAATGGTGAAGGTCGCGTCGGTGGTGGCGTGGCTCATTGGCGTGGCTCCTGGGCTCGGGGCCGGGTCGTGGTCAGCGCCACGCCCAGACGGGCTGCTCGAAATGATACACGCGCGTCGCGCGCCCGTGCATCACCACCTCGCGCGCCTGGTAGATCACGGCCGCGGTGGGCGCGTGGACCAGGGTCTCGAGGATGGGGAGCTGGATGACGGGGCGATCGCTCTCGGGGATGGAGATGAGCCGGGGCACGTCGGGGCGCTCGAGCTCGTCCCAGGGCACGAGGTGGGCGCTGGCCACCTCGGCCGGATTGGGGACCAGCGGATTCGTGGCGCCGCCCCATACCACCACCGGCGTGATGAGGAAGCCCGAGCGGGTGGGATAGTCGTCGAGGAGACCCAGCACCGCGTCCGGCGCCAGCGTGAGCCCGACTTCCTCGGACAGCTCGCGCAGCGCGGCGCGCGCGGCCGTCTCGTCGCGATCCATGCGCCCGCCGGGCAGCGCCCACTGGTGCGCGTGCGCGCGCAGTCCCTTCGCGCGTCGTGTGATGAGAAAGCACGCGCGCCCGGCCTCGTCCGGCAGCAGCACCACCGCCACCGCGGCCGCCCGCAGGCCGTCGGTGCACGCGGCGCGACGCTCGAAGCCCCTCAGGTGCGCGCTGGCGCGGGCGCGGAGCGCGTCGTCGAAGCGATGCGGAGGAGCGGGCACCCCTGCACGACACCGCAGATTCGCGGTAGTGTCAAGGACATGCCCATCAAGCTCGGGATCTTCTCGATGAATCAGGACGCGTGCAGCTATCCCGACACGGCCGCCCGCGTGGCTCGCGCCGCGGAGGCGGCGGGCTTCGAATCGCTCTGGTGCGGCGAGCACGTGGTGCTCCCCGACCCGCAGGCGCCGCCCTCGCCCATGGCCCCGCGCGATCGCATCCTCGACCCGGTGGTGGCCCTCACCTTCCTCGCCGCCCATACGCGGCGCCTGCTGCTCGGCACCGGCATCATCATCCTGCCGCAGCGCAACCCCCTGGTGCTCGCCAAGGAGCTGGCCAGCCTCGACGTGCTCTCGGGCGGCCGGCTCCTCTTCGGCATCGGCGTGGGCTATCTCGAGCCGGAGTTTCGGGCGCTCGGCGCGCCTTACGCGGCGCGCGGCGCCGTCACCGACGAGTACCTCGAGGCCATGCAGGCGATCTGGAGCCAGGAGCAGCCGGCCTATGCGGGCCGCCACGCCGCGTTTTCCCGCGTGCAGGCGCATCCCCAGCCCGTGCAGCGGCCCTGGCCCCGCGTCATCGTGGGCGGGCGCTCGCCGGCTGCCTTCCGCCGCGCGGTGACGCGGGCGCACGGCTGGTATGGCTTCGGCCTCGACCCGGCGGGCGCGGCGACGGCACTCGCGGGGCTCGGCGAGGCGGCCAAGCAGGTGCCGCGGCCGGCCGATCTCGGACCGCTCGAGATCAGCCTCACGCCCCGCGGCTGGGGACTCGAGCGCGCTACGGCGGCGGAGTTCGCGGCGCTGGGCGTTCATCGCCTGGTCGTCCGAGCGCCGCGCGATCTGGATGCCGCGGGCCTCGAAGCGTTCGTCGGCCGCTGCGGCGACGAGCTCGTCGGCCAGGTGTGACGTGGCGGCGACCTATCGCCTCGGCGTCGTCCGCCGGCTCGTCAACGTCCTGATCCGCGGGCTCTTGCTCCTCGGCCTGGGTCCACCGCGCACCTATCTCCTCACGGTGCGCGGCCGCAAGACGGGCCGGCCGCACTCCACTCCGGTGACGCTCGTCAAGGCGGACGGCCGGCGCTGGCTCGTCAGCCCCTACGGCGAGGTGGCCTGGGTGCGCAATGCGCGCGCGGCGGGCCGCGTCGCCCTGGCGCGGGGCTGGCACGCGGAGACGGTGGCGATCCGAGAGCTCCCGCCCGCGGAGAGCGCGCCCGTGCTGAAACGCTATGTCACCGAGGTGCCCATCACGCGGCCGTACTTCGACGTGCGGCCCGACTCGCCGCTGGCCGCCTTCGTCGCCGAGGCCCCCCGCCACCCGGTCTTTCTCCTCGAGCGCGAGGCGCGTTGACCGGCGGCGCACACATAGTGTAGATTTCGCGCCATGGCTAAGAAGAAGACGGTCAAGCGCGCAGCGAAGAAGGTCGCGGCAAAGAAGTCGGTGGCAAAGAAGCCGGCGGCGAAGAAGGCCCCCGCCAAGGCCAAAGCGTCGAGGCCGGCCAAGAAGGCGGCGGGCAGCCCCGCGCCGGCCCCGTATACGCCCCAGGCCATCGCGGGCATCGGCTGGGCCCCCTTCCGCTACCCGCTAACCTAGCGCTTCGGCGTGGCGAATCCGCTCGCGCTCCACACGTGGACGCTGGACTCCACGCCGCTCCCGGAGGCGCTGGCGGTGGCCAAGCGTACCGGCTGGGATGCGGTGGAGCTCCGTCGCGTCGACTTCATCCGCGCGCGCGAGGCGGGCAAGACCGACGCCGACGTCTGGGGCTGGGTCAAGGCCTCCGGGCTCGCGGTGGCCTGCGTGGGCGTGGAGATGGGCTGGCTCCACGCGGAAGGCCAGGAACGGGCGCGACTCCTCGGGGTGTTCGCGGAATCGTGCGCCACGGCGAAGGCCTTCGGCTGCCCGCGCGTGATGAGCGCGGTGGGCCCGGGCCAAGGCGAGCTGGCCGCCTCGGCGGCCAGTGTCCGGGAGGCCGCCGGCATCGCGCAGGCGCTGGGGGTGCGGCTGGCTTTCGAGTTCGCCTATAGCGCGGCCCAGCTCAATACGCTCGCGCGGATGCGCGAGCTCCTGGCGCGCGCGGGACATCCAGGCGCTGGGCTCCTTCTGGACACCTACCACATCGTGCGCAGCGGGGGCAGCGCGCGGGACGTCGAGGACGTGGCGCCTTCGGAGATCGTCTACGTGCAGTTCAGCGACGTGCCCAAGGGCGCGCTGGATCCCAAGCAGGCGCTGAACCGGCTCCCGCCCGGCCAGGGCGTGGTGCCCTTCCGCGAGCTCTTCGGGGCCTTCGTCGCCAAGGGCTATACCGGCCCCTTCAGCTACGAGGCGCCGAATCCGGCGGCGTGGGCGCGGCCGGCGGACGAGGTCGCTCGCGAGGCGCTCGCCGCCAGCCGCGCCGTGCTTCCCTAGCCTGCCGCCGGCCGCGCCGCTATTTCGGAACCATGCCCGTGAAGCGGGGCATGACCTCCTTGGCGAGCAGCTCCATCGAGTGGTGCCAGGCCTTGGGATTCTCGCTGTAGTCGAAGCAGAACACCAGCAGCGTACCGAAGCCGCCGACTTCCTCGTAGAGGTGCGTGGAGCTTGTCCGACACGGTGGCCGGCGAGCCGATGAGCCAGTTGTGCTTCGCGCAGTACTCGGGGGTCACGTCGGAGTCGGGCACCGACGCATCGTGCTTGAGGTACTCGGTGAAGCCGAAGGCGGCCAGCAGCGGCAGGAAGTACTCGGTCATCATGCGGCCCATCATGCCGCCCGCGGAAAGACGCAGCGCCTCCGCGTCGGTGTCGGCCACGAAGACCTCGCGGACCATTCGCCAGTCTGATCGCTGGGCGTGCGGCCTGACTCCGGGCCGCGCCCTCCTCCACCGCGTCCCAGTGGCTCGAGACATAGCCCGGGTTCAGATTGAGGCTCATCGGCCAGAACCCGCGCTCGCCCGCCAGCTTGAGCGTGTCCGAGCCCTTGCTGAGCCCGGCCACACCGATGGGCGGGTGCGGCTTCTGGAACGGGACGATGTGCGGCCGGAGCGTATTGAACATCGTCCCGGTCTTGGTGACGTGCCAGTATTTGCCCTTGTAGTCGAATTCCGGCTCGTCGCTCCACAGGCGCAGGATGATGTCGAGCGACTCGCGCGTCATGTCGCGGTTCTGGCCCGACATGCCGTCCACGTTGAACAGGGCCCAGTCGCTCGGCAGCCCGCTCGCGGCCACCCCGAAGTTGAGCCGGCCCTGGGCCAGGTGGTCGAGCATGGCCACGCGATTGGCCAGCTCGGCCGGGTGGTGGTACGGCATCAGGAAGCCGCCGGGCCCGATGCGCATGCGCTTGGTCTGCATCAGCGCCTGGGCCACCAGCAGGTCCGGCGAGGGATGCGGCTCCCAGGGCGCGGTGTGGTGCTCCCCGATCCAGGCCTCGCTGAAGCCCAGCTCGTCCGCCCAGCGAAGCTGCTGGAGATCCCACTGGTGCCCGTCGAAGAGCGTCCGCTCGGGCGGGTGCGACGGCATCGTGAAGAGACCATAGTCCATGACGTACCTCCCGGGTCCCTTTGGGAAAAAGCGGCCGCAGGCGCCGGGGACAGAGCGGCCGCGGGCGCTGCTAGCGCGCCGCCAGCAGCTCCACCTCGAAGATCAGAGTCGCGCCGGGCGGAATGACGCCGCCCGCGCCCCGGTCGCCATACCCCAGCGCGGCCGGAATGATGAGCTTCCGCTTGCCACCCACTTTCATGGTCCCCACGCCTTCGTCCCAACCCTTGATGACATTGCCGCGCCCGATGGGAAACTCGAGCGGCTGGCCCCGATCCACCGAAGAGTCGAACTTCTTGCCGCTCTCGAGCCAGCCGGTATAGTGCACGCTCACCGTCTGGCCCGGGGTCGGCGTGGCGCCCTTGCCCTCCGCCAGCTCGACATAGCCGAGCCCGGAGGCGGTACGAACGACGTTCTCGTCGGCCACGGCGCGTCCCTTCCCTACTTCATCGGCGAGTAAGCGGTGGGCTTGAGAATCTGGGCGGTGAGGCGGGCCACCAGCGGTCCGTTCTTCTCCGTCTCCGCGAACTTGGCCAGGCGCTCCTTGTCGGTGAAGAAGCCCGCCCACTTCTTCTCCCGATCGGCCAGGCTGTCGTAGGCGAGGATGTAGATGAGCTGGTCGGACGAGCCGCCGAGCTCATTGGTCCAGAAGCCGACCACATCGATACTGTGCTTCTTGAAGAAGTCCATGGTGATCTCGGCGAAGCGGCGGTTGAGATCGGGCAAGCGGCCCGGCATGGCATGATAGGTGCGGAGCTCGTAGATCATGGCGGGGGCAGCCTCCATTGGCGTGGGCCCTGACGGGGCCCCGGCGTGGGTTGGTGAATCGCGCGATCACCGGGCGAATGTAGGCGCGCGCCCCACCCCTGTCAAGGCACGGGTTGCCTCTCTGCCCCGGACGCCATATCATGCCGCGCATGACGCCACCCAAATACGTGACCCTGCCGGAGATTCGCGAGGCCGCCCGCCAGAAGCTCCCTCGAGACTCGTGGAATTTCGGCGACGGCGGCGCCGAAACCGAGACCACGCTGCGCCGGAATCGCGACCATCTGGACCGGCTGGCCATCCGCCAGTCGGTACTGGTGGACGTGCGCAAGGTGGATCTGTCCACCACCTTCCTCGGCAAGCCCCTGTCCTGGCCGGTGGCGGTGGCGCCCATGGGCGGGCTCATCCTCTTCCATCCGGAGGGCGACTGCGAGATGGCGCGCGGCGCCGCGCTGGGCGACACGCTGCAATTCCTCTCCGGGGCCACCGGGTGGCCGGTGGAGGACGTGGCCAAGGCGGCGTCGGGGCCGAAGGCCTTCCAGCTCTATCACCACGGCGATCGCGGCTGGGTGGGCGAGCTCATGAAGCGCGTGGAGGCCTCGGGCTACAACTCGGTGACGCTGACGGTGGACGTGCAGTGGTACGGGCGCCGCGAGCGCGACATCTTCAACCGATTCATCCCCCGCGAGGCCATGTCCAAGGCGCCGAATCCGCGGGGGCCCGATCAGACCTATCAGGCGCGCCTCACCTGGGACGACGTGGAGTGGCTGCGGAAGACGGTCCGGCTGCCCATCGGCGTGAAGGGCATCATGACGCCCGACGACGCGCGGCGCGCCGTCGAGCGCGGGGTGGACATCATCTGGGTGTCGAACCACGGCGGCCGGCAGCTCGACCAGACCGGCAGCACCATCGACGCGCTGCCGCCCATCGTGGACGCGGTGGCCGGCGCGGCCACCGTCATGGTGGACGGGGGCTTCTGCCGGGGCACCGACGTGGCCAAGGCCCTCGCGCGCGGCGCCCACCTCGTGGCCATCGGCCGCACTGCGCTCTGGGGACTCGCCGCCGACGGCGCCGCCGGCGTGGCGCGCGTGATGGAGATTCTCCGGGAGGAACTCTCCACCACCCTCGCCCTGTCGGGACAGACGAGCGTCAAGGGACTGAAATCGGACTACGTGTTCCGCGTCGACTGACGCCCGTCGTCGACAGACTTACTTCTTGACGCTGTCGACCGCCTTCTCGACCTTGTCACCGGCCTTGTCCACGGCCTTGTCGATCTTCTCGCCCGCCTTTTCCATCGGGCCCTTGTCGCAGGCGACCGCTCCCAGCGCCGTCACCAGCGTCACGACCGTCACGAGCGCGCGTACGCGCCGAGTCGGCTTCACCGCAGGCCCAGGAAGCCGAGAATGGCGACGATCACCACAACCACACCGATGATGTAGAAGATGTTCATGATCTGTCCCTCCTGCTCTCCTGCTATTGCAACTGCCGTTCCGTGCCGGGCAAGGTAGAGCTTGGACTCGGAAGTGATGGACTTCGCAGTCTTCTTCACCAGAGCCGTCTCCGGGTCTCGCTGAATCGCGTAGTAAGTTCCCGGTGAGGAAGTACCCGCCGTCTCCTCAGCGCATGGCCCCGCGGAGGTCCAGCGCGGTATGCACGACGAGCGCAAAGAGAATGATGGCGCCGCCCACGAGCGCCGCGGGGGCGGGCGTCTCGCCCGAGCGCCAGCCATACCCAGAGGGGCCCGAGCACGCTCTCGAGCACGGCGATGAGGGAGGCTTCCGCGACGGGGATCAGCCGCGCGCCCGCGGTGAAGAGAATCAGGCCGAGCCCGAGCTGGGCCGCGCCGAAGAGGGCGAGGAGCGCGAGGTCGTCGGGCCCGACCTCGAGAGGCCGGGCCGTTGGCCAGGCGAAGAGGGCGGAGAAGACGCCGGCCAGGCCCGCCGCCGCCGTCATGCGCAGCTCCCGGCGACGGCGGACGATCACCGTCGCGGTGGCGAAGGCGATCGCGGTGACCAGCGCGAGGAGGTCGCCGGCGATGGAGCCCGCGCCCCACGAGTGCGAGGCCATCACGGTGGCGCCCGCCAGCGCCGCCGCCATGGCGATCCAGCTTCGCCGCCGCACGCGCTCGCCCATCCACGCCCAGCCCAGCAGCGCGGCGATGAAGGGCGAGGTGCTCTGGATGACGAGCGTGTTCGCCACCGTGGTCCGCGCCAGCGCATTGATGAAGCACGTGGAGGCGGTGGCGAAGCAGAGCGCCATCGCCACCCCCGCCCAGCCCATGCTCCGACCGATCCGATGAACGCCCGCCCGGGCCGCGCCGCGCTCCTGGACGACGGTGACGCCGAGGAGAAACACCGCCGCGAAGATGGAGCGCCAGAACACCGTGGTCCAGGTGTCGGTGTCCACCAGCCGCGCCAGCAGCCCGCCGGTGCTCCAGCAGAGGGCCGCCGCCGCGACGAAAAGGACGCCCCGCGAGCGCTCAGCCGCCGAGGCGGCCGTAGAGGACATGCCGCCGGTTCCTGGTGTATTGCCGCACCTGGCCCGGCCAGCGCCCCTCCTCCACCGCGCGCGCCCACGCGTCGGACACCAGGACCTCGGGGCTCTCGATCTCGTAGAGAGCGCCGTAGCGCGGCTCGTTCTCGATGACGATGCGCTTGCGCTCGCCGCCGATGGACAGCGTGAGCTCCTCCGTCTTGAAGCGCGCCACCGCGATCACGCCGGGCACCTTGAGGAGATTGGGTACGTGCTCGGTGTCGTACACCTCGTTGAAGAGGGCTTCCTTGGCGGGCTCCACGTCCATGGACGCGCTGAAGACGTACCGGCTCTTGATGGGCATCAGCGGGCTCCTCCGGGTGCGAGGGTGGGGGTCTTGAGCTCGATCTCCACGAAGACGAACTCGAAGGCGTTCGCGTTGCGCACGTCGTGCTCGGCGCCCGCCGGCCGATAGTACGCCTGGCCGATGACGAGGTCGCCGGTGGCGGCGCCGGCGGCGGCGGTGAGGGCGAGCCGCCCCGTCGTCATCGGCACCACCACGTACGGATACTCGTGACGGTGATGGCCGGTGGCCGCGCCCGGCGCAAAGCGCCACTCGGTGACGCGCACCATCTCGTTGTCCACTTGAACCGTCGGCACCGCGCGCGGATCGTCTGGGTCTAGGCATGGGCGGAAGCCTAGCACACGCTCAGCGCGCGGGGGTATGCTGCGGCCATGGTCACCACCATCGTGACGCGCGCGGGCCTCGCGCTCGCGCTGGCCAGCGCGCTGGCCCTGGCGCTCGCCGGACTCGGGCACCGCTGGAGCTGGTGGGGCGTGGCCGCGAGCTTCAGCGTGCTGCGCGCGTCGGCCTTCGCCGCCGCGGGCGTGGCGGTGCTCGCCCTCGTCGGCATCGGGCTCGCCGCGCTGGGTCGCCGCTGGCCCGCTCTGGCCATCGCGGTGGTCGCGCTCGCGGTGGCCCTGGTGGTGGTGTGGATTCCCCGCAATCTCCAGGCGGTGGCGCGCAGCGTCCCGCCCATCCACGACATCAGCACCGACACCGAGAACCCGCCCACCTTCGTGGCCATCGCGGAGCGCCGCCGCGGCGCGCCCAATCCCCCTGCCTACGACGGTCCCGAGGTCGCCGCCCAGCAGAAGAAGGGCTATCCCGACCTCGGCCCCGTGACGCTCCCGGCGCCGCCGGACCGCGTCTTTGCCGCCGTGGAAGCGATCGCTCGAGGCCTGGGCTGGGAGATCGTCGCCGTCGTGCCAGCCGAGGGCCGGCTCGAGGCCACCGCCACCACCTCGTGGTTCGCCTTCAAGGACGACGTGGTGATTCGCGTCACCCCCGCCGCGGCGGGGAGCCGCGTGGACATGCGCTCCAAGTCGCGCGTGGGGCGGAGCGACCTCGGCGCCAATGCCAAGCGGATCCGCGCCTTCCTCGCCGAGCTGTCCGCCCGATCTGACGACAGCCGCCTGAGCCGCTACTCCACCCCCGTCGCCGCGAACACCGCGCGTGACGCGGGCGTGGAGATGTGGCGGACGAAGGCCGCCGCCGGCCCGGGCGCCGCGCTCTTCGTGAGGACGGCCGCCACGTAGGTGGTGTGGTTCTGGATGGGCGCGGGCAGCGGCCCCACGAGCCGGATCCCCTTCGCCTCGTAGGGGCGGATCTCGGTCACGGGCCCGATGCCGATCTCGTAGCCCTGGCCGCGGATCACGTGCTCCATCACCGTGGTGCCGTCGGGATAGCGCGTGGTCTTCGCGGCCACCGCCTCGGCGATGCCCAGGCGGTCCAGCACCCGCTCGAAATAGGTGCCGGTGGACGCGCGGTTGAAGACCAGCGACTCGCAGTCCAGCAGGGCCTGGCGCAGGGCCTCCGGTGTCGCGACGTCGGGCACCGCGCGCCCCCGCGCGCACCACCACCGCCACGCCGACCTTGCCCACCGTCTCGCGCGGGCTGTCCACGAGGGCGCCGGCGCGGGTGAGGGCGTCCATCACGGGCCGGGGGCAATGAGCACGTCGGGGGTCTCCCCCGCCTCGACGCGCCGGCGCAGGAGATTGGGCACCGCCACCGTGAGTCGCACCGCATGCCCCGACTCGCGCCGGAAGGCCTCGATGAGCGGCCCGAGCCCCGCCTCCATCGCGCCCGCGCTGTACACCGAGAGCTCGGCGGCGGCGGCGATGGCCGGCGCGGCGAGCCATCCGAGCCAGAGCGCCAGGATCAGGCCGCGGCGGCGCCTCACGGCTTGCCGATCACGCGCAGCACGGCGGTGTAGTAGTGCTCCGCGTAACCGGCGGCGGCGGTGCGCTCCATGAGGCGCTTGGTGGTCTCCGCCTGTTCCAGGGTAATGCCCGCTGACTCGGCCAACCCCAGCGCGTACGCCAGGTCCTTGATGATGTAGCTCGTGGGGAAGGCGCCCTCGGTCGGGTGGCGATCGGGAAGCAGCGACTTCATGCCGTGATTGCGGAGCACGAAGCTGTCGGCGGAGCCCTTGGTGAGGGTCTCCAGCAGCACGCCGGGATCCACCGCGCCCGAGGCCCGCGCCACCACGAGGGCCTCCGCCAGGGCGACGACCGTCTGCGCCACCACCATGTTGTTCATGAGCTTCACCGCCTGCCCTGCGCCGACGGCGCCGCAGTGGGTGATCTCGGCGCCCATGCAGGCCAGATAAGGCCGGAGCCGCGCGAAGAGGGCGGGGTCGCCGCCGACCATGATGCTGAGCGTGCCGTCGCGCGCGGCCTGGGCGGTGCGCGCCACCGGCGCGTCGGCGAACTGCGCGCCCCGCGCGAGCGAACGTGCGACGGCCAGCTCGCGCGCGAGCGCCACCGGACAGGGCTCATGTCCACCACCGTCTGGCCCGGCCGAACCATCGAGGCGAGCCCGCCCGCACCCAGGCACACCGCCCGCACCTGCGGCTCGCCGGGGAGGCAGAAGATGATCTCCGCGCGCGCGACCAGGTCGCCGTCGACGGCGCCGCCGTCACGCCGTCCCGGCCCAGCGCCTCCAGCGGGCCCGGCCGCGTGTCGTGCGCCACGACCGCCGCGCCGGACTTCTTCGCGAGGTTGCGGCACATCGCTTCCCCCATCACCCCCAGCCCGATGAATCCCAGCGTGATGGCCATGACGCCTCCTCTATCGCAATCCCCAGGCGATGAGCCCGGCCGCCAGCACCACCGCCACCGGCGGCACCGGACGCAGCGCGAGCGTGAGCGCGGCCGCCACCGCGAGGCCCGCCGTGAGCGGGTCGTGAATGGCCGAGCGCGCCAGCGTGTAGACGCCGCCCGCCATCAGACCGATGCCGATGGGCGCCAGCGTGCGCTCGGCCGCCATCGCCCAGGGGCGCCCGCGAATCCGGCGCCAGCGCTGCGCGACCACCGCGGTGACGATGGCGGGAGGCACGAACATGGCGAAGGCCGCGAGGAGCCCGCCCGCGAGGCCGTGGGCACGATAGCCCACGAAGGCGGCCACCTTCATATTGGGCCCCGGCGTGAGCTGGGCCAGCGTATAGCCGTCCAGGAACTCGCGCGCCGTGACCCACTGATGCACGGTCACGGTCTGGCGCTCGAGCTCGGGAATGATGCCCAGCCCGCCGCCGATGCAGAGAAAGGACAGCCAGAGAAAGGTCCACGACATGCGCAGGAGCTCCATCAGGCGCCGCCCCGCGGCGTGAGGCCCTCGGAGGCACGCGGCCGGTGGAGCCAGAGCCCGAGCGCGCTGGCGCCGGCGATCACCCACACCGTGGGGAGAGCCAGCGGGCCCACCGCGACCGCGGTGGCGGCGGCGAGCGAGCATGGCCAGGCGCCCGCGCAGCCCGGCGCGGATGATGCGGGCGGACATGACCGCGATGAGCCCGACCACCGCCGCGCCCATGCCGTGCATGGCCGAGCCCGCCGCCGCGGTGAAGCCGCCGCGCAGGTAGACGACGGCGAGCGCGAGGAGGATGAGGACGCCAGGGAGGACGAGGGCGACGAGCGCGCAGGCGGCGCCGGCGAACCCTCCGAGGCGGAACCCCAGCGCCACCGCGAGATTGGAGAAATTGGGCCCGGGCAGGATCTGGCTGATGGCGAGATCCTGGACGAACTCCTCGTCGGAGAGCCACTGCCGGCGGGTCACCAGCGCGTCGTGGAAGTAGGCGCTGCGGCCGCCGCCCAGGCTGGCGAGGCCCACCCAGGCGAAGACCGCGGTGAGCCGCGCGAGCCCCGGCCGGGTCACGCGGCGCCGTCCAGGCTCACCGGCCCCCAGAACACCGGCTCGGGCGCGAGGCGGACGCCGAAGCGCTCCGCCACGCCCTCGCGCACGCGGCGCGCGAACCCCGCCACGTCGCCGGCGCGCGCGCCGTCGTGGCAGACGATGGCGAGGGTATGGCGCGTGGAGAGCCCCACCGGCCCCGCGCGCTCGCCGCGGCGGAAGCCGGCGCGCTCGATGAGCCAGGCCGCCGAGAGCTTCACGCGCCCGTCCGGCTCCGGCCAGCGCGGCATGGCGGCGTCGGCGCCCGCGAGCGCCGCGACGCGCGCCGCGTCCGCGGCGGTGAGCACCGGATTCACGAAGAAGGAGCCGCAGGAGCGCCGGTTCGGATCGCCGGGGTCGAGCACCATGGACTTGGCCCGGCGGATCTCGATCACGCTCTCGCGCACCTGCGCGAGCGTGGGGGCGGCGAGACCGCGGCCGTCCAGGTGGCGCGCCAGCTCGGCATAGCGCACCGCGGGCGCCCCGCCGGCGCGCAGGCGATAGGTCACCTCCAGCACCAGGAAGCGCTCGGGCTCGGCGCTGCGGAAGAGGCTGTCGCGATAGCCGAAGCGGCACTCCGCGGCCGAGAGCGTGACCACGCGCCGGCTCGCGCGATCCACCGCGCGCAGTCCGGTGACGGTCTGGCTCACGTCCTGGCCATAGGCGCCCACGTTCTGTATCGGCGTGGCCCCCACCAGCCCGGGAATGCCCGACAGGCACTCGAGCCCGGCCCATCCCCGCTCCACCGCATGGCCCACGAGCTCGTCCCAGGGCTCACCCGCGGCGGCGGTGAGCTCCACCGCGCCCGCGACCTCGCGCGCCTCGCGGCCCCGGAGCGCGACCTGGATCACCAGCGCCTCGACGCCTTCATCGGCCACCACGACGTTGGAGCCGCCGCCGAGCACGCGCACCGGCACGCCGCGCGCGGCCGCCCAGTCCAGGGCGTCGAGGATCTCCGCCTCCTGGCGCGCCTTCACGAGCCAGCGCGCGGGCCCGCCCACGCCGAGCGTGGTCCGGGACGCGAGGGAAACCCGCTCGAGCAGAGATATCGCGCCGTCCATCGTCTTCCATTCTATCTTGACAGCGGCCGAGCCCGCGTGGCTCGCTAGGCCCCCAGGAGGCCACACCATGCGATTCGGCATCGGGCTGTCGGTGCAACACCGGCCGGAGGAGTCGCAGCCCCGCCGGTTCGCGGAGCACCTAGAACAGGTGCGGCTCGCGCGCCGGCTCGGCTTCGCCTCCATCTGGGCCAGCCAGCACTATCTCTCGGACCCCTTCACCTATTTCCAGCCCATCCCCACCCTGGCCCGCGTGGCCGCCGAGGCCGAGGGGATGACGCTGGGGACCGGCGTCATCCTCCTGCCGCTCCATCATCCGGTCGAGCTGGCCGAGCAGCTCGCCACGCTGGACGTCATCACCGATGGCCACCTGGTGGTCGGACTGGGCCTGGGCTATCGCGACGCCGAGAACCTCGCGCTGGGCCTGGACCCGAAGGACCGCGTGGGGCGCCTGGTGGAAGGGCTGGAGGTGCTGGAGCGCGTATGGTCGGGCGAGCCCGTGGACTACGAGGGCAAGCACTTCCAGCTGCGTAATGTCCGCATCTCGATGCCGCCGGTACAGCGGCCGCGCCCGCCCATCTGGCTTGCCGCCAACGGCGATGTGGGGGTGAAGCGGGCGGCGCGGCTCGCCGACACCTGGATGATCAACCCGCACACCGCGCTCCCCACCCTCGAGCGCCAGCTCGCGCTCTTCCACGCCGCGCGGCGCGAAGCGGGCCGGCCACCGGCGGCGGAGGTGCCCCTCATCCGCGAGTGCTATGTGGCGGAGAGCGCGGCCACGGCCTTCGAGGAGGTGCGCCCCTACCTCGAGCCCAAGTACCAGGCCTACCGGCAGTGGGAGCAGGAAAAGGCGCTGCCGGAGGGCGAGACCTGGAGCACCGCCTTCGCGGAGCTGGCCCGGGACCGCTTCATCATCGGCGACCCCGTCCGCGTACGCGAGGAGATTGCCCGCTATCGCGAGCGGCTGGGCGTCACGTCCATGACCTTTCGCCTGCAGTGGCCGGGACTGGACCAGGCCCGCGTGCTCCGCTCCATCCGGCTACTCGGCGAGCAGGTCCTCCCCCACTTCGCCTGAGCCGCGCATGATCCAGGTGGCGCCGCTCTTCCGCGTCTCCGCCGAGGTGGGAGAGGTGCGCTCGCTGGGCCCGGCCCCCGGCGGGGAGCGCCGTGTGGTCCCCATCCTGGGCGGGACCTTCGAGGGCGACGGGCTCGCGGGCGAAGTCCTCGGCGGCGGCGCCGACTGGCAATGGCGCCGGAGCGACGGCACCCTCGACATCGATGCGCAGTACGCGCTGCGCGAGCGCGGGGGCGCGGTCATCGAGGTGCGGAGCCGGGGGTTGCGGACGGGCCCGCCGGAGACGCTCGCGCGGCTGGCACGCGGCGAGGACGTGGACCCCGCTGACTACTACTTCCGCACCGTCCTCCGCTTCACCACCGGGGACGCGCACCTCGACTGGCTTAACCGCACCATCGGGATCGCCACCGCCGCCCGGCGGGCCCGGCGGGTGGAGCTCGACGTCTACCGCCTGCTCTAGGCCGCTGGCCGAGCGTCCCACGTCGCCCGGATCCAACCGAACGCCCCGAGGCCGAGGAGCGCGGCGCCGACCAGGGCCAGGGTCGCCGGGAGGGGAGTCCCCACGGGCTCGGCGAAGAGGAAGTCATCCATGGCCACGACGTCGATGCCGGCGCCGTCGGCCACGCCAAGCGCCGCGTTGCCGGTGACGATCCGGAGCCGTGTGGCCAGACCTTCGCTGGGATCGAGCAGGATGCCGAGGAATGACAACTCCCCATCGCCCGGCGCTGCGGGCACCGACACCGAAGCCAGCAGGATTCCCCCGGGCCCAAACAGCTCGATCGTCGTTTCATCGGCGAGGTCGACGTCCGTGAAGACCGCGCCGAAGGCCCGCGTCCCCGCCGGAATCGTCCCGTTCGTGCCCGGGATCGAGAACTGCCCTTCCGTCACGTTGCTGCCGACGGGGACGAAGAGCCGCACGGGGCTGAAGAACTGGAAAGTGGTGCTGTAGTCGACCCCGAAGACGTCGGAGAGATTCCCCACTCCCGTGGCGATAGGCGCCTGCTGGAAGCCGCTGCCGGGCGTCGTGAAGATGACGCCGCGGTTCTGGAAGACGGTGAACGGGGTGCCTCCGGGCGAGCCATTCAGGTTGCCGCCCCCATCCCAGTTGATCTCGCGGCGGCCGCTAGTCAGCGGCCCCGGCACGTTCAAATTGTTAGGATCACCCAGGTCTAAGCGGAATTGCGCGACCGCGTTCTGGGTTCCGAGGGCGCCAGTGCCCTGGACGATGCTGAAAGCGTTGCCGGCAGAGGGCCACGCCAGGAACACGACGAAGAGAACGAGCCGGCACCGAGCGGAGCGCGTGGCCATCTGATGTCTCCTTCTCATGACTTCATGACTTCATGACTTCGTGACAGAGGCGACCGCGTACGCATTGAGCATCAATCGTGCCGCACGCCCAAGTCGCGCAGGATAAACGATTGCTGGATGACGGGGCCACGGCCCAGATCAGGTTTGTAAAGATATGCGACCGCGCTGGGGCCATGGCGCTCACCTATTAACGGGCCACATACCTGAGACGCCGGAGATTCCCCGCACCCCGCTTGGCGAAAGCGGTCGGACAGGAAATATTACGGAGTGCCAGATTTCTCGACAGGAGTAGGGAGTGGCGTTACACGAATGTAGTAAGCGCTTACCGACGAGTGAGCTAGCGGACGCCTCCGGGGAAGTCGAGAATCTCCACCCAGTTCGGGTTCTGGCCCATCGGGTATTCCTTCAGCTTGGTCAGCTTGCCGCTCTCCGGGTCGATGCGATAGCTCGACAGCGCGTGTGAGAGCTGTCCGACCGCGAGCAGATAGCGCCCGGAGGAGTCGATCTTGAAGCCGCGCGGCTGCTTCTCCGTCGCCACGCTCCCGATGGTGGTGAGCGTGCCGTCCGACGGATTCACCCGGAAGCCCGCCAGGGTGCTCGACGTGCGCTCGGATCCGTAGAGGAAGCGGCCGTCGGGCGTCAGGTGGAGGTCCGCCGCCGCCGGCTTGCCCTGGAAGTCCGGCGGGAGCGCGCTGACGCTCTGCTTCTGCTTGAGCTGCCCCCGGGCCGCATCATAGTCGAAGACGTAGACGAACCCGTCCAGCTCGCCGATGACGTAGACGATGCGGCCGTTCGGATGGAAGACGAAGTGGCGCGGGCCGGCCTTCTCCTTCACGCTCACCGACGGCGGGGCGGCGGGCGAGAGCTGGCCGGTGGTGGGATCGAGGTCGAACTGATTCACCTTGTCGTTCCCCAGCGTGGGTACCAGCACGTGGCGGTTGCCGGCGTCGGCCAGGATGGCGTGCGCGTTCGGATGATCGGGCAGGATTTGCTGCGCCGCCTGCACGGTCCCCGCGGGACCGATCGGGCTGACGGTGACCTTGTGCCCCCCATACGACGCGCCGAGCAGGTAGCGCCCGGTGCGATCGGTGGAGATGTACGCCATGCTGTCGGGCAGCGGGCCGCTGGCGAGGTGCTTGAGCCGGCCGCTCGCGGGGTCGATGGCGAAGCCGGCCACGATCTTCGGCACGCCGCGCGTCCCCACGTAGAGGATCTTACGGTCCGGGCTCACCGCCATCGGCGTGGAGTTGCCGGGCTTGGTGATACCGGGGATGGCGACCTTTTCCACCACGGTCAGGTCGCCGCTCTGCCGGTCCAGCGCGAGCACCCACACGTCGCTGCTGTCGGCATTGCCGACATAGACGAAGGTGGCGGCGGGCGCCGGGGTTGCGGTCATCGTGAAAGCCACCAGCACGGCCAGAAAGATTCCACGCATGGGGTCCTCCCCACCTTCACGATCACCCGCGCGCTAGACCACCTTGTCCGCGCGCAGCGACTTGATCTCGTCTGCGGAGAATCCCAGCTCGCCCAGGATCTCGTCCGTATGCTCGCCCGGGTCCGGCGAGTGCAGCCGCACGGACGCGGGCGTCCGCGACAATGTGACCGCGGGCGCCTGCACCCGGATCTCGCCCAGCGCCGGATGCTTCACCGGCACCGCCATCTGGAGATGCCGCACCTGCTCGTTCTCGAACATCTCCTTCACGTTGAGGATGGGGCCGGACGGCACGCCCTTGGCGTTGAGGAGCTCCACCCACTCCGCGCTGGTGCGCGACGCGAAGGCCTTTTCCAGCTCCACCGCCAGCGCCTTGCGATGCTTCGACCGGTCGGGCGCGGTCTTGAAGCGCGGGTCGCCCAGGAGCGGCTCCGTCCCCAGCGCCTCGCAGAGGCGCCGGAACATGTTCTGCCCCGAGGCGGCGATATTGATGTGGCCGTCCTTGGTCTGGAACACGCCGGTGGGGATGGCGGTGGGGTGATCGTTGCCGGCCTGGGGCGGGATCTCGCCCGCGATGAGCCAGCGCGCGGCCTGGAAGTCCAGCATGGTCATCATGGCCTGCAGCAGGGAGGTGTGCACCCACTGGCCCTTGCCCGAGCGCTCGCGCTCGAGCAGCGCCACCAGGATGCCCTGGGCCAGGAAGATGCCCGCGGTGAGGTCGGCCACCGGGATCCCCACCCGCACCGGCCCCTGACCGGGGAGGCCGGTGATGGACATGAGCCCGCCCAGGCCTTGCGCGATCTGGTCGTAGCCCGGCCGGTCGCGATAGGGTCCAGTCTGGCCGAAACCCGAGATGCTCCCGTAGATCAACCGGGGGTTGTCTTGACTGAGAGTTTCGTAGTCGATACCCAGGCGCGTCTTGACGTCGGGGCGGAAATTCTCCACCACCACGTCGGCCTTGGCGATGAGGCGCTTCAGAATATCGACGCCGCGCGGCGACTTGAGGTCGAGCGTCAGCGAGCGCTTGTTGCGGTGGAGATTCTGGCTGTCGAAGCCCCGGCGGGGGAAATCGCCCTCGACGTCCTCGCGCGCGGAGATCTGGATCACCTGCGCCCCCATGTCCGCGAGCTGACGGACGGCGGTGGGGCCAGAGCGGGCGCGGGTGAGGTCGATCACGGTATAGGGTGACAGCGGCAGCGTCATGTCCGGGCTCCTTGGTCGGGAGGAAGGATGGCCGAGCCGGATACCGAGCGGGGATTCCGCAGCGGCCAGCGGCCGGCGTCCACCGCGGTGAGGAAATCGAGCACCCCGCGGTTGAACGCGTCGGGCTCCTCGAGATTGATGGCATGGCCGGTCCGGGGCAGCATCAGGAGTCCCGAGGACCGGATCTTCCGCTTGAGATAGAGGGCCGGCTCGAGGCAGGGCTCGTCCTCGTCGCCGGTCATGATCAGCGTCGGCACCTCCAGCCGCTCGAGCTCGCGCTCGAGGTCGTACACCGACGGCCGCGTCATCTGCACGCCCTGCATGGTGAGCGCGTGGCCGCGGGCGGATTGCGCCACGAACTGGTCGTACAGCTCCTGCCAGCCCTTGGGGTCCTTGTCCATGAACTGCACCCGCGTGGGTCCCTTGGTGTAGAAGTCTGCCACCGCCACGATGCCGTCGTCGAGAAAGCGCCGCGCCGTCTCCTCCACGTCCTTCTTGAATCGCTCGCGCTCGCCGGGCACGCTGCCGTAGCCGGCGCCGGCCACCACGAGGGAGCGCGCGCGCTCGGGATAGCGGATCCCGAAGTGGAGCGTGGCATAGCCGCCCATGGAGAGCCCGCAGATATGCGCGCGGTCGATCCCCAGCGCGTCGAGCATGCCGCGGATGTCGTCCACCGCCTGGTCCTGGGAATACGCGCCGGGGCTCTCGGGCACGTCGGAGGGGGGATAGCCGCGCGCGTTGTAGGCGATCGTGCGGTACCGGCGCGCGAAGAACCGGACCTGCAGGTGCCAGCTCTGATAGTCGCCGGCGAACTCGTGAACGAAGACGAGCGGGACGCCCTCCCCGAACGCCTCGTAGAAGAGGCCGATGCCGTTGACGCGCGCGGTGGGCATGCGAGCCGCAGTGTACTCCAGCGCGCCGGCGGGCTCAACGCCCGGCGCGGCCCCGTCAGCGCGCGGGTGGATCCGGCCGCAGGCAGGCGCGCATCGCCGCCGCCAGCGCGGCCGCGTGCTCGGTGATGCACGTGAGGTGCGCGCCGGGCACCAGCACTGCCCGGCGCTGCGGCACCGCCCGCCGCCACCAGCGATCGGAGCCCAGCCGCAGCCGCTCGGGTTCGTCCTCCGGCCACAGGATGGCGATCGGCCCTCCGTACGCGCCGGGACGGTAGGCGCGCATCACCGGCCGATATGCCTCGAATACGTCCGTTCGTCGCGACTGGGGGGCCGCCGCGCGCGCGGCGCGATCCGGCCCCTCCCCCGGCGGGCGAGCGGACGCGGCGGCCTTCGCGCGCAATCGCGCCCAATGCGCGAGCGCCCGGCGTATAGCGGCCGCGCGGGCGCGGCGGCCCAGCCGTCCCAGCTCGCGAAGCCGGCGGCGGTAGTACCAGCCCATCTCTTCGAGCCGCCCGAGGGCGCCCCCGTAGCGCGGCTCCTCCGTCGCGGGCAGGACGGGCGCGACGAGCACGAGCCGCTCCACCCGCTCGCCCTGCGCCTCGAGCAGCCGCGCCATCTCGAACATGACGTGGGCGCCGTGACAGAAGCCCCCGAGCCAGTAGGGGCCCTCCGGCCGCAACGCGCGCAGCATCGCGAGATGCGACACCGCCATCGCCTCGATGCTGGGCGGCAGGGGCCCACCGTCCGCGCCATGCGAGGGTAGCGCGTAGAAGGGCTGGTCCGTGCCGAGATGCCCGGCGAGGCGCAGGCAGTAGAACCCGCCGCCGTTGACGTCGCCGTGGGCGAAGTAGAAGGGCAGGACGCCGCGCGGGGCGGCATCGGCATCGAGGTTACGCGCGACGATGGTCCGGGGCCGGCTGGGCCCCGCCGCCTGCTTGAGGAGCTCGGCGAGCCGCTCGACGGTGAGGTCCAGGCTCCCGGCGTCCGGAGGAAGCCGCTGGCCGCAGGCCCTCTCCACGCGATCGATCATGCCCGCCACGAGCGTGGCGTCGCCGCCGAGGGCGGCGAAGGACTGCCCCACCCCGATGGGGCGACGGCCGAGAACGTCCTGCCAGATCCCGACGAGGATGATCTGCAGGGGATCGCCCGGCCGCGCCAGCGCTCCCTCGCCGGCCCGATCGGAGGTCGTCGCGGCGGAGGTCGTCGGGGTCATCTCCCCGCGAGGCGGGCGGCGATGCAGGAGGCGAAGCTTCCCACGGTGCGCAGGGGCGCCTCGTCGAAGTCGCGGGCCGGATCGAACTGCACGCCGAACTCGGTCTCGGCGGCGACGATCAGCTCGAGAAGCGCCACCGAGTCCAGCCAGAAGCCCCCTTCGCGGATGGGGTCTCCGGGCCCGCGTCCGCGCGGCGTCCGGCCGCGCCGGCCATCCGGGAGACGAGGGCGAGGAGGCGCCGGGACACCGCAGCGCCCGTCATGTCCCGATCTTACGTCGACCGGGCCGCGGACCGCTCATCGTCTCTCGCCCTCCGCCATCACTTCACGCGCGAAGGCGGTGTTCACCAGGGCGCCGTACGGATGTGGGCGCTGGATGAAGCGCCCCGCGAGGAGAATATCTTGCAGATAGGCATAGCCCGCGCGCCGCAGCAGTGGATCGTCGCGACCAGGTGTGCTGGCGCATGAAGCGCCCGGCCGCGCGCTCCAGGAGATGCCCTGGCATGGCCGTGGGAAGGTCGGCGCCACCGCCCGCGCGACGTCCGCCGGCTCGCTGCCGGCCAGCCAGCGCTGGGTGCGGTAGACGGCCCGGACGAAGCGGCGGACGAGCTCGGGCTCGCGCGCGAGGAAGTCCGGCGTGGCCATGTAGGAGGTGAAGGGCAAGGGACCCGTCGCCTCGCCCATGGACACCACCACGTGCGCCACGCCCGCCGCCACCAGCTCCTCCACCGCGGGCTGGGTGGTCTCGAGGAAGTCGCCCGCGCCGGCGCGGAAGGCGGCGAGGGCATCGGCCAGGGGCCGCCCGCGCTCGATGCGCACGCGGGCGGGATCCACGGCGGCGCGGCGCAGGACGGTGAGCAGGCACTGCCACGGCGTGGGCGCCTCCGCGAACCCGATCACCGTCTTGCCGATGAGATCCTGGAACTTGAAGCGCGGCATCGGCTGGCGCGCCAGGAGGAAGAAGCCGCTGCGGCTGCACACCTCCGCGAAGTGCGTGACCACGCGGCCGGTGCGATCGGCCAGCTCGAAGCTCCGCATGAGCCCGCCCAGGCAGATCTCGATCTCCCCGTCGAGGAGCGCCTGCATGGTCCCGCGCGGATAGGTCGCCGCGGGCGCCACGGTCACGTCGAGCTCCTCCGCCGCGAAGTGCCCGAGCGCGACCCCCGCGACGAGCGGCGCGTAGAAGGGGGTGTGGAAGGGCATGGGCACGGTGAGCGCGCGGGCCATGGCGTCTCCTACTGCACGCGGAGGCGCGGGTCGAGGAGGTCGCGCAGGCCGTCGCCGAGGAGATTCAGGCTGAGCCCGGCGAGGGTGAGGGCGACGCCGGGACAGAGGCTCACCCAGAACGCCTCGCGGATGACGTTCTTCCCGCTCGCGATGACATTGCCCCAGGACGGCACGTAGGGCGGCACGCCCACCCCGAGAAAGCCCAGGATGGCCTCGGCGAGAATCGCGTAGGCGAAGATGAAGCTCCCCTGCACCAGCAGCGGGCCCACGCAGTTCGGCAGGATGTGGCGGAAGGCGATGGTGAGGTCGCGCCGGCCGAGCGCGCGCGCGGCCTGGATATAGTCGAGGTCGCGGATGCCGAGCACGGTGCTGCGGATGAGGATGGCGGTGCGCGGCATGTAGACGATGGACAGCGCGAGGATGACGTTCCACACCCCCGGGCCCCGCGCGGCCATGAGCGCGATGGCGAGCAGGATGGCGGGGAAGGCCATCATCCCGTCCATGACCCGCATCACCACCGTCTCCAGCCGCCGGTTGAAGCCGGCCACCAGGCCCACCGCCACCCCGCCCAGCGAAGTCAGGAGCATGGTGGTCACCCCCACCAGGAGCGAGACGCGGCTGCCGTGCACGATCAGGCTGTAGACGTCGCGTCCGAACTCGTCGGTGCCGAGGAAGTGCTCCGCCCCGGGCGGCCGGAGCCGGCTGCCCGGCACCAGGCGGGTGGGATTGTGGGTGGAGATGAGATCGGCCAGCAAGGCGGCGAGGACGAAGACGAGCAGGATGGACGCCCCCGTGATGACGTTCGGGTGCCGCGCCATCCGGCGCAGCGTGCCCCAGCCCGTGCGCGCGCCCGCCCCCGGCTCACTCATAGCGGATGCGCGGGTCGATGAAGGCATAGAGCAGGTCCACCATCAGGTTGATCACCACGTACGCGGCCGCCGTCACCAGCACCACGCCCTGCACCACCGGATAGTCGCGGCGCAGGATGCCGGAGATGATGAGCCGCCCCAGTCCCGGGATATTGAAGACGATCTCCGTCACCACCGCGCCTCCGATGAGAATGGCGGTGGTGATGCCGATCACCGCCACCACCGGCACCAGCGCGTTCCGGAAGGCGTGCACGTAGGTCACCACCCGCGGGGCGAGGCCCTTGGCGCGGGCGGTGCGGATATAGTCCTGCTGCAGCACCTCCAGCATGCAGGAGCGCGCGATGCGCGCGATGAGGGCCGACTGGTTGATGCCCAGCGACACCGCGGGCAGCACCATGTAGGTGAGCGCGGCCCGGGGATCGGAGAACACGGAAGCGTAGCCGGCGGCGGGGAGCCAGCCCAGGCGCACCGCGAAGAGGAAGATGAAGTTCAGGCTCAGCCAGAAGCCCGGGACGCACACGCCGAGCAGGGAGAAGAACATGAGGCCGCGGTCCCACCACGAGCCCCGGTGCGCGGCGGCCACGATGCCCGAGGGGACCCCGATCGCCACCGCCACGAAGAGCGCGCAGAGCGTGAGGACGATGGTCGGCTCGGCCCGCTCGGCCAGCGCGGTCGTCACCGGCCGGTCGAGGAAGTACGAGTGCCCGAGGTCGCCGCGCAGGACGCGCGCGTAGAAGGTGTAGAGCTGCTCGGGCAGGGGTCGGTCCAGCCCCAGCGCCTGGCGGGTCCCCGCGATCTGAGCCGGGGTGGCGTCGGGCCCCAGCATGACGCTGACGGGTCGCCGGGGATGAGGTGGATGAGGAGAAAGACGATGGTGACGACGACCGCCATCACGGGGATGACCGCGAGGACACGACGAAGAAGATACGAGGTCACTGGCGAAGGGCGGGGCCGCCGCGGGGCGACCCCGCCCGCATCAGCGCACTACTTCTCGAGCCACACGTTGTAGAAGCGGAGCCGCTCGTTGCTCTCGTCGAAGCCCTTGACGGTATTCCGCGCGGCCCGGAGCCCGAAGAGGTCGCCGTACCGGATCACCGGGACCTTCTCGTAGAACAGACGGGTCTGCTGCTCCCACAGCGCCATCCGCTTCTTCGGGTCGGTCTCGCGCGCGAGCTCGGCGGAGAGGCTCAGCATGGTCTCGTCGTTGTTCCAGCCCGGCCACGACGGCGTGAGGTAGACGTGGTGGGTGGGGTCATAGGCCGCGCCGATGCCGGTGGTGAAGGCGTCGTACTCCTTCGGGTTGTTCCGCCGCTTCACCAGCGTCGCCCAGTCCACCACCTGGAGGTCGATGTTGAAGCCCACGTCCTCGAGCTGCTGCTTGGTGAGCAGCGCGAAGTCGTACATCCACTTGTACTCCTGGGTGGTCATGAAGCGGAGCGGCTCCTTCTTGTAGCCGGCCTCCTGGAGGAGCCGCTTGGCCTTGTCCTTGTTCCGCTCGTTCCAGGGCAGCCCCTGGAGCTTGGTGTGCCAGGCGGTGATCTCGACGGGGGCGAGGCTATTGTCCATCCGATAGAACTCGCTCTTCCCTCCCGCCACCGTCTTCATGATGGGCTCGATGTCGATGGCCGCCTGCCAGGCCTGACGGAGCTTCTGGTTCGTCATCAGGCCTTCCTTCTTGTTGAAGACCGCGACGAGCCAGTAGTAGGGCTTGGCCACGATGGGCCGCGCGGCGGGATTCCGCTTGAGCCGGTCGAAGGCGTCCAGGTTGAGGTCGTCGGCGAAGTCCAGCTCGCCGGTCTCGACCTGGGCGACCCGGGTCGCCACCTCGGGCACCGGCACCCAGCGGATCTCGTCCACGTAGGCGGTCTTGCCGCCGCCATAGCCGTTCGGCTTCTCCGCGCGCGACTTGTAGTCGTCGAAGCGCACCATGCGGATGTACTGGTCGGGCTTCCACTCGGCGAGCTTGTAGGGGCCGGTGCCGATGTACTCGGTGGCCTTGATCGCGGGTTCGAATTTCTCGGCGATCTCCTTGGGATAGATGGCGCCGAAGTTATTGGGAACCCCCAGGGAGATGAGCACGATGGCGGACTTCTCCTTCAGCTTCATGTCGACGGTGTACTTGTCGACGGCCCGGACCTCCGCGACCTGGGCGAAAAGCGCCTTGCCGTAGATGGACTGCTTGCCCCAGCGGGTCAGCGACGCCACCACGTCCTCGGAGGTCATCTCCTTGCCGTTGTGGAACTTGATGCCCTGCCGCAGCTTGAAGGTGTAGACGAGCCCGTCCCGGCTCACGGTGTGGCAGTCCGCGAGCATGGGAATGGGCTTCTTGTCCTTGTCCAGGCTGTACAGCCCCTCGTAGATGTGGTTGGTGAGGGTCTCGGTGATGCTGGCGGTCGTCCAGTGCGCGTCCAGCGCGGGCGGCTCGCCGAGATTGCCGACGCGCATGACGCCGCCCTTCACCTGGGCGAGGGCGTCGCCGGCGGCGCCGGAGACGAGGACGACGGCGGCGAGAGCGATCAGGGCCTTTCGGATCACGACCGAAGCCAGCATGCCGGTACCTCCTGCAAGGGGGAGTTGCGTCAGGTGGGTAGACTTTGCTCGACCGGAGGGCAGGCTTGTCAACGGGGCTGCAGCAGGGGCCTGCAGCAGGTCGCCAAAGACCCGCGCGGCCAGCTTGAATCCCTCCGCCAGCGTGGCGGCGGCCCCGGAGACGGCGGGCCGGGCGGCCCACCAGGCGCCCAGATGCTCTTCCGACCGGAAGAAGTTGAGGGTGTGTCAGAGCGCGTCGCACGCTTTCCCGCGTAGATCGCCGCGCTCGCCCACCCCTGAGAAGGAGACGGGGATGTCATGTCTCGCTAGTCGAAGCCCGGCGGCGGGAACGAAGCCCTGGAACTCGCCCTCGAGCTGCTGCGCGAGCGCGATGCAGCCACGATCGCCGTACTGTGGGCCCACGATCTGCGCGCCCACCGGCAGCCCACCCGGGGTGAAGCCCGCCGGCGCCACCGTGGACGGCAGATAGACCATGCCGGAAAAGCCCGCCCAGAAGAGCTGATCGGTGGTGGGCACGCGTCGGCCGTTGACGATGATGCTGCGCTCGTGCCGCTCGCCCGCCTGGTCGTGAGGAAATGCGGCCGAGGCGGCGGCGGGGCAGAGGAGCACGTCCCACTCGCGGAAGAACTCCGCCCAGCGCAGGCGCATCTGGTGGCGCGTCTCGTTAGCGGCGAGCCAGTCGCGATGCGGCAAGACATTGGCCCGCGTCATCCGCGCGTAGTAGCGCTCGTCGCCGGGCGACAGCGCGGCGGCGATCTTCCGGTTCGCCTCGAACTCCGCGTCGGTCTGACGCCCGGAGGTCGCCGCGCGCAGGAGCTGGATGTATACGCGATTGGCCTCGGCGGTGTCCACCGCCGGGCGCGCGCGATCGCTCACCTTGGCGCGCCGGCGACCCAGGAAGTCGGCGAGCGCCTGCAGGCGATCTTGCACCTCGCCGTCCACGCGCGCGGCCGGATCGTCGAGCATCACCGCGACGCGCCAGTCGCTCAGCGCGCGGCGGCGCGGCGCGGGCAGGCGAAGCTGCCACCCCGCGCCGTCGATCTCGTCGCCGCCCGCCATGGCGGCCAGGCCGAGGGCCAGATCGTCGGCGCTGCGCGCCATCGGGCCCACCACCGCGATGTCACTCTCCGCGACGCGGCCGGGCAAGGCCTGACCGCGCGACGACACGATCCCCCAGGTCGGCTTGTGCCCGTAGACCCCGCAGAAGTGCGCGGGATTCCGGATGGAGGCGCCGATGTCACTGCCCGCCTCGAGGCCGGTGAGCCCGGCGGCCAGCGCCGCCGCGGAGCCGCCGGAGGAGCCGCCCGGGGAACGCGTGACGTCCCAGGGATTGTTGGTGGTGCCGTAGATCTGCGTTGAAGCTCTGCCAGTCGGCGAGATAAACGGCACGTTGGTCTTGCCGAACAGCACCGCGCCGGCGGCCAGCAGCCGGTCCACCGCCAGCGCGTTCCGGCTGGGATAGTTGTCCTTGAGCTCGGAGATGCCCCACGTGGTGGGCATACCCACCACGTCGTAGGACTCCTTCACCGTCATGGGCACGCCGTGGAGGGGGCCCCATATCTGGCCCTTGCGGAGCGCGGCGTCGGCGGCGCGGGCGCGCTTGCGCGCGGTCTCGACATCGGTGACCACGATGGCGTTGAGCCGGGGATTGTGCCGCGCCATGCGCGCGAGATAGAGGTCGAGCAGCTCGAGGCAGCCGAGCTTGCGCCGGCGGATCAGGGACGCAAGCTGTTTCGCCGACCGGAACGGGATGTCCTGCATGGTGCTCCGGACTCTAGGCGGGGTCCACCGGAGCCTGTCAAGGCCGGCACCCGCAGGACGTGTATGATTCGGCAGCCATGGTCCGAGCCCTGGTCACGCTCGTCGCCTTCGCCACCCGCGGCGGCGACCGTCGTGTTCCCCGCGGGCGCGGACGCGGCGGAGGCGACGTGGGACATCCGCCAGCTCTCCGCCGACGACCGCCGCCGTCTCCTGGCGGGAGAAACCGTTCCATTCAACGTGGCCGAGCGCACCGACCGGGATCTGGCCGGCGGCGTGATGGTGTACGTGGCCGTGCCCTTCGCCCGCGTGGCCGAGCTACCTCGCGGAGAGCGAGCTCGCGGTGCGCGAGCCCGCCATCGCCGGATGGGGCGCGCTGGCCGAGCGGGCGGGCCCGGACGCCCTCGCGAAGCTCCGGCTGGGCCCCGCGGAGGCCGACGAGCTGATGGACGCGCGGCCGGGCTCGGTGTGGAATCTCTCCGGCGCCGAGATGGACCGCATGCGCGCGGTTCGCCTCCAGCCGCGGGAGGCGCCGCGAGGGCCGAGGCGGCGAGCGTCCAGTACCGCGCCCTCCTGCTCCATCGCGCCCAGGCCTATCGCGCGGGCGGCCTCGGCGGTATCGAGCCCTATGCGCGGCGCGGCGGAGCCTCCACCGATCCCGCCGCGGAGCTCCGGCTGGCCGCGGAGGACGCGCGGCCGCTCGCCGCCGCGGCGCCCGCGCTCACCGAAGCGCTGCTCAACTATCCCGCCCTCCAGCATGCCGAGCGGGTCAGCCGATCTACTGGATCGAGCGCCGCCTCCAGGGCCGCGTCGCGCCCATCCTGGTCCATCAGATGGTGGAGGTCCGGCCGGAGCTGGCGCTGCACGTGGAGCGGCACTTCTTCGTCGCGCACGCCTACAACTCGAGCCAGACCCTGACCGGCGCCTTCCCGTGGGGCACGGGCACCCTGCTGTTCACGCTCGCCCGCGTCTCCACCGACCTCGTCACCGGGATCGGCGGCGACGTGAAGCGCGCCCTCGGCCGCCGGCAGCTCCGGACCGATCTCGGTGGACGTCTCGATCGGCTCCGCGGGGCGGTGGCGAGGGTCCAGCCGCCCCAGAGCCCCTAGTCGAACATCAAGACGGTGCGCGCGACCTCGCCCGCCTTCATCGCCCGGAACGCCTCGTTGACGTCCTCCAGGCGACCGCGGCGGGTGATCATCTCGTCGAGCTTGAGCCGCCCCTGCCGGTACAGCTCGACGTAACGCGGCATGTCGACCTTGAACCGATTCGAACCCATGCTGCAGCCCTGCACCTTCTTCTCGCGCAGGAACGATGGGCCGTCGAGCTCGATCTTCTGGCCCACCGGGATCATGCCGACGATGGTCGCCGTCCCGCCCGGCCGCAGGCACTCGAAGGCCTGCTCGGCGGCCTTCTTCAGGCCGATCGCCTCGAAGGCGTAGTCGACGCCGGGGCCGGTGAGGTCGCGGATCGCCTTGACGGGATCCACCTCGGCGGCGTTCACGCCGTGGGTGGCGCCGAGCGACTTCGCCGTCGCGAGCTTTGAGGCGGAGACATCGACCGCGATGATCATGCGGGCGCCGGCGATCACCGCGCCCTGGATGGCGGCCAGCCCCACCCCGCCGGCGCCGTAAACGGCCACCGTGGTGCCCGCCTCCACGCGCGCGGTGTTGAGCACGGCGCCGACGCCCGTCGTCACCCCGCAGCCGATCAACGCTCCGCGGTCGAGCGGCATGTCGTCGCGCACCTTCACCAGGCCGCTGTCGTGCACCAGCATCTGCTCGGCATAGCTCGACAGGTTGGCGAACTGATTGACGGGGGCACCCTTCCACGAGAGCTTCGGCGGCTCGGTGGTGGCGCGCACGGGCCGGCTCTGGCACAGGTGGGTCCGCCCGGTCAGGCAGTATTCGCAGTGGCCGCAGAAGATCGACAGGCAGGCGATGACGTGATCGCCCGGCTTGAACTCGTCCACGTGGGGGCCCACCGCCTCCACGATGCCGGCCGCCTCGTGGCCCAGGATGGCCGGGGCCGCGAACGGGTAGAGCCCCTCGATGAAGTGGAGGTCGCTGTGGCAGACGCCGCTGGCCACCGTGCGGACCAGCACCTCGCGCCCCATGGGCTTGGCGATGTCGACGTTCTCGATCGTGAGCGGCTGGTGAGGACCGTGAAAGACGGCAGCCTTCATGGCGGGCTCCTTTGGCGAGGGATGGACGCCCGGCCAGTGTAGCGCACCGGGCGTCCTCGCGCTGAGCGGGCAGACCGGCGCTAGATCGGGATGGCGACGCGGGCGAGGACGGCGGGCTCGGCCAGCAGGCGGCCGGCCCCGCGGACGACACAGGTGAGCGGATCCTCGCTCACCGTGATGGGCAGGTCGGTCTGGCGATGCAGGAGTTCGGCGAGGCCGGGCAGGAGCGAGCCGCCGCCGGTGAGCTTGATCCCGTTGTCCACGATGTCGGCGGCCAGCTCAGGCGGCGTCCGCTCGAGACAGCCGTGCATGGCCTCGATGATGGCCTCGATGGGCTCGCGCAATGCCTCGCGTATCTCGGCCCCGCTCACGTAGACGGTGCGCGGCAAGCCCCGCGGTGAGGTCACGCCCCTTCACCGCGATGGTCTCGGTGTCGCGCCCGCTCGGGTACGCGGAGCCGATGGCGAGCTTGATCTCCTCCGCGCGCCGCTCCCCGATGAGAAGCCCGTGGGCTCTTGCGCACGTGCTGAGTGATGGCGTCGTTCATGTCGTCGCCCGCGATGCGCAGCGAGGAGGAGAAGACGATGCCGGACAGCGAGATCACCGCGACCTCGGTGGTGCCGCCCCCGATGTCCACGATCATGCTGGCGCCCGGCTCCGAGATGGGCAGCCCCGCGCCGAGGGCGGCGGCGGTGGGCTCGGCGATGAGGAACACGCGCCCCGCGCCGGCGTGGCCCGCTGACTCCTGCACCGCGCGGCGCTCCACCTGGGTGATGCCGGAGGGCACGCAGATGACCACGCGCGGATGCACGGGGCTTCGGCGCGGCTGCGCGCGGCGGATGAAGTGGTAGAGCATCTTCTCCGTCGTGTCGTAGTCCGCGATCACGCCGTGGCGCAGCGGGCGCACCACCTCGATGGTGCCGGGCGCACGGCCCAGCATGGCCTTGGCCTGGGCGCCCACTGCCAGCACCGATCGATCACTGGTGTTCAGCGCCACGATGGAGGGCTCGTTGAGCACGATCCCCTGCCCGGGCGCATAGACCAAGGTATTGGCGGTCCCCAGATCCACCGCGAGATCGTTGGGGAAGAGACGGCTCCGCAGGCGCTCGAACATCTAGGGTTGCTGACGCAACGGATGTGCCAGCGCCGGGCCGAGTGAAACGAAGTCGTCGTGCGCCGCATGTGTGGACCGTTGCTGGGCATCTCGGAGCCGGCCCGCCCGCGGCGGCTCGCGTCACGCAGCGCAACACTTACACGGAATTCGTGTAGGGATTACACGGGACGGCCCGGTCGCCACTTGAACTAGAATGCGGCCGTGGACACGGTGACCCTCGGCACCGCGACCCCCGGCGGCGGCTTCCCCGTCTACGGCCAGGCTCTCGCGGAGACGATAGCGGAGACGGATCCGACCCTCACGGTGCAGCCGCAGCAACACCAAGGGCAGCACGGAGAACGTGCCCCTGCTCGAGGCGGGCCGCGCTCGACCTCGCGCTGGTGCAGGGCGAAGTCGCCTACGAGGCTCTCGCGGGCATCGGTCGGCGCGCCCGCCGATCTCCGCATCCTCGCCGCGATGTACTCGACGCCCGGCATGTTCGTCGCGCGCGGCGACTCCGAGTACCGCGCCATCGCCGATCTCACCGGCCGGCAGGTGGCGTTCGGCGCGCGTGGCTCCGGGCTCGTCATCCTCGCCCGCTACGTGCTCGATGGGCTCGGGCTCGATCAGTCGCGCGACTTCCATCCCGTCTTCCTCGATGCCGCCGGCGATGGCCCCGCCATGGTGCTGGACGGACGCGTGGCCGCGCTCTGGGGCGGCGGCATCGGCTGGCCCGGCTTCACGGCGGTGGCGCGCGGCCCCGCCGGCGCGCGCTTCATCGTGCCCGACGCCGACGGCATTCGCCGCATCCTGGCCAAGCATGCCTTCCTCAAGCCGATGACGGTGCCGGCCGGCTCCTATCCGGGGCAGAGCGCGGCCATCGCCTCGGTCGGCTCGTGGAGCTTCGTCATGGCGCGCCCCACGCTGGACGACGAGCTGGCCTATCGCCTGGCGCGCGCCTTGCACCGCGGGGAAGCCGCCCTCGGCGCGCGGCTCGCCCAGGCCCGCGAGACCACCGCCGCCAATACCGTGGCCGCCGCGCCGCGAGCCGAGCTCATCCACCCCGGCGCGCGGCGCTATCTCCGGGAGATCGGGCTGCTGCGCGGCTAGGCGTCTCGGCTAGGCGAGATAGGGGCGCAGGTCCACGCGGCGTCCCTCGGCGGCGGAGAGGTAGGCGCCGTAGATCACCGCGGTGACATCACGAGCGAGCGGGCCGCCGGACAGAGGCTCGCGGCCGAGCGCCACCGCCTCCATGAAGTCCTGGATCTCCTGCGGGTACCCCGACGTCCAGTCCTCGTCGGGCTGCGGGCTCGACCAGCCGGCCTTGGTCTCGAGCTTCTCCACGAGGTACTCGTCGCCGAACACCGCCCCGTCCGGGGCATAGGCCTGCACCACGTTGTTCGGGTTGATATTGCAGATCACCATGGCGCGGGCGCCGTAGGCGACGAGCTGATTGCGGATGCCGCCCAGCACGGTGTCGGCGGCGGCGATCTGCGCCACGGTGCCGTCGTCGAAGCCGATCAGCATGGCGCCCCAGTCCTCGACGTCGGCGCCCTCCACGGTATTGAGGAAATGCCGGCCCGCCGCGCGAAAGGTCTCGGTGGCGACGAGATTCGCGGTCTCCGCGCTCACCGAGACGGGGCGGATGGGCCGGCCCGCGCAGCCGCATGCCCTCGTCCGCCTTGAGATAGAGCGCGGCGCCGAGCGGATGGCAGCCCTTGCCGAGCAGAGACCCGCCGCCGCCGGTATCCCAGCGCTTGTTCACCGGCGCATGGGTGCCGGAGTGGCTCTCCTCGCCCGACCAGGCGCAGGATGGGCCCGCCGGCGGCGGTGAGCAGCCGGCGCGCCTTCTGCACGGGCGGCGCGTACACCCAGTTCTCCGCGTAGCAGAGCCGGACCTTGGCCTCGCGGCAGGCGGCGAGCACCGCGTCGGCGGACGCGAGCGCCCGCCGGAGCATCTCGTCCCGCGGCGTGGCGGCGGGGCCGAAAAACCCGGTCAAAGGCTTTTCCACGATCACGTGCTTGCCCGCGCGCGCGGCCGCCACCGCCATCTCGCGTGGAGAGACGACGGCGCGCAGAGATCCACCACGTCCACGTCCGAAGCCTCCACCACCGCGGCGAGATCCGTCTCCACGCGGCCCACGCCGAACTCGGCCGCGAACTGCGTGGCCCGCTCCGGCCGCGCGGCCGCCACGCACGTGAGCTCGACGTCGAGCCCGTGCACGTGGCGGTACGCCTCGGCGTGGAGCCGGGCCACGAAGCCCGCGCCCACCAGTCCCACCCGCACGCGCTGCCGCACCTTGCCGCTCATCGAGCTCCTCCGGAGAGAGTGAAACGACCTGGGCCCGGTGCGGGCCGGGCCCAGTCTACCCGGAGACGGCGCCGGCGGCGAAACTCAGCACTTCGGAAGCGGACGGAGCGTGGCCTCGATCTGGTCGCCGATCTTCAGGTCGCGGAGCGTCTCCGAACTGGCCTGGAACTCGTGCGTGGCGCCGGCGGCGTCGCGCACCTTGATCCGCTCCTGGGTCGCGTTCATCTCGACCACCTGACCCTCCACGCGCTGCGGCGCCTTGGCGGGCTGGCACTGCCGCGGGGCGGGCTGCTGCGCGGCCACGGAGCCGGCAGCGCCAGCCCGGCCAGCGAGAGCGAAAGCATGCTAACGGCAAACGTCTTCATTAGGGGTCTCCCGTGTCCTAGGATTGGTCTGCTCTAGTGCCCCGCCCACCGCGCCGACGCCGGCTCCGATGAGGGCGCCCTGCCGACCGCCGCGCCCGCGCCCGCGCCCACCGCGGTGCCGGTGACCGTTCCGCAGCCCGCCGGCGCCACTGCCAGGGCGGATAGGGACATGACCGCCATGATCTTTCTCAGCGTCATATCGAGCCTCCTCCGAGAGAGTCTGAACTGCTCCTCGGGGGCAAGGGCGTGCCACGCTACGCACGCAGACGGCGCGGAGAATCGACGCCATGCGCTCCCGCCGGGTCGGCCACATAGCGGGAGTTTCTACCCGTTCGGATGGTCCCATTCCCGGTGTAGCGAGTCTCACCGCGGGCTCGGTGAAGAGCGACGCCTACTTCCCGATCAGCAGCGCGGGAAGCCAGGTGGCCAGCCCGGGGAAGAGCGCCACCAGCAGCAGCATCACCAGCCCCAGGATCACGTACGGCGTCACCGCGCCGCAGACCTGCCCCATGGTGATGGACCGCGGCGCCACGCTCTTCATGGTGAAGAGGAGCATGCCGAAGGGCGGCGTGAGCAAGCCGAGCTGCATGCAGATGAGGAAGAGCACGCCGAACCAGACGGGGTCGAACCCGTAGAGCGTCACCAGCGGCATGAAGAACGGCAGGGTGATGAGCATCATGCTCACCTGGTCGATGAAGCAACCGAGCACGAGCAGGATGAGCATCATGACGCCGAGGACGACGGCGGGGCCGAACCGAGCCTCCTGCACCGCCGCCACCAGCCCGTTGGTCGCCCCCGAGAAGGTCAGGATCTGGGAGAAGGTGGTGGCGCCCACGATGATGAAGAGGATGACCCCGGAAATCCCCGCCGTCCCCAGCAGCGCCTTCAGCAGGCCGTTCCAGGTCAGCGCGCGGTAGGCGCCCGCCACCAGGACCGTGGCCACCGCGCCGAGGGCGGCGGACTCGGTGGGAGTGGCCCAGCCCGCCGCCATGGCCACGATCACCACCACGAAGATGATGACGAGCGGCAGCACGTAGACTACGAGTGGCCGCCAGCGCGCCCAGCCGCGCACGGGCGCGTGCTCGAAGGCCGGCGCGAGCCGCGGATCCAGCACCGCGCGCACCACGATATAGCCCACGAAGGACGCGGCCAGCAGCACGCCGGGGACGATGCCGGCCAGGAGCAGCCGCGAGATGGAGATGCCGGCCAGGCTGCCCAGGAGCACGGTGAGCGCGGAGGGCGGAATGAGCATGTCCACGCCCCCGATGGCCATGATGGGGCCCATCGCCATTCCGGGCTGATAGCCGCGCCGGAGCATCTCGGGGAGCATGAGGCTGCCCAGCAGCGCGGTGGTGGCGATGGTGGAGCCGGAGATCGCCGAGAACACGGTCCCCGCCACCACCGCCACCACCGAGAGGCGCCCGGGGACGCGCGCGATCAGCCGGTCGATGGCGTCGATGGCCTTCATGGCCACGCCGGTGTGAAACAGGACCTCGCCCATGAGCACGAAGAACGGGATGGGCGTGAGGGAGAACGTCGCGATGGACGCCACGCCGTTGCGGATCATCTGGACGAGGCCGGCGTCGCCGCCCAGCCACACCCACGCCCCCACCACGTTGATGGCGAGGAAGGCGAAGGCCGCCGGGAGCCCGAAGGCAAGGAGCACCGACAGGAGGCCGAAGAGGAGTGTTGCCGCGAGCCACCAGATCATGTCGGGAAGGCGGGCGCGCCGCTAGGCGTGCGGTCCGCTGCCCTCGAGGGCACCGCCGTGAAGCAGGCGCCGCACGAACTCCACCGCGAGGACGGCGAAGCAGATCGGCACCGGGGCATAGAGCCACCACTCCGGGAAGACGACGGCCTTGATCACCATGGAGCCCTGCTCGGCCGAGCTGGCGATGGCCCGCGCGCCATAGATCACGAAGACCGCGGAGACGGCCAGCCCCACCAGGTCCGAGAGCCGGTCCAGCGCGCGCGCGACGGGCGCCGGCACCGAGGTGAGCAGCACGTCGAGCCGCACGTGCTCATTCCGGTAGAGCAGCCATGGGGCGACCAGGAAGGTGGCGAGCGGGAGGCTATACTCCGACACCTCGATGATCCAGGGCAGGGTGCCGAGCCCGAGGTTCCGGGCCACGACGTCTCCGGTGACGAGGAGCGCCAGCACGCCGAGGAGGAGCGCCGCCGCCACCGCCCCGGCGTGCAGCAGCCCCGCGTAAGCCCGCCCCAGCATCGGCGGCTATTTCTTGGAGAACAGCTCGCGCATCTTCGGCCCGTGCTCGGGGCTGGCCTTGAGCACGCCCGCCCAGCCCGTTTCGTAGGCGCGGTCGAGATACTGCTGCGCCGTCGCGCCCTCGAAGCGGATGACCTCGATGCCCGCCTGCTGCTGGCGCTTGGTCTCGTCCTGCGCGTAGGTCTTCCAGAAGTCGTTCTGGGCTTCCAGCGCGCGCGCCTGCTTGGTGAGGTAGTCGCGCTGGGCGGGGGTGAGCCGCTTCCAGGTGTCGAGGTTCACCAGCAGCGACACCTCGGCGTCGTAGAAGCCCGGATCCACCCGGTACTTGGTCTTCTCGTGCCAGTTGAGATCGAAGATGCCGCCGATGGGCCAGCCGTAGCCGTCCACCACCCCGCGCTCCAGCGCGGTATACACCTCGCCGGGCGCGGTCTGCATCACGGTGGCGCCCAGCGCGGTGAAGAAGTCACGGTACACCGGGGTCACGCGGATCTTCAACCCGGTGAGGTCGGGCTTGTCGATCCTCTTGTTCAGATAGACGTGGAAGGTCTGGTGCTCGACGATGCGGGCGAGGTACAGCATATTGCCCTTCTGGCTCCACACCCGGTTGATGTAGTCGAACGCCCCGTTGGTGCGCTGCTCGGCCACCGGCATCCGGGTGAGCTTGAGCGCGTCGGACTCCGGGAACACGTTGGTGTAGAACGCGCCCGTGGACATGGCCACGTCCACCACGCCGGTGCGCACCGCATTGCCGACCTCGAAGGTGGGCACCGCCTTGGGCCCGCCGATGAAGTTCAACCGCAGCACGCCCTTACCCTCATCGTTCACGCGCCCGATCCAGGTCTCGAGCCGCTTCACGTAAAGCGAGTTCTCGGGGAAGGCGCTGACCACCTTGAGGGTCACTTCCTGCGCGCCCGCGAGAGAGGGCAGGAGGACGAGGGCTGAGACGAGGGCAACGGCGATCCGGGCGAGCATCCGCATGGGGCTCCTCCTCGTTGAGAGGCCGGGCTAGTGGGCGAGATCGGCGATGCGGCGCGCCGGCGTGCCGTCACGCCGCCGGATCACGCGATGCGCGGGCCGGGTTTGATCGCCGAAGGTCGGCTGCCAGCAGGAATGCTTGCCGGCGCCGCCCACCACGATGACGGTGACGTCATCCGGCGACTTCACGATGGGAATCATGGTGTCCGGCCGGTCCGCATACTTCCGCCCCTCCACGAAGAACTTCCGGTATTCGTCCCCGAGGAGGCCGAGCGGATAGCGCGCGTGCTCGAAGACGAACTCCTTCACCTGCCGCTTGCTGTACCCGTCGCGGGCGATGGTGGCGGCGTGCTCGGGACCCAGGGACAGCAGCGGCGCGCCCCCGGCCAGCAGGTTATTGCTCCCCGCCTGCCCCATCGCTCCCGCAATGATCTTGAGAATGCCGATGCCGGTATAGCTGTAGTGGTCCTGGATATTGTGCGGCCCCTCACAGCCGAACACGGTGACGGTGCTGACGTCGCGCGGATATCCGGCCTCCACGTGCAGCGGCTCCCAGGGATTGGCGTCCTCGTTCTCCGCCACGCAGTAGGCGATCTTGGCCGGGCTGCCCTGGGTGGAGCGGTCGCCGGTGCCGGGCAGGCCGCCGCCCAGGTTCATCAGCACCAGGCGCACCGCGCGCCCGATGGTCAAGTTGGGCGCGAAGCCCTGACCGAAGGCGTTGTAGCCGCTGTTGATGCCGAGCTCGCGCGCGATGGGCCCGTTCACGATCATCAGCGGCGCCACCGGGTGCGTGGTGGCCTGGATGGAGTCGAGGTTGAAGGCGGGATCGGCCAGCGCCTCGAGCGCGGTGATGACCACCGGCAGATACTCCGGACGGCAGCCCGCCATCACGGCATTGACGGCGATGCGCTCGACGGTGGCCTCGCCCTGCCGGGGCGGCAGCACCGCGATCAGCTCGCGCGGGTCGCGATCGGTATGGCGCAGGCACTCCGCCACCGCCTCCGCGGTGGGCGGCACGATGGGCAGCCCGTCCGTCCAGCCCCGCTCCTGATAGAAGTGGTTGATGGCGGTATAGGACTCCTCGTGGCGAAAGGTCTTGGCCGCGGGACCGAGATCCACCGTCATAGGCGGGCCCCCTTAACGGTGAGCGCCTTGACCACGACGTCGATGACCAGCTCCGCCTTCTTCAGTACCTCGTCCTCACGGATCCCGCCGAGCGGGTGCGGGATGAGGGCGAGCGGGAGATCCGCCATGCCGCGGTTCTTGGCCTCCAGCTTCGCGAGCTGCTCGAACTCGAAGGTGCCCATGACGACGGACGGAATCCCCTTCCCCTCCAGCACGATGGCGCCGTGGATACTCCACGACGTGCACGACCCTCAGTCGGCGCTGCCGACGAGGGCGAAGTCGCACTTGGTGAGCGCGTCGAGGATGGTGGGCGACGGCGCCCCCGCGATGCCCTTCTCGCGCTTCACGATCTCGCCCACGCCGTACTTCTCCTGGAGGCGGCGCGCCACCGTCAGCATCAGGTAGCCGGCATTGGCCTTGCTGTTGTCGAGAATGGCCACCTTCTTGCCGCGCAGGGTCTCGAGCCGGCGGGCGAGGCCCGCGGCGAGGATGCGCGGCTCGGCGGTGGGATCGTAGAGGATCACTTCCTTCGCGCTCATGCCTCACGCCCTCCGATTCATGGGGGTGAACGACCGGCCCGCCCGCGGACGCCGCCGGGCTGCCCGCCCATTAAAGCACGAGTCCGCCGCCGCCCGCCCGGCCGGGATTCGGAGTAGCATGTCGTCCGCCCATGAGTCCCGGCGCCACGCCGATCCTCGAGCTGAGAGAGCTGACCAAGCGCTACGGCGAGGTGGAGGCCCTGCGCGGCATCAGCCTCGCCATCGCCGCCGGCGAGATCGTCGCCATGCTGGGCCCCAACGGCGCGGGCAAGACCACCTCGATCAGCCTCATGCTCGGATTGCGCCGGCCGAGCTCAGGCGACGTCCGCCTGTTCGGCCTGCTCCCCCACCGACCGCCGAGCGCGGAGCCGGGTGGGCGTGATGCTCCAGGAATCCGGCGCCCCCGGTGTCCTCACCGTCCGCGAGCTGATCGGGCTCTTCGGCACCTACTATCCCGCGCCCCATGCCGGTGGCGCAGGCCCTCGCCATGGCCGGCCTGGAGGACAAGGCAGACGCGCGCGTGGCCACGCTGTCGGGCGGGCAGCGCCAGCGGCTGTACTTCGCCCTCGCCGTGGGCGGCAATCCCGAGGCGCTCTTCCTCGACGAGCCCACGGTGGGCATGGACATCGAGGCGCGCCGGGCCTTCGTGACCGCCATCCAGGCGCTCGCCGGCGCCGGCAAGAGCGTGATCTTCACCACGCACTATCTCCGGGAGGCGGAGGAGCTCGCCACCCGCATCGTGGTCATCGATCACGGGATCGTCATCGCCGACGCGGCGCCGCGGGTGCTCATGTCGCGGGTGGCGGGCAAGCGCGTGGCCTTCACGGTGGCGCGGCCCCTGCCCGCCGACGCCTTCGCGGGGCTGGTCGTCACCGCCCTGGACGTGTCCGACGGGCGCGTACGGTTCCTCACCAGCGAGCCGGAGACCGCGTTGCGCCGGCTCTTCGAGCGGGAGTGGAGCCGCACGACCTCGAGGTGGCGGGCGCCGACCTCGAGGAGGCGGTGCTGAGCCTGACCCGGCGACCGGAGCGCGCGTGACCGCGCCGCTGCCTTCGATGCTGGGCGCGCAGACCCTGGCCGAGCTGCGCGTCCGCTGGCGCGTCGCCGCCTTCAGCATGACGAGCCTGGCGCTCCCCGTGGTGTTCTTCACCTTCTTCGGACTGCCCTTCGTGGGCCAGACCTTCCCCGATGGGGTGAGCGTGGGCGCGTATCTGCTCGTCTCCTTCGCCGCCTACGGGGTGGGGAACGTGATGGTGTACGGCTTCGGGATCGGCGTGGCCAACGAGCGCGGCATGAAGGTCGATCTCCTGATGCGCGCCACCCCGCTGCCGCCCGCGGTCGCGGTGCTCGCCAAGGTGTTGGTGGCGCTGGCCTTCGCGCTGGTGTCATCGTGGTGCTCATCGTCTACGGCGTGGTGGTGGGCGGCGTGCGGCAGGACCTGACCGTCTGGCTGCAGGTCATCGTGCGTCTCCTCGCGGGCTCCCTGCCCTTCGTGGCGCTCGGGTTCGCCATCGGCTACACCGCGGGCCCCCACTCGGCGCCCGCGCTCGCCAACCTCATCTATCTCCCGCTGTCCTTCGCCTCGGGGCTGTTCATGCCGGTGAGCCAGCTGCCCGGCTTCGTGCAGCGCGTGGCGCCCTATCTGCCGTCCTACCACTACGGCCAGCTGGCGTGGAGCGCGGTGGGGGCGCGGGCGGAGCCGCTCGTGGTGAGCCTGGCCTGGCTGGCCGGCTATACCGTGCTCTTCCTCGCCATCGCCGTGCGGGCCGTACCGACGGGAGGAATCGCGGAAGTTCGCCTAGCCCGCCTGCCCCCCCCCCTCCCCCCCTCCCCTCTCTCCCCCCCCCTGCCAGCCGCCCTTGTCCCCCACCGTCCCCCCCCCCCCCTCCCCCCTCCCTCTCCTCTCCCCCCCCACCGTCTCCACCAGCCACTTCGCGGTGCGCAGGAGCCGGGCGTCGCCGCCGCGGCCCCACCAGCTGCACGCCCAGCGGCAGGCCTCTCGCCCTGCATGAGCGGGACGTGAGCGCGGGCATCCCGCAGAGGGTCCACAGGGTGAGGATCCCCCGTCGTCTCGAGGCCGCGGGGCGCGGTGCCGCGGCGGCGGGAGTGAGGATGGCGTCGAACGCGCCGAACAGCTCCTCGAACCCGGCGTTCAGGGCCGGCCGTCGCGCGAGCGCCTGGAGGTAGTCGCGGGCGCGCACCTCGCGGCCGCGGGCGAGACGCTCCACCATGGAGGGCGAGAGCTGCGCGCGCCCACGCTCCCACGCCCAGTCGAGGTTCGCCGCCATCTCCGAGTCGAGGATGAGCCGGTGCCACTCCAGCGCCTGGCGGGCTCGCCGAGGTCCAGCTCCTCCACGCGATCGCCGAGACAGCGACCAGCTCCGCGAAGGCCTCGCGGGCGTCCCCGTCACGTGCTCCCAGCGCGCCGTCTTCACGAAGGCGAAGAGCGGCGGGATGGGGGGCTCCGAGGCGGCGATCTCTCGGTAGCGCGGATACGCCGAGGCGCGCGAGTCGGGATCGCGCGCGTCGTACCCCACCAGCACCTCGGCCAGCAGCGCCACGTCCTCGAGGGTGCGCGCGAACACGCCCACGTGATCGAGCGAGCGCGAGAGCTGGAACATGCCGTGGCGCGAGATCAGGCCGTGGGTGGGCTTGAAGCCGAAGACGCCGCAGTAGGCGGCGGGCCGGATCACCGAACCGCCGGTCTGGCTCCCACCGCCAGCGGCACCTGGCTCGCCGCCACCGCCGCCGCCGAGCCGCTGGAGGAGCCGCCGGGAGTATGCGCGGGGTTCACCGGATTGCGCGTCTTGCCCGGCGCGCGCGCGGCGAACTCGGTGGTCACCGTCTTGCCCAGGACCACCGCGCCCGCCGCGCGCAGCCGCTCCACCACCGCGGCGTCCCGCGTGGGCACGCGGCCGGCGTGCAGCGGCGAGCCGTTCTCGGTCGGCATGTCCGCGGTGTCGATGATGTCCTTGAGGCCCACCGGCACCCCGTGGAGCGGCCCGGTGGGCGCGCCCGAGCGGCGCGCCTCGTCGGCCGCGCGCGCCTGCGCGAGCGCGTGCTCCGGATCCAGATAGGTCCAGGCCTGGAGCTCGGCTTCCGTCGCCTCCACCCGGGCCAGGCAGGCCTCGATCAGGGCGGTGGAGTCGAGCGCCCCTTCACGGATCAGGCGGGCGGCGGCGGCGGCGGACAGCGTAGAGTTCGCGCGGTGGAGGCTCAGTTTCCCGTAGAGGAATTCCGGCAGCCAGAGCGTCATGCCCGGCCAGATGTACATGAAGACGAGGCAGACGATGACGATGAGCATGTACGGCATCATCCGGCGAAAATCTGGTTGAGGGTGACGTGCTTGGGCAGACCCCCTTGAGATAGAACGCGGACATCGCCACCGGCGGCGACAGGAACGCGGCCTGGAGGTTCACCGCCACCATCGTGCCGAACAACATCGGATCGACATGGAAGTGGCTCAGCAGCGGGATGAAGATCGGGCAGAAGATCACGATGATCTCGGTCCACTCGAGCGGCCAGCCAAGCAGGAAGATGATCAGCTGCGCGACGATCATGAACCCCACCGGCGAGAGGTCCAGCTAGCACCCATCGCTCGATCAGCCCTTGGCCCCCGTGCAATGCGAACACCGCGGAGAAGAGCGCCGAGCCGACGAACAGCCAGCACACCATCGCCGTCGTCTTGGCGGTGAGGAATGTCGACTCCTTGATGTTCTGCGAGCTCCGGCGAAGTCCGGAGATCCCACAGGACGGGAATCACCGTGCCCGGAAGGTCGCCGCCGATGCACGCCGCGACCAGCATCGACACAAGGGCTCCCCCGCGCACCAGCCAAGCGCGAACCCCAGCATCGCGCCCACCAGGCTCCACCACCAGACCGATCGCGCGAACGCGCCATCACCGCGAGATACAGCGCGCCCAGCGCGCCGATGCCCGCAGACTCGGTCGCGGTGGTGATGCCGAAGAGAATCACCGCCAGCACGATGGCGGTGAGCACGCCGAGGGGCACCACGGAGGCGATCAGCTCCTTCAGGATCTGGAGCTGCTCGCCGTCCATGCGCCAGAAGTAGTACAGCAGCACCAAGGTGGCGGCGCGGCCAGCCCCCAGAACCAGCCGTAGAAGTGCGCGGGGATCTTCCCCACGCCGGCGGCCGCGGTCGACGAGCGGAGCGAGGACATCTCCTCCGGCGGCCCCTCGGTCTTGGTACCGCGACGCCGCAGAGGGGGGTTCGCCGGCGCCCCGAGCTCCTGTGGCTTGTCGGAGTCGGGGGCCGGGAGTCGCCCGCCGCGCCGAGCTCCTGCGGCTTCTCCTCCGCGGAAGGCGCGGGGCGCTGGGGCCGTGGGCGCGAGCGGCGCCGCGGGCGGTGATCGGCGCGGCCGGCGCCAGCGCCGCCGCCTTGGCGGCAACCGCCTCGGGCGCGTTGTAGACGACCACGTACCACCACGCGGCGGCGAACGTGCCCACCGTCAGCATGGGGGCACCGCCACCACGCCCACGCTGCGCATCAGCGCGCGATAGCCCAACCGGCGCGCGAGGGCCGGGCCGGAAGAGGGCGGCGAGGAGCCCGGGCACCACGCTGCCGTGAGGGCCCGCGCTCCAGCGCCCGCAGGTACTCGGGCACCTCCACGCGGTACTGGTCGGGGGGCAGCTTGGGCGCGATCTTCGGGTTGATGATCGCCCAGCCGAGGATATAAACGAGGTAGAGGAAGGTGAGGAAGAAGCCCGGCAGCATGGCCGCCGCGTACAGCTTCACGATGGACTGGCCCGCCACCGCCGCGTAGACGATGAGCATCACCGACGGCGGGATGAGGATCCCGAGCGTGCCCCCTGCGGTGATGGCTCCCGCGGCCAGCCGCACGTCGTAGCCGGCGTTGAGCATCGGCCGCATGGCGATGACGCCCATGAGCACCACCACCGCGCCCACGATGCCGGAAGCGATGCCCCAGAAGGCGCAGACCAGGAGGGTGGTCACCGCCAGTGAGGCCGGCACGCGCCGGAACGCGAGCTGCACGCTGTGGAACATGCGGTCCACCAGCGCGGCGCGCTCCATGATGTAGCCCATGAAGACGAAGAGCGGGATGGACAGCAGCGTGTCGTTGGTCATCACGCCATAGGTCCGCTGCACGATGAGGTCGAAGACGCGGTTGTCGTACCAGTGCTGGCCCGGGAGTCCAGAACGCGATGAAGCCGAAGATCATCCCCAGGCCCATGAGCGTGAAGGCGGTGGGGAAGCCCATCATGATCGCCACCACGATGAGCCAGAGCATGGTGAGCCCGAGAGACGGATCGCTCACGGCTTCTCGCCGTCGTCCTGGGGGGCCTTGTCGTGCACGATCTCCTCATCCATCACACTGCGGTGGCGGGCGGCGTCGTCGATGGCTTGGCGCCCTCCATGACGGCGAGCCGCGACTCCTCGTCCACGTACTGGCTGTGCGCGAGCTGGGTGTCGAGCACGTCGATCTCCTCGACGTCCTCGAGCCGCGCCGGCCAGGCCCCGGTGCGCAGGCAGACGACGCAGCGGAGGATCTCCGCCAGTCCCTGCAGCATCACCAGCGCGCCCGCGAGCGGGATCACCGCCTTGAACTGGTACACCGGCGGCCCTTCCGCGGTGACGGTGGAGTGCTCGCCGATGCGCCAGGAGTCGGCGGCGAAGCCCGTACCCGCGTAGATCAGCCCCAGGATGCCGGGGATGAAGAAGAGGAGGTAGAGCGCCAGGTCCAGGGCCGCCTGGCCCCGCGGCTTCATGTAGATGTACACGAAGTCCGCGCGCACGTGGCCGGCGGCGGCCAGCGTATAGGCGCCGCACATCATGAACAGCGTGCCGTACAGCATGCTGTTGAAATCGTAGATCCACGCGGTGGGCGCGTTGAGGATGTACCGCTTGAAGACCTCGATGGAGACGACCAAGGTCAGGGCGACGATCAGCCAGGCGAAGATCTTGCCGGACGCGTAGCTGATGGAGTCGACGATGCGGAGGAGGCGCGCGGCGCTCATGGCCGGTGGGGCCCGGCCGGCCGCCCGGACGTCGCCGGATGGCCGACCCGAGGACGGCGGGAGTCACGTGGCTCTTGCTCTCCTTCGCCCGGCCCGAAGTAGTGGTTGTAGGCCATGCGGCGGGACACGTTGGTGTCCAGGTCCCACTTGACCGCCCGGGCCGCGAACGTCTTCTGCGACTCGGCGATCTCCTTGAAGAGCGGGTTGTCCGCGGACTTCTTGTCCGCTACCGCGTCGTAGATTTCGAGCTGCTTCTGCAGCACGGAATCGGGCGTCTTGTAGAACCGCACCTTGTCCTTGGTCTGGAGCTCGATGTAGTCCTTCGAGTAGCGGTCGATGGCCTTCCAGGACATGTCGGCGGAGGCCGCCTCCACCGCATTCTCGATGATGGCCTTCATCTTGTCCGGCAGGGCGTCGAACTTGGTCTTGTTGAACGTGATCTCTAGCTGCTCGGTGTTCTGGTGATAGCTCTGCAGCATGCACACCTTGGAGACGTCGGCGAAGCCGAGCATGCGATCCGAGGTGGCATTGTTGAACTCGGCTGCGTCGAGCAGGCCGCGGTCCATTGCCGGCACGATCTCGCCGCCGGGCAGCGCGTTCACTGCCGCCCCCAGCCCCGTGAACACGTCGATGAGATGCCGACCGTACGGAACTTGAGGCCCTTGAAGTCCTCGGCTTTGGTGATCGGCTTTTTGAACCATCCAAGCGCCTGGGTCGGCATGGGACCATACAGAAAGGAACGACGTTGGCGCCGATCGCCTTGTAGATCTTGTCGAGCAGCTCCTTGCCGCCGCCGTACTTATGCCACGAGAGCAGCATGTTGGCATCCATGCCGAACCCGGGACCCGATCCCCAGAGCGCCAGCGCGGTCTGCTTGCCGTAGTGATAAACGAGCACACCGTGGCCGCCGTCGAGCGTGCCCTTGGACACCGCGTCGAGCAGTCCGAAGCGGGGACTACCGCGCCCGCCGGGAGCACTTCGATCTTGAGCTCGCCACCGGTCATATCGTTGACCTTCTTGGCGAAGTCGTTCGCGTACTCGTGGAAGATATCTTTCGCGGCCAGGTACTCTGCCAGCGCATCGCGACCGGGCCTTGCGCCTTCACCACTGCGGAAGGTGACGCGGCCACGCCGGCTGTGGCAGCAGTGGCGGCGCCCTTGAGGAACCGGCGGTGCGGGGCTTCGAGAGCGGATTTCGTGTCACTCATGGTGACGCCTCCCTGGGGTCGGTCGTTGAAGTGGCCACGACTCCTTGGGCCGGTCTGGTCGGACCATCGAGCCAGCGGCATTTTACAGGCCGCTGCCCCTCCAGGTAAAGGCTCTTGAAGGCTATAATGGCGTCCCGAAAGGAGAGTTCCCATGAGAGCCCTGGCCGAGCGGATGAACGGCGTTATGCGATGCCCTGCCCTTCGAGACCAGCTGGTACCTCCAGAGCCTCGGCACCGGCGAGTGGGCGGAGCGGCTGGGCGACGTCCCCGTGCCCTCCGCGAGCACGCGCAGATCTCCATCCTCATGGCGGCGCTCAAGGCCGTGCCCGACGGCAAGCTCGCCCTCGACCAGAAGGTGATCGTGGACGCACGGTATCAGGACAATGATTCTGGGACCTTCCAACACCTCACCCCCGGCTTCTGGATTACCCTCCGCGACGCCCTGGTAATGATGATCATCGTGAGCGACAACACCTGCACCGGGACGGTGGTGGACCTGGTGGGGCTGGGGGAGAGCAGCGCCCGCGCGAGTCGGTCGGGGATGTCTCGCACGATCCACCGTTACGGCATCCCGCCGCGGCTGCCCGCCGATCACGGGCTCGAGCAAGTCACCTCCACCACCCCGCGCGACCAGGGACTGCTCCTGGACCTCATGCTCCGCGGGGCGGACGACACCGCGACGGCCGCGCAGCTGGACTCTACCCCCGCACTCTGCCGGCTGGGGCTGGACATCCTGTCGTGGCAGAAGCTCAACAACCTGCCTGCCCTCGCTCTTGCCGCTGGGCACCAAGGTCGCGCACAAGACGGGGACGGGCTCGCGCGGCTACATGGATGCCGGCATCGTCTACAAGGAGGGCCGCCCGCTCTTCATCCTCACCGCCTATACGGACGGCGTGCCCGCCGCGCTACCCGATGGCACGCCCGGCTTCGCCGCCGCCAACCAGGTCATCGGCCGCATGGCGCGGCTGGCCTGGGACGACCTCGGGGGCTGAGCGGGGCTAGCTCGTCTTCCCCGCGTAGCCCTGGCGGTGGAAGTAGTTGGCATTGTAGAAGGCCAGGACGAGGTCGCGGTAGACGGCGGGGGGATAGCGCGGCGGATCATCCGCGCTCCGTGCAGCTCGGGACGCACTCGATGGTCGAGTCCACGTTGGGGCTGTAGAAGAAGGCGATGGAGTAGCGGTCCTTCCCCGAGTCGTTGAGCACGCCGTGCGGGGTCGAGAGGAAGCGGTCGTTCGACCACCGCTTCATCATGTTCCCGAGATTGACCAGGAAGGTCCCCGCGATGAGCGGCGGCGTCAGCCACTCCCCGCTGGGCAAGCGCACGGCCAGCCCCGGCACCTCGGTGCGCGCCAGGATGGTGATGAAGGAGTTGTCGGTGTGCGGCCCCTGCCCGAACTGCTCGTCGTCGTCCCCTTCCTGCGGGGGGTAGTGCAGGAAGCGCAGGTTGATATGCGCCTCGCCCGCGAAGTGGGGGGCGAACCAGTCGGCGGGCAAGTCCAGCGCGCGGGCCAGCACGGGGAGCATCTTCTCGCCCACCGCCTCCAGCGTCTTGAAGTAGGCGACCATGGCCGCCCGCATCACGGCATGGCCCTCCGGCCACTGGTTGCGGCCGCGCAGCGTCTCGCCGTTCACGATGGCGGGATGGTCGGATTCGCGGTCGTGGCTGATGAAGAAGCTCTCGTTGTAGTTCGGCCGGGTGGCCTTGTGCACGGTGGAAGCGCCCTGGATGCTCTGGTTGGGCGCGAGGTAGCCGATATTGTTCTCGTTGATGGCGAGCGCTTGCTTCGCCGCGTCGGGCAGCGCGTGGAACTCGCGCGAGGCGGCGAAGGCCGCGTCGACTAGGGGATCCGGGACGTCGTGGCCGGCCAGGTAGAAGAACCCGATCTCCTCGCTGGCACGCCGCACCTGCCGGGCCACCGCCTCGAGCCCGCCGGGCTCTCCGCGGAACGCGGGGCCGAAGTCGATCACCGGGATGGCCCGCGTCACCGCCTCGGGGTCCTTCACCGCCAGTGCCTTGAAGATGTTCATCGCGCCTCCGTGAGCGGCCGGGTGGCCCTGCCGCTCCGAGCATACGCCGCCCCCGCCGCGGTTGCCAAGGTGAAGACGCTGGTCTATTCTCGGGCCCCATGGCAGCAGCGGTGAAATGGCCCGGCGGCGCGCGCTGCGCCATCATGATGACCTTCGATCTCGACGGCGAGAGCCCGTGGATACACCGCGACGCCGCCCTCGCCGACCGGCCGCTGCACATGTCCATGGGCGCCTACGGCCCCAGGACCGGGATGCCGCGCATCCTCGACGTGCTGGACCGCTACGGGATCAAGACCTGCATCTTCATCCCGGGCTGGATCGTCGAGCGCTACCCGGCGCTCTGCGAGGAGATCGTGCGCCGCGGGCACGAGGTGGGGCATCACGGCTATCTCCACGAGAAGCCTTTCTTCATGAAGAGCCGCGAGGAGGAGGAAGAGCTCCTCGTGAAGAGCCTCGACATCTTCAGGAAGATCCTGGGCGTCAAGCCGCTGGGCTCCCGCTCCCCCTCCGCCGATCCGAGTCACCACACCATGGCGCTGCTCAAGCAGCACGGCTTCCTCTATCACAGCAATGCGCTGGATACCGACCTGCCCTATTGCCACGACACGCCCCATGGCCCACTCGTCGAGTTTCCCACCGCCTGGTGCAACAACGACGCCCCCTTCTTCATGTTCAGCTCGGTGCCGCCGGTGGGCCACGGCATCTGGAGCCAGGAAGACGTGTGGGAGATCTGGTCGGAGGAGTTCGAAGGCATGTACGCGGAGGGCGGCTTCTTCAACTGGCTCGGCCACCCGCAGATCGTGGGCCGTCCCTCGCGGATGCGCATGGTGGAGCGGCTGATCCAGCGCATGCTCGGCAAGAAGGACGTGTGGTGGCCGTCTCCGGTGGACCTCGCGCGGTTCTGGCTCGAGCAGAGCCGGCCCGGCACGCGCGCCTGATGGCGGGCGGCCGTCTGGTGGGACGCGTCGCCCTCGTCACCGGCGCCAGCCGCGGCTTCGGCCGCGCCATCGCGCTCGCCTTCGCCCGCGAGGGCGCCCGCCTCGCCGCGAACTACTTCGCCAGCGAGCGCGAGGGGAAAGAGGTGGCCGCCGAAGCGGGCCGTCTGGGGGTGGAGGCCATCGCGCTCCGCGGGGACGTATCCCAGGAGGAGGACGCGCGCGCCCTCGTCAAGGGAACGCTCGATCGCTTCGGGCGCCTCGACATCCTCGTCAACAATGCCGGCATCATGGTGCGCGGGCCGCTCCTCCAGGTGCCGGCGGACGGCTACCGGCGCATGCTCGAGGTCAACGTGACCGGCGCCATGCTGTGCAGCCGCCACGCGCTGCCCGCCATGATCGAGCAGAAGCACGGGCGCATCATCAATCTCTCTTCCCAGCTCGCCCAGCGCGCGGTGGGCGGGGGCGGCTTCGCCGCCTACGCCGCCACCAAGGGCGCCATCGAATCGCTCACCCGCGCCCTGGCCTCGGAGTTGGGCGGCCACGGCATCACCGTGAACGCGATCTCGCCGGGCGGCATCGAGACCGACATGAGCAAGGACGTGATGACGCCGGAGTACCGCGCGCGGCGGCTGGCCGAGTTGCCGCTGCGCCGCTTCGGCGACGTGGCGGACGTGGCCTACTGCGCGGTGGTGCTGGCCGCCGACGAAGCGGGCTATCTCACCGGCCAGATCCTGCACCCGAGCGGCGGCTGGGTCAGCGGCTGAGCCCCCTCGCCTGACAAGGAGACCTCCATGCGCTACCGGTGGCCGGATGGCAAGCAGTCCGCCGCGGTCCTGTCCTTCGACTTCGACGCCGAGTCGGGCTTTCTCTTCCGCGAGCCCGAGAAGGCGAAGCGAAGCCTGGGCGATCTCGAGGAGCGCCGCTTCGGCCCGCGCGTCGGAGTGGACCGCATCCTGCGGCTGATGGACCGGCTCAAGATGAAGGCCAGCTTCTACATCCCCGGCTGGACGGTGGAGAACCATCGGGCGCCGTCGCTCCGCATCCGCGACGCGGGCCACGAGATCGGCGCGCACGGCAATATGCACGAGGCGGTGAGCTTTCTCGACGCGACCCAGGAAGAGGAGATCATGCGCCAGCAGCTCGCCATCCTGAAATCCGGGCTCGGGGTGACGCCGGCGGGCTATCGGTCGCCATCCTGGGACGTGAACACCTGGACCCCGGGCATTCTCAAGCGCCACGGCTTTCTCTACGACTCCTCCCTCATGGGCAATGACGTGCCCTACGAGGTGCCCAGCGAGGACGGGCCATTGGTGGAGCTGCCCATCCAGTGGCTGCTCGACGACGCCCCGCTGTTCCGCCACGTGTACGGCTCCACCAATGCCATCGCCGATCCCGGGCGCGTGCTCCAGATGTGGAGCAAGGAGTTCGCGGCCATGCACGCGGAGAACGGCTGCTTCATCCTCACCTGCCATCCCTTCGTGAGTGGCCGCGCCTCCCGCATCCAGCTCCTGGAGGATCTCGTGGGCTTCATGCGGAAGTTCCGGGGCGTGTGGTTCACCACCTGCGACGAGATCGCGCGCTGGCATGCGAGCGGGAAAGGCCGGGTGGACTCGCCCAATGGCCGGCCCGCGGCCGCGAAGCGGAAGGCGGCTAGCGGGCGCCCGGCGGCGCGGGCGCGTCGCTGAGGACGGCGGCCAGGCGCGGGTAGGCGTCGGGGGTGAGGTGGCCGTCGGTGACGATCGCGCGCGGGTCTCCCGCGGCCAGCAGGCGCGCGATCGCCAACCCGATCTCGAGCTTTCCATGAAGCCAGGGCGCCAGCGAATCGCCGAAGCGCTCGCGTAGCGCCGCGCCGGCGCGGGGAAGATAGGCGGCTCCGTCCGGCGACTTGGCCTCGATCTCCACCTCGTGATGCCGGACGTCGCCCACGGACAGGTGATAGGTCACCGCGTCGATGGCCAGCTCCGCGAGCCGGACGCCGCCCGCGTCCACCGCGTTCCGGAGCCGCCGCTGGGTGGTCCGCTCCTGTAGCGCCTCGAGCCCCATGATGCGCAATGTCGAGACGGGCTCCCCCGCCGCCGGCGCCGAGCGGAGCTCGATGCCGCGCCCCGCGAGGAGGGCCCGCAGGCGGTCGAGCGCCGCGGCGGACCAGGGCGCCTCGATCTCCTCGCGCTCGAGCACGCCGGGATCCACCTCGCGGCTCGAGCCCTTGAGCGCGAGCAGCGTTTCGCTCCCCGCCACCCGAACCCTCAGCCCGACCCCAAGGTCGCTCAGCGCGCGCGCGGGCGTGTCGAGATAGACGTCGCGGAGCAACCCTTCCCCGGCGGGAACGAGGCGGGCCCCCGCGAGCTTGTCCAGCGCCGCGATGGCGTCCGCGACGGCCTCCGGCCGCGCGTCGCGGATGACGAGCTTGGCTTCACGCTCCGACAAGGGAACTCAGGTGCGGCATCACCTCGGCCGCGAAGAGATCGATCGAGGACCCGGCACCCGCCTCGCTCATGTCGCCAAACATGAGGCGGCCGGCTAAGTAGGTGCAGCCGCTGGCCGCCACCTGGCGCTCGATCTCCTCGCGCACGCGCGCGGGCGTGCCTGCGATGGCCACCCCGCGCTGGCGCGCCTCGTCGAAGTCACGCGCGAAGCGGAAGGGCACCGCGCCGTAGTCGCGCCAGAGCTTGGTGAGATTGGCATACCACGCGGCATAAGCGGGGCGGGCCAGCGCCTCCGCGGCCGCCTCGGTGGGCGCCACCACCACGTGGCGCGACATGCCGAGCCGCGGGAGCGGCACGCCGCCGTGCTTGCGCTGCCAGGTCTCGCGGTAGCGGTCGAAGAGCGGGCGCGACGCCTCGCTGGGGCTATTGCTGATGACATTGACGCGATTGGTGGCCGCCCAGTCCGCGCCGGCGGCATGGCCGAGCCCGTACCAGAGCGGCGGATGCGGCTGCTGAAACGGACGCAGCACCATGGGGACTTTTCGATAGCGGTAGTGGGTTCCCTGGTGCTCGAGCACCTCGCTGGTCAGCCCCTGCAGCACGATGGCCAGCGTCTCCTGATAGATCTCCTCGGTCTCGAGGTGGTGGAGGTCGAAGAACGCCATCTCGTACGGGGACGATCCCGCGGCCCACCCCGAAGTCGAAGCGGCCGCGCGAGAGGTGGTCGAGCATGCAGACTTCCTCGATGAGCCGCAGCGGATCATAGAGCGGCAGGCAGTAGACGCAGGGGCCGAGGCGGATGCGCCGCGTGCGCTGGGTCGCGGCGGCGAGGAAGAGCCCGGGCACCGGGGCCAGGCCCAGCGGCGTGGCGTGATGCTCGGCCAGGTGATACGAGTAGAAGCCCGCCGCGTCGTATTTCTCCAGCAGCCGCAGCCGGCTCTCGTAGTGCTCGTGCACCGGCACGTCCCGCTTGTCCAGGTGGTCGAAGACCCCGATGTCCATGGCGCCCGCCAGGGTATACCGCGTCCCGGGTGATGGAAAGCCATTCAGGAAAGGTGCCTGGAGGAAGTGCCACCCGCTGAGGTACGATTGGTCCACGGTCGAGCGGTACACCCCGGGCGCATCGAAGAGGAGCGTTCCATGGCCTATGACCTCCTGATCAAGAACGGCTGGGTGGTGGGTCGAGCGGGTCCGGTCGGCCGCGGTATCGGGCCGATGTGGGCGTGAGCGGGGGTCGCATCGCGGCCATTGGTCGCATACGCGAATCCGCCCGCGAGGTCCTCGACACCGAAGGTCAGGTGGTCTCGCCCGGCTTCGTGGACGGCCACACCCACATGGACGCCCAGGTGTTCTGGGACCCGCTCGGGACCTGCTCCTGCTGGCATGGCATCACCACCGTGGTCATGGGCAATTGCGGCTTCACCCTGGCCCCTTGCGCCAAGGAAGACCGTCACCTGGTGATCCGCAATCTCCAGCGCGCGGAGGACATCTCGCTGGAGGCGATGGAAGCGGGCATCGATTGGAAGTGGAAGACCTTCGCCGAGTTCCTCGACACCGTGGACGGGCTCCCCAAGGGCATCAACTACTCGGGATACATGGGCCACTCCGCGCTGCGCACCTATGTCATGGGCGAGCGCGCCTTCGAGCAGACGGCGTCCGAGGACGATCTCCGCGCCATGGAAGCCGAGCTGCGGAGCGGCCTGGAGGCCGGTGCCATCGGGTTCACGACGTCGCGGTCACCCAGCCACGAGACGCCGGATCGCCGCCCGGTGGCGAGCCGCCTCGCCAACTGGGACGAGGTGCGGCGGCTGGTCGGCGTGATGGGCGACCTGAACGCGGGCATCTTCGAGCTAGCCGGTGAAGCCGTGGACCGCGACCCCAACAATCCCGGTCTCATCGACTATCATCGCCGCCTGCGCGAGCTGGCGGTGGAGACGGGTCGGCCCATCACCTTCGGGCTCTTCAGCCGGCGGGACGCCCCGGACGCCTGGCGCGCCTATGTGAAACTGCTCGAGGACACCGCGGCCCAGGGCGGGCGCATGACGGCCCAGGTGCACAGCCGAGGCGCTTTCCGCCGTGCTCTCGTTCAAGACCCAGCTCCCCTTCGACCGGCTGCCGGTATGGAACGAGCTCCGCGCCCTGCCGCTCGACGAGCAGAAGCAGCACCTGCGGGGTGCGGACTGCGGAGGAAGCTGGTGGCGGCGGCGCGCGAGAGCCGAGGACCGCAAGGCCATCGGCACCGAGGCACGCCCCGCCGTCTACGAGTGGATCCACGTCATGGAGAGCGTGCACGGGCCCCACAAGTCGGTGGCGGAGATCGCCCAGGCGCGTGGGGTGGATCCGGTCGAGGCCATGATCGACCTTGGGCTCGAGACGGACATGGAGGTGTTCTTCCTCCAGCCCATTGCCAACGAGAACCAGGAGATCGCGCTGGAGCTGATCAAGAACCCGCGCACGGTGGTGACGTTCTCCGACTCCGGCGCGCATGTATCACAGTTGATGGACGCCTCGCTCCAGACCCACCTCCTCGCCCACTGGGTGCGCGCCAAGCAGGCGCTCACTCTGGAGGAGGCGGTGCGCGTGCTTGACGCTGGACACCGCCACCATGTGGGGCTTCTCGGATCGCGGCCTCGTCCGCGAGGGCATGGCGGCGGACCTGGTGGTCTTCGATCCCGACACCATTGCGGCCGAGATGCCGGAAGTGGTGAACGACCTGCCCGCGGGCGCGCGCCAACTCATCCAGCGCTGCCGCGGCATCGCCGCCACCGTGGTCAACGGCGAGATCCTCCTTCGCGACGGCAAGCACACCGGCGCGCTGCCGGGCAAGCTTCTCCGGGGGCCGCTGGCGCGCGCAGTGGCCAGGACGTCCCCCGTCCCAGAGTGTCCGGAAGGGCGGCGGCGCGCACCTCGTGGGGAGCGTGCCGCTGCCCGACTCGGAATCGGTGTTTCGCGCGCTCACCACCGCGCTCGGCCCTCACCTGCGCCGCCTCCCGGACGGCGAGACCGGCGAGCGGCGCCGCTGGATCTTCTTCCAGAGCGTCATGCTCAAGAGCCACCCGGCCATGGAAGAGGACCCCACCGTCCCGCCCTTCGCGCTCCGGCAGTGGGACGGCAAGCTCCTGCGCGAAATGGCGCTGCTTCGCTTCCGCGCCGGCATCGATCCCGAGCAGGTCACGTTCGAGACCGGTTACGCGCAGGCGGCGCAGGCTTCCTACGATGTCTTCCGGCGACTGCACGCCGAAATGGTGATCCCCGTCGGCGTGCGCTTTCAGGTATGCCTCCCCACTCCGATGGCGAGCGCCTTCATGTACGTGAGCCCGGCGGCGCGTGACGCCTATATCCCGGCCTACGAGCGCGCGCTGCGCCGGGCCCTGGCCGACATCGTCGCCACCATCCCCCACGCGCAGCTCGCCATCCAGTGGGACGTGCCCCAGGAAGTACTCGTCTACGAGGGCTTCTTCCCCGATCGGCCGGCGGACTACAAGCGTCGCATCGTGGCGGAGCTGGCGCGGCTGGGCGACACGGTGCCCGACGGCGTGGAGGTGTGCTACCACCTCTGCTACGGCTCGCCCGCCGACGAGCATCTCGTCATGCCCAAGGACACTGCCATCATGGTGGAGATGGCCAACGCCGTGCGCTCGGAGGTGAAGCGGCGGATCGACTTCCTCCATCTGCCGGTGCCGCAGGATCGCGCGGACGCGGACTATGTCCGCCCCCTGGCCGGCCTCGCGGGCTTCGACGACACCGAGCTCTACCTCGGGCTCATCCACCACAATGACCGGATCGGCGACCTGGCGCGGATCAATACCGCGCGCAAGGTGGTCGGGAGCTTCGGGGTGGCGTCCGAGTGCGGCTGGGGACGAACCCACCCGCGCGTTTGTCAGGGCTATTGCAAAGCCACCGCGCCGCACTGGAGCGGATGCGCGAGGACGACTGAGGTCCTGGCACCCCACTGGGGACACCGGTCCTGGCGCCGACGATGTCGGCCGCCGCGCAACATCTTGATTTCCGGCTGGTTTGGATCCGGCATGTTTGATGCTGCTCTCAATTGGGTGCCTCGCGTGCACGCGCCAGTCATGCCCGGACGGTAAGGGAGGATCAAAATGGCCTTCAAACATTTGCTCGTCCCGACTGACTTTTCGGAGCCGGCAAACCACGCCCTCGCTATGCGGTCGAAGAAGCGGCCGCGCACCGCGCCAAGGTAACACTTCTCCATGTGCAGCCTTCGGACGCCGGGACGGATGTCTACTTTGTCGGCGGCGCGCCGGATTGGATTGCTGGCCGGGTTTGATGTGGTTGCGGGCGGCCGTCTGGGTGCGCCCCCGTTTCAGAGCCGAGAGTGGTGCGCCGTGACTACAGTGAAGAGGTGCTGACGCGACTGCGTGACCTCGTACCGGAGGCGTTCCGCGGCACCTGGGAAGTCGACATCGCGGTCGGGCGCCCCGCGGACACGATCGTCCGGCTGGCCCGGGAACGCAACGTCGATCTCATCGTGATGGCTACCCATGGCCGTACCGGACTCGAACACGCGATCCTGGGAAGTGTCGCCGAGAAGGTAGTGCGGCTTGCTCCGTGTCCAGTCCTGACGGTCAAGTACCCGGGCACCCCGCCCCACTCAGCGCGGCGGGTAGGGATATGCCCACCACACCGAGAGCACAGACCTTGAAGATCGCCGAGCTGGTGGACTATCAGGACGGCTCGGTCGTCAGCCGCATCGTCGTCAAAGCGGAGACCGGCAGTGTGACCCTGTTCGCATTCGACGAGGGGCAGGAATTGAGCGAGCACACCGCGCCGTTCGACGCGCTCGTCCACGTGCTCGACGGCGATGTCAAGATCACAATCTCCGACAAACCCTTCCACTTGAGCCTGGGCGATGCCATCGTCATGCCCGCGGGTGAACCGCATGCGGTGAAGGCGGTGACGAGATTCAAGATGTTGCTCACGATGATCCGGAGTAAATGAGCGCCGCAGCCACGAAATGAAACTGCCGCATTGGGACCCGGTTCGCGAAGCGGGCACCGGCGAACACCGCCACGCCGTCAGCGACCAGGATGACAAGCGTCGTACCGTCGGCGACCTGAACCGTCAACGCAAAACGCGCGCCGAGTGCCACGGTCGCGAGCTGTGTCTTGTCGCCCATCTCCGCCAGCGCGACCACCACGAACGAACTGGTCAGTCGGCATCATTCGCGCGCATCCGCCAGCCGGCGGCCAGCCCGAGCACGCGCTCGCCGATGATGTTGCGCTGGACCTCGCTGGTGCCGCCGGCGATGGTGTACTGCCGGGCGCTCACGACCCGGTTGAACCAGCGCGGGGCGTCCGGCACCTCGGCGGCCGGCCGGTTTACGAGGACCCGCGGGCCCAGCAGCTCGCCGGCGAAGTCCGCGATGCGCACGCCCAGCTCCGAGCCGAACAGCTTCAGGATCGAGCCCTCCGGCCCGGCGGCTCGCCCCGGAGCTGGCGCGTCAGGTTCCTGAGCCGCGTGTAGCGGAAGGCGGCGGACTCGATGGCGAGCTGGGCGAAGCGCTGCCGGACCACGGGATTCTCCCAGGCGGGGGCGCCGTCGATCGGCACCTGGCGGGCGAGGCCAGGAGCCGGGCGAGCTGCTCGGCGTAGCCCCGTCCCCCGCCGGCCTTGCGCTCGTACATCAGCGTGGTCATGGCGACCTTCCAGCCCTGGTGGAGCGGGCCCACCAGGTTGGCGCGGGGCACCGCCACGTCGACGAAGAACACCTCGTTGAAGTGCCGGTGCCCGTTCATCAGGACGAGCGGCCGCACGGTGATGCCCGGGCTCCGCATGTCCACGAGCAGGTAGCTGATGCCGCCGATGCTTCGGGGCCGCGGGGTGGGTCCGGACCAGCAGGTAGATCCAGTCCGCGAACTGGGCGCCCGAGGTCCACACCTTCTGCCCGTTGACCACGAAGTGGTCGCCTCGCTCCACCGCCCGGGTCTGGAGCCCGGCGAGATCCGACCCGCCCCCGGCTCCGAGAACCCCTGGCACCAGATGTCCTCGGCGGACAGGATGCGCGGGACGAACCGCCGGCGCTGCTCCTCCGTGCCCCACTCGATGAGGGTGGGGCCGATCATGCCGATCCCCGAGTAGCCGGGCAGCACGGGAGCCCGGGCCCGGAAGCACTCCTCGTCGTAGATCACCTGCTCCATCAGGCCGGCCCCGCGCCCGCCGTACTCGCGGGCCAGGAGATGCCGACCCACCCCGCGCGGAACATGGCCTGCTGCCAGGCCACCCGGCGCTCGAAGGTCTCGCGGTCGGGGGCCACGCGCTCGTCGGTGGGGTCGTCGACGCAGAGGTCCGGGGGCAGGTTGGCGGCGAGCCACCCGCGCAGCTCTTCCCGGAACGCCTCCTGCTCGTGTGTCTCGAAAGTCCATCGCGGTCGATACTACCGCACTGCTCAGTCGCTCGCGAGGCGCTCGACGCGGGCGCCGGACAGGCGCAAGAAGTCGGCGCAGGCCATCACCATGGACACGTCGTTGCTCCCGGCATTGAAGGCGATCTCCTCGCGGGCGGCCAGGGCCGCGTCCACGAGCACGGGCAGACCGAAGAGATTCCCGAAGGGCGGCACCGCGCCGGGCACGCAGCCGGTCAGCGCGAGCAGCTCCTCGGGCGTGGCGAAGCGCAGGGTGCGGGTGCCGAGGAGGGCGCGGACGCGGGCATTGTCCACGCGCCGGCTGCCCGGCAGCACTACCTGGACGGGCTTGTCCGCGGCGAGAAGCACGAGACCCTTGGCGCCCGACTCGGGAGCGGTGCCGCGGACGCGCGCGGCTTCCGCGCTGGTGAACACGGGTACGTGCTCGAGGAGGCGGTAGCGCGCGCCTTGCTGGATCAGCCAGGCCTCGAGGCGCTCTGTCACCGGCGTCCGCATCCGCGGTAGTATAGACGCCCATCGCGGCCAACGGAGACTCCCCATGAAGATCACTCACGCCCAGACCCATGTGCTGCGCACCCCGGCTAGCAACCCGTTGGTGGTCGGGCTGCCCGCCCCCACCGACACGCGCGAGTTCGTCACCGTCGAGCTGGGAACCGACCAGGGGCTCGACCGGGCATCGGGGCTCACCTTCTTCGGCGGCGCGCTCACCCCGGCGCTCAAGTCCGCGGTGGACACGCTCGGCGAGCTCACCGTCGGCGAGGATCCCGACCCAGACCGAGGCTCATCGCGGCCAAGTGCCGCCGCGCGGCCAGCCAGCGCCGGCCCCGGGCGGCATCTTCTCGCTGGCGCTGTCCGCGATCGACATCGCGTGCTGGGACCTCAAGGGCAAGGCCGTCGGCCAGTCCGTGTGCGCGCTGCTGGGCGGGCTGCGCGACCGCGCGCCGACCTACGCCAGCGGCGCGCTCATGCGGCCGCATCCGATAGAGTACCTCGCCAAGGCGGGCCCGCGGCTGGTCGAGATGGGCTTCCGCCAGATGAAGATGCAGTGCGGGAGCGAGGCCACCGTGGCCGAGTCGATCGAGCGCGTCCGCGTCATGCGCGAGGCGATCGGGCCGGACGTCGACCTCATGTGCGACATCAACCAGCTCTGGAGCGTGAACCAGGCCATCGAGATCGGGCAGCCGCATCGAGCCGTACCAGCCTCTTCTGGCTCGAGGACCCGACCGCCCACGACGACTTCCCGGGACTGGCCCGGGTCGCCGACGCCCTCATCACGCCCATCGCCGCCGGCGAGTACCACTACGGCATCGTGCCGTTCCGCCACCTGCTGGAGCACCGTTCCATCGACATCGTGATGATCGACCTCCTCCGGGCGGGACCTCCTCGCCCAGTGGATGAAGATTGCGGGCATGGCGGAAGCCTTGGACCTTCCCGGTGGTCAGCCACCTCATCCCGGAGTTCCACGTCCATCTCATTGCCGCCATTCCCAACGGGCTCACGGTGGAGTACATGCCGTGGACGCTCGAGCTTTTCGAGGGGGCGCCCGCCCGCGCTGGATGCGGGCGAGCTGGTGGTGCCGCGCAAGCCGGGCTTCGGGCTCTCGTTCGACGCCGGCCGCGATCAAGCGCTACACGGTCGGCTGAACGCCAACCCGAAGGAGAGCGGAATCCATGGCTACCCAGAACAAGGTCGCGATCAGCATCACCGGCGCGGGCAGCGGCATCGGCGAGGCCACCGCGCTGGCGCTCCTGGCCGAAGGGCTATTGCGTGTCGCTGGCGGGGCGCCGTCAAGTATCAGCTCGAGCGGGTGGCCGCCGCCGCGGGCACGGCGAAGAGCCGCGCGCTCGCTGGTGCCGACGGACGTGGCGGACCCCGGCTCGATACCGGTCTCTTCGCGCGCGCCCAGGAAACCTTCGGCCGCCTGGACGTGCTCTTCAACAATGCCGGCATCGGCGCGCCGGCGATCCCGATCGAGGACCTGACGTTTGACCAGTGGAAGGCGGTGGTCGATACCAACCTCACGGGCCCGTTCCTCTGCACCCAGGAAGCCATCAAGATCATGAAGGGCCAGAAGCCGCGCGGCGGCCGCATCATCAACAACGGCTCGATCTCGGCGTACGCGCCCCGACCCAATTCGGCGCCCTATACCGCGACCAAGCACGCGGTCACCGGGCTCACCAAGTCGACCTCGCTGGACGGCCGCAAGCACGACATCGCCTGCGGCCAGATCGACATCGGCAACGCCGCGACCGCGATGACCCAGCGCATGAACAAAGGCGTTCCGCAGGCCAACGGCACCTCGCGCCGTGACCCCGCATGGACGTCGAGCACGTGGCCGACGCCGTGGTCTCCATGGCGAGCCTGCCGCTGGAGTCGAACGTTCAGTTCATGACCATCATGGCGACCAAGATGCCGTTCGTCGGGCGCGGCTGAGGAGGTCGATATGCCGAGCGGCCGGAGCGTCACGATCGAGGCGAGGCCTGAGGCGATCACCCTCGACCTGAGCCAAACTGCCGTGGTCGTCGTCGACATGCAGAACGACTTCGGCGCCAAGGGCGGGATGCTCGATCTCGCCGGAATCGATATCTCGCCCAACCAGGCAGTCATCGAGCCGACCGGGCGGGTGTTGGCGGCCGCACGGCAGGCCGGCCTCGCCGTGGTCTACTTGAAGATGGGCTATCAGGCCGACCTGTCCGATCTCGGAGCGGCCGAGAGACGCCGAATCGCATCCGGCACCCGTCGGCCGGGACGCCCGTAGCTGGGCCAGACGGCCGCACGAGCCGCGTACTCATCCGAGATACCTGGAGCACGGCCATTGTCGACGAGCTCAGCCCCCACGCTTCGGACGTCGTGCTCTACAAGACACGCTACAGTGGTTTCTACGGGACCGAGCTCGACGGCGTTCTCCGGAGTCGTGGCGTGAGATCACTGATCGTCACGGGGTGGACGACCAGCGTGTGCGTGGAGTCCACCATCCGTGACGCCTTCTTAGGGACTACCGGTGCGTGCTCGTCGAGGACTGCGCGGCCGAACCGATGGGCCACGGTCTTTCACGCAGCAATCACGAAGCCTCGGTGCTGACGGTCACGAGACTGCGGGGCTGCGGGTGGATCTCGAGCGCCGCGAGCGTGATCCGAGCCCTCGAGTCCCCCGGCCGCTGACTAAGCGCGGGGCTCGGCGGCCAGCTCTTTTGCGAGGGCGTGGCCAGCTGCTCGTATTGCTCGCGGCCGTTGTAGAGCTGGGCGGAACGCGCAGCAGTCGCTGCGGCGGCGCGGGCCAGGACATCACCGGCACCTCGATGCCCCAGCGCGCGAACAGCCGCGCCTGCAGCGGATCGGCCTATCGCCAGCGCCGAACGCTTCAGCCGGCTCGTCCGGCAGCCGCACGCTGGCGATCGAGCCCAGCATCCCGTCGGGGCATGGCCGGCGTCGATGCCCGAGCGCCGCGCACAGCAGCCCGCGCCTCCAGCACCAGCGCGCGGTTGCGCGCCATCAGCGCGGGCCAGCCGCCGGGCACCAGCCCGCCCAGGTACTCGATCGCCTTGGGCACGCGGAGCCAGCGCGGTCGGGTCGCTCGGTGCCGGTCCAGCCGAACTCGAGCCGGAAGCGCGCCGCCCGGCCGCGCGCCGGTGGCGCCGTGGCTGATGGTCAGCGGGCGCACCGCCGCCTGGCGGTCGCGCCGCACGTGGAGGAAGGCCGCGCCCTTGGGCGCGCACAGCCACTTGTGGCAGTTGCCGGTGTAGTAGGCGGCGCCGAGCGCGCGCAGATCCAGCGGCACCATGCCCGGGCGCGTGCGCGCCATCCACCAGCGTCTCGATGCCCCGCGCGGCCAGTTCCTGCGACGATTCGCCCGATGGGCAACACCAGCGCGGTCGGGCTGGTGACGTGGTCCAGCAGCGCCAGCCGCGTGCGCGGCGTGACCGCGCCAGCACGGCCGCCACCACCTCATCGGCGCGTCACCGGAAACGGGATCGGCGCGACCACCACCCGCGCGCCCGTGCGCCGCGGCCACGTAGTCGAGCGCGTTGCGGCAGGCGCCGTAGGCGTGATCGGTGATCAGCAGCTCGTCGCCCGGCGGAAGTCGAGCGAGCGCAGCACGGCGTTCACGCCCGCTGGTGGCGTTCGGCACGAAGGCCAGGTCGTCCGGGTCCGCGCCCGACGAAGGCGCCGAGCGCGGCGCGCGCGTCGTCGAGGCGGCCGTCCAGCTCGCGCACCAGGAAGAGCACCGGCTCGGCTCGAGCTCGCGCGCAGCGCGGCCTGCTGCCTGAGCACCGCGCGGGGCAGGCGCCGAAGGAGCCGTGGTTCAGGAAGGCGACGGCGGGGTCGAGCGTCCAGAGCGCCGCGAGGTCCGGCGAGGTGGTCACGGCCGGGCCCGGCTCAGAGCGGCTTGACGTCGACGGCCTGGCCCGACGCGGCGCTCTTCGTCACCGCGTCGGTGAACTCCATGTAGCGGACGCCGTCCTCGAACGTGGTGTGGGTGATCTTCTCTCGCCCGCGGATGGCGTTGATGAACTCCTCCTCCACCCGCCAGCCGATCCGCTTCTCCTTCGCGACCGGGATCTCCTTCAGTGCGCTCTCGCCCTTGCGCGCGCCCGGACAGCCGCTCCGGCGTCCGCCTCGAAACGAATCGTCCCCTCGGTGCCGAGATCCACACCTCGGGCGGCGGGGCCAGCGCGGTCACGGAGCTGAAGCGCAGGTGAGCGGTCGCGCCATTGCCGAGCTCGGTGAGGATGTCGGCGTGATCGGGCACCTTCACGTCGCGGCGTCTTGCCGTCGGCGTCTTTTCTCCTGGGCACGGTCACGCGGGTGAAGGCGGTGAGCCGCTTCGCGTGCCCCAGCCAGCGCGACATGGCCTCGTACCAGATCCCCATGTTGAGAATGTTGTGGCCGGAGAGCGAGATGTCCTGGCGCCAGTGGAGCGGAGCCGCCGGGTCCACGAACTTTCCCTGCCCCGCCTGGAGCTCGACCGCCACCACCTCGCCGACGAACCCGTCGGCGATCAGCGCCTTCAGCGTCGGGTCGGTCTCCAGCGTATGCGGCGCCGGCACCAGCTGGGCCACCAGGTTCGGCACCTTGCGCGAGGCCTCGAGCATGCGGCGCCCCTCCGCCGCGTTCATGGCCATGCGCGCCTCGCAGAGCACGTGCTTGCCCGCCGCCAGCGCGGCCAGCGTCAGCTCGCAGTGCATGTAGGGCCAGGTGCCGATGCAGATGGCGTCCACGTCGGGCGCGGCGATCAGCTCGCGCCAGCCGCCGTACACCTTGGGGATGTCGAACTCCTTGGCCACGCGGTCGCCGGACTCGACGCTGCGGTTGGCCACCCCCATGAGGACCACGCCGGGCTGGGCCCGGAGCTTGGGGATGTGATGGAGACGGGTATTGGCGCCGGCACCGACGAACCCTACGCGGATGGCCTGTTCGCTCATGCGCGACATGATAGCATCGCTCCGCCATGGATTTCGGATCGTCACCGCCAAGGTGGACGAGATCGTTACATCGCCACGCCGCCAAGGTGATGTCCCGCCTTGAGCACGCCCCCGATCGCCACGGCCGAGGGCCGCTTCACCGCGCACGTGGCGGGCCCGGCCGGCGCGCCGCTGGTGCTGCTGCTGCACGGCTTCCCCCAGTCGCGGCACTCCTGGCGCGAGCAGGTGCCCGCGCTCGCCGCCGGCCGCGCTATCGCGTCGTTGCGCCGGATCAGCGCGGCTACTCGCCCGGCGTGCGGCCGGATCCCGCCGCGGGCCTTGCCCCCTACCGCGTGGATCGGCTCATCGCGGACGTGCTCGATCTCGCCGCCGCCCAGGGGCATGGCGCGAAGCCCTTCCACCTGGTCGGCCACGACTGGGGCGGTCATGTCTCGTGGGCGGTGGCGCACCGGCATCCCGAGCGTGTGGCATCCCTGACCATCCTGTCGCGGCCCCATCCGGCCGCGTTCCGTCGCGCCTTTCGCGAGAACGCGGACAATCAGCAGCATCGCTCCCGTCACCACAAGATCTTCCACGACCCCGCCACCGCGGATCTCTTGCTCGAGGACGGAGGCCGGCGCTTCAAGCGCAACCTCGCGAATCAGGGCGTGGGCGAGGCGGCGATCGAGGAGTACTACTCGGTGCTGGGCGAGCGCCCGGCGCTCGAGTCGGCGCTGGCCTGGTATCGCGCGGCGGGCGCGCTCACGGGCACCGAGGTGGGCTCAATCACGGTGCCCACCATGTATATCTGGGGCGACGCGGACGCCACCGTTGGCCCGAGCGCGGCTCAATGGACGGCGGAGCACGTGACGGGACCGTATCGCTTCGAGACCGTGCCGGGCGCCGGCCACTTCCTGACGGATCAGGCACCCGCCGCGGTCACGCGGCTCTCCTCGAGATCTCGACCGCCCGCGCTGAGCTAGCGCCGCGCGCGATCCTCGATCTCGCGGACGCGGGCAGCGACCGAATCCCGCCCGCAGGCCGGGATCCCGAGTGCGCGCGCAGAGATCGCATGATGACCGCCAACGCCGCGCGGTCGCGCCCCGCGCCTCCTCGCCCGGCCGCATGCCGCGTGGAGGCGCCCCGAGCGCGGCATGGCCCAGCCAGGTCTGCGCGGCTGGCCGATGGCCTCCACGATCGCGAGCGCGCGCCGGAGCGCCTCGTCGGCCTCGTCCCACGCGTGCCGGGCCGTGGCGCTCTCGCCTTTGATCCGCCAGGCCCAGCTCTCGTACTTGCGCGAGCTCGTCGGCGCGGCCGTCTCCAGGCTCTGCGTCGGCGAAGCCGCCGGGCGGCGTCGGCGTCACCCGCGGAGCAGGGCGAGCTGGCCCAGGCTCGCGTAGCAGTGGGTCGCGTAGCGCCAGGTCATCCAGCGGGAGGGCGGGGGATGCTCGACGATGTGGAGCGCCTCGTCCAGCGCCTCGGCCGCGCTCGCGAGATCGCCCTGCGCCATGAAGGCGTCGGCCTCGTTGTTGCGGATGAAGGCGCGCCGCTCGGCGCCGGTGCCGTGGCCGGCGCGCGAGGAGCGTCCGGTGATCTCGTACGACCGCTCGGACAGCTCGATGCCCGCGCGAAGTCCCCGCAGTCGATCCGGAGCAACCCGAGCGTGTTGAGGTAGCGCGGGATGAAGGCGTCGTCGCCGATCTTCTCGGCGAGGGCGAGGCCCTCGTCGAGGGCCGCGAGCGCGCGATCGTATGCCCTTCTCGCTCGCGGCCAGGCCCTGGTTCCAGAGGCACCGGATGAGGGGAATGACGAGGCGATGCTCGCGGGCGAGCCGGACCGCCTTCTCCGCCGAGCTCCATGCTCTCGCGGTACTGCCCCTGCCAGCCCCGCTTGCCCGCGAGCATGTGCAGCACCAGCGCCTGGCGGTCGGAGTCGCCGACGGCCCGCCCGATCTGCAGGGCCCGGCCGAGGTCCTCCTCCGCGGCGTCGAGGCGCCCGCTCACGGCATGGACATAGCCGCGCACGTACAGTCCGCCGGCGAGGCGGCCCTCGGCCTCGATGGCCTCCGCGATCTCGATGGCCTCGCGCGCTCGCTCGATCGCCCCCGGGAAGTCCTCGACCACTGGAGGGCCATGGCCACCTGCACGAGCGCGCCCGCCTCCGCGGCCCGATCCTCGACCCGCCGGGCCAGCTCGCCGTGGGCTCGGCCTCCTCGCGCGACCGCACGAAGTCGCCCACCCCGAAGAAGAGGTCGGCGCGCGCGCGGTGGATGGCCATGAGCGTGGCGGCCGGCACCCGTCGCCAGCCGGCGCGCGGCGTCCAGCGCTTCGCCCTGGAGCTCCAGCGCCTGGCGGAGCCCGAACGCCTGCGTGGCCTTCTCGGCCGCCTTGACAGATAGTCGAGCGCCCGCGCCCAGTCCTCGGCGTGCGAGAAGTGGTGGGCGAGGACCTCGTAGTGCTCGGCCAGCCGGTCCGCGTACAGCTCCTCGATGGCCAGGCCGATGCGGCTCGTGCAGCTCCCTGCGCCGCTGGACGAGGAGCGAGGCGTAGGCCACGTCCTGGGTGAGCGCGTGCTTGAACATGTAGGCCAGCTCGGGGAAGCGCCGGCGCTCGAGGATGAGCTCGAGCGCGGTCAGCTCGCGCAGGCAGCTCCTCGCTGCCCTCGCGGATCTCGGCGAGGCGGTCGACGAGGCGCCGGGTGAACTCACGCCCGATCACCGCGGCGAGCTGGAGCGTTCGCTTGGGCGCCTCGGCGAGGCGGTCGATGCGCGCGGCAATCACGTCCTGGATGGAGCCAGGCACGGCGCACCTCGCTCACCGGCCCGGTCAGCTCGAGCCGCCCCGCCGCCCGGCGCAGCGCGCCGCTCTCCTCGAGCGACTTGACCAGCTCCTCCACGTAGAAGGGGTTGCCCTCGGCCTTCGCGGCGACCAGGGCGCGCACCTCGGCGGGCAGGGCTCCCGCGGCGAGCACGGCGGCGGCCATGCGCGCGCTGTCCTCGGCGGACAGCGTCGCCGGCACGATCGGGTCACGTAGCTCCGCTCGCCGAACGGGTTGGCGTAGCCCGGCCGGTAGGTGAACACCAGCAGCACGCGCAGCGCGGGGACGCTGTCGACCAGCGCGGCCAGGAACTGCTCGCTCGCGCTATCGATCCAGTGCAGGTCCTCGATCACCAGCACCTGCGGCCGCCGCTCGGCGGCGCGGACAGCAGGCGCCGCAGCGCCTCGAGGGTCTCGCCGCGGCGCTGGCGCGGGCTCATGGCGCGCACCTCCGCGTCGCCGGGGTCCACGGAAGCAGCGCGCGCAGGTAGGGCGCGGTGTCGCGCGAGGTCGTCGCCCGTCTCCGCCACCGCCCGCTCGATCTTGGCCGCGATGGCGGCCTCGTCGTCGGCCTCCTCGACGCCGAACCTGCGCCGCACCAGGTCGACCAGGGGATGGAAGGCCATGGCGCCGCCGAAGGACAGGCAATGTCCCTCCTGCCAGGCCGCCGCCTCTCCGATCCGCCGGCGCAGCTCGAGGAGCAGCCGCGACTTGCCGATGCCCGGCTCGCCGACGAGGAAGACGACCTGGCCCTGGCCGGCGCCGGCCCGCTCGAAGGCGTCGAGGAGCTAGCTCAGCTCGCGCTCGCGCCCCACGAGGGGGGTGAGCCCGCGGTCGGTCTCGACCTCCAGCCGCGTGCGCGTCTCGCGCGCGCCCACGACCTCCCACGCGGCCACCGGCTCGGCCTTGCCCTTGAGCTGGAGCTCGCCGAGCGCCGGGTCTCGAAGTAGCCGTGGACGAGCCGGTGGGTCGCCTCCGCGATCGTCACCCGCCCGGGCTCGCCGACCTGCTGGAGCCGCGCCGCCACGTTCGTGGTGTCCCCCACCGCCGTGTAGTCCATGCGGAGGTCGCTGCCGATGGCTGCCCACCACCACGAGCCCGGTATTGAGGCCCTGGCGGGCGCGGAAGGTGATGCCGCGCGGCGCGAGCTCTCGCTGGTACCCCTCGAGCGCGCGCGCGATGCCGAGCGCGGCGTGGACGGCGCGCCGCGCGTGGTCCTCATGGGCGATCGGGGCGCCGAAGAGCGCCATGATGCCGTCGCCCAGGAACTGGTTGACCGTGCCCTCGTACTGGTGCACCTCGGCCAGCATGAGCTCGAAGGCCCGGCTCATGAGCCCGTGCACCTCCTCGGGATCCAGGCGCTCGGAGAGCGACGTGAAGCCCGAGACGTCCACGAAGAGCACCGTGACCTGCTTGCGCTCGCCCTGAAGCGCGCTGCCCGGGTGAGGATCTTCTCGGCGAGGTGCTTGGGCGTGTAGGCGCGAGGCGACACGGACGCCGGCTCGAGTGAGGCGCCGCACTTGTGGCAGAAGCGATTGCCGGGCGGGTTGGGAGACTGGCAGGCGGAGCAGCGCGCCTCGATAGGCGCGCCACACCCGCCGCAGAAGCGTGCGCCCTCCGGATTATCCTGGGCGCAGCCCGGGCAAACCACATCCTCTCAGCTACGGTACGAAGAGTCGGTCCGGTCGAGCCGCCGCAGCAGCCCCGGCCACACCAGCGCGCCCTGCCCGCCCCGCGGACGCTGGAGCCGCCGCCGCGCGCGCGTAGCCCCCGTCCATCACTTCCTTCGGCACCGGGATCAGCTCGCCGCCGCCCGACTGCGCCCGCACCTGGATGGCGCAGGAGGCCTCGAGGTAGTACATCGCCACGAAGGCATCCGCCACCGTCTCGCCCACGGTGAGGAGTCCGTGGTTGCGGAGGATGAGCGAGGAGTTGTCGCCGAGATCCTTGGCCAGGCGCGGCTTCTCGTCGTCGTTCAGCGCCGGGCCTTCGAAGTCGTGATAGCCGAGGCTCTTCAGCACGAACATCGAGTGCTGCGAGATGGGCAGGAGGCCCGCCGGCTGCGCCGACACTGCCACCCCGTTCAGCGTGTGGGTGTGAAGCACGCACTTGGCGTCGTGGCGCACGGCGTGGATGGCGCTGTGGATGACGAAGCCCGCCTGGTTCACCGCGTACTCGGAGCCGTCCAGCTTCTTGCCCTCCTGATCGATCTTGACCAGGCTGGAGGCCGTGATCTCGTCGAAGAAAATGCCGTAGGGATTGATGAGGAACTGGTCCTCGGTGCCGGGCACGCGCGCGGAGATGTGGGTGAACACGAGATCCTCCCAGCCGTAGCAGCGCGCACGCAGCCGATAGGCGGCGGCGAGGTCCACGCGCACCGCCCATTCCTCGGGAGACACCTTGCCCTTGAGCGACGGAAACTCCAGCGCGGTGCGGACATGGGTGCGTCTTCTCTACGAGGTTGTAGAGTCGGGCCACGTTGTCGTGGGTGATCTTGCGGCGCACGCGTCTCGGAGAACCCGCTCGAGGTTCTTCTCGAGGATGGTGTGCGAGTTGGGCCACAGGCAGTCGGGATGCGGATAGTCGGCGCCCCAGATGATATTGTCCTCGCCCACCAGGGGGATGATGGGCTCGAGGTACTGGTCCTGCTGATAGGTGACGAAGCCCTGGCGACGGAAGTAGTCGCTGGGCTTGAGCTTGAAGCCGAGGGCACGGGCGCGATCCTCGTACTCCGTGTCGAGCCGGTCGAACACGTAGGGCAGCCAGGTGACGCCGGACTCGCCGAGCACGAACTTGAAGTTCGGATACTCCTCGCAGGCACCGGAGGCAATGATCGACACCAGCACCTCCATGGTGTCGAGCTGGAACAGGGCGGAGCGCACCAGCCGCCACTGCACCATGTACTCCTTCTCCATCTCGGGCGTGTCGGGCGTGCGAAGCCCCTTGAAACCGGTCGAGTGGAAGGAGATGGGGAAGTCGCACTCCGCCGCCGCCTCCCACAGGGCGTACCAGTCGCGGTGGTAGATGGGCAGGCCATCCGCTTGAAGGCGAGGTCGCCGCCCCGCAGCCCCAGCTTGGCGCAGCGCCGGACCTCGGCGGCGGCGTCCTTGGGATCGTTGTTGGGGATGATGGCGAGCGGGAACACGCGGTTCGGGTCGCTCGCTTGGCGAAGTCCGCCGCCCACGTGTTGTAGATCGAGTTCGCCCACGCCCGCTGCTCGCCGCCGGCGATGAGGTCGTTGATCATCAGGCAGCCGTAGATGATCTCCTCCTCGACGCCGTCGCGGTCGAGATCGGCCAGGCGCAGCGCGGGGGTGGTGGGCCGCGGCCTGGCGCCGGGGCGGTAGTTCCACTCGAAGCCCACGTCCTTCATCTCGTCGATGTGGGCGAAGACCCCCTTCGTGTACGGGAGAAATCCGGGCCCCACCCCGTTCCACATGCCCCGATCCACCGCGTCCACGAACCAGTGGCAGCCGTCTTCGAGCTCCTCGACCCGCGGCACCAGGAGCTTCCACTTGGCCGGGGCCTGCGAGGACCAGAGGTCGGGCGGGCAATACGTGAGGTCGATGTGATTGTCGCCCGAGATGAGCCGGTCGGTCATGACGCGCTCCTTTGCGGGACGAGGGGCCAGGGGGCTACCGGTCGATTGGTCGCGATCATATCAGATCTGGCCCTCCCAGGAAGCGGGCGCCACGGCCTTCCAGCGGGCGCGGATCCGCTCGCGCTCCGCCTCGGGCATCCGCCCGTCGCCCAGGAGCGCCGCGTTCTGCCGCCAGCGATCGGGCTTGGTGGTGCCCACGATGGCGGTATGCACGCCCGGCACGCCCAGGGTGAACCGCAGCGCCGTCTGCACCGCGGCGTCGCCCTTCCCCGTCAGAAAGGGATAGTCGAGGTTCCGGAGGCGCTCCCAGTATTCCTGGTAGTAGGCCTCGCCGGGCTTTCGCGCATAGCGCCAGGCCACATTGGCCATGGGGCGCTTGGCGATCACGCCCATCCCCGCCGCGCGCGCCGCCGGCAGGGTCAGCTCGATCGCTTCCTGGTCCGCGATGCTCACCGAGGTCTGCAGCGTGTCGAAGCGGCCGGACTCCACCGCCCATCGCGCGGCGGCGCCGTCCCCGCTATAGCCGATATAACGCGCCAGCCGGCTCCGCGCGCTCGAGCGCCGCGATGGCGTCACCGCGCCGGAGCACCTCGAGCCCGCACGAGTGGAGCTGGATGAGGTCGAGCTGGTCGGTGGCGAGCCGCCTCAGGCTGCGCTCGATGCTGCGCAGGAGCGCCTCGCCCCGCCAGTCCGACGCGCCTCCGCGCGCGCGTGTCCGCACTTGGTGAAGAGGTAGACCTCCCGCGCCGCGCCCCCAGCGCCTTGCCGATCAGCTCCTCGCTGTCCTCGTAGCACTCGGCGGTGTCGATCACGTTGAGCCCCGCGTCGAGCGCGCCCCGAGCAGCCGCGCCACCGTCTTCGCGCTCACGCGCTGGTACCCGATCTCCGAGCCGCCGAAGCCCAGCACGCTCGCGTCCATGTCCGTCTTGCCCATGCGCCGCCGTTCCATCGTGCTGAGTCCTCCCATATCCGTCGCCGTAGCCCAGCGTGTCGAGGTCGGCGTGCTGCTGCCCACGCGCGACGCGGTGATGTCGGCGCTTGAGACCGCGCCGCTCCTCGCCATGGCGGAGCAGGTGGAGGCGACGGGGTACGACTGATCTGGTGGGCGATCGTTGCTCGCGCGCCCGCGCTTCGAGCCCCTCACCCTCCGCCGCGGTGCCGCCCGCACCCCGCGCCCGGCTCGGCACCGCCGTCCTCTGCCCGCCTCCGCCATCCGCTCGTGCTCGCGCATCTGGTGGCCACGGTGATCGCCTCGCCGAGGGTCGCCTCCGGCTCGGCGTGGGCATCGCGCCCGACTCCCCGGCGGTGCGGCGCGAGTTCGAGGCCGCGGGCGTGCCCTTCAAGCAGCGCGTCGGCCGCCTCGAGGAGACTCTGGCGATCTGCCGGCGGCTCTGGGCCGACAAGGGCGGCGAGCGCGGCGTGACTGTGGCGGGACGCTACTGGAGTCTCGAGGGCGCGCGCCTCCTCCCCACCCCGCATCTGCCCGGCGGCCCGCCCATCTGGATGGGCGGCGAGGTCGAGGCAGCCACGCGCCGGGCCGGCCGACTGGCCGATGCCTGGCTCCCCAACAGCGTCACGCCCGAGGCCTGGGCCGAGGGCTGGCGCGCGTGCGAGAGACCGCGCACGCCGAGCGCGGACGCGCCGAGGCGATCATCCCCGCGCTGTACACCACCATCAATGTGGGCGCACACGCGAGCGCCGAGGTCGAGCTGCGGCAATTCGTGGAGACCTACTACGCGGCGCCGTACGAGACCATCGCCCACATCCAGGGCTTCCACGCGGGGATGCCGCGAGCTGTCTCGAGCGTCTCCAGGGATTCATCCGGGCCGGCGTGCGGCACATCGTCCTCCGTTTCGGCGGCGGTGACCAGGCCACCCAGCTCGAGCGCGCCACGCGCGAGATCTTGCCGAGGCTCCGGCGCTGATCTTGCACCGATCCCGCGCGCCACGCTAGAGTCGCTCCAGGAGGACCACCCCATGGCCCAGACCCTCGAGCAGTTCGCCGCCGCCTGCCGGAGCGTGCTGGAGTCCGATCCAGGCCCGGAGGGGCGGAAGAAAGTATGCGCTCTCGTCCAGGACATGCTCAAGGACAAGGCCTTCACCGACGCGCATCTGAGCGACGAGACGCCCGAGCGGAAGATCCTCTACGAAGACCCGAAGCTCGGCTTCTGCATCCTCGCGCACGTCTACAAGGGCGCCAAGGAGAGCAACCCCCACGATCATGGCTCGACCTGGGCCATCTATGGCCAGGCCGACGGTTCCACCGTGATGAGCGACTGGGAGGTGCTCCAGCCCGCCACCGCGACCGTGCCCGGCAAGGTGCGCCGCGCCCGGAGCTATACGCTCGAGCCCGGCATGGCGAAGGTCTACAACGAGGGCGACGTGCACTCGCCACGCCGCGAGGGACCCACCCGGCTCATCCGCATCGAGGGCCAGAACACGGACCGCATCAAGCGCTTCGCCTTCGAGAAGGCTTGAGCCGCCGGCGGTGGTCAAGAGCCTCTCGCTGCTGACGCGCAAGGCGGGGATGACCCACGAGCAGTTCGTCAAGCACTGGGTGGAGGTGCACGCTCCCCTCGCCCATGCCGTGCCCGGCCTCCGGCGCTACGTGCAGTCCCATATCCTGGAGGAGCGCCGGCGGCCCGACATCCCCGCCACCGACGTGGAGGTGGACGGCATCGCCGAGCTCTGGTTCGACGACGCGGACGCCCTCGCGCGCGGCTTCGCCTCGGCGCAAGGGAAGGCGCTGCATGCCGACGGCGCGCTCTTCATCGGGCGGATCAAGAGCTACACGACGGAAGAGCGCGTCATCGTCGGCTGAAGGCTCGCCGCCAAGAGCGCCGGACCAGCTAGCGGGTGCAGCACGTCGATCGCCCAGCCCAGCATCCAGGCGCTCGCCGAGCCAGTCCGGGTGGGCCGTGCGCGCGCCGAGGCGAAGACCCTCGGCGTCGTGACGCGCCCGGAGGATCCGCGACGGAATCTCCGGGGCCTGCAGCGGAGGGCGGCACCTCGGGAGCGGGCGGCCGTCCGGTCGCCGGAACTGGAGCGTCCCGTCAGGCCCGCGCGCGACCTGATAGCCCTCTTCGTGCACCGCGCGGTGATGCCGGCGGCAGAGCAGCGCGAGATTCGAGAGCTTCGTCGGGCCGCCCTGCGCCCAGTGATGGAGATGATGGGCCTGAACGACCCGCACCCGCACCCGGGAAAGCGGCAGGTCCGGTCTCGATGCAGGAGCGCGCGGCGTAAGGCGGGCGGAATGGTCCGGGTCCGCGCGCCGATCTCCACCACACGCCCCCCTTGGTCGTGGCGAACGACCACCCGGCTCGCGTCACACGCCAGGCGGCGGGACGTTCCCGCGGGAACGTGGGCGCCGTCCTCGAGGCGGACTGGCCCGGTTGATCCGGATCGGCCAGCACCGCGGCGTCGACATGGACGACCACTTGGTAGCGCTCGCCCGGGCGCCCGGATCGAGGGCGTGGTGCAGCGCGGACTCCGCCACCAGCGCCAGCGCGTCCGCCTGCTGCTGGGCCACCGTCGGGCGCTTCTCCACCGGCTCTGCCGCCCCTGGCCGCCGCGCCGGCGCGGTTCCCGCGTGCGTTCTGATAGAGCACCTCGCGCCCGGCCTCCAGGGCACGCCGCAGGAGTGCCCCCGCCTCCGGCGTGAGGCGGCCCCGCACCACCACCATGCCGTCCTCGTCCTCGTAGACCTGGAGCCCCCGCCCTTCGTGCTGACGGGCGGCCTTCCGCGCCTCGGCCCGGCGATCCACTTGCCGCCAGGCCTGCACGATGCGCTCGACATGCTCGGCCGTGCCCGCCCGCCCGACCGCGAGCGAGCCGAGCTTCGGTCTCCGGGTCGCCACGCGAGTGAGCGCACGGACCTTGGAATAGGACAGCTGCCCGCGGGCCAGGGCCTCGGTCAAGCCGGGGCAGCGTCCCGAGGGCGCGCGCGACCCGGACCCGCTCTCGCGCCGCGCCCTTGTCGAGCCCCACCCGCCAGCCGAGCCACTCGGCGCAGGAGGGGAAGCCCGTGTTCCACCCGCCCCGCGCGTCGAACTCGCGGATCAGGCCAGCAGCCGCGCGGTGGCGGCGTCGAGGTGTGCGGACAGCTCCGCGATCTCGTCGCCGAGCCGCTCCAGCTCGGCGGTGGGTGGGGGCGTGGCCAGCACGGCGGACGTATGGGATCCCATGGCGAGTCCTCCCTCTGCTGGAGCGACTCTACACCCTGGTTTTCGCGGCTCCGGAACGCGCACGGAGCGAGCGATCAGTCCGCGTCAAATGATTTTGTCGCCACCCGCCTGAACGCGTTCCGATGGGCCCAGGCGGAGCGTGAGCCCGCTCGTCTCGACGGCCGCCGCCGCGCGACCAATCCATCGAGCCGAAGTGTCAAGCGAAAAATGCGTCGGCCGTGAGGCTCGGCCGATCCGGGCTAGAGCAGCAGGGCCGGCGAGCGAGAGATGCTCGACCTGCTACCCGTGAAAACTGCGCCGCCCCTCGTCGCGGTTCCAGAGCCGGATGAGATGGCGGCGGGTCTCCGGCGTGGCGCCGTCCTTGAACGGTGTCCGCGCGTGCGCGAAGCGGCGGTTGTCGAGGTACTGGAGCTGGCCGCGCGCGATGGTCAGCTCGATCCAGCGCGCCTCGGACTCGACCAGCGCGCGCATCGCGTCCAGGGCCTCGAGGCCGGCTGCATCCACCGGCTCCCCCGTCAGCGACGCGCCGGTCTCGATGAGCACCCGGTTGTAGCGGCAGACCACGCCGCCCGGACCATCGGCAAAGATAGGCTGCCAGCCCACCTTGTCGTCGTCGGGCGCATGCTCCGCCTGGCGATCCCACGGGAAGGGCTGGTACAGGCGCTTCAGTAGACCGGGCTCGGCGCCCTGCAGCGTCGAATGCGCGTCCGTCAGGCTCACGAAGCGGCTCACGCCGCCTTCGGCCGCCGTATTGAGGCAGAGGAGTCCGACGTGCTCCGGCGGCAGATCTACCCAGGGGGCGTCGGTGTGGAACTGCAGCTCGAGGTTCGTCACCGATCGCCGCACGCCGTACTCGAGCTTCTTGCCGGTATCCCGGACGTCGTACAGCATGGTCCCGTCCCACTTCTGCGCGACGAGCCGGCCCAGCAGCGAGCCCAGCACCCAGCCGATGGCGCGGTTCTCCTCCTCCGAGAACCGCTCCACCGGCACGCGGTCCAGCACGGCCAGGCCGACGGGCCCGCGCAGCCGGGCGCCCACCTCCGCCATGACCTCGCGACAGCAGGCGAGGTCCGTCGGAGACGGCGAAAGAAGAAGCGTGGGCAGCGGATCGCGCCGGAGGCCCTCGACGAGGGCCTCCAGCTCGGCCACGGCCGGTCCCGGCAGCGGGACCAGCCAGTCCGCCGCGGTGGGACGGCTCACGCGCAGGCGACCGTATAGGCGTCCGCGGTGCCCTCGGGCAGCGGGTATTCCTGCCACTTCGCCCCGCCGTCCTGGGTGCCGAACACCTGCCCGCAGCGCGAGACGCAGTAGATCTGCTCCGGGTCCTTCGCGTGCAGCGCCACGCTCATCATGGTGGCCCGCGCCTTCACCCCCCGATCGACGCGCTTCCACGAGCCCCCGAGGTCGTCGCTCCGGTAGAGCGAGCCGTCCTCGCTGCGCGCGGCAGGGCTCAGACAGGTGAAGAGTGTATTGGGATTGTGCGGGGACACGCAGACGTCACGCGAGTACGTGAGCGGCGAGAAGCGCCCGATCTCCATGTCCTCCCACGTGGCGCCGCCGTCCGCGCTGCGGAAGACGCCCATGCGCACGGCCAGGAACACCGTGCCCGGCGCCGCGCTGGACATGCACAGCGCATGGCTGTCCATCATGCCCTCGATCTCGGTGTCGCTCACGATGCGGCTCTTGAGATGGGGCCGGTCGGCGAGCTTGATCAGGGGCTGGCTCACGTCCTCCCAGGTCTCCCCGCCGTCGCGCGAGCGCATGACGCCGTCCACCTCGAGCCCGGCGTAGAGCTCGCGCGGATTGCTCGGGTCCGCGGTCATCCGCGTCACCCGGCAGTCGAAGCTCATCTTCACGTGGCCGGCCGCCTTGAGCCCGAGCTTCCGCCAGGTGTCGCCGCCGTTCTCGCTCTTGTAGACGGCCGCCGGCGAGGTGCCCGCGTACATCACCCGCGCGTCGCGCGGATCGAAGAGGAAGGACCAGACCTCCTTGGCCCCGTCGGGGAACGGGATGGCGGTCCACTTGTCCCCGCCGTCCGTGCTCCGGTACGGCCCCTCGTGAGTGCCCGCGTACACCACCTGCGCGTCGCCGGGGTGCACCGCGATGGCGTGGATCTCGGCGTCGGCGGGCAGCCCGCCGCCCAGCTTCTGCCAGCGGTCTTCGCCGAGCGCGCGGCGGAAGAGCCCGCCCTTCGCCGTCGCCGAGCCGCCGAATCCCCGCGCCGCGCCCGCATAGATCCTGGTCATCATGTCGGCCTCCTTGAGCGAACGTTAACCCTTGTCCATGACCTCGCGCAGCTTCTCGGCGGGCACCGCGATCTTGACCCCGGCCCGCTCCTCCTGCAGCAGCATGGCCACCCGCGAGTCGCGCCCGGCCCAGCCGCGATTCATGGCCTCGGTCAATTCTTCCAGCGCCAGATTGGCGACCCGCATGGGTACGCCGAACTCGCGGCCCACCGCGGTGGCCAGCGAGACGTCCTTGTGCGCGAGCTTGAGCGCGAACGACGGCGGATCGAAGGTGCCGGGCAGGAACTGGTCTAGCCAGGCCATCGAACGTGCGGCGTCTACCCTGCGCGCCCTGCCGCACCGCCTGCCAGAACGTGAGCGGATCCACGCCGGCCTTCACGCCCATGGTGAAGACCTCCGCCAGCGCGGTCTGGATGGCATAGCCCGCGCAGTTGTGCACGAGCTTCGCCACCGAGCCCGCGCCGATGGGGCCGACGTAGTAGGCCTGGTCGCCGATGGCGTCGAGCACCGGCTTGAACTTGTCGAACACCGCGCGCTCGCCGCCGATCCAGAGCGCGAGCTTGCGGCTCTTCGCGCCCTTCGGCCCGCCGCTCACCGGCGCGTCGAGGAGATGAAAGCCCTTCTCCGCGAAGGCGGCATGGAGCCGCCGCACCAGCCCCGGCGAGTTGGTGCTGAGATCGAAGAAGGCCGCGCCCCGATTCATCCCGCTGATGAGGCCGTCCGCGCCGAGCGCCACCGCTTCCACCTCGGGCGGACCGGGGAGCGAGGTGAAGATCACCTCGGCGTCCTTGGCGACTTCCCGCGGCGTGGCGGCCCAGGCGGCTCCGGCGGCCAGATGCGGCGCCGCCGCGTCCTTCCGCACGTCGTTGACGATCAGCGCATGCCCCGCCGCCTGCAGATTGGAGGCCATGAAGGCGCCCATGGTGCCGACTCCGATGAACCCGATCTTCATGCCGGCTTCTCCTCGAAGACCTGCTTGGCGATTTTCGCGGCCGACATGGCGCTGGGCCAGCCCGCGTAGAAGGCGAGATGGGTGATGAGCTCACCGATCTCTTCCTTGGTGACGCCGTTGGCGAGCGCACGCGCGGTATGGCCCTTGAGCTGGTCGGGCCGATAGAGCGCCACCAGGGCGGCCACCGTGATCAGGCTGCGATCCCGCTTGGACAGGCCGGGGCGCTCCCAGATGTCCCCGTAGACGAGCGACTCGGTGAGCTCGATGACCCGCGGGATGACCGCGCGGACCTCGTTGCGGGTGGCGACCGTGGCGGGCGAGGTCGTGGGCGGTGTGGCCATGGCTCCTCCTTGAACCTGGGGTGACAACGAGTAGAATCCTCGCACGAGAAAGGAGAGTTGACCATGCCCATCGCGCCCTACCGGATTCACGCCGTTCGCTACGCCCACCGCAAGTGCACGACCTCGGAGGCGTTCTACGGCGACCACCACAACGGCCCCATGACCATGGACTACTTCGTGTGGGCCCTCACCAACGGCGGCGAGACGGTGGTGGTGGACCTCGGCTTCACCGAGCCCGTCGGCACCGCGCGCGGGCGCCAGTTCCTCCGCCCCATCGACCGGGGCCTCGCCGAGGTCGGCGTGGATTGCCGGAAGGTCCAGCACGTGGTGCTCAGCCACTTCCACTACGATCATGTGGGCAACTATGCTCTCTTCCCCAACGCCACCTTCTACGTCCAGGACGCGGAGATGGCGTTCTACACCGGGCGGAACGTCTCGCTCGGCGCCTTTCGCCGCTCCGTCGAGGTGGAGGACATCTGCGCCCTCATCCGCCTGAACTACGAGGGAAGGCTGGTGTTCGTGGACGGCGAGCGTGAAGTGGCGCCCGGGGTGAGCGTGCACAAGGTGGGCGGACATACGGCCGGCATGCAGATCGTCACGGTGGCGCACGCCAAGGGGCGCGCGGTGGTGGCCTCGGACGCCTCGCACTACTACCGCAATTTCGAGGAGCGCATCCCCTTCAATACCCTGCACGACCTGCCCGGGATGTACCGCGCCTTCGATCGCATCGGCGAGCTGGCGTCGAGCCCGGACCTGGTGATCCCGGGCCACGATCCGCTGGTTCTCGAGCGGCTGCGCAAGGTGGGGGACGGGATCGTGGAGCTGTGACGGCGGGCAATGCCGTACGACCAAAGTCCTATGGACGGTGGCGGCCGCTCGCATCTACTTTATCGGGGGTACTGACGCGGCGACCTGGCTCCACGCCGGCTCAAAGGAGGGGTCTCGATGAGAGCAGAAATGAGAGTCTCCAGTCTGGCGCTGAAAGGCGCCCTGATGGCAGGCGTCGCCTGCCTCGCGCTGCTGGTGCCGGCGCCCAGCCGCGCGGATCACGACCAGGAGGCGCACTTCGGTGTCACGCAGCCTCCGCCGCCGCCCCGGAACACCCTCGACCGCTTCTTTCCGTCACTCCAGGAAAACCGGGCCAAGTGGAATCCGTTCTTCCGCGACGCCGACCTCACGGTGCGCTTCCGCTCCTTCTACTTCAACCGCCAGAACGACATCGGCAACGACAGCGAGGCGTGGGCGCTCGGCGGCTGGGCGCAGTTCTCGTCCGGCTGGCTGTTCGACACCTTCCCGATCGGCGGAGCGTACTTCACCTCCCTGCCGGCCTACGCTCCCGAAAGTCGGCCCGGCAGCCTGCTGCTCACGCCGGGGCAGGACGCGATCGGGGTCTTCGCCGAGGCGTGGGCCGCCTTGCGGTACAAGGAGTACGTGCTCCTGAAGGGGGGCCGGACGAGGATCGACGAGGGGTACGTGAACTCGCAGGACAACCGGATGCTGCCGAACACCTTCGAGGCGGTGATGCTGTCCGGCAAGGTCGACTGGTTCCGCTACGACGTCGGCTACATCTGGACCATCAAGCCCCGCGACTCGAACGACTTCATCTCGATGTCGCGCCAGGCCGGCGGGACGGGCGACGACGAAGGGATGGTCCTCGGCGCGGTCGAGCTCACGCCGATCAAGGGCCTCGTGCTCTACGCCGGGAATTTCTACGGGGTGAACACCTACAACACCCTGTTCTCCAAGGGAGAGTACCTGCACGCGCTCACCAAGGATCTGGCTCTCCAGTTCGGCCTCCAGTTCACCGACCAGACGGACGTGGGAGACGCGCAGGTCGGCGGTTTCAACACGTGGAACGTCGGCTTCGGCGCGCGGCTCCTGTGGCGCGGCCTCACCGCGGGGGTGGCCGCGCACTTCAATGGGGACGAAGCCGACCTCCGCCATAACTTCGGCTCGTGGCCGGGCTATCTCTCCTTGCATGGTGACGGACTTCGACCGGGCGAACGAGAAGGCCTTCGGGCTCGGCGTGAAGTACGACTTCGGCGGGACCCTGCTGCCCTTCCAGCTCCCCGGCTTCAAGGTGCAACTGCTCTATGCCCGGGGCGGCGATCGCATCAACCCGGCATCCGGCGCCGGGTTGCCGACGACTCACGAGGGCAATCTGGACTTCATCTATGACGTGCCGCAGGTCAAGGGACTGCAGTTCCGCTTCCGTAACGCCTACGTCGGCCGGGGCAACGACCAGGTGGTCAAGGACTTCCGCATCATCATCAACTACGAGCTCGACGTGTTCTGATCGGCCAGGGACAGGGCCACGAGCCGTAGCTATCGGCTCGGCCGGCCGCCGCCGCTCTCGTCGATCAATCGGTCGAACGCCTGGGCGATGGCGAGCGCCTGATCCGGCCGCACCCCCGATCCGGGGAGCGCCGCCATGCGGCGGACGGTGGCCAGGCGCTCCGGCTGGGTCTTGAGCACCATCAGGTTGAGTGTCTCCTCGCCATGGCAGCGCGCGCATCGCAACACCAGGAGCGACGCGGTGATGCGCTCGAATTCGCCCGGCGAGATCTGGGCGCCCGGGTGCTCGCGCATACGCTCGACGGTGCGCTGAATGTCCGTGGGCTCCATCGACACGGTGACGCCGAGACGGCGCGCGGAGTGACAGCCGACGCAGTTGTCCGTCAGGATCTGGCGGATCTTCAGGGGCCGCAGCATGGCGACGTCGCTCTTGCGGGCGAGATCCGCGGGCAAGCTGGCGACACGCTGCTGGAGCTCGCGCACCTGGGTGATGAGGGCGATGGTCAGGATGAGATTGACCAGTACCGCCAGCATGCCGACGATGCGGAGCCCGGAGATCCGGCGCGGCGGCTCCGGCGTCACGTCGCGACCGCCCGTCCCCCGCGCAGCGCGCCGGCGGGCTGCGGAGCGGGGCGCGCGCTGGCCCGCGGCGGCGCCTCGTCGTGGATAGGCAGGATGCGCACCAGCGCGCCGAACACGAAGACGGCCCCCGCGGTGATGCCGAGCGTGATGCCGATCTCACCCCATGACGGCATGTACGTTTCCCAGTGCCGCACCCGCAGCCCGAAGACGGCCGTGTTCAGACGGTGGAGCAGCACGCCCGCCACCACCAGGCCGCATGCTACCGCGAGCCCGCGCCGGCTCTCGCGGACCTCCGGCATGAGCAGCAGCACGAGGGGAAGCAGCAGGCCGAACCCGATCCCGATCCAGAAGAGGACGGCGAACCACGTCGGGCTGAGCATGGCGCCGGCGGCGCCACGGTAGAAGAGGTCGCCCACCTGGAGCACCAGGGAGAGCGCCACGAGCCCGGCTTCGATGCGGGCCAGCCGGGCGAGCAGATCCATGCGCGGGGTGAAGCCGAGCCAGCGGGCGGCGGCGAGATGCTCGAGGATGGCGACCGCCGGGCCGGCCATCATGGCGGAGAAGAGGAAGATCAGCGGCAGCAGCTCCGACCACCAGAGCAGGTTGATCTTGTGGGGGATGAGCGTCAGCAAGGTGCCCAGCGAGGACTGGTGGAGGTGCGACAGCGTCACGCCAAGCAGCATGATGGGAATGTAAATCGTCCGGATGACCTTCAGCGCGCGCCGCCAGCCGAGCTCCTCCGCCGGCACCTGGGCGAACTCGAAGGCGAGCACGCTGAGGTACAGGAACGCGCACCAGCCGACCTCGTAGAGGGCAGAGGTGGGCGCCCAGGACACGAGGACCATCCAGACCTTCCAGGGCCGGCCGAGCTCCACCATCAGCATGGTGATCGCGCTGACGTAGCAGAGGAAGGCCATCAGCACGGCGGGGCGGAGGAACGAGTGGTAGCGATGGGCGCCCAGGATCTCCACGAGACCGGTGATGGTGAAGCCGACCCCGCCGATGGCGATCATGGTCATGATCCCGTAGCCGACCCACCAGCCCCAGGGATAGGCGTTGTTGATGTTGGCGACGCTGCCGATGCCGGCGGCGAACCGCACCACCGTGATGACGACGGCCGCCGCCATGATAGCCAGCAGCGCCTTGTCCCACCAGGTGAGCCGGATGCGCCAGTTCATGTCTTGTCCGCGTCGTGCGTCCGGCCGCGGTTGCGCCAGTGCACCAGGCCACGCCAGCACCGCGAACACGCCGTACAGCACCCCGAACACGCCCGGCGTGACGCGCAGCCAGCGGTGGGTGAGGTCCGGCATCGGTGTCTTCGGCAGGCCGGTGATGTAGCCGATCTGCTCGAACGGCACGGATGATAGGTGCAACACGCTGGTGCCGCCCGACCTCGTCGTCGCCGTACATCTGCGGCACGTACGCGCCTGGGGTTGTCCGCGATCCGCCGCTTCGCCTCCGCGAGCATGTCGTCGCGGTCGCCGAAGGTGATCGCGCCCGTCGGGCACACCGTCGCGCACGCCGGCTTCAGCCCGACCTCCAGGCCGGTCGTGGCACATCGTGCACTTCTAGATCTTCGGGCGCACAGGTTCCGTAGTCGTACTTCGGAATGAGGAAGGGGCAAGCCAGCATGCAGTAGCGACAGCCGATGCAGCGCCGTCGAGTCGAGCACGACGGGCCCGAGGTCGGTCTTCTTCAGCGCGACCGTCGGGCAGACCGAGACGCACGCGGGGTGCGAGGCAGTGCATGCAGAGCTGGCGGCCGAAGACCCAGTCCGCCGGGCGCCGGTGACCTTCTCGTTGAAGGTGATGACCGTGTAGTTGTTCGCGTCGAGGTCCCGCGGGTTCTGGTAGCCCGCGCCCGCGAAGAACTCCGTGTCCTCCCCCGGCAGGTCGTTCCACGCCTTGCACGCCACCATGCAGGCCCGGCAGCCGATGCACCTCGTGTTGTCCTGGATCATCGCCTTCTGCATCAGGCGGGCCTCGCTTCGTGCGCGGTCCTTCTCGACTCGACGTTGAAGAGAAACGCCTTGTTCTCCGGGATCATCGTGTTCGCGTCGCCCACGCTCGCGGTGAGGTCGTTCGCGCTGTCACCGGTCACGATGCCCGCGTACCCCCAGTGCCAGGGGAGGCCGACCTGGTCCACCCGCCTGCCGGCGACGAGGAACGGCTGGAAGCGCTCGGTGACCAGCGCGTACACGTCGATCGCCCCGCGCGCTGCGCACGCGACCGGTCCCCGTTCGCGATCCCCTTCCGCGGGCCAAGTCGATGCCGATCTCGAAGAACGCGTCCGGCGTGAGGCCCGCGAGCCACGGCATGTTGCGGCTCATGGAGCCCGTCTGCCAGTGCTCCGACACGCGGTAGGTCGTCCCGACGACGGGGAACTCGTCGGGTGTCCCGTACCGGTCGAACGGCGTCGATTGCCAGATCTGCGCGCAGGGGCTCGACTGTGGTCTTCGAGAGCGCGTTCCGCACCGGGCTCTCCACCGGCTCGTAGTGCTCGGGGAATGGCCCGTCCGCCATCTCCGGGGCGAAGAGCTGACCGACGCCCGCCGCCAGCATGATGAAGGGCTTCGTCTCCCCGGGCGGCATGGCGCCGTCGGGGACGTCGCCTTCCCACGCTTCTTCTCCGCGTTCCAGCGGATGACCCACTTCCGCGGGTTGAACGGCTTGCCCGTGCGATTGACGGTCGCGCGGTTGTACAGGATGCGGCGGTTCATCGGCCAGACCCACGCCCACTTCGGCATGAGCCCGATCCCGTTCGCCGCGTCTCTCGCGTCGCGTCGCGCGGCCATGTTGCCGGCTTCGGTGTAGCTGCCGCAGTAGATCCAGTTGCCCGACGACGTGGTGCCGTCGTCGCGCAGCTGGGCGAAGCCGTCGACCTGCGTGCCCGCGGCGAACGTCTTGCCGTCCTTGGCCGTCACCTCCCGCCGGAACCGTCCGTTGATCTCCCGCGCGACGCGTGCGGATCGGCCTCGTGGCTGCCGGGCGCGTGCGCGTACTCCCAGGCTACCTCGCGGATCGGTTCCGGGAGCGCGCCGTCCTTCTCGTACGCCCTCTTGAGCGCCCGGGCGAGCCCGTCGACGATCTCGAGGTCGGGCCGGCGTCGGCGATGGGCTTCACCGCGCGGTAGCGCCACTGCGTCCACCGCCCGCTGTTGACGATGCTCCCTTCCTTCTCGACCCGACGCGGCCGGGAGGACGATCACCTCGGTCGGGATGCGCTTGGGATCGACGCCCGGGCGCTTCCAGAACATCGCCGTCTCGTGCTCGAACAGATCGGCGACGACGATCCACTCGAGCTTGTCCAGGGCCGCGCGGATGAGCCGCGCGTTGGCGCCGCCCACCGCGGGGTTCTGCCCGAAGCAGAAGAGCCCCTTGATCTCGCCGCCGAGCATCGCCTGGGCGAGCGCGAGAAAGGCATAGCCCTGTCCCTGGAACCCTGCCCCGAGCTTGGGCAGGTGCTCGAAGGCGAAGTCGTTCTCCCGCGTGGCGTGCTCGCCCCACCACGCCTTCAGCAGGCTGACGACGTACTTCGGCGTGTTCTTGAGCCAGTTCGCGCTGGCCGCGGCTGAGCGCCTCCGGCGTGACGCGCTTGAGATAGCTCTCCAGGTTGACGTCGGCTTCCACCGGCAGCTTGAGTAGCCGGGCAGGGCGTCGTTGCTCAGCCCCTGTCCGTGGAGCCCTGGACGTTGGACTCGCCGCGCATCGCGTTGACGCCGCCGCCGGCGACGCCGATGTTGCCGAGCAACAGCTGGAGGATCGCGTACGACCGGATGTTCTGGGTGCCGTGGCTGTGCTGCGCGGTGCCCATGGCGTAGAGCCACGTGCCCGCGCGGTCCGGCGCGTACGTCGACGTGTAGAGATCGCACACGCGGAGGTAGACTTCCTTCGGCGTGCCGGTGATCTTGCACACGGTGTCGGCGTCGTAGCGGGCGAAGTGCTTCTCGAGCAGCCGGAACACGCAGCGCGGATGCTTGAGGGTCGGGTCGCGCCGCGGCTGGCCCTCCCCGTCGAGCGCGTACGCCCAGCGCGCGCGGTCGTAGCTGCGCGTCTTCGGATCGTAGCCGCCGAAGAGACCGTCCGGGAACGCTGTAGCCGTCGCCGACGATCCAGGAGGCGTTGGTGTACTCGCGGACGTACTCCTGCTGGATGCGGTTGTGCGTGATGGCGTAGTGGATCATGCCGCCGACGAACGCGATGTCGGTGCCCGAGCGCAGCTTGCGAACACGTCCGCGACGGAGCTGGTGCGGTTGAAGCGCGGATCGACGTGCAGGATGTACGCGCCCCGCTCCTTGGTGCGCGTCAGCCAGTTCATGGCGATCGGATGATCCTCGGCCGGGTTGCCGCCCATGATCAGGACGACGTCGGCGTTGACCATGTCGATCCAGTGATTCGTCATCGCCCCCCTGCCGAACGAGGCCGCCAGCCCGGCGACCGTGGAGCTGTGTCAGAGGCGGGCCTGGTGCTCGATGTACACCAGGCCGAGCGATCGCATGAGCTTCACGAGGAGATAGGCCTCCTCGTTGTCCAGCGCGGAGCCGCCGAGGCACGCGATCGCCTCCGTGCGGTTCACGACCCGCCCGTCCACCGACGCCTGGAACGTCTTGTCGCGCGTGTCCTTGACCCGCGCGGCGATCCGCTCCAGGGCCCAGTCCCACGATTTCTCCTCCCACGCCGTGCCGCCCGGCGCGCGGTAGAGCACCTTCTGCAGGCGCCGCGGGTTGTTCACCACCTGGATGGCCGCCGCCCCCTTGCTGCAGAGGGTGCCTTCGCTGACGGGGTGCGCCGGGTCGCCCTCGATGTTGACGACCCGGCCGCCGCGGGTGGCCACGACCTGGCCGCAGCCCACCCCGCAGAAAGGGCACACGGTAGTGGTGGTGGTGGCGCCGCGGGTCTTGGGCGGCGGAATCGTTGGGGCGGCCTCGGCGGGGGTCACGGCCCCGAGCGCCGCCGCGCCGGTGCTCAATCGGGCAATAAATTCGCGGCGTGTGGGCGGCGACGGTTCTGCCCGGTCCTCGTCCTTCATCTCCGCACCAATGCCACCGCCTCGAGGCGACTGTGGACGCCAAGCTTGCCGAGGATGCTCTGCACGTGGTTCCGTATCGTCGCCTTGCTCACCCCCAGGCGCTCGGCCATTTCGCGGGTGCTCGCCCCCGCGGCGAGGAGGCTGATCACCTGGCGCTCGCGTGGGGTCAGCAGGGAGGCCGGCGGCTCCCCTAGCCGGGGCGCGGTGACCTCGCGGAACAGATGGGCGATGAGGGTTCGGCCGGCGCGGCGAGAGGTGAGCGTGCTCACGTTGAGCCACACGGCGCGGCGAGCCTTGGTGAGCGCGCACATGTCGAAGCTCTCGGCGGTCCCACCTTCGCTGCGCCAAGGTCATCACACGGCAGCTCGGCTGGCAGATCCGGGTGCCGCCGACGTCCTGGCCCGCGAGGACCTCGCAGCACAGCCGCCCGAGCGTTTCGCTCGCCCGATGGCCCAGGATTCGCTCGGCGGCGCGGTTCCAGGCGAGGATGCTCCCGTCGGGGCCGAGGACGAGAGCCCCGTCGGCCGCGCCTGCGAGCGCTTCTGTCAGATCCACCTCCGGTCGCCCCATCGCAAACCCTCCGCCCCCTATCGCCTACTTCCTCGCCGACATGATACGGAAAGGGCGGCGGTTCGTCCATGCGACCTTGGACCTACGCTCGCGGGCCTCCCGGCCGCCCGCGAGCCTAGAACCGGTAGCCGAGGGTGAGCGCGATGATGTGAGCGGTGTAGTCCTTGAGGTCGTTCCCCTGCCAGGTCGTGGCCACGCCGGGCAGGAACGGGTTCAGCTGGTCGGTCTGCCAGTTGCTCTTGTGGAACATCTCGAACGCATAGCCGAGGCTGGCCGTCCAGTGCTTCAGGAAGTGATAGCGCGCGGCCACGTCGAGGCGGAACATGCTGTCCTCGGTGGACGGGAAGTGCAGGGCCGTCGCCGTGGTCCGCTGGGAGGCCGAGCCGCTCGTCACCGGATCCGGGTTGCGGTTCGCCACGCTGCCCAGGGCGTACTCGTACCGGACGCCGAACAGCAGGTCGAGGGTCCGGGGGATGAGCGCCGCGCGCAGCCCGACGTAGAACGTCTCGATCGTGTCGGTGTTGGTCGAGATCCAGTCGAAGTCGGGGAAGTCGAGGGAAAGCCCCCCGCTCACCGGCCGGCTGCGCGAGCGCTGCCTCTGCAGGATGGACTCATGATTGTAGCCCGCGGTCAGTGAGATCCGGTCGGACGGCGTCCAGGTCAGGTCGACGCCGGCCGTCCACGCGGTGGCGTCCTGCAGCCCGAGGGTGGAGTTGTAGTAGTTGTCGTTCCGGTAGCTGGCGTTGAATGACGTGGTGAACGTCTCGATCGGCGCGAGCTCGACCATGAGGTCCACCCGCTGCCGGTCGCGGTCCGACTCGTCCAGCTTGCGGAGGAGAGGTGACTGCGAGGTCGAGATGGTTTCGGTGTCCAGCTCCCCCAGGGTGGTCCGTTCGAGCTGCGCGGCGGGGTCGTATCCCCCGATGCGACGGAACGAGGGCCGGTACGTCAAGCGCGCGAGCAGCCACTCCCACGGCGTGACGTCCAGGACCGCCCTGGCGAAGTACTCGTCGCTGTTCTCGACCTCGCGATTCCTGGAGCGATTGATGTATTCCCACCCGCCGCCGAGGCCCACGGCCGCCATCGTGCCGAAGCGCCAGCGGGCCTCGGCGTCCGCATTGTGCCGGGTCTGCTCGAAGCGGGCGGCCCGCTGCGCCTCCGCGGTGACGCTCCGATCGTCGACCACGTTGGCCGGGAAGATCAGCTCGTCGGTCATGTCGTTGAAGTCGAAGAGCCGGTACCGGAGCGTCAGGCTCAGCGGCGGCAGCGGCCGGCTCGTCGCGTTGAAGTTCACGGTCGTGATCCCGACCGTCCCGTCGAGACTCTTGGCGGGCAGCGCGAGGAGGGGCGAGGCGAGCGCGGAATTGATCGTCTGGGGCTGGAAGTCCTGATCCTGCAGGCGCAGGCTGTAGGACACGTTGCCGCTGAGGCGCGTCCGCCACCAGGGCAGGCTGACGCCGCCGCCCATCGCGAACGTGTGCGCGGTGTTGTTGGGCGTCAGCGCGGTCCGGCCGCGCTCGGGGTCGGCGGCGGTGGCGCTGCACCCCGGCGAGGCCGAGGTCACCGACGCCGTCAACCCGAAGCAGGGGTTGTCCGCCACCACCGCGTCCAGCCCGTTGCGGAAGGCGGAAAAGCCGTAGGAGAACTGCAGCTGCCACGTCTCCCGCGCGATCACCGCCTTCACGCGGAAATCGTGGGTAGTCTGATCGATCGGCTCGAGGATCTCGTAGAAGTTGTTGCCGGGGCTCCCGAACGCCATACCGAAGGGCCGCTCCCCGTCCTTGCGGATCCTCGTGTACTCGGCCGTGATGTCGAGCCAGGGGGTCGGCGTCAGCTTGAAGGAGAACCGCGCGTCTTTCCGGACGAGTTCGATCTCGTCCGGCTCCCCCGCCGCGTTGTGCGCGTTCAGCGGCGGGCGTGGGGTGGGCAGCACGAAGAACCCGGGCGGGTTCTCGCCGGCCATGAAGCGCGCGTTGGTCGAGAAGGTGTGCGGGATCTGGTTCCACTCGAACCCGGCCTCCCACTGGCCCAGGCGCCCGGCCCCGAGCAGGTACTCCTGGTCCTTGTAGCCCCACGCGCGGCCCCCCAGCTCGAAGAAGGTCTTCTGGTCTGGGGTGAAGAGCCGGAGCCCGAGCGACTGGAGGAAGAGGCCCTCCTGGATGTCCCGATACTCCTGGAACTTGGCCTGCTCATTCTTGGAGGGTTCGCCCGGGAGAAAGCGGAAGCCCGCCTCGATGTCGCCTGCGAGCGTCCAGCCGCCGAGCTCGGTCTGGGCCCGGGCGGGGCCTGCCACCAGCGGCGCCACCAATACCACGAGGATCAGACCGGCCCGCTCGATCGCTCGCATCATGCCCTCCTAGCGGGTGAAGGCGTGGCCCGACGGGTGGTTGGAGCCGTGGATCTGCACGTGGCAGCTCGAGCAGGCCCGCCCCATCACGAACTTGAGCGAGCCGGTGTCGCGGCCGTACGGGGAGGTCGGGTGCCGGCTCTCGATGTGGCATTGCTGGCAGAGCCGCGGCCGCGACAGCTTGAGCATCTTGTCGTGGTTGGAGCCGTGCGGGTCGTGGCAGTTCGCGCAGCTCTCGACGACGGGCGCGTGCCCCCACAAGAACGGCCCGCGCTTCTCCGCGTGGCAGTTGAAGCACGTGTCGTTCAGGGAGGGTTCCTTGAGGAGCGCGGGGGTGATCGATCCGTGGGGGTTGTGGCAGGAGGCGCACGACATCTTGCCCTCGAGCATCGGATGGCGCGAGAACTTCGAGGCGGCCGCCCGCTTGTCGATGTGGCAGGTGCCGCAGGTCTCGAGGTCGGTCGGCCGCGCGAGCTGGTTCTTGGGCGAGATGTCCTCCATCACCTTGTGGCAGCCCGTGCACGCCACGTCGCGGGCCTCGTGGGCGCTGCCCCTCCAGAACATGTGACTGCCCTTGGTGTGGCAGGTCAGGCACATCTGGTTGCGCTTGTCGACGGGCGTCTTGTCGTTCTTCGCGAAGGTGATCATGCCGCCCACGCCCTTGCCGCCCCCCTTGGCCACGTGCTCACCACCGGGACCGTGGCAGTTCTCGCAGGCCAGGCCCTCCTGCGTGTTGCGGGGCGCCCTGAGGAAGAGCCGGCCCATCTTGGTGCGGGAGAACTTCTCGAACTGCTCCGCGTGACAGGCCTTGCACGTCTCGGCTCCCACGAACCCCTCGGGCACGGCGGCCGTGACGGAAGGCGCCGGCGCGGGCGGCGTCTGCGCAGGTTGCGCCTGCGCGGGTGGCGCCTCCGCCGGCGCCTTCTGGGCAGGCGCGGAAGTGGGCAAGAGCACAGCGCCCGTGATCACGCCGAGGGCGATCAGCGTCGCGCCAGTGGCGCCGAGGATGCTCACACGCCGCACCGTTGTCCGATCCATCGGCCCCTCGCTAGGCGCCCTTCCGCTGCGCGAGCTCCTGGAGTAGCGCGATCGCAAACAGCACGAACGCGGCCAGGAGCAGCGGCTGGGCGATCACCATGAACAGGAAGAAGGTGTACCAGGTGACTCCGGCCAGGAGCCACAGGCACAGCACGATCCCGGCGACGGCCAGCACGATCGCGAGCCGCAGCAGCTTCGTCACCTGGCCTCCTTCGGCGTATGCGCCGGGGCGTGGCAATCGAGACACGACGCCGTCCCGGAGACGAGCTGGGTGCGAACCTCCCCCGCATGCGCCTCGGACTTCACGAACTTCTGGGAATCACCGTGGCAGCCGAGGCAGCGGACATTGGGGTAGGGAGTGGCGATCTTGATCGGCAGCGTGTAGCTGCCGGTCACGTGATAGTACACGTGCCGCACCCCGGCCAGCTTAGCCGCGGCCGTCCCGAACATTCCGTAGTCACTGTGGCACGTATAGCACTGGTTTTCCTGGATGTAGCGGTTTTTGTAGTGGACGGCAGCCAGCCCCTCGCTCTTTGGGTCCGTCAGGTCGTTCACGTACGGCGTCATCACGTGACACCCCCCGCACGACTGGACTGTCTCCATCCCATGAAACCCGTGCAGATATCCTGTGAACGTCACGAGCAGCGGCAGGAGGGTGAGGCCGACGATGAGCATGCCGCCCACCGCCATGACGTTCCCACCCCGCCGCAGGCCCCGCCAGGCCAGGACCAGGAGCACCAGGTTGATGAGTCCCAGCGCCAGTCCGAGCCCCTGAGTCCACTGCGCCGTCGACCCGATCCATCCCTCGGGCCGCACAATAGCTGGCCCGAGGTCCGCCGCCAAGGCCTCCGTCACCCCGAGGAGGGCGACGCCGGCCCTGATCACTTCTGCTCCTTGCCTCCCGGGTAGTCCTTGAGCTTCGCGATGTCGGGCTCTTTCAGGTTGCGGGTCTTCATGTCGGCGAGGAGCCACTTGCCCCGATCGTTCAACCCCTCGGGCTTGAAGGTCTCCTTCTTGGGGAGCGCCTCCGTGTGGCAGTACTGGCAGTTCTTCACGGGCATGCCCGCGCTCTTGGCCTTTCCAACCATCGGGGCCGACGCGAGGGCCATGCCGGTGCCGATGCCGACGCCGAGGCTGACAACGAGTACACCCGTGATCAGGCGAATCACGTAGTACATGGTGGCCTCTCTTCCCGCTTCGGGTGAAGAGCGAACGTCCGCTGGGCCCGAAACTAGCACCGGCACCGGGCCGACCGCATGATGCATTTGCACTACTTGCGGAAGCTTAATCTGCCCATTTCTTCGGCTAGTGGAAGGCGAGGCCGCCGTCGACGACCAGAACCTGGCCGGTGACGCTGTCGGCGCGGCAGAACGTCTCGACCTGGGCGGCGATGTCGCCGACGTCGGCGCCCCGGCCCAGCACCACCATGCGCCGCACGCTCTCCGCCACCGCCGGCGGGATGCGCTGGGCCATGCGCGTGCCCTCGATGAGGCCGGGCGCCACGCAGTTCACGGTGATGGCGGGGGCCAGCGCCACCGCCAGGCAGCGCGTGAGGTGCACGAGCGCGGCCTTGCTCGTCGCGTAGCCGATCGAGCTGCCGGTGGGGCGCAGTCCGGCGATGGAGGCGATATTGACGATGCGCCCCGCCCCCTGCTTGCGCATGTGCGGCGCCGCCGCCTTGGCGAGCAGGAACGGGCCGCGCAGGTTCGTGTTCTGGAGCCGGTCCCATATGTCCGCGGTGAGCGCGTCGAGATCGGGGAACGGGATGCCGATGTTCCAGCCGGCGTTGTTGACGAGGATGTCGAGCCGCCCGAGCGCGGCGGCGGCGGCGCTCACCGCGGGCTCGCAGGCCGCGGCGTCCGCCTGATCCACCTGCACCATGGTCGCGCGACGGCCCAGGCCTTTCACGAGGCCGGCCACCCGCTCCGCGCTCTCGCGATTACCCACGTAGCCGACGGCGATGTCGCAGCCCGCCCGGGCCAGGCGCTCACAGATCGCCGCGCCGAGATCGCCGGAGCCGCCGGTCACGAACGCCGCGCGCCCCTGGAGCTCCATCAGCCGTCCACGATGAAGCGCCAGGCCTCGCCATGGCGCGTGATCCGACCGGCGGTCGGATGGTGGAAGTGGGTGCCGAGCACGGTGACGGGCCCGTCGGCGTAGCGCTCGCAGAAGGCGCGCCGGGTCTTCCGCGCCTGCTCCAGATCCGTGTCGAAGTGGCTGCCCCAGCGCGGCTCCGCGATCTGCACCGGGTGGTGCATGAGGTCGCCGGTGATCACCGCGTCGCCATCCCCCGAGCGCAGCCGCACGCTCACGTGGCCCGGCGTATGGCCCGGCGTGGGCTCCAGCCAGAGCTCGTCGGAAACGCGGTGGTCCATCTCCACGAGGGTGGCAAGCCCGGCGTCCAGCACCGGCTGCACGCTGTCCGCCATGATCCGCCGCGTATTGTCATCCCGCTCGCTCGACCAATGCTCCCACTCCGTACGGGCGAAGAGGTGGCGCGCGCGCGGAAACGTCGGCACCCAGCGGCCACTGTCCAGCCGCGTATTCCAGCCCACGTGATCGACGTGGAGATGGGTGCAGATCACCATGTCCACGGACACGGGCGAGACACCGGCGGCGCGGAGGTCGTCGAGGAAATTCGTCCGCATCATGTGAAAGGGCGCCTGCCCGCCCCGGTCCTTGTCATTGCCCACGCAGGTGTCCACCAAGGCGGTGAATCCAGGCGCGCGAATCACGAAGGCGTGGATGCTCTGGAGAAAGCGCCCCTTGTCGTCGAGGAAGTGCGGCGCCAGCCAGTCGCGGTGGCGTTCCAGCGCCTCGGGGGTGGCGTCGGGGAGCAGCCAGGTGGGACGCGTCGGCCCCGCGCGCTCGACCACCGCGGAGATGCGGAGCCGGCCGAGGGTGAGGTCGTGCATGGCGGCTCAGCCCACCTTGGCGCGCAGGCGCCCGTGGAGGAGCTCAGCGCCTCGATCATGGCGTCCACGGAGCGCGCGCCGGCCTGGAACATCGCGGTGGCATTGAGCGACACCCACTGAAAGCCCATGGACTGGAGCGCGGCGGCGCGCGCCACCACGCGGTCGGGTTCGGCGTAGAAGCGCTTGCCCTCGGCGTCGCGCGGCGGCGGCGCCACCATGCTCTGGAGCCCGATGCTTGCGGGATCGCGGCCGGCCGCCTCGGCGTGGCGTCGAATGGACTCGATCGCGCGCTTGCCGCGTCCGCCGCGTCGCTCACGCGGCTGGCGAGCCAGCCGTCGCCGAGCCGGCCCGCCCGGCGGAAGGCGGCCTCCGAATAGCCACCGATCCAGATCGGGAGTGCCCGTCCCTGGGGCGGCTTGGGCTCCATGGCCATGGCGTGGACGCGGTAGTGCTTGCCGGAATATTCAATCCTGCGCCTCACCCCAGTATGCGCGCATGAGCGCGATGGCCTCGTCCATGCGCGCGCCGCGCGTGTGAAAGTCCTCGCCCATGGCCTCGTACTCGCTCTCCTGCCAGCCCACGCCGACGCCCAGTCGCACGCGGCCACCCGAAAGCGTGTCCAGCGTGCTCACCTGCTTGGCCACCAGAGTGGGCTCGCGCTGCGGGAGCACGAGCACCTCGGTGCCCAGCGTCACCCGAGACGTGACCGCGGCAATATACGAGAGCCCCATCAGCGCTTCGACGATGGGCATGGCCGGGTTGTAGGGGCCCGGGGGCCGGCCGTCCACGGGAAACCCCATGACCACGTGGTCGAAGATGTCGATGTGGTCGTAGCCGATCTCCTCGATGGCCCGGGCGAGACGGAGGAGGCCGGCGGGGCCTTCCCGGTACGCGACGCTGGGAAACTCGACGGAGAGCTTCATGGGTCGAATCACGCGGAGTCTAGGCGCGCGCCCACTTTCTGTCAAAGGCGATTTGCGCTAAGGTGTGGCCCTCATGCTCGTGGGGGCCTTCGCCTGCGCTCATACGCCGCAGCTGCTCATCCGGCCGGAGACGGAGGACCGCGACCTCGTCCTCCGCGTCCACGCCGCGTTCGCGCGCGTGAAGCGGCGCCTGGAGGCGCTCCGGCCCGACGTGCTCGCCATGGTGGCCGGCGACCATATCGAGGCCTTCTTCCTCGACGCGGTGCCGGCGCTGGCCGTTTACGTGGGCACGGAGTGCGCGGGCACCTTCGGCCCCTACCAGTACCGGATGAAGATTCACGAGCCGCTCGCGCGGGCCGTCGTCGAGCAGGGTGTCGAGCGCGGATTCGACCTCACCTATACGCAGAACGCGCCGCTCGACTACGCGTTCTACGTGCCGCTGCACTTCACCATGCCGGAGCCGGCGGTGCCCATCGTGCCGCTGCACGTGAACGTCTACCTGCCGCCCCAGCCCACGCCGCGCCGCTGCCACGAGTGGGGCGCCGCGCTGGGCGATATCCTGCGCGCGCGGCCGGAGCGGGTGGTGCTGATGGCCTCGGGCGGCATGTCCCATTTCCCCGGCACCGACCGCTATGCCTCGCCCGATTTCGACTACGACCGCGAGCTCCTGGACGCGCTGCGGGCCGGGCGCGGCGCGCGAGCTGGCGCGCATCTCCGGGGAAGAGCTGGACAAGCGCGGCAATATCGAGCTGCGCACCTGGATCACGTTGCTCGGCGCGGTGGGCGACGTGCCGCGCGGACGTCTACTGCTACGAGCCGTCCTGGCATCACGGCAATGCGGTGGTGGAGTGGCCGCTCTGATGGGGATGCGCTGATGGACGAAGGCGCGCACTACCGGTTCCCGCCTGCCGCCGCCTACCCGCTGAACCGCTGCCTCAAGGCGCTCAAGTCCGACCGCGCCTTCGCCGAGCGCTTCGTTCAAGGATCCGCGCGCCGCCGCCCGCGAGCACGGGCTCGCGGAGGACGAGGCGCGCCTGCTCGATCCCCTGGATCGCGACGCGCTGTTGGCGCGCGGGGCGCACCCGTACCTCGTCTTCATGGCGGGCCTTCGCCTGAAGATGCTGCGCGAGCCCGGGACCATGGACTTTCTAGTGAGAGCACTTCTAGTGGAAGACCGGCTCGAGGGCGTGCTCCACCCGCAGGCCGCGCTGCTCCGCCGCCCCGCCTGGAACCGCTCCCTCCGCCGGGTGTCCCGAAGCACGGTGGTGGTGGCGGGCGCGATCTGCGCCGTCCTCATCGTCGGCATCGCGCTGTTCGCCGGCGCGCTGGCGCCCTACCCGCCCGACGAGCAGAACTTCGACCTCATCGAGAGCCCGCCCAGCGCGCAGGCGCTCTTCGGCACCGATCGCTTCGGCCGCGACGTGCTGAGCCGGGTCATCCACGGCTCGCGCATCTCGCTGTACGTGGCGGCGGTCTCCATCAGCATCGCGATGGCGGCGGGCGGCGTGCTCGGGCTCACCGCCGGCTTTCTGGGCGGCGCCTGGGACAACGGCATCAATCGCGTGCTCGACGTCTTCTTCAGCGTGCCCGGCCTCCTGCTCTCCGTGGGCATCGCGGCGATGCGCGGCCCGGGCGTGAACAGCGCGGTCATCGCCATCGCCATCGTCTACATCCCGCTCCTCGCGCGCGTGATGCGCGCGCCCGTGCTCGCCGAGCGCGAGAAGGAGTACGTCGAGGCCGTTCGCGCGCTGGGCGCCACCCGCTGGGTGGTCGCGCTCAAGCACGTCCTGCCCAACGTGCTCTCGCCCTTCGTGGTCCAGGGCACGGTGGCGTTCTCGCAGGCCATCCTCATCGAGGCCTCGCTGAGCTATCTGGGGCTCTCCGCCCAGCCCCCCACGCCATCCTGGGGCAATATGCTGAACGAGGGGCGCACCTATCTCGAGACCGCCCCCTGGATCTCGGTGTTCCCCGGCATCGCCATCATGGTCGCCGTCCTCGCCTTCAACCTGCTGGGCGACGGCCTGCGCGACGTCCTCGACCCCAACGAGCAGTGAATCCCGCAGAGGAGGCCCACCCCATGACCAGCAAAGATCCCGCGCCCCGCATCGAACCCCTCAGCCGCCGCCAGCTCCTCCAGGCGAGCGGCCTCACGCTCGGCACCCTCGCCCTCGGCCGCCCCGCCTTCGGCCAGACCCCGAAGGCCGGGGGGACGTTCGTCTCGGCGCGGACCACCGAGGCCACCGGGCTCGATCCCCAGCTGGTGCCGGCGTTCTCGCGGAGCGCCCGCTCGCCGATGATGTACAACCAGCTCGTCCGCTTCGAGCCGGACATGACCCCGGTGCCGGAGCTGGCCGAGTCCTGGGAGATCAGCAAGGACGGCCTTGACCTGGACGTTCAAGCTGCGGCAAGGCGTGAAGTTCCACGACGGGCAGGAGCTCACCTCCGCGGACGTGAAGTTCACCTTCGATCGCCTGTTCGAGAAGTCGCCGGGCAAGTCCGACTTCATCGCCGTCGACAAGGTCGAGCCCGCGGGCAAGTACGGGGTCAAGTTCCTCACCAAGGAGCCCTTCGCGGGGCTGCTCGCCGCGCTGGGCGGGTTCTGGGGCTTCATCATCAGCGAGGCCGGGATCAAGAAGCACGGCGACCTCAACAAGGCCGCCCTGGGCACCGGGCCCTTCATGCTCGACGACTGGAAGGTCGAGCAGCAGATGACGCTGAAGCGGAATCCCCAGCTACTTCAAGCCGGGACTGCCCTCATGTCGACCAGGTACTCCTGCGGGTCATCCCCGACGAAGCCAATATCGTCGCCGCCCTGCGCACCGGGCAGATCCATCACGCCTTCATCGAGGACAACAAGAACTACAACCTCCTCAAGGACGAGAAGTCGCTCACCGGCTACCGCTCCTCGCGGCTGGGGTACGACTTCCTCAACATCAACGCCTCGCGGGGCCCCCTCAAGGACGTGCGGGTGCGCCAGGCCATCTCGTGGGCGGTGGACCGCGCCCAGGTGATGCGGGTGGCCGCGTCCGGCTTCGGCCGCCTCACCGCGCCCGCCACCGCGCCCATGAAGCAGTGGCAGCTCCCCGAGGACCAGTGGATGAAGTACTACAAGCCCGACGTCGAGAAGGCCAAGAAGCTCATGGCCGACGCGGGCCACGCCGCCGGCTTCACCGTGAAGCTCGGCGTGATCCCCACCTTCCCCACCATGGTGTCGGGAGCGCCCGTCATCGCCGCCCAGCTCAAGCGGATCGGCATCAACGCCGAGATCGAGAACGTGGAGTACGCGATCTGGATCAAGCGCTGGCAGGCCAAGGACTTCGACCTGACCATGAACACCACCCCGGGCTACGCCGATCCCGACACCGCCTTCTTCCGCGCGCTGCACTCGACCAAGGGCCAGAACTGGAACTCCTGGAGCGTGCCCGACCTCGACGCGATGCTGGAGGACGGCCGCCGCACCATGGACTTCCGGCGGCGGAAGGAGATCTACGATCGCGTCCAGATCATGATCCTGGAGCACGTGCCGCACCTCTGGCTCTTCTCCGCCGACACGATCGACTTCACCCAGTCGGCCGTGAAGGGCTTCCGGCAGCATCCGACCACCCTGCTCTACGGCTTCGAGGGCGTCTGGCTCGACAAGGCCTAGGATCCGCGTGGCGCGCTATCTGATCGTCCGGCTGTACTCGATGGCCCTGACCCTGGTGGGGCTGACGGTGCTGATCTTTCTCATGCTGCGGCTCATCCCGGGCACCGTGGTGGAGCAGATGATCGGCGCCGACGCCATCGCCAGCCCCGCCATGGTGGCGCAGCTCAAGGCCTTCTTCGGCCTCGATCAGCCCTGGTACCTGCAATACGGGCGCTGGATCGGCCGGCTCTTCCAGGGCGACCTGGGCACCTCCTGGCGCACCGGCAAGCCGGTGGTCGGCCTCATCCTCGAGCGCCTGCCGGTGACGCTCGAGCTCACGTTCCTCTCGGTGGTCTTCGCGCTCGCTGCTGGGGATGCCGGCCGGCGTGCTGTCCGCGGTGCGCCGCAACGGCGCGCTCGACAACATCACCCGGGTGGGCACGCTCCTCGGGCTCTCGGTGCCGGTGTTCTGGCAGGGCACCATGCTCATCCTCTTCTTCTCGCTCTATCTCCGCTGGATGCCGCCGGTGGTGTGGGTGGACTTCTTCACCGACCCCCGGCGCAACCTCACCATCATGCTCCTGCCCGCCCTGTGTCTCGGCACCGCGGCGGCCGCCAACATCGCGCGCACCACGCGGGCCTGCATGCTCGACGTGCTCCGCTCCGAGTACATCCGCACCGCCTCCGCCAAGGGGCTGGCCCGCGGCGCGGTGATCCTCAAGCACGCGCTTCGCAACGCCCTCATCCCGGTGGTGACGGTGGTGGGACTGCAGATGGGCATCCTCCTCGGCGGCACCGTGGTCGTCGAGGAGGTCTTCACCCTGCCCGGGGTGGGGCGGCTGGTGCTCTGGTCGATCTACCAGCGCGACTATCCGCTCACCCAGAGCACCATTCTCTTCATCGCCTTCATGTTCATGTCGCTCAACCTGATGGTCGACCTCGTCTATGGCTACCTGGATCCCCGGATCCGCTACCGCCGCTGACGGCCGGAGAGGCCATCCATGCGCGCATCGGTGCTCTTCGAGCAGGGCAAGCCGCTCAGCGTGGAGGACGTGGAGCTCGAGGCCCCGCGGGCCGGCGAGGTGCTCGTGCGCATGACCGCGAGCGGCGTCTGCCATAGCTGCCTCCACGCCGCCGACGGGAGCTGGCAGGGCGTGCCCGTCCCCATCGTGCTGGGCGACGAGGGCGCGGGCGTGGTGGAAGCGCTCGGCCCCGGCGTGACCGAGCTCGCGCCTGGACGACCACGTCATCCTGTCCTGGGCGCCCACCTGCGGGCGTTGCCACTTCTGCGTGATCGGGCGCCCCAATCTCTGCGAGCGGCGCCAGCCCGGCCGCGGCGTGCTGCCCGACGGGACTACTCGGATGGCGCTCAACGGCCGGCCCGTCTACTCCTACGGGCACGTGGCCACCTACGCCTCGCGCACCGTGGTCCATGAGTCCTGCGCCATCCGCATCGATCCCGCGATGCCGCTGGACCGCGCGGCTCTCATCGGCTGCTCGGTGATGACGGGCGTGGGCGCGGTGATCAATACCGCCGCGGTGCCGCCGGGCGCGAGCATGGCCGTCTTCGGCGTGGGCGGCGTCGGGCTCAACGTCATCCAGGGCGGCGCCCTGGTGGCCGCGCATCCCATCATCGCGGTCGACGTGGTGGCCGCCAAGCTGGATCATGCGCGCGGCGCTCGGCGCCACCCACCTCGTCGACGCCTCGCGCGAGGATCCGGTGGCGGCCATCCGCCGCCTCACCGGCCGCGGCGCCGACTTCACCTTCGTGGCGGTGGGCGCCACCCGCCCCGTCGCCCAGGCCATCGACGCGCTGTCGCCCGCGCGGCACCTGCGTGCTCATCGGCGTGCCCGAGTCCGGCGCCACCATCCCGCTCGACGTGCGCCCGCTCGTCACCGGCGAGCGCGTCGTCCGCGGCTCGAGCTATGGCAGCGCGCGCACGCGCGAAGACCTGCCCCGGCTGGTCAGCCTCTACCTGGCGGGCAAGCTCCGCATCGACGAGCTGATCAACCGCCGCTACGGCCTCGACGAGGCCAACGAAGCCTTCCGCGCGCTGGCCGCCGGCGAGCTCGCGCGCGGGCTCATCGTGTTCTGATGCGCGAGCTGGTCTTCGCTCTGGAGTTCCACGGCCGTGGCGAGGCGGTTCCGGGTTCGGCCAACATGCGCCGGGCTCGCACCACCGCGCCCAGCCAGGCCTTTCGCACCGCGCTCGCCGCCGACGGCATCCACGCCGCGCGTGGAGCCGATCGCGGGCGAGACGGCGGTGCTCGAGTCCCGGGTGGAGCGCTTTCCCGACGGCAGCTTCGTGGAGGACGGCACCATCACCTATGGCCGCGCGGGCCGCCTCACCTTCGACACGGTGGGCCGCGGTCACGTGGGGCCGAGCCCGCAGCCGGGCCTCGTGCACGGCACCGTGATGTGGCGGGTGACCGGCGGCGAGGGCTGGCTGGCCGGCGCCCAGGGGCTCATCACGTCCAACTTCACCGTCACCGCCGATGGCGAGGTGATCGACGACCACTTCACGCGGCTCTTCCTGCCCGACTAGGAGGTCCACCATGTGCTTCGATTCCGACTCCCGACCCCCCATTCACCCGATCTTCGGCGGCGCCACCGACGCGCGCGACCTGCGGCTCACCTCCGCCGACGGCACGCGCTTCATGGCCTATGCCGCGCGGGCGACCAGCCCGACCGGCGCGGGCATGATCGTGATCCCCGACGTGCGCGGGCTGCACCAGTACTACAAGGAGCTGGCGCTGCGCTTCGCGGAGGCGGGGGTGGACGCGGTCGCCATCGACTTCTTCGCGCGCACCGCGCCGAGCGACGACCGGAGCGACAAGTTCGACTTCATGAGCCAGGTGCCGCTCACCACGCCCGAGGCGCTCCAGGCCGATATCGCAGCCGCGGCGGCCTATCTCCGCGGGCGCGAGGGCGGCAGCGTGCGCTCGCTCTTCTCGGTGGGCTTCTGCTTCGGCGGCGCCCTGTCCTACCTCCAGGCCGCCAGCGGCCTCGGCTATGCCGGCGTCATCGGCTTCTACGGCTGGCCGCTCGGCCTCAAGCGCTGGCCGGACCGGCCCGACCCATCGACGCGGTGCCGCGCTATGCCAATCCGGTGCAGTCCGTCTTCGGCGGCGCCGACGAAGGCATCCCGGCCAGCGCGGTCGAAGAATTCGACGGCGCCTGCCAGAAGGCCCGCGTGGCGCATGACGCCAAGATGTATCCCGGCGCGCCGCACAGCTTCTTCGACCGCAAGCAGACGGAGTTCGCGGAGGCCTCCGCGGATGCGTGGACCCGGGTCAAGAGCTTCGTGGGACGGAATACCAAGGCGGCCTAGGCGGGCCGCGCGGCGCCCCCCTGGGCCGCGATGGCCAGCGCGATGCGCTCCGGGGTCAGCGGGAGCTCGGTGAGGCGGACGCCGGTCGCGTCCTGGATGGCATTGGCGATCGGCGGCGGGCGCGGGGATGATGGGCGGCTCGCCCACGCCGCGCGCGCCGAAGGGCCCGGAGGGCGAGGGCACCTCCACGATGATGGTCTCGATATTGGGCAGGTCGGCGGCGGTGAGCTTGCGGTAGTCGAGCAGGCTCGGGTTGGTGAGCCGCCCGACGTCGTCGAAGGTCAGCGCCTCGGTGAGCGCCATGCCCAGGCTCTGGACGGCGCCACCCTGCATCTGGCCCTCCACCCCGAGCGGATTGATGGCGCGGCCCACGTCCTGGACCACCACGAAGCCGTGCAGCGTGAGCTCGCCGGTGTCCGCATCCACCTCGATGCGCGCGAGCTGGGCGGCGAAGCCCGGCGCCTGCTGGGAAAAGGCGGGATGGGCCACGCCCAGCACCGGCTCGATCTTGGACATGTAGAGGTTGCCCTTCTTGCCGATGGAGGCCAGCGTGGTGGAGCGATCGGGCACGCCGCGCACCACCACCTTGCCGTCCTCGATCTCGAGATCGTGGATGGAGGCTTCCAGCTCCTTGGCCGCGATCTCGAGCGTCTGCTTGCGCGCGTCCTTGGCCGCCTCCATCACCGCCACGCCCACCGTGTAGATGGTCTTGCTGCCCGCGCTGAGCCCGGTGACCGGCGCCACGTCGGTGTCGCCGGTGGTGATGCGCACCTTGTCGATGTCCACGCCGTAGGTGGAGGCCGCGATCTGCGCCAGCGCGATATTGGTGCCGGCGATGTCCACCTGCCCGGTGAGGACGCTCAGCGAGCCGTCGGGATTGAGGCGCACGGTGGCGCCGGTGGGCTGAAGCCCGCCGAGCCAGCCCCCCACCGCGAGGCCGGTGCCGCGCAGCCCATGCCCGTCGCGATTGCCGCTCTTGGCCCAGGCCGCCCGCTCCGTCCAGAAGGGGTGCTGGGCCACGCGCTCCAGCACCTGCTTGCCGCCATTGCTCTGCCAGGGCTGGCCGTTCACCATCAGGTCGCCTTCCTGGATCATGTGGCGGCGGCGGAACTCGACGGGATCGAGACCCAGCGTGCGCGCGATCTGCTCCATGTGCGACTCGATGGCGAAGATGGTCTGCGGCGCCACCGGCGCGCGATACGCGGCCACGCTCGGCTTGTGGGTGAGCACCTCGAAGCCGCGGATGTCGAAGGCCGGCCACTTGTACATGCTGCCGAGGAACACCGCGCTCACTGCCAGCACCGCGCCCGAGAACGCGCCGGACTCGATCACCGTCTCCGCGTCCAGCGCGACGAGAGTCCCGTCCTTCTTCACCCCGGTCTTGAGGCGGATGATCACCTGCGGGGCGGGCATGCCCGCTTCCAGCTCCTCCCGCCGGGTCATCACGTAGCGCACCGGGCGCTTGGTCACGCGCGACAGCTCCGCGGTGATGGGCTCGCAGAGCGCGCGGATCTTGCCGCCGAAGCCGCCGCCGCACTCCATGGGAATGACGCGGATCTGGTTCTCCTCGAGCTCCAGCACGTCCGCCACCTCGGAGCGCGTATTGAACGAGCCCTGGGTGCTGACCCAGAGCGTGAGCAGCCCGTTGCGATCCCACTCCGCCAGCACTGCGTGGGCCTCCAGGTAGCCCTGGTGGACCATGGGCACGCGATAGGTCTTCTCCAGCACGAGGTCCGACTCCGCGAAGCCCTTGGCCGCGTCGCCGCGGTGCACGCGGGACTGCTGAGCGATGTTCACCGCCTTGGCGGGTCCGGCCTCGTTCTTGAGCGCCACCGCGGAGTGCGCCAGCGCCTCGCTGGTGTCGGCCTCGGTGCCCGCGTCCGCCACCGGCGGCGCCCCCGCCAGCATGGACTTCAGCGGATCCACCGACGCGGGCAGGACCTGGTACTCGACCGTGATCAGGTCCAGGGCCTCCTCGGCGATGGACAGCTCGTCAGCGGCCACCGCGGCCACCGGCTGCCCCGCGAAGACCACGCGATCGATGGCGAGCACGGCATGCGCGCGCGTGGGCGCCTTCTTCTTGAGCTGCGGGATGTCGGCGGCGGTGAGCACCGCGCGCACGCCGGGCAGCGCCTTGGCCTTCGACGTGTCTATTCGGATGATGCGCGCGTGGGCGTGCGGGCTTCGCAGCAGCTTGGCGTGCAGCAGGCCGCGGGGCTGGAGATCGGCCACGTACTGGACGCGGCCGGTCACCTTCTCGGGACCGTCGGGACGGGGGATGGAGAGGCCGACCCCCTTGACGTCGCGCGTGGTCTTCATCACGGCCATGGCTATCTCCCCTTCCCGGCGGCCACGGTACCCGCGGCCTCGGTGATTGCCGTCAGCATCTTCGTATAACCGGTGCACCGGCAGAGATTGCCGGCGATCCCGTAGCGGATCTCGCTCTCCGTCGGGCGCGGATTGTCGGCGAGGAGCGCCGCCGCCGCCATCAGCACGCCCGGGATGCAGAAGCCGCATTGAGGCACGCCCAGCCGGACGAAGGCCTCCTGCAAGGGATGGAGCACATCGTCCTTGGCCAGGCCCTCGATGGTCTTGACGGAGCGGCCGCGGGCCTGCAGGGCGAGCACGAGGCAGCTCGCCACCAGCTTGCCGTCCAGGTGGACCGAGCACGCGCCGCAGTCGCCGGTGCCGCAGCCTTCCTTGGGCCCGGTGAGACCCAGCTCCTCGCGGAGCGCATCGAGGAGCGTCACGTAGGGCGGGACCAGCGCCTCGACATTCTCGCCATTGACGGTGCAACGCAGGATCTGCTTCGCCACGAGATCTTCCTCCCGGATCAGGCGCCCGCCCGCTCGCGCGCGGTGATCAGCGTGCGGCGGGTGAGGACGCGGACGAGGTGACGGCGGTATTCGGCGGAGCCGCGCTGATCGCTGATGGGGCTCGCGGCGGACACGGCCAGCGTGGCGGCCTGCTCGATGCGCTCGGGGGTGAGGGGCTGGCCTTCCAGGGCGCGCTCCGCCTCGCTGGCGCGCACCGGCGTGGGCGCCACCGACGCGAGCGCGATGCGCGCCTTGGCGCAGACGCCATTGGCCAGCGTGAGCTGGGAGGCCACTCCCACCACCGCGATGTCGAGCTCGCGGCGCGGCGTATGCCGCACGTAGTTCCCACCGCTGTGCGGCCCCGGCTTGGGGACGACCAGCTCGAGCAGCAGCTCGTCGGGCCCGAGTACGGTGCGGTGGACTCCTTGGAAGAACGACGCCAGCGGCACTCGGCGCCGGCCCTTGGGCCCGACGATCACCGCTTCCGCCTCCAGCGCCATGAGCGGGGGCGCCATGTCCGCGGAGGGCGCGGCATTGCACAGATTTCCGCCCACGGTGGCGAGATTGCGCACCTGGATGGAGCCCACCAGCGCACCGCTTTCCGCGATGGCGGGATACTCCGCGCGCACGCGAGCGTCCAGCTCCAGCTCCCGCGCGGTGACAGCGGCGCCGATGCGCAGCCCGCCGCCGGCGTCGCGTTCTATCGCGCGCAGCTCCTTCACGCCGGACAGATCCACCACCAGCGCGGGCTTGAGGAGGCTGTTCTTGAGCTGGGGCAGGAGATCGGTTCCCCCCGCCACCAGCTTGACACTTGTCCCATGGCCCGCCAGGGCCTTGAGACAGTCGTCCACGCTCGTGGGCACGGCCAGATCGAATCGTCTCACGCGGTTTCTCCGGTTCCTGACACGGGTTGGCTCTGGAGCAGCGGGGGCGATCTTACCACGACGCCGGACTGTGCTGCATCGAGCATGGCCGACGCGAGGTGGTGTTACCATCGGCCGCGGTGCTTCGCGATTCCCTCGCCCCTTCCGGCGCGCCCCGACGATGGCTGCTCCTCACGCTCCTCACCACTGCGTATGGCATGGGCGCCTTCGGCATGCTGGGCGTCTCGCCGCTCACGCCCAGCCTGGTGGAAGGCTTTCGCCTCACGCGGCTCCAGGTGGCCTTCATCGTGCCCTCGGTCTACGTGGGCGGCCTCCTCTTTTCCCTCCCCGCCGGGCGCCTCGCCGATCGCTGGGGCGTGCGGCCGACTTTTCTGGGCGGGCTGGCGGTGGGAGCCGGCGGTCTCGCGTTGGCCGCCGGGGCGCCAGGATTCGGGCTCTTCCTCTTCTGCCTCTTCCTGGCCGGAATCGGCTGGAGCGTGGTCAATCCCGTGCTGGGCAAGGCCATCGTGGACCTCTTCCCGGTGCGGGAGCGCGGCTTCGCAATGGGGATCAAGCAGATGGGCCTCACCGTGGGCGGAGTGATCTCGGCTCTCATCCTGCCGCGCATCGCGGCGGCCTGGAGCTGGCGCGTCGCCGTCGCGGCCTGCGCGCTCACCATGGGAGCGCCGGTCCTGGCGTCCTGGCGCATCCTGGCGCCTCTGGCGCTCGCGCGCGTCGAAGGCGCGCGAGCGCCGGGCGAGCCGCGCGTTGATAGCTGGTGGTGGCGGCGGCGGCCGCCTCTGCTCACGCTCTTCGGCGCCGGCCTCGCGCTCGGTATGGTGCAGTCGGCCGTGCTCGCCTATCTGCCGCTCTACGGCGTGGAGGTGCTCGGGCTGGGCGCGGTGGCCGCGGGCGGGCTCGTGGCGGCAGCCCAGGCGGGCGGCGCCGCCGCGCGGCTCGGCCTCGGCGCGGCCAGCGATCGCTGGCTCGGCGGACGCCGGCCACCGTGGCTCGTCGTCTCCTCGCTCATCGGCGCCGCCGTGTTCGCATCCTATGCGATGCGACCGACGCCCCACGGCTTCACCGCGGCCGCGCTCGCCTTTGCGGCGGGCATCGGCGCGCATGGCTGGGTGGGCGTCTACTTCATCGCCAGCGCGGAGGCGGGCGGCCCGCGCCAGTCGGGGCTGCTCAGCGGTGTCTCATTCGCCGCCATCGTGGTGGGCCTCCTCGCGGGGGCCCCGTGCTTCGGGGCCATCCTCCAGGCCACCGACTCCTACCGCGCGGCCTGGGGCGCGTTCGCGGCGCTCTCCGTTCTCGTCGCCGTCGTGATGGCGCTCGCGGGCGGCGCCATTCATCGGGAGTGCGAGCGGGCCCAGGCCCGCTAGCTCACGGGAATGTGGCGCACCACCGGCCAGGGCACGTCCACTTCCACCGTGCCGTCGCCGGTGACGAAGCGCAGGCGGACCAGGCCGTCGGTGGGCAGCTCCATCATCTTCTTCGCCACGAGCGGGCGCCAGTCGCCACTGAAGAAGGCATAGACCCAGACGCCGGTGTCGGTGGGGCCGCCGTAGTAGAGATAGCGGCGCCCCTCGCGGCGATGGAAATCCACCGCGTGGCCGCCGGCCGGCGTCTGTACTACGACGTCGAAGTGCACCTGCGGCTCGGCCGCCAGCGCCACGTGGGGCGATACGAGGAGCATTCCCAGGATCAGGGCCGCCAGTGGCATCGCCGCTCCTCCTGTCAGCCCGCGCCGGTCGCCGTCACCGCCTGGGCCAGCCAGCGCGCGTCGCGCGCGGAGGCGCGGAGGGCCAGCCGGCGCCGGAGCAGCCGCGCCGCGTCCTCGTTCCGGCCCAGGCGCAGGTAGGACACCACCATGGTCTCCTCGAACAGCTCCCACTGGGCGTGGCTGCCGCCCATGCGATGGATTTCCTTCTCGATGGGCTCGAGCTGCGCCAGGGTCTCCGCGTGATCGCCGGCGGCGAAAGCGGCGGCCGCGCGGACGAGCGGCAGCGCCACCCGCCCCGCAATGGGATGGCCCTTGGCCTCGAGCGCCCGCATCCCGTCCATGAGCCGGTCGAGCGCCCCGCTGATCGCCGCAGGCGGCATAGGCGAGCGCGGCGTGGATCTCGCCGAAGACGAACCCCGGCCGCGCCACCCGGGTGGCGATCTCGGTGAGCGGCTCCCACCGCAGCGGGCCCTCCGCGCACTCATAGAGGATGAAACGCCAGAGGAGAGACGAGCCGTCCATCACCGCCAGGCGCGCGTTGACGCCGCCGAGGATGTCGCGCTCGTAGATCTCCAGCGCGCGCCGCGGGCGGTCGCGGTGCAGCTCGAAGAGCGCGAGGTGCCAGGCGAGATGGCAGTGATAGGGCGCGAGACGGTCGTACCCGTCGAGCCAGTCGGAGAGAAAGGCCGCGCCGCCGTCATTGTCCAGCGTCTCGAAGCAGATATGGGCGATGTTGTGGCTGGCATTGGCATTGGCAGGGTACTGCGCCAGCGAGCGCTCGGAGAGGCGCCGCGACTCCGCGAAGCGGCCCTCCTCGTGATAGACGAAGCCCAGCGCGGAGAGAAACCACCAGTCCTCGCCGAAGGCCGGCGCGAGGCGCTCGAGGAAGGCCGTCCGGTGGGCCTCCCGGTCCGCGCGCCCGCCCAGGCCGATACTGCTGCTGGCCTGGTTCACCAGGAGCGCGTCGCGCGGAAACTCCGCCACGTGCTCGTCGATGAGGGCCAGCCCGCGCGCGGTCTCGCCGCCGACCAGCGCCGACACCGCCGCCACGTGCTGGCGCTCGCGCCGGCTGGCGCCCGCCATCCGCTCGCGGGCCAGCGCCATGGCGGCGCGCGCGGTGTCGGCATCGCCCAGGAAGAGCGCGAAGAGCGCGCGGCCGGCATGCGCCACCGCCAATCCCTCGTCGGCGGCGAGAGCGGCGTCGAACGCCTCCCCGGCCCCGCGTCCGTAGGCGAGCAGCAAATCCATTCCGCGCTGATAGTGCCCGGCGGCGGCGGGAGACTCAGTCGTGAGGGGAGGCCGTAGCGATCGGTAGCGGGCATGCGTGTGCCTGATCCTACCATTGACACGCGGGCCGGTGGGGCCAGAGTCGGGGGCCGTGGAGACGCCCTTCGACGCGTTCATGCGGACGGCGGCCGACGCACCCGACCATGCCTTCCTTTGCGTCCCGCCCGCCCCCGACCGCGCGTATCTTCCCGAAGGAATCGAGCTCACCTATGCCCAGGTGCGGGCGGAAGTGCTGCGATTCCGCGCCGCCTATGCCGCCGCGGGCTATGGCCACGGACATCGGGTCGCCCTCCTCCTGGAGAACCGGCCCGAGATGTTCTTCCACTATCTGGCCCTCAATGCGCTCGGGTGCGGCATCGTGCCGGTCAATCCCGACTATCGCCACGACGAGGTGGCCTTCCAGATGGATCACTCGGAGGCGGATCTCGCCGTCGCCGTCTCCGAGCGGGCGGCCGCGCTGGAGGCGGTGGCGGGCGAACGCGCGCGGGCCCTGCCCGTGGTCGACGCCGGCGCCTGGCCGTCCGCGCTGCCCAAGGCGGGCCCGCCGCCCCGCGCGGGCGCGCCCCGCCTCGACACGGAGTGCGCGCTCCTCTATACGTCCGGCACCACCGGCCGGCCCAAGGGCTGCGTGCTCGACAATTTCTACATGCTCAACGCCGGCGCCTGGTACCGCGACCTCGGGGGCCGGATCGCCTTCGCGCGCGGGCGCGACCGCATCATCAACCCGCTGCCCCTCTTCCACATGAATTGCCTGGGCATCACGGGCACCGGCGCCATCCTCACCGCGAACTGTCTGATCCTGCCCGAGCGCTTCAGCCCGCGGCGCTGGTGGGCGGACGTGGTGGCGACCCGTGCCACCGCCATCCACTACCTCGGCGTCATGCCGCCGCTGCTCCTCAATCAGCCGCCGCTGCCCGAGGAGCGGCAGCATCATGTCCGCTTCGGCGTGGGTGCCGGCGTCGAGCCCCAGCTCCATGCGGCCTTCGAGGAGCGCTTCGGCTTTCCATTGGTGGAGGTGTGGGGCATGACGGAGACGGGGCGCATCTTCGCCGATCGCGTAGAGCCGCGCCAGATCCACACGCGCGCGTTCGGGCGACCTCACGGCGGCTTCGAGGCTCGCGTGGTGGACGACGCCGACCGCGAGGTCGCGCGCGGGACCGCGGGCGAATTGCTCGTGCGCTGGGGCGGCGCCGAGGGCCCGCGCCACGGCTTCTTCTCGGGCTATCTCAAGGACGCGCGCGCGACGGAGGAGGCCTGGCGCGGCGGCTGGTTCCATACCGGCGATACGGTCCGCCAGATGGACGACGACATGCTCGTCTTCGTGGACCGGAAGAAGAACATCATCCGCCGCTCCGGGGAGAACGTCGCCGCCGCCGAGGTGGAGGCGGTGCTGCAGGCGCACGAGGCGGTGGCGCAGGTCGCGGTGCTGGCGGTGCCCGACGAGCTGCGCGAGGAGGAAGTCATGGCCTGCGTGGTGCCGATGCCGGGCGCGGCCCCGGACGCGGCGCTGGCCGATCGACTCATGGACTGGTGTCTCGGGCGGCTCGCCTACTTCAAGGCGCCGGGCTGGATCCTCTTCGTGGAGAGCCTGCCCACCACCGGCACCCAGAAGGTGCAGAAGACCCAGATCTTCCCGCGCGGCGAGGATCCGCGCCGGCGCCCCGGCGCCCTCGACCTGCGCACCCGGAAGAAGCGGACCTCATCCGGGCCGTAGCTCGGCGTACAGGTCCTCCATGCCGAGGCCGACGGCCAGATCGTGGGCCGTCTTGTCCGCAAAGCCCGGGGCTCCGCTGCCCTTGACCCGCAGATCCGCCCCGGCTCGGGCCAGCACTCGCGCCACCTCGGCGTGACCGGCGATGATCGCGAGCATGAGGGCGCTGAGATTGAACTTGGCCGTCACGTTCAGATCCGCTCCGCCCTCCACGAGGACCTCGACCATCTCGCGGTATCCGCGGTGAGCCGCCAGCATGAGGGCGGTCTGTCCGTGGCGATCCCGGGCGTTGACCTCAGCGCCGGCGCGCAGCAGTGCCCGCACCGTCGCGACGTCGCCCCCGGTGACCGCGCCTTCCCAGGCTTTTTCCACGGCTCCGACCTAGCTTCGTCCCTCCAGCCGCGCCTCTTGCGCGGCCAGGAGCCGGGACATCTGGTGGAAGCCCCGGGCCTCGGCGATCTCCCGAGGTGATTCGCAGTAGTCGATGCGAGTGCGGAGCCGCGGGTCCGCCCCGGCCTCGAGAAGCAGCTCGACCGCCCGCAGGTTCTCCTCGCCCACCGCCATGTGCAGCGCGGTGTAGTCGTTGATGCCGCGCTGATCGGGATCGGCCCCGAAGGAGAGCAGCAGCTCGATGATCTCGGCGACGTCCGGCCGCCCGGGAGCGCCGGGTTGCGGTCGGCTACAGGACAGTGCCGCGATCAATGGCGGAAATCCGATGTGGTGCTCGGGGTTGGGATTGGCGCCGATCTCGAGCAGGGTCCGGATGAACGCCAGCGGGCTGTGGTAGATCGCGTACTCGAGGCACGGCCCGATCGTCAGCGGCATGGCGCCATTGGGGACGCTGTCGGGATCCTCGACGGCCGCCCGTAGCCCGGCGAGGTCGCCCGCGCGAAAGGCGCCGTCGATCTTCTTGAACCGCTCGTACTCCGCGCACCGTTCCTCGCGTGATTGCATTCTTCTTTAGCGTATCATCGCACTCCGCGTCACTGACGGGGGAAAGGAGACGGCGATGAGACTCGGCGACAAGGTCGCGTTGATCACAGGCGGCGCCAGCGGCATGGGTCAGAGCGAGGCGGTCATCTTCGCCAGGGAAGGCGCCAAGGTGATCGTGGCCGATGTGCTCGAGGCGGAAGGCAAGCAGGTCGCGGACAGCCTGGGCGGCGCGGGGCGCTTCGTGACTCTCGACGTGACGAGTGAGGCCGCCTGGGAACGGGCCATCGCGACCGCGGTCTCCACCTTCGGCAAGCTCGACGTCCTCGTCAACAATGCCGGCATCAGCGGCACCTTCGACCCGGACACGCTGAGCACCTCGGCCTGGGACCGGCTCATGGACGTCAATGCCAAGGGCGTTTTCCTCGGCATGAAGCACGCCATCCCCGTGATGGAGAAAGCGGGCGGCGGCGCCATCGTGAACATCTCGTCGGTGTCCGGCTTCGTGGGCCAGAACGGCATCCACATGGCCTATAACGCGTCGAAGGGCGCGGTGCGGCTCATGACCAAGTCCGCGGCGGTGCAGTACGCCCGCAGCGGCATCCGGGTGAACTCGGTGCATCCCGGCGTCCTGCCCGCGATGCGCAGCTCCAAGGCCACCGCCGATCCCGCTTTCCGCCAGAAGATGCTCGCCGGCGTGCCCATGCGGCGCGAGGGCCGCGTGGAGGAGGTCGCCTACGCGGTGCTCTTCCTGGCCTCGGACGAGGCCTCCTACATCACCGGCACCGAGCTGGTGGTCGACGGCGGCTGGCTGGCGGTATAGGGCGCGGTCATGACGTCCGCGAGGAGCCGGATCCCCGCCCGGATCTGCGCCTGACGTCGCGGCATTCGGCCTCGAGTTGTGGCAAGGTACACTGGCGTGGCCATGATCCAGACCGATGCGCTGACCCTCGCCCGGCAGATCCGCACGAAGGCCATCTCCCCCGTCGCGGTGGTCGACGCCGTGCTCCGGCGGATCGAGGCGCTCCAGCCGACGGTGAACGCCTTCATCACCGTGACCGCGGACGAGGCGCGGGAGGCCGCCCGCCGGGCCGAGGCGGCGCTGATGGCGGGCGGGCAGCTCGGCCCGCTCCACGGCGTGCCGTTCTCGGTCAAGGACCTGCTCTTCACCAAGGGTATCCGGACGACGATGGGCTCGCTGATCTTCGCCGACCAGGTGCCGGCCGAGGACGCGGTGCCGGTCCGCCGGCTGCGCGAAGCCGGCGCCATCCTCATCGGCAAGACGACGACGCCGGAGTTCGGCCACAAGCCGCTGACCGACAGCCCGCTCTTCGGCGTCACGCGGAATCCCTGGGACCTGTCGCGCACCGCGGGCGGCTCGTCCGGCGGCGCCGCGGCGGCGGTCGCCACCGGCCAGGGCCCGCTGGCGCTCGGAACCGACGGCGGGGGCTCCATCCGCATCCCCGCCGCCTGCTGCGGCGTCGTCGGGCTCAAGCCCACCCTGGGGCGCGTCCCGCACGTCCACCAGGCCGATCTGTTCTCGACCACGTCCTACATCGGGCCCATGGCGCGGAGCGTGGCCGAGGTCGCCGCCTGCTTCGACGTGATCGTCGGCTTCGATCCCGGCGACCCTTACTCGCGCCCGGAGCCGCTGGACGACCCGCGCGCGTCGAGGTGCGGGGCCTGCGGCTCGGGTGGATGCCCCAGGTGGGCAACCGGCTCGTCGACCCGGAGGTGCTCGCCTCCTGCGAAGCGGCGGTGCGCCATCTCGAGGGCCGGGGCGCTCAGGTCGAGACCGTGGAGGAGAACTTCGCCGCCTTCGAGCAGGCCTTCCTGGTGTTCCTCCAGGGCGGGCTGGCCGCGCGCGTCGGCCCGCACATGGCGAAGTTCGGCGACAAGGTGGCGCCGAGCCTGCGGGAGTCGATCGAGCGGGGCGCGCGGTGGTCGGCGGCGGACTGGGCGACGCGCTCGGCCAGCGGACCGCCGTCTATCGCCGCGTCGCACGCGCTCTTCCAGCGCTTCGACTTCCTCGTGTCCCCCACCCTCGCCCGTCCGGCGCTCGCCGCCGACCACGACCCCTTCGAGCCGATCACCATCGGCGGCGAGACCGCCGGCTCGATCCGCGGCGCCTGGTATCCCTACATGTGGCCCTTCAACCTCTCCGGCCACCCGGCCGTCTCGCTGCCGTGCGGGTGGTCGTCCGATGGCTTGCCCATCGGGCTCCAGATCGTCGGTCCCTGGTACGCCGACCGCCGCGTGCTCGCCCTCGCCGAGCACCTCGAGCGCGAGCGCCCGTGCGCGCGCCCGATGCCCCTCTGACCCCTCGCCCGTCTCGGAGGCCCCCATGCCGCTCTCGCCCAACGGATTCCCGGTCCTGCTCAGCTTCGACATCGACGCCGAGACCATGTGGACGGGGCGCGATCCCAAGAACGCCGAACGCCCCATCGTGATGAGCCAGGGGGCCTACGGCTGGAAGGTGGGCATGCCGCGCATCCTCGACCTGCTCAGCCGCTACGGCCTGAAGGTGACGTTCTTCGTCCCGGGCCTCGTCATGGAGCAGCGACCCGCGATGGTCGAGGAGATCCTCAAGGCGCGGCCACGAGATCGCCCACCACTCCTGGTCCCACGCCTGGATCGTCAACCTGACGCTCGAGCAGGAGCGCGAGGAGATGGACAAGGGGATCGACATCATCCAGCGCATGACGGGCCGGAAGCCGGTCGGCTACCGCTCCCCGGCGGCGGAGTTCAGCCCCCACACCCTGCGGATGCTCGCGGAGTACGGCTTCGGCTACTCCTCGAACTACTTCGACGACGACTCGCCGTACCTTCACACGATCGACGGCCGGCTCACCGACATCGTCGAGTTCCCGTTCGCGTGGGTGCTGGACGACGCGCCGTTCTTCCAGTACTCGATCACGCTCCCCGGGCGCACCATGCAGGCGCCCTCGGCGGTGTTCGAGGCCTGGCGGCGGGAGTTCGACGTCCTCTATCGCGAGGACCGGTACTTCTGCCTCGCCATGCATCCCGCAGATCATCGGGCGCCCGTCGCGCATCACCCTGCTCGAGGAGCTGATCCAGTACATCCTCGGCCATCCGCGGGTCTGGCTGGCCCGCTGCGACGAGGTGGCCGACGCGCTGCGGCCGGCGCTGCGCGCGGAGGCGCGCGCGCCCGGCCGATGAGGCTCGCACGGCGGCGGTGCTCGTCGACCGGCGCGGCCCGGAGATCGGACTCTCCATCGCGCGCCTCGTTCCAGATCGAGGCGCCGCGTGGCCATGCTCGATCGCGACGAGGAGCGCATATGCGCGGCGCCGGTCGAAGGCGCGGTGCCTCTGGTGTCGACGTCGCCGAGGAGCGCCATGCGAGACGCGGTGCCCGGGCCGCGGCCGCGCTGGGCAGGCTCGACGGCGTCGTCAACAGCGCCGGGATCGATCTGATCGGCCGTTCGAGGAAATGACGCGGCGGAGTGCCATGATGGCGCGTCGGCCTCACCGGCCCCATGCTGGTGTGCCATGCCGCGCTCCGGCGCTGAAACAGGCCGGGCGCGGCACCATCGTCAACTGCGCCTCCGGGCGCCGCCTTCGCCGGCCGCTGAGCAGCGGACAGCCTACTGCGCCGCCAAGGCCGGGCTCGTCATGTTCGGTAAGAGCCTTGCGCGTGGCACCTCGCCGCCTACGACACAGGGCAACGTCCGTCTGCCCCGGCATCATCGACAGCCGCGTTCCGCTCGTCCTGGGCGGGCGCAAACGACCCGGCGGCCGAGCTGGCCCGCATCCTCGACCGCTACGTGATCAAGCGCCCGGGCCAGCCGGAGGAGATCGCCCAGGCCGCCCTCTGTCTGTCCAGCGGACTCGTCCTTCGTCACCGGCGCCGCGCTCGCTGTCGACGGCGGGCGACATTCCACTGAGGTGACCGCGCCGCGCGGGTCAGATCATCCACCGGCCGCCGTCGATCAGGATCGACTGCCCGGTGATGTAGCGGGCGTCGTCGCTGGCCAGGAACGCGACCACGCCGGCCACGTCCTCGGGCTCCGCCACGTAGCCCATCGGCACGCTGTTCCGCACCTTGTCGATCACCTCCTTCGGCAGCCGGTCGTGCGCGCGGGTGCGAATGGCGCCGGGGCACACCGCGTTGACGTTGACCTGATACGGCGCCAGCTCGCGCGCGAGCGAGCGGGTGAAGCCGACCACGCCCATCTTCGCCGCCGCGTAGTCGACGAACCCCACGTCGCCGTAGAACGCGGACTCCGTCGACATGTTGACGATGCGCCCGCTGCGTCGGGCGCGCATCTCCTCCACCACCAGACGCGTGGCCCGCATGGTCGCCAGGAGCGACACCTCGATGACGAAGCGCCACGTCGTCCTCCGCCGACAGGTGGAACTCGCTGGCCCGCTCGCGGGCGCTCTGGCCGACGTTGTTGAACAGCATGTCGATGCGCCCGAACCGCCGCCGGGCGGCCGCCAACGCCTCCTGCACGGCGTCGGGATCGGTCCAGTCCGCCGTGATCGGCAGCGCCGGCCGCCCGCCGCCTCGATGGCGCGCGCCGCCTCCTGCAAGGGGTCCGCTCTCACGATCGACCACGACGAGATCGGCGCCCTCGCGCGCCAGGCGCAGCGCGCTGGCGCGGCCGATGCCGTTGGCGGCGCCGGAAACGACGCGCGATCCGGCCGGAGAGCCGGCCCTCGACGCCAGACGCCATGGCGATGTCCTTTCCCTCGAGACGAACCGGTGAAAGCCGATCCAGCGCTCGGCGGCGGCGAGGCCGAGGCCGGTGACGACGATCAGCATGGTCGAGATGGCGGCGATGGAGGGATCCACCCCGTACTCGATCGCGGTGAAGATCTTCACCGGCAGGGTCATCTGGCCCGCGCCCAGCAGGAAGATCGAGACCGGGACGTTGTCGAACGACACGATGAACGAGAACAGCGCGCCGGCCGCGATTCCGGGGCGCACGAGCGGCAGCGTGACGGTGAAGAACGCGACCGGCCCGCTCGCGCCCAGGACGCGGGCGGCGCTCTCCAGCTCCGGATCGATGCCCTGCAGGCTCGCCATCACCGCCCGCACGACGTAGGGCACGGTGATCACCATGTGGGCGAGGGCCAGCCCGACCAGCGTCCCGTTCATGTGCACCAGCGCGTAGAACTGCAGCAGCGCGACGCCCATCACCACGCCCGGGAAGATCAGGGGCGCGTTCAGCAGGGCGGAGACGAGGGCGCCGCCCGGGCACGCGACGCCGGATCAGCGCGTAGGACGCCGCCACGCCGGCGACGAGCGAGCCGAGCGTCGCGACCAGCGCGAGCACCAGGCTGAAGCCGATGGCGTGCACGTACTCGGGATCGCCGAGCACCGCGCCGAACCAGCGCAGCGTCACGCCCTTCGGGGGCACGGTGAGGTACGACGTGCGGCTGAACGACGCCAGCGCGATCACGACCACGGGCAGCATCAGGAACGCGAAGACCAGGGTCACCCACGCCCCGCAAGAGCCACCCGCGAAGCGCGCGCGGCCGTCACGCGCGCGCTCCCGTCCGGCGGGCGAGGACACCGGAAAGGAAGACCAGCGCCAGCACGATCACGGTGAGCACCAGCGCCTCCGCGGAGCCGGCCGGCCAGTTCAGCCGCTGGAGGAACTCGTCGTAGATGAGCGTGGACATCACCTGGTAGGTGGGGCCGCCCAGGAGGCGCGGCGTGACGAGGGCGCTGATCGTGAGGACGAACACGAGGATCGAGCCCGACAGGATGCCCGGCGCCGAGAGCGGCAGCGTGACGCGCAGGAACGTGCCGCCCCAGGAGGCGCCCAGCACGCGGGCGGCGTCCTCGACGTCGCGCGGGATGTTCTGGATCGGGCCGATCAGGACGAGCACCATGAACGGCAGGAAGATGTGGGTCAACGCGATGAGGAGGCCGGCGAAGTTGAACAGGAGCTTCACCGGCTCCTGCACCACGCCCAGCGCCTGGAGCGCCTGGTTCACGAGCCCGTTCTGGGCGAGCAGGGCGATCCAGCCGAAGGTGCGCACGACCAGGTTCAGGAGCAGGGGGAAGACGACGAGGATGGTCAGCCAGTTCCGCCACCGCGAGCGGGTGCGCGCGAGGAAGAACGCCATCGGATAGCCGATCACCAGCGTGGAGAGCGTCACCGTCAGCCCCAGCGCGAGGGTCCGGCCGATGATCTCCAGGTAGTACGAGTCGGTCACGAGCCGGGTGTAGTAGCCGACGGTGAACCCGCTCGTGATGCCGACCAGCGGCACGTAGGGGCGGAAGCTGGTCGGCACCAGCATGCCGACCGGGAGCAGGAAGGCCACGAGCAGGAGCAGGATCGCGGGCAGCAGCAGCCCCCAGCCGCGGCGTGCCCGTCACCGCGGCCTCCCGCGCCCGCGTCGCCGCCGGCGAGGAGCACGACGTCCTCGGGACCCCACGCGACGACCGCCTGTGCCCCGCGCGCGAGCGGCAGCGCCGCGCCGGGCGCCGCCACCTCCAGCTCGCGCCCGTCCGCGAGCTGCACGACATAGTGATGCGCCTGCCCTGCGAAGGCGTGAAACACCACCGTCGCCGCGAAGCGGTTGGCGCGATCGGCGCCGGCGCCGGGGGGCTCGAGGCGGATATTTTCCTGCCGGATCGCCACCTGCACCCGCTGCCCGGCGGGCAGGCCCGGGCGCGGACGCGGCCACGACCGAGAGCCCGCCATCGACCGCGACGACGATGCCGCCCGCGTCGGTGCTCCGCGACCGTGCCGGTCAGGAAGTTCGCCCGCCCGAGGAAGCGCGCGACGAAGGGCGTGGCCGGACGGCGATAGACCTCCTCCGGCCGCCCGATCTGCTCGACGCGCCCGGCCTCCATCACCACCACCCGGTCGGACAGGATCAGCGCCTCCGCCTGGTCGTGGGTGACGAAGATCATCGTCGTCCCGAGGCGCTCCTGCAGCCGCTTCAGCTCGACGCGCATCTCGTCGCGCAGCAGGGCGTCGAGGTTCGACAGCGGCTCGTCGAGCAGCAGCACGCGCGGGCTCGGTGACGAGCGCGCGGGCGAGGGCCACGCGCTGCTGCTGCCCGCCGGATAGCTCGCGCGGATAGCGCGCGCCGAGCGGGCCGAGCCGGACCAGCTCCAGCATGCGCTCGACGCGCGGGCGCAGCTCGGCCTCCCCCACGCCGCGGCGCCGGAGGCCGAAGGCGACGTTCTCGAGCACCGTCATGTGCGGGAAGAGCGCATAGGACTGGAAGACCAGCCCGAGGTTCCGGCGGTGGACGGCCACCCGCGTGATGTCCTCCCCCGCCAGCACGACCTGGCCCGCGTCCGGCTCCACGAGCCCCGCCACCATGCGGAGCACGGTGCTCTTGCCGCAGCCCGAGGGCCCCAGGAGGGAGAGGAACTCGCCCGGCGCGGCGTCGAGCGACACGTCGTCGACGGCGACGACGGCGCCGAATGACTTGCGGAGCCGGCGAGACCCGAGCGCCGGCGCGGCGCCGCTCACCGCCGGCGACGCGCCCCCGCGGGGCGGGGCTCAACGCGCGATCTCGCGCCCCCAGCGCTCCGACCACTCCGGGAACTTCCGCGCCACGAAGTCGGTGTCGGGGAAGTACATGCGCTGGACGATCTCGCCATAGGGCACGAGCTTCGCCAGATCGGCGGGGAGCTGGACCTTCTTGTTGGTGGGGCCCGCGAACTGCGTCTGCGCGAAGCAGAGCTGGCCCTCCGGCGAGAGCAGGGCGGCGATGTACTTCTGGGCCAGCTCGCGCTTCTGGCTGGCCTTGGGGACCGAGACGGTCGGCACGATGCCGATCGCGCCCTCCTTCGGGTAGGCCGCGGCCACCGGCACGCCCTTCGCCGCGGCGGCGCCGGTGCGGTCCGTGTACCACACCGCCACCGCGATGTCGCCCCGCTCGAACAGCGGGATGATCTGGTCGGGCTGCGTGTACATCATCTGGACGTTCGGCTTGAGCTTCTTGATCGCCTCGAAGCCGGGCTCGATGTTCTCGATCGAGCCCCCGTTGAGGCGCGCCGCCGCCATCAGGAACTGCTGGCCCGAAGTGCCGGAGATGTCGGGGATGGCCAGCTTGCCCTTCCATTCCGGCTTCCAGAGGTCGGCCCACGAGGTCGGCGGTGTCTTCACCAGGTTCGTGTTGTAGGTGATGACGGTGCCGGCGAACATCATCGACACCCAGTAGCGCGTCCTTGTCGCGCGAGGCGTCGTAGAGATCGCCCCAGTCGCCGATCTTGGCGGGCTCGAGCGGCTGGAGCAGGCCCTCCGCCTTCGCCTGCTTGACGATCTGGCTGTCCATGTAGGCGACGTCGAACTCCGCGCGCGCGCCCGCCGCGCGCAGCTTCGCCATCGTCTGGACGGAGCTGCCGAGCACGTACTTCACGCTGGACCCGGTGGCCTTCTCGAAGGCGGCGGCGTGGCATTTCTTCGAGTTGTCGACGAAGGTGCCGCCGAAGGTCGCCACCACCAGCTCATCGGCGGAGCGCCGGCAGGACGAGGCCGGCGGTGATCAGGCATATCAGCGAGATCGTTCGAAGCAGCAGTCATGGTCGGTGGTACCTCCCGGGCGCGTGGTGGCGCGATTATTCGTCAGCCGCGCCGAGCAAGTCAACCGGAGATCGCGCGCGGCGCGCCCACGCCGCCGCTTGACGACATCGCCCCCGCGGAGGAGTATGGCACGACGTCGCGGGGACGCGCATGCGGGCCGCGGCGGCGGATCTCGACGCGTCAGTTCACCGGCACGAAGCCCTGGAGGGTGGCATGGCGGACCGCACCGACCACCCGATCCATTCCCGGCCCGGCCAGACCCGGCGCACATTCCTCGAAGCGGGGGCGCTCACGCTGCTGGGGCTCGCGGCGTCGCCGCTCGCCCGGCCCGCCGCCGCCCAGACGCCCGAAGCGCGGCGGCACGCTCGTCGTCGCCGCCGACGTCAGTCCGCCCGGGCTCGACCCGCAGAAGTCCGCGGCCGCCCACAGCTGGATGATCGCGGAGCACGTCTACTCGAACCTGCTGCGCCGCGACCCCAAGATGAACATCGTCGGCGACCTGGCCGAATCCTGGCAGGTGGTCAACGACACGACGTTCGTCTTCAAGCTCCGGAAGGGCGTCACTGGCACCACGGGCGCGACCTCGTGGCCGACGACGTGAAGTACTCGTTCGAGCGCATGCTCGACGAGAAGACGGCGTCGCCCTGGCGCTCCAACTGGCAGATCATCGACCGCATCGAGACGCCGGACCGGTCCACCGTCCGCTTCGTCCTCAAGCGGCCGTTCGCCCCCTTCTTCTCGTACCTGGCCACGCCGCACTACTCGGCCATCGTCCCGCGCGACCTCGTCGAGAAGCACGGCGACCTCCAGAAGAACGCCTCCGGCACCGGGCCGTTCATGCTCGACCGGTTCGTTCCCGACAACACCGTCGTCCTCAAGCGGAACCCGAGCGTACTACGAGGGGGGCCTGCCCTATCTCGACGGCATCGAGTACCGGATCATCCCGGACGAGGCCGCCCGCGTGGCCGCGCTGCGTGCGGGCACCGTCCACTACCTCTGGTCCGTCGATCCCCTCATCGACCGGCAGGTCCAGGGCGCCTCCGGCGTCGTGCTCCGTGAGCCGGACGGGCTACTGCGCCCAGCACGGCATGGCCTTCAACCAGACGAAGCCCCCCTTCACCGACGTGCGCGTCCGGCGGGCGGTGAGCGTGGGGATCAACCGGCGGGAAATCATCGCCAGTGTCCTGCGAAGCCGCGGGGCGATCTCGACGAAGATTCCTCCGTGCGATGCGCCGTTCGGCTACGCCGGCGACGAGAAGGGCCTGCCCTACTACGCCCACGACCCCGCGCAGGCGAAGCGTCTGCTCGGCGAGGCCGGCCTCGCCGGTGGCCTCGACACGACGCTCGAGGTATCGCCCCGCTTCCCCCAGACTATCCGGACGGCCGAGGTCATGAAGGAGCAGCTGGCCGCCGCGGGCATCCGCGTGACGCTCAAGCAGGTGGAGTGGGGGGCGACGCTGAAGAACTTCGTCCGCACCGAGTACGAGGGCATGAGCATGATCCCTCTCGTGTGGCAGCCCGACCCCGACGCCCACGCCTACGACATCTTTCACAGCGGGTCGAACATCAACCTCGGCAAGTTCAAGGACGCGCAGGTCGACCAGCTCCTCGAGCAGGGCCGCACGACCCTGGACCGGGACAAGCGGATCGCGATCTACCGGGACCTCCAGCGACACATGGCGGACCAAGCCTACCTGATCTTCCCCTACGCCTCGGGCGCGACGGAAGTGCTGCGCGACACGGTGAAGGGCTACCTCTCCATTCCCGGGACCCAGCCGGGAAGCCGGAGCCGGCACTTCTTCAAGCAGACGTGGCTCGACCGCTGAGGGGCGCGCGCCTGCCGGCGGTGAGGGCATGACCGCCTACGTCGGCAAGCGGCTCCTGCTCCTGATCCCGACGCTGCTTCGGCGTGTCGGTGCTCACGTTCCTGCTCATCCACCTGATCCCCGGCGACCTCGTCACCATCCTCCTCGGGATCACCGCGAGCCAGAACGAGCAGACGCGGCAGGCGCTGATCCACGCGCTCCACCTCGACCGGCCGCTCGCCGTGCAGTACCTCCTGTGGCTGGGCGAGGTGCTGCGGGGCGACCTCGGGCATTCCCTCGTCACGGGGTTCTCCGTGCGCGACGAGCTGGCGCGGAGCTACCCCGTGACGCTCCAGCTCGCGCTGATGGCGATGTCCATCGCGCTGCCGTCGGCATCCCGCTGGGCGTCCTCGCGGCCACCCAGGCCGGGCGCGCCCTCGACGCCTCCACGCGGGTCTTCTCCCTGCTCTTCATCTCGGCGCCCGCGTTCTTCATCGGGACGGTCGTGATCATCGCGGGGGCGCGCTACGCGCCCGTGGCTGCCCACCCTCGGCCACGTGCCGTTCACCGAGAGCCCGGCGCGGAGCCTCGCTCGGCATGCTGCCGGCGGCGGCATCGCTGGGCCTCGCCATCTCGGCGATCATCGCGCGGTTCACGCGGAGCAGCATGCTCGACGTGCTGGGGCAGGATTTCGTCCGCACCGCCCGCGCCAAGGGCGTGGCCGACCGCGCCGTCGTCTACAAGCACGCGCTGCGGAACGCCCTGATCCCGGTCGTCGCCATGGCCGGCACCCAGTTCGTGTACCTCATCGGCGGCGCGGTGATCATCGAGGAGGTCTTCGCGCTGCCCGGCATGGGGCGCCTGGTCGTCAACGCCATCTACCAGCGGGACTACACGACCATCCAGGGCGCGGTGCTGCTGCTGACATCGGGCGGCCGTGCTCGTCAACCTGGCCCTCGATCTCCTCTACCACCTGATCGACCGCCGGATCCTGTACGCGTGAGCGGCGAGCCCGGCGGCACGAGGCGCGGGCGCCGGCCCCGCGCGCTGCGGAGCGGATCGTTCCTGGTCGGCGGTCTCATCGTCGCCGGCCTTCTAGTGGCGGCGCTGGCCGCACCGTGGCTGGCGCCGTACGCGCCCACCGCGATCTTCCCGGGCGCGGAGATCGCGCCGCCCGGCCCGCGCTTCCTGCTCGGGACGGACGAGGTGGGCCGCGACATCCTGAGCCGCGTCCTCCATGGCACCCGCGTGTCGCTCGGCGTCGCGATCCCGTCGGTGGCGCTGGCCGTGCTGGCGGGGACCACCCTGGGCGTGGGCCTCGGCTACTGGGGCGGCGCGCCGGACCTCCTCGCCATGCGGCTCTTCGACGTGCTCTTCGCCTTCCCCCCGATCCTGCTCGCCATCGCGCTGGTGGCGGCGCTCGGCCCGAGCACCGTCAACCTCGTCCTCACCATCGCGGTGCTGACGCTCCCGCAGTTCGCGGTGCTCGCCCGGAGCGCCACCCTCGCGCTGAAGCCGCAGGACTTCGTCCAGGCCGCCCGCGCGCTCGGGGCGTCCCACGGGCGCATCCTCGGCGCCCATGTCCTGCCCAACATCACGCCGACCCTCGCCGTCCAGACGAGCCTGAGCCTCTCGATCGTCATCCTGGTGGAAGCGGCGCTGAGCTTCCTCGGGCTCGGCACGCAGCCGCCGGCGCCGAGCTGGGGGAGCATGCTGAGCCGCGGGCCGCCAGTACATGACCATCGCCCCGTGGCTGGTCCTGGCGCCGGGGCTGGCCATCATGCTCGCCGTGCTCGGCTTCAACCTGCTCGGTGACGCCCAGCGCGATCTCCTGGATCCGCGCCGGGCGGCGCGCGGGCCGGAGGACCCCATGAGCCGTCCGTCCGGATCGCGGCCGATCCAGGCCCGTCCGGTGTCCGATCTCTTCGACGACATGTGGAACGGCGGCGACGTCGCCCGCGCGGTCGCCCTGCTCGAGACCGCGGCCGCGGGCGGGCGCCGCACTGCGTCTGCTTCCCCGAGCTCTATCCCCGCGTCGGCGAGGAGGAGCTCTGCGCGGCGGCGCGGCGCCTGGGCGTCTTCGTCGTGGCCGGGCTGATCGAGGGCACGCGGGCGCGCTGGTACAACACGGCGACGGTGATCGGTCCCGACGGCCGCATCCTCGGCCGGCAGCCGAAGTGCTTCCCCACGCAGGGCGAGATCGACAACGGGGTGATGGCCGGCCAGGGCTACCGGGTCATCGAGACCGACATCGGCCGGCTGGGCATCGTGATCTGCGCCGACTTCGCCTTCTTCTCCGACGGGGCCGAGGCCCTCGTCGAGCAGGGCGTCGACATCATCTTCAACCCGTCGTGGTGGTTCGCCCTCGGGGAGGCCTATCCCGCCACCGTCATCGGCCGCCACATGCAGTACGGCAAGCCGGTGATCGGCGTCGACATCGCGGCGTGCTCGCTCCGGCTGCGAGACGCGGACGGCCGGCTGGTGGAGCGGTTCCCCCGCGCCGGCGGCTACAGCACGGTGTGCGTGCCGCCGCCCATCGCCTCGCTGGCCGAGCTCGCCGAGTGGTTCCGGACCAAGCCCGGCGGCACCAACTCGGCGCAGGGCTTCATCCAGAGTCTGGGGGAGGACGAGGGCATCCTCTACGCCGACGTGGACATCGCGGCCGTCCGGCGATTCCCCGGGTACTTCTACCGGAGCACGAGTCCGTGAGCCAGGAGAACCGAACCGCCGACGCCAGGATCTTCAGCCCGTCACGCCGGTAAGAACAGGCGAACGGAGTGGTTGTCCACGACGTCTCCTTTCGGCCCGACCGTGAAGTTGGAGGTGATGAGTCCCGTTGCACCGGCGAACTGCGCCGGTCCCCTCGGTCACCTCCCAGATGACGGCGCCGCGTTGAAGACCGTCGATGCCGCTCGGCCCGAGGGTTCCCTGGCCCACCGTTTCGAACGTCAACCGTCCGGCCTTGCTGTAGCTGATGCGTCCGGCCTCCACGAACGTTCCGGCGCCGGTGACTTGCACCTCCGACTCGAACGTGGCCCGCGGACCCGGCCGGGACTCGATCTTGCCGACCACCCCTTTGGGGGTCAGCGCGGTCCGCGACACCTGGCCGCTTGCCGTCGTCTTGGCGGCCATCTTTCCCTCGGCGCCGGCCACTGGACGTGCCTTGCCCTTGAACTGCAACGCGAAGACGAGCTCTTTCATCGTCGGTCCTCCTCCTTGCGCTGGTCGCGGCCCATCTCACGTGGCGGCCAGCGGTGCCGAGAGCTTAGTCGGCGTGCATCCGAAGGGTCGGTCTCGCCGGCCTGTGCTACGGTTGGTCAAACTCTTTCGTCGCCTTATTCGCCCACGCGCAAATCGATCGACTGCTCGACGAGGTCGCGGCGCCGGGCAGCCGCGCGACCACGTGGCCGCCTCCTCGAGGTAAGCCTCGGCTTCCCGAAGGGCCAATCGGTCGGCGGCCTTCGCCCCGCTCGCCGGAGGTAGGCGAACGCCTTCTCCCACTCCTCGCCCCTCAGAGCGTGATGGCCAACCGCTCGACCTGCTCGTTCAGACGCTCCGGGAAGAGTCGCTCGATGGCCTCGACGATCCGAGCGTGAAGCGTTCGTCGACGATCCTGAAGGAGGCTTCGTAGGCCACCTCATGGGTCAGGGCGTGCTTGAACGTGTCCTGGATGCGGGGAAGAGGCGGGCTTCATAGAGGAACTCGGCGGCTTGGAGCCTGGTGAGGCCCTGGCGACATTGATCGTCGGCGAGTTCGGCGATGGCGTGGAGAACTCCGAAGGGCACGTCCTTGCCGATCGCGGAGGCCGCCTGCAGCAGACGTTTGTCCTCTGGTGACAACCGATCGATGCGCGCGGCCAGGATGGCCTGTACCGTCGCCGGAACCTTGACCGTCTGGGCATCCGGAGCCGCCCAGTACGCCGATCAACATTCTGGTCTCCACCAGCATCCGGACGCTTTCTTCCAGGAATAGCGGGTTACCCTCCGTGCGCTCGATCAGTGCTCGTCTGAGTCGATCGAGGCTCCGCGTCGGTGCCGAGCAGGCCGGCGAGCAACTCATCCGCGCTCTCTGCCGGCAACGGATCGAGCCGGAGTTGTCGGTGAAACATTTTGCCGCTGAGGCCGTGCAACTCGGCCATGGTGAGCAAGAAGCCGAGCCAGGTGGTGAAGCTGGACGGCATCGGCAACGCTGGGTTTCTCCGTCGTTCCAGTGCAGGTCCTCGAACAGCACCATGAGAGGCTGGACCTCGCTCTCTCGGAGGAGAAGCCGCTTCACTCCGTCCAGGGTGAGCTGCCGCCGCTGGGAAGGATCGAGCCTCTCCCATTCCGCCTCCTCCGGCGGGACATCCAGCAACGCGAGCAGGGCGGGCAGCGAGGAGCTCGAGGCGCCGATCGAGAGAGAGGACCTTGCCGGTGATCTTCTCGCGGATCTTCCGGCTGTCGTCCCGCCCATCGATCTGGAAGTAGGCCTTGAGCAGATCAATAACGGCTAGATAGGGCCTCGCCTTGCCGTCAGAAGCGGAGCCGGTTTCCAGGATCTGCCAGGCTTGGGTGCGATGTGAATGGATGAGCTCCCAGGAGAGGCGGGATTTGCCAACCCCTGGCTCCCCCACGACGGCAACCACTTGCCCGTGCCCGCTCGCCGCTCGCTCCAAGGCTCGGCGGAGCTGATCCAGCTCGTCGTTGCGCCCGACGAAGCGGCTGAGGCCCCGCGCGACGGACGCGTGGAGCCGCGATCGCACGGCGCCGGCCCCGACGAGGTCATAGACCTCCACCGGCTCTGAAAGGCCCTTCACCGGCACCCCCCTCGCGTCTTCACCTCGGCATCGCCCTCGGCGAGCTGGAGCACAGCCGTCGTGAGCAAGGTGGTGCCGGGATCGGCCAGCTGCTCCATCCGCGCCGCGAGGTGGGTCGTCTGGCCGACAGCGGTGTAGTCCATGTGCAGATCGCTGCCGATCAGCGCGGACCACGACCTCGCCGGAGTTGAGTTCCACCCGGATCCGCACCGCCACCCGTCGAGATGAAAGACGCCCTCCGCATACAGCTTCACGGACTCTTGCATCCGAAGCGCCGCATAGCAGGCCCGCACCGCGTTGACGTCGTGAGCGAGTGGCGCGCCGAAGAGGGCCATGATCCCGTCACCCATCACCTGATTGACGGTGCCCTCGTAGCGATGGACGGCCTCCATCATGTCCTCGAGGATCGGGTCCAGGATCTTCCGGGCCTCCTTGGGATCGCGGTCGGCGAGGAGCTCCATCGAGCCCTTGAGGTCGGCGAACAGGACAGTGACCTGCTTGAGCTCGCCCTCGAGCGCGGCTTTCGAAGTCGGCCATTTTGCTGCTCGGCGAGGTGCTTGGGAGTGTAAGTCTCCGGCGGGCCAGAAATCTGCCCTGAGGTGCTGCGGTGAAGCTGGCCACCGGCGCCCCACAACCGCCGCAAAACTTCTCGCCGCCTTCATTCACGAAGCGGCAAGACGGACACGTGAGGGCAAGTGAGAGGCCACACTCCCCGCAGAAGCGACGGCCCTCTCGGTTCTCGGCGTGGCAACGGGGGCACTGCATGTGCCGAGAGCTTAGTCGGCGGCATCCGAAGGGTCAAGTCCGCCTACGTGCGGCCGTCCGGCATTCGCCAATCTCTTCCCGGACCACAGTCCATGAGCTAGGCCCTGGGCCCACCGATACGGACGCTTGAGTCCGGGCGGAGATCGTGTAACCCTCAGGGCCCTGGAGACTGGAACCGGTCCTGAAATCGAGCGAACAGCCGTGGAGAACATCGTCAGCGTCGTCTTCGACCTCGCGAGCTACAGCGCGATCATCGTGCTGATGGTGACTCGGCCTCGGCGTGATCGCGAGCATGATGGGCATCTTCAATTTCGCCCACGGCGAGTTCGTGCTGCTCGGCGCCTATACGGTTTATCTGCTGCACAGTAGCGGCGTGCCGGTCTGGGCAGGCATGATCGCGGCGCCACTCGCCGTCGGCGTCTGGGCCTGGCTCTCGAGCGCGTCGTGATCCGCAGGTTCTATGCGGCTCCGATCGTCGCGATGCTCGGTACTTATGCCATCGGCCTGGCGATGCGTGAGGCCGTGCGGCGCTGCTCGGCGGGCAGTTCTATTCGGTCACGGCGCCGCTGATCGGCTCGTTTCGTTGGCGACGTCTCCATTTCCCGATGGCGCACGGCAGTGATTCTGATCACTGTCGCCGTGATGGTCGTGTTCCTGTCTTCTGCTCACGCGCACAAGTTCGGCCTGCAGGTACGCGCCTCTCTTGAAAACCCGGCGCTGGCGCGAGCTTCCGGCATCTCGACCGGCCGGGTGTACGCAGCCACATTCACGTTCGGGCGGCGCTTGCCGGCCTCGCCGGCGGGCTGATGGTGCCGATCTACGCGATCAGCGCCGACATGGGTGTGCCCTTCCTGATCAAATCTTTCCTTGCGGTGATGCTGGGTGGCGTGGGGAGTTTCGAGGGCGCCATCGCCGGCGCAGCGCTTGTGGGCGGCAGCAGCGCCGCGCTGCCCTGGTTCATCAAGCCCGTGGTTGCTGACGTTCTTGTCTTCGTCATCGCGATCACGATCGTGAAGTTCCGGCCGCAAGGCCTTTTATCAACAGTGGAGAAACTGATAATGTTCGAAGAGCGACAATGACAGTCGCACGCTGTCAGCCTACCACCGCCGGCTGTTCATGCAGCGCGCTAGCCTGCTCTCGCGGCATGATCGCGCTCGGCGGGGGCAGCTATCTCTGTAACCCGGAGGGCATCTGGGCCGCCGATCCCGATCAAGGTGGGCATCGCGACCGACCTCACCGGGCCGATCAGCTGCGCGCGGCATGGCAACGCGAACGTCGCGAAGATGGTGGTCGACGACATCAACGCGCAGCTGGCGGGCTGCTCGGCCGGCCGCTGCAGATGATCATCGAGGACACCGCCACCAACGAACAGCTGGCGGTTACCAAGGTGCGCAAGCTTGTTCCGCAGGACAAGGTCGACGTCGTCTTCGGCGGCATCACCAGCTCGATGCGCAACGCCATCAAGGACACCATCGTCAACCGCGGCAAGACGCTCTATATCTATCCGCAGCTCTACGAGGGCAAGGAATGCACGCCTTATCTCTTCTGCACCGGCCCGACGCCGGCCCAGCAGTGCGACACTTTCATCCCGTGGCTGATCAAGAACGGCGGCAAGAAGTTCTATCTTCCTTCCGCCGATCTATGTCTGGCCGCATGTGCTCAACGAATATGCCGCGCAAGGTTATCGAGAAGAACGGCGGTGAAGTCGTCGGCGAGGAATACTTCCCGGTCGACCACAACGAGTACAGCGCCACCGTGAACAAGATCATGTCGAGCAACGTGAACGTGGTGTTCAACACGACCATCCCGCCCGGCGTACGGCCCTTCTTCAAGCAGCTCTACGAAGCCGGGTTCAGCAAGAGCGGCGGGCGGCTCGTCCTGTGTGTACTACGACGAGAACGCGCTGAATATCACGCCGGCCCACGAGTTCGAAGGGCTGGCCAGCTGCCTCGATTACTTCAAGGCGGTCAACGATCCGTTCGGCAACCAAGCTCCAGGCCGAGTACGACAAGCTCTATCGGCGGCAAGAATCCGTTCACCGCCGGCAGCGCCTCGACCGGCATGTACCGCGGCCTCAAGCTCTGGGAGGCCGCCGTGAACGAGGCCAAGAAGCGTCGACCGCGAGAGCATGTGGCCGCGGCGCTGGATCACGCGCAAGATCGCGCGACGGCCCGGGCGGGCGGCTGCCGAAATGGTGCCGGGCACGCGTCACGTGCAAGATGAACATGTACATCGCGGTCGCCAAGAGGCGGAAATTATCGAGATCGTCGCGCGAGAGCAATGGCCTCGTCGATCCCGCAAGGAGTGCTGATGCCGGCCGAAGCACGCGAAGCTCGGCCTCCGGATCCCTACCGCGCCGATCACTGGCGCCTGGCGTCGCGGTGGAGCGCGCTGCTCCTCGCCGCGCTGCCGCTGCTCGTGGTGCTCGACGACTTCTGGGTGCGTCGTTCGGCACACGCGTATCGTGCATCCTCTGCGCTGCTCGCGCTGTCCTTCGACCTGGTCTGGGGTTATTCCGGCATCATGAGCTTCGGCCAGGCGCTCTTCTTCGGCGTTGCCGGCTACAGCGTCGCGCTCCTTGGTCGCGACCACGGCGTCACGTCCATCTTCGTCATCGTGCCGGCGTGCGGTCCCTGATCGGCCTCGTGTTGTCGCTCGTCGTCGGCGCCGTTCCTCCTTTTCGGAAGCGCATCCGCCGAGCACGATCTTCGTCGCCCTCGGCACGCTTACCGGTCCTACGTCGTTGACCGCCTGGCCCGCGGCTGGTCTTACCTCGGCGGGCAGAACGGCATCCCCTCGCTCCCGCCGCTCACCGCCGGCGCCTTCGAATCGAGGAGGGGCTGGTCTTCTACTACCTGGCGCTCGCGGTGCTGGTCGTCGTCTATCGTCCTCTGCCGCGTGCTCGTGCGCTCCCAGTTCGGCCTCGTCGCTCGCGGGCATCCGCCAGCAGGAGGAGCGGATCAGCCTTCTTCGGCTACCGGGTCCAGACACTTCAAGGCCATCGTCTTCTCGCTGGCCGGCGTGCATCGCGGTCTTGCCGGCGGGCTTGTTCGCCTTCCACGACGGTTTCGTCTGGCCGGACTTGCTGGGCGTGGTCCTGTCCACGCAGATCGTGCTCTACGTGCTCTTCGGTGGCGTGGGCACGCTGGTCGGCGCCGTCATCGGCGTCGCTCAGCCATCGAGCTACGTGAGCTTTCTGGCTCGCCGACAGCTTCCTAGACCGTTCTGGCCGATCCTGCTCGGGCTGCTGCTGCTCTTCGTCGTCCTCTTCCGTGCCCACCGGCCTGATCGGGCTCCTCGTGTCCGAGCGTGAGCGCTTCGGCCGCTTCGGCCGCGCGCCCGAGCGCGCACGGAGGTGAGGCAGCAGGACGCATGGCGCTGCTCGAGGTCTCGGGCGTCAGCAAGGCTTCGGCGCAACTCCGAGGCGCTCGACGGGCGTCGACCTTCCGCGTCGGCGAGGCGAGTTCCACGGGCTCATCGGCCCGAACGGCTCCGGCAAGAGCACGCTGATGAAGTGCATCGCCGGCGCCGAGGTCCGACCGTCGGGGTCATCCGCTTCGCCGACCGCGACCTCACGCGCGCCACGCCCTCGGAGCGCGCGCGCGCCGGCCTCAGCATCAAGTTCCAGATCACGAGCGTGCTGCCCGCACTTTCGGTCTACGACAACGTGCTGCTCGCGCTGCAGGCGCGGAGCCCGACTCGCTCGCCTGCTCCTGTCGCGCTCGCGCGGCGCGCTGCACGAGCGCGTTATGGACTCGCTCGAGCTCTTCCGCCTAGCCGGGCCGGTCAACGAGCTCGCGGGCGCGCTCTCGCACGGCGAGCAGCAATGGCTGGAGATCGCGATGGCGCTCGCGACCGAGCCGACGCTGCTCCTGCTCGACGAGCCGACCGCCGGTATGAGCCTCGAGGAGCGCCGTGTCACCGGCGAGCTGCTCGATGCCGATCAAGACGCGCTGCTCGATGCTCATCGTCGAGCACGATCTCGATTTCATCAACGACATCTCCGATCGTCTCACGGTGCTCGACCAGGGCAGCGTGGTCGCTAGCGGCTCGGTCGAGGCAGATCCAGACCAGCCCCAAGGTGCAGGAGGTCTACCTCACCCATGCCTGACGCGCCCCTGCTCGGCGTCCGCGGGCTGTCGACGTCTACGTACGGCCATAGCCAGGCGTTGTTCGACGTCGACCTCGGTGGCCGGCCAGCGGCTGGCGCCGTGGCCGTGCTCGGCCGCAACGGCGCCGGCAAGACCACGTTGCTCAAGACCTTGCCGGCGAGCTGCAGCCGGCAGGGGCAGATCGCCTTCGACGGCCGCGACGCCACGCGCACTGCCGACCGAGCAGCGCGTGCGGCGGGCCTCGGTCTACGTGCCGCAGGAGCATGCGGTCTTCGGCCGGCTGACGGTGCGCGAGAACCTTGCCGTCGGTGCCGTCACGCGACGCGACCCCGGCGCATCGACGAGGTCCTCACCCTGTTTCCCAAGCTCGGCCAGCGGCTCGAACCAGCGCGCCGGCACCTCTCAGCGGCGGCGAGCGCAAGATGCTCGCGATCGGCCGCGCGCTGCTCACGCGCCCGAAGCTCCTCCTGCTCGACGAGCCCACCGAGGGCGTCTGGATCGGTGTGATCGAGGAGATTGCCGATCGCCTCGCCGAGCTTGCCAGCCGACATCGGGCTCGTTCATCGTCGAGCAGCACCTCGAGCTGGCCCTCTCGCGTCGCCCAGTACGCCTACGTGCTGGATCGCGGCCGGGTCGCGCTCGAGGGCCCGTCCGCGACGATCAGGAACGACCCCCAGCTCCTGCGCTATCTGGCGCCGTAGAGGCAGGGCCCGAGGACCACCCGAAGCATCATGACCAACTGACCAAGGAGGCTCCCATGGCCGTGTCACCGCCGACCTCAGATCAGCTCAAGGTGATCGCCGAGCAAGATGGGCCTCGCGCTCACCGAGAGCCGACCTCAAGTCCTTCGTCGGGCTGATGAAGCCGAGCATCGACGGCTACAACGTCGTCGACGCGCTTCCCGACAACCTGCCGCCGGTGAAGTATCCGCGCACGCCGGGCGTCCGCCCCCAGCCCGAGGAGAACAAGCGCAACGCCTGGTACGTCAAGACGCGCGATCGAGGGCGCCGCCGAGCGGCAAGCTCAAGGGCAAGACAGTCGTCGCTCAAGGACAACGTGATGGTCGCCGGGCGTGCCGATGATGAACGGCGCGTCGACGCTCGAGGGCTACATGCCCGAGATCGATGCCACCGTCGTCACCCGCATGCTCGATGCCGGCGGCACGATCGTCGGCAAGGCGCACTGCGAGTACTTCTGCTGTCTCGGGTGGCAGCCACACCAACGCCACGGGCCCGGTCCACAACCCGCACAAGATGGGCTACTCGGCCGGCGGCTCCTCGTCGGGGAGCGCGGTGCTGGTGGCGCTCGGCGAAGCCGACATGGCGATCGGCGGCGACCAGGGCGGGTCGATCCGCATGCCAGCGTCCTTCTGCGGTATCTACGGCATGAAGCCGACCCACGGGCTCGTGCCTTACACCGGCATCATGCCGATCGAGATCTTCGTCGACCACACCGGCCCGATGACGGGGACCGTCACGGACAACGCCCTGCTGCTCGAGGTGATCGCCGGGCCCGACGGCTATGACCCGCGCCAGTACTCGCCGAAGGTGCAGACGTACACCGAGGCGCTCGGCGGCGGCGTCGACGGCATGCAAGATCGCGCGTCGTCGAGGAAGGGCTTCGGCCTGCCTAACTCCGAGCGCGACGTCGACGCCAAGGTGCGCAAGGCCGCGGCGAGCTGTTCGGCAAGCTCGGCGCGAAGGTCGACGAGGTCTCGATCCCGTGGCACACTCTGGCGGGCGCGTCTGTGGCTCCCGATCGGCGTCGAGGGCCTCACCCAGACCATGATGTGGGGCGACGGCTACGGCCTTCAGCCGCCCCGACCTCTACGTGACCAGCCTCATGGACTTCCACCGCGGCTGGCGGCAGCGCGCCAACGAGCTTTCGGAGACGACCAAGCTCTTCACGCTGCTCGGCACCTACATCCACGAAGTACCACGGCAGCCGCTACTACGGCAAGGCGATGAACATCACGCGCCGGCTCATCGCGGCCTACGACGCCGTGCTCGCCGAGCACGACCTGCTGCTGATGCCCACGACTGCCGATGAAGGCGCAGCCGCTGCCGACGCCGGGCGCGCCGCGCGAGGAGTACGTGCAGCGGGCGCTCGAGATGATCACGCAACACCGCGCCCTTCGACATCTCGCACCACCCGGCCATGGCCATTCCGTGCGGCATGAGCGACGGCCTGCCGGTCGAGCATGATGCTGGTCGGCAAGCACTGGGACGAGCCGACGATCTACCAGGCTGCCGCCGCCTTCGAGGGCGCCGGCGACTGGAAGTCGATGTAGGCGAATCGACCGGCCGATCCCGTGCGTGTTGGTAATGAGACCGTGAGCGGTCTGTCCTCCGGTGGAGGGACCCCATGCCCGAATCATCCACGCGCTTCACCCTGATCACGGCGGCTCGCCTGCTCGACGGCACCGGGGCGACGCCCGTCGACCAGGCGGCCGTGCTCATCGACGCTGGCCGCATCGTCAGCCTGGGCCGCGCCGGCCGACATTCCGATTCCGGCCGGCGCCGCCGTGGACCGCAGAGACTACGGCGCGGCCACGATCCTGCCCGGCCTCGTGGACGCCCACACGCACCTGGTGGCGCCGGGCGACGGCACGCTCGGCGACGACATCGCGCAAGGAAGACGACGACATCCTGCTGCTCCAGGCCGCCAAGAACGCGCGCACCCTGCTCCACTCGGGGGTGACCACGCTCCGCGAGAACGGCGCCAAGGGCAAGGTGGCCTTCTCGCTGCGCGAGGGCATCCGCCGCAAGCTCGCCCCGGGGCCGCGGATGGTCATCTGCGGGCGGCCGATCGCGATGACGGGCGGGCACATGGGCTACTTCGGGTCCGAGGCCGACGGCGAGACGGCGGTGCGCGCCGAGGTCCGCAAGCTCCTCAAGGAGGGCGCCGACTACATCAAGATCGTGGCCAGCGGCGGCTCGACGCGCACCTCGGATCCCAACCGCGCCTCGTACACCGTGGGCGAGCTCGCGGCGATGACCGACGAGGCCCACCGGCACGGCGTGCTCACCGCCGCCCACTGCACCTCGGCGCAGTCCGTCCAGAACTGCCTCGACGCCGAGGTGGACATGATCATCCACTGCATCTTCGCCGAGCCCGACGGCACCTACCGCTTCCGCCCGGACCTCGTCGAGCGGCTGGCCGCCGCCAAGGCGTGGGTCAACCCGACGCTCTACGTGATGCAGGCCGGGATCGACCGGCTTCGCGAGGCGCGCGAGCGCGAGGGGCGCCTGACGCCGGAGCTCGTGGCGCAGCTCGACGAGTCCCGGCGGGCGCTCGACGTGAGAGTGGACGCCGTGCGGCCGGATGAGCGAGGCCGGCGTGCGGATGACGGCGGGGTCCGACTCGCCCTGGGGCTGGTACGCGCCCGGGGAGTTCGTCCACGAGATCCACATGATGGCGCAAGCGGGGCTCTCGTACTCGGACGCCGATCGTGACCGGCACCGCGGGCGCGGCGGAGTCGATCGGCGCCGGCGGGGTGGCCGGGCGTCTCGCGCCGGGCCGGCTCGCCGACGTGCTCGTGGTGCGCGGAGATCCCGACGCGCGAGATCACCGCGCTGTGGGACGTCCTCGACGTCTACCAGGCGGGCCGCCGCATCGACCCGCGAGGCTGACGTAGCGCTCGATAGAGGTGGCAGGCGGCCTCGTGGCCCGCGCCGACGGCCGCGAGGCAGCGGGCGCTCGACCCGGCAGCGGTCGAACGCGAACGGGCAGCGCGGGTGGAAGCGGCAACCGGGCGGCACGGCGAGGGGGCTCGCCACCTCGCCCCTGGGCACGATGCGCTCGCGGCGCCGCGTGGGATCGGCGACCGGGACGGCCGACAGCAGCGCCTGCGTGTAGGGATGCTTGGGCTCGCGGTGAATCGCGTCCCGCGGCGCCGATCTCGACGATCTCGCCGAGGTACATCACCGCCACGCGGTCGGACATGTGCAGGACCACGTGGAGGTCGTGGGAGATGAAGAGGTAGGTGAGGCCGAAGCGGCGGCTGGAGATCCATCAGGAGGTTCAGCACCTGGGCCTGGATCGAGACGTCGAGGGCCGACACGGGCTCGTCGGCCACGATGAGGCTCGGCTGCGAGCGCGAGCGCGCGCCGCGATCCCGATGCGCTGGCGCTGGCCGCCCGACAGCTCGTGCGGGTAGCGCTGCGGCGAACGCCGGGTCGAGCCCGACCACCTCGAGCAGCTCGGCCGACGCGCCGGCGCCGCCCGCGGCGTCCGCCGCGGCCGTAGATCGCGAGCGGCTCGGCGACGATCTGCCCGACGCGCATCCGCGGGTTGAGCGAGCCGAACGGATCCTGGAAGACGATCTGCATGCGCTGGCGCGCGGCCCAGAGCTCCCGCGCGCGAGAGCGCGAGGAGGTCCCGGCCCTCGAAGCGGACATCGCCCGCCGGTGGGCTCGATCAGGCGCAGGATCAGCCGGCCCGTGGTCGACTTGCCGCAGCCCGACTCGCCCACGAGCCCCAGCGTCTCGCCGCGCTCGAGCGCGAAGCTCACGCCGTCGACGGCGCGGATCACGCGACGCCGGCCGCGCGAGCCACGCGCCGCCGACGTCGAACTGCTTGGCGAGGCCCGTCGACCTCGAGGAGCGGGCCGGCCATCACGCCGACGCACCGGGCAGGCCACGAAGTGTCCGGGCTCGCGCTCCACGAGCGCGCGGCTCGTCGCGCCGGCAGCTCGCGACGGCGTGGGGGCAGCGCGGCGCGAAGCGGCAGCCGGCGCCGGCGGCCGGCGGAGGTCGGGCGGCGCGCCCTCGATGGAGACGAGCGGCTCGCCCGAAGCGGCTCGGGTGCGGCAGGCACTCGAGGAGGCCCCGCGTGTACGGGTGCATCGGGCGCGCGAAGATGCCGCCGACCGGCGCCAGTCTCGACGATGCGCCCGGCGTAGATGACCGCCACGCGGTGGCAGAGCTCGGCGACCACGCCGAGGTCGTGGGTGATCAGCAGGACCGCCATGCCGCGCTCCGCCTGGAGCCGCCGCAGGAGATCGAGGATCTGCGCCTGGATCGTGACGTCGAGCGCCGTCGTCGGCTCGTCGGCGATCAGCAGCTCCGGCCCGCAGGCCAGCGCCATCGCGATCATCGCGCGCTGGCGCAGGCCGCCCGAGAGCTGGTGCGGGTAGTCGCGGGCGCGCTCGCGCGGCGACGGGCATCTGGACCAGGTCGAGCATCGCGCGCCGCGCGCTCCCAGGCCTCGCGCCGCGAGCAGCGCGTGCGTGCGCGCGCACCGCCGTGGCGATCTGGTCGCCGATGGAGAAGACCGGGTTCAGCGAGGTCATCGGCTCCTGGAAGACCATCGCGATCCGCGTGCCCCGGATCGCGGCGCATGGCCTCGGCGTCCTTCGCGCGAGCAGGTCCTCGCCGTCGAGGAGCGACGCGCCCGGCGACGATGCGGCCGGGCGGCGGCACGAGCCGCATGATCGACAGCGAGGTGACGCTCTTCCCGCAGCCCGCTCTCCGACCACGAGCCCGAGCACCTCGCCCCGCTCGAGGCGAAGATCGACGCCGTCCACCGCCCGGACCACCCCCGCGCCGGTGGCGAAGTGGGTCCGGAGGCCCTGGACTTCGAGAAGCGGCGGCAGTCAGACCTTGAGGCGCGGATCGAGCGTGTCGCGGAGCCAGTCGCCCAGGAGGTTCACCGCGAGCACCGTGAGCATGATGGCGAGCCCGGGAAACGTGGCGAGCCACCAGGCGGTCGCGAGGTAGTTCCGGCCGTCGGCGAGCATCCAGCCCCAGGTCGGGCGTGGGCGGCTGGACGCCGAGGCCGAGGAACGACAGCGCCGACTCGTAGATGATCATGAAGCGCGAGCTCGAGCGTGGCCACCACGATGATCGGGCGTCAGCGCGTTCGGCAGCACGTGGCGGAGGAGCAGCCGCACCGCCCGGTTGCCGCGCGCCCGGGCCCCGCTCGACGAACTCGCGCTCGCGGATCGACAGGACGTCGGCGCGGACGATGCCGCGCGAACTGCACCCACCGGGTGACCCCCATCACCAGGATCACGTTGAGGAGGCTCGGCCCGAGCGCGAAGACCACGCCCATCGCGAGCAGGATGTACGGGATCGCGAGGAACACGTCCACCACGCGCATGATGACGGCGTCGACGCGCCCGCCGTGGAAGCCGGCCAGGAGCCCCAGGCGTGACGCCGATCAGGGCCGACAGCGCGACCGAGGAGAGCCCGACGCCGAGCGAGATGCGGCCGCCGTAGAGGATGCGGCTCAGGATGTCGCGCCCGAGGTGGTCGGTGCCGAGCGGATGCTCCGCAGTCCCCGCTCCTGCCACGCCGGCGGCCGGAGCCGCTTCACGAGCATCTGGCGCCCGGGATCCCACGGCGCGATCTGCGGGGCGCAGGAGCGCCGCGCCGCCGATGAGGAGCGAGCACGGTGATCCCGAAGACGGCGCGGAAGCTCACCCGGCGGCGCGGCGCGGCGCGCGGCGACGGGGCGTCGGCCACCGCCGCCGGGCTCGCGGCGTCGCTCATCGCTGGCTTCCGCACGAAGACGATCCGCGGGTCGAGCCACGTGTACACGAGGTCCACCGCCAGGTTGATCAGGACGAAGAGCGTGGCCATGACCGCGACGATGGCCTGGACGAGCGGATAGTCGCGGCTGCCGATGGCGTCCACGGCCAGCCGGCCGACGCCCGGCCAGGCGAAGATCGTCTCCGTGATGACCGCGCCGCCGAGCAGGATCCCGAACTCGAGGCCCACGATGGTGACGAGCGGGATCGCCGCGTTCTTGAGCGCGTACTTGTAGGTGACCAGGAGCTCCCGGATGCCCGCGGCCCGCGCCGTCCGCACGTAGTCCTGGGCGAGCACCTCGAGCATCCCCGAGCGGGACATGCGGGCGATCCGGGCCATCGAGAAGGAGCCGAGCGCGAAGGCGGGCAGGACCAGGGACAGCGGGCCCGTCGCGTCCCGCCGCCGGGAACCAGCCGAGCCCGACCGCGAAGACCATGATGAGGAGGAGCCCGAGCCAGTAGACGGGCATCGCCTGGCCCAGCAGCACGCCGACGGAGCAGACCGCGTCGAGGGGCGAGTTGCGCCGGAGCGCCGCCAGGATCCCGGCCGGCACCGCGACGACGAGCGCCAGCGCGAGGCCGGCCGCGGTGAGCTGGATGCGTGGCGGGCAGCGTCTGGAGGATCAGGGCGAGCGCGGGCACCTGGTGCTTGAAGGAGAGCCCGAAGTCCCCCCGGACCGCGTCCGGAGGAAAGCGCAGGTACTGGACCCAGAGCGGATCATCGAGCCCGAGCAGCGCGCGGAGCTGCCGCACGTCCTCCTCGCGCGCCTCGAGCGGCAGGAGGAGCCGCGTCGGATCGCCGGTCAGGTGCAGGAGGCCGAAGACGATCACCGAGACGCCGAGGAGGACCAGGACACTCTGGCGAGCGCTGAGGACGTAGGCGAGCATGGCGACGCGAGCCGCCCGCCGCTCCGGCAGGCAGCGCCGGAACGGCGGGCGGACGTGCCGAGCAGAGGTCGTCGCCGAGGTCGCCGAGCGGGTTCACCCCGCCTACCTCCGCCGTGGGCGAGGAGCAGCAGCCCTAGGACGCAGGCCGAGCCACGCGGAGCGTACGGCTCCGAGGATGGGCGAGGCCGCGGACGCGGGATGCGACGCCATCGCCACGGCCTAGAAGCCGATCTCGGTCAGGCGGATCGACTCGTCCCCGCGCGGCGTCCACTTGATGCGATTGGAGACGCCGTAGATGTCCATCTGCTGGTACCCGAAGATCCACGGCGCGTCGTCGCGGATCAGCCGCAGGAGCTTGCTGTAGAGCTGCTTCCGCTTCTCGGTGTTCATCTCCGACGCGGGCCTGCTCCATCAGCTTGTCCACCTCGGGGTTCGAGTACTGCGAGACCGGCTCCCCGGTCCGGAGGTTCGGCGTCACCCAGTGGTCGGGCTCGAGGCTCGGCAGGCACCAGCCGTTCATGAACATGTCCTCGGTCTTGTGGTCCAGCACCGAGCGGACGTAGCTCCCCCACTCGCCGATGATCTTGACGTTGGTCTTGATCCCGTTCTCGGTGAGCTGGCCGGCCACCGCCTGGGCGATGTCCTTGTCCATGGCCCAGCGGCCGTTGGGCGCCTGGAGGGTCAGCGGTGAGGTTCGGTTGCCCCGCCTGCGGCCAGGAGCTCCTTCGCCTTCTTCGGGTTGTACTCGTAGAAGGGGATGGACGGGTCGTAGCCCCACACGTTCGGCGGCATCCACGAGTTGATGCGCTTGCCATTGCCGAGCAGCACGGCGTCGAGGATGCCCTGCATGTCCACCGCGTGGTTGATGCGCCTGGCGGACCCGGCGGTCGGCGAGCGGCCCGCCCTTGATCTGGGCGATGCCGAAGTAGATGATGCGGCAGCTCGGCGATCTTCTCGATCCGGACGCTCTTGGTGGGGTGCAGCGCCTGGATCTGGTCGGGCGGCACGTTGACGATCAGGTCGGCCTGGCCGGTCTGCAGCGCCGCGATGCGGAGCCCAGCTCGGGAATCGGCCTCCACGTCGCCCGGCGCACCGCCGGCTTCCCGCTCCCAGTGCTCGTCGTTCGCCTCGACCACGATCCGGTCGTTCTTCACCCACTCGACGAACTTGAAGGGCCCGTGCCCACGGGCTTGAGGTTGGCCTGGACGTCGCCGACCTGCGCCACGTACTTCGGCGCCATCTGGTACATGAGGGTCATGCGCGCCGGCATCGACGGGTCGGGCACCTTGGTGTGGAACCGCACCGTGTAGGGATCGACGACCTCGACCCGGTCGATCGTGCTGAACCAGCCCTTCTGCGGCGACTTGAAGTCGGCGCGGTTGATCCGCTCGAAGGAGAACTTCACCGCATTCGCGTCGAACGGCTCGCCGTTGTGGAACTTGACGCCCTGGCGGAGCTTCACCTCCCACACCTTCTCGCTCGACCGCCTTGTAGGAGGTCGCCAGCCGCGGCACGATCTGGAGGCTCTTGTCCCGGGTGAGGAGCGTGTCGTAGATCGAGCTGTTGATGATCAGGGTGACGATGTTGTTGGTCATCTGGACGTCGAGGAACTCGGCGTCGATGCCCTGGGCGATGGTGATATCGCGCTCGCCCGCGGCCCACACTGGGTCGGGCGTTGCGCCCGCTGTCGTTGCGAGGACGGCCAGGATGGTCGCCAGGGACCGGAACGTTCTCCGCATGAAGCCCTCCTTCACTGAGGTGGTCTGCGCTTGCCGCCACGGTCCGGATCGCCCCCGAGGAGCGGGCTGATGGTATGTCCCGGGAGCAAGGGTGTCAAGCCGGCGGCTCCCCCCTGAGCTCCCGCCACCCGCCGTTGACATGGGCGTCGACGTCGGTCCATTATCGCGTCCGTCCCACCCGCCGGCCCCGTGGTCGCGGTGTGGCGCCACGCAATGAGTGCCGCCAAGATCTTCCCGCTCCACGATCTCGCCCGGGGGCTGGAAGCCTCGCGGCGAGCCGGCCTCAAGATCGTCCACTGCCACGGGTGCTTCGACCTGATGCACATCGGGCACATCCGGCACCTGCAGGCCGCGCGCGCGATGGGTGACCTGCTGGTGGTGACGGTGACGGCCGACGCCCACGTGGCCAAGGGCGAGGGCCGGCCGGCCTTCATCGAGGCCCTGCGGGCCGAGGCACTCGCGGCCCTGGCCTGCGTCGACCTGGTGGCCATCAGCCCCTGGCCCACGGCGGTGGAAGCGATCCGGCTGCTCAGGCCGGCCTACTACGTCAAGGGCCAGACCGGCGAGGAACCCGCTCGGCGCAGCGCTCGGCTCCAGCAGGAGATCGCGACGGTCCGCGAGCTGGGCGGCGACGTACGCTTCACCCACGAGACCGAGTTCTCCTCCACCGCGCTGCTGGACGCGCATTTCCGCGTGCCCGACGACCGGGCCTCGGCGTGAACGGGCTCCGGACGGGCGAGCCGGGCGATCCCGGGGCGCGACGCTTCCTCGATGGCTTCCGGGCGCGGCACGCCTCCGGCGTGGTGCGCGACGCGCTGGCCGCGCTCCGGCCGCTCAAGGTTCCTCGTCATCGGCGAGGCGATCATCGACGAGTACCGCTACTGCGCGCCCCTGGGCAAGGCGCCCAAGGCGCCGGCCATCTCCACGAAGCACGTCCGGCTCGAGCGTCACGCGGGCGGGGCCCTGGCCTGCGCGAACCACGTGGCCGGGTTCTGCGGCGCGGTCGACCTGGTGACCGGCCTCGGCGCCGACGACCCTCAGGAAGCGTTCATCCGCGGCCGGCTCAAGCCGAACGTCCGGCCGCGCTTCTTCGTCCGAGAGGGCGCCCCGACCATCACCAAGCGCCGGTACGTCACGGAGCCCGTGCTCCTCAAGCTGTTCGAGGTCGCCGAGATGGACGACACGCCCCTGCCCGCCGCCCTCGAGGACCAGATGCTCGCGCATCTGGAGGCGGCGCTGCCCGCGTACGACCTCGTCCATCGTCACCGACTATGGCCACGGCTTCCTCGGCCCGCGCACCGTCGACCTGCTCGCCGCTCGCGCCCGTTACCTGGCGGTGAACACGCAGGCCAATCCCGGAACCTCGGCTTCCACGTGATCACGCGCTATCCGCGCGCCGACTACCTGTGCATCGACGAGGGCGAGGCCCGGCTCGCCACGCGCGACCGCTGGAGCCCCCTGGCGGAGGTGGCCGGCGCGCTGCGGGCGCGCGTCAAGTGCTCCGCGATGTCCGTGACCCTGGCTCAGAGGGGGTCCTGGTGTCGGGCGCGGACGGGATCGCGTGGGAGGTCCCCGCCTCTCGCGCGCGACGTCGTCGACCGGATGGGGGCGGGGGACGCGTACCTGTCGGTCTCGTCCCCGTGCGCGGCCGCCGGGCTGCCGCTGGACGTGGTGGCGCTGCTGGGCAGCGCGGCGGGCGCCCTGGCCCTCCGGATCGTCGGCAATCGCTCCTCCGTCGAGCCCGACGCCGTCGAACGCCTCGCTCGCCGAGCTGCTGGCCTGAGACCGCGCGAGGGGCTGCATGCCCACGGTGAGCGTCGCGATCTCGACCTAGAACCGGGCCCACCTCGTGGGCCGGGCCATCCGGAGCGCCCTGGCCCAGACGTTCCAGGATTTCGAGCTGCTCGTCGTCGACGACGGGTCCACCGACGCCACGCCGGAGGTGCTGGCGGGCGTGGACGATTGGCGCCTTCGCCCGGTCCGGCACGAGCGGAACTACGGGATCAGCCGCACGCGGAATACCGCCCTCGGGCTGGCGGGGGGCGAGTGGCTGGCCTTCCTCGACGACGACAACGAGTGGGCGCCCGACTACCTCGAGCGGCAGCTCGCCTTCGCGGCGTCGCGGCCCGGGGCCGGCGTGGCGTACTGTCGCGCGCGCCGGCGCTACGCGCGGTCCGGCTCGGAGGTCGAGCGCGGCGAGCTGAGGCAGGGCCGGGTGTTCTGCGACCTGGTGGAGGGCTGGAACCCGTTCGTGTCGAGTGCGCTGATCCGCACGGGCGATCCTTCTCGAGGCTGGCGGGTTCGACGAGCGGCTGCGCGCCACCGAGGACCGCGACCTCTGGATGCGTCTGGCGCAGCGCACGGAGTTCGCCGGCGCGAGCGACGTGCTCCTGATCCGCCACGAGCGCCACGGCCCCCAGCTCTCCCGCAACCCCGACTTCCTGGCCCGGGACGCCGCCATCCTCGCCGGCAAGTGGCGGGACGCCATCACGGCGGCGTGCGGGCGCAGGGCTTATCGGCGCTGGCAGCTGCGGCTGGTGCTGTGGGCGGAGCGGTGCCACGTGGCGCGCTTGGCCGAGCGCGGCGCCGGGGAGCGCGTCGCGGCGGCGCGCTCGGCGGGACGGCTGCTCCGGCTCTTCCCTGAGTCGGCGCCGCACGTGACCGAAGCGCTGGGCGTGGCGATCCTCGGCTCGCGAAGGCTCGAATGGGTGGGTCGGCGGCTCAGCTGGTACCGCTACCGCGCGCGCAAGGCCCTGGGCCTTTCCGCGACTCGCTGAGCGGCCTCCGCGCCAGGCCATGACCACCGAGGTCCGCGTCGCGCTGATCGGCTACGGCCTGGCCGGCGCGTGCTTCCACGCCCCCACGATCGCGGCCACCCCGGGCCTGCACCTCGCGACGATCGTCACCGCGAGCCCGGAGCGACGGGAGCGCGCGCGCCGCGAGCACCCGGCCGCGCGCGTCGTCGATCGAGTCGATGCCGTCCTCGCGGACCCGGCCGGGCACGACCTCGTGGTGGTCGCGACTCCGAACGCCACGCATGTCCCGCTGGCGCTGGCCGCCCTCGCGGCCGGGCTGGCGGTCGTGGTCGACAAGCCCTTCGCGCCGACCGCCGAGGAGGCCGGGCGCGTCGTGGCCGAGGCGCGGCGACGCGGCCTGTTCCTCAGCGCGTATCACCAGCGGCGCTGGGACAGCGACACCTTGACCGTACGGCGCCTCATCGCCGAGGGCGCGCTGGGCGACGTGTTGCGCTTCGAGTCCCGATTCGAGCGCTGGCGTCCGGTGCCGATGGGGGGCTGGCGCGAGAGCGACGCGCCCGGCGGCGCGGCGGGGCTCCTGTACGATCTGGGCACCCATCTCGTGGACCAGGCGCTGCACCTGTTCGGGCCGGTGGCGCGCGTGTATGCGGAGCTCGACCGCCGGCGAGCCGGGATCGCCGTGGACGACGACGTGTTCCTGGCGCTCACGCACGTCTCCGGCGTTCGCTCGCATCTCTGGGCGAGCGCGCTGGCGGGGCAGCTCGGCCCGCGCGTGCGCGCGCTCGGCACGCGCGCCGCGTACGTGAAGCTCCACGCCGATGGCCAGGAGGCGTCGCTGCTCGCGGGGGGCGGCCGGATCGGCCGGACTGGGGCGAGGAGCCCCGCGCGCGCTGGGGTCTGCTCGGCGTCGGCGACGCGGCGAGCGCCGTGCGGAGCGAGTCGGGCGCCTATCCCCGCTACTACGCCGGCGTCGTCGCCTCGCTGCGGCACGGCGCGCCCCCGCCCGTCGACCCCGACGACGCGGTGGCCGGGCTCGAGATCATCGCCGCCGCGCAGCGGTCCGCCGCCGGGCACGAGACCGTCGCGCTCCCGGCGGCGCGATAGGGGACAAGGCCCGCCTAGCGGCCCGGCGGGGGCGTCTCGGCGCAGTCGCCGAGCGATGGACGCTCGGCGAGCGGACTGCCCTCTGGCGGCAGCGGGAGCGCGGCATAGCCAGGACTCGCCGTGGTGGCCGCCACCGCCGCGAACAGCTGGGGAATGCCCTCGGTATTCGCCAGGCCGACCAGCCACTTCGGCAGCGATCCGGCGGGATCGGTGAACACGCAGTACCGGACGTCGGTCGCGCGCTCGGCGCTCGCGACGGGCCGCAGATCCCAGTGGCCGCTATTGACCGAGACGCGAACGGCGTCGGCGCTCGCGCCGGGCGGCAGCCCATCCTCGAGCCGCCAGACGAAAACCCAGGCGCGCCGCCGGTCGCCATCACGGTACTCCCGCTCGGTGATCCGGATGACGTAGTGGCGATCCTGCACGAAGGGCATCCCGAACGAGAGCCGCTGATAGTTCTGCACGTCACCCGATGCGTCGCGGCCCAGCACCCGGCTCTCTTTCACGTAGGGCATGAACGTGGGATACCGCTCCAGGTCGGCGATCACCGCCCGGACGACGTGCGGCGGCGCGTCGATGATGCCCTGCGCGTTGACCTGCTTGACGTCGCGGCCGGGAATCGCACGGGTCTCCACTGTCACCGCCGGCGCCGATCCCCCCGGCTGGCCCCACGCGGCGGGCCGGCGCAAGCAGAGTGGGCGGCGAAGGCCAGGAGACGCCAGAGAGATCGAGTTTGGTCGGATCCCTTCACTTCTTCGCTATTACCAGGTCACTCCGGTGCCCGGTCGCCGGTCTTGTCCTGCAGAAAGCCGATCGCGATACAGTACTGGCCCAGGTAGTACGTCGGCCAGATCAGGGCAATCAGCAGCAGTGAGATGACGATGTTCTCC
>CAVTFC010000019.1:0-427602 GCA_963733725.1 uncultured Candidatus Rokubacteria bacterium | reverse complement strand
TCAAGCAGCCGGCGACGGGCGCGCTGGAGATCCAGGAGTTCTTCGACCGCGTGGAATGGCTGAACCAGTCGGCGAACCCCGTGGCCTTCGCGCCCTATCTGGTCGAGGCGCCGCTGGGGCCGCCACGCGCCGTGCTCGTGCAGTGGGCCCTCGGCGATCGCACCGTGCCCAACCCGACCACGGATAGCCTGGTTCGCGCCGGCGACCTCTATCTCTGGAGCAGCGTGTACCACCACGAGCTGATGGCGGGGAAGCTGCCCGAGCGGTTCCGCAACCCCCACGGCTTCCTCACCTGGACCGCCTTCCCCGAGGTCGCCGACATCGGGCGTGCCGCGCAGGAGCAGGTGGCGCGCTTCTTTCTCTCCGGCGGCAAACGGATCGAGCAGGTGGATCAGCGCTTCGAGCCGCAGCCGCGCCGGCCCGGGCCGGGCGCGGGAACGAGGTAGCGCCCGGTTGCGCGCCGTCCTGCTCGGCACCGGCTCGCCGCCGCCCAATCCCCGGCGCCGCGGGCCGGCGACACTCTGGCACTGGGCGAGCGGCGCTTCCTGGTGGACGCGGGCTCGGGTGTCGGCGTCCAGCTCATCCAGGCGGGCGTGCGCGCCTATGATTGGCCGCCCGTGTTCATCACGCATCACCACTCCGACCACGTGATCGACCTCGGCCACCTCCTCATCACGCGCTGGATCGTGGGACAGAACGCGCCCTTCGAGGTGTACGGGCCCGCCGGCACGCGGCGTCAGATGGACCTCCTGCTGGACTACCTCGCCTGGGACATCGACATCCGCCGCGCCCACATGCACGACCGCCGGCCGCCCGAGGTGCGCGTCACCGAGATCGAGGAGGGCCGGGTCCTCGAGACGGGCGGGGTGACCGTGAGCGCCTTCGTGGTCGAGCACGACCCGGTGCGGCCCGCCTTCGGCTATCGCTTCGAGGGCGGCGGGCGCAGCGTGGTCGTGTCCGGCGACACGAAGCCCTGCGAGAACCTCATGAAGTGGAGCCGCGGGGTGGACGTGCTCATCCACGAGTGCTGCGAGATGACGAAGACCGGCTGGTTTCCCGGCTGCGGCTGGCCCACGCTGGAGGAGAAGATCCGCGACCTCCAGTCCTATCACACGCCGCCCGCCGCTCGGCCGCGTGGCTGCCGGCGCCCAGGCCCGCCGCCTGGTGGTCAGTCACCTCATGCCCGGCTCCGTGCCCGAGGAGCTCCGCGCCGCCGCCGCCCGCGACTACGCGGGGCCCGTCGTCATCGGCGAGGACCTGCTGGAAGTCTAGGGCGAGCTCGGCCCGCGGCTCAGGGCTTGATGTCCACCTGATAGCAGAAGGTCGGATTCTTCCCGAAGGGCAAATCGTCGGTGTTCAACAGCGTCGTCTCGGCTTTGAGCGCGGCGAGCAGCGGGCGGCGCGGCACCTCCGTCTTGTTCGCCGTCTTCCCGTGCTTGCCCGGCAGCGTCGAGAGCAGCGTGTGCAGCCGCTTGCCCCTGGCTTGTTGCGGTCGCTTCGGAACTTCTTCCCACAGCAGCTTGCTTGCGGCGTCGCGTTGAGGCTGCCGTGGTGGCCGACCTTGTAGACGTCCACGTCGGCCAGCAGCGCGCGCGTCTTCGCGGCGTCCGGCGCGTCCTCGAGCGCGTAGCTCCAGTTCTCGATCTGCGCGTCGCCGGGGAAGAGCAGCTTCTTGCCGACGACCTCGAAGAGCAGGATGAGGCTGGTGTTGTTCATCTGGTCGTCGAGCGTGCGCACGATCTCGAGCAGCTGCTCGCCGCGCAGCGCTCGAGGCGGTCGCGGAACCAGCGCGCCTCGGGCGGCACGCTGTGGCGTCGGCTCGCCCTTGCCGCGCGCCGAGACCCTTGGCGCAGCGGCGTCGGCGCGCTGCGAGCGACCGTCGGGCCGGCCAGGAGGTGCCAGAACTGGTCCGGGTCGCTCTGCCGCTGCTTCCGGATCTTCTCGGTCTGCGTGAGGTCGGGCGGCCCGAGCACGTGCACCTTGACGCCCGGGAGGAGCTTCTCGAGCCCGGACGTCGCGACCGTGGTGCGCCCAGACCGCGCGTCGCGCCTTGGCCTTGCCCATGGCGATCAGGTTCTCGACCGCGGACTCGTTGTTGATGTTGTCCATGCCGAGGAAGCGCAGCTCCTTCTGCGAGCGCGGGGCTCATCCACGGCCGGGCGGTTGCGCGAGCTGCGACGACGGCCGTGGCGACGTCGTGCATCGCGGCCAGCCCGGCGACGAAGCTCTTGCGGCGAGCGCTTGGAGTCCGCGTGGTGGCCTGGCGTCGCGTCTTGCGCCGCTCGCGGATCCTCGGTCCACGGCTGCAGCACGACCTTGGGCTTGCAGCGCCCGGATGATCTCGCCGGACTTGCCGGTCTTGCCGTCGGTGCCGAAGCCGCTGATGTGATCGGCGTGGCGGTGCGTCGCGACGACCGCGGTGAGGCTGTCCGCCGCAGACCTTCGCTGATGTCGCTCGCGACCTGCGGGCATGTGCTCGGAGGCCTTGGCGGCCTTGCGCGGCGTCCCGCGCGTCGGCAGCTCGGTGGTGCCGAAGTCGATGAGCACGTGGCGCTTGTCGTCGTGCGCCGTAGACGAACGAGAGCAGGAAGCAGTCGCCGAAGCCGACCTGGTAGCGAGCGGATCTCGACCGACTTCGGCTGCTTGGCCATGGCTACCACCCTTCCGCGGGAACTCGCCGCGCGTCGATGCGCGCGCAGCCGGTGCAGCGTCGAGAGGCGGCGCCGCCTGTAGCCGCGCCCGTCGCAGCCCCGGCTCGAGCTGGCCCGCCTCCCAGAGGTACTCGAGGCGCCGCGCCTGGCGCCGCGCCGAACACGTCGTTGTGGACGCGGTACTTGAGCTCGCCCGTACTCGTCGAAGATGAGCACGCCGCCGCCGTAGAGCGGCGTCGTGGCCGTCTCGTCGTCGTCCGGGTCGCGCGCCGTCGTCGGCGCCGGCCGGCGGCCGTCGCCATCGTCGGCGCGCTCCCGGGCTTCGCCGCCGCTCGGCGGCGTCGCGTCGCTCCTCGCGCAGGGCCGCCAGGTACTCCTTCGGCAGCCGTCGATGCCGGCCTGCTCGCAGCTCCGCGCGGGTCAGGCGCGCGACCTGGTAGTACTCGCGCCACCGTCTCGCGCAGCATGAAGCCGTCGGCCCGATGCGCACGCAGGGACGCACCGACAGCACCTCCGTGTACGCGCCGTCGCGCAGCTCGAGCAGGTCCTTGCGGTTCTCCCAGAGGAAGCGGAAGACCTCGTCCTTGTCGCTCCGCATCGACTCGAAGCGCACGCGGTCGTAGCTGCAGCCCGCCGGGCGCAGGCTCCCAGATGCCCGGCGCGGTCGCTCGCGCCGATCCGCCGGCGCGATGCCGTAGGCGCGCGAACGCCTTGCGCATGTGCTCGCGCAGCTCGTAGCGCGAGTCGTCGGGGCGCACCTCGAGGTCCGCGGTCAGCGCGGCGCTCAGCGCGTCGCCGAACTCGAGGTGCACGGGCGGCATGTAGTCGAGCGCGCGGATCCACATCGTGGCCAGCGCGTCCGCGATGTCGGCGCCCTCCTCGGCCACGCGCGCCAGCGGGTAGGCATCTGCTGGCCCGGGACGCCCGAGGTCCTGGATGCGCTTCGGCCCACGCGTTGATGAAGCCGTTCGATCACCGCGGCGACGAGCATCTCGCCGCGCCGGTGCGGCTCCTGGAACTCGGGCGTGTCGAGGAGCGTGGGGTCGGCCGCGAGCTGCGCGCTCTGGCGCAGCGCGCTCGCCGCGCGACGCCCTCGATCTCCTGCCCATCTGCTCGGCCAGCCCGAACAGCGCGCTCTCGCTGAGCGCCTCGGCGCCGTCACGTCGTGCCGCGGTCGATGAGCGCCGCGTCGCCTCGCTTCTTGGCGGCGCCCGGCGCGCAGGAGCGTGCGCACCATCTCGGGCTGCGAGAAGACCGAGAGCAGCGCGATGACGTCGGCGAATCCCTCGTGGAACGCCGCCTGGTCGGGGCTCGACGGGTCCATGTAGCGCTCGCGCAGCGCGTCGAGCAGGGCGTGCGTCGTCTCGTGCACGACGATGTCGTGCGAGAGGCAGGTGTAGACGGTCTCGCCGCTCGCGCCCGGCGAAGTAGCCGAAGACGAGCCCTTCCTCGCGCCGGGCTGTAGAAGGCGTTCGCGTCCAGCATCCCGTGCGGCGCGACCTTGAGCTGGTGGGTGCTGAAGGACCACCCGACGCGCCGGCCCAGCGCGAACTCGAAGCGCGCCAGCGTCTTCATGACCAGCGCGTAGACGTTCTGCGCGTGGAAGCGGTAGTCGTGACGATCCTCGCGTCGCCCTTCGCGCCACGCCGGGCGGCTCGTCCTTCGAGGCTCTCGGGCAGGTCGTGGGCGCCGTTGAAGCGCCGCGTCGTGGAGTCGTAGTCGACGACCTGCACGCGGTAGCCGATCGGCCCGGGGACGAGATCCTCCGCGGGCACGGCGATCTTCGCCATCAGGATGGGCCCGTTGGGGCCGTTCTCGCGGACGCTGGGATCCTGGGCGATGACGGTCACGTGGCGCTGGGCGGGCAGCGCGGCCACCGCATCCATTGGACGCTTGGCGTTTTTCATGGCTTCCTCCGCTTCCAGCTTCTCAATGATTCCCTTGACTTGTCGAGAGGGGGACGCGACAAACGGAGGATCATCCACTGGAGGTGAGCGGGTGGCGACTTTCGTATTGGCACACGGCGCGTGGTCGGCGGCCTGGGCGTGGAAAAAAGTTCGGCCGTTGCTGCGCGCGCGCGGCCACGAGCTCTATACGCCGACCCTCACCGGGCTCGGCGATCGCGGGCATCATGCGAGCCCGGCGGTGGACCTCGAGACGCATGTCAGCGACGTGGTCGCGATGCTGGACTATGAGGACCTCCGCGACGTGGTCCTGATCGGCCACTCCTATGGCGGCATGGTGGCGACCGGCGTGGCCGACCGCGTGCCCGAGCGCCTGCGCCAGGTCATCTATCTCGACGCCTTCGTCCCCGCGGAGGGCCGCTGCCTGCTCGACTACATGCCGGAGGGCGTCCGCAAGCACATGGTCGAGAACGCGGCCGACGGCTGGCGGGTGCCGGCCGAATCCCATTCCACCGGACACCGCGCCGGAGGACGTGGCGTGGATCGAGCCGCGGCGCATGACGCAGCCGCTCCGCACCTTCCAGCAGCCGCTCCGCCTCAAGCGCGGCGAGATGTCGCTGCCGCGCAGCTACATCTACTGCCGGCTCGCGCCGCCCGGCGATCCCTTCCGGCAATTCGCCGAGCGCGCGAAGCGGGAGGGCTGGCGCTATTTCGAGCTGGACGCCAGCCACAGCCCGAACGTCACCGCGCCCGAGGCGCTCGCCGACCTGCTCGCGGAGATCGCTAGGCCGTCCGGTTCTTGAAGTACGAGCACTTGAGCGCGATCTTGTCCCCGGCGAAGGTGAACACGTCGCAGCCGTTGACCTCCATCTTCTTGCCGTCGGCGGTGGTGGCGGTGAAGAGCCACTCCGACACGCCGCGGTCGCCGGCCACGAAGTGCCGCGCGTTGCCGAAGTGCGCGTCCGGGAACCGCTTGAACACGCCGGCGAACGCCTCGCGCACCTGCTCGCGGCCCGCATAGCGCTTGCCGCATGCCTCCGGGCCGGCGCTGGTCTCGAACACGCAGTCCGGCGACATGAACGTCATCAGCGCGTCCACGTCGTGCCGGTTCCAGCCGTCGCCGAATGCCTCGAGGTCCTTGATCGTCACCATGGTCTGTATCCTCCGTGAGGGTGAGGATCGCGGCGGAGCGCATGGCCGTCAAGCGTCGATTTTGCGTGCGCGTTGTATGGTATCGGCGCGCGCGGCCGACCAGATGTATCGCGGTCAGCTCAGCAGGAGCTTCGCGCCGCCCGCGATGGCGATCGCGATGAGGGTCAGCGCCAGCGCCCGCCGCGGCAGCCGCGCATTGAGCCGGTAGCCGACGAGGCTTCCCAGGTAGACGAGCGGGGTCATGACGACGGCCAGCAGCGCCAGCTTCAGGGTCACGAAGCCGATGGCCCAGTAGGCGCCGAGCTTGAGCGCGTTGGCCGCGGACACCACGCCCTGGCCCGTGCCGACCACCGCGGCATTGGAGAGCCCGAGCCCGGCCAGATAGGGGCCGAGGATGATGCCGCCCGAGTTGGCCACGACGGAGGCCACTCCCACGGCGATGCCCACCCCCGCGCTGACCACGGGCGAGGAGTGGGGGCGCGGCCGGTGCGCGCGCAGCAGGCCCACGAGGCTCACGCCCGCCATCAGGAGCGCGGCGGCGCCGATCAGCCGTCGCAGCCCGGCCTCGGACAGCCCCGCGAGGAGCCAGGCGCCCAGGACAATGCCCACGAGCGAAGAGGGGATGAGCCGGCGCAAGAGCCCCGGATGCCACTGGCGCCAGTACAGCCGAAGGGAGATCGGGTCGGACAGCACCATCAGGCACCCGATGAAGCCCAGCACCGCCGAGGGCGGCAGGATCAACGTGAGCAGCGGGGTCAGCATGAGCCCGATCCCGCCCCCCACGCTGGTCTTGAGAAAGCCCAGCACGAGCGCCGCCGCCGCGGCCAGCGCCGCGAGGACGGGCAGAGCGGGCTCGGCCACTCAGACGGCCCGCAATGCGTCGAGGAGCGCCCGCACCCACGGGGCGCCCGGGTCCGGCGCGGGCGCATACGTGATGCCGCTCGTGATGCGCGCCGCCCCCTCGGCTTCCGTGGGCGCGTCCTCCAGCACGTCCTCCACCGCGAGGTCGAAGCGCGCCAGCTCCCCGAAGACGCGCGGCGCCCCGCCCGCCCGGCACTTGAGATACACGCTCCGCTCCGGCTCGATCAAGAGGAAGGTTCCTACCCGCTGGGACTGGAGATTGGCCGCGCTTCGGCTTCGCATGGCGATGGCCAGGCGCAGTGTGGTCGCGCTCACGGCCAGAAGCTCCAGGTAGGAGCAGAGCATGGGATGCGGCCGCCCGTCCGCTCCCAGCGTGACGAGCGGGATCCCGCGTCCCAGCAGCGGCGCCAGGTCGCGCTGGGACAGCCGGTCCAGGAGATCGGCCGGCAGCGCGGGCCCAAGCGAGCGTGACATGGCCGGCCGCGCGCCGCGCGCTAGCTCCCGTCCCCGCCCATGTCCGCGATCAGCGTGGCGACGAGGTCGTCGATCAGGGCCATGATCTCCTCCCGTGAGCGCCGCCAGGGACCCAGCGCGTGGCGGTCCACCTGCCAGACGATGGCGGGGATGGCGGCGGTGGGCGGCGAGCCGGGGAGAATCATCTGGCGCTCCACCGCGAGGCGCACCGTGCCCACGCCGTAATAGCCGGACCACGGCAGGTAATAGCCGCGGAGGTCGCTGGTCGTCACCTGGCGCACCGCCACCACCAGGCGCAGGCGGTCCGCGCTGCGCGGATCGGGCTTGGGGGCGGCGGAGTTGGCCAGGAGCGCGTCCTCGAGGCGCTTTTCCACGACCTCGGGCGCGAGCTGCGGATGATCCGGAGCGAACACCACCTCGATGGCCACGCGCTTGACCCCGCGGAGGCCCGGCCAGGCCGCGTCCACCCGAGAGGCGCCGGCGACGACTACGGTCAGAAGCAGGCCTAGAAGCAGGGCGAGAAGCGGGGTCAGCCGCGCGACCGGGGCCAGGCGCACCGCCGGGCCCATGCTAGTAGCCGCGCGCGCGATCCACCGCGTGAAGGAGGGGCGTGCCCGCCAGGAAGCGCCGCAGGTTCTCCACGAAGAGCTCGGCCACCACGGTGTCCCGCTGCGGATGCAGCCCGCCGATATGCGGCAGCACCGTGATGCCCGGCGTGCCCCAGAAGGGATGCTCGGCGGGCAAGGGCTCCTGGCGGAACACGTCCAGCACCGCGCCCGCGATCACCTTGCGCGTCACCGCGTCCACGAGCGCCCCGTCGTCGATCAGCTCGCCGCGGCCGAAGTTGAGCAGCTGCGCGGTGGGCTTCATCTTGGCGAGGAAGCGCGCGTTGACGACATTGCGGGTCTCGGGCGTCACCGGCAGGAGGAGCAGCACGAAGTCGGACTGCGCCAGCACCTCGTCCGTGGCGTCGGGCGTGTAGACGCGCTCCGTGTGGGGCAGGGGGCCCGGGTCGCGCTTCGTCCCGATCACGCGCATCTCGAGCGCGGCGGCCTTGCGCGCCACTTCCACGCCGATGGCGCCCAGGCCGAGAATGCCCAGCGTCTTCCCGGCCAGGGTCTCCGACACCCGCCGCGTCCACTTGTGCTCCTTCTGGTCCGCGACGATGCCGGCATAGGGCTTGGTGAGGTGGAAGAGCGCGCCCAGGATGTTCTCCGGCATCTGCACGCGATGGGTGCCGCGCGCGCAGGTCAGCGCGACCGCGGGCGGCAGATCCGGCAGCGCCAGCCAGCCCTCGACGCCCGCCGTCAGCGCCTGGATCCAGCGGAGGCGCGGGGCCTTGGGCAGCATGCCCGGCGTGGCGCGAAAGGCCAGGAGCGCCTCGGCGCGCCCCCAGGCATCGGCCGACGGCTCCGCATTGCCCGGCACCGCCAGCACCTGCACCTCGCCCGCCAGGCCCGCGTCCGAGATGGCCGTACGGTAGGGCCCGTCATTGCTGTGCCAGAGGAGGACGAGGGGGGCGGCCATGGGGCGAGGGGCAGTGTAAACTGGCGCCTATCATGACGCAAGGGAGCGCCGCTCGCGTGAAGGGCCGCCGCTAGTGCGCGCCCTCGTCGTCGGCGCCTCGGGCCAGGTGGGCGGCGCGCTCATGCAGGTGCTGCGCGCCCGCGGGCACGAGGCCACCGGCACCTACACGGCGCATGCCGTGCCCGACGCCTGGCCGCTGGACATCCGCAACACGGACGCGGTGGAGCACGCCGTCCACTTCGTCAAGCCCGACTGGATCTTCTGCCCGGCGGCCATCAGCCACGTGGACTACTGCGAGGATCACGCGGAGGAGGCCTTCGCGCTCAACCGCGACGCCCCGCTCTTCCTCGGACGCATGGCCCAGCGCGCGGGCGCGGCCTTCGTCTACTACTCGAGCGACTATGTCTTCGATGGCAAGGGCGGGCCCTTCGGGGAGGAGGACGAGCCCCGGCCGCTGAACGTCTACGGCAAGAGCAAGCTCGAGGCCGAGCGCGCCATCCTCGGCGCCATCCCCCGCGCGCTCGTGCTGCGCACCAGCGTGGTGTACGGCCCCGAGACCCAGCAGAAGAACTTCGTCTACCAGCTCATCCGCGCCTGCCGCGAGGGGCGCCCCTTCCGCCCCGCCGTGGATCAGCGCGCCAGTCCCACCTATGGGCCCGATCTGGCGGCGGCCAGCGTGGAGGCCTGCGAGAAGGGCCTCACCGGGCTCTACCATGTGGCCGGCGCCGACACGCTGGACCGCTGGGCCTTCACGCGGCTGGTGGTGGAGACGTTCGGGCTGGACGGGAGCCACCTCACCCCCGTCAAGACCGCCGAGCTCACCCAGAAGGCCGCCCGCCCGCTGGAGGGGGGGCTACGGTAGGAAAGGCCCAGGCCGCGCTCGCGACACCGCTCCGCGGCGCGGCCGAGGGCCTCCGCGCGTTTTACTTGGGCTTCACCGCGTAGAGAGAGCACCAGCCCTTCGGGACGATCTTGCCTTCGACCATCTTGCACTGGTCCGGTGCCACCCAGTGCAGACACGTGTCGCACTGCTGCTTGTTCTTGGGCGTCAGCTGATACTGCACCATGGCGGGCTTGACCTTCTGCTGCGCCACCGCCGGGTGGGGGGCCAGGGCCGGCACGATCACCGCCGCCACCGCCGCCACGCCCGCCCCCAGCACCGCCCGTCTCGAGACCCCTTCGCGCTTCATGACTGCTACTCCTCCTTGAGTAATTTCGCCTCGAGCTACCAACGATATAACCGTACCACGGCCGCCCCGGTTGCTTCCCCCTGGGGCCTACGCTAAGATGACGTCTCGGCTGTCGTCCGGGGATGGTGACCGTAGCTCAATTGGTTAGAGCACTGGCCTGTGGCGCCAGGGGTTGAGGGTTCGATTCCCTTCGGTCACCCCAATCCCGGGACGGTCAGCGGTCAGCCAAGGGGGGTTGGCAGGGGGAATTCAGACGAACGCACGGGCGCCCATAGCTCAGTTGGATAGGCGTTAGCCTCCGGAGCTAAAGGTCAGAGGTTCGAATCCTCTTGGGCGCACCAATTCTCCGGCCGCCGGGGTGACTCGGCGGCCGAGGTTCGTGGTAGTAGTCGTGGTGGTCGCGTGACCCAGGGGTCGTGCGGCGCTGGTGGGACTGAGACGGGCCGTTAGCTCAGTTGGTAGAGCAGCTGACTCTTAATCAGCGGGTCCAAGGTTCGAGTCCTTGACGGCCCACCAATTCATTCGGGCGCTTCGGAATCGTCGGAGTGCCCGATTGCCTTTCGGGGTGATCTCGTTCCAAAACTGCCTGAAGGTCTAGCCGGAAACCGTGGAGCGGCCAGCCTCCGCGCTGTGCTCCCCGCGACTTCGTGCGGGCCCGGACCGCTCTGGCCGCGAACCTGGAGAAGAAGGGGAAGGTCGCCGAGGCGAGGCGAGTCCGCCGTCTCCGGCGCCCCAGTCCCGTCGTCTGGGCACTGAACAACTCCGCAAGCGCACCCCGAGAGATGGGCGCGCTGGCCGACGCGGTGGGCCGGTCTCCGACGTGCCCAGCTTGGACATGGTGAGCTCCGTCCGGCAATGGAGCGACTCCGCGCCGCGATCGCGCCCGTCCTTCACAGGGCGCTCGAGAAACTCCGAGTCGCCGGTGTGCGCACGTTGCCGGCGCACGACCGCCGGCTTCACGACACGCTCGTTGCCGCCGTCGCGGATGTCGCCTTCGCGCCGATCTGGTGGCCGGCCGACTGACCGAGGAGCGGGGGCGGCCGGCTTCGACATCCTGGCCAAGGGGCCGGTTGCCCAGTGGTGGCGCGTCGCGCTGAGTCGCCGAAGCCGCAGGCGCGCCGGCCGAGCGGCGGCGTCAGCGCAAGGCCGAGCGTGAGGCCACGACAGGCTGCGCGACAAGCCCAGCGCGAGGCGAGAGGCGCTGGATCGAGTGGCGCACCGGAGAGCGCGGCGGCCGACGCGGCGGCGGCGAAGGTCGAGGTCATGCGCGCCGAGCCTGCTAGAGCAGGAGCGGCGGGCCGCCGATCTGCGACGCGGCGGGCTTCTGCGGCGCGCCGAAGGCGCGCGCACCGCTCAGAGTCGCGCCGAACGTCGTGAACAGCTCGGCTTCGTCACCACACCGAGGGTTCGCGCCCACTCTCCGGCGATCAGGTTACGACTACCCTCTGGCGGCGTACGCACACTGTTCCTGCTTTTGGCGTCGCGCTTTCAACCAGCGTGGCCAAGGGTGGTGTCCGGATCAGTCAGCCTTCGGATGACGACATTGTCGTCGCTGGTGAGGAGGACCAGCTTCAGGCGGGCGCCGACGTGAGGTCCAAGGTTCGAGTCCTTGACCGCCCACCAATCAATCGGGCACTTCCGGGGACGTCGGAGGTGCGCGATGCTTTTGTAAGAGCCTCCGCGGGCTGCTACCCTACGACGGTGAGCGACCGATCTCTTGCCTCAGGTGCCGCCCCCGCCGCTACAGTCCGTGTCGTCCCGTGCAGCCACACCCGCCATCAGCAGCACCACCTTCTCCGTCATCCTCTCGCTGAGTTTTTGCCATCTGCTCAATGACCTGATGCAGTCCCCGGTGCCCGCGCTCTATCCCATCCTCAAGAGCTCCTATGGGCTGAGCTTCAGCCAGGTCGGCCTGATCACCCTGGCCTTCCAGTGCACGGCCTCCATGCTGCAACCGGTGGTTGGCCTCTACACCGATCGGCGGCCGCAGCCCTATTCCCTGACGGCGGGCATCAGTTTACCCTGATCGGTCTCCTGTTGATGTCGCGCGCCTCGACGTATCCCGTGATCCTGCTCGCCGCCATGCTGATCGGGATGGGCTCGTCGATCTTTCATCCCGAGGCTCCCGCGTGGCTCGCATGGCGGCGGGCGGACGCTATGGGCTCGCCCAGTCCCTCTTCCAGGTCGGCGGGAACATCGGCTCGGCGTCGGGGCCCCTGTTGGCCGCGTTCGTCGTCGTGCCGCACGGCCAGTCGAACATCGCGTGGTTCTCGGGCGCGGCGCTGATCGCCATCGTCGTGCTGCTGAAGGTCGGCGCCTGGTATGCGCGCAACCGCGCGCCCGCACGGCCGGCGCCTCGCGCCGCCGTGGCGGATGCCACGGCCCCAGCCAGAGCACGCTGCCCCGCGGGAAGGTCATCCTGGCCGTGGCCATCCTGGTGGCTCTGCTCTTTTCCAAGAACGTGTACAGCGCGAGCCTCGGCTCGTACTACACGTTCTATCTGATCGACAAGTTCCACCTGCCCGTCCAGACGGCGCAGCTCTATCTGTTCACCTTCCTCGGGGGCATCGTGCTGGGCACCCTCGCGGGCGGCGCAGTGGGCGACCGCGTGGGACACATCCCCGTCATGTGGTTCTCGATCCTGGGGGCGCTGCCCTTCGCGCTGCTCCTTCCTCACGTCAACTGTTCTGGACCGGCATTCTTGCGTGCTCATCGCGATGATCATGGCCTCGGCCTTCTCAGCCATCCTGGTGTATGCGCAGGAGCTCCTGCCGGGCCGCGTGGGGCTGGCTGCGGGGATGTTCTCGGTTTCTCGTTCGGGCTGGGCGGGCTCGGCGCCGCGGCCCTCGGCAAGCTGGCGGACCTTACCAGTATCACGACGGTGTACCGGCTCAGCCCCTTCCTCCTGCTGCTGGGGCTCCTGGTGGCCTCTTGCCCCGCCGGCCCGGCGCGCCGTCGATGGGGTCAGTCTAGCCGGGGGGTCTCCCTCACCGCTCCAACCACGCCGCCGCATCCGCCCCCCGTAGTCATACCCCAGGTTCGGCCCATACCCCCGCACCGCCGGATCCCACACCGCGATGTAGTTCCCCGACGGCACGTGGATGTAGTACTGCTGCCGCGCCAGGTGCCGCTGGATCTGGTGGATGACCTCGCGCCGCTGCTTGAGGTCGGCGGTGCGGCGCTGGCGCACGAGGAGGTCGTCGAGCACGGCGTCGTTGACGTGGCTCCGGTTGCGCGGCTCGCCGGTGTAGTACTGGCCGAAGAGGAAGCTGTCGGGCTCGAGGAACGGCGTGAGGGGCCCGAAGCCGAGCGAGTCGAACTTGCCGAGGCGGCACGAGGCCTGGTAGGCGCCGTACTCCTTCTGATCGAGCCGGGCGTCGATCCCCACGTCCTTGAGCTGCTTCAGCACGAGCTGCATGTGATCGACGAGCTGGGTGGAGCCGTAGGTCGCGAAGCAGACGCTGGCCTGAAAGCCGTTGGGATGGCCGGCGGCGGCGAGGAGGCGCTTGGCCTCGGCCGGGTCGTGGCGGTAGTACTTCGCGCCCTCGCCGAGCTGCGCGATCGGCAGCGCCCAGTCATCGAGCGCCGCCGGCAGCGGGCCGTTGACGGCGCCGACGCTCTCGAAGATGGAGTCGATCTGGGCCTTGCGGTCCATGGCCAGGCAGATGGCCTGGCGCACGCGCACGTCGGAGTAGGGCGCCTTGTCGGAGCGCAGGAAGATGTCGTTGACGACGTTGGACGGGTACTCCGCACCTGGAGGCCCGGCCGCCGCTTCTTGAGCGGCTCGAGGATCTGCACCCAGTCGGAGCGGTTGATGGTGCCGGGAAACTCCCAGCCGAGGTCGTACTTGCCGGCGAGGAAGGCGGCGGTGCGCGAGGCGTTGTCCTCGTCCACGAGGAGCTCGACGCGGTCGATGTAGGGCAGCCCGGCCACGAAGTACTGCGGGTTGCGCACCAGCGTGAGCCCGACGTTGGGCCGGTAGCTGTCGAGCATCCAGGGCCCCGTGCCGATCACCGCCTCGGCTTTCTTCAGATCGCCGAACTTCTCCACGCACTCGCGCGCGATGATGGCGCCGGCCATGGGGCTGGCGATCATGTCGAGGAACCAGGCGAAGGGCTCTTTCAACGTGAAGCGTACGGTGTAGCGGTCCGTCGCCTCGACCTTGGCGATGGAGCGGAACATCGACACGTTGCTGCCCTTGTCGGCCAGGATGTACTCGAACGTGTAGCGCACGTCCTCCGCCGTCAGCTCGCGCCCGTTGACGGGGGGCTTGCCGTGGAAGCGGACGCCGCGGCGGACCTTGAACTCGTAGGTCGTGTCGTTGACCTGCCGCCACGACTCGGCGAGGTCGCCCTCGATGGGGAAGGTGCCGGGGCGGACGCCCGGCCCCGCCTTGTGCTTGAGGAGGCGGCTGTGCGTGAAGCTCACCACCACGTGCGTGCGGTAGGCGTGCGCCAGGATGTGATCGAAGTGGGGCGGGTCCCACGCGCGGAGGTTCAGCGTGCCGCCGCGCTTCGGGGTCTGGGACGCGGGGGTCTGGGACGCGGCGCGCGACGGCAGCGCGGCGGCGACGAGGCCGGTGGCGCCGGCGGCAAGCAGGGCGCGGCGCGAGACGGGTCGGGACGGTGTCCACGTTGAGCACCTCCGGGGCGGCTGCGGGTCAGGATCCGGGTGCGCTGACCGTAGCGCGGGGCGCCGGGACCGTCAAGGCGCGTCGTCGTCGTCGGCGCCGCGACTATACAGGCCGCCGTCGCTAGAGCGCCTTCAGCACCTCGGCCGCCGCCCGCAGGCCTGACTCCGCGGCCCCTTCCAGGAAGCCCTGGTTCTCGTAAAACGAGCTCGTGTGCTCGCCGGCGAAGAACAGGTTCCCGACGGGCTTGGCTTCATTGTCGGCGATCGTCGTGAAATACCCGGGCTGGTTGCACGTGTACGAGCCATTCGTCAGCGGATTGGACGGCCAGTGCTCGAGGTGCGCGAGGAAGTTGCCCCCCGCATCACGCTTCGCCGCGGCGCGGCCAGTGCGCCCGGGTAGACCTTGTCCAGATCAACGAGGAACCGCGATGCCTCGAGCTGCACGGCGTCCGGATCGAGCCCGTCGCCGCGGTCGCCCCCGGAGTAGTCCGTCAGCACCGCGTGCGCGCTGGTCGCCCGGCTCGGGATTCGTCTCCCACGTGCTTTGATGATTCTGCAGGTCCGAGTACGACTGGCCGTTGCTCCCCAGGCCCCGCCACATCGGCCCCGCGAAGCCGATCATCATCTTGGCGTTCGTCCCGTACTGGAGGTTCTGGATCGCGAAGAGCTTCGAGGAGGGCAAGGCCGAGGCTCGCATCCAGCGTGACGCCGCGCAGCACGGAGAACGGAATGGCAATGACGACGGCGTCGTGCATCGCTGGTGACGGTCGACGACCCGTCCTGCAGCCTCAGCTCGATCCGGCCGGCCGGCGTCTTGCTGACGCCGAGCAGCGTCATCCCGAACTGGATCTGTCCGGCGAGGCCGGCCGCGAGACCGGCGGGAATCTGCTGGTTGCCGCCGATGACGTGATAGCGCTCGTCGCTGAAGACCCCGAACGGCCTGAACTTCGAGCGGCGGTCGGCGTGGATGAACAGCAGGAAGTTGATGCAGCTCTGCCGGTCGATCTCGAGGCCGTACTCGATCGTGTACGCCACGTCGAGGACGGCCTTGATCAGCGTCCCGGCGCCGCGCGTCTCCAGGTATTCCTGCAGGTTCGTGAAGTCGAGCACCGCATCCTCAGGCGTGAAGCTGTCCGCCGTCGGCGTCCGGAGCGCCCGCAGGTCGTCGCGCATCGCGTCCACCAGCACGCGGAACTCGTCCACCACCTCCGCCTCGGCATGGCGCTGGCCGAAGAAGTGATAGAAGACCTCCTCCTTGCCCTTCGCCACGTCCTCGAGATCGCAGCCTGAATCGCTTCGCGTAGCCGATCATGGTCTTGTGCGTGGTGTCGATGAACTCGCCGCCGCGCTCGGCCACCTGGCCGGGAAAGTCGACGGGGCCCGGAAACGCGCCGCCCAGCGAGAAGCATCGGCCGCCCGCGCGCTCGCTCGCCTCGTAGATCGTCGCGCGTACCCCGAACCGCCGCAGCTCGTCCCCGCACGCCAGGCCGGCGAGGCCGGCGCCGACGATCGCCACATCACCGCTCGGCGGGCGCGGCACCGCCAGCGCGCGGGCGACCGGGCCCGCCGCCGCGCCGAGCGCGCCCAGCGCCGCCAGCCGCGTCGCGCCGGTCAGCACCTCGCGCCGGCTCGTCCCGCGATGCCGCGCCTCGATGGCTGCCACCTGCTCGAGCCCTTCGCGTGTCGACAGGCCGTGCCGGTCGCAGAAGCGGGCGACGCGGAGACTCCGGATCAATCGTTGGAAGGCGGCGGACCGAGCCATCATGGACGTCCTCTCTCGTCAGAGCGGCGCGACAGCGACCCGCGCGCCGTGTGCGCGGTCACGCGGCGCCCCGAGTGGTATATCAGCGTGCCGCCGCGCTTCGGGGTCTGGGGCGCGGGGGTCTGGGCCGCAGCGCGCGACGGCAGCGCGGCGGCGACGAGGCCGGTGCCGCCGGCGGCAAGCAGGGCGCGGCGCGAGATCGGGGTCGGGACGGTATCCACGTTGACCACCTCCGAGGCGGCTGCGGGTCGGGATCCGGGTGGGCCGACCGTAGCGCGGGGCGCCGGGGCCGTCAAGGCGCCCGGCGAGCCGTTGCCACCGTATCGAATTCCAGACAGTTTCCTGCCCAGAAGCGGATGGTAGATCGAGCGAGCGATCGAGGCGCTGTCGCCCGAGGAACTCGCCCAGCTCCGCGCCTGGTTCCTGGAGTTCGACTGGGTCGCCTGGGACCGTCAGCTCGCCGCCGATGTCGAGGCCGGAAAGCTCGATCGGCGCGCCCAGGCAGCCCGTCGAGATCACACCGCCGGCAAGACCACGCCACTCTGACCCATCACGCTTCGCCGGAGTCCTGGGGCTCGTATCGGAGTCCGCCGCCCGAAGTCCGCAGGCTTGCCGATCAGGCGTTTGATCGCCTTAATATTCGCAACGGTTCTAAGGCATGTTCGGTATGCTCCGACATGAATGGGCGGTCTCGTGAGATCCACGTCACGTGTCGGAGAGCGCAAACGAGTTCGTTTACTGCACAGTCTGCTGGCTCAACGGCAAGCACGCCTTCTTCCCCTCCCCGTCTTCGTGCTCATCGTTCTCTGGGGTTGTGCCGGCCTATCGCCCACTCCACAGCGAGAGTCGACCGGCCTACCGCCCACTCCACAGCGAGAGTGGGTCATACTCAAGGTAAGCAGTTCGACCCAGTACTACGCAGTCCGCGGGACGACAGCGGGCGCGATCTTTGACGCCATCGAGAGGAACGGCCTGTTTGACAGTAAGGACCGCCGCGCGGTCGGCCTGACGGCCGCGGAATGGAGCGTCGACTGGAAAGGAGGCATTGGGACTCGCCCGGCCCTTTGCAGCCCCGAGCCAATGACGATTACGCTCAACCTCGTGGTAACACTTCCGCGTCACGACCAGCTGATCGAACTTTCGCAGGACATCACGACGAACTGGCAGCGATTCGCCACACGCGTCGCTGCGCATGAGCAGCGTCACGTCGACATTTATTTGGACGGCGCCAAGAGAATGAAGACCCGCATGGAGGCGATACTGACGAAGACGTTCTCCTGTTCTGAGCTCGAGACCACGATTCTCAGCATCTGGAGCGGCCAACAAACGGACACCGAAAAAGCGCAGGATGAGTTTCACCTCGAAGACGAGGCGAAGATCCAGGCCGATCGGAAGCCGCTGCAGGTTCAGATTGACATCAACCAGACGCGACTCACGAGCATCAACTCTGAGATACGGGGCCTCGACGAAACCCTCGACGACCTCAAGCGGCAACGCGACAAGACACACGCCGAGATCGATGCTGTCAAAGCTCAGATGGCCAAGTCCGGCGCCTCTTTACGAAGTTGTTCGCAATCTCGCCGAACGAGCGGGGTCCAGGCCCTCTGCCAACAGTACAACGGGCTCGCCGTGGCCTATAGCGCACTCGTTGAGCAGCACAACAGGAGCGTCTCCCGGCGAAACAACCTCGCGGACGAGCACAACCGGGTAGTCGCGGCCACCAACAGCCTCATCGAGTCCCTTAACTGGACGAGATGAGCGATGCGTTCGATCACGAATACGATGAGAATGGGGTGGGGCAATTGACGGGAGGGGACCGATGAAGCGCTGGGTGCGCGTGACGGCGTTCGCCGCGGCGGCGATCTGGCTAGTGGGGTGCGCCACCCCGAATTTGAACCCGGCTCAGGAGCGGGCCTATGCCGCGTTCAAGGACTGCCAGACGCTCTCCCCCACCGCGCAGCTCGGCGAGATCACCGAAGCCGGGGGGCTCTCGTTCACGGCCCGCCCGGGCGACTATCAGCGGATGACCCGGTGCCTCGAGGAAAGGCATGGATACAAGTCCCAGTGAGACACTCTCTCCGGTGCCGGTCTCGCTCCATCGCGTCCGAATCCGCCGGCTGATAGATAATCAGCAGGTCGCTCGCTTGTTGCCGGTGGCTGGGAGACAGGTGGGCGTAGCGGTGCACCATCGATAGGGTCTTCCAGCCACCCAGCTCCTCGTCTCCTCGTTTGTTCCCGACATCTGAGGCTCCCGAATAATCGGACCGTTGGCCGGCGCTGACATGGGTCCTAGGTCCTATATCCCCCGATCCACGGCAGGCCCATCCTCAACCAAGTCTGCATGGAGCGCGGCGGCTACAAGTGCATCCGTCGGACGGACAGTGTTCTTGATTGCGGCGAGGAGGCCGCAGCGCGGCGCTGAGTCACCACCAGGCGGCAAGAAGACGTGTGCGCCAGGTTGCGGCCGATCCAGAGGGAGGCCCGAACAATGAAGTATGCGCGCGAACTAGTTGTCAACACGGTCATCGGTGGCGCACTCGTGCTGGTGCCAATCTATCTCGCCGTCTTGCTGCTGCTCAAGGGGATGCAGTCGGTCGTGGGTCTGGTGCGGCCGGTTGTCGGCGTTACTCCCGGACTGGGTGCCGGGTGAAACCTTCTGGGCGCTGTTGATCGTGCTGATCGTTTGCTTTGCCGTCGGTACCGCCGTGCGTACCCGGGCAGGGCGAGTGGCTCGAGAGCGGGTGGAGAGGTCGTTCTTTGGAAGAGTTCCCGGCTACGCGCTGTTTCGCAGCCTGACGCAGCGGATGGCGGGGGAGGGTGAGGAGAACGTGTGGAAGCCGGTGCTCGTCGAGCTCGAGGATGCGCTCGTTCCGGCCTTCATCGTCGAGGAGCTCGGCGACGACCGCCTCACGGTCTTCGTGCCGTCCATACCGACACCGTTCGCGGGAGCCGTCTATATCCTCAGCCGGGAACGCGTGCATCTGGTCGACATCCCATTCACCCAGGCCATCAAGTCCATCTCCCGATGGGGATCAGGGTCGGGAGAGATGGTGGCCGCGATGAGAAAAGGGACCCCCTCGTCGCCACGGACCGCGTGAGGGGCTCTAGTAAGGTCGATCCAGCGTGAAGGGGGCCGGCCAGGGACCGGTCACGTCCGGGACCCGGCGAATCGGGATGCGCTGGCGCGCGTCCTCCTGCCAGGCCGTGAAGGCCTTCGCGATCATCTCGGCGCGCAGGCGGTCGCGCGTGCTCGCGCGCGTGGCCTCGTCGTGCTGCCCCGGGCCGAGCGCTTCGTCCACGTCGAAGTCGGTGACGAAGGCGAAGGACCGGAAGCGGAGCTCCACGAAGCGGTCGACGCGGAGGTCCTCCTCGAGGAGACGCCGGGCCCACGCGGGGGCGATGCCGACCCGGGCCAGCCGGGCCGCGAGGGCCGCGCCGCCGGCCTGCTCCCACGCCCGGTCGACGTCGGCGGCCGGCACCTCGATGGCGAGCTGGGTGGCCTCGCGCACCGCGAGCTGGGCGTCCAGGTACTTCGCCAGCTCCGCGTCGGTGATCGGCGCGGTCGACGGCTCGAGGCCCAGCACGCCCAGCGCCCGCGCGAGCGCCACGTCGCTCAGCGTGATCGCGCGCGCGGCGACTTCCGCGACCACCGTGTCCACCAGCGTACCCGCGTCTGGCCGGCGAGCGTCGACCGCCTCGCCGTCGGTGACCAGCGCGAGCAGGAGCGCCACCGCCGCCCACCCGGCGCGCATCAGAACGGGTTCCCGAAGGTGACGTAGAACTGTACCCGCGAGTCGTTGCCGAGACGGTCCAGCGCGTAGCCCACGTCGAAGCGGATGGGGCCGACCGGGGTCTTGAGGCGGAGCCCTCCGCCGACGCCGGTGCGAAGCGCGGAGAAGCTGAGATCCGAGATCTCGGGCGTCACGGTGCCGCTGTCGATGAACACCGCCCCGCCCAGCCACCGATAGATCGGGAAGCGCCACTCCAGGTTCAGGACGGCCGTGGCGTTGCCGCCGATCGGGTTGCCGCGGGCGTCGAGGGGTCCGAGCCGGTCCTCGCGGTAGCCGCGGACGGTGGTGGCCCCGCCGGCGTAGAACCGGTCCTGGATCACCAGCGCGTCGGTGCTGCCGTAGGGCGCGGCCAGCCCGAGGCGTCCGGCCACCGCGATGACCGTCTTGGGGATCCAGTCGAAGTACCACCGGGTCTCGAGCTGTCCCTTGACGAACTCGACCTCGCTGCCGAGCACCCGCGTGCCGGTCTCGAGCGCGATCTGATGGAAGCTGCCGCGGGTGGGGTCCAGCGGCTCGTCGCGCCGATCCAGCGTGAGCATCGGCCTCACGCTGATGATGAGCTGGGTTCCGGGCTCCACGTCTTCGACCGCGAGGCTCGGATCGACGTTTGAATAGCGAGCCTCCACGATCCGGTACCGCAGGTCCCCGCGCAGCCCGCGGATCTGCTCGGGGAAGAGCGCGCGATGGGCGTCGAGCCAGATGCCGTACTCGCTGAGGTCGTAGCCGAGCTGGCGGCTGGATGCCTGGAAGATGTCGACGTCCAGCCACCACGGCGTGCCGAGCAGGAAGGGCACCCGGCCGAGGATATCGGTGCGCTGCGCGAAGCTCGTGACGTCGCCGCCCCCGCTCAGGCGCTGGCGGATGCTGAGGGTGGCGCCGGTGCCGAAGACATCGTCGTGGCCGAGCTCGATGAAGCCGCGGCCCCCCTCCGCAGTGGCGTAGCCGAGCCCGAAGTCGAGGTGCCAGGGTTTCCGCTCGCGGAGCGTGACCTCCACATCGGCGAACGGGTTCGGCGGTGGACGGAGCGGATCGATCGACACCGAGTCGAAGGCGGCGATGTCCCCGAGCCGCCGCTGCCCGAGGATGAGCTTGTCCGGGAGCAGCACGTCGCCCGGCTGGAAGGGCAGGGTGCGCCGCACCATGCTCTCGCGCGCGAACAGGAGTCCGCGCACGAGGACGCGCCCGATGCGCGTCTGCTCGCCCTCCACGATGTCGTAGCGGACGTCCTCGGACGAGTCGCGGCGGGTGGTCTGGATGCGCACCACCGCGCCGTGGTAGCCGCGGTCGGCGTAGAGCCGCTCGATCGCGCGCTGGCCGTCCTCCGGCTGCCGGGCCTCCCAGGGGCCGCCGGTCTTGAACGGCAGGGCGGCGTCGATCTGCGCCCGGGTGACGACCTGCGCGCCCTCGACGGTGATGGCGCCCGTGGTGATGCGCGGCCCGTCACGCACCGGGATCTCCACCCGGGCCCGGGTGCGGTCGTCGGAGAAGTGGACCTGGGGCGGGCCGGCGGCGGCCTCCACGTAGCCGAGCGAGCGGAGATAGGCCAGCAGCACGCCGACGTCGCGCTCCAGCGTGTCCAGGCGGAAGAGGCCGCGGCGGAAGAGGCCGGGCGGCTTCGTCTCGATGCGCTCGGCGAGCTCGTCGGCGGACACCGCATGGTCGCCCGGGAAGGTCACCGACTCGACGATCACCCGGGGCCCTTCGTCGATGGCGAAGTGGATCACACGGACGTCGCCGTCGCGCGTCTCGCGCGTCTTCACGGTGACGAAGTGGTAGCCGCGCTCCCGGTAGGCCGCCTCCAGCTGATGCGCGCTCGCCTCCTGCTCGTGCGCCTCGGCCGATCCGGTCTCCGGGAAGGTCAGCCGCGCCTTGAGCGCCGATTCGGACAGCGCGGAGCGCCCCTGCGAATTTGATCTGATAGCGCGGGCCGGCGGTGACCGCGATCTCCAGATCCACCCGGTTCGCCTCGGGGCGCCACTCGGGGCGGGCGGTGACGCGCGCGCCGTAGTAGCCCTCCCCCCGGAGGCGCTCCTCGGCGGCGCGCACCCCGTCGCGCATGCGCGACTCGCGGTAGCGCTCGCCTTCCTCGAGCTTGAGCGCCTTGTCGATCTGCGCGGCCGGCAATCCGGTGTCTCCCACGAGGCGCACCGTGCCGATCTTCGTCGGCCCCCCGGCGTCCAGGAACACGGTCACGTCCCGCTCGCCGGTGCCCGGCACCGCCTCGGTCTGGAACCGAGCGCGCGCGGCGAGATAGCCGTCCGCCCGGTAGCGCGTGAGCAGATCGCGCTCGGCGCGGGCCAGGCGCTCCGGGGACGCCTCCTCCCCGATCGCGAGGCCGGCGGCGGCCACCGCCACGGCCAGATCGATGCCCGGCTCGCCCTCCCACGCAATGCGCCGGATGGGGGCGCGGAGGGTCAGCTCGTAGCGCAGCGCCAGCCCGCCCGCCGCCGCGATCTCCCGGACGCGGATCGTCGAGAAGCGCTGCAGTGTCCATAGACGATCGACGGAGGCGCGGACCGCATCGCGGGAGAGGGGCTTGCCGGCCAGATCGCCGATCGCGGCCCGCACCTGCGCCTCGTCGCGCAGCGGCGCATCCGCGGCGATCTCCACGGAGGTCACCACCGGCGGCTCAGCCGCGGCGGGCCCCCCGAGGGCCGTGAGCAGGATGACTCCCGCGAGGAGGCGCCGCGCGCGACGACCGATCACGGCGACCGACTCACCGGAAGCGGAAGCGAAACACGACGTCGGCCCCGTAGCCGTACTCGCGATCGTATTCACCGGACAGGTAGAGCGGGGCCCAGAGCTGGTACTCGACGTGCACCGTGTCCTTGCGGGTGCCCGGGGTGTTCCGCGACCGGTTGTACGAGCTCCGCTCGTCGCCCGGAACGCCGTGGACCTCGCTCGCGTTCTCGCCGGCGGTCGACGAGCCGGTGCTGATCCGCAGGCCGCTGACGCCGGGATCGACGCCGAACACGTTCTGGGCCAGCATCTTGCCCGCCTCGCTCAGGAGCACGGTGGCGGGCGCCTCGCGGAGGACGGCGCCGGTGGCGCCGAAGGCCACCAGCGACAGGAGATCGTTCTGGGACAGGCGGGGCGACGAGCTGAAGCGCACCGTGATGTTCGATACCGGTCCGGTGACCTGCATGGTCACGTCGTACTCGGCGATGCGCGAGGTGGCGAGCACGTCCAGGAACGGGTCGAGGCGGCGCGGGTCGGCGAAGCGGACCGTGATGTTGGTCACGGTCCAGTCGCGCCCGCGGAAATTGATGCGGCCGTCCCGGCTCTCCACCAGGCCGAACACCACCGGCCGGGCGGTGGTGCCCTCGATGGTCAGGACGCCCCCCGCGCGCAGGTCCGCGGTGCGGCTCCGCACCACGAGGTTGTCGTCGAGGTCCACCCGGATTCGCAGGCGGAGCGGGGTGCCCGGATCGACGGCGGCGGCCTGCGCCGGCGCCAGCACGAGGGAGAGAACGGACAGGTCGCGCCGATAGGCGCCGCGCACGAGGCGCGCCCGGCCGGTGAGCTGCGCCTCGCGGGTGATCCCGCTCAGCTCGACGTCGGCGTCCCAGGCGCTGGAAAAGCCCTCGATCTGCCCCACCGCGACGTCCTTGGCTTGCAGCTTGAAGCGGTAGGCGGCGGGCTGCCAGCCCTGCAGCGCGATGTCGCCCTGCGCCTGCAGCCGACCGCCGCCCATCGCCGCGGTGGCGTCCCGCACCTGCACGCCCTGGGTCGAGAAGACGAGGCGCGCCTCGATGTCGTGCAGCGCTTCCGGACGGTCGCGCAGGAGCACGTGGCCGCGGTGGACGGCGCCGTCGCCGAGAAAGGCCGGCGCGGCCAGCGTGCCGAAGGCCCGCAGCGAGAGATCGAGCGTGCCCCCGATCTCGCGGATCTCGGGCCGCATCGCGCCGAGCATGGCGAGCGGCAGCTGGGCCGTCGCGCGCCCGTCGAGCTTGCCGTCCGCGCCCACGGTGCCCGCCCCCGCGACGAAGCCCCCCTGCTTGGCGGTGAGCCGGAAGTCGGCGATGGAGAAGCCACCCTGCGCCCAGCGGATCTGGATCGGGCTCGCGCTCTCCCACGTGTCGTTTGCGACCGTCAGGCGCACCGGACCGATCGAGACGACCCCGGTGCCTCGCTGCGGCTCCGCGAGCGGCACCCGGGCGGTGGCGCGGGCCGAGATCGTGCCGCCGATGGCGGCGAGCCCCGGCCCGAGCGTGCGGGTGAGGCGCGCCAGGTCGACGTCCGGAATCGCGCCCTGGGCCTCGAGCGTGCCCGCCGCGTCCACGCGGCCGCGCGCGCTCGCCTGCAGGCGCGGCTCGGGGAAGGAGAGATCGGCGCGGTACTCCCGGTCCCGCGCCGACAGATCGAGCTGACCGCGACCGAGCGACACGCCGGCGACCGCGACGTCCTCGAGCACCGCGCGCGCGGTGCCGGTGACGTCCGTGATCGAGGACATGCTCGCGTCGATCGTGGCGCGCCCGGTGCCCTGGAGGCCGGGACCGGGGGGGACGAGGGTGACGCCGGCCAGCGGCGCCGGGCCGAGCGTGGCCTTCGCGCTGCCCCCGCCCGCCCACGCCCACGTGGCGGTGCCGCGGGTGGGTACGCCGAACGCGTCGACGGACAGCTCGGTCACGTCGAGGCGCGTGTCGTCCAGGGCGAAGACGGCCCGCAGCTGCCGGAGCGGGCCCGGCCCCATCTCCAGCCGCGGCGACGTGAGCGTGCCCGTGGCGCGCCACGCCCGAGGCGTGCCCTCCGCGCGCGCGGTCAGGGCCAGCTCGCCACGCCCCTGGGCGGCCGGGGGCAGGAGCGGCGAGACGTCTTCCAGGCGCGCCGCCGGCGCGCGGAGCTCGGCCCGGATCTGGGTCAGGCGGGCCAGCGTGTCCGCCGTCAGCGGGCCATCCGGCGGCCAGGTCGCGCTCGCGTCCGCCGAGAGCCGGCTCGTGCCGAGCCGCGCCTGGCCCTTCTCGAGGCGCAGGCTCGACCGAGTCAATCGCAGCGGCAGGTCGACGTCGCTCACCGTCGCGCCGCGCAGCTGGATCTGCGGCGCGCGCAGCGCGCCGGTGGCCTCGAGGGCGTCGGTGCGGCCGCGCGCGTCGGCGGTGAGGGTGGCGCGGCCGCCGACCCCAGGCGCGCCCAGTGCGGGCGCGAGTCGGGCCAGCTCGGCCTCCACCCGCGCGGTCATCGCGACGGCGCCGTCGTCGCGAACCTGGCCCGAGGCGGCGGCCACCAGCCCGGGCCACTGTGCGTCGAGCCGGCTCAGCTCGACGGCGCCATCGGCCAGGCGGATCTCGGCGCGCGCCTGGCCACGGCCGATCTCGGCCAGGGCACCCGGCAACCGCGCGTGGTCGAGCGCGAGCGCGAGCGCCCGATGCTCGGGACCGACCAGCACGCCGGTGGCGGTCAGCCGCCCGGACGGGCCGTCGAGCTGGAAACGCTCCAGGGCGACGCGCGGCCCCTCCCATCGCAGCACGATTGGGCCCTGGCTGGCCCACGACTCGCCCAGCAGACGCAGACCGTCGGGGTTCAGCCGGAGCACGCCATGTCCGCTCGCCGGCTGGCCGAGCGGGATCGACGCCTCGCCGCGGGCCGACACGCGTCCCTCGACGTGTTCGGCCGCGCCCGAGCCGAGCTCGCGGAGGAGGGGCTGCAGCGCCAGGTCATCCAGTTCGACCGTGCTGCTGAGCGCACTGCTGGTCTCGACCCGGCCGCTCACCTTGGCTCGCAGGCGACGGGTCGGGAACGACAGGTCGCCGTCGAGCGCCGCCCCACGCACGCGCATCTCGGCTTGCCCGGCGCCCAGCGAGACGCCGGCCGCGGTGACCTGGTCGAGCGTGGCGCGCGCGGTCGCGGTGGTCACGCCACGGTTGATCGCGGCGTCCACGGTGGCCCGGCCAGTGCCGCCCACGCGCAGCGCGGGCGGAACGCCGGTGATCGCGCCGAGCGAGACCGGCCCGAGCTCAGCGTGGCTGCGGCCCGACCCGGCCCATTCCCACACCCCGGTCGCCTCGACGGGCACCGCCGCGGCCCGCGCGCGGGCGCGGGTGATCTGGAGCCGCTCGCCGTCGACCGCGAGCGCGGCGGTGATCTGCTCGATCGCGAGCTGATCCGACCGGATGCGCGGCGACTGGATCGTGCCCTCCCATCGCGAGTCCGGGCCCGGCGACGCCGCGAGGCGGAACGACGCCTCGATCGGCTCGACGGCGTGGCCCTGCACGACGAGCGCGGTGACCTCGGCCCGGCCCTCGACCGCCGGCGTCTGGCCGCGGCCGCTCAGCGCCGCCGAGACGGTGGCGTGCCCGCTCAGCGCGCCGAGGCTCAGCGCCTGGGCGATCTCCTTCAGATCCGCGGTGAGCGTGCCGCGCACCGCCAGCGGCGGGCCCGCCGCGAGGCGGCCGCCGAGCGTGATCGCGAGGCCGCGCCAGGTCGCCTGGGCGGGCGTGAGATCGACGCCGCCGTCGCGGACGCGGCCCTCGGCGCTGGCCGTCCCGGCACCGAGGGCGGTCAGGGATCCGGGGAGCACGACCTCGCGTAGATCGAGAGCGAGCCGGGTGCCGCCGGCGGCATGGGGCGCCACCTCGAGCCGTCCCCGCAGCCGCCCGGTGCCGAAGCGGGCCTGGACATCGTCCAGGCGGAGCCGCTGCCCGGTCCACTCGCCATCGACGGCGATCTGGATCTTGCCCTCGATCTCCTGATCGGAGCCGGCGAGGCGCGCGACCGCCGAGAGCGCGAGATCGCCGTCGAGGCGGAGCGCGGCCTCCGGCTCGGCCGTCCACGGATGGCGCACCTCCCCGGCGAGCCGCAGCGCCTCGCCTTGCCACCGCCAGGCGAGCTGCCGGACCGTGATGACATCGGCGGAGAGCCGACCCTCCAGCGCGACCTGGGTGAGCTGCTCCCGGCGGCCGAGCGCGGCGACGCGGAGCGTCTCGATCCGACCCGAGACGTCGAGATCGCCCGCGGCGGGCCGCGCGGTGACGACCGGACCCGAGAGTTCGAGGGTCATGTCGCCGTCCGCGGTGCGGATCACGATGTCGCCGCCCTTCACGCCGACCCGCCCGATGCCGATGCGAAGCGGACCGGCCTCGAACGAGTCCGGCAGGGGGAAGAGATCGGGTCCATCGCCGGTCGTGGCCGGCATCGTGGCGTCGAGCTGGACGTCGGTGGCCAGGGCCGACACCATGAGCTGCCGGCGCCAGAGGCTTGCGATGTCGACGCTCAGGTCGATCGCCGCCGCGCGGAGCCAGGAGGCGCCGGCCGCGGCCGGGCGCGTGCCCACCTCGAGATCCTGCAGCGACACCCGTCCGCGCCAGGGGCTCAGGTGCACGGCGCCCACCCGCGCCGGCTGCCCGAGCGCCTCCGAGAGCAGAGCCTCGACGCGCTCGCGCGTGAACGCCGGTCCGTAGAGCCGTACGATCGCCCAGGAGCCCACCAGGACGGTGCCCACCACCGCCAGCACGGCGAACAACGCAGCGTGCCACCAGCGAAGTCGCCCCATCCGCATCACGTTGGGCCGAGTTATATCCTCAGCCGGGAACGCGTGCACGCACCGGAACACGCTGGTCGGTATTCGTCATCCGATGTCTATCCCTCTCAGCTCAAGAAGGGTTGCGGTCGCCCGCCTGCCCGCCCCGAGTGCTCGCGCCTGCTTGTCCAGCCGGTCCACCGCGGCCATGTGGGCCCCGGGCGCCAGGTGACAGAAGCACCGAATGAGTCCACTCGACGACGCCGGATGGCCATCGGGCCGGACGTGAAGCAGCGCGGGCGGCCGAGCGGCTACTTGGGGGCCTTGTCCACCTTGGCGGCCTTGTCCAGCGCTACCACCAGAGCCTGGGAGTAGGTGAGCTCGATGAGATCGCCCACCTTCACGTTCTCGAGGTTCTTGGGGTCCCGGGCCTTCGCGGTATGCGACTTACCCTGCGGGCCCTTGATCGTCACCGAGCCCTGCTTCTTGTCGATGGCGGTGATCGTGCCGGTGACCGTGATCTCCCGGCTGATGGCTCCGGCCGGCGTCTCGCCCGGCTTGGAGGTGGTTCGCCCTTCCTTGACGCTCACGCCAGGAGTGCCAGCGTCCGCCTTCTTCACCTGCACCGCCACTGCCTCGTAGTACGTGCCGACGACGGGATCGCCCACCTTGACCGTTTCGAACTTCGAGGGATCCTGCACGTCGAGCGTCAGCGTGCGGCCCCCCTCCCCCTTGATGCTGATGGTCTTGTTCTCCTTGTCCACGGCGGTGATGGTTCCCCGGAGCTTGACGGTCGCGGTCTCGCTCACGCTCGGCTTCGCGGCGGGCGCCTGCCTTCCGCCTTCCGAAGGTGGCGGGTACATCAGCGGACAGGAACCCGACGACGATCAGTGCAACGGTGAGTCGCTTCATTTCCGTCCTCCTGGGGCCCTTGCGGGCGTTGAGGTGGTCTGTTCGACACGAACACCGCGGGCATCAGATCGCGGGTCGAGATGAAGTATACCGCCATCCGCTTCGACCATCTCGCCACGTGAGAATCGCCACGTGATCGAGCGCTCGTGCCTGGCCGCCGCCCAGCCCCACGCCTCCGGGCCATCGCCCACCGAGAGGTGAGCAATGAGCGCCGAGGCGAGGTCGATGGCGAAGCCAGCGTAGGCCCACTCCTTAGTCGCGCCGGCACCGGCGCAGAGCAGCAGCAGCACGCCGAGGAGCTTGACCCCTTCTCAGCTGCGGCCTCCGGCCGGCAATCGGCGTTCTGCCCGGACGCCGAGGACCTCCCTTGCAGAACTCCCGATCCCCGCCCAGGGGCCATGCACTGCAAGCTAGTGACATCTAAGTCGAAACACTTTCGGCTGGCGTTGGCACGAGGTGCGCACTCCCGCAACAACGGAATCCAAATTCAGTTCTTGGGGGAGTGGAGGAGCAGCCCATGGCATACCGCCGGACCGAGCGAGTCGAGGCCCGTCTGGCTGATAATCGCGCGCGCATCCTGCACGCGGCGCGCTCGCTCGTGAGCGAGCAGGGGTTCCGCGAGACGCAGGTGTCGCTGGTGGCTTCTCTCGCGGAAGTCGCGGTGGGCACGGTTTACCGGTACTTCCCCTCGAAGGCGGATCTCTTCGCCGAGGTCGTCCGCACGGTCTCCCAGCGCGAGGCCGATGTCCTCCGCGAAATCGCCGATTCCGGCGGGAGCGCCTCCGAGCGCCTCGCGGCGGCGGTGCGCGCCTTCGCGAGCCGCGCCATCAGGGGACAGCGCCTCGCCTATGCCGTGATCGCGGAGCCGGTGGACCCTGAGGTCGACGACGCACGCCTCGAGTACCGTCGAATCCTTTGCGGCGCGCTCGAGCGCATCATCCGCGACGGCATCGAGCACGGCGAGTTTCCGCCCCAGGCGGTCGAGACCAGCGCGGCGTGCCTGCTGGGCGCCATCATCGAAGGACTCGTGGGGCCGCTTGCGATGGAGTGCCCAACCGGCGAGGCAGACGGCGCCCGCCTCATCGACGCCATCGAGCGGTTCGCGCGGCGCGCCGTATCGGGCTTGGAGCAACCCCGTGCCGAAGAATACGAACGGTGATCAGGGAGACAATGGCCATGGATCGCACCACGCAGACTGGACTCATTCGGCGGATCTTCGACTACCTCGACCGGCATTCCACCGCGATGGCCGACCGCGTCCACCTCGAGCCGGTCGCCACCTACGTCGATCCCGAGCTGGCGTTGCTGGAGCAGCGGCGCCTCTTCCAGGAGCACCCGCTCGTGCTGGGCCTCTCGTGCGAGGTCGCGCGCCCGGGAGATTTCTTCACCGACGATCTTTCCGGCGTCCCCATCCTCGTGACCCGTGCGCCGTCGGGCCGCCTCCACGCGTTCCTGAACGTGTGCCGCCACCGCGGCGCAAAGGTCGCGACCGGCGCCGGCTGCGGACGGCATAGCTTCGCCTGTCCCTACCATGCCTGGACGTACGACTGCGAAGGGCGTCTGCTCGGCATGGGCACCCGGCAGGGCTTCGAGGGGATGGACCGCGACAGCCGCGGCCTTACGCCGCTACCGGTGGTCGAACGGCACGGCTTGATTTGGGTGCAGCCCACCCGCGGCGAGACGCTCGACCCCGCCGCGCTCCTCGGGGAGCTTGGACCAGACCTCGCGGGGTATGGCTGGGCCCAGTATCACCACCACGAGACCCGCGTCCTGCGCCGCCAGATGAACTGGAAGCTCGCGGTCGATACCTTCCTCGAGTCCTGGCACGTGCCGGTCCTGCATCGGCAGACCGTCGCGCGCGTCTTGCATGGCAGCGCGGCCACCGTCGATCAGTTCGGCCACAACCTGCGCCTGGTCTTTCCCTTCCGATCGATCGCCACGCTGCGGGACCAGCCCGAGGAGGAGTGGAGTCTCGTCCACCACGCGCTCATGATTTACGTGCTCTTCCCCAATACCGTCATGATCATGGCGAGCGATCACCTGGAGACGTGGCGCATCTTTCCGGGCCAGCATCCGGGCGAGAGCGTGATGCAGCTCTCGCTCTACACCCCCGAGGCGGCCGCGAGCGACGGCGCCCGGGCGGAGTGGCAGCGCCGGCTCGAGCTGCTCCTCGCCACCGTGAACGACGAGGACTTCCCCGTCGTCGAAGACATCCAGCGGGGGCTGACGACCGGAGCCCAGACTCATCTCACCTTCGGCCGTCACGAGCCCGCGCTGGCGTCATTTTCATCGCGCGGTCGACGAGGAGCTGCTCGACCAATCACGAAGGTGAGCCGCCGCCGACAGCTATCACACGTCGAGGTGCGCCACCTTACCAGGCGCCATGACATCCTGAACTCCACATCCCAGCGCAGTATGACCGCGTCGATCACGCGAGTGCTTCAGTCTCCCTGGACCGGCCGGATCTCGATCACTCCGACGCGCGCCGGCGGGAACCTCGCGGCGACCGCGCAGGCTTCGTCCATGTCCTTGGCCTCGATGATGCAGAATCCACCCAGCTGCTCCTTGGTCTCGGCAAGGGACTGGCGGTGGTGGAGACTTCGCCGGCGCGGACGCGGATGGTTCGGGCCGTCTCACCCCGCTGCAGAGCGTTCGAGGCGATGTAGTGGCCGCTCCGCTCGGATCTCCTCGGCGTACTCGATCGCGGAGTCGACCAGAGCCTGCATCTCCTTCTCGGGCATCGCGTCCAGCACCTTCTCGTCGTGGTAGATCGTGAACATGAACTTCATCGCATTCTCCTCGCCGCGAGGCCGTCGGTGCGCTTCGCTTCTGGGCATCGCGTTCCTGTCGTTCTCGACACGATATACGAGCAGGCGGCTGCGGACACCAGGGCTGTCGTCAGGTATCCGGGTTATGTGGCGAGGCGTGCGCGCTCGAGCGCCGCGATGCGCCGATAGGGATCGGAGCCCAGCTCGACCGTGAGGGTGTCCAGGGACTCGAGCGCGCGCTCGATCGCGGTGCGGTCGGACTCGGGCTCCGAAGCCAGGAGATGAACCCACGCCAGCGCGACATCGAAGGCGCCAAGCCGCCAGCCCCGTCCCCGATCGACGAGCCCACGCGCCTCGGAGAGAAGCGTGCGCGCTCCCGAGCGGTCACCGGCGGCCAGCTTCGCGTCCGCGAGCGTCGCGAGGATGCGCGGCTCGTACCACAACGCGGTGCGCCGATCACGAGCGAGCGCGAGCGCCCGCTCGAGCAAACTCGTGGCCGCGGTGAGGTCGCCGTCCGCGAGCTCGGCAGCGCCGAGAAACGCCGCGGCCTCCACCCGAGAGAACACGCTTCCTCGCTCTTCCACGAGCTCCACGGCCCGGCGGCCGTGGGCGAGCGCGCCGGGCAGATCACCCCGCAGGCGGAGCACCTCGCACAGGACTGCGTGCGTTCCGTAGAGGGCCTGGAGCGCGGGCTCGCTCTCCTCGGCGAGCAGTGCTTCCAGGGCGGTCTCAGCCTCGGCCGTGCGCCCGAGGTGGCGCTCGCCAGCGCCCACCAGACACGGCACAAGCCAGGCGCGGTGGAACGCCCGACCGCCTCCCGCAGTCCGGCAACCTGCGCGACCTCGGTCAGAGCACGCTCGGCGGTCGCGCAGGCGGGAGCGAGGCGGCCGACCGCAAGCTGTGCGTGGGCCAGCACTGAGCGCATCTCGAACTCGAGCACTGCGTCGGATCCTTCGGCGAGCTCCGTGGCGCGCTCCGCGCAGGCGAGGTACTGCCCCACGTCGCCCGCGAGCCCGCACAGGCGTCCGTACGACGTGAGCAGGAACGCGTGGCCTGCCTTGTCTTGAAGTCGCTCGGCGACCGCGCGCGCCTCGTCGAAGAGGTCCCGCGCCTCACGCTCCTCGATTCCGGCGATGCGGCCGATTTCGAGCAGCGCGATGCGCGAAGTGAGCTCGAGCATCAGGTCTCGCGGGACTCCGGACGGCGGCGAGGAGCGTCGTGACCCGACGGCAGTGTCTCACCCCATCCGCCGAGTCATTGCGCGCGACGCGTCGGCCCGCCTGCTCGTGCCAACGTGCCGCCTCGAGGCACTCGCCGGCCTCATCGAAGTGATGGGCGAGGAGCGCGGCGTGCGTAGCGGCCGCAGGTCCGTGGATCGTGAGCAAGGCTCGCGCGATGGCGGCGTGGGTTCCGCGCCGGCGATCCAGAAGCTGTGTGCGGTAGGCGACCTCCTGCGCGAGGGGATGCCGGAAGGCATGCTCACCCGGAGACTCCGCGGGACCAAGAAGCTCGGCTGTCGAAAGGCGCGCGAGCGATGCGGCGAGCTCGGGCGCGGGCAGATCGACCACGGCGCGCAGCAGCTCGATCGGCACGTCTCGCCCGACCACAGCCGCGGCCTGGAGCACGTCCTTGTCGCGGTCCGCGAGCCGATCGATGCGCGACGCGAGGACGGCCTGAACGGTCTCGGGCAGCGTGATCTCCTCGATCGGGGCGGCCAGCCCGTAGGCGCCGCGTTCACCACGCAGCACGCCACGCTCGACGAGCGAGCGAATCATCTCCTCGACGAAGAGTCGGTTGCCGCGAGCCCGGGCCTCGATCCGAGCGCGCAGGGGCGCGAGCATGTCGTCGGATCCCAGCCAGTCGTCGAGCAACGTCCGGGAGTCCTCGAGAGCGAGGGGCGCAAGCGAGAGACCCTCGACCCGTGAGGACCACACGGGCCGATGCTCTGGCCGCGTGGTCGCGAGCAGCAGGATCCTGCTACCGGCTGACTCCGGGGCCAAAAGCCGCTCGGTGAGCATCTCCAGCGCCACTTCGCTCGCAGGGTCGAGCCAGTGCAGGTCCTCGACCCAGAGCAGCGTGAGCTCGCGCCGAGCTCGAGCCTGGATCAGCCTGAGAAGCGACTGGAAGAGACGTGTGCGGCGCGATTCAGGATCGAGTCCTGAAGGAGTAGGCACGTGGTCGGACACCCCGAGAAGGTCGAGCCAGAGATCCAGGGCGATCGGATCGGGCTGCACGGGCCCGAGACCGCCTCTCACGGCGTTCCGGACATCCGAGGGTGACGCGTCTTCGCTGACCCCGAAGAGACTGCGCGCCAGCGCGACCATCACGTGAAAGGGAAGCATGCGTCCATGGGAGAGCGCGCGGGCATAGTGAAGCGCCACGCCGCGGGTGCGCTCGACGAACTCGTGACAGAGGCGGCTCTTTCCCGCGCCCGGCTCCGCGGTAACGAGGACGACTGTCGGTCGACCTGCCTGCGCCTCACGCAGAGCCCCCTCGAGGAGAGCGAGCTCGCGCTCGCGGCCGACGAAGCGCGAGAAGCCGCGCGCCCGGGAGCTCTCCAGGCGGCTCCGGATCCGGCCCGGACCTCGCAGCTCGAACACCCGCACGGGAACGCTTGCGCCCTTGAGACTCTGTTCGCCGCGGTCGAGGAAGTCGAAGAAGCCCGCCGCGAGGCGGGCGGTCGTGCTCGGTCAGCAGTGATGCCGCCTGGTGGCGCCAGCTGCTGCACCCGGGCAGCGAGCCCGACGACGTGTCCCTGCGCGGTGTAGTCCATGCGCAGGTCGTCGCCGATCCGCCCCACGACAACCTCGCCGGAGTTCAGGCCCATCCGCACCGCGAATTCGAGGCGGCTCTCGCGCCGCACGTCCTCAGCGAGCGCGCCGAGCTCGCGCGCCAGATCCAGGGCGGCCGCACAGGCGCGCTGGGCGTGGTCCTCGTGGGCGATCGGGGCGCCGAAGAGCGCCATGATGCCGTCGCCGGTGTACTGGTTGATCGTCCCCTCGTATCGGTGAACGCCGCCCGCGAGGATCCGGAATAGGCGATCGAGCAGGCGATGCCATTCCTCGGGATCGACGCGCTCCGCGAGGTCCATCGAGCGCACGACGTCGGCGAAGAGGACGGTGACCAGCTTGCGCTCGCCCCTGAGCGCGCTTTGGGACGCAAGAATCTTCTCGACGAGATGCCGCGGCGTGTAGGAGCGCGGCTCGCGTGTGACTGTCGGCGCCGCGAGGTGCGCGCCACGATCTGTTGCAGAACCTCGCGCCAGCGGGGTTCTCGTGTCCGCAGGATGGGCAGGTCACTGGGCCCCTGCCCATCTTATCCTTATCTGCGGGTATGTCGCGCTGGCCCGACGGCATGCTCCGAGGAGGCGACCTGCGCCGTTGAGGCTATTGTTGCCCCGTACGAGGCTCTCACCGCCGAACGGACTTCAGAAAGTCCAGCAGGGCCCCCGCCCAGCGACGGGTGTGTGGCGCCGCAGCACCGGTGGCCCCGATCCGCCCATGACGAAATCGTAGTCGGCATCGCCGATCCGGACACGGAGCAGGCGACCGACAGCTCGACGCCGACCGATCCACCTTTGCTCGAGGCTCAAAAATGGCGGTGACTCCCAACCGCGGGCGTGGGCTCGGGCGGCACACTCTATTGCCGTCGCCAAGTCGCTCGTACGGGGACGTGCTTTGGATTCTAAGGCTACTTCGTCAGGACGACATGGGTGGCGTGGTCCGTGGAGGCGTGCTCCGTGCACTTGTAGCCGAGGCTCACCGTATCGATGCCGGCGAGGAGGTGCTCGCCCCTGCCCAGAAGCACGGGGGAGATCACGAGGTGGATCTCGTCGATCAGCCCGGCGGTGAGGTACTGGCGTATGGTGGCAACTCCTCCGCCGAGTCGGACGTCCTTGCCCTGAGCCGCCTCCTTCGCGCGCTCAGCGCGGCATGGATGCCATCGGTCACGAAGTGGAAGGTCGTTCCGCCCTCCATCGTGATGGGCGCACGAGCATGGTGCGTAAGCACGAAGACGGGTACGTGGTAGGGCGGGTTCTTGCCCCACCATCCCTTCCAACTGTCGTCGGGCCAGGGGCCTCGCACCGGCCCGAACATGTTGCGGCCCATGATCCAGGCGCCGATGTTCTCGAAGCCGCGCGCGGCGAAGTCGTCGTCGACGCCTTCTCGGCCGACCTCGTCACCGATCAGCGATCCAGCGAAGTCGGCGGCCATTTTCTGGAACGTCTTCGTGCCGAAGACCCACTGGTGCAGCGCCATCCCTCCGACGCCCATCGGATTGGCCAGATCCTGGTCGGGACCGGCGCCGTAACCATCGATAGAGATTCCAGAATGCGTTTACCCGAAGCTTTGACATGAGCGTAACTCCTCTTGCGCAGACATCGCCTGCAATCGTTGGAGCGAAGGCCACACGGCCACGCCCACCCACCTTTCGTGCGAACGGTCGGGATAACGTGCCGCGCGAAGCACCGTCAGCCTTACTTGCCTACCGTCTTCCGGATGCTGCCGTAGTGTTCGTCGGTGTGGTTGATGAGGGCCCCCATGATCAGCTGCTCCACCGTCATCGGCGGCGCGTCCGTAAAGAGGACCCCGCTCGTCGCCAGCTGCTCGTTGCTGAACCCGCGGACCGCGGAAGCGGCCTTCGCGGCGCCCTTCCGATGGAGCGCGAGGGTCTCCTCCTTGGTGCAACCGGCGAAATCCTTCGCGTGCTGGGCGTTCCCCTCGTCGAGGATCTTCCTTGAGAAGTTGCCGAACGATTGCCCGGCCGCGAGCCCCGTGGCAACGTCGGGGACCCGCTCATACGAGCTCGCCAGGTGATGCGCTGTCACGCCGACGGACCACTTCTCCGCTTCGGTCACCTTCTTCCAGTCCACATCGCTCAGCTTCTCGAGCACGGTGGCGGCCTCGTGAGCCTTGGCCTCGAACTGCTTCGCAAGCGCTTCGCCCTTCGTTCCCATGATGTTCTCCTCTATCTAGTTGTTTAGACCTCGTCAGTATCGGTGCCTCCTACCCATAAGTCGAACTGTGGCATTCCAGATCGACAGCTCGAAATGCGCCTTCGGCCCGGGCGTGGCGGCTCCGACGTCTCCTATTCCGACGACCTATTGGGGAGAAAGATACCTGACCTCACCAATCCGAGCCCGATAACGAGAGGAATCGTGATCGCCTCGTCAAGATATACCGCGGCCAGAAACATCGCCGACATCGGGTTGAGTGTCAGATAGATCACCGTGCGGATGGGCGGCAACCAGCGCAGGGCCCAAATAAACATCCCAAACTGCAGGGCTCCTCCGATCGTCCCGAGAAACAGGAGGGCGAACCAACCGTTGACTGTGAACCTTGGGACTGAGGAGACCGCGCCGGCGAGCGCTGCTAGAGGGAGCAGCGCCAAGGCGCCGAACACCATTCCACATCCGGTCACAAACAGGGAATCGTATCGCTGCAAGACCGGCCGCGCGAAAACGGAGTAGATGGCCGCGCTCAGTGCACCGAGCAACATGAGCCCGTCGCCGATCAGATAGTCAGGGCGTTGGATGCTGTGCGCCGCAGATCCAAACGCAACGGCTACCCCGACGAACGCCAGACTGACGCTCAGCAGCTTGGCGTAGGTCGGAACCTCCCGACCAAGGAAGACTGCGAGAATGAGGGTCTGAATGGGAATGGTTGCGATTCCAATTGCACCTCTGGCGGCGGTGGTGTACTGCAGGGCCGCGCTGAATGCCCAGGGGAAAAACCCAAAGAAGAGAGCGCCGAGAGACGCGATGGCGGCCGTATCCCGCATGGGCATACTGCACGTTGGCCACCGGGCGATCAGAACCGGGGCAATGCATATCGTGGCGATCACATAGCGATAAAGCGCCAATGTGACTGGGTCGGTTTCGGCCACGACACTGCGTGCGGCCCGCCGCACCCTTATCGGCTGGTGGCGCGGGGAGTTGACGCTGCGGCAGGCGGCGGGCGCTGGCCTAGTCCTTGAGGGCCGGCGCGAATGGATCCGCGCTTTCCCCAACTGGTTCGAGCAGTACCGGTTTGCCTCAATCGCTTCGGCGTCTGCGTTGGGGCGCCACAGACCAAGCCGCTTGAACGCGGGCGCGGCGGCTGGCGCGGGGCGTTGAGCATTCGCCTCCGGAACCCGGACAGAACGGGTCTTTGCACGGAAGCCAGCGTGTCAATGGCTCCGCGGCGTCGCGCGTGCACCGAGCCAGAGGATGGCGACCGCGGCGAGCTCCAGCGCCACGCAGACGCCGAACGCCACGTGGTAGCCGCCGAACGCATCGCGCAGCCAGCCCAGGAGGCCGGGGCCGACGGAGTACGTGAGCTGATTGATGGCGATGATCGTGCTCACCACGCGGCCGAAGGCGGCGCGCGGGGAACTCCGCCTGCACGATGACGCTGGGCAGGCTCGTCGTGTTGCCGACGCCGAGGCCGAACAGCGCGCAGCCGAGGAAGAGTAGCGCGGGCGTGGGGGCCGCGAGCATGAGCCCGATCCCCGCCGCCTGCACCACGAAGTTCCCGGCGATGACCCCGCGCTTGCTCACGCGGTCCACGAACGAGCCGACCACCAGACGCCCGAGGACGGCGCAGGCCGAGGTGAGGCTGACCGCCCAGGCGGCGCCGTCGACGCCCAGCACCGGCCGCAGGAACGACACCTGGTGGATGATCACGCTGATCTGCGCGGTGATGCCTAGCGCGAAGGGCGTGGCCACGAACCAGAAGTGCCAGGTGCGCAGGAACAGGCGCGCCGGCACCGCGCCCGGGCCCGCCCCCGGGGCGCCGGCGCGCGCGGCCGGGCTCTCGCCGTCGGGCTCCAGGCCGAGCGCTTCGGGCCCTCGCTCGAGCAGCGCCAGGACGAGCGGCGTGAGCACCAGGACCATGAGAGCGACCAGGATGGCCACCCCTTCGGTGAAGCCGAGGCGCCCGATCAGCATGACCAGCGCCGGCACCACCAACACCCCGCCCACGGCCGCCCCGTTGAAGGCGATGCTGATGGCGAGGCCCCGTCGGCGCTCGAACCAGGGCGCGACGATGAGGTTCAGCGCTGCACCGCTCATCGCCGCCCAGCCGACCGCCATCACGGGAAAGACCACGTAGAGCTGCCACGCCTGCGTGATCAGGGTAAGGCTGAGGGCGGCCGCGCCCATCGCCGCCATGCCCCCCAGGACCACCACGCGGGGGCCGAAGCGCTCGAACGCGGTGCCGATGCCGGCGATGCCGCCGGCGCCCAGCAGATAGAGCAGGGTGACGGCGGTCGCCACCGTGCGGGTGGACCAGCCGTGCCGTGCCACCAGCTCGGCCAGGAACACGCCGATCCCGTAGAAGGCGAAGCCCCAGCCGAACACCGCGATCAGGAACGCGCAGGCGACGACCTTCCAGCCGTGATAGAGGGGCGCGCGGGCGCTCATTTCGGGCAGGATGGCCTCCGGCGCATCCGACCGTCAACCGGAGACGCTTCGATGCAGAGCGAACGATGCGGCGGCGCGCGGCCGCCCCGGCTCAGCCGAGGTTAATCGGATGGTACGCTGCAGTAGTGGGAAGAAAGAGGTGCGGGTGATGGCAAAGACGACGCTCGCGATCCTGGTCGGGGGCGGCCCGGCGCCCGGCATCAATGCGGTCATCGCGGCGGCGACGATCGAGGCGCGCAACCGCGGCCTCGTGGTCCTCGGGTGCCACGACGGCTACCAGTGGCTCATGAAGAAGGACACGAGCCACGTGGAGGAGCTCGAGATCGCCTCGCTCTCGCGGATCCATTTCGAGGGCGGCTCGGTGCTCCGGACCTCCCGCGCGAACCCGGCCCGCTCGGCCGAGACGCTCCAGAACGTCGCGGAGTCCTTGCAGCACCTCGGGGCTTCGTACCTCTTGACGATCGGCGGCGACGACACCGCGTCCGGCGCCGCGGCCGTCGCGCGCGTGCTGGGCGGCAAGCTCGCGGTCGCCCACGTGCCGAAGACGATCGACAACGACCTGCCGCTGCCGCCCGGGGTTCCGACGTTCGGCTTCACGACGGCGGTCGACGTAGGCAAGGACCTCGTGCGCAATCTCATGAAGGACGCGGCGACAACCGACAAGTGGTTCTTCGTCACGATCATGGGTCGCCACGCCGGCCATCTCGCCCTCGGCATCGGCAGCGCCGCGGGCGCGACCTTGACCGTCATCGGTGAGGAGTTCCCCGCGGGCCCGGTGAGCCTCGATCAGATCGCCGACATCCTCGAGGGGGCGATCATCAAACGGCGCGTCCTGGGGCGAGAGCACGGCGTGGCCCTGCTCGCCGAGGGGCTCATCGAGCGGCTGGATCCGGACACCTTGAGCCAGGTCGAGCGCGATCCTTACGGCAATGTCCGGCTGGCCGAGCTGGAGCTGTCGCGCCTGCTCAAGGAGCGAGTGGCGGCGAGTCTGCGGGCGCGCGGCGTCGCGATCAGCATCGTCGCGAAGGACATCGGCTATGAGCTTCGGTGCGCCCCTCCCGGAGGGTTCGACATCCACTACTGTCGAGGGCTGGGCTACTGGGCGACGCGATTTCTGGTCGAGGGCGGCACCGACGCGATGGTGACGATGCAGGGCGATACCTTCGTGCCGGTCCCGTTTCGCGAGCTGATCGACGCGAAGACGGGGCGATTCCGCGTGCGTCACGTCGACGTGAAGTCGGCCGCTTACCAGATGCTCGCCGCCTACATGATCCGGCTCACTCGCGCGGACCTCGAGGATCCCGAGCAGGTCAGCGCCCTGGCCCGCGCCGGCGCGCTCGACGAGGGGACGCTGGTCAAGCGGTTCGGCGACCTCGTGACGGGGGCCCGTCGGAGCTCGTGACGGTCGCGCCGCGCCTGGCGAAGACAATCCGCCGCCCCCGACCCCCGGAACAACGCCCCGTCGGCACGCAGGAAGAAGGATGTAGGGCCCGAGAACGAGGAGCTTTGGTCAGGCGCTGCGCCGGCGGGCGACGTACTTCGCGAGCAGTTGATGGATCAGCGACTGATAGCCCAAGCCCCGGCGCTTGGCTTCGCGCTGAAGGGCGACGAGCACTTGGGGGTCGATGCGAATAGCGATGAGCTGTCGGGCGGCGGTCCCCAAGGGAGGGCGTCCCACGCGGCGCATGGCTCGAAGCTCCTTGGTAGAGAGCTCGGGAATATCGGAGAAATCAATTCTGCGCCGTGACATATTCCGCCCGTTCTTTCCGGCTCGCTTGGCGCGCGCTGATGATTCGGACCGTTTCGACATGACCCAATAAGTATATACAAAAGTGGGGCTCGCTCCGATACACGCCTACCTCAGCGTCACGGCGCCTCATCTACAATGGCGCCATGGGGCACAACGCCACGAGATGGCGGCTGATCGGTGCGGTGACAGTCATGCTGCTCGTCTTCTGTGGGAACGCGTGGGGAGATGCCCAGACCGCCAACCCCCGCGTCGCGGTCCCCGCGCCGCCGGCCACCGTCGGCGAGCTGGGCGCGCTGATCGAGCAGGCGCGCGCGCGCTTCGTGGCGCGGGACGCGGCCGGGGTGCTCGCGCACGTGGCGGAGAACTACCGCAGCGCCGGCTTGACTAAGCCCGCGGTCCGCGACCAGCTGCTCGCCCTGTACTCGCTTTACGATGCGCTGCGGGCGCGCGTTCAGGTCGATCAGGTCCACATGGTCGATGGCGACGCGTGGATCTACACGACCGGGGAGATCGCCGGCCGCTTGCCCATCGTCGGCTGGGTCACCGTGCTCTCGTGGCAACGGGAGCCGGAGGTCGCGCGGCGCCAGGGCGCCGTCTGGCGTCTGATCGGCTTTCAGGACTGAGCGGGCGGGTCCCCGGTCGACCTTAGTGCGATCGGTCCTTCGCGAATTGTCCCGGCCGGCGCCCTTCGCCGGGAGGCCCGGCAAAGGCCTGCGCCACCTGCATCCAGTCCCGCGCCGCGGATCCCGTGATCCGGAGCGCCGTGTCGGCGACGTTCCGCCGCTGCGTGACCACACGGCAAAAGTCGCTCGCACTACCCGTGATGCGATTGTCGGCGGTCGCGTCGCCATGGGTCCACGTGGCTCCCGACGGCGCCGTGAGCTCGACATAGACCGGCGTCGCGTCCGGGGCGAGACCCCGCGTGACGTAGGAGAAGTCCCGCGTCCGCACCCCGAGGAACACCACGTGCCGCAGCCGGTCGGTGTCGGGGCGCGGGATGCCGACCACGTCGACGACATCGAGGCCATGCGACCACGTCTCCATCAGCCGCGCGGTGACGAACGAGAGCGCACCCATGTCCGGCCCATACCAGGCCAGGCGCGCCTTGGGATCGAGCGGGCGCGCGGCGGCGAGGAGCGTGGCGCCGGCGTCGCGCCACCAGGCGCGCAGGGCGGCGGGCCGTATCGCGCGGCCGCGGGCGAGATACCGCGCCTCGTAGGTCCCGCGGTCGACGGCCGCCCGCGCGGCCACCGCGTCCGCGCGGAAGGCCGCGGGATCGGTGATGGCGAGCGTCGCCGTCTCGTCGGTGTGCGCGAGGTGCGTGACCTGGTCGCGCACGAGCCAGCCCGGCGCGTGGCTCGGCAGATCCCACTGCGCGTCGGTCATGCGCGCGAGCACCGCGTCGAGCGCGGCCTGCTCGGCGGCGAGGTCGTCGAGAAGCTGTTCGTAGGGGGTCATCGGGGCGACGTCACTATAGCAGCGCCGCGCGCCTTGCAAAGGCGGCCGGTCCAGGCGTAGCGTTGGCGCCACTGGAGGAGCCCATGGACGGAAAGATCCTGCAAGACGCGACGATCGCCCCCAACGACAACTGGTCCGGCGTCCTCACCCCCGGGCAGACGCTGCGCATCGTGGATCTCGAGGGGAAGCAGGCCGTCGACTTCCTCTGCTACAACGCCGACGACCCCGCCGACCGCTACAACGCGGCGGACACGATGAAGTACAACAAGAACGTCTACCTGGGCGCGGGCCACGGCATCTACTCGGTGCGCGCGACCAAGCTCTTCACGATCGTGGCGGACACGATGGGGGGCGGGCACGACACGATCGGCGGGTGCTGCAGCGCCGCGAGCAATCTCTTCCGCTACCAGGTGCCGGACACGCCGAGCTGCTACGCGAACTTCCTCCGGGCGCTCGCCCCCCACGGCCTGGGCGAGAAGGATGTCGTCGCCAACATCAATTTCTTCATGAACGTGCCCGTGCTGGCGGACGGCACCATGGGCATCGTGGACGGCCGGTCGAAGCCGGGCGACTACGTCGAGCTCCGCGCCGAGTCGCGCGTCCTGGCGGTGGTCTCGAACTGCCCGCAGGTGCACAACCCGTGCAATGGGTTCAATCCGACGCCCGTTCGCGTGGTGGTGACCGACGGGGGCTAGCACCGAAGGACTGATATCGTATGGCGATGCGGGATCGCCCCCCGGACGCCTCGCCGAGCGCGCCTCGCCGGCGCCCAGATGCCTGACCAACCGCGCACGCGCGCTGAGCGGCTCGCGGCCTCGGCAGAGCCGCCCGGAGGCCGAGAGGGCCGGCGCATCCCCTTTCGCGAGCAGCTGGCTCAGCCCTCGTTCGCGTACCGGTCCGCCGTGGGGCGGTGGCTGCGGGGCGGCGAGTCCGTGGACGACCACGCCGGGCAGGCGGTCGGCAGGTATCCCTGGTGGAAGGTCATCTGGCTGACCGGCGTCGACTACTTCTCGACCCTCGGCTATCAGCCCGGCATCGCGCTGCTCGCGGCGGGCGCGGTGGCGCCGATCGCGACGGTGATCCTCGTCCTCGTGACCCTGTTCGGTGCCCTCCCCGTCTACGCGCAGGTGGCGAAGCGCAGCTATGCCGGGCAGGGCTCCATCGCCATGCTGGAGAACCTCCTCAGCGGCTGGAAGGGCAAGGGGCTCGTCCTCGTCCTGCTGGGCTTCGCGGCCACCGACTTCGTCATCACGATGACGCTGTCGGCCGCCGACGCCGCCAAGCACGCCATCGAGAATCCGTTCCTCCATCCCGTGCTCGACGGGCACGAGATCCTCGTCACCCTCGTGATCCTCACCGTGCTCGCGGCGGTGTTCCTGAGGGGATTCAATGAAGCCATCGGCCTGGCTACCGTCGCCGCGGTGCCCTATCTGCTCCTCAACCTCGTCGTCCTCGGTCGCGGCGCGATGGAGATCATCGCGAACCCTGGGCTGCTCGCCGACTGGCGCGCCGCGCTCGCGATGAAGGGCAACGTCCCCCTCTTGATCGGGGGCGCGGTGCTGGTGTTCCCGAAGCTCGCCCTCGGCCTGAGCGGCTTCGAGACGGGCGTCTCGGTCATGCCGCTGATCGACGGCGGGCAGACGGATCGGAGCCAGAGCCCGCGGACGGGTGATGTGCCGATGGGGCGCGTGGCCAATACGCGGAAGCTCTTGCTGACCGCGGCCGTCATCATGAGCGGCATGCTGATCCTCTCGAGCGTCGTCACCACGCTCCTCATCGCGCCGGCGGACTACGCGGAAGGGGGCAAGGCGAGCGGCCGCGCCATCGCCTTCCTGGCGCACCGCTACCTCGGCGCCGGCTTCGGCACGGTTTACGACGTGTCGACGATCCTCATCCTGGGTCTCGCCGGCGCCTCGGCGATGGCCGGCCTGCTGCACCTGATCCCTCGCTACCTGCCGCGGTTCGGGATGGCGCCGCGGTGGGCCGCGCTCTCCCGCCCTCTCGTGCTGCTGCTCTTCGCCATCGACGTCGTCATCACCCTGGTCTTCGGCGCCTCCGTGGAGGCGCAGAGCGGCGCCTACGCCACCGGGGTTCTGGTGCTGATCCTGTCCGCCGCCTTCGCGGCCACCCTCGCCCTGTGGCGCGAGCGCCGCTGGGTGCTGGCTACCTACACGGGCATCGTCTGCGTGGTCTTCGCCTACACCCTGGTGGACAACTGCCTCGAGCGCCCAGACGGCCTGATCATCGGGACGATCTTCACGGTGCTGCTGATGCTAGGGTGCGCCGTCAGCCGCTCGATTCGCTCGGTGGAGTTTCGCATTCCGCACGGCTACTTCGACGACGCCGAGAGCTGGCGTCTCGGGCCGGAGGTGCGGGGCAAGAAGGTGCACCTGGTGCCCATCCCCAGCGCGTCGGCCGAAGAGCGGCGCCGGAAGCGGGCCCTGATCGTGCGGCACTACAACGTGCGCGGGCCGTTCCTGTTCCTCCACGTGAACCTGCTCGACAATCGCAGCGAGTTCTCCGCCCCGCTCGAAGTTCGCCTCCGGAAGGAGGGCGAGGACTACGTGGCGGAGGTGTTCGGGGCCGTCGCCATCGCCAACACGATCGCCTACCTGAGCGAGGCCATCGATCCCATCTCGGTCTTCATCGGCCTCACCCGGCGCGGCCTGATGGCCCAGGCCATGCGCTACCTGATGTTCGGCGAGGGCGAGACCGGCCTGATGGTCTACACGATTCTGCTGCGCTACTGGGACTGGACCGCCGAAGAGGACGTGCGTCCCCTCATCTTCTTGATGTCGGATTGAGATGCTTCCGATCGCTTACGCGCATCTTGTGAACATAGAAATGGAATGTCGCCCAGAGGCGCACGAGAAAGCCGAGCCCCAGAAGGAGCAATGCTCCCGGCTTCGCGAGGGAGAAAGTGAGCCTGGAGAGGCCGAGGAGCGAGTCCACGATCGTGCCCAGGTACGCGAGACCGAGCCCCGCGATCAACGCCGACCGTAACGTTTGCCGGGGTCCGGCCGTTGTAGGGTGTGAGGGCCATGGAGCCACGAGCACCGGCGGCGGAGACCCCCCTGGGGGGTGAGGACGAGCGACTTCTGATCGAGGCCGCTCAGGCGGACCCGCGCCGCTTCGCAGAGCTGTACGAACGCCACTTCGAGCGCGTGTATGCGTTCGTCGTCCGTCGCGCTCGCGATCGGGCCGAGGCCGAGGATCTTACCGCCGAGGTCTTCCACCGTGCGCTGGCGACTCTTGGTCGCTTCGAGTGGCGGGGGGTCCCGTTTGTGGCCTGGCTTCTGCAGATCGCGAGGAACGCCGTCGCCGACCGCTGGCAGCGCGTCGCACGGGAGCGCGGGGCGGAAACGTCGGCGCCCGGAGACGAGGGGGACCTGGCTGACCTGGACCGCCGCGCGATACTCGCCCAGCTGGTTGGGCGGCTGCCCAACGATCAGCAACGCGTCATTTTGGAACGGTTCGTCGAGCAGAAGAGCGTTCGCGAGATTGCGCGTGGGCTGGAGCGCACGGAAGGCGCCGTCAAGCAGCTGCAGTTCCGGGCCCTCCAGAGCCTGCGCGCCTGGCTGAGGGACGTCCATGAGTGAGCAGGGTCGGATCGACCGGCTGGCGGATGCTCTCGAGGCGCTCCTGGCCGACGCGCGAGCTCCCCGGCCGGCCAAGCCAGAGCTGGCTGAGCTGGTCGGAATCGCCAACGACCTGCGGGATTTGCCCCGGCCCGCATTCAAGGCGCAACTCGGGGCCGATCTCTCTAGGAGGGCTGTCATGACCACCACCACCGCCGCCACGCAGGCAGGTATCCAGACCGTCATCCCCTACCTGGCTGTCCCGCCCGCCGTCGAGTTGATCGACTTCGTGAAGCGGGCTTTCGGCGCCCAGGAGTTGCTGCGTACCACCGGCTCCGAGGGGGGCGTGCACGCCGAGGTCTTGATCGGTGACTCGAGGCTCATGATCGGCGGCGGCGGCGCGTGGAGCGGCGAGCCCACACCCACCGGACTGCATCTCTACGTGCCGAATGCCGATGAGGTGTACCGGAACGCGCTCGAGGCCGGCGCCGAGTCGCTCTACGCCCCGGTCGACCAGCCGTACGGCGACCGCGAGGGGAGCGTGAAAGACCTCGCGGGCAACCACTGGTACATCGCGACGCATCAGACCGGCGGCCACGTTCCGGCCGGGCTCGGCACCGTGACGCCGTTCCTGCACCCCCGCGGCGCCCCGGCGCTGATCGAGTTCATGAAGCAGGCTTTCGCCGCCGAAGAGCTCTCGATCCATCGCGGGCCCGAGGGCGACGTCGTCCACGCCATGGTCCGCGTGGGCGGCTCGGTCATCGAGATGGGCGAGGCGCATGGGGAGTGGGGGCCGATGCCGTCCATGTTCTACCTCCACGTGGACGACGTGGACGCCTGGTACCGGCGCGCGCTGGCGGCGGGCGCCACATCGGAGGAGGCGCCGGCGCTCCAGCCCTACGGTGAGCGCCGCGCCGCCGTGCGCGACGCGCACGACAACCAGTGGTACCTGGCCACGCCCGTGCGCTGACCTCGGGAAGTGCCGTCAGACGACCTGCTGCCGAGCGTGCCGAAGCTGGAGCAGCGACGCGATGTGGGCGATGGTCCACAGGGGCACGAGAAACGTCGGGATGAGGCTCAGCGGCAGGAGCCCCATCGATGCCATCGGCGTGGCCGGCGCGAAGATCCCGAGCGCGGAATTGCTGGTGAGTACGCCCGTCCCGATCGCGCCGTGGCGAGGTCGGGCAACCCTGCTAGAAGTAAAGGGATTCGGCCGGCCCACTCGCGCGCCTTGCCACGCGGCCTGACCCGGGCGTAACGTTGGCCCCGCCACGCCCCGGGGAATCCGCGCACGGCGGCGCCGCGTCGTAACGGCGAGGATCGACCAGTGGTCGATGCGTGCCTGTTCGCCTCGGGCTCGACATCCAGGCTTGGGGCGTGGGATCGGGCACCCCGGCGAGGGGGAGGCAGCCTATGGCCCTGATGAAAGCGGTGCAAGTGAGCAAGCCCGGTGGGCCGTTCGAGCTGGTCGAGCGCCCGATCCCGGAGCCCGGGCGCGGGCAGGTGCGGATCACGGTGGACGCCTGCGGGATCTGCCACAGCGATGTCCTGGTGAAGGATGGGCTCTGGCCGGGCCTGCCGTATCCCCGCGTTCCCGGCCACGAGATCGCGGGGCGCGTCGATGCCCTCGGCCCGGACGTGGCCGGCTGGAAGACGGGCCAGCGCGTCGGCGTCGGCTGGCACGGCGGGCATTGCTTCACGTGTGATCCCTGCCGGCGAGGTGATTTCATCCTGTGCCGGTTCGAGAAGATCACCTCGATCAGCTTCGATGGCGGCTACGCCGAGTATGTGATCGCGCCCGCCGAGGCCGTGGCCGCCCTCCCGGACGGACTGTCCGCCGAAGAGGCCGCCCCCTTCTCTGCGCCGGCGTCACCGTGTATAACCCGCTCCGGAATTCCGGGGCGCGACCGGGGGACCTCGTCGTGATCCAGGGCATCGGCGGCCTGGGGCATCTCGGGATTCAGTGTGCCCAGCGCATGGGCTTCCGGACCGTCGCCGTCGGGCGCGGCGGGGACAAGGAGCCCCTGGCCCGAAAGCTCGGGGCGCACGACTACGTCGACACCAGCGCCGGCGCCCCGGCCGAGGCGATCCAGAAGCTCGGGGGCGCGCGCGTGATCCTGGCGACCGCCCCCGACGCCAAGTCCATCTCCGCCCTGATCGACGGTCTGGCCCCCGGCGGCAAGCTGATCGTCGTCGCGGCCGCTTTCGAACCGCTCTCGGTCAGCCCGCTGCAGATCGTCTTGTCCCGGCGCACTGTCCAGGGCTGGCCGTCCGGGACCGCCAAGGATTCCGAGGACGCGCTCCAATTCAGCGCCTTGACCGGCGTCCGCCCCATGATCGAGCGCTATCCCCTGGAGAAGGCCGCCGATGCATACGAGCAGATGATCAGCGGAAGGGCGCGATTTCGCGTCGTGCTGACCCTACACTCGTAGCCGACAGAGAAAGCGAGGTGCGGCCGTGAAGAGCATACGCACTCCGGCGATTGTGACCATAGCGGTCGTGTTCGCGGTTTTGGGCGGCACAGCCGTCACCGCGCAGGACAAGTCCGCCGTGCAAGTGCCGGGCGGGCTCGCGCTCTCTGAGTTCAAGGGATACGAAACCTGGCAGGTTGTTTCCGTCAGTCATCCCGCAGGGGGTGAGGGGATGAGCGCCAACGAACTGCTCAACGTGATCGTCGCCAATCCCGTGATGATCAAGGCCTACCGGGCCGGCATTCCCGGCAACGGGAAACCGTTCCCCGACGGCTCCAAGAGCGCGAAGATCCAATGGAGAGTGAAGAAGAGTGCGGAGGCCCCCGTTCCGACGATGGTGCCGGATAGCCTGAAAGACATCGCTTTCATGGCGAAGGATGGCAAGAGATTCTCGGACAGCGGCGGATGGGGATACGCCATGTTCAACTATGACCCTGCGTCCGACAGGTTCACGCCCGAGGGGACAGGCGCCAAGTGCGGGGCCGCGTGCCACACGATAGCCAAGGCAAAAGATTTCGTCTTCACAAGGTACGAGAAGAAGTAGGAGCGACGCCCATGTCCACATCGGCCAACGCTGGGCTTCGTTCAGCTCTCCAGCTGCGACACCGTGGCGGTGGACCGCCGGAGCCGGCGGCTCAGCTCCGCGCCGATGTTCATGAGCAGGTGGATGGCGATGCGCGGATGACGGCTCGTCAGCTCAGTGAAGCCGTCCTCGGAGAGCTCGTAGCACACGAGCTCCGCGTCCGCGGTGACCGAGGCCGATCGCGGCTGCTTGTCGAGTAGCGCCACCTCGCCGAAGACCGTGCCGGGCGAGAAGGTCGCCAGGCGCTTCGACCGGGTCGGCCCCGCCACGTCGATCTTGACGCTGGCGGTGCCCTGGGCGATCAGGAAGAGCGAGCGATCCTGGTTCCCTTCCTTGATGACCACCTCGCCGGCGCGATAGTGGTGGCGGACGAGGAGGGCCGCGACGACGGCGCAGTCCTCGCCGGGGAGCCCTTCGAAGGCCGGCAGCCGGTGCACGGGGAGCTCCTCTCCCTCCGCGGCTTCGACCCGAAGGGCCGCGATCACCAGATCTTCGGCACGCTCGAGCGCCGCGTCGGTGTCGGGGAAGATGGCGGCCAGGGCGACGGCCCCGTGCCCGCCGAGCGCCCGGAGCGCGCGGGCCACGGCGGGGTGCGCCTCCGCGTAGCTCACGAGCAGGTGCTTCTTCTCGCGGCGGATGCGGTCGCCCACCTGGGCGAGGATCCGCCCGCCGGTGCTGTCGATGTCGTTCACCCGCCGGAGGTCCAGGATCACCACGAAGGCGTCCTCGCGGAGGATGGCCTCGACGCGGTTGGCCAGGTCCTCCGCGGTGCCGAAGAAGAGGGGGCCGTCGAGCTCGAACACGACGATGCGCCGGCCCTCGCTGGCGAGGAGCTCCATCAGCGCGGGCGCGCGGGTGCGATGCGAGCGCACCACGTTGCCCCGGTAGCTGCGGCGGACCACCGAGCGGCTCATGCGCAGCAGGAAGGACGCGACGGCGATGACGACCCCGACGGCCACGGCGGCCATCAGGTTCAGCGCGATCGTCACCGTGGCCACGAGGACGACCACGAAGAGATCGAAGGCGGGCATCCGCCAGTCGGTGGCGCGCCGGGGGACCAGCTCACGAAGCAGGCGCAGGCTCCAGCGGTCCACCAGCTCGAGCGCGACGATGACGAGCGTGCCGGCGATGACCACGCGCGGCAGCAGCGCGATGAGGGGGCCGCCGAAGAGCGCGAACGCCAGGATCGTGAGGGCGGCCACCGTGGCGGACAGCGCCGTGCGACCGCCCGCCCGGTGATTGGCCATGCTGCTGCCGAGGTTGATGCCCGCGAGGAGGCTCCCGAAGCAGGCGGCGATCGCGTTGGCGAGGCCGAGCCGCAGCAGCTCCTGGCTGCCGCGCGGCCTTCCGTCCGGTGACGCCGTCCAGCGTCTTCGCGCAGAGGAGGGTGTCGAGCGACGCGACCACGGCGAGGCTCAGCGCCGCGCCGGTGAGGCCGGGCAGCACGGACCAGAGCTCCGGCTGGTCCGGCAGCGCGAGAAAGCCGGCGAGATACGTGGCGGAGGGGACCGCCGGCGGCATCGGCCCGACCACCCGCCCCAGGCTCGGCCCGTAGCCGAGGAGGGCGAGCGCGTAGTACGCCCCGGTGCCGGCGACCAGCCCGGCGATCACCGGCGGCACCCGCGCCGAGAGCCGCCGCGTCTGCCAGATCACGAGCGCCGTGCCGAGGCCGATCGCGAGGGTGAGCGGCTGCACCGCGGACAAATAACGGCCGACCTCGGTCGGCAAGACGTCGGACGGCGCCCCGGTCAGCGTCCCGAGCTGGGCGACCAGGATCAGGAGGGCCACCGCGTTCTGGAATCCCGCCATCACCGGCGCGGGGATGTACTTGATCAGGGTGCCGACGCCGAGCGCGCCGAACAGCGCCTGGAACACGCCGGCCATGAGGATGACGAGAAAGAGCATGGTGAGGGTCTGCCGGACGCTCCACCCGCCCCCACTGGCGGCGGCCGCGGGCGCGATCGTCTGCAGGACGACCGACCCCAGCAGGAGGGCCAGCATGCTCCGCGGCGCGTAGATCGTCGGGCCCCGGTATCCGAGCACGAGCGCCGCCAGCGGGACGAGGGTCGCGGCGTAGAGGCCGGCGAGGATGGCGTGGGAGACGTACTGATCCCCGAGCGCGTGCAGCGCGAGCACCCCGTAGCCCATGCTGACGGGCATACTGAGGAGGGCAGCGGTGGCTCCGCCCACCAGCTCACCGCGAATGGTCGACACGTTCGCTCCTGCGCCGAGCCAGCCCTGGCCTCTCGTCGGTCCGGCGCGGGCCAAGGATGGTGCGGCGCCCGGAGCGTGTCAACAACGATGTTGTAGGATGAGCGGCGTCGTCATCCAGAGGAGGGAAACCCATGCCCATATCGGCCACTCCGGACCCCGTCATCCGTCAGATCGTCGATGCCATGCGGGCGCTGGCCGGCCCCCATCCCGGCTTCCGCCCCGTCCACGCCAAGGGCCTGGTCTGCTCGGGTACGTTTCGTGCCTCGGCGGAAGCGCCCCGCATCACGCGGGCGCCGCAATTCGCCGGTCCATCGGTGACGACGACCGTGCGGTTCGCCAACAGCAACGGGAACCCCGACGTGCACGACGGCGTCCCCAACGGGCGCTCGATCGCCGTCAAGTTTCCCCTCGCCGGCGGCAAGAGCGCCGACATCCTCGCCAACTCCGTCGAGGGGTTCATCGCGCGGACGCCCGAGGAGCTGCTCGAGTTCCTGCGGGCGCAGCTTCCGGATCCGGCCACCGGCCGGCCCGACCCCGACGCGGTCCCGCGCTTTCTCGCCGGCCATCCCGCCGGGCGCGCCTTCGTCGAGCGCCTGATGAAGAGGGCGGTGCCGGCCAGCTATGCGCAGGTGACCTACCATGCCGAGCACGCCTTCCGCTTCACCGCCGCCGATGGCACGAGCCGATTCGGCCGCTATCGCCTCGTGCCTCAGGCGGGCGAGGCCTTTCTTGTCCCCGACGAGGCCGGCAAGCGCAGCCCGAGCTTCCTGCGCGAGGAGCTGGAAGGCCGGCTGCGGACCGGCCCGGTGGCGTTCCGGCTGCTCCTGCAAGTGGCGGAGGCCGGCGACCCGACGGACGACGTTACCGCGCTGTGGCCGGAGGGGCGGCCCGTGGTCGAGCTGGGGCGTCTGGAGATCACTGCGGTCTCGCCAACGAGCGCGGCCGATGAGCGGCGCTTGATCTTCGACCCGAGCAACTGCGCGGACGGCATCGATCTCTCGGCCGATCCGATCCTGCTGGCCCGCTCGGCCGCCTACGCCATCTCCTACGAGCGGCGCAGCAAGGGCGAGTGAAGCGCGAGGTCGTCGGCCTGATCGTGCTCCTCGGCACGCTCGCGGGGTGCGCCGGGCTGCGCGGCGGCGGCAGCGACGGAGCGTCGTCGGGGATCTACCGGCTCCCCTACGAGGATGGCGCCCGCGTCCGGGTCAGCCGGGATCACAGCACGCACCAGCCGCCGAATCGGATCGACATGGTCGGCGCGGAGGCACGGTCGCATCGGATCGTCGCCGCCGCGCCGGGGATCGTGCGCTATGTCGTCGACGAGTTCGACGCGCGGCAGGATTCGCGAACGGCGCGGCAGTGCAACAACAACTACATCTGGCTCGAGCACGGCAATGGCGAGTGGACCAAGTACTCGCACGTGCGGCAGCATTCGGCGCGCGGAAGAGCGAAGCTCCACCCAGGAGACATGGTCGGGGCGGGCGCGTATCTGGGCGACGAGGGCGATGTCGGCTGCGCGTCGGGCCGGCATCTGCACTTCGAGGTCGCGGTGCCTCAGGACCGCGCTGACCCGATCGTGCCCGCCGGCGGGTTCATCAAGGGGCGCAACCTCGTTCCGCGCTTCTGCGTGCCGGGGGAGGTGCTGGTCGCCGGCACTGCGTACGTGGCGGGGCCGTGCGATGATTAGCCCATCCGTGCCGAGAAGGAGGAGCGCCATGCCCCACACCCTGACCGACATCGCCATCACCCGCCTTTCCCCCGCGCTCGGCGCCGAGGTAGTCGGCCTCGACCTCGCGCAGTCGCTCGACGCCGCGACGCTGGCCCGCGTGCGCGACGCCTTCCAGGAGCACCACATGCTCTGCTTCCGCGCCCAGCGCCTGAGCGACGAGCAGCTCATGGCGTTCTCGCAGCAGCTCGGGCCGCTGGAGGCCTTCCCCGAGAAGGACAAGACCAAGGGGAAGATCGAGGTCTATAACGTCGCCAACGTGTCCCCCGAAGGGGAGCACTTGCAGGCGGAAGATCCGCGGGTGATCTTCCAGCGCAACAACGCGCGCTGGCACACGGACAGCTCGTACCGGTTCGAGCCGTCGCTGGCCTCGATCCTCTACGGCATCGAGGTGCTGCCGGAGGGCGCGGAGGGCGGCGAGACCGGCTTCTCGAACATGCTCCTCGCGTACGAGGCCCTGTCGGACGACATGAAGCGCCGCCTCGAGCCGCTGCACATGGTGCATAGCTACGAGGGCATCCGGCGCCTCGAGCCCTCGATGCCGCCGACCTCGGCGGCCGAGCGGGATGCCTTCCCGCCGGTCACGCACCCCCTGATCCGCGTCCATCCCGACCGGAACGACCGGCGCTCGCTCTACTTCACCTGCAACACCTCGCGCGAGATCGGCGGGGGCACGCTCGAGGAGGGCCAGCGCCTCCACGAATGGCTACGCGAGTGGGCCGATCAGGCGCGCTTCTGCTACTACCACCGCTGGCGGCTCGGCGATCTGGTGATGTGGGATAACCGCGTGCTCCTCCATCGCGCCATTCCGTACGACTACGCGAAGTACCGGCGCGTGCTGCGGCGGACCACGGTGGCGGGGAGTGGGCCGGTGGTGGGGCCGTTCTCGGCGGGAGGATGAGGCCAAGCGCCTTCGAGGTCTTGGCCGGAGGTGGACATGGATTCCCAGGAGCTCGACCAAGCGCCTCGACCAGGGCACCGCCTATACCCGTAAGCCCCCTACCTACAGGGCGGAGCTCGCCGAAGTGGGCCGCGGCACGCCGATGGGCGAGCTGCTGCGGCGCTACTGGCATCCGGTGGGCCTGAGCGGCCATGCCACCGCCACGCCGCGCGAGGTCCGCATGCTCGGCGAGGACCTGGTCCTGTTCCGCGACGGAGCGGGCCGGCCCGGCCTGGTCTGGGCGCGCTGCTGCCACCGTGGGACCACGCTCTACTTCGGCAAGGTGGAGGAGCGCGGCATCCGGTGCTGCTACCACGGCTGGCTGTTCGACGTGAAGGGCCACTGCCTCGACCAGCCGTGCGAGCCGGAGGGCGGCGCGAAGCACCGTGAGGGGGTGCGGCAGCCCTGGTATCCGGTGGAGGAGCGCTATGGCCTCGTGTTTGCCTACATGGGCCCGCCGGAGAAGAAGCCGGTGCTTCCGCGCTTCGACGCGCTCGAGGAGCTCGGCGCGGGCGAGTTCATCGACGTCGACGACACCAGCATCGGCTCGGGCGGGGACGCGATCGCCCCCTGCAACTGGCTGCAGCACTTCGAGAACGTCATGGACCCCTATCACGTGCCCATCCTGCACGGGACGTTCAGCGGCACGCAGTTCGTGCCGGCCATGAATCTCATGCCCGAGGTCGTGTTCGAGCTCACGCCCCGGGGCGTCAAGTCGTCGAGCACCCGCAAGCTCGACGGCGGCCAGGTCATGTATCGCGTCACCGAAGTGGTGCTGCCGACTCTCCGAGTGGTGCCGAATCCGTACGTCGGCAGCTACGGGAAAGTCGAGAGCATCGGGTGGACGATCCCGATCGACGACACCCACTACCGCATTTATACCGCCGGCCGGGTGCGGGAAAAGGGCGTGCTGCTGCCGCGCAGCCCGGACGTGGCCAAGCGAAAGCCCTGGCGGGACATGACGCCGGACGAGCGGCGCGCGGCGCCCAATGACTGGGAGGCGCAGACGGGCCAGGGACCGATCACGCTGCATTCCGAGGAGAATCTCCGCACCAGCGACCGCGGCATCCTGGCCCTGCGGCGGCTGCTGGCGCGCCAGCTCGACGCGATCGCGGCGGGGCAAGACCCGATCGGCGTGCACTTCGATGAGGCGTCCGCCTACGTCCGGCTCGAGGCCGGCCAGCGCCTCGGGCACGGCTAGGAGGCGTATCGCGATGAGCGCATCGATCGAGCGACACAATCCGGATGGCGTCTCGAAAGGGCGCATCACGCTCTACAATCACTGTGTGCGCGTGACCAACGCGGCCGCCACCCTCTACCTGGCCGGCCAGCTCGCCCGCGACGAGCACGGCCAGACCGTGGGGGTGGGCGACATCCGCGCGCAGACGGAGCAGGTCATCAAGAACCTCCGGACGATCTTGCGGGCGGAGGGCGGCGATCTCGAGAACCTGGTGAAGGTGACCGTGTTCACGACCGACATGCGGTACTTCGACGCGATCGCCGAGGTGCGGCGCCGCTACTTCACGGGGAACCTGCCGGCCAGCACCATCGTGGAAGTCAGCAAGCTCGCCCAGCCCGACCTCCTGATCGAGATCGAAGGTGTCGCCGTCCTCTAGGATGGGCTCGACGTCACCGCGTGGCTTTCCGCGAGCGGGCGCCGGCGCCGGTTCCTCCTCGGCCACGCTCCGCATGATCATGTCCGAATAGAAGTCCGCGATGGCGTCGGCGTCGAGCCGACCGTCCTCGGAGAACCACGCGGCCACGCCGGTGCACATCGTGAGCATGGCGATCACCGCCAGCTTGATATCGGGCACGTGGAAGACCCCGGCGCCGACGCCGGCCGTCACGATGTCGCGGAACATCTGCTCGTATCGATCGCGCTTCGCCAGGATGCGCCGAAGGTTGGCGGGCGTGAGCGACCGCAGCTCGCTGTGGCTGAGGAAGGCCTCGGCGCGGCGATGCGCGTGAAACAAGATGTGGAACCGGACCCCCGCCCGGAGCCGCGCCGCCGGGTCCTCGGGGGCCGCGACGACCCGCCCGAGCCCCTCCAGGAGGTCGTCGACGGTGCCGTCGAGGATGTCGAAGAGGATGTCCTGCTTCGACGCGAAATGATAGTAGAGGCTCGGGACCTCGACGCGCAGCCGTCCCGCCAGCGTTCGCATCGAGGTGCCGTGGTACCCGCGCTCACGAAAGAGCGCGATGGCCGCTCGGCGGATGCGGTCCGCGCCGGCCGCGGGCGGTGTCGTCACCTTCTGGTGTCACGTCCCGAGTATCCCACGCCGCGCCGAGGCCTGGCTCCATGGTAGTATAACGAGCGTTAGATATAGAGCCATGTTCGCCCGGGCGACGAAAGGACAGGGAGCGGCGATGGGCGCACGGTCGGGCCAGCAGTACCTGGATGGCCTTCGGAAGACGCGCCGTGTGGTGTGGGTGGGTGGCGAGCGCATCGACGACGTGACCGCCCACCCGGAGCTTGCCGGGGCGGCGCGCGCGCTCGCCGCGGTGTACGACCGGCAGCACGCCCATGCCGACGACTGCCTGATGCCCGACCCGGAGACGGGCGAGCCCATCGGGGTGAGCCACATGTTGCCGCGCTCGGTCGCGGATCTCAAGCGGCGCAATCGGGGCCTGGCCCGCATCGCCGAGGCCACCGTCGGGCTGATGGGACGGACGCCCGACTACATGAACGTCAAGTTCGCGTGCTTCGCGGCGCGCCACGGGGTCTGGGCGGGGGAAGGCCACGCCAACAGTCTGGGGGCGGCGAACCTCGTCCGCTTCCAGCGGCGCCTCGCCCGCGAGGACGTCGCCCTTACCCACACCATCATCCAGCCGACCGTCGACAAGATGACGGACACCCGGATCGTGGGGAACCAGGTCACGGTGCACAAGGTCGGCGAGACGGCGGGCGGCATCGTCGTGCGCGGCGCTCGCGTCCTCGCGACGCTCGCCCCGTTCGCCGACGAGATCGCGGTGTACCCGGCCCTGCCGATGCCTCCCGGGGCGGAGGCCTATGCCCTGGCGTTCGCGATACCCGTCGACACCCCGGGCTTGAGCTTCCTCTGCCGCGACAGCGTGTCCGCCCCCGGCGCCCACCCCTTCGACCGGCCGCTGTCTTCCCGCTTCGACGAGCAGGACGCCTTCGTCATCTTCGACGACGTGGAGGTGCCGCGCGACCGCATTTTCCTCGACGGCTCCGTCGATATCTACAACAGCATCCGGCATACCGGGATCGTGGAGAACCTCACCAACCACACCACGGTGCGAGCCCTCGCCAAGCTCGAGTTCGCCTACGGCCTGGCCACGCGCATGGCCGAGGCCATCAACGATCAGAGCCCCGCCACCCTGGAGATGCTGGGCGAGCTGCTCGGCTACGTCGAGGTCACGCGCAGCGCGGTGCTGCTGTCGGCGGAGCACGGCCGCGAGGTCGGGGATGGCGTGTGGTTCCCGGATCCGCGCCCCCTCGTGCCCATGCGGTCGCTCCTCGCCACGTGGTTCCCGCGGGTGGCCGAGATCATCACCCTCATCGGCAGCCACAACCTGCTCACCACCCCGAGCCGGCGCCAGCTCGACGATCCCGCGCTGCGGCCCCTGCTCGACGAGTTCCTCTCCGGGGCCAACGGTGTCGACGCGGAGGCGCGCGCCGCCTTGTTCCGCCTGGCCTGGGACTTCGTGGGATCCGGACTGGGGGGCCGGAACCTCCTGTACGAGCGCTTCTACTTGACCTCGGCCGGCCGCAATCGGATCACCGCCCACGTGCTGAATACCGACCGCGAGCGGGCCAACGGGCTGGTCGACGCCATCCTCACGGCCGGCCGCCGGCCCCGCGCCTGAGCGCGGCGTTCGCCTGGGTCCGAGCCCGTCACCCCGTCAGCAGGAACACTCCCAGCACGACGAGCACGGTCCCTCCCACGACGCGCCAGCCCAGCTGACGCCGGCCGCCCGCGGAGAAGAGCGACATCAGCAGCACGAAGAGCGGTGCGGTGCCGATGAGCGGCGTCACCACGCTCACGTCGCCGAAGCCGAGCGCGACGATGAGGAGGAAGACCCCCGTGTTCTCCGCCATTCCGCCGCCGATCAGGTAGAGCAGGCTCGTCCGGTCGCACCGGAGGGCATGCCAGTTGCCAGTGGCGAGGACGAAGGCCGTGGCCGCGACGAGCCCCGCAGTGGTGTTGATCGCGGCGTCGAAGATCGGGCCCGTCTGGCTCAGCCCGAGCTTCCGGACGACCTGCACCACCCCGAAGCAGGTCGCGGCGAGGAGCGGGTAGGCCAAATGGCGCGTCTGGAAGCCGACATATCGACCGCTTAGCGAGAGCAAGACGGTGCCCGCGACGATGACCAGCGTGCCCCCGAGGATCGGGAGCGTGACGCGCTCGCCCAGGATCGCGATGGCGAGGCCGGTCGCGACGAGCGGGGTCATGTTGAGGATGGACGAGGCGACGGGCGCGCCGACCTTGTCGATGGCCACCACCCGGAACAGGCGCCCGCCCGCCGTGCCCACCAGGCCCGAGACCACGAAGTACGGCACCGCGCTCCAGTCGAACGTTCCGCGCGGGATGAGCAGCAGGACCGCGGACCAGAGGCCGACCACCCCGACGGCGACATTGATCCAGAAGGCGGCGTAGAAGTTCGAGCGCCGCAAGCCCTGCTGGATCAAGAGGGCCGCGATCGCGGAGAAGAGCGCGCTGCTCAGGGCGAGCAGCTGGGGCGAGGAACGCAATCCTCTACGCGATCACGACGCCCGTCCTCGCGCCTCGAGACGGGCGCGGGCCTGGTCGAGATCGGGCACGTTGCCGGCCGAGGCGGACAGGAGCGGCGACTTCGTCACCGCGAGCGCGGCGGCGGCGGCCTCGTTCTCGGTGATCTTGGCCATCACCGCGTCGCGGGCGCGGTTGAAGTACTCGCGGTTATTGGCCACGAACTCGCGGGACTGGCGCAGGCCGGCCACGTAGCCATTGATCTCGGGCACCACGTAGCGCGCCACCATGTCCCAGCTCCGCATCGTGTTCTCCGGGTTGGCCCAGTCGTGGACGAAGCCGACGACGGTGCCGAACCCGCCGGAGGCGGCCAGGACGGACTTGATCCGGGCCACGAGATCGTCGGGGGTGCCGATGGTGGCGACGGCGCCGGGGGCGAACGCCGTCTTGTCCACGGCCTCATCGGGGGTCGCGAAGGGCACCGCGCCGGGCCGCTGCAGGGTCGCCGTGATGTATTCGTTGTGATGACGGAGCAGGCCGTCGCGGGCCTCGGCGCGGGCCTTCTCGCGCGTCTCGGCGATGTGCCAGCTCAGCAGCACGCGCCAGTCCTTCCGGTCGACGATCTGCCCATGCTTGGCGGCGGCGGTCTCCGCGAAGCTCCACTGCGTCGGCAGGGCGTTCAGCCCTTCCTCCGAGAGCGACCCGATCGAGATGACGCCGATCCCGTGCTTGCCGGCGAGGGTCATGCCGGAGGGGCTGATCTGGGAGGCGACGGCGCAGGGCATCTCCTCCTGCAGCGGCAGCAATTGCAGCGCGGCGTCCTGGAGCGTGAACCAGTCGGACTTGTAGGTGACGCGCTCGCCGCGGAACAGGCGGCGGATGATGCCGATGGCCTCGTCCTGGCGGTCGCGCTGGAGCATCGGATCGATGGCGAGGGTGTGGGCGTCCGACGCCAGCGCCCCCGGCCCGGAGCCGAAGATCGCCCGTCCGCCGGTCATGTGATCGAGCTGCACCATCCGCTGCGCCACGTTGAAGGGATGGTGATAGGGCAGGGAGACGACCCCCGTGCCGAGCCGGATGCGCTTCGATCGCTCGCCCGCCGCGGCGAGGAACATCTCGGGCGACGCGATCATCTCCCAGCCGCTGGAATGATGCTCGCCGCACCAGAATTCTTCGTAGCCGAGCTTGTCCAGGTGCTCCACGAGGTCCAGATCGCGGCGGAGCTGCAGCATCGGGTGCTCGCCGATTGGATGGTGGGGGGCGAGGAAGGCCCCGAAGTTCAGACGCGGCATGAGCGGATCTCCTGGTTGGGGGCGATTGACTGCTTCGTTCCCCCCAACGTTACCATCGAACCTCGCTACTCCGCGAACTGGGCGGCGCGCCACTTGAGCGCCGCGCCCAGGCCCTCCTTCTCCCTGATCTCGTCGAACTTCATCCCGACCTCGGTCCGCGCCGCATAGAGGGGCGCGAGCACGTCGACGCCGGCGAGGATCGCGTTGCGGAAGCCCGCCGCTTCGGCGCCGCGCCGGGTCGCCAGCTTCGTGGCCACGAGCGCCTCCGGGGAGATCAGCGCCAACCGGCGCGCGAACTTGAGCGTCTCCGCCTGGAGCTTGGCGCGGGGGACGACGCGATTGACCATCCCGTACGACAGCGCGGTCCTGGCGTCGATGGGATCGCCCGAGTAGAGCAGCTCGCGCGCCCGGCGAAGGCCGATCACGAAGGGCATCACGAGACCCGGGCCGACGTTGGAGAAGCGGATCTCCGGCTCGCCGAAGACGGCATCGTCGGCGGCAATGGCGAGATCGCACAGCATCATGAGCTCGCAGCCGCCGCCGAGGCAGTGCCCCTGGACCGACGCGATCACGGGCTTCCGCATGTCCCAGGGGGTCATCTCGAGTCGGATGTCATCGCTGAGCGACTCGTGCCAGGCCAGCGCGTTGCCGCGCCGCGCGGCGCGGGCCGGGTTGGGGGAGATGTCGTAGCCCGCGCTGAAGCTCCGGCCCTCGGCGCGCAGCACCACCACACTGGTGGCGGCGTCGGCGTCCGCCGCGAGGAGGCGCTCCACGAGCAGGTGCTTGAGCTCGAGGGTGATCGCGTTGAGCTTGTCGGGGCGATTGATGGTGACGATTCCGACACGGCCGTCGACGGCGTAGGTCACGAGCTCGGCAGGCATGGGGCACCTCAGCACGGTGATGGGGTTCAGATCGAGCACGGGTGCGGGGCATGATGACGCGCCGGCCAACCGGGTGTCAAACGCGCGGGCGGAGACTGGAATATCGCCGGGACTTACGTGGGGCTCTGAGCGGAGGAGCGTGCGAGAAAGGGGTTGACACGCCGATGTAACGAATGTTACACCATGCAACATGAACCCACAGGCTCCCGCCTTGCTCCTCCTGCTCTCCCTCCTGGGCCTCGCCGCTGGGGCCCGCCCGTGAGCGGGCGCTAGTCATGCCGCTGCGGCAATTGGGCTTCATCGAGCTCCCGGCGCATGTCGGGGCGGGCGGGTTCGACCACGCCGCCGTGCACGCGCGCACCGGCCGGGTCTACGTGGCCCACACCGCCAACGACGCCGTGGACATTCTCGACGTCGCGGCCGGGAAGTACGTGGGCTCGGTCGGCGGCCTGCTTGCTGTCGCGGGCGCGCTCGCGGTGGCGTCGCCCGACCTGATCGTCACGTCGAATCGGGGCGAGAACACCGTGGGGCTCTTCGCCCCGGACGACGTCACGTCGGTGGCTCGCATCGACGTCGGCGTCCGACCGAACGGCCTCGCCCTGGATCCCCGGCGCGGGCGGCTTCTCGCCGCCCACGTGGGGGATCCGGCCATTGCGGGCTCCTGCACGGTGTCCATGGTGGATCTCGCCACGCGGCGCCGGCTGGCGGACCTTCCCGTGGCCGGCCGCACGCGGTGGGCGGTGCACGATCCCGTCGCGGACGCCTTCTTCGTGAACATCATGGATCCGCCGCAGATCGTGGTGGTCGAGGCCGGCGACCCCGTCCGCATACGGCGGGTGATTCCGATCCCACACGCCGGCCCGCACGGCCTCGACATCGACATCGCGCGACGCCGGCTCTACTGCGCCTGTGACGCGGGCGTCTTCCTCGAGGTGGACGCCGACACCGGCACGGTCCTCGCCGTCGAGCCGATCGCCGGCGTGCCGGACGTGGTGTTCTTCAATCCGGCGCTGGCGCGGGTCTATGTCGCCATCGGGGCGCCGGGCGTCATCGAGGTGTTCGCCACGGCGCCCTTCGCGCGGCTGGAGACCGTCCGGACCGAGCGCGGCGCGCACACGCTGTCATTCGACGCGGCGCGGAACCTCGTCGGCGCCTTCCTGCCGGAGACGCATCGCGCGGCCGTCTACGAGGACCGCGCATAGCGCGATTGACAAGCACGGGTGCATTCGACACAATCGCGCCGAATCTCATAGAGGAGGGGCACTCCCCATGACGACGACACGGCGCGCATTTCTAGGCCAGGCCGGACTTCTCGCCACCTCCGCGGTGCTCGCCGACGGGCTCCGCGGCCTCGCCCGCGCGGACAAGCCGATCAACCTCTCCGGCTGGGTGTTCAAGCCCGACACCGTGAAGGACTACGTCAACTTCTACAACCAGAAGCATGGGGGCCAGGTGAAGTACGAGGCCATCCCGTGGGCGCAGTACCACCCGACCATGGAGACGCGGGCGCTGGCGGGCGAGATCGTGGACGTCATGTACTGCAATCACAACAATCGCGAGCGGTGGTTCGAGAACGGTCTCATCCGCGCGGTGGACGACCTGCCCGGAACGGACGAGCTCAAGAAGAAGATGACCCCCGCCAACCTCGACAGTCTCAAGAACAAGGACGGCAGCAAGCTGCTCGGGCTGCCCTACTTCACGAGCCTGTTCGTGCTCATCTACAACGAGCCCATGCTGCAGCAGGCCGGCATCAAGGCGCCCGCCCAGAGCTGGGACGAGCTGGTCGAGCACTGCGCCAAGCTCAAGCGGGACAAGGTCAGCGACACGCCGTTTCTGCCCAACTGGAACAATAGCCCGTCCGGCACCATGCCCCAGTTCATGACCGACTGCTTCTCGGAGGGCGCGCAGGTCTTCGACGCGAAGAACCGGGTGATCGCGGACCAGGAGCCGGGGGCGGCGCGGGCAATGGAGCGCTGGCAGAAGGTCTACAAGGCCGATCTCGTGAACCCCGAGGTCCTCACCAAGACGTCATCCACCGACACCCACCGGTTGTTCTGGACGGGACGCTACGCCTATCACACGAACCACTCCTACTACCTCAAGACCATCGCGGGCGAGCCGGAGAACTCCAAGCTCGCGCCCAAGAAGGCCCGCATGGCCATGTATCCCGGCACCGGCCAGACCTATATGTGGACCGACTCCTACGTGGTCAACGCCAAGAGCAAGGTGCTCGAGGACGCGTGGAAGCTCACGCGATTCCTGGGCGGCAACCTCAATGGGGACTGGTACGTGCAGCGCCAGTGGTGCCTGATCTCCGGCCTCGACAATCCGTATCCCGAGATGTACGACCACCCGGAGATCGTCCAGTCCTACGACAAGTGGATCGACCTCAAGCTCCTGCGCGAGCAGTACAAGAAGGGCAAGGTCATTGCCGCCTACAAGGAGCCCTGGTACGGCGAATACGACACCAAGGCCGTCGCCATCGTCCACAACATGATCCGGGGCGCGACGCCGGTTCCCAAGGGTCTGAAGGAGCTCTCCAGCCTGCAAAAGTCGCTCGCGTAAGATCACTGGTGGGCCGGGTCTCCTTCCGGCTGTCCGAGGGCTGGTTCGCGTTCCTGCTCGTCCTGCCCGCGCTGCTCGGGATCTTCGTGGTGGTGCTGTTCCCGCTCGCGTACTCGCTGTGGCTCTCGTTCACCGACGTCAATCTCCTGCGCGCCACCGGGCCCGCCCTCGAGCTCTTCGGCGTGCGCGTGCCCCTCTTCCACTTCGTGGGGCTCCAGAACTACGCCCGGATCTTCGACGACCCCCTGTACTGGAGCTCGCTCTGGCGCACGCTCTACTTCGTGGGCGCTTTCGTGCTCGAGGCCACCCTCATGGGCCTCGGCATGGCGCTCGTCCTGAACGAGCGCTTCGGCGGCCGGCCCCTCATGCGGAGCCTCCTCCTGATCCCGTGGTCGCTGTCACGGGTGGTGGTCGGCCTTCTCTGGGTCGGCATCCTCGACTTCGAGTTCGGCGCGCTCAACGGCGTGCTCCACAATCTCGGCCTGATCGAGCGCTCGATCTCGTTCTTCCGGGACGGCTTCACCGCGCTCAACGTGCTCGTCTCCGTCTACATGTGGAACCAGGCTCCGTTCGCCGCCCTCCTCTTCCTGGCCGGCATGCAGTCGGTGTCGGTGGACCTCTACAGCGCCGCCGAGGTGGACGGCGCCGGGTACTGGCAGCGCTTCCGCTATGTGACCCTGCCCGCCATCCGGCCCATCATGTTCCTCGTCCTCGTCCTGGCCACCGTGAACGGGTTCCTGATGCTCGACCTGATCTACGTGCTGACCATGGGCGGGCCCGCGAACGAGACGACCACCATCTCGTGGCTGGGCTTCCAGACCGCGTTCGCCTTCTTCAAGTTCGGGCCGGGGACGGCGATCCTGTACACCCTGACCGCGCTCTGCCTGCTGGTGACGGTGATCTACCAGCGGCTGATCCTCGCGGGCTTCGAGCCCGAGGCCTGAGGCGATGGCGACGCCCGCATCGACGCTGCGCGATCGCGGCTACCGCGGTGGCCGCTACCGCGGCCGTTCCCGGGGGAGCCGGCTCGTGCTGTACGGGCTGATCCTCGGCATCAGCCTCTGGCTGATCGGCCCCTTCGTCTGGCTCTTCGTCACCAGCATCTCGTTCCAGCGGAACCTTCTCGCGCGGCCGCTGTCCCTTATCCCCCCGGAGACGACGCTCGACAACTATCGGATGATCCTGGGCCTGGTCCGCTTCCACGCCGAGGGCCAGGCGGCCAAGATCCTGCCCGCGATGCTCAATAGCCTGATCGTGGCCTCGCTGGTGACGGTGTTGAACCTGGTGGTGGGCACCACCGCGGGGTACGCCTACGCGCGCTTCCGGTTCCCCTGGAAGACCGTCTCGCTCTTCGCGCTCCTCTTCACGCGGATGCTCCCGACGGTGGTGCTCATCCCGGCCTTCTTCCTCATGCTGCGCGCGCTCGGGCTCCAGAACACGCTCACCGGGCTCACCGTGGCGTACTGCTCGTTCACGCTGCCGTTCACGGTGTGGATCATGAAGGCGTACTTCGAGACGGTGCCGGCGGAGCTCGACAAGAGCGCGCTCGTCGACGGCTGCAACCGGCTCCAGGCCTACTACAAGGTGGTGCTGCCCGTTTCCGGGCCGGGGCTGGTCGCGGCGGGCGCCTTCACCTTCATGCTCTGCTGGAACGAGTTCATCGTCGCCCAGGTGCTCAATACCAAGCCGGGCACGACCACGCTGCCCCCGGTGATCGCGGGCATGAACGGGCAGATCAATATCGACTACTCGGTGATCGCCGCCTCCGGCTTCCTGGGCGCCCTGCCCGCGGTGCTCCTGGTGCTGATCTTCCAGAAATACATGGTCCAGGGGCTGACCGCGGGCTCCGTCAAGGGCTGAGCGTCATCAGTCAGCGTGAGCGGCACTGGAATGAGCGGCACTGGAAGATTCGTCACGGCTGGCCTCCGCCCGCCGCTAGCCTGGTCCGGCGCGACCCCTTCGGAATGGGGTACTATCTCCCCGTCGTCCCCAGGATCGGGGCGGATCAGGGTCGCATCCACGCTCAATAAGAGGAGAGCTCGCATGAGGCACGCGAAGTGGCTGGGGGCGGTGATCGGTGTGGTCGCGATGGCGCTGGGCGTGGGCGTTCTCGTCCAGGCGCAGCAAGGGCTCAGCGGCGAGTACAAGATCGGCGTGCTCGAGCCCGTGACCGGGAACCTCGCCGCCGAGGGCAAGCGCCACCTCGAGGGCATGGAGATCATGCGCGACCTCATCAACGAGCGCTTCGGCGGCGTGATGGGCAAGAAGCTCACCTTCGCCGTGGGCGACGCCGTCGATCCCACCGTCGCCGCCTCCGAGGCCACCCGCCTCGCCACGCGGGAAGGCGTCAAGATCATCACCGGGACCTTCTCCTCCACGCTCTGCGGCGCCGCCAGCGAGGCCGCCGCGCGGCAGAACGTCATCTACTGGGAGACGTCCTGCGTGGACCCGCGGCTCACCCGCCGCGGGCTGAAGAACGTGTACCGCACGGAGATCGACGGCACCGGCTTCGGCTGGTACAACATCGAGTTCATCGCCAAGCACCTGGCCCACCGCCTGGGCAAGAAGCCGAATGAGCTCCGGATCGCCTATCTCTCCGAGGATTCCTCGTACGGCCAGAGCGTGACGGAGTCGGCGCGCCAGCGGGCCAAGCAGGAGTTCGGGATGCAGGAGACGGGGGTGGAGTACTACACCTTCACCACCAACGACCTCACGTCGGTCATCCTCAAGCTCAAGGGCCAGAACCCGGACATCCTCCACCACATCGCCCGGAACCAGGACTCGATCCTCTTCTGGCGCCAGGCGCGCGAGCAGAACTTCGAGGTGAAGGCGGTGGTGCACGCGGGCGCCACCGGCTACGGCTCGCCCGACTTCGGCAAGGCGTTCGGCAACGACGCCAGCGGGCCGTTCGCGCTGCTGGAGCCGGGTCCGGGCTTCGTCATCGAGAAGCTGCGGCCGGAAGGGCAGCGCATCGAGCGCGCGTATCGCGATGCCGTGAAGGCCAGGACCGGCGCGGAGATCGCGGGCGGCCATCAGCTCTCGGGCGGCGGCCTCTGGGTGCTCAAGCTCGTGCTCGACGCCGCCAAGACCGACGACCCCGACAAGTTCCGCGCCGCGGTGATGGCGCTGGACATGCCCACCGGCAGCGGCCTCAATGGCTGGGGCGTGAAGTTCGACGAGACCGGCCAGAACTCCAATGCGCGGGTGCAGCACTACATGCTCCAGTGGCAGAACGGGTCCCTGGTCACCGTGTGGCCCGAGGAGTTCACGACCCTCCGCGCCAAGTGGATCCCGCTCGGCCCCTGGGATCAGCGGAAGTAGCGATCGCCTCCGGCTCGCGCGTGAGCATTGACGCCCCGGGCGCTTCCCGGGGCGTCGCGCGTGCGGCGGGGCTCCGCGCGGCCTGACGTGCACGTAGTCCCCCAGCTCATCGTCTCCACCCTGCTGCTGGGCGGCATCTATGCGCTCATCGCCGTTGGTCTCACGCTCATTTTTGGAGTGATGCGCGTGGTGAACTTCGCCCACGGCGAGTTCCTCATGCTCGCCATGTACCTGGCCTTCTGGTCCTTCGCCCTGCTGCGGCTCGACCCGTACGTGACGCTGGTGCTGGCGCTGCCCCTGATCTTCGCGATGGGCTGGGCCAGCTATCACCTCGTCATGCGGCCGGTGATTCACGCCTCTCATAACGTCCAGGTGTTCACCACGGTGGGGCTCTCCATCGCGCTCCAGAACGTGGCGCTGGTGCTGTGGACGGCGGACGCCCAGTTCATCCGCACGTCCTACTACGCGGTGGTGATCCGGCTCGGCAGCGCCGCGTTCAATCTCGCCCAGCTCGTGGCCTTCGCGGTCGCGGTCCTCGCCACTGCCGCGCTGTTCGCGTTTCTCCGGTGGTCGTACACGGGCAAGCTCATGCGGGCCACTGCCCAGGACCGCCAGGCCGCGTCGCTCATGGGGATCGACACCGGCCGCGTGTACTCGCTCACGTGGGCGGTGGGCGTGACGTGCGTGGGGGTGGCCGGCGTGCTGCTCGCGCCCGTCTATCCCGTGTATCCGACGGCGGGCCTTCAGTTCGTGCTCATCGCCTACGTGGCGGTGGTGCTGGGCGGGCTGGGCGACATGGCGGGCGCCCTCATCGCCAGCCTGATCGTGGCCACGGTGGAGGTGGTGGGCTCCTACCTCATCGGCACCGCATGGAAGGAAGTCCTCTATCTCCTGCTCTTCATCGTGATCCTCGTGGTGCGCCCGGCCGGCCTCTTCGGCCAGCGCGGCGCCGAGGCGATCGGCGCGTGAGGAAGGCGTTCCAGGGTGTGTGGGGGGCGGTGGCGTGGTTCGGCGTGGCGGCGCTCGTGCCCGTGTTCGTGCGCGACGCGTTCTTCCTCGACCTGCTCATTCTCATCCTGCTGTGGGGCGCGACGGCGGCCGCCTGGAACGTGGCCGGCGGCTACGCCGGGCAGGTCTCGCTCGGCCACTCCGTGTTCTTCGGCCTGGGCGCCTATTCCGCCGCGCTCCTCGGGACCAAATGGAACCTCTCGCCCTGGATCGCTTTGGTGGTCGGCGCGGCGCTCGCAGTTACCATGGGTGTCCTGATAGGCTTTCTCAGCAACCGCCTACGCGGACCCTACTTCGTCCTCGCCACCATCGCGTGCTCGCAGGTCTTCCTCATCGCGGGCAGCCGGTGGCGCGGATTCACATCGGGCTCCGAGGGCATCGCCGTGCCCTTCCGCCCCGGCTTCTGGACGCTCGGTCTGGTGGACAAGCGCGTGTGGGCGTACTTGATTCTGGCGCTCGCCGTGGGCGTCTACCTCATACAGCTCTACCTCGAGCGCTCGCGCCGCGGCTATCAGCTCGCCGCCGTGCGCGAGGACGAGGACGCGGCCCTGTCCCTGGGGGTGCCGGCGCGACGCCTCAAGGTCGCGGCGATCGCGGTGAGCGCCGCCCTCACCGCGATGTGCGGGACGCTGTGGGCGCAGTACGTGGGCTTCGTGGATCCCTTCTACGTGTTCTCGGTGGATCTCTCGGTCCGGTTCGCGCTCGCCGCCGTCACCGGCGGCATCGGCACCGCGCTGGGGCCGTTCCTGGGCGCCGCCCTCATCACCACGCTCGAGACGTACCTGCGCGCCCACTTCGGCGGCATCGGCGCCGGGCTGGTGGGGATTTACCTGATTCTCTACGGGGTCGCCCTGATCCTCATCATGCGCTTCGCGCCCCAGGGCCTCTTGCCATGGCTCGGGCGCTGGTGGCGGCGTCCCGCCACGAGCGCGGCGTCATGAGCCTGCTTGCCGTCTCCGGCGTCACCAAGCAGTTCGGCGGCATCATTGCCAACCGCGAGGTCTCGTTCGAGGTTGCGCCGGGCGAGCTGGTGGGCATCATCGGGCCCAACGGATCCGGCAAGTCCACGCTGTTCGAGATCATCAGCGGCTTTTATCATCCCGACGCGGGCGAGGTGCGCCTGGACGGCCAGCGGCTCACCGGGCTCTCGCCGGATCGCGTCTGCCGGCTGGGTATCGCCCGCACGTTCCAGAAGCTGCGGCCGTTCGCGGGCATGAGCGTGCTCGACAATGTGATGGTGGGCGCGCTCACGCGCACTCGCGACGTGCGCCACGCCCGCGAGCGGGCACGAACGCTCCTGGAGCGGGTCGGGCTCGGCGAGAAGGTGCTCGACCATGCGCGCACGCTGTCCACCGGCCAGCGCAAGCGCCTCGAGCTGGCCCGCGCGCTCGCCACCGAGCCGCGCGTGCTCCTGCTCGACGAGGTGACGGGCGGGGTGGACCAGGGGAGCATCCCCGGGCTCGTCCAGCTCGTGCGCGAGCTCCACCGCGACGGCATCACCCTGCTCGTCATCGAGCACAATATGCGGGTGATCACCGCCGTCGCGCAGCGCATCATCGCGCTGTACCTCGGAGAGAAGATCGCCGATGGCGCCCCCGACGTGGTCACCCGCGACCGGCGCGTCGTCGAGGCCTACCTCGGGCAGGCGTATACGTGATGCCCCTCCCGCCGCCGCCCGCCCCGCTGCTCACGCCGCTGCTGACGGTCGAGGGCCTCGACGTCGCTTACGGCGACTTTCAAGTCCTCTGGGGGGCCGCGATGGAGGTGCGCGAGGGCGAGCTCGTGGCGGTGCTCGGGCCCAACGGCGCCGGGAAGTCCACGCTCATGAACACGATCTCGGGCCTCATCGCGCCGCGTGCCGGCCGCATCACCTTCCGGGGCAAGCGCATCGAGGGATGGCCCGCGCACCGGACCGTGGGCGAGGGGCTCGCGCACGTGCTGGAGCGCCGGCGCCTCTTCCCCTTCCTCACCGTGCTCGACAACGTGCTCCTCGGCGCCCACAATCCCGTCGCCCGCCCGCATCGCGCCGAAACCCTCGCGCGGGTGCAGGAGCTCTTCCCGGTGATCGCGAACCGGCGCGGCCAGCTCGGCCACACGCTATCGGGGGGCGAGCAGCAGATGGTGGCGATCGCGCGCGGGCTCATGGCGCGCCCCCGGCTCCTCATGATCGACGAGCCCTTTCTGGGTCTCGCGCCCAAGGTCGTCGAGATGCTGGGCGGACTCATGCGGCGCATCCGCGACGAGCAGGGGATCGGCATCGTCTTCATCGAGCAAAACGTAGAGCTGGCGCTGCGTCTGGCCGACCGCGGCTACATCCTGGAGTCGGGCCGCACCATCTTGAGCGGGCCGTCGGCGGAGCTGCTCCAGTCCGACGAGGTCAAGCGGATCTTTCTGGGCGATGTGTCCCTGTGACTAGTGCCCCGCGCTGAGCTCCGCCCGGAGCCCGGGTTTGTGGATCTTGCCGGTCGGCGTGCGGGGAAGCTCCTCGGCCTTGCGGAAGACGAGCCGGGTGGGGACCTTGTAGCTCGCGAGCCGATCGCGGCAGAAGGCGACGATGGCCCCCGCGTCGGCCGACGCGGCCGCGTGTAGCTCGAGCACCGCGACCACGACCTCGTCCCGCTCGCGGTCGGGCACGCCGATCACGTACGCCTGCTTCACGTCCGGATGCTGGAGGAGCACGCCCTCTACCTCGTGCTCCTTGCGGTGCTGGTCCTGCTTTCGGGGAGTGGTATATCCAGTCTCGCCTGGGCCGGCGGCGGGGGTGGCTGGAACGGTGAAGGAAGTGGCGGACGTGGTGGCAGCGGCTGGCACGGCGGGGGAAGCGGTGGACGTGGTGGCAGCGGCTGGCACCGGCGGGCGGAAGCGGCGGACGTGGTGGCAGCGGCTGGCACGGCGGGGGAAGCGGCGGGCATGGGGGCGGCAACTGGCACGGTAGTGGTGCATGGCGTGGTGGAAGCGGCGTGGCACGGTGGAGGTGGCTGGCGCGGTGGCAACTGGCACGGTGGGTGGCGTGGCGGCTGCTGCTGGGGCGGCTGGTGGTGGCCTGGCGCGGTCGTCGGTGGCTTGGCGGTTGGGGCCGCCGTGGCTGCCACATATCCTTACTACGCTGGCTACCCGTACTACGGTGGCTACCCGTCTACGCGGCGCCTCCGGCAACGGTCTACCAGCAGAGGCCGGCCTACGCGACACCGTCAGAGCCCCTCGTCGAGCGTGAAGTGGTCTACCCGCACGGGAAGTACGTGCTCCACGGCGACGGCGTGACGCAGGCCTGGCAGTGGGTCTGGGTGCAGGCCGCCAATCCCTAGTCTGCGGCGCTCGCTTTGGAGTGTGACTTGTCTCCGCCGCGGCCGGCGGCCTGAGCCTCACACCATCAACAGGCCCCGCCGCATCCCGATGGCCACCGCCTCGGTGCGGCTTCGCGCGCTCAGCTTGTCGAGGATCGCGGCGATGTGGAACTTCACGGTGTGGGTCGAGATGCCGAGGCTCTTGCCGATGGCGCGGTTGCCCATCCCCTCGGCCATCATGCCGAGGATCTCGAGCTCGCGCGGCGTGAGCGGGGCGGACTGGCCCTCCGGCAGGTTGCGGTGGAGCGGCTTGTCGACGGAGGCCGGTGACGCGGACGGATGCAGGACGACGAGACCCGCCGCCAGCGCCTCGATGCCGGCGGCGATCTCGTGAGCGGAGGCGTCCCGGGGCAGGATCGCGCGCACGCCGGCCCGCAGTAGCCGGGCGAAGGCCGCCGGGGCGACACCGCCGCCCAGGAGCATGATGGGAGGCAGCCGGGCGGTCCGAGACAGCGCTCGCAGGTAGGCCTCCACGGGCCGCGTCCCCGGATCGATCAGCACCACGTCGGCGGAGACCGCCGCCCCTACCGGATCGCCGACCTGGTCGGCCGTTGGGAACGGCGGGTCGGCCAGCCGCAATCCCGATCGGGCGGCGACCAGCGCTTCCAGCCGGGCCCGCGCCGTCGAGGTCGACGCGAGCACCGCGACGGCGATCACCGCGGGGCGCACCGCATCACAAAGGTCTCGACCACGCGGCTCGGCACGGCCAGGGCCAAGCGGCCCAGGATCATCGTGTTGACGCCGACCACCCGTCCGCCCGCATCGGCCATGGGACCGCCGGAATTACCGGGGGCGAACCGGAGATCGGCCTGAACCCAGCGGGGCCCCGCGTAGCGGCCAAGGGCGGGCGCGGCGTGCACGACTCCGGTGACCACGGCCCCGATCAACCCGAAGGGATGGCCGACCGCCAGGACCAGCTCGCCCGCGCGGAGGCGATCCGAATCGCCGATCAGCGCGGCCGGCAGGTCGCGCGCCTCCACACTCAGCAGGGCAAGATCCAGCGTCCGGTCCCACGCGACGAGCGTGGCCGGCAGGCGCCGCCGATCCGCCAGGATCACCTGCGCGGCTGGCCGCGCGTGTTTGGCATCGGCCACGACGTGAGCGCTCGTCGCGATGAGCCCATCGGCACGCCAGATGACGCCGGATCCTCTCGACCGCCCCATGGATCGCAATTCCACCGTGTTCTCCCGAAGCCGGCCGACGACATCGGTGAGGTCGCTCGCCAGCGGATGCGGCCGCTCGTCCACCTCTATCCTATCGCCTCCGTGACGGGCGCTCGGCCAGGGTCACCGCCACCTGGAGAGGGGCGCCCGCGCGGATCAGCGAGACCGTGACCGCGGTGCCCACTTTTCGCCCGGCGACGGCGGCCTGCACGTCACTGGGATCGTGCAGTGGCGTGCCTTCGAGGGCCACGAGCACGTCTCCGAGCATCAGGCCGGCACGCGCCGCGGGGCCATCCGTCTCGATGCTCACGACGATGACACCGCGCGCGCCCGAGTCGGGCGCCAGCCGTTTGAACGCCTCCGGAAGGGCTACCGACTGGAGGCCGATCCCCAGATAGCCGCGGCTGACGCGCCCGGTGGCCAGTAGCTCGTCCACGACGCGTGTCACCGTCGAGGTCGGCACCGCGAGCTCGAGCTGTCGTGACAGGCCGGAAGTCACCAGGCCGGCGACCTTGCCGGAGGCGTCCACGAGAGGCCCGCCCGAGAAACCGGGATAGAGCACCAGGTCCACGCGAAGAAAGCGGTCCACCTCTCCCCCTCGCGACGTACGCCACGCGCCGCCGACGGCGCTCACCACGCCCCAGCTGACGCGTGGTCCATACCCGACGGCGAGGACCAGATTGCCTGCCTTCAGCTCGGCGCTGTCGCCGATCTCGGCGCCGAGCCGATCGCTCTCGGCGATCCGGAGGACGGCGAGGTCGGTGCCCGGATCGCGCCCCACGAGGGTCGCCGGCGCCGCCCGCCCATCTGACCAGGCGACACGAATCTCCTCGTCCACCCGTACGGCGTGCTCTGCCGTCACGACGATTCCCGGACGCCAGAGCACCCCGGTCGACGGCAGTCGCGGGCGGGCGTGCACGGCAACGATGGCGGGAGCGGCGCGCTCGACCGCCGCCGCGAGGTCATTCGAGAGCGACAATAGGGTCTGCATTGGATCCTCCCTCCGGAAGCCACCGAGGCTCCGGGTCTCGAGCCCACGATGCAACGGGTCCGGCCCGCTGGGAATCGCCCGATTGGCTAGGGGGTAGCGCGACCCTCAACGCGCTGCGGCACGGATCGGCTTCCGGCTTTCACAACGACGTCGCGTCGGGGTCTCACCTCTTGGAGGTCCATCCTTCACCGCAAGGAGCCACCGATGACAGCTTTTACTCGTGCGCTCGTCGCTCCCGAAGCAATTCCGAAATACGCCGAGAAGCTCAAGCTCTATGGACAGTTCGTCGGCAGCTGGGAAGCCGAGGCCCAGGCATTCCTGCCCGACGGCGCGGTCCGCCGGCATTACTGGCAGATCAGCTTCGATTGGGTGCTGGAAGGCCGCGCGATCCAGGATGTCTGGATCACGCCCCCCCGCCACGGCGCGCACGCCGGTCAATCGGAGCGCTGGGGTCCATTCGACAACCAGTACGGGACCAGCCTGCGCGTCTACGATCCCAAGGACGACGTCTGGCGTGTCACCTGGATCGATCCCTGCTCCGACTTTCGCGCAGATCTGATCGGGCGCGCGCAGGGCGATGAGATTTTCCAGGAAGGCACCGGCTCGAACGGCATGCTCCTGCGCTGGATCTTCAGCGACATCACCCGCGATTCATTCCGATGGCGCGCCGAGATTTCAACCGATGCCGGCGCCGGCTGGCACAAGGCCATCGAGCTGCTCGCCAAGCGAACCTAGGAGCTACTGGCCTCCTCCTCCTCGTTATCCACCTTTCTGGCGGTCCCGGGCAAGCTCCTCCCGGAGCCCCGGCTTGTGGATCTTGCCGGTCGGGGTGCGAGGAAGCTCGTCCGCCTTGCGGAAGACGAGCCGGGTGGGGACCTTGTAGCTCGCGAGCCGGTCGCGGCAGAAGGCGACGATGGCCCCCGCGTCGGCCGACGCGGCCGCGTGTAGCTCGAGCACCGCGACCACGACCTCGTCCCGCTCGCGGTCGGGCACGCCGATCACGTACGCCTGCTTCACGTCCGGATGCTGGAGGAGCACGCCCTCCACCTCGAGCGGCGCCACGTTGATGCCACCGGTCTTGATCATCTCCTTGAGCCGGCCGCGGAAGCGCACGCGCCCGTCGGGGTCGATCAGCCCAAGATCGCCGGTGCGAAAGTAGCCGTCGGCGTCGAAGGCGGCGGCGTCGAGCTCCGGGGCCCGGAAGTAGCCCGGCGTGACATGCCCGGCGACGCAGAGCTCGCCCACTTCGCCCGCCGGTAGCGGCCGGCCCGTCTCCGGGTCCGCCACGCGGACCTCCATGCCGGGCAGCGGCCGGCCCTGCGTGTGCAGACGCGCCGCGAGCGGATCGTGGGCGTCGGTGACCGCGCAGTTCCCGTACGTCTCCGTGGAGCCATAGACATTGCAGAGCTCACGCGCGCCCACCGCCTCCATGGTCATCGCGATGTCTTCCGCGAGCCCGATGGTGAGGCCGGTGCGCATGGCGTCGAGCCGCCGGCGGGGCCGATCGGGATGCTCCAGCATGGCACGCGCCATGTTGGCCATGCCGTAGTACACGGTGCAGCGCTCGCGCTCCAGCAGCTCCAGCGCCTCGCCGGGCTCGAAGCTCTCCTGCAGCACCGCGCAGCCCCCGTGGGTGAGGATGGCGGGCAGGGCATTGGCCGAGCCGAAGGACCAGAAGAGCGGCACCGCCAGCCAGAGCCGGTCCGCCGGCGTGAGATGCATGCGCTCGCCGATATTGAAGCCGTTCTCGATGACGCCGCCATGCGCGAGGGTGACGCCCTTCGGCATGGCGGTGGAGCCCGAGGTGTAGAGGATATAGCACACATCGCTCGGGCTCACGGACTGCTGTCGTTCCCGTAGCGCGGCGGGGCCGACGCCGGCTCCCCGAGCAAGGAAGTCCGCCGCCTGGAACACGCCGTCCACGCGTCGCCCGTCCATGGTCACCACGGTCCGCAGTCTGGGCAGGCGCGCGCTGCGCAGCGCGCCGGGCGCGCTCCCGGCCAGCTCCGGGCAGAGCTCGTGGAGCATGTCCAGATAGGCGCGCCCGCGAAAGGCGGAGACGGTGATGAGCGCCACCGCCCCGGAATGCTCGAGCATCCACCCGAGCTCGCGACCGGTGGAGAAAGTGCTGATCGCCGCCACGATGCCGCCGATCTTGGCGATGGCGAGCGCGGCCACCACCCACTCCGGACGGTTCGGCAGCAGGACCGCCACGCGATCGCCGCGCGCCACCTCCGCCGTGAGGAGCGCGCGCGCGAGCTCGTCCACGCGAGCCTGCAGCGCGGCGTAGCTGAGGGGCACGTGGCGGAACATCAGGGCCTGGGCCTGCGGACGCTGCGCGGTCATCTCGTCGAGGAGAGCGCCCAGGGTCCGGCTCGCCGGGCGCGCGGTCATCTGGGGCGCGCCGTCACCGGGCGCGCGGTCATCGCCCGGTGAATCGCGGCGGTCGGCCCTCGCGATGCGCGGCCATGCCCTCGTCGACGTCATGGCTCCACTCGAGCGCGTGACGGAGCGTAGTCGGAGAGCGCGCGGGCGGCGGCGAAGCCGGCGGCGCGGCGGGTATTCATGATGCGCTTGGCGCCCCGCGTGGCGATCGGGCCGCTGGCCCCGATACGGGCGGCCAGGGCCTGGGCCTCCGCCCCCAGGCGATCGGCGGGATACACGGCGAGGACGATCCCGAGGCGCTCCATCTCCGCCGCGTCGATCTCGCGGCCGGTGCAGATCAGCTCGAGGGCGCGCGCGCGGCCGACGAGATCGGGGAGCCGGACCGGCCCGCCCGCTCCGGGGAAGCCGCCCCACAACGCCTCCGGGAGCCGGAAGGTCGCGTGCGCGGCGGCGAGCCGGATGTCGCAGGCCAGCGACAGCTCGGCCGCCCCCGCGCGCGCGGCGCCGTTGAAGGCCGCGATGACGATCTGGGGCAGCGCCTCGATGGCGTCATACAGCCGGTTGGCGGTCCGAACCAGGTCGAGGATCTCTTCCTTGGCATAGCTGGCCCGGACGGCCGGGTTCAGGATGCCCATGGAGAAGAACTCGGAGCCGGCGCCCGTGATGACCACGGCCTGGATCTCGTCGTCCTTGCCGAGGTCGTCGGCGATGCGCTGCATGGTCAGGAGGACGTCGCGGGTGAGCCGGTTCTGGTCGTTCGGACGATCGAGGGTCAGCGTGAGGACGTGCTCGGCGCGGGCCACACGCACATCGGGCGATGCCGGCGGGGTTTCGGGGGTCATGGTCACTCGTAGCGGGGCGCGCGCTTTTCCCGGAACGCGGCGACCCCTTCGGTAAATTCCGCGCTGGCCCGCACCCGGTCGCCTAGCTCCTGATCGAGCGGCTCGCGCGCCCGCGCGTGCTCGGCGATGGTCGCGCTGATCTGCCGCTTCACCGCCTGCACCGCGGACGGGCTATTGGCCGCGATGGCTCCCGCCGTCTCGAGCGCCCACGCGGTGAGGTCGGCGGCCGGCACGATGCGGTTGACGAGCCCCAGGCGCGCGGCCTCCGCCGCATCGACCAGGCGGCCGGTGAGCAGGAGATCCATGGCGTGGACGTGGCCGATCTGCTGGATGAGCTTGACGGTGGCGCCGCCGAACGGATAGATGGACCAGCGCACCTCCGGCAGGCCGAACCGCGCGTGGGGCGCGCTGGCCCGGATATCCGTGGCGAGGAGCAGCTCCAGCCCGCCGCCCACGCAGTCGCCGTTGACCGCCGCGATGATCGGTTTCGTGTAGGCGTCGGTCTTGAGCAGCGCGTGACTGACGATCTTCGCGGTCTCCGCGCTGGCCGAGAGATCGCCGCTGATGTCGGCCCCGGCGCAGAAGGCGCGGTCGCCGGCGCCTCGCAGCACGATGCAGCGGCAGTCGCCCCGCTCGAGCTCGTCCCATACCCGCCCGAGCTCCGCCATCATGGGCCGCGTCATGGCGTTGAGGCGCCGCTGATTGTCGATGGTCACGATCACGACGTGCCGCCCATGCGGCTCCACGCGGATCTCCGTCATCGAGGCGCCACCACCACCACCACCTTGCCGTGCGCCTTGCGGTCCGTGAGGAGGCGAATGGCCTCCACGCTCCGCTCGAGCGGCAGGCGATGCGTGACCAGCGGCCGGAGCTTGCCCTTGCCGTACCACTGCATGAGCTCCTCGACGGACCGCCGGAGCTTGTCCGGCGCGTGCCAGCGGAAGTAGCGCAGCGAGGAGCCGAGCGCGGCGCGATGCTTCACCAGGAGCCGGTTGGCCGGGATCTGCGGCACGCCGGCCACGAAGCCGATGAGGAGGATGCGGCCGCCCCAGCCGAGCGACGACAGCGCGGCATCGAAGAGCTCGCCGCCGACGGGATCGAAGCATACGTCGGCGCCCTTGCCGTCGGTCAGCGCCATCACCCGGTCGGTGAGCTTTTCCGTCGCGTAGTTGATGACGTCATCCGCGCCGCGCTCCTGCGCCACCGCGAGCTTCTCGGCGGTGCTGGCCGCCGCGATCACGCGCGCGCCCATGGCCTTGCCGATCTCGACGGCGGTGAGCCCCACGCCGCCCGCCGCGCCCAGCACCAGCAGCGTCTCGCCGGGCTCGAGCCGGGCCTGCCACCGGAGCGCGACATGGCTCGAGATGTAGGCGACGGGGAAGGCGCCGGCCTCCTCGAAGCTCATGCGATCCGGGATCGCAAAGGTCTCCGCCTCGGGGGCGACGGCAAGTTCGGCAAGGCCGCCGTGGGCCAGGATGGCCATCACGCGGTCGCCCGGCTTGAAGCGCGTCACGCCGGCTCCGCAGGCGGCCACGATTCCCGCCGCCTCGAGGCCGGGGCTGAACGGCAGCGCGGGCTTGGTCTGGTATTTCCCGGCCACCATGAGGGCATCGGCGTAGTTGATGCCCGCCGCCCTGACCGCGATCACCACATCGCCGTCGGCGGGAATGGGCGCCGGCGCGTCGCCGAGCTGGAGGCTCTCGACCGGCCCCCACGCGTGACAGAGGACGGCGCGCATCAGTCAGGCGTGCCTGCGAAGGGAAGACGAGCGTGGTGATCGCGCCATGGATTCTCCGTTGAGCCCTGGCGGCAATCTAGGCGGGTCTTTGCGATACTGTCAAGCGGGACCAGTGAAGGGAGGCTCATGGCATGAGCACGATCACGACGAAGGACGGCACGCAGATCTACTACAAGGACTGGGGCAGCGGACCGCCGGTGGTGTTCAGCCACGGCTGGCCGCTCAGCGCGGACGCCTGGGAAGACCAGATGGTGTTCCTGGGTGCGCACGGCTACCGTTGCATCGCCCATGACCGCCGCGGTCACGGCCGATCGAGCCAGCCCTGGCAGGGCAACGAGATGGACACCTATGCCGACGATCTCGCGGCGCTCGTCGCCGCGCTCGATCTCAAGAACGCGATCCACGTCGGCCACTCCACGGGCGGCGGCGAGGTCGCCCGTTATCTCGGCCGCCACGGCACCAGCCGCGTGGCCAAGGCCGTGCTGATCGGCGCGGTGCCGCCGCTCATGTTGAAGACGACCGCCAATCCCGGGGGCCTCCCGATGGAGACGTTCGACCAGATCCGCGCCGGCGTCCTCGCCGACCGCTCGCAGTTCTTCAAGGACCTGAGCGCGCCCTTCTACGGCGCCAACCGGCCGGGCGCCAAGGTCTCGCCGGGCCTGCGGGACTCGTTCTGGCTGCAGGGCATGCTGGCCGGGCACAAGGGCGTCCTCGACTGCATCAAGGCCTTCTCGGAGACGGACTTCACGGAAGACCTCAAGAAGATCGACGTGCCGACGCTCATCATGCACGGCGACGACGACCAGATCGTGCCGATCGGCGCCTCCGCCCTGCTCTCCTCCAAGCTGGTCAAGGCCAACCTGCTGAAGGTCTATCCGGGCGCGCCCCACGGCCTGTGCTCGACCCTCAAGGATCAGGTCAACGCGGATCTGCTGGCCTTCTTCAAGACGTGAGCGAGCCGGCGCGGCGCTAGCTTGGCAATCCGGTCCGGCCCCGGCGGCTGCTGGGGCCGGGCGTAGAATTCAAGGTCATGGACGGACGGTCGGTGGAGCGGAAGCTCGCGGCGATCATGAGCGCCGACGTGGAAGGGTACAGCCGGCTCATGAGCGACGACGAGGTGGCGACGGTGCGGGCCATCACCGAGTATCGCGCGGTGATCGCCGCCTCCGTGGCCGGCCACGGCGGACGCGTGGTGGACGCCCCCGGCGACAACGTGCTGGCGGAGTTCGCCAGCGTGGTGGACGCCGTCGAGGGCGCGGTCGAGGTCCAGCGCCGGCTCGAGTCCCGGAACGCCGAGCTGCCGCCCTCACGCCAGATGCGGTTCCGCATCGGGATCAACCTGGGCGACGTGATCGTCGAGGGCGAGCGGCTCTATGGAGACGGCGTCAACATCGCCGCCCGCCTGGAGGCCCTCGCGGAGGGAGGCGGCATCTGCCTCTCGGGCACGGCCTTCGACCAGATCGAGGGCAAGCTCCCGTTCGACTGCGAGTTCATCGGCGAGCACACGGTCAAGAACATCGCGCGGCCGGTGCGCGTGTACCGCCTGCGCCTCGCGCCCCGCCCTTCGGCTCCGCGCTCGCCCGGGGCGCGCCCCGCCCCCCGGCGATGGGCGGCGGCGGTCATGGCCGCGCTCGTCATCGCGGCGCTCCTGGGCGCCGGCGCCTGGGCCGGGTGGCGCTGGCTCAGGGCCCCCGAGTCCGCCGGGCTCCCGTTGCCCGACCGGCCGTCGGTGGTGGTGCTTCCGTTCTCGAACCTCAGCCAGGACCCGACACAGGACTACTTCAGCGACGGGGTGACCGAGGATCTGATCACGGGCCTCTCGAAGATCTCCGGGCTGTTCGTCATCGCCCGCAATTCTGCCTTCACCTACAAGGGCAAGCCGGTGAAGGTCCGCGAGGTGGGCCGGGATCTGGGTGTGCGCTACGTCCTGGAAGGCGGCGTCCAGCGCTCGGGCAGCCGCGTGCGCATCACCGCCCAGCTCGTGGACGCGACCACCGGGTATCACATCTGGGCCGAGCGGTACGACCGCGAGATCCGCGACATCTTCGCTCTCCAGGACGAGGTCACCCAGCACATCGTTCGGGCCCTGGCCGTGAGGCTCACCGATGCCGAGAAGGCGCGGCTCGGGCGGGCGCCGACCGGTGTTCTCGAGGCCTACGACCTGGTGCTTCGCGGACACCAAGAGCGCCGGCGCACGACGCGCGAGGGCAACGCCGAGGCGCGCCGGCTCTTCGTCACGGCTCTTGACCTGGACCCGGAGTACGCGCAGGCCTACGCGGGGCTGAGCTGGATGCATCTCCAGAGCTGGCAGTTCCTCTGGAGCTCCGACCCGGAAAGCCTCGAGCGGGCTCGCGAGCTCGCCGGGCGCGCGATCGCGCTCAACGACACGTTGGTGGAGGGGTACCGGCTCCTGGGACAGATTCATCTGTGGAAGAAGGAGCACGAGCGCGCGATCGCCCAGGCGGAGCGGGGGGTCGCGCTCGCCCCGAACGACGCCGACGGCTACGAGACGCTGGCCGAGATACTCGGCTGGTCGGGGAGGGCCGAGGAGAGCATCCGGCTCATCAGTGACGCCATGCGCCTCAACCCCCACTATCCCGTCTTCTATCTGTGGACGCTCGGGCATGCCTACTATCTGACGGAGCGGAGGCAGGAAGCGCTGGGCGCCTTCGCCACAATCATCGAGCACAACCCCAATTTCTTGCCGGCGCACGCCTACCGCGCCGTGGTCTTGGTCGAGCTGGGGCGGCTGGCGGAAGCGCGGGCGGCCTGGGACCGGGCGAGCCAGCTCAGCCCGGGCGCGTCGCTGACGAGCATCCAGGCGCGTCTACCTTACAAGCGCCCGTCCGACATGGACCGGCTCCTCACCGCGGCTCATCGGGCCGCAATGAGGTGAGCGCCGGTCTTCGATCAATCAGGCGCCGCCGGGACAGGGAATGACGCGGAACTCGACCCGCCGATCCAACGCGTCGCCAAGGTCGTCGGTGCCGCTCCCGATGAGGTTTTCGCGGGACCCGGCCCCCGCGGTCTCGATGCGCGAGGCGGGCTCCCGCGTCTCGGCGAGCAGCCGCTGCTTGATGAAGTCCGCCCGCCGCAGGGAGAGCCGCTCGTTCAGCGGCTCGGAGCCCGTGCGGCTGGTGTGCCCAATCACGCGCAGGCACGAGCGGGTGGCCACCATCTGCTGGGCGAGCTGGCGCAGCCAGATCGGGTACGGGCCGCTGATCTTGGTGTCCGCCCAGAACTCGGTGCCGCCGGGACGGAACAGGAATTTCACGGCGAGATTATTCGTCGCCAGGCCGATCGCGACGATCTTCCCGAAGGAGCTTTCCGCCTCGCCGGCGCGCCCGAGGTTCCAGTAAATCATGTAGAGTCCGTTGTACACGCGCAGCTGCTGGCCGTCCTGACGCTTCGACGCCTCCTCGTAGTAGGGGAGCGCGTCCGCGAACTTGCCCTCGTTGAACGCGGTCATGCCCTCGTTCATCAGGGCGCTCGTCGGCAGCCGCTCGATGTATACCGCGTCGGCGGGCTTGTCGGCCGGGGTCTCCGCGGTCCGGATCTGCCCCTCGATCACCCGGTCCTTCGCGATCGCGGGGCTGTCACGGTAGAAGGGGGTGGGCGTGACGTCCACGGAGTTGTCTCGCACGCGCGTGGCCGCCTGCGCGACCACCAGCCCCGAGCGCAGCTCCGTCATGGCCATGTTCAGGCGGTAGACGCCGCGCTCGTCCTTGAGCGGCGTCATCGTCGAGGTGACCACGTACTCCGCGCGCTTGAGGTGCGCCGGCGTGGCGGCGAACACGTCGAACTGCTTGAACTTGTCGCGCGTCCGCTCGTAGACGAGCGCCTCGGAGAGGAGGGTCGCCTGGGTCTGCTGCCCGGTCGCCGCGTCGATGATGGTGTCGACCACGATGACACTCCGCCGCACCTCGACCACCTTGTCGCTGACCCGGGGCGCGAACGCCGGCAGCCGCTGGAGCTGGATGAAGAGATCGTCCACCGCGAACTTGATGCCCTCATCGAGAGTGAGATCCGACCGCGGGGGCGCCGGGCGCTCCGGCAGGGGCGGGGGAGGTGGCGGCGGGGGCGGGGGCGGCGGCGGAGTCGCGCACCCTGAGACGAGGGCGGCCAGCAGCCATCCGGCAATCAGCGCCACCGTCCGCGAGCGGGCTAGCGGCATGCGCTCGTCAGCTCGCGCTGCTCGTCGGGCGTGAGGGTCTCGCCGACCGCGGCGCGCTGGAGCAGCCGCGAGCAACGTGGTGACGTCCGCGTAGACTCCGCCGCGGGCGCCGTTTCAATGGCGCGGGGGCTCACCTGGGGCGCCGCGGGTGCCGGCGTTCCCGCCTTCGCGCTCTTCGGCGGGGCCGCGGGCGGACTGGCCCTCTTGCCGCCGGGCGTATCGGCCGGGCCGCGCCGATCGGCCGGCGCCGGACTCCCCGGCGCCGCGGCCGGGCTTCCTGGCGCCGCGGCCGAAGTTCCGGGTGCCGCGGCCGAAGTTCCGGGTGACGAGTCCGGCGGCGCCGGCCGGGCCGCTTGTTCGGATTCCCGGGATGTCGCAGCCGACTCCGCCGGGGCGGGCGCCGGCGTCGCCTCCGCCGGTGCCGGCAACGGAGGCACTGGAGGAGTCGCCACCTCGCGAGGCGCGGCGCTGGTCGTGGTGGGAGTTTCGCGAGCCACTTGCCGGGCCGGCCAGACAAGCCAGGACGCGGTCCCGGCCACGACGGCGATGACGCCCACGACGAGCCCAACCCGCACCGGCCGGCTCAGCGCCGACAGGCCTCGCAGGCCCTGCGTCGACGCGGCCGCGAGGGAAGCCGCGCGGCCGGCCGCGCCGCGCGAGTCTGCCGGCGTGGGCCCCATGCTGAGACTCTGGAGGGCGGCGTCGATCGCGGACGCGGAGGTGGTCAGGCGAAAGACCTCGTGCTCTCGACCATGCTTGTCGGCGCGCAGGCCGAGCGGCTCGAACAGGCTCTGAAAGCTGGCGTCCAGATAGTAGACCGCTTCCTGAAAGCTGCGCGAGGCCGTGGTATGGCCCGGATCTGCGAAGCTCATGATGCGCTCGGCGGAGTTGATGCCCTCCCCCACCAGGTTCGGTTGCCCGTTGACGTCGGTGACGACCTTGAGCGGCCCCAGGTTGATCCCCAGGCGCAGATCCTTCGACTGGAGCAAACCGTCAACGGGCGCGGCGACCAGCTCGCGGCGCAGCCGCAGGGCCAGGCCGAGGGCATACTCCGGGCTGACCAGGAACCCCACCGCCGCGCCGTCGCCGGTGTCGAGGACGACCCGGCCGGTCTTCGGATAGGGCGTCACCAGGCGCTGCAACAGGGCGGTCAACGCCTCCTTGACCGCGAGCTGGGCCGGGACGGACTTCTTCGAGAAGCCCACGAGGTCCGCGAAGACAACGGCGGCCATCCGGGTCTGGCGATCGATCGAGGTGGTGGCAGGCTTCATGATCCGGAATCCGCGACAGGATAACGCTTTTCGAGCCCGGCGCGCATGCCGATTCGCGGCGGGAGGCTCAGGGCGGAACGTGAGAGAATCGGCCGCACCACGACCGGACACGGGAGGAACGCCATGCCTCAAACGGTGACCGACGCGACCATCCATCGCCTGTCGCCCGCGCTGGGCGCCGAGGTGGTGGGAATCGATCTGGCACAACCGCTCGACGCCGCGACGGTGACGCGCGTTCGCGCAGCGTTCCAGGAGCACCACCTGCTGTGCTTCCGCGACCAGCGCCTCACCGATGACGAGCTAATGGCCTTTTCGCTGCAGTTCGGTCCCCTCGGATGGGGGCGCGTCCTTGACACCCTTTCGTGCCGGATATAGCATCAGCGCGCTCCTCTGGCTCGTCAGGACCTTGGCCGCAAGCGCAGACCACTCAATGAGGGAGGGCCCCATGCGGAGAACCATTCGGTCGGTAGCGACGATCTTGGCCATCTGCGCGGCGACGGCGGGCGTGGGTCTGGCGACGCCAGTCCCGGTGTGGGCGGCGGGCGAGCGGGACGTCACCATCGCCCAGGGCATCGACGCCGAGTTCCTCGACGTGCAGATGACCAACAACATCGTGACGCTGATCATCAACGGGTCGATCTACGACACCCTTCTCGCGCGCGACAAGCAGCTCCAGATCGTCCCCGCGCTCGCCACCTCGTACAAGCTCGTGAGCGAGAAGGTGTGGGAGGTCAAGCTCCGCGGGGGCGTGAAGTTCCACAACGGCGAGGCCTTCGACGCCGAGGCGGTGAAGTTCTCGTTCGAGCGCATCAACCGGGCGGACTTCAAGTCGCCGCAGAAGGGCTGGTTCGGCACCATCGAGCGGGTCGAGGTCGTGGACCCCTTGACCGCGCGGTTCCACACCAAGGTCCCCGATCCCGCCATGCCCGCGCGTATGACCCTCATGTACCAGCTGGCGCCGAAGTACGTGGCCCAGGCGGGGGACGCGCAGGCCAACCTCAAGCCGGTGGGCACCGGCCCCTTCAAGTTCGTGGAGTGGATGAAGAACGAGCGGATCGTGGTGGAGGCCAACGACGCGCACTGGAGCGGCAAGCCCGCGGTGCGCCGGGCGACGTGGCGGCCCATCCCCGAGCTCGGCTCGCGCATCGCGGCGCTGCAGACCGGCCAGGCCGACCTCATCGTCAACGTCCCGCCGGACCAGATCCAGGCGCTCCAGACCAGCAAGAACGTGCGCATCGAGAAGACGCCGAGCTGCCGGATCATCTCGTTCACCATCGCCCAGATCAAGGGCGGGCCGCTCGCCGACCGCCGGGTGCGGCAGGCGTTGAACCACGCCGTCGACATGCAGGGGATCCTCGACGCCGTGCTCCTCGGGAACGGCAAGCGCCTCAACTCCTGGATGCCGCCCAACGTGTGGGGCCACGACCCGAGCATCCCCTTCTACGAATACAACCCGAAGAAGGCGAAGGAGCTGCTGGCGGCGGCGGGGCAGCCGAACCTCACCCTGACCCTCCAGGCTCCGAACGGCCGGTGGGCGATGGACAAGGACATCGCCCAGGCGGTGGCGGGTCAGCTCACGGAGAACGGGATCAAGACCAACATCAAGATCGTCGCCGAGTGGGGGGCCTACGTCCGCTCCATCCTCGACCACAAGACGGAAGACATCGCCATGAGCGGCTGGTGCCTGCCGAGCCTCGAGCCCGACCACTGGGTGACGCCGAACCTCTTCACCGGGGAACCGGTCTCCCAGTACTCGAATCCCGAGGTCGACAAGCTGATCCTGCAGGCCCGCTCCGAGATGAACACGGAGAAGCGGAAGCAGCTCTACAGTCAGCTCCTGCGATTGATCCGGGACGACGCGCCGTATATCTTCGGGTACCAGCAGGTGGACATCTACGGCGTCAACAGCCGGATCAAGTGGACGCCTCGCGGCGACGAGTCGATACGGCTGACCGAGATCTCCTTCTAATCCCCGACGTGGTCCGCCCTTCACCGCGCCCGCTCCCCCGCGAGGGGGAGCGGGCCGGGGTGGGGAGATCCTGAGCATGCTGACCTACGTCCTGCGGCGACTTCTCCAGAGCCTCCTCGTCCTCCTCGGCGTCTCGGTGATCGTCTTCGGGCTCCTCCATCTCACCGGTGATCCGACCCGCCTGCTCCTGCCGCTCGAGGCGCGTGAGGAGGACGTGCGGCAGCTCCGCGCCCTGCTGGGGCTCGACGACCCCCTGTGGGTCCAGTACTTCCGCTTCCTCTCGCGCGCCGTCCGCGGCGACTTCGGCCTCTCGTTCAAGCATCAGGTGCCCGCGCTCACCCTGATTCTCCAGACGCTCCCCGCCACCCTCCAGCTGACCGCGGCCGGGCTCGGCCTGGCCCTGGTCGTGGCCGTCCCCGCCGGCATCCTGGCCGCGCTCCGGCGCAACTCTCTGCTCGACGCGTTCTGCTCGGTGGGCGTCCTGCTCGGTCAGGCGATGCCCGTGTACTGGCTCGGGCTCCTCCTGATCATGGTGTTCGCGGTCGGGCTCGGCTGGTTTCCCGCCGCCGGCCGGGACGGGCTCTCGTCGCTGGTGCTGCCCGCCACCGCGCTGGGCGCCTTCTCGATGGCGCGCATCGCCCGCATGGCGCGCTCGGGCATGCTCGAGGTGCTGGCCCAGGACTATGTCCGCACCGCGCGCGCCGCCGGCGTGCGTGCCTTCGTGGTCACGTACAAGTACGCGCTCAAGAACGCCGCCATCCCCCTTGTCACCATCGTCGGCCTCGAGTTCGGCATTCTCCTGGGCGGCGCGGTGATCACCGAGACGATCTTCGCCTGGCCGGGCGTGGGTCGGCTCGCCGTGGACGCGATCTTCAGCCGCGACTATCCGCTGGTGCAGGCCATTGTGGCGATGCTGTCGACGCTCTTCGTCCTCATCAACCTGGCCATGGACCTGGTCTACACCTACCTCGATCCGCGCATCGTCCTCGTGCGGAGCAAGCAGTGAGCGAGGCCGCGCCCCCGGCGGCGGCGGCCGCCCTCCGGCCCCTCGCCACCGGGGGTCGCCGCCGGGTGAGCTTCCGCGCCCTCTTCGGGATCACGGTGCTGCTCCTCATGGGCGGCGCGGCGCTGGCGGCCCCGCAGATCGCCCCGTGGGATCCGGGGCGGCAGATGCTCGTCAAGCGTCTCCGCCCGCCGGCCTGGCAGCCGCGGGGCCTCGCGGAGCATCCGCTGGGCACCGACCACCTCGGGCGGGACATCCTGAGCCGCATCGTCTACGGGGGCCGGATCTCCCTCGGCGTCGGCCTCTCCGCGGTGACGCTCTCCGGCGTGATCGGGGTCTCGCTCGGTCTCCTGGCGGGGTTCTACGGGGGCCGCACCGACGCGTTCATCATGCGCGTGGTGGATGTCTTCCTCGCCATCCCCTACATCCTGCTGGCGATGGGGGTCGTCTTTGCGCTCGGCCCGAGCCTCGTCAACGTGATCCTGGTGATGGCCGCCACCCGGTGGATGCAGTTCGCGCGGATCGTCCGCGCCGACGTGCTGTCGATACGCGAGCGCGAGTTCGTGAGCGGCGCCCGGGCGCGCGGCAATCGATCTGTCCGTCTGTTGCTCAGGCACGTTTTGCCGAACGCGCTGACCCCGATCATCGTGGTGGCGACCCTCGAGCTGGCGTTCATGATCATCTACGAGTCGGCGCTGTCGTTTCTCGGACTCGGCGTCCAGCCGCCCACGCCCACCTGGGGCTGGATGCTCGCCGACGGGCGGAACTACATCGCCACCGCCTGGTGGCTCGCCACCCTCCCCGGACTGGCGATCATGCTGACCGTGCTTGCCGTCAATCTCCTCGGGGACTGGCTGCGCGACACCCTCGACCCGCGCTTGAAGATCTAGCGTGCCGTCGCTCCTCACGGTGCAGGGCCTCGAGACCCACTTCGCGACGAGCCTGGGTATGCTCCGCGCGGTGGACGGGGTGAGCTTCGCCATCGATCGGGGCGAGGTGCTCGGGCTGGTGGGCGAGAGTGGCTGCGGGAAGAGCGTGACGTCGCTGTCGATCATGCGGCTCGTTCCCCCGCCGGGGCGCATCGTGGGCGGGCGCATCCTCTTCGAGGGCGAGGACCTGCTGGCCAAGGATGCGGAGGCCATGCGACGCGTGCGGGGCGCCCGGATCGCCATGGTGTTCCAGGAGCCGATGACCTCGCTGAACCCCGTCTTCTCGATCGGCGACCAGATCGCCTCGGCCGTCCGCGCGCACGGCGGTGGTGGCAAGCGAGAGGCCTGGGAGCGCACGGAAGCCATGCTCGAACTGGTCCAGATTCCATCACCGCGCCAGCGCGCTCGCGACTACCCGCACCAGCTCTCGGGCGGCCTGCGCCAGCGCGCCATGATCGCGATGGCGCTGACCTCGGGGCCGGCGCTGCTGATCGCCGACGAGCCGACCACGGCGCTGGACGTCACCATCCAGGCGCAGATCCTCGACCTGCTGCGCCGGCTCCAGGCGGAGCGGGGCATGGCGGTGCTCCTGATCACGCACGACCTCGGCGTCGTGGCCGAGCTGTGCCACCGCGTCGCCGTCATCTATGGCGGGCGCATCGTCGAGCTCGCGCCGGTGACGAATCTCTTCGCCCGGCCGATCCATCCGTACACGCGGGGACTGCTCCAGTGCCTGCCGCATCCGAGCCGATTCGGGCAGCCGCTCGCTTCCATCGAGGGCGTGCCGCCTGATCTCCGTCAGGGCGGCGCCGGCTGCCGCTTCGCCCCGCGCTGCTCCCACGCCATCGCGAGCTGCCGCCGCGACGAACCCGCGCTCGCGGAGCGGGAGCCGGGGCACTTCGTGGCCTGCCCGGTGGTGTCGTGACGGCGGGCCCGCTGCTCGAGGTGCAGGGCCTCGTCAAGCAGTTCGACCTCGGCGGCGCATGGCTAGCCCGGCGGCGGCGCGTGCTCCGCGCCGTGGATGGGGTGAGCTTCACGCTCGAGGGGGGCGAGACGCTGGGCCTCGTGGGCGAGTCGGGCTGCGGCAAGTCCACCACGGGCCGGCTCATCTTGCGATTGCTCGAGCCCACCGCGGGGCACATCCGCTTCGAGGGCCGGGACCTCCTCGCCCTGTCCCCGCGTGACCTCTGGGCCGCGCGGCAGCGCCTGCAAATCGTCTTCCAGGACCCCTTCGGCTCGCTCAACCCGCGGATGCGGGTGGGACGCATCATCGCCGAGCCGCTGGCGATCTACGGCCAGGCGGACGCCGCGGGACAGCGTCGCCGCGTGGCCGAGCTGCTCGAGGTGGTGGGGCTCGATCCCGCCTTTGCCGAGCGCTTCCCGCACGAGCTCTCCGGGGGCCAGCGCCAGCGCATCGGTATCGCGGCGGCCCTGGCACTGCAGCCGAGCCTCATCGTGGCCGATGAGCCGGTCTCGGCGCTTGACGTCTCGATCCAGGCCCAGGTGCTGAACTTGCTGATGGATCTCCGCCGCCGCTTCGGCCTCACCTATCTCTTCATCTCCCACGACCTGCACGTGGTCCTGCACATGTCGGATCGCGTGGCGGTGATGTACCTGGGCGAGATCGTGGAGGTCGGCGCGCGTGACGTCATCCACCGGGAGCCCAAGCATCCGTACACGCAGGGGCTGTTGTCGGCCATCCCCGTCGCCGATCCCACACGGCGCCGCGATCGGATCGTCCCGAAGGGGGAAGTGGCGAGTGGCCTCGAGTTGCCGGCGGGCTGCCGCTTCCACCCACGCTGCCCCGCCGCCTTCGACCGCTGCCGTGTGGAGCGCCCCACGCCCCGTGTCGTCGGCCCCGCCCACCAGGCCGCCTGCCACCTTTACGACTGAAGCGTGCGCTCGATGCGACGCCCCGCCTGGTAGACGTCGAGCACGTCCCAGAGCGCGGTGATCTCGTGCGTGGGATCGCCGCGCACCACCAGCACGTCGGCCGGCCGACCCGGCAGAAGACGTCCGGCCCCGCCGCCCATCCCGATGGAATCCGCAGCCCCGGCGGTGCCGCTCACGATGGCGTCCGTGTACGAGAGCCCCGCTTGCGCCAGCATGTGGATCTCGTGGACGAACTCCCCGGGGCATACCAGCCCCACGGGGAATCCGACCCCGCGGTCATCCGGACGCCGGCCTCGCTCATGCGGCGGACGGCATCCACCCGCACGTCCAGCGCCCGCCGGGACTCCTCGAGCTGCGCCACCAGCTCGGGCGTCAGCCGCCCCTCCCGCTCGCGGGCCTCGCGGAGCCGGTCGATCCCGGCCTTCATCACGTAGAGCGTCGGGTTCACCCAGGCCTTGGCGGCGGCCAGTCGCTCGACCAGGTCGGGGCGGAAGCGGTAGGTGCCGTCGGGCTCGGTGAAGATGCAGTGGATGATCATGTCCACGTCGGCGTCCAGGCAGTTCTGCACGGATTGCGCCGAGGTGCAGTGGGCGGCGGTGAGCTTGCCGTGCCGGTGCGCCTCGTCGGTCATTGCCGCGAGCTCGGCGACCGTGTACGAGGCTCGGTTCGGATCGGAGGTGCGGGTGGAGCCGCCGCTCGCCACGATCTTGATGTAGTCGGCGCCCTCCTTCAGGAGCTTGCGGACCTCGGCGCGCACGGCGGTCTCGCCGTCGGCCTCCGAGCCGAAGTAGCCCATGTGCCCGCCCGTCATCGTGATCGGGCGCCCGCAGATAACCATGCGCGGCCCCGGGGCGAGCTTCCGACGGATGCCCTCGCGCAGCGAGAAGGCCACCGTGCCCTTGGCGCCGTTCTCGCGGAGCGTCGTCACGCCCGAGTGGAGCAAGGTGCGGGCGTTCTTCGCCGCCTGGAGGAGCAGGATGCCGTCCTCCTCCTTCGCGATATCGTCGCCGAGCGTGCCGTCGCCCGGCGCGACCAGGTGGGTGTGAGCGTCGACGAGCCCGGGCAAGATGGTCGCGGTCCCGTAGTCTCGTCGATCCACGGATGCTCCATCTGGAACGCGGACCTGGGCCGCGCGGCCCAAACTGACGATGCGCTCACCCTCGATGAGCAATGCCGCCTGGTCGAGAGGCGCGGCCCCGGTGCCGTCGAGGAGATGGGCGGCCGTGAGCAACGTGAACCGCGGGGATGGCTCGGGCATGCGGTCGTCTCCCTCTCGAGGGGTGATGGCGAGCTGTCGCGCCAACCGTAGCACAGGACGGCGGGAGACCGCATGGAAGGGCGGCTCGTCCGGGTGCAGCACGCCGATCTGGCCGGGCGTGCTCACCTCGGCCCCGCCGCGAATATCGCCATGGGCGCGATTCTCGCCGGATCAGTTATCCTGATTGTCAGGTAGCAGGGCGGTAGGCCACCGACAAGGAGAGCCTCGATGTTCATTGTGCTGAGACTGGTCACCAACGCCGTGGCGCTGCTGGTCACGGCGTGGATTGTCCCCGGGATCCACCTCGGTGCCGCCGGTCCTCACCCGGCCGAGCGCGACTGGATCACCTTGCTGATCGTCGCGCTGATCTTCGGGCTCGTGAATACGGTCATCCGCCCCATCGTGTTCCTGCTGTCGCTGCCGCTGGCCATCATCACGCTGGGCCTGTTCATCTTCGTGATCAACGCCCTCATGCTGCTCCTCACGAGCTGGATCGCTCAGGGCCTGGGGCTTGGGTTCCGCGTGGACGGATTCCTTCCCGCGCTCCTCGGCGCGCTCATCATCTCGGTCGTCAGCTTTTTCCTGAGTCGTGCCCTCACCAAATCTCGGCCGGAATGGTAGCGACGCGGGCGAGCGCGCACGCTTGCCCTGGAGCGGCCAAACGGATAGCGTGGGGCGCGAGTAGTCTCAGCTAGCGACGCCATTCCGAGAGGAGACCTTGCGTGAATTCAGCCGCGCCCTGGCGCGAGCAGGCCGTCTTCGCGGCCCCGATCGCCTGGACGCGCGCGACGCTTGCGCCCGGGGAGGGCTGGACGCGGCTGGACCCGGAGTGCGTGGCCGAGCTCCTGGCCGTCGCCGCCCTCCTTCGCGCGAACCCCCTCCCGGTACCCGCGCTCGAACCCGCCGATTTCGAGCTCGCCCATTGCCGCCGCGCCATGGCCGGCATCCGCGCCTCGCTCGAGGGTGGCCCCGGCTTCGCCATCGTGGACCGGCTGCCGCTCGAGCGGATCGCGCGCGCGGAGGCCGTCGCTCTCTTCTGGCTGCTCGGCGCGCTCATTGCCCGGCCGGTGGCCCAGAAATGGGACGGCACCATGGTTTACGACGTGCGAGATACGGGCCGGCCGCCCGGCAATGGCGTGCGGCCCGATCTCACCAATGTCGAGCAGAGCTTTCACACCGACAATAGCTACAACCTGTGTCCGCCCGAGCAGGTGGGGCTGCTTTGCCTGCACCCGGCCATGGAAGGTGGAGTCAGCCGCCTCGTCAGCCTCGCCTCGGCGCACAACGCGATGCGGCGGCGGCCCGATCTCCTCGCGCGCCTGTACCAGCCCTTCTACTTCGACCGGCAGCGCGAGCACGCCCCCGGGGACGTCATGGTCACGCAGCACCCCATCTTCGAGCTCGTCGAGGACCGCCTCCAGGGCCGGCTCTCGCGCTTTCAGGTCCGGAACGGTCAGGCGCTGGCCGGCGTGCCGCTGGACTCCGTGGGCGAAGCCGCGCTGGACGAGCTCGACCGCGTCATGGAGCAATCGGAGCTGCGGATGGATTTCCACTTCGAGGTGGGCCAGATGCAGTTCGTCAACAACCGGCTCATCGCGCACAAGCGCACGGCGTTTCGCGACTGGCCCGAGCCCGAGCGCAAGCGTCATCTCCTCCGGCTCTGGCTGCGCGACCGCGGCCGCCCCTTCTACAACGGCTAGCGCGCGTCCACGATCAGTTGACGAAGTCGGCGATGGCCGGCATCACCGCCGCCGGGGCTTCTTCCATCAGCCAGTGGCCCGAACCCTTGATCACGACCCCGCGGACGTCCGACGCGACCAGCTTGCCCTGCTCGATCAGGAAGTCGCCGCTGGCCTTCTCGCCGGTGAGCACCAGCATCGGCATGGGAAGGCGCGTCGCGGCCAGCTGGGCGAAGTCTCCCGCGTCGCGCTCGAAGTTGCGGAAGTACTCGAACCCGGCGCGTATGCCGCCGGCCTGCGCGAACGCGGCGGCATAGAGCTGGCGATCGGCTTCGGGCACGGAGCGCGTGCGATCGGCGGCGAAGTCGTTCCAGAAATGCTCGAGGTAGATCCGCTCGCGCCCCTGGACCAGGGCCAGGGGCACCTCGCCATAGAAGTGGAAGTGCCAGAGATCACGCAGCAGCCAGACGTCCTTCCAGTTGCCGATGCCCGGCAGGAAGGCGTCCATCAGCACCACGCGCTCGGTGGCCTGCGGGGAACTGCGCGGCATAGGCATACGCGACCATCAGGCCGATGTCGTGGCCGACGATGCGGACGCGATCGAAGCCCAGCGAGGCGATCAGGGCGCGGATGTCCTGGGCGATGCGTCTTCTTGTCGTAGCCGGACTCCGGCTTGGCGGATGCGCCGGCGCCCCGCAGGTCGGGCACGATGACGGTGTGACGCTGGGCGAGCGACGGCACGAGCGGCAGCCACATGTGCCCCGTCTGCGCGAAGCCGTGCAGCAGGACGACCGGGCTCCCCGCGCCGGCGACGCGGTAGTGCAGTTGTACCCCGTTGACCTCGGCAATCACTCAGCGATGCCTCACTGAATTCCCCCTCGTGTGACGCATGGCTGTCCCGCTGCTCTCGGGCGCGGACGACCTGACCATACGACTCGAATCACCTGGGACAGCGGAAATTCGGCTCCTGGCAGAGTGATAAAAAAGAAGCGTTTTCGCCGGCAAAACCGGTTGATTTTGCCCGCCCGCGCCGTGTCGATCTTGCGCGCTCGGCCATTCGACTAGAGAGTGAGGGAGGGACACACTTCGTGACGCTCTTCTATGGCTGGGTGATCGTGGCGGTGGGCATCGTCGTGACCTGCATCGGCATGGGCGCGATGATGACGCTGGGTATCTTCCTTCAGCCCATCTCGGAAGCCATGGGCTGGTCGCGCACGGCCATCTCCACCGCCGCGCTGCTGAACTTCCTCGCCATGGGCGTGGGGGGATTCGCCTGGGGCGCGCTGTCCGACCGCTTCGGCACGCGCGTGGTCGTGCTCAGCGGCGGCGTGCTCCTCGGGTCTCGGCCTGGTGATGGCGAGCCAGGCAAGCACGCTGGGCCAGTTCCATCTCTTCTTCGGCGTGCTGGTGGGCCTGGCCGCGGGCAGCTTCTATGCGCCGCTCACCTCGACGACCACCAAGTGGTTCACGCGGAACCGCAGCCTGGCGGTGGCGCTCGTCTCGGCGGGGCTGGGCCTGGGCTCGACGACCATCGGGCCCCTGGCGCGCTGGATCATCACCAACTACGACTGGCGCATCGCCATGCTGGCCATCGGCAATCTCGCCTGGCTCGTCATCATTCCCGCCGCCCTCCTCGTGCGCGAGCCCCCGGCGCCGCTGCAGGGCGCCGCGGCGGTGCCGTCGGGCGGGTTCGGAGGCCGCGAGTTCACGGCGGCGCAGGCGTTTCGCACGCCCCAGTTCGCCGCCATCGCGCTCACCCACTTCGCGTGCTGCGCGGCCCACTCGGGCCCCATCTTCCACATGGTCACCAATGCCATGGACCACGGCATCACGGCCATGGCCGCCGCCACCGTCTTCAGCGTGGCGGGCGTGGGCTCGCTCACCGGCAAGGTGATCTGCGGGCTCGTGGCCGACCGCATCGGCGCCAAGCGCATGCTGCTCATGGGCCTCGCGCTCCAGGCGGTCTCGATCTCGCTCTATACCGTCACCGGCGGGCTGGCGGCCTTCTACGCGCTCGCGCTCATGTTCGGCTTCGCCTATGGCGGCGTGATGCCGCTCTACGCCATCGTGGTGCGCGAGTACTTCGGCGCGAAGATCATGGGGACCACCTTCGGCGCGATCGGCTTCGTGGCCACGCTGGGCATGGCCATGGGGCCCGTGGCGGGGGGCTGGCTCTACGACACCTTCGGCAGCTATTTCTGGCTCTACATGGGCTCCTTCGGGATCGGGTTGGGCGCGGTGGCCATCGCGGTCACCTTCCGGCCGCCCCGTCCGCTGACGGGCGCGCTGCCGACCCGATCGCGGCCCACTAGGGTGTGTAGCGTGAGCTGCCCTCGGGGTCCTCCGTAACCTCAGCCATTCGCACCCATCATTAGCCGTCCATTTCACGAAAAAACGCGTCCGGGGTCTGTCGAGTGTGGCTCCCGGATCGACAATGTGGTGAAGGAGATCGAGATGTCCACCGTACGGATTCTGGTCGGCACGACCAAGGGCGTGTTCTTCCTGCGCTCGTCGGCGCGCGCGGAAAGCGTGGCAGCTCGAGGGCCCGTATCTCCCCGGCCGCGCCATCTATTCCCTGGCGCATGACGGGCGCGGGGAACGGCCGCGCGTCTGGGCGGGCGCCGCGAGCATGCACTGGGGCGCCGTCATGGTCTCCACCGACGACTGGGGGCAGAGCTGGGACGAGCCGCAGGAGGCAGAATCTCAAGTTTCCGCGCCGCGAGCGGGCTCGAGCTGAAGCAGATCTGGCAGATCGCGCCCGGGCGTGACGACGAGCCGGGCACGCTCTACTGCGGCGTCGAGCCGGCGGCGCTGTTCCGCAGCACGGACGGCGGCAAGTCGTGGGACGTCGTGCGCGGCCTCCTCGATCATCCCCACCGCGAGCGCTGGACGCCGGGCGGCGGCGGGCTCTGCCTGCACACCATAGTCCGCGATCCGGCAATGCCGACCGCATGTGGATCGCGATCTCCTCGGGCGGCGTCTATCGCACGGAAGACGGCGGCCGGACCTGGGCCGCCCGCAACAAGGGCATCCGTGCCGAGTTCATGCCCGACAAGTACCCGGAGTTCGGCCAGTGCGTGCACAAGGTGGCCCAGCACCCCAGCCGGCCCGGGCGCCTGTTCGCCCAGAACCACTGGGGGCTCTACCGCTCCGACGACGCCGGGGATTCGTGGAAGGACATCGCGCACGGGGTGCCGTCGGACTTCGGCTTCGCCATGACGGCGCATCCCCACGACGCCGACACGGTCTACATCATTCCGATCGAGTCGGACATGGTGCGCGTCGCGCCCGAGCGCAAGCTGCGCGTCTACCGGACGCGGAATGCCGGGCGCTCGTGGGAGCCGCTGACGCGAGGCCTCCCGCAACGCAATGTCTATGACATCGTGCTCCGCGACGGGCTGGCGACGGACAGCCTGGATCCGGCCGGCGTCTACTTCGGCACGCGGAACGGCAAGCTCTACGCCTCGAACGACAGCGGCCGGTCCTGGCGGCTCGCCATCGACGGCCTGCCGTCCATCACCTGCGTGCGCGCCGCCGTGGTCGCCGACCGGCCCGCGGCGCGGTCCGTGAGGCCGCGGCGCGCGAGCTCGCGGAGCGCCCGGCCGCGGCAGGCCGCGCGGCGGTGATGCGCGTGGTCTTCCTCATTCCCACCCCGCTCCGGCCTTTCGCGGAGGGCCGGAGCCGGCTCGACCTCGAGGTGGCGGGCGGCCCGCTCTCGCTCGGCGATGCGCTCGCGGCGCTGGGGAAGGCCGCCCCCGGCGTGCGCGATCGCGTGCTCACGGAGCGGGGCGAGGTGCGCCCCCACGTCAATCTCTTCGTCGGCACGGAAAGCTACCGGTGGACCGGCGGCCTCGCGACGCCCATCACCGACGGGGTCGAGATCACCATACTGCCCGCCATCAGCGGCGGAGCCCGATAGGAGCACTCCGATGCCATATGTCGATGGATTCGTCTTGCCTGTTCCCCGAAAGCACCTGGAGACCTACCTGCGCATCGCCCGCAAGGCGGGCCGGGTATGGCGCGATCACGGCGCGCTGGAGTACCGCGAATGCGCCGGCGACGACCTCAAGGTGAAGAAGGTGGTGCCGTTCCCGAAGAGCGTCAAGGCCAAGGAAGGGCGAGACCGTGGTGCTCGCGTGGATCGTGTTCAAGTCGCGCGCGCATCGCGACCGCGTCAATGCCAAGGTGATGAAGGATCCGCGCATCGCGAAGATGATGGAGCCCAAGGCCATGCCCTTCGACCACAAGCGCATGGTCTACGGCGGCTTCAAGGTCCTGGTGGGGTTCTGACATGCTCAAGATCATCGGCATCGCGGTCGTCGTGCTGGTGGGCGGATTCCTCGTCTATGTGGCGACCCGGCCGGATACCTTCCGCGTCCAGCGCATGACCACCATCAAGGCGCCGCCGGAAAAGATCTTCCCGCACCTCAACGACTTCCAGCGCTGGCCCGCCTGGTCACCGTACGAGAAGAAGGACCCCGGGAATGAAGCGCACGCTGAGCGGCGTGCCCAGCGGCAAGGGCGCCGTCTACGAGTGGGACGGCAACAAGGAGATCGGCCAGGGGCGCATGGAGATCGTGGCGTCCGTCGCCGCCGTCGCGAGCTCACGCTCACGCTCGATTTCCCCAGCCCTTCGAGGCCCACAATATCGTGGACTTCACGCTGGAGCCGCGGGGCGAGTCCACCCAGGTCACCTGGGCCATCCACGGGCCCAGCCCCTTCATGGCCAAGGTCATGGGCATCGTGATGGACATGGACAAGATGATCGGCCAGGACTTCGAGGCGGGTCTCGCGGCGCTCAAGACCTCAGCGAGCACTCAGTGAACAAGTGAGCCGCCGATGCGCAGGGAGGGCTATCGAAGGCGCGGCTCGACCGCATGCGCGACGTCATGGCGGGCCATGTCGAGCGCGGCGTGCCCGGGCTGGTCACGCTGATCAGCCGGCGCGGCGAGGTGCATGTCGAGGCGCTCGGCATGAAGGCGGCCGGCGGCACCGGGGCGGCCGGAAACGGGCCGATGCGGCGCGACACGATCTTTCGCATCGCCTCCATGTCCAAGCCGATCACGGCCGCGGCGGCCATGATCCTGGTGGAGGAGTGCAGGCTGCGGCTGGACGATCCGGTGGATCCGGCTCCTGCCCGAGCTGGCCGACCGCCAGGTGCTCGAGCGGCTCGACGGGCCGCTCGAGGACACCGTGCCCGGCTCAGCGGCCGATCACCGTGCGCGACCTGCTGACCTTCCGCCTGGGCTTCGGCATGATCATGGCGCCGCCGGACTCGACGCCGATCCTGAAGGCGCTCGGCGAGCGGGATCTCGCCGAGGGGCCGCCGCGCGCCCGCCGCGCCGCCACCGCCGGATGAATGGATGCGCCGCCTCGGCACGCTGCCGCTCATGCACCAGCCGGGCGAGCGGTGGATGTACCACACCGGCTCCGAGGTGCTCGGCGTGCTCATCGCGCGCGCCTCGGGCCAGCCCTTCGAGACCTTCCTGCGCGAGCGCCTCTTCGAGCCGCTCGGCATGAAGGACACCGGATTCAGCGTGCCCGCCGCCAAGCTCGACCGGCTTCGCCACCAGCTACTGGACCGATCCCGGCACCGGTGCGCGTCGCGCTCTACGACGCGGCCGAGGGCGGCCAGTGGAGCCGGCCGCCCGCCTTTCCGTCGGGCGGCGCCGGGCTGGTCTCGACCGTGGATGATTTCCTCGCCTTCGCCCAGATGCTGCTGGACGGAGGCAAGCATGGCCGCGAGCGGATCCTGTCGCGGCTCTCGGTCGAGGCCATGACCACCGATCAGCTCACGCCCGCGCAGAAGGCGGCGTCCGATGATCTGGGCAATGGGTTCTTCGAGAGCTCATGGCTGGGGCTTCGGCATGGCCGTGGCCACCCGGCGCGATCGACGGCGCGACCGTGCCCGGCCAGTACGGCTGGGACGGCGGCCTCGGCACGTCCTGGCGTTCGGACCCGAAGGAGGAGCTGGTCGGGCATCCTGATGACCCAGTGCGCCTGGGAATCCCCCACGCCGCCCCCGGTCACGCTCGATTTCTGGACGTCGGCCTATCAGGCGATCGATGACTGACACCTGGCGCGCCTCGGGCAACATGTGATGAGACCAAGTTGATCCCCAAAGGAGATAGCGCGATGCGATTCATGGTGATGGTCAAGGCCGACAAGAACACGGAGGCGGGCGACGCTCCCGGACGAGAAGCTCCTGACCGACATGGGCAAGTACAACGAGGAGCTGGCGAAGGCCGGCGTACTGCTCGCCGGCGAGGGGCTCCACCCGAGCTCGAAGGGCGCGCGGGTCAAGTTCTCCGGGGACAAGCGAACGGTGATCGACGGGCCCTTCCCCGAGACCAAGGACCTGGTCGCCGGCTTCTGGATCTTCCAGGTGAAGTCGAAGGCCGAGGCGATCGAGTGGGTCAAGCGCTGCCCCAATCCCACCGGCACCGAGTCCGAGATCGAGATCCGCCAGGTGTTCGAGGCGGAGGACTTCGGCCCCGCGCTGACGCCGGAGCTCCGGGAGCAGGAGGAGCGTCTGCGCACGCAAGTCGCGAGCCGCCCGGGCGGCGTCGCGCATGAACGTCGCCCTCTGGATCATCCAGGGATTGCTCGCCGCCCTCTTCGTCTTCGCGGGCGGGATGAAGCTGGTGCTGCCGATCGAGAAGATGCAGGACCCGGTGGCCCTGCCGGGCCTCTTCCTCCGCTTCATCGGCGTCTGCGAGCTGCTGGGCGGGATCGGCCTGATCCTGCCCAGCCTCCTGCGCATCCGCCCGGGCCTCACCCCGCTGGCCGCCGCGGGCCTGGTCGTCATCATGATCGGCGCGGTGGTGATCACGTGATCTACATGGGCATCGCCTCGGCCCTGATCCCCCTGCTGGTGGGGATTCTCGCCGCCTTCATCGCGTACGGCCGCTCGCGGCTGGCGCCGATCCCCCGAAAGCCTGAGCCGGCTGGAGGCATCCAGAGCATGAGCGTCATGACCGAGACGCGTCGTCCGCGCCGCACGCTGCGGCATGTCGGGGCGGTGCTCGCGGGGCTGCTCGCGATCTTCGCCATCACCACCGTCACCGACTCAGTGATGCACGCGACGGGGATCTTTCCGCCCTGGGGCCAGCCCATGTCGAACGCGCCTTCCTGGTCGCGCTGGCCTATCGGATCGTCTACGGCATGCTGGGCTGCTATATCGCGGCGCGGCTGGCGCCCGACCGGCCCATGCGGCATGCCTGGCGCTCGGCGGGTAGGCGTGGTCCTTTCCACCGCGGGCGCGGTGGCGATGTGGGAGGCTTCGGGCCCGCCTGGTATTCCCTCGCCGTCATCGCCATTTCCCTGCCGTGCGCCTGGGTGGGCGGGCGGCTGGGCGCCGCCTAGGCCCCCGGATCTGTCGATTTCGCGCCTCCGGTTCGACCATAGGTGAGGAGGACAAGACCATGATCAAGGGACTGAGTGGAGCAACGATCTGGAGCGAGGACCTCAACCGGCTGCTGCCGTTCTACCGGGACGTGCTGGGGCTCCCGGTGCGGATCGACTCGCCGCAATTCGTGGTGTTCGGCGCGGCCGAGGGGCCGGCGCTGGGGCTGGGCACGCATAGCGAGGTGCGCGGGAGCCCCAAGCGGACCCGGCACGGCACATGGTCGGCCTCGCCAGCGATGACATCCAGGCCGACTGGAAGCGCCTGCAGGGCGCCGGGGTCAAGTTCATCGAGGCCCCGAAGCACTACGGCAACTTTGGATCGCGACCCTCGCGGACCCGGACGGCAATCTCGTGCAGCTTCTTCCAGCCCGTCCAGGCCTCGCCGGCAAGGGCGAGGCCCTCGCGAAGCAGATCGAGACGAAAGCGAAGGAGCCGCCGTCACCCTGGACAAGCTGAGCGACGCGGACTGGAAGAAGGTCACCGAGGCGGAGAAGTGGACGGTGGCCGCCACCGCCCATCACCTGGCGAGCGCTCTGGATCCATGCCCATGCTGCTCAACGCGCTGGTCGTCCGGGCAGTTGCCGGGCGGCTTCACGCGCCCCTGCTCAACGAGATGAACGCCCAGCACGCGAAGGAGTTCGCGGACTGCAGCAGGCGGAGACAGTGCGCTCCTCGAGAAGGGTGCGGCGAAGGCGGTCGCCACGGTCCGCGGCCTGAGCGACGAGCAGCTCGCCAAGCGCGGGACGGTCTTCACCGACGCGCCGCCCGATGAGCGCCGAGGAGCTCATCATGGGCGCCTTGATCATCCACATCGACGAGCACTTCGGCAGCATCCGGAAGACCGTCGGGCTCTGAGGCGCCGCGGCCGGGACTGACATGCGAGACGTGGCTCCCCGGGCGACCCGTCGCGAGTGGATCGGGCTCGCGGTGATCGCGCTGCCGTGCCTGCTCTACTCCATGGACCTCACCGTGCTGAACCTGGCGGTGCCCCAGCTCAGCGCCGACCTCAAGCCCAGCAGCGCCCAGCTCCTCTGGATCGTGGACATCTACGGGTTCATGGTCGCCGGCTCGCTGATCACCATGGGCACCCTGGGCGATCGGATCGGCCGCCGCCGGCTGCTGCTGATCGGCGCCGCCGCGTTCGGGGTCGCGTCGGTGCTGGCCGCCTTCGCGACCAGCGCCGAGATGCTCATCGCCACCCGCGCCCTGCTGGGGGTCGCGGGGGCGACCCTGGCGCCGTCCACCCTGTCGCTGATCCGCAACATGTTCCTCGACCCCGGGCAGCGCACCGTCGCGATCGGGGTCTGGGTCACCAGCTACTCGGTCGGCGGCGCCATCGGCCCGCTGCTGGGCGGGGTCCTGCTCGAGTACTTCTGGTGGGGCTCGGTGTTCCTGCTGGCGGTGCCGGTGATGGTGCTGCTGCTGGTGGTGGGCCCCTGGCTGCTGCCGGAATTCCGCGATCCCGACGCGGGCCGGCTGGACGTCACCAGCGCGGGGCTGTCGCTGGCCGCCGTGCTCCTGATGATCTATGGCCTCAAGCGTATCGCCGAGGCGCGGCCTCGACTGGGTGCCCGCGGTGTCCATCGCGCTCGGCCTGGCGCTCGGGCGCCCTGTTCGTGCGCCGGCAGCGGACGCTGGCCGATCCCGCTCATCGATCTGGGCCTCTTCCGGGTGCCCGCCTTCAGCGCGTCCCTGGGCACCTACATGCTGGCCTGCTTCGTCGCGTTCGGCGCCTACGTCTTCATCGCGCAGTACCTGCAGCTCGTGCTGGGGCTGTCGCCGCTTCAGGCGGGGCTCTGGACGGTGCCGTCCATGCTCGCCTTTGTCGCGGGCTCCATGCTGGTGCCGCCGATCGCGCGCCGCTTCCGCCCGGCGCACGTGGTGGCGGGTGGCCTGCTCTTCGCCGCCGCCGGCTTCGGCGTGCTCGCGCAGGTCGATGCGGCCTCCGGCCTCGCGCTCCTCGTCATCGGCTCGGTCGTCTATTCTCTGGGGCTGTCGCCGGTGATCGTCCTGGCGACCGACCTGGTCGTCGGCAGCGCCCCGGTCGAGCGGGCCGGGTCGGCCTCGGCGATCTCGGAGACGAGCTCCGAGCTGGGCGGGGCGCTCGGCATCGCCATCCTCGGCAGCATCGGTACCGCGGTGTATCGCCGCGCGATGGCGGAGGTCGTCCCGGCCGGCGTCCCCGCCGAGGCGGCGGAGGCCGCGCGGGCCACGCTGGGCGGCGCCCTGGCGGCGGCGGAGCGGCTGCCGGCCCAGCTCGGCGGGGCGGTGCTCGGCCCCGCGCGCGAGGCCTTCACCCAGGGGCTCCAGCTCACCGCCATCATCTGCGCCGCCGTCGTGCTGGCCACGGCCCTCCTGGCCGCGCTCCTGCTGCGACGCGTGCGCGCGGGCTCCGACCCCGAGCCGCACCGAGAGGACACCCCGACATGCGCTACCTGCTGATGATCTACCGGGACGAGCAGGAGTGGGAGGCCAAGTCGCAGCAGGAGCGGAACACGGTCTTCCAGGCGGCCGTTAACTATAGCGAGGCCCGCCGGGCGAGCGGCTTCTACCAGGGCGGCGAGCCGCTGGAGCCGACGCACACCGCCACCACGGTCCGGATCAAGAGCGGCAAGCCGGTCGATGACGGATGGCCCGTTCGCCGAGACCAAGGAGCAGCTCGCCGGCTACACCATTCTGGAGGCGAGCAACCTGGACGAGGCGCTCGCCTTCGTCGCCAAGCATCCGCTTGACGCTGGCCGGCTTCTCGATCGAGGTACGGCCGATCCGGAGCGGGCCGCCAAAGTAGCCGGATCGCTGAAGTAATCGGCCTTCGGATGCGCGAAGACTGCGCGGTGGGGTAGCCTTCCCACTGATGGACGCGCGCATCGAGGAGATCTTTCGCGTCGGAGCACGGGCGGATCCTGGCCACGCTGCATCCGCCTGCTCGGCGACATGGACACGGCCGAGGAGGCGCTCCAGGACGCGTTCGCGGTGGCGCTCGAGCAGTGGCCGGTGGCCGGCACGCCCGCGAACCCCGTGGCGTGGCTCGTGTCCACCGGGCGGCACAAGGCGATCGACCGGCTGCGCCGCGGCGCGCGCCTCGTGCAGAAGCAAGACGAGATCGCGAAGCACCTCGAGCTGTCGACCCCGCGGTCGGCGGCGGTGTCGGCTCCGCTGTCGGACCAGGACGAGGAGACGCCCGTGCCGGAAGACCGGCTCCGCCTGATCTTCACGTGCTGCCACCCGGCGCTCGCCCCCGAGGCGCAGGTGGCGCTCACGCTGCGCACGCTCGGCGGGCTCTCCACCGACGAGATCGCGCGCGCGTTCCTGGTGCCCCCGCCCACCATGGCGCAGCGGCTCGTGCGCGCCAAGGCCAAGATCCGCGACGCGGGCATCCCCTACCAGGTGCCGCCCCACCGAGGCGCTGGCCGATCGGCTCGACGCGGTGCTGGTGGTCGTCTACCTCGTCTTCAACGAGGGCTACTCCGCCAGCTCCGGGCACGGCTCGTCCGGAACGAGCTCACCGAGCAGGCCATCCGGCTCGGACGCATGCTGGTCGAGCTGCTGCCGGCGCATGCCGAGCCGAAGGGCCTGCTCGCGCTCATGCTGCTCCACGACTCGCGGCGCGAGACCCGCCTGGACGACGCGGGCGACATCGTGCTGCTCGACGAGCAGGACCGCGGTCGCTGGGACCGCGCGCAGATCGAGGAAGGCGCGGCGCTGGTCGAGGCCGCCCTGCGCCAGAGTGGCCGGCCGCCGGGCCAGTACGCGCTCCAGGCGGCGATCGCCGCGGTGCACGCGCAGGCGCGCACCGCCGCCGACACCGACTGGGCCCAGATCGCCGCGCTCTATGGCGTGCTCGCGGGCGTGCTCCCCTCGCCGGTGGTCGAGCTCAACCGCGCGGTGGCCATCGCGATGGCGGGCGGGCTCGAGCGCGGGCTCGAGCTGGTGGATGGGCTCGACGCGGGCGGCGAGCTCGACGGCTATCACCTGCTGCCTACGGCGCGGGCCGAGCTGCTGCGCCGGCTGGGCCGCCACGCGGAGGCCGCCGAATCGTACCGCCGCGCGCTGGCGCTGGTCGGCAATGACGCGGAGCGGCGGCATCTGGAGCGGCGGCTGCGGGAAGTCGCCCCGGCGTGAGCCGCCCGGTCGCTGCTGCCGCATGGATGCCCCCGGCTGTCCTGGAACCCGAATGGAGGCGCTGGCCATGAGATTCACCGCTTGGCTCTCGATCGCGGTCGTGACGATGTGGTTCCTGTCCGGGTACCCCCTTTCCGATCCGGGCGCCCGGGAGGCGGCCGCCGCCGATGTCACCATGTCCGACGTCAGCGCGGGCTACGCGCTGCTGTACGAGGTGGCGTCCAAGCAGAAGCGGACGAACCTGCTGTCCTTCATCAAGCAGGGAACCCCCGAGCTCAAGGCGCTGCTCGGCCGGATCTCGGAGACGTCCAAGGCCACGGCCGACGAGCTGGAGATGCTGGCCAAGGCCAACCCGCCGCTGAACCTGCAGCTCACCCAGCTGCCCCGGATCGAGCGCGCGACGCGCGACTCGATCGAGAAGGAGACGAGCAAGGACGTGCTGCTCAGCAAGGGCGTGGACCTGGAGTTCGCCATGCTGAGCTCGCAGCTGGCCGGCCTGAACTATGCCGCGCACATGGCGCGCAGTCTGGCCGTGGTCGAGACCGGCCCCGCGCGGAAGGACTTTCTCCAGAAGACCGATCGCAAGTACTCGGAGCTGCGCGGTCAGGTGTACAAGATGATCTTCACGCGCTACAAGGACTAGATCGCGCGGGGCAGATCGATGGTGAAGACGCAGCCCGTGCCGGGGATATCGTGCACGTAGAGTTGACCCCCGTTGGCTTCCACGCCTCGCCGGCTGATGGGCAGCCCCAGCCCAAGGCCGTGCGGTCGGCGCCCGCCTGCTCGAACGGCCGGAATAGTCTCCTCGCGTCTTTCCCTCCGGCAAGCCGCCGCACTGGTCCTCGACCCAGATCAGGATGCGATCGGCCGCCGCGTAGGTGTTGAGCGACACGCGCCCATGGGGCCGCGTGAACTTGACGGCATTCTGCAGGACATTCGCGAGCGCCGCGGCCAGGATCTGGCGATCGCCCTCGACGGCCAGGCCCTCGGCGATGGGCGCCACGATGAGCTCGAGGTTCCGCCCCGTCGCGTCGATGCGTGGCTCCCAGCTGTGCCTCGGCGACGAAGTCCGCCACCACGATGCGCTCCCGTCGCTCCGGGAGCCCGGCGGTCAGGCGCACGTCGACGAGCGCCCGGTCGACGAGGTCGCGCAATCCGGTCAGGCTGCGATCGAGGAGGGCGCCGGTGGCGCCCGAGAGCCCCACGCTGCCTTGCTTGATCGTCGCCACGGCGAGGATCGCCCGGTGCACCAGGTTGCGGATCTCGTGCGAAAGCGCCCCCAGGCGCTCGTTGGCGGCCCGTGTGGATTCGTCCGACGCGAGCTCTTCGTGCTGGCGCCCGAACTCGGTGACGGCATCGGCGATCGCATTGTCGAGGCACCAGTTGAGCGTGCGGAACTCCGCCGCGGGCACCGCCGCGTTCTGCTCGACGGCCACGTCGGTGATAGCCTGGCAGAGGTCTCCGTAGTCGTGGACGACCTGGCCCACGGTGAAGCCCCGTAGCAGCAATTCATTGCCGTGCTGGGCCGCGGTGCTGGCGCGGTCGGACGCGTTTCGGGTGCCGGCCGTCCGTCCACCGAGTCGGACCGCCGATCCTGCTCTAGCCGCAGCGCGGCAATGAGCTGATCGAGGAAGAGCGGGATGCCGTGCGCGAGCTCCTGCTCGTCCGCCCGGGGCGCGCGGCGGGTGGCGACCTTTGATCGGCAGCGGTCGATCAGCGTGTCGCGATTCCTGGTGAGAAAGTCCTGCAGCATAGGGCCCCTTCGCCAGGGCACGGGCGGGAAATGACCTCCCGGCTCCATCGACTCTTATCGGACGGTCGATTGGCGCGTAGTGTATCATGGCCACACGTCGCTGAAGCTGGCCATCCCACGCATCACCCGAGCGCGCGCCGAGCGCCGCAGGGTGCGCGGTATCCCTCCTTCAACCATTCAGTGTCGCCGCGCCTGACGGACTCGCCCCGTGGCTCTCGGACCGTGAAAGGTGGCAGACCATGTCGACCGAAGACCTCGTGTGGATGGCGTCCCTGCTCGTGATGACCGGAGTGTTGCTGGTCTGGCTGGCATACCGCGGCCCGCGGCGGCCCGCGCGAGTTCGGTCATGAGCGACACGACGCCTCAGACGGTAACTCCGCGCGGGAATGGATCCGCCCGAGTCGATGAGATCAAGCGGACCATGGGCCCGCAGACGACGAACGGGCGGCGGTGGGAGGTGCAGCTCAGCGACAGCCCGACCGCCGTGTGGCTGGTCCTCTTCAAGGCGTCGGTCGAGGTCTCCGACAAGGTGGTCCCGAAGCGCGTGGAGTTCGATCGCGCCTCCGCCATCTTCAAGTGTGAGGAAGACCAGGTGGAGCTCTGGATCGAGTCCATCGACAGGTGGATCGCCTCCACCAATGCGCGATACCGCGCCAGCCTCGAAGAGGTGTGGCGCGAGCGCTTCGACCGGGTGGACGCCGAGGCGAAGGAGAAGGAGCGCATCGAGCGCATGAACGACCGATTCAAGAACCTGTGACGCGGTCGGCGCGCGAGCGCAGTGAGGGGAGCCCATGGCCAAGCTGATCCAGATCACCGCATCCCAGAACGATCTGTTCGGCCTCGACAGCGACGGGTTCGTCTGTCAGTACAATTTCAACACGCACAAATGGATGGCGCTCGGCGATGAGCGGGGAGGCCGCGATGACTTGTCCCTCGGGGGGGCCGCTCGCGACGAGCGGCCGAGGACCGGCGCCCCGCCGCCTTCCGAACTGCCGCGCAGCCCGCGAGGCGTCGAAGCGCCCGTCATGCAGAGGCGCGCTTGAAGCGGGCTCGAGGGCTCGGCGCCGTATGGTGCGCGTTCCTGCTCGCGGCCGGTGTCCAGGGCGGGGTCGGCCGCGCGCAGGCGGATGTGCCGAACGCCGGGCACATCGCGGCCTGCAACGGGGCCGCCCACGAGGAGGTCCGGGGTCGCGCGGCCTCCCCCACGACGAAAGATGAGGCCGGCGCCGATGCTGCGCGCAAGGCGGGCGCTGATACCGTGGTAAATCCCGGCGTGATCATGGCCGCGACGCAGTCGGCGGATCCCCAGATCCACGGGATGGGGGGCGAGGGCGCGAAGAACGCCGCGTACCGCGCGGCCTATCGCGTCTGCATGCGGCAAAGCGGCTTCTAACACCCATTCGATGGCCGCGGATGTGAGCGCTTCCGTCAGCGACTACTGGGAGCGCGAGGGGCTCGGGCTCGCCATCCTCGCCGCGCTCGCCGCTACGGGGAAGAATCTCGACGCGCTGACGATCGACGATCTCGCGCCCGCCGATCAGTTCCACGGCGGCGGCAAGGACGCCACCGTGCGCCTCGCCCGCCTCGCCGCGCTCAAGCCGGGCATGCGTGTCCTCGACGTGGGCGGGGGCGTCGGCGGTCCCGCGCGCACCCTCGCCGCGGAGTTCGGCTGCCACGTCACCGCGATCGACCTCACCGAATCCTTCGTGCAGGCCGCCCGGATGCTCACCGCGCGGCTCGGCCTGGCCGGCGCGGTGACCCACCAGGTCGGCAATGCGCTCGCCTTGCCCTTCGACGGCGGCACCTTCGACGTGGTTTGGACCCAGAACAGCGGGATGAACATCGCCGAGAAGGAGCGACTTTACACTGGGTTTCACCGCGTGCTTGGGCCGGGCGGGCTCCTGGCTATCCAGGAGCCCATGGCCGGCCCGACCGTGCCGATCCTCTATCCCGTCATGTGGGCGCGCGACGCCAGCACCAGCTTTCTCCGCCCGCCCGCGGAGATGCGCGCGCTGATCGAGGCGGCCGGCTTCCGCGCGCGGGCCTGGGACGATGTCACCGTCGAGACGGCTGGTGTGCGGGACGCCGCCGCCATCCCCGCCCACAGCGCGCAGCGCCTCATCATGGGCGAGCGCCTCGACGAGATCATCCGCGTGGGCCACCGCAACCGCGACGAAGGGCGTCTCCTATCGGTGCAGGCCATCTTCGACCGGGCGTGACGCTCGCGTGATGTCCGTGGGCAGCGGCCGGGCGTATACTGCGAAACGGTTGATCCTCACACACGGGCACACACCAAGCCGCACACACGGAGGAATGGTATGGGCGCACGAGCCGAGACGCTGGCGAAGCAGTTCGAGGCCAAGGCCGCCGAGATGACCAAGACCCTCGGCCAGCTCACCGACGCCGACTGGAAAAAGGTGACCAGCGCGGAGAAGTGGCCGGTGGGCGTCACCGCGCATCACGTGGCCGGCGGGCACGAGCAGATCGCGGGCATCGTGAAGACGGTCGCCGCGGGCCAGTCCATCCAGGGGTTCACCCTGGACATGCTCCACGCGAGCAATGCCAAGCATGCGAAGGACTTCGCGGGCTGCACCAAGGCGGAGACAGTGACGCTGCACGAGACGGGCGCCGCCGCCGCGGCCGCGACGGTGCGGAAGCTGTCCGACGCCGAGCTCGAGAAGAGCGGCACTGTCTTCACGGGCGCGCCCGCCATGACCGCCCAGCAAGTCATCGAGGGCGTGCTGATCAACCATATCGACGATCATATGGGGAGCATCCGGGCGACGGTCGGCCGCTGACCCCGCGCCGGGTCTGACGATGCTGCGACACGTCCTCATCCTGGCGCGTGACCAATCATCGGCCGCGGTGGCCGTGACGATCGCGCTCGACCGGCATCTCTCGCGGGGCGAGTATGTCGAGATCGTGCAGGACCGGCGGGGCGAGGCGCCGGAGGAGCGCTGGCCGGTGAGGCAGGAGCGCCGCCGGCCGAGCTCCCTCGCCGATCAGCTCCTCACGCAGGGCTACGCCATCATCTCGCGCGAGGACGAAACGCATGTCCCGGCGTACCAGGCGGTGGCGCCCATGCCGGCGGCCGCGCCCTTGCCCTTACCGACCCCGCGCCCGCCGGCGGCCGCGCCCCCGCCCCCACCGCGCGCGCCCGCGGCGGGGCCCCGGATTTTCGAGCGAACTCTCGCCGAGCGCAACTTCACCCGCCCCCCCGTGGCGCGTGCGGAGCCCCTCGTCGCGGGCGCGAAGCGCCCGCGCCTCCCGCTCGACGATCGGCAGGCCCTGCGCGAGGGCCTCAACGAGGACTGGTCCGCCGATCCTGACGGGCGCGACGACTTCGCCCGCCCCCGGCGCCGCGGGGGCGTCGTCGCCATTCTCGTCGCGGTTGTCGTTCTGGCAGTGGGGCTCGTCTTCTTCTCGACGCACGCGCGCGACCGCCTCCTCAGCGCCGTGCTTCCCGCGTCCCCGCCGGCCGAGACGACCACGCCCGCCGACCAGGCCACGCCCACCGACCCGGCCACGCGGGCGGACTCGGCCACGGAAGAGCCCGCGCGGGCCGCGTCCGGCACGGCGGACCGCTCGACGCCGGCCCCGGGGCCGCTGACGGCCTCGGCCGGCGGTCTGCCCAACGCGCCGCGGGGGGGACGACCGCGCCGTCAGCGACACCGTCCGCGACGCCATCGGCGACGCAGGAAGCCGCGCCCGTCGAACCGGCCGCGGCCGCGCCCTCGGCCCCGCCGGCCTTGCCGCCGCGCCGGACGGAGGCGCCCGCCACCGAGCGGTCCTCGGACGCCGTCCCGCCCTCGATCCGGAGCCAGCGACTCCCCGAGTTTCCCGGCCTCCCCCGGGTGGAGGTCAGCCGCGCGGCCAGCGCGGATATCACGACCTTCACGGTGAAGCTCACCGACCCCCGCGGCCGCCCGCTTCCCGCCGCCCAGGTCTGGCTGCGCCAGAAGTCCACCGACGGCTTCGTGCGCGAGACGCCGCTGGAGCCGGTATCCCCGGCGGGCAGCTACCGGGGCGCGGTGGTCGGCGGCACGCGGCATGCGGACCAGCTCACGGTGCGCGTCGAGCTCGGCGACCGGCGGATGGAGATGCCGGTGGCGGACTGACCGGCCGGTGGGTCCGATCGGACGGATCAAACCGACCTGGGCGGAGGCGTCGGCGGCCCACAGCGCGGGGAATTTCGCCGACGCGGTGAGCAAGGCCCGGGTGGCGAAGGACAAGGGCGTGGAGATCATGACCGCGCTCAACATGCAGGTGCCGGCGGCCGCCAAGCCCTGAGCGGCGGCCAGGGAGGTGTCGATGTCGGCCTTCATGGTCGCGGTGGCGTACGTGCTGATCTGGCGAATCTGTGTGCTGGCCTGCGGCCTCGTCGCCGTCATTCTGGGATATCGGCTCTTCAAATTGGGCTTCGCCGCCCAGCAGGGGGACCTGGAGGCGGGCGTCGGCGGTTCGTCCCTGAAGGTCCGGAATATCGCGCCTGGCACGTTCTTCGCGCTCTTCGGCGCCGCGATCATCGCGACGCTCGTGTGGACCTCGCCGAGCGAGATCGTCATTCCGAAGGACGTACTGCCGGCTACCGGGCAGGTCGACCAGAGCTCCAGCGGCTTGAAGGTGCGCGGGCAGTGACCTGGCGGCTGTCCCTCGTCGTCCTGCTCCTCCTGCTCGGGGCGGACACGGCGGGCAGCCAGGAGTTCGGGACCAGCTACGCCCTCGTGATCGGCGTCGACGACTATGGGAGCCTCGGGCTCTCCCGGCTCTCCAACGCCGAGACGGACGCCCGCGCCGTCGAGCGCTACTTTCGCGCGCAGCGCTACCAGGTCACGGCGCTGATCGGGGCGGGCGCCGCGACCAAGCGCGGCGTGCAGGGAGCGGTGCGAGACATCGCCGCGCGCATCTCCGATCGCGATCGGTTCGTGTTCTTCTTCGCCGGCCACGGCAAGGCGCAGCGGCAGGAAGGCATCGACGTCGCGTATCTGGTCGTGCCCGGCGGGCGGGATCGCAACGATCCCGCGTCGCTCATCTCCACCGGCGACATCGTCGAGTACTCCCGGAGCCTGAACCGCGCACGTCACCAGCTCTTCATCTTCGACAGCTGCTACTCCGGCCTGATGGGCAACTTCCAGACCCGCACGGCCGGGGAGCGACCGCAGTACGACAGCGAGGCATTCCTCCTCCGCGACCTCGCCGCGCGCCGGGTCCGGCAGTACTTGAGCGCCGGGGGCGAGAACCAGGAGGTCCTGGACAATGGGCCGGCGAACCTGAGCTGGTTCACCTACTTTCTCCTGAAGGGGCTGGAGCCCGGGGTGGTGAACAAGCGCGACAGCGGCCTGATCACGTTCTCCGAGCTGGGCGCCTACGTCCAGGCGTTGAGCGCCAACCCCAAGCACACGCCGGCGTTCGGCAGTCTCGCCGGCCACGGCGGGGGCGAGTACCTGCTCCTCTCTACCGCGCAGGGCTCGCCGCAGCTGCCGCGGCTGCCCGTCATCACGGCCCAGACGTTGCGGGACCTGGGGTTTCTCACCCGTAGCGACACGCCGGAGCGCGTCGGCGCCGACATCGACCGCATGCGTGCGCCGATCGACCTGCTCTACCAGGCGTGGATGCAGAAGGACGCCGACCTCTATCTGCGGCAGCTCGCCCCCGACGTGGTGCAGACCGGCCGTCTCAAGAGCGGGGCCGCCTACCGCCGCGGCTACGACGAGATCGCGAAGCGCCGGCGCGGGCAGGTCGCCCGGCTGGACCGCGTGGACGTCCTGAAGTACGAGGTCATGTTCCAGGGCATCGAGGGCGGACTGGCGACGTTCGGGGTGCGCTACAGCATGGATTTCTTCTGGCGGGACGGGAGCGTGGAGCGGGAGCGCAACACGAACGAGTGCTACAAGGTCCGCCCGCTCCCCGGCGAGGACCGCTGGGTGATCGTGCGCAACGATGACTACCAGCAGCGAATCTGCTATCGGTAGCCTTGTGCTTGTCGCCGCCGTCCTCGAGTTGTTGTTCGTCCCCGGGTTTCAAGGTTCGATAACGTTCGGCGGTGACCCCGTCGCAAGGCGATGGGGCACGGAGGTGTGATGGCGAAGACAGCCAAGAAGGCGACGCGGCCCACGAAGCTTCGCCCGGTGCGCAATATCGTTCCGGACCGGCTGGACCTACGGGATCGGCCCTATTTGCCGGTCGTGCACACGCCGCCGCCCCCGCTGCTGGAGCCGAGGTTGAAGCTGCCGATTCTCGACCAGGGCGATACGAACGCCTGCACGGGCTTCGCGCTGGCGAGCATCGTGAACCTCCTGCTTCGCAAGCACCGCGATCCGGGCGGCGCCGCCGATGTCGCCCTTCATGCTCTATTCGATGGCCCGCCGCTACGACGAGTTCCCCGGGGCCCCGAGGACACGGGCTCGAGCCTGCGCGGCGCGCTGAAGGGCTGGTTCAAGCATGGCGTCTGCCGCTTCGATCTGTGGCAGACGCTCGAGATGCCGCCGGCCGCCAACAGGCCCGGCGACGACTGGTGGCTCGATGCCGCGAACCGCCCGCTCGGCGCCTACTACCGCGTCGATACCCGCTCGGTCACCGACATGCACGTGGCGCTGTACGACGTGGGCATCCTCTACGCGAGTGCCGTGTGTCACGACGGCTGGGTCGAGGGCGACGGCCTCCGGAAGGGCAAGGCCTGCTGGACGATTCCCGTGGTGAAGGCTCGCGCCGACGACGGCGGCCATGCGTTCGCGATCGTCGGCTATGACCGCCGAAGGCTTCATCATCCAGAACTCGTGGGGCACCCGGCTGGGGCACCGGCGGGTTCGCCATCCTTACCTATGAGGACTGGCACGAGCAATGCGATGGATTGCTGGGTCGCCCAGCTGGGCGTCGCCACCTCGAGCACCTCGAGATCGCCGGCTCCACCTCGCTCCGGATGGAGCACGGGAAGGTCAAGGTCGCCTCGAACGTCACCCTCCGCAACCGGGAGCTCTCGCCCTTCGTGGTCGACATGGAGAACAACGGACGGCTCTCGGCGAGCGGCGTGTTCCGCACCCAGAAGGAGGACGTCGAGGCGCTGGTGGGCTTCCATCTCGGGAAGGCGCGGGAGAAGTGGGGGCTCAAGGCCACCGAGCCCGCCGACGTGGCGATCTATGCGCACGGCGGCCTGACCGGCGAGAGTACGGCCGCGGAGACGGCGGCACGCTGGATCCCCGCGCTCTACGAGCGGAAAGTCTTTCCGATCTTTCTCATGTGGGAAACGGATCTCTGGTCGACGCTGCGGAACCGTCTCGAGGACCTCATCCGTGGCCTTCCCCGGCCGACCGGGGGGTTGATGGACCAGCTCGGGCGGTTCTGGAACCAGCGCCTCGAGGGCCTGCTCGCGCCGCCGGGCACCCTCATCTGGGGCGAGATGAAGCAGAACGCGGACGGCATCTCGAGGTTTCCGGACAGCGGCGGGTTGGTGCTCTACGAGAGCGCGAAGAAATCGCCCTGGTTCGCATCGAACCTGGTGCGTCTGCACCTAATCGGGCATTCCGCCGGCGCGATCGTGCTGTGCCACGCCGTCGATCGGCTCGCGCAGCGCGGCTGGAAGTTCGAGAGCGTCAATTTCATGGCCGCGGCGGCGACGGTGGATCTCTTCAAGCAGACGCTGCTGCCGCGACTCAAGGACAAGACGGTCAAGCAGCTCCGGTCCTTCCACCTCACCGATGCGTCCGAGGAGCAAGACACGACCTGTCGCCCGGTGCTCGGCTACGGCCGCTCGCTGCTCTACCTGGTGTCGGAGTCCTTCGAGGGCGGCATGCGCACACCGATCCTGGGGATGGAACAGCACTTCGACGAGGCCGTCGCCTCCCTGCGGCTGCCCAACGTCAAGGCCTGGCTGGCGCCGGGTCCCGCCTCCCGCAGCACCACCCACGGAGGCTTCGACGACGATCTCGTGACCATGGAGTCGATCATCACCCTGATCAAGGGGGGCAAGCGTTAACTGGTGGCCGCGCGCAGGCTTTCCTCGCGGATCAGCGCGAGCACCTCGCGCTTCAGCTCGTTGAAGACGGGCGAGGTCGTGACCTCCAGGGAGCGCGGGCGCGGCAGGTCAACCATCAAGCGCCGCTTGATCCGGCCCGGCCGGGCTGTCATGACGGAGACGCTGTCGGCGAGGAGCAGCGCCTCCTCGATGTCGTGGGTGATGAAGAGCACGGTCTGGTGGTGCCGCTCCCAGACCGCGAGCAGGAGCTCCTGCATCACCGACCGCGTCTGGGCGTCCAGGCTCCCGAAGGGCTCGTCCATCAGCAGCAGCTCGGGCTCCATGACCAGCACCCGCGCGATGCCCACCCGCTGCTTCATCCCGCCCGAGAGCTCGGCGGGATAGTGGCGCTCGAAGCCGCGCAACCCCACCTGGTCGAGGTAGGCCTCGACCTTGGGGCGGTAGAGCGCGGCGGGGATCCCGATCGTCCGCGGGCCGAAGCTCACGTTGTCCCACACCGTGTACCAGGGGAAGAGCGCCGCCTCCTGGAAGACCACGGCGCGGCTGGGGTGCGGGGCCGCCACCGGCGAGCCGTTGACGAGGACGCGTCCGGCCGACGGGCGGTCGAAGCCCGCCACCATGTTCAGCAGCGTGGACTTGCCGCAGCCGGAAGGCCCAAGAATGGCGGCGAACTCGTTGCGCGCGATGCGGAGGTCGATGTCCTGGAGCGCCACCACATGGCGGTCGCGGGCGGTGAATTCCTTCGAGACGCCTCGGAGCTCGACGGCCGCCTCAGGCATGAGCTTCGAGCGTGCGCCAGCGCAGCACGAGTCGCGCGGCGAGGAGGATCGCCTGGTCCGACAGGAAGCCGAGCAGCCCCACCGAGAACATGGTGGCGACGCAGATGTCCATGCGCCCCACGTAGTAGGCGTCCCAGAGCACGTAGCCCAGCCCCGACTTGACGGCGATCATCTCGGCCACGATCACGGCCGTCCAGGCGATGCCGACGCCGAGCCGGAGGCCGGTGAAGATGGACGGCAGGGCCGAGGGCAGCACTACCTTGAAGAGCACGGTGCCCTCGCGGGCGCCGAGCATGCGAGCGGCGCGGAGCAGCAGCAGGTTGGTGTCGCGCACGCCGTGGGTGGTGTTGATCACGATGGGGTAGAAGGCGCCGAGGCCGATGAGGAAGAGCGCGCCCGCGTCGTAGATCCCGAAGACCGCGATGGAAAACGGCAACCACGCGGTGATGGGCACCGGCCGGAGCATCTGGATGGTGGGATCCACGAGCCGGGCGACGAGGCGATTCCAGCCGACGAAGATGCCGAGGGGAATGCCCACGGCGGCGGCGAAGAGGAACCCCTGTAGCACTCGGCGCGAGGAGTAGAGGACATTGGCCACCCAGGTGCCCGAGTAAGGCGAGAGCCCACGCGTGGGCGCGCCGAAGATCCAGCGGTACCACGACTCGGCCACCTGGGCCGGCCCCGGGATGATCCCTTCCACCACCCAGCGCTGCTGCACGGCCAGGTGCCAGAGCGCGAGCAGGGCCAGGGGGAGCAGCAGGAACCAGGGGCCGCGCTTCGCCAGCACCGCTACTGGTTGAGACCCAGCTCCGCCGGCGTCTTGCCCATCGCCCGGCTCAGGAAGTCGTAGGTGTAGGACGCGGGGAGATCGCCCGAGACGTCGCGGGCGATGACGCCGTTGTCGGACAGGAACTTGGACAGGCGCTTGATCGATTCGAGCGGCAGGGTGGCGTCCAGCTTGGTGAGGCGGATGCTCTCGGCGGCCACCGGCTCGGGCAGGCCGGCCTTCTCCGCGTAGATCTTGGCCCAGCGCTGCGGATTGGCCTGGGCGAACTTGAGCACGTCCACGTACGCCACCACCAGCCGCTGCACCGCGTCGCGATTCTTTTCCAGGAAGCCGCGGTTCACCGCCAGCACCGAGATCAGCCCGCCCACCGTCTTGGACCGGTTGTGATCGATGGTCGGGTACTGGGCGTAGCCATCCACGATGCCCTGGGCGCAGAAGGGGTGCCACACCACCGCCATGTCGATTTCCTTGCCCTGGAGCGCCTTCAGATAGTTGGTGCCGCCGCCCATGATGTTGATGATCTTGAGCGCGCCATACTCGCCCCCGTTCTCCTGGACGGACGCCGCGAACTTGAGCCAGGAGATGGAGCCCGCGCCCACGCCGATGTTCTTGCCCTGAAGGCTCTTCCAGTCCTTGATGTCGTCGCCCTTGCGCACGACCAGGCAGTCATTGCCCGAGCCCACGCCCGCCACGCCGACCATGCTCTTGATCCCCTGGCCGAGCCCCAGCGAGATGTCTTGTGGGCCGAAGGCCGTGATGTCGAGATCGCCGGAGGCCAGCGCGGTGCGCGCATCCGCGAAGCGCTGAAACATTACCGGTTCCATCTGGACGTTGTACTTGGCCGCGTACTCGGGCAGGAGCCAGAGCGGGGAGAGCGCGGGCACGTTCAACATGCCCAGCTTGGCCTTCACCGGCGCCGGCAGCGGCGCGCGGAGGGCATCCTGGGCCGCGACGAACGAGGCGGCGGCGGTCAGGGCCCCGATCAGGGCCAGCGACAGCGCGGCGAGCCGGAAGCGTGACGTCATGGGGATGTCCTTTCAGGCGTCGGGATGGGCAGGGGCATGGCCCCTGATACCGCGCGGATCACGAGGCCGTCAAGCCCGCCGTTTGCGGGTATGACGACGCTCGGCCTCCTCGACGGAATGCGACTGGGCGATGTCCGCATCGTGCTTCGCCATCTCGCACCAGCTTGCGGTAGTGCCGGTGCAGCGCCGCAGCTCCTCCTCCCGACAGGTCCTCGACGTTGATCAGGCGGTTGCTCGCGCCCTCGAGCGCCGCGACGATCTCGTTCAGCTTCAGGTCATCGCGCGCGCGTCCTTGTTCTGGAGCGCTGGATGAGGAACACCATCAGGAAGGTGACGATGGTGGTGCCGGTGTTGATGACGAGCTGCCAGGTGTCCGAGAAGTGGAAGAGCGGGCCCGGACAATGCCCAGAGCACGAGCGTGGCGACGGCGATGGCAAAGGCCTGAGAGCTGCCGGCCCAGTCCGTGACCACCCGCGCGAGGCGTTCGGGGAGATTCGCGAATCGCGAGGTGGTCTTCGACCGCTGCGTCATGTCAGTGCTCCTTCAAGGGTTGAGCGCCGGCCGTGGCGCCCGATCGCATCCACTCCCACACGCGCTGCGGCGTGATCGGCAGCCCGCGAATGGTCACGCCGTAGGGTGCCAGCGCGTCCTCCACCGCATTGGCCACCGCCGCCGGTCCCGGGATGGCGCCCCCCTCGCCCACGCCCTTCGCGCCCAGCGGGGTGAAGGGGGAGGGATGCTCGAGCCGCTCCACCTCGATCTCCGGCACGTCCGTGGCGGTGGGCTTGAGATAGTCCATGAGAGTGGACGTCAGGAACTGCCCCTGCGCGTCGTAGCGGAACTCTTCGAGGAGCGCGGCGCCGATGCCGTGCACGGTGGAGCCATGCACCATGCCCTCCACGATGAGGGGATTCAGCTCGCGGCCGCAGTCGTGCACGACGAGGTACTTGAGCACGGTGATCTCGCCGGTGCGCGGGTGGACCTCGACCAGGCAGCAGTGCGCGGCATTGGCGAAAACGAGCTGGGAGCGCAGGCGGCGCTGCGCGTCCATTGGCGTGGCGAGGGGATTCGAGTGCGCGTGGCGGGCCTCGAGGCCGGGCTCTTCGCCGGGCGGGAGGCCGAGCACGTCCGCGTACGCCGTACGCGCCAGCTCGGCGAAGGCGATGCGCCGGTCGGGCGCGCCCGCCACACGGCGGCGCCGTCGCGCAGCACGAGATCGCTTGGGTCGATCTCCAGGCGATGCGCGGCGATCCGGCGGAGCTTGTCGGCCACGCGGCGGGCGGCGCCCACGATGGCGCCGGTGTCGGTGACGGAGAACTTGTTCGAGTAGTTGCCGGAGAGATAGAGCCAGGGTGTCGTCGCGGAGTCGAAGCCGCGGGCCACGCTGACGTCTGCCGGCGAGACGCCGAGCTCGTCGGCCACGATCTGGGCGATGACGGTCTCGTAGCCCTGGCCGCTGGACGGGTCGCCGATGGAGGCGCGCACCGTGCCATCCGGCTCCATGCGCACCATGGCGGCCTCGGCCGAGCCTGACACCTGCGCTTCCCGGTGAGGAGCTCGTAGGAGGCGAGGTTGGTGCCCGCGGGCTCGACGGAGGTGGCGAGGCCGATGCCGAGGAGGCGCCCTTGCGCGCGGGCCCGCGCTTGCTCGGCGCGCCAGCCCGCGTAGTCGAAGCATTCGAGCGCGCGCCGGAGCGTGGCCGGATAGTCGCCGCTGTCGTACTGGGCGCCGGGCGGCGTGGTGTAGGGCATCTCCGCCGCGGTGACGTAGTTGCGCAGCCGCAGCTCCGCCGGATCCAGGTCGAGGCGCCGCGCCAGCAGCGCCATGGCGCGCTCGATGGCGAAGCACATGAAGGGCTTGCCGATACCGCGATTGGCGCCGCTCGGACACTTGGTGGTGAGCACCGACCAGGCCTCGTAGCGGACGGCGGGGATGCGGTAGCCGTTCGCGATATTCCCTAGCTTGATGAGGTTGTGCTGGCTGGGGGTGATGAGGTTCTTGCCCTCGTCGGTGATGTCGCGGACGCTCAGCGCCAGCAGGGCGCCGTCGGCCGCGTAGGCCAGCTCCACGTCCATCACGCCGTTGCAGGCATGCATGAGCGCGGTGAGGTTCTCCGCGCGGTCCTCGATCCACTTCACCGGGCGGCCCGCCTGCCGCGCCAGCAGCGCGCAGATGAGGAGATAGGCCGGCCGGCGCTTGTTGCCGAAGCCGCCGCCGATGTCGGGGCAGGAGAGGCGGATGCGTGACTGCGGCACGCCGAGCGACGCCGCGAGGATGGAGATGGTGAGCCCCGGGCGCTGATCGTTCGTCCAGAACTCGAAGCTGTCGGTGCCGGCGTCGTACGCGGCCATGGCGCCGAAGGTCTCGAGCGGCGTGGAGGCGTAGCGCTGGATGGTGAAGCGCTCGCGCAGCACGCCATGCGCCCGCGCCATCCCGCCGTCCACGTCGCCGTAGGTGAGCGTGTCGTGCCACACGACATTGGTGCCGAGCTCGGGATAGAGCAGCGGCGCGCCGGGCTTGAGGGCCTCCTCGGGATCGACCACCGCCGGCAAGGGCTCGTACTCGACGGCGATGCGCTCGAGCGCGTCCTCGGCGGTGGCGCGATCCACCGCGGCGACCGCGGCCACGGGCTCGCCGACATAGCGCGCGCGATCCACCGCGAGGCAGTAGTCCGAGATGGCCGCCGTGGTGGGGATGAGCGGGCGGATGGGGCCGGAGAGGCGCTTGGCGTCCGCGCCCGTGAGGACAGCGGCCACCCCGGGCCATGCGGCGGCCCGGCTCGCGTCGATGGAGACGATGCGGGCATGGGCATGCGGGCTTCGCAGGATGGCCACGTGGAGCAGGCCGGCCTGGCCGAGATCGTCGATGAAGCGACCACGCCCCGCGACGAGGCGCACGTCCTCTTTCAGCGGCAGCGGCTGGCCCACCCAGCGCTCGCTCATACGCCGGCTCGCGCGGCCTGCGCGACCGCGCGCACGATGTTCACGTACCCCGTGCACATGCAGAGGTTCCCCGACAGCGCCTCGCGGATCTCCTCCGTCGTCGGCGCCGGGTTCTCTCGCAGCAGCTCCGTCGCCGTTACGATCATGCCGGGCGTGCAGAAGCCGCACTGCATCGCATGCGTCGTGCAGAAGGCCTGCTGGAGCGGGCTCAGGCCATCGGGCGGCGTCAGGCCCTCGATGGTCGTGACGGCGGCGCCGTCGAGCTGCGCGGCGAAGAGCAAGCAGCTCCGCGCGCTGGCGCCGTCCACGAAGACGGTGCAGGCGCCGCAGACGCCGTGCTCGCAGCCTACATGGGTGCCGGTGAGCCCGAGGTCTTGCCTGAGAAAATCGGCCAGGGACAGGCGCACCGCCACCTCGCGCTCGACGGCGCGGTCATTGACGGTGAGCCGGATCGTCCGGCGCGCGACGGGAGCACCGGGCCCGGGGACGGGCAGGGACATGCCTGAAGCTAATACCACGAATGATGACGCTAGCGAACAGAGCGCGCGGCCGCTACTTCCCCCGCGGCGGATAGACTACGATGAAGTTCGACTGGTTGGGCATCTTCACCTTCGGTAACGTCTGCGCGTTCATCTCGTCGTTCTCGCCGATGATCCCGTTGAGATTGAGCAGGTATGCGGTGACCGCGTACACCTCGTCGTCGCTGAGCGATCTGCGGCTGGATGTAGGGCATCGAGCGGCGCACGTAGTCGAAGACGGTCGTCGCGTACGGCCAGTAACTGCCGATCGTGCGTACCGGCGCCTTGCTTGTGAGCGTCCCCTGGCCGCCGACAACCGGTCGTTCGGCTGCCCCACGCCCTTCGCGCCGTGGCAGGTCTGGCACTTCTGCTCGTACACGGTCGCCCCCGTCGCCGGCGTGCCCTTGCCCGGCGGCAACCCGACGCCGTCCGGCCCCACGCTGATGTCCCAGCCCGCGATCTGCGCAGGCGTCGCCTCGCGCCCGAGGTTCGGGCTCTCAATCGCGCTAGAGGTCACGCGCGCGCTCGCGCAGCCACCGACGACGAGCGCGAGCGCCACGCTGATGAGATCACGCGTAGACATGCTTCACCTCGCCGTTCGCCGCCACGCTCCAGGCCTGGATGCCGTGGAAGTGGAAGATGGCGTTGTTGCCGTGCTCGGCGATGAGCTTCTCGCGCTCCGGCTGAACGGCCCCGGTATCGTCGGTGGCGCGCGCCTTGAGCACGGCCGCGGTGCCGTCCCACTTCCACGGCAGCCGGAAGCGCGTGAGCGCACGCGGCAGCACGGGCGCCACGAGCGGCGCACCCGTCCACGTCCTGCCGCCGTCGGTTGACACCTCGACTTTCCTGATCGTCCCGTTGCCCGACCACGCGATGCCGGAGATCTGATGGAGCCCGGCGCCCCGCAGCGTCATCCCGTGCGAGGGACGCGTGATGACGGATTTCACCTCCATCGGGTACGTGAACATCAGCGACTTGCCGTCACCCTGGAGATCGGTGTAGCGCGACGTCTCGTCCTTGGTCATGATCGGCGCGGACACGATCTTGAGGCGCCGGAGCCACTTCACGCTCATGTTGCCTTCCCACCCGGGCAAGAACAGGCGCACGGGATAGCCGTTCTCCGGCCGTAGCCGCTCGCCGTTCTGGAACAGTGCGACGATCGCATCGTCCATCGCCTTGGCCATCGGGACGCTGCGGCTCATGGCCGCGGAGTCCGCGCCCTCGGCAAGTATCCACTGGGCGCTCCGGTCGACGCCGGCCTCCTCGAGCAGCAAGCGCAGCGGCACACCGGTCCACTCGCTGCACGACACGAGCCCGTGAGTCTGACCGGCGGTAAGATTCGGCGGCGCCGGCTGGTAGAGAAACTGGCTGTTGCCGGAGCACTCGAGGAAGTGGATCCGGGAGATCATCGGATAGCGCAGGAGCGCGTCCACGGTGAAGGTCAGCGGGCGCTTCACCATGCCGTGGATGAGTAAGCGATGCTTGTCCGGGTCGATGTCGGGCACGCCGCCATGGTGCCGCTCGAAGTGCAGCCCGGTGGGCGTGATCATGCCCTCGAGCGACTCCAGCGGCGTGCGCGAGGCGCCGCTGCCCGTCGTGCCGGGCTGCGAGCGGATGAGGGTACGCGTCACCTTGCTTTCGTATTTGGCGGGGCTGCCGTACTCGGACATCCCAGCGCCGGGGACTTTCATCGACGGCGGGACTTCCGGCGGCTCGACCGCTTCGCCGTGTTTCGCTCCGCCTGCCACCAGACCGCTCGCCGCGAGCAAGCCGACGCTCTGTTTGATGAACCTACGCTTGGATTCGTCCATCGAGGGCCTCCTGGCGATTCCCGTACATCAAGATCGTGATCCGGTCCTTCAGGAATCGGCTGACGAGTGTCGGCCTCGCCGGCATTCGGAATTGCCCGACGCTGGTGACTGAGCCAGGGAGGCGGGCCGCGACGGCCCCTTCCCCTACGCCCTCGCCGCCCCCGCCCCCTTGCGCGCGGCCGCCACCGCCGCCGGCGTATACGGCACGCTACGCAGGCGCACGCCGATGGCGTCGAAGACGGCGTTGGAGATGGCCGGGGGCGGCAGGCACGCGGCGGGCTCGCCCACGCCCCAGGGAGGGTCGCCGGGGCGGTTGATCAGCTCCATATGCACCTCGGGCACCTCGGGGAAGCGCAGGATCGGGTAGGTTTCCCAGTCCACGCTCGTCACGCGCGAGCGGTCCCACTTGAGCTCTTCCTTGATCGTGCGGGAGACGGTCTGGATGATCTGGCCCTCGATCTGGGCGCGCACGCCGTCGGGGTTGATGATCTGGCCGCAATCGTGCGCGACGAAGAAGCGGGTGCAGCGGATCGCCCCCGTCTGCTTGTTGACCTCGACCTCGGCCACGCCGGCGCAGTAGGTGCGGACGTTCTCGTACTTCACGTAGGCGAAGCCGCGCCCGCGGGCGATGGGGTCGGACTGATCGCGCCCGGGTGACGGGCGCGTGTCCCACTTCGCCATATGGGCGGCCGCGCGGAGCACGGCGATGCCGCGCGGGTCATTGAGATAGCGCAGGCGGTACTCGACCGGGTCGGCGCCGGCCGCGGCCGCGCACTCGTCGATGAAGACCTCGTTGGCGAAGGTGTTCTGCATGCGCCCCGGCGTGCGAATCCACGAGGGGCGGAAGGGCGTGGTCTCGAGGCGGTGGGCCACCGCCTTCTGGTGCGCGAAGGGGTAGGAGGGGTCCAGGTTGCGGTGGATATTGCCCGGGTTGATGGCTTCCTTCTGGGGAATGCCGGCGAGGGTGGCCGCCAGCGTGCGCGGCCACTCGGTGATGTCGGCCTTGGGCGCCCAGAGCTCGGAGTCCCAGCCGACGATATTGCCCTGGGCATCCAGCCCTGCGGTGATCTCCACGAGCGTGGGCGGGCCCTTCGGGTCCCAGCCGTGCTCGTCCTCGCGCATCCACTGCACGCGCACCGGCCGGCCGACCAGCTTGGAGATGAGCGCGGCGTCCGCGGTGGCGTCCTCGTGGCCGTTCCGGCCGTAGCAGCCAGAGCCGTCGAGGTACTGGATGCGGATGTCCTTCGCGTCCATCTGAAGGGTCTGGGCCAGCTCGCGGCGGAGCCAGTGGGACGCCTGCGAGGGCGACCAGATCTCGGCCTTGCCGCCCTTCACGTCGGCCACCGCGCAGGACGGGCCGATCGAGCCGTGGGTGTGGACGGCGAAATCGTACGTGGCCTTTATGGTCTTGGCCGCGCCCGCGATGGCGGTCTTCGGGTTGCCGCGGTCCACGGCGACGTCGTCTTTGGCCACCTTGGTCCCGCGCACGTGCTCCCAGAGCTTGGCCTGCTCGGGGAGCCCTTCCCACCTGGACCACGTGGCCTTGAGCTGTTTCGCGGCCTTGATCGCCGCCCACTCGCTCTCGGCGACGACAGCGAGGAAGCGGCCCTGGCGCACGACGCGCGCGCCCTTGATGCCCTTGATGGAGCCCTCGTCCACCCGCTCGAGCGTGGCGCCGATGGCGGGCGGCCGCACCACACGCGCGTGGAGCATGCCGGGCACGCGGAAGTCCTGCATGTAGGTGTGGGTGCCTGTGACCTTGCCCGGGACGTCCGGCCGCGCCATCGGCTGGCCCACGACCGTGTAGTCCTTCGGGTTCTTGAGCGGCGCCGCCGCGTCCAGCTTCAGCTCGAAGGCCCGGTCGCCGATCAGCTCGGCATAGGTGAAGCGGCGCTGCGGGTCGGCACGCAGGAAGATGACGCCTTCCTTCACGGCGAAGTCGACGGCGGGCATCCCCGTCTTCTGCACCGCCATCTGGATGAGCGCCTGGCGCGCGGTGGCCGCGGCCTGGCGGAGCTGCACGCCCGCGACCTGAATGGAGAGGCTGCCCCAGGTCGGGCCCTGATCGGGCGTGAGCGCGGTGTCGCCCTCGATCAGCTTGATCTTGTCCACGCGGACGTCCAGCTCCTCGGCCACCATCTGCGGGATCGCGATGCGGATGCCCGTGCCGAGGTCCACCTTGCCGGTGTACGCGGTGACGGTGCCGTCCTTGTGGACGGCGAGGAAGCTGTCGACCTGGTCGAGCGCGAGAGGCTTGGTCTGGCCGGATGCGGACGCGCCGGCCTGCGCGTGGGCCTCGCGGGCTTCACGGGCCAGATTGAAGGTAACGACGAGGGCGCCGGTGCCGATCAAGAACTCGCGGCGGGTTGCCTGGGGAGTCGTCGTGTCCGGCGTCATGTCAGGCCCCCTTTCCCATCAGGGCCGCGGCCCGCTTGACGGCGGCGATGATGCGCTGATGCGTCCCGCAGCGGCAGAGATTGTTCTGGAGCGCGCCACGGATCTCGCGCTCGGAGGGGTTGCCCGGCCGGGCAGCGAGGAAGGCGGCGGTCTGCATCACCATGCCGTTGATGCAGTAGCCGCACTGGGCCGCCTGCTCCTCGATGAAGGCCCGCTGCACGGGATGCGGCTTCTCGGGCGTGCCCAGGCCCTCGAGGGTGACGATCTTGGCCGCCGGGCCCACCTTGCTCATCGGTACGCTGCAGGAGCGCACCGCTTTCCCGTCCATCAACACGGTGCAGGCACCGCACTGCGCCAGCCCGCAGCCGAATTTCGGGCCGTGCAGCGCCAGATTGTCGCGCAGCACGTAGAGGAGCGGGGTGTCGGGCTCGACGTCGAGCTGCTGGGACTTGCCGTTGACCGAGAGCGTGACCATGGGCCCCTCCTGGTGTGGGGGACGGGACGGCTCGCCAACGGCCGCGACCTTAGGGCGGAACCGATCGGTTGTCAATGCGCGGCGCGCGGCGTCATCCTCCCGACGCTATGGGATCAGGTGGAGATCGGGACAATCCGCCGGCGCACCACGATGTTGTTGCTGCCCATGGTGACGCCCGGGACCTTGGCGATGACCTGCTCCGCGAGCTGCCGCTGCTCGTCGTGCTCCACGATCCCGATGAGCGTGACCTGGCCGTGCTCGCAGGTCGCACGGAGATCCAGCGGGCGCGTGTCGGGGTGGGCCAGCAAGGCGGCCCGGCACTGGGTGGTCAGGTTGACCTCCCGGAGCTCGTTCATGATCTCGACGCTCGACTGGTAGCGGGGGTTCTGGAGCGCCCGCTCGATGAGGGCGGCACCCTCGGCCACCGTCATCCGGTCCGTGTTGATGACGAGGTCGTAGAGGAGCGGATCGTTCCAGTCCACGTGGTAGAGGTATCGGACGCGCGCGCCGAGCTCGTTGTCGCTCTGGCGAACGAGCGCCGCCGCCGCGTCGGAGACGAGACCCTGCTGCTCGACGATACGGGTGGTCCGCACCCACTCCGGCGCCGTGACGCGCACCCGGAGGACGTGGCGCATCTTGCCGAGCAGGAACGCGGAGCCGCGGCCGGAGAGCACGACGTTGTCACGCGCGGCCTGCTCGAGCACGATCGCCTCGACATAGGTCATGTAGCGGCGGCTGGTGTCGATGAAGCGCTCCCAGAGCGTCGGCTTCTCCTCGGTGGCGTGCGCGAGCTCCATCACGCCTTCGCCAAACCGGGCCGCCGCCTTCTCGATGATCTCGCGATCCGCGAACTCGAAGCCGCGAGCGCGCGCCACCGCACGTCCGATCTCGTCGCCGAGGCTGCCGAGCGTTGGGGAAATCGTCACGATGCTCATGGTGCACCTCCGTGTTGAGACAAGCATCGCGCCGCCGGCCGCCCGCCGCAACGGGTAGGCGACGCGCGGCGTCAAGAGCCGGCCCCGGTCGCGAGGGCACTGCCTCGTGGCGCCGTGCTCCCGGGTGGAGTATCGTCAACCTGATCTCGATCGACCCACGCGGCCCGGGACACCTAGACAGCCATGAGCCAGCTCAACTCCAAGAAACGGGCGAAGCTGCCCAAGAGCGCCTTCGCCTACGTGGATTCGAAGGGACGCAGGCGACTGCCGATCAACGACGAGCCACACGTGCGAAACGCGCTGGCGCGCTTCAACCAGGTGGCGTTCGAGGATGAAGCGGCCAGAGAGCGGGCGCGCACGCGGCTTCTCGGCGCCGCCAAGAAGTACGGGATCGTGCCCATCGGCTTCATGACCGGACAGCTGCAGTCGCAGATGAGCGAGGCGGCGGCCGGGCGGCTGGTGATCGAGCTGGGACAGATCGGCACGCCGGCCGAGCTCGAACGGCGGCTGCGCACGGCCCTCCGTGACCCGTCGCTCTCGGTCTTGCACTGGTCCGATTCGGCCGGCACCTATCTCGACGGCGCCGGTCGACCCGCCGCGCTGCCGGCTGAGCGCGAAGGCGCGGGGGGTGACGCTCATCGAGCACCAGGGCCGCCCGATGACCGCCCTCGTGCACGCCCGCGCCGTCCTCGACAATCCGGACCTGGTGAAGACCGTGACGGCGGCGGCCAGGATGGCGGTCGAGAACGAGCGGTTGCGCGGCCAGGTCGAAGCCCAGGCCAGTGAAGCGCGAACCCTGCCCACCGGGTACGTGACCTTTCTCTTGACCGATATCGAAGGGTCGACGGACCTCCTCCAGCGGCTGGGTGACCGGTACGCCGCCCTCCTGGGGGAGGTCCGCGCCATCATGCGGAGCGCCACGCATCAGGCGTCCGGCCGCGAGGTCGACGCACGCGCGGATGAGTTCTTCGCGGTCTTCGATCGCGCATCCGCGGCGCTCGAGACCGCTCTGGCGATCGAGCGGTCCTTGCGGGGACGGGCCTGGCCCGATGGGGTCGAAGTCAGGGTGCGAGCCGGCATTCATAGCGGGCGTCCCACGCTGACCGACTCCGGCTATGTCGGTCTGGCCGTACACACCGTCGCTCGGATCTGCTCGGCTGCGCACGGTGGTCAGATCCTGCTCTCCGCCGCGGCCCGAAGTGCCGTGGGCCGGACGCGGCCAACCGGCATCCGCTTCCGTGGGTTGGGCTCGCATCGACTCCGCGGCTTGCGGGAGCCGCAGGCGCTCTTCCAGGTCGCGGCCGCGGATCTGCCGGCGCGGTTCCCGCCGCTGCGGAGCCTTGCGGCGCCGGGCGGGGAGATCGATGACCTCCCACTAGCGAAGCAGCAGCGTCCCCAGCGTATAACCGGCCGCGCCCCCGATCAGGCAGAACAGAAGTGAGCGGGTGGGGCTGATCAGCAGCGCGCCCAGAGCGGCCCAGAGGATCGGGCCACCGACCAGCGAGCGGTCGCCGGTGATCAGGGTCGCCGTCGCGAGCCCGGCGAAGATCGGCGCCGGCATGCGCGCCAGGATCGTCTCGAGGCGCGCGCCGGGTCGCGGCAGGAAGGCCAGCGCGATCGCGCGGCTGCCGTAGGTGAGCACGGCGACGAGCGCCAGCACCAGCGCGCTCATCGTTCGCCTCCCGGCAGGGCCACGAGCACCGCGGCGACGACGGGGGCCACGACGCGCAGGTCCGGCCAGGCGAAGGCGATCCCCGCCGTGAGCAGGGCCGCCGCCAAGGCGCGCACGGCGTGGGAGCGGCGGGTCACCGCGAGGGCGCCCAGCCCGATGAAGAGGACGGGGAAGATCGCGCCGGCCACGTTCTCGGCGACGGCGAGCCCCACTCCCAGCACGCCGATGACGGTGCCGACCTGCCAGGCGAGGTAGCAGGTCAGGCCCGCGACCAGGAGGGTGCGCTCGGTGACCGGTCCCACCGGCTCCCCGGCGCGCTCCGCCGCATGTCCCGCGGCGACGGCGAATCCGAATGTCTCGTCCACGAGAAAGAAGGCCAGCGCCGCCCGGCGCAGGCGGGAGCCCGTCATGCGGGGACGGAGGACCGCGCCGAGGACGAGGTGACGCAGGTTCAGCGCGGCGGCGATCAGCAGGAGCGGCAGCGTCGTGGCGCCCGCGCTCAGGAGGGCCAGCAGCGCGAACTGCAGCGCGCCGGAGAAGACGAACACCGAGGACGCCAGCGTCAGGGGCACGCCCATGATGGCGCGAGCGGCGGCGCCATACAGGGTGCCGAAGACGAAAATGGCGGCGGCCGCGGGGAGAGAGGCCGCCAGGATGGCGCGAGTGCCCGTCGCCTTCACGGGAGTCATGTGAGCGACTCCGATGATGACAAACGCTCAGGGGATTGGTCAAATGCGCCCGCTCGCTCGCCGTTGACAATCTCGGTGCGGTGCTATGTGTGGTTGGCACACCGCGGGTCAGGGAAATGGTGGGTCCACCCCAAACGCCGGAGGAAAGCATGAGAAAGATCGGACGTCATCTGGTCGTCTTCCTTTCCAGTGCGGCATTGCTGGGCGGCTGTGCCATCAGTCACGGTCCTGTCGTCGCACCTATAACGCTCAACATGAAGGGGCCGGTCTCGGCCGGCCCGGCGGTGGGAGCGCCAAGGTCGGCAGGCGGAAGCGTGGGGAATTCTGGTGTTCTCCACCGGCGACGCGAGTATATCGGCCGCGATGGCGAACGGCGGCATCACCAAGATTCATCACGTCGATCAGGAGACAGAGAACATCCTGGGCATCTGGGCGCAGCTACACGACATCGTCTACGGAGAGTAGGCACCATCGTTCCCGTGCTGCCTGATTCGCGGTGTCAATCCCCGACCACGCGGCGACTCGGCGGACACGGACATCAATGACGGCTCCGTTCGGCGCCGCCTCGGCCAGCTGGCCGTGGGGCGCGATCCAGGGGACACTGAGGCCATGGCCACCTCGCCGCTCGCCGGGCAAACCGGCTCCGCCGGAGATGCTGGTCGATCTCGCCCGGCTCGAGCGCGACTACTACGAGCGCCGGCCGAACTGGACGATCCCGACCAGCTCGTCGCCTTCGGCACCAGCGGGCACCGCGGCTCGTCGCTGCGCGGCTCGTTCAACGAGGCGCATATTCTCGCCATCACCCAGGCGATCTGCGATTACCGCGGGGGCCAGGGTATCGACGGCCCGCTCTACCTGGGCAAGGACACGCACGCGCTCTCGGGTCCGGCGCAGCGCACGGCGCTCGAGGTGCTGGCGGCGAACGGCGTGGAGACCGTCATCCAGCGCGACGACGGTGTGACGCCCACGCCGGTGATCTCGCGCGCCATCCTCGTCAGGAACCGCGGCCGCGCCGCGCACCCGGCCGACGGCATCGTCGTCACGCCGTCGCACAATCCGCCGGAGGACGGCGGCTTCAAGTACAACCCCCCCCACGGCGGCCCGGCGGACACCGACGTGACGAAGTGGGTGCAGGACCGGGCGAACGCGCTGCTGCGCGCGGGTAATGCCGGAGTCAAGCGCGTGCCCTATGCCACCGCGGTCAAGGCCGGCGAGCACGCATCAGGAAGACTTCGTCCTCCCCTATGTCGAGGACCTGCGGAACGTCGTGGACATGGACGCCATCCGCGGCGCCCGCCTCGCGCTGGGGGTGGACCCGCTGGGCGGGGCGGGCGTGCCCTACTGGGCCCCCATCAATGCCGTCTACGGGCTCGACATCGCCGTCGTCAATCCGGCGATCGATCCGCGGTTCGCCTTCATGACGCTGGACCACGACGGCAAGATCCGCATGGACTGCTCGAGCCCGCATGCCATGGCGCGGCTGGTGGGCCTCAAGGATCAAGTTCCGCGTGGCCTTTGCCAACGATACCGACGCGGACCGCCACGGCATCGTGACCCCGGCGGGACTGATGAATCCCGAACCACTACCTGGCCGTCGCCATCCACTATCTCCTCACCCATCGCGCGCGCTGGCCGTCAAGGGTCGCCGTCGGCAAGACGCTGGTGAGCAGTGGCATGATCGATCGGGTGGTCGCCAAGCTGGGCCGCCGGCTCTACGAGACCCCGGTGGGGCTCAAGTGGTTCGTGCCGGGACTCCTCGACGGCTCGCTGTGCTTCGGCGGCGAGGAAAGCGCCGGGGCGAGCTTCCTGCGCCAGGACGGCACCGTGTGGACCACCGACAAGGACGGCCTGATCATGAACCTCCTGGCCGCCGAGATCACCGCGCGGACGGGCAAGGACCCGGGCGAGCACTATCGCGCGCTGACGGCGGAGCTCGGCACGCCGTACTACACGCGCATCGACGCGCCGGCGACGTCCCGCGCAGAAGGCGCGGCTGGGGAAGCTCACGCCGGAGGCGGTCAAGGAGTCGACGCTGGCCGGCGAGCCCATCACCGCCAAGCTGACGCGCGCCCCCGGCAATGACGCGCCCATCGGCGGCTTGAAGGTGAGCGCCCCCGGCGGCTGGTTCGCGGCCCGGCCATCGGGCACGGAGAGCATCTACAAGATCTATGCGGAGAGCTTCAAGAGTCCGGACGCATCTCGACGCTATCGTGCGGGAGGCGCAGGCGATGGTGGATGGCGCGCTGAGGTAGAAGGACCTGGAGCCGCCGCGAGCGGCGTGAAGAGGGGGAGGCATCCATGGCTACCAAGGTGCGAGTCAACCTGGCCAACGAGCAGGAGCTGCTCGAGCTCCCGGGCCTGGGCCCGGCGCAGGCAGCCGCGATCGTCCGGTTTCGCTCGGAGCATGGCCCCATCAAGGACGCCGACCAGCTCGCCACGATCTTGCGCGGCTTTCCGTTGACGGCAGCGCTGCGGGAGCGCGCCGACTTCTCTCCCGCCGACGCCACCGCGCCCGAGGCGCCGGGGGCATAGTGGTGCGCGATCTGTGGTCGCTGCTGAAAGCCACCGGCAGCGACTGGTACGAGGACCGGGCTCAGCGCATCGGCGCCGCGCTCGCCTACTACACGATCTTCGCGCTCACGCCCGGCATCGTCATCCTCATGGCACTGGCAGGAGCTCTCCTCGGGCCGGGGGCGGAGAGCCAGATCCTCGAGCAGTTCCACGAGCTGATCGGGGAGCAGGGCGCGAAGGCGATCGAGGCGACGGTCCGGAGCGCGCGCGCCACGCCGCCGGGCACCGCCGAGCTGGTCCTCTCGCTCGTCACGCTGGTGGTCGGCCTCTGGGGCGTCTTCGGCGAGCTGCAGGACGGGCTCAACGCGATCTGGGGCGTGACGCCCAAGCCCGGGCGGCGGATACGGGACATCGTGAAGGAGCGCTTCTGGTCCTTCGCCATGGTGGTCGGCACGGGCTTCCTGCTCCTCGTTTCCCTCGTCGTGACCGCCTGGCTCGCCGCGGTCAGCACTTATGTCAGCCATCTCCTGCCCGCGCCGGCGGTGGCGCTCGAGGCGCTGAACTCCGTCATCTCGCTCGCCGTGATCACCGGCGCCTTCGCCGTGATCTTCAAGCTGCTGCCCGACGTGAAGATCGCCTGGCGCGATGTCTGGCTGGGAGCCGCGGTCACCTCGCTGCTGTTCACCGCCGGCAAGTTCCTCATCGGCCTCTATCTCGGCAAGAGCGCGGTGGCCTCGGCCTATGGCGCCGCCGGGTCCCTCGTCATCATCGTGGTCTGGGTGTACTACTCCGCGCAGATCCTCCTCTTCGGCGCCGAGTTCACCAAGGTGTGGACCAAGCGCCGGGGTTCAGGATTCAAGGTGGAGAAGATGGCGAAGGCGGTGACGGCGGAGGCGCGAGCCGAGCAGGGGATGGGGCCGAAGCGGAAGGGGTGACGGCGGCGTCGACGTGCGCTCTCGCGAGACAACCGCTCACCTATTGACTCCAATCAGTGCGCCTGCCATAGTCCGCCGGGTACGTCCGGTAGCCAGCTGGCAAGCATTCCACATTTGGGCTATCGAGCGAAGAGGGACACACGGTGGCGTGGAAGAAACCCTCCGGGCCTGCACCCTACGCGGTCGCGCTCGGAATCATCGCCCTCTTTGCGCTTATGACCGTCGGCGCCGGCTCCGCCGGCGACCTCGGCGATGAGGCTGTCGGTCTGAGAATCGGCCTGGCGCTCGACCGCGCGTCCACTTTCACCGATGTCATCGGGTTGTCCGCCTCCACCGCGTATCCTTACCTTTCTTCGGTGAACCCCGCGGCGGGGGATTTTTTGCGGGAGCCTCCGAATGAGTTTCGGTTCATCGGGACGCTCACCGGGGCCTATGTGGCGTTCAACAACGGCAGCGCGATCACTCGCCGGCGCCGCGAGCACGACCTATCGACTGCCTCATGCCGGCACCATCCTCGCGTCCTACACGCGGATCGACTCACAGGACGTGGAGAGCGACCAGGGAGACCACTTCACCTTGCGATCGAACGAGCTGCGCCTCACGTACAGCCACTTGCTCGATAAGTGGATCGCCCTTGGGGGCATCGGTTCGTCTCAGCCAGTCGAGGCTGGGCCTCTCGACACTCTTCTCCGACTTTCCCCAGCACACCGATACCGAGTCCCTCGGCGTGGAGGGCAGTCTCGGTGTCCTCGTGAGCCCCCCACCGGCACTGGCTGATCGGTCTTCTCGTGGCCCTCGGGTGGACGCGGGGCGAGACGACCGGATTCGTCGACCTGCCGCCGCCGCCGTTCGGGCCCGGCCTCACGCCCATTGATTTCACAGACAACACCCGCTCGCTGAACATTCGCGGAGGGCTTGCCTGGCGGCCGTCCGAGAAGTTCGGCGCATACGCCGATTGGCAGTACCTCCGCCTCACCAATGTCCGGATCGGCTCGAGCGACGACGGCGCGGATGTCGGGCGGATGTTCTCCGGAGTCGAGTACCTGCCCTTCCAGATTCTCGCGCTGCGGCTGGGCGGCTCCGCCGACACCGATGGCCAGTTCACCGTGAGCGGGGGCGTGGGGTTCTATCCGACCAAGTACTTTCAGGCTGAGCTGGCATACGTCTACAACGCGTTCCCGGAGATCCGGAAGGAATTCGGCCGCGCCCATCTGATCAGCCTGTCGCTTGCCCTCGTCTTCTAGCTCCCCGGTCTTCGAGGTGAACCATGACGAACCGCGCCTTCCGAGAGACGAGAGAGCAGGTCGCGCAATCGATCCGAGGGACGCTCGCGCGTGAGTCTCGAGGATTCGAGGTGCGCCTCGCCTACGTCCGGGTTGCTGCTCTCGCAGCCATATTGTGCGTGAACACCGCGTCGATCCGCTGGCCGTGGATCCAGGGTCTCGACCGGCTCCCGCCCATAGTCGCGCTCACGGTTGCCGCCATGTTGGTCGTGGCCATCGCCATCCTGGTTCTCCTTCGTCGCGGATGGTACCCGCCGGGTATCACGGCCCTCTTGCCCACCGTCGACGCCACCTTCGTCTTTTGCGCGTACGGCACCGTGCTTGCCACCGCCGAGCCGGCACTCTTTGGCATCGGGATGGAGGATGTCGCGGTGTACTGCGCCCTGGTCGCGTTGTCCGGCGGACTTCGGCTCTGGCCCGTATCCGCCGGGTTCAGTACCGCGGCGGCCCTTGCCGCCTTCGTCGCGTTGACCATGGCGAGCGGAGATTCGCGTGGCTCTGCATACCCAGACGCTGATCGCGATCGCGGTCGCTGGCTTGTTCGGATACCGACTCACTTCCATTGTGCGGACGTCACTGGATGGTGAAGTCAGTCGAACGATCTTCCGGCGCTTCTTGCCGGAACACCTCGTTGAGCAGGCCAGGCGGGATCCTCTTGGCGCCATCGGTGAAGCGAGCATCCTTGACGCCACGGTTCTTTTCACCGACCTCCGCAATTTCACCGGGCTCGTTGAGTCGATGCCGCCCAGCCAGGTGCTGGACTATCTGAACGAGGTGCAAGGGCTCCTGGCCGAGATTGTCACCAAGCACGGCGGCACCGTTGACAAGTTCATGGGCGACGGCATGCTCGCGGTCTTTGGCGCCCCGCGACCCATGGCGGATCATGCGCAACTCGGGATCCCGGCGGCCACCGAGATCATCTCGTCGATTGCGTCGCTCAACCGTGAGCGTCGCGGGCGCGGGGAGCCGGCGGCGGAGATCGGCCTGGGAGTGCACACCGGGAGCGTGATCGCCGGATGCGTCGGGAGCGGAGCGCGCCTCGAATTCACCGTCCTCGGCGATGCCGTCAACGCCACCTCCCGGCTCGAGGGGCTGACCAAGGAGATGGGCGTCACCGCACTCGTGAGTGAGGAGACGGTTCAGGCGCGCGTGGCAGGGAGAAGCGGGGGGTGCGCGACTACATCCTCGGACGATTGACCCGCCGAGGAGAAGTAGCGATCCGGGGACGCGTCGCCCCGCTGTCGGTGTACTCGCTCGAAGGGGTAGCGACGTAGGGCCGCTAGCTACGGCGTGGTAGCCGCGGCCTCCCTGCCGATCTCGACGGTCTCGAACGCGACAGGTGGCGGCGCGACAATCGTGACGGGCGCGCTCGTCTCGGCGGGGCAAGGCGACGGCGCATACGCGAGCTGCCCTTTCACCTGGCGGGCGGCCTCGATCCCGTTGACCACGCCGAGCACGAGCCCCACGCCCGCGCCCACCGCCGCGCCGATCCAGGCGCCGTCGCGCGTGCCGGAGACCAGACCCCAGAACGCCCCCTGCGCGCCGCCTTGAATCGCCATCCAGGCGCCGGTGAGGAGGCCGGTATTGACGCCCGCGCGGATGATCTCGGTCTTCCGCTCCTCGCGGACTCGCTCCTCGCAGGTCAGGAGACTCGGGCTCGGGGGACGCGGTGCCAGGGGGCGCCCAGGCCGACGCCGCGGGGGCGGCGGCGGGCGGCGGGGCCTCCACGCGGGTGGCGCTGGGGCTCGAGCTCTGGGGAGCGGGTGTGCGAGCGGACGCGCAGGCTCCCGCAAGCAGTCCCGTGAGGGCGAGCAGCGCGATCCCTCGAACAGGTGGGGGCACAAGGCCAGAATACGCAATTCAAGGGGCCACCGAAAGTGCCCGCATACCACGGCGTTCGCTGCTTGACACCGCTCGCCCATCTGGACGAGAGTTCCGCCCATGCACCGCGTCTTGACCGGCGCCACCCTGATCGACGGCACCGGCGCCGCGCCGGTGGCCGATGCCGCCATCGTCATCGACGGCGAGCGGATCGTCGCCGCGGGCCCGCGCCCGAGCCTCGCCTGGCCCAAGGACGCCGAGGTGGTCGACGTGCGCGGGAAGACCATCATCCCCGGGCTCATCGACGCGCACGACCACATGGCCTCGCATGGCTATGCCCTGGCCACGCGCTTCGGCCTCGACGAGCCGGCGAGCACGGCGCATCTCCGCACGGCGCGCGCGCTGGCCGAGGCGCTCGGCATGGGTTACACGGCGATCCGCGACGGCGGGGGCCTGGACACGGGATTCAAGCTGGCCATCGAGCAGGGGCTGATCGCGGGCCCGCGGCTGATGCTGGGCCTTCAGATCCTCTCGCCCACGGGCGGCATCGGCGATCGCGTCAGTCCCTCGGGCCATAGCCCCGCCGCCATTGGCTGCTGTGGCGGCTCCGACCCGCTGCTGCCGCGCAATATCGCGAATGGGCCCGACGAGATCCGCGAGGTGATTCGCACGCTGGTTCGCGCCGGCGCCGATGTGATCAAGACCGCCAGCACCGGGGGCGCCAGCTCGCGGGCGGGCCATGGGCCGCTGGACGCCGCCTTCACCCAGGAGGAGCTGCAGGCGCTGGTGGCGGAGTCGCATGCGCAGGGACGGCGCGTGATGTGCCATGCGCTGGGGGCCCGGGCCTCCGCACCGCGCTCCTGGCGGGCGTGGACACCATCGAGCACGGCTGCTATCTCGACGAGGAGCCGGAGCTGATGCGGCGGATGGCGGGCGAGGGCACCTTCTTCGTGCCCACGCTCACCGTCTACGTCTATCACCGGCAAAGCGCCTCGCCCCATGTGCGCGCGCGGGCGGAAGACCTCTACCCGCATCACCTCGCCAGCATCAAGCGCGCGCTGGAGCTGGGCGTGCCCATTGCCGCGGGCACCGACGCGGGCGGGCATGGCCATCCCCGAAGAACGCGCTCGAGCTGAAGTATCTGGTGGAGGCCGGGCTCACGCCGATGCAGGCGCTGCGCGCGGCCACCCAGTGGGCGGCGCGCTGCCTGGGCCTCGAGCGCGAGATCGGGACGCTCGAGCAGGGCGGCTGGCCGACCTCGTGGTGGTGAACGGGAATCCGCTGGACGACGTGTCGCTGCTGCTGGATGCTGCGCGCATCGAGCTCGTGATCAAGGGCGGCGCGGTGTGCGTGGATCGGCGCGCGGCGCGTTAGAGAGGTTTGACACCGCTCCCGGCTGCGCCCACACTCGATTGTGAGCGAACGTTCACCCGTCGAGACGCGCGACGCGTCGAGAGGAGACTCCCATGGCAAAGGTGCTCAATTGCGGTGACTTGGTCCCAGGCTGCAAGGCGGTACTGGAAGGGAAGGACGAGGCCGAGGTGATGGCCAAGGGCGCGAAACATGCCGAGTTGGCTCACAATATGAAGTCCGTCCCGCCGGAGATGGTGCCCAAGATCAAGGCGGCCATCAAGGACAAGTAGCCCGCCGGGCTCAACGCCCCTATAGGGGGTGTCATTCACGGGCGCCGGGAGCGATCTCGGCGCCCGTTGTGCGTGGCGGCCCCGTCGTCCGCCCGGTTTGACAAGGGCGCGGCCGACGGCCTAGCATCGCCCAAGCGCTCGCACGCCGGACTGGAGGTATCACGTGGGCGAGATCCTCGGCTTGGGCATGACGCATTACCCGCCGCTCGTCGGCCATGACCGCGACATGGCCAATATCCTGCGCACCATCATGAAGGATCCGGGCCTGCCCGAGCGCTACCGCGACCCGGCGGGCTGGCCGGAGGCGATGCGGCGCGAGTACGGCGGCGACGGCGGGACCGCGTCGGCGGCCGTGCACCGGGAAAGCCTGCTCCGCCACTTCCGCCACGCGCGCAAGCTGCTCGACGAGTTCCGGCCCGAGGTGGTCGTCATCTGGGGCGACGACCAGCACGAGAACTTCACCGCCGACATCATTCCGCCCTTCTGCGTGCTGGCCTATGACCAGATCGAGGCGAAGCACCGGACGCGGGACGCCGGCAACAATGTGTGGGGCGAGAGCGCGGACTCGGCGATCCAGATTGCGGGGCACCGCGAGGCCGGCAAGTTCCTCGCGCGCCGGCTTCTCGAGCAGGACATCGACGTGTCCTACGCCTATACGCCGCTGCATCATCCCGGGCTGGCCCATGCCTTCCTCAACACCATCATGTTCCTCGACTACGACCGGGTGGGGTTCCCGTATCCGGTGGTCGCGTTCCAGGTGAACTGCTACGGCCGGCGCGTGATCGCCCAGCGCGGCTATCGCGCCAGCCTCGTCACGCCGCTCACGGAGGCCGAGCTCGATCCGCCCTCGCCGTCGCCCAAGCGCTGCATGGAGGCGGGCGCGGCGGTGGCGCGCGCGATGCGCGAGAGCCCCTGGCGCGTGGCGCTGATCGCGTCCTCGAGCTGGTCGCACGCCTTCCTCACCGACAAGAACTACCAGCTCTATCCCGATATCGAGTCGGATCGGCGCCTCTACGAGGCGCTTCGGCGCGGCGACTACGACGCGTGGCGGGCCACGCCGCTGGCGGACATCGAGGCCTCGGGCCAGCAGGAGATGCTCAACTGGTACATGCTCGCGGGCGCCATGGAGGCGCTCGGTCGCAAGCCGGATGAGTGCGACTTCATCGAGACGTGGATCTTCAACTCCAACAAGTGTTTCGCGGTGTTCAAGCCATGACGACGACCACGACGACGCCGGCGGCGGCGACCGGCATTCCCCGGCTCTCCGGCGACATCCGCCAGCACATTCCCAAGCTCGGCCTGCGCGAGTACTGGTATCCCGCCCTCGAGGATCGCTCGGTGGGCTCGCGGAAGCCGGTGAAGGTGTCGCTCCTGGGCGCGGAGATCTGCCTCTTCCGCGGCGCCAACGGGGCGGTGGCGGCCATCCAGGACGTCTGCCCCCATCGGGGCGCGCGGCTGAGCGAAGGCGATTGCCACTACCGCGGCACGGTGGCCTGCCCCTATCACGGCTGGGTCTACGACGAGAGCGGCAAGAACGTGGCCGTGCTGTCCGAGGGGCCCGACTCCGGCGTCTGCGGCAAGCCCGGCTCCGAGGCCAGGATGTATCCCACGCAGACGCTCAAGGGGCTGGTCTTCGTGTGGATGGGCGAGGGCGAGCCCGCGCCCATCCAGGAGGACGTGCCGGAGGAGTTCTTCGACGCCGGCGCCCTCGTGCAGGTGGGGCTGGTGTACTGGAAGTGCAACTGGGAGGTCGCGCTGGAGAACTCGATGGACTCGCACGTGAACTACGTGCACCGGAACGCGGTGGTCGTCATGCGCGGCGGCTTCATCGCGCGGGGCGCCCAGGGCGAGCACCCCATCTTCGTGGGCAATGGCTTCGGCGGCGACGTGGCCGAGAGCGAACTACATGCGCAAGAGCCCGGCCTTCGACCTCTACCCGAACGGCTGGCGGTGGCCCAAGACCAACTACCGCCGGCTCTGGACCTGGCTGACGCGTCCCCTCGCCGATCGCGCGCGCCGCAATATCCCGCCGCCGCAGTCCGCGCGCTGGTGCGGCGGCCATCACCTGCCCGGCATGTTCCGCGCCGAGTTCGGCTGGGATCTCTACACGCGCATGTGCGTGCCGGTGGAGGAGCACCTCACGCGCGTCTGGTACTACCACTGCACGCGGCCGAAGAACGCGTGGCGCCGCTTCTGGGACCGCGCGGCCTACGCCACCGTGCGGCGCTGGATCATCGAGTACAACTTCTCGCGCCAGGACGAGCGGGTGATGCTGAACCAGCGCTACGACACGCCGGAGAAGCTCTCGGGCACCGACGCCGAGGTCATCGCGTGGAGGCGCTTGGTAGTCACCAAGCAGCACGGCGGCCGCAACGCCGCCTTCGAGTACCGCAATCCGGATGGCCTCGACCCGAGCAATGTGCCGCTGGAGCGGGTGTCGGTGCGCTATCTGCAAGAGAAGGCGCGACGGAACGGTGGCGGGGGGCGTCCATGATCACGCGGCGGCGGTTCCTCGCAGGCGCGGCGCTGGGTAGCGCCGCGGCGGCGCTCGGTCCCGCGGGGCGGGCGGTCGCGCAGCCGGCCGACTGGACCCAGGCGGTGGCGGCGGCGAAGAAGGAAGCCAAGCTGGTCGTCAACACCTTTCCCGGCGATGTCTACAAGCGAGCGCTCAAGGCTTTCACCGTCGCCTACCCCGAGGTCAAGCTCGAGCACACGAGCCTGCACTCGCAGGACTTCGCCCCGCGCATCCTCCAGGAGCGGCAGGCCAACCTCTTCACATGGGACGTGTCGCTCATTCCCACCAGCACCGCGCTCCAGGTGCTGCGGCCGGCGGGGGTCTGGGACCCGGTGCGCCCGGTCATCGTGCTGCCGGAGGTGAAGGACGGGTGGGAGGGCGGCTTCGAGCGCGGCTTCGCGCTGGTGAAGGACCGCGCCCTCTGCTACGGCTTCGTCGCGCAGCGCGGGGGCGGGGTCACCATCAACACCGATCATGGTGAAGGAGGGCGAGGTCAAGGGGCTGAAAGACCTCCTCGACCCGCGCTGGAAGGGCAAGCTGCTCCTGCCCGACGTGCGGATCGATGGGCGACACGTTCTGGCCCATGACCGCGGCCCGGCTCAGCATGGGCGACGACATCATCAAGAAGCTCTTCGTGGACCAGGAGCCGGTGCTGAGCCGCGACAACCGGCAGGTGGCGGAGTTCATGGTGCGGGGCCGCTATCCCATCGCCATCGGCGTCAACCCGCAGATCCTCGCCACCTACCAGAAGCAGGGCCTCGCCAAGAACCTCAAGCTCGTGCACTTCACCGAGATGTCCACCATGAGCTCGGGCAGCAACACGATCTGGCTCGTCAACCGCGCGCCGCATCCCAACGCGGCCAAGGTCTTCATCAACTGGCTCCTCACCCGGGACGCGCAGGTCGTCTGGGCCAAGGAGGTGGAGACGAATAGCCGGCGGGTCGGGATCGAGTCCGGCAACCCGCAGTACGCGGTGCCCCCGGACGCCAAGTTCATGCAGATCGACGCCGAGGAGAACCTGCCCGAGGTCGTGAAGACGCAGGATATCGCTCGAGCCGTCATCAAGTAGGCCGCCCGCCCCGCGGGACCAGCGCGATCGAATCGGTTCTCACGCTCGTCGACGTCAGCAAGGTGTTCCCTCCGCACGTGGCGGTGGACCGCGCGTCGCTGGACGTGCAGCGGGGCGAGGTGTTCACCCTCCTCGGCCCCAGCGGCTGCGGCAAGACCACCACGCTGCGGCTCGTGGCCGGGCTCGAGCGGCCCGACGGGGGAGACATCACCCTGCGCGGCCGCGTGGTGGCCTCGGTGTCGCGGCGGATCTTCGTCCCGCCGAACCGCCGCAACCTCGGCATGGTCTTCCAGTCGTACGCCATCTGGCCGCACATGACCGTGTTCGACAACGTGGCGTACCCGCTGACCTTGCGCGGCCTCACGCGCGCGGTCATCCGGGAGCGGGTAGCGCGCGTGCTGGATCTGGTCGGGCTGGCCGGCACCGAGACGCGCGCGGCCACCTCTGCTGAGCGGCGGGCAGATGCAGCGCCTGGCGCTCTGCCGCGCGCTCGTCTACGAGCCGGATCTGCTGCTGCTGGACGAGCCCTTCAGCAATCTCGACGCCAAGCTCCGCGAGCAGATGCGGCTCGAGCTGCGGCTGCTCCAGCGGCGGCTGGGGATCACCGTGCTCTTCGTCACCCATGACCAGATCGAGGCGCTCAGCCTCTCCGACCGCATCGCGGTGATGCAGCGCGGGCGCGTGGAGCAGGTGGGCCCGCCGCGGAGCCTCTACGAGCGGCCGGCGTCCGCCTTCGTGCGCGATTTCGTGGGCTCGACCGTGATCCTGCGCGGCCGCGTGAGCGCGCTCGAGCCGGGCGGGGTCACGCGTCGCGTTGAATGGCGCCCTCGACGGACGGACGGTGGCCGGGCGGTCGGTCACCGCCGCCACCCTCGCGACCGGCGCGGAGGTGCACGTGGCCATCCGCCCCGAGGACATCGAGGTGGACGGCGCGCGGGCGGATGGCGGCACCCCTGCCCGGGGTGATCGACGCGCTCCTTTTCGTGGGGGACCGCTACGAGGCCCGCGTGAGCCTGGGCGGGGAGCAGCGCATCGTGCTGCTCCTGCCCCGATCGCGCGAGTGGAGGGAGGGGCAGGCGGTGTCGCTCGCCTTTCCCCCGGACACGGTGAGCGTGTGGCCGGCGTAGCGGCGCCGATCGCGGCGCGCCCGGCGTGGCGGATCGGAGCCGCAGACCATCCTCTGCACGGGGGTCCTCGCCGTGGTCGCGTTCGGCGTGGTCTACCCCGTGCTGCTCGTCGTGCTCCAGAGCTTCCAGACCGCCCTGCCGGGGCAGCCGGCGATCTATGGGCTGGACGGCTGGCGCGCCGCGCTGGCCGAGCCCGCGCTGCGCTCGTCGCTCTGGAACACCCTGACGGTCACCTTCGTGCGCCAGCTCCTCTCCTTGCCGCTGGCCGTCGTCATCGCGTGGCTGCTGGCGCGCACCGACCTGCCCGGGCGCCGGTGGCTCGAGTTCGGCTTCTGGGCGGCGTTCTTCCTGCCGCCGCTGACGGTGACGCTGAGCTGGATCCTCCTGCTGGACCCGGAGTATGGCCTGATCAACACGAGCCTCGCGGCGCTGCCGTTCGTCGGCCGGGGCCCGTTCAACATCTACTCGTTCGGGGGCATCGTCTGGGTCCACCTGATCACCGGCTCGCTGACGGTGAAGGTCATCCTTCTCACGCCGGCCTTCCGCAACATGAACACCGTCGTTCGAGGAGGCCTCGCGAGTCGCCGGCGCCAGCACGCTGCGGACCGCGCTGCGGATCACGGTGCCCGTCATGGCGCCGGTGATCCTGTCGGTGCTGCTGCTCGGCACCATGGTGTCGCTCCAGACCTTCGAGGTGGAGCAGGTGCTGGGCACGCCGTTCCGCTTCTTCGTCTTCAGCACCACCATCTACGACCTGCTGGTCACCCGGGTGCCTCGCTACGATGCGGCGACGGCGCTATCCGTTCTGGTCCTGGCCGCCATGCTCCCGCTCATCCTCGCCCAGCAATGGGTGACGCGCGGCCGCCGCTACACCACGGTGACCGGGCCAGTTCCAGAACAAGCCGCATGCGCTCGGGGCCTGGCGGTGGCCGGCGCTGGCCTTCGCGGCTCGCGGTGGTGGGCATCGTGCTCGGCGTGCCCGTCGTGTTCGCGCTCCTGGGCACCTTCATGAAGCTCTTCGGGTTCTTCCACGTGCCGGAGCCCTGGACGCTCGACAACTGGAAGACCGTGCTCACCGACGATCTCTTCGCGAGCTCGCTGCGCAACACGGTGGTGCTGGCCGTCGGCACCGCGGTGGCGGCGCTGCTCCTGCACTCGCTCATCGCCTACATCGCCGTGCGCACGCGCTATGCCGGGCGCCGCCTGCTCGACTTCGTCTCCTGGCTGCCGTTCACGGTGCCGGGCGTGATCCTGGGCCTCGCCCTCCTCTGGTTCTTCCTCGGCACGCCGCTCCTCCGGCCGCTCTACGGCACCACCGCGGTGCTGATCGTGGCCGGGCTCATCTCCGGCATGCCGCTCGGCGTGCAGATCATCAAGAGCGGTCTCATGCAGCTGGGCGGCGAGCTGGAGGAGGCCTCGCGCATCGCCGGGGCCTCGTGGTGGACCACCTACCGCCGTATCGTGTTGCGGTTGATGGCGCCGACGCTCATGGCCGTCGGCATGATCACCTTCGTGGGCGCCGCGCGGAACATCGCGAACATCGCGCTGCTGAGCACCACCGCCAACCGGCCCCTGGCCATCCTGCAGCTCGACTACATCGCCCAGAAGAAGCTCGAGGAGGCGGTGGTCATCGCCAGCATCATCATGCTGATCTCGCTGGCCGGCGCGCTGGCCGCCTACGTCCTGGGCGTGCGCGGCAATGTCGGTTGAGCGGCACAAGGAGTCGCGCGTGAAGCTCGACGGCAAGGTCGCGATGGTCACGGGCACGAGCCCGAATATCGGCGCCGGCATCGCCGGCGGGCTGGCGGATGAGGGGGCGAAGGTGGTCTGCGTGGACGTGGACGCGGCCAATGCGCGCGAGTGCGCGGCCTGGATCGCCGGACGGGGCGGTCAGGCTCTTGGCCTGACCTGCGACGTGACCGACGAAGCCCAGGTGCAGGCGGCGGTGGCCCGCGCTCGGGAGGCGTACGGCGGGATCGACGTCCTCGTCAACAACGCGGGCATCCTGGGCGGCCTGAGCGTGCTGGAGATGCCGCTCGAGCGCTGGAGCCGGCAGCTCGCGGTGAACCTCACCGGGACCTTTCTCTGCACCAAGCACGTGGCGCGGCTCATGGTCGAGCGCGGCACCCGGGGCAGCATCATCGTGATCGTCTCGACGGCCGGGCATCAGGGCCAGCCGGGGAATATCGGGTACTGCACGAGCAAGAGCGGCCTGCTCAACTTCGCGCGCGCGGCCGCCATGGACCTGGCCCGGCACGGGATCCGCGTGAACAGCCTCACGCCGACGGCCACCGACGTCGAGGAGGGGCTGGCGCGCGCGGAGGCGTGGGGCCGCCCGCGGGCCGAGCGGCGCGGCCGCATGCTCGACTTCGCGAAGATGATCCCCGCCGGCGCCTTGCCGAGCCCCCGCCACTACGCCCGCGCCGCCGTCTTCCTGGCCTCGGACGACGCCGAGATGATGACCGGCATGGACCTGCGCGTGGACGCGGGAGCCATCGCGAAATACTGGCCCTGGGTGCCGAGCGCCTGACCCTGGAAAATCCCTTGACAGGGCGCGGGCGGGCCTGTAACGTGAGCCCAGGTTCAAGGTTCAATCGGTTGATGATTCGAGAGATTCGAGATCAAACGCCGCGAGGACCCCGGGTCCTGCGGCGTTTTTGTTTGTCCTCCATTTCAGGAGGGCCCCCCGCCATGGTGGCGGGTTTCACCGAGGCGCAAGCCTCAGAATAAGAGGTCGGTTCAATGGCACAGGGAACGGTCAAGTGGTTCAACGATGCGAAGGGCTACGGTTTCATCACCCAGGAGGCTGGCGACGACGTGTTCGTGCACTTCAACGCCATCCAGGCGCAGGGTTTCAAGAGCCTCGCCGAGGGCGATAAGGTCGAGTTCGAGGTGACCAAGGGCCCCAAGGGGCTCCAGGCCGCCAACGTCCGCAAGGTCTAGCGGAAGCTCGCGTCGTATCGGGAGGCCGGGTCCCCTTCGGGGGCCCGGCCTCCCGTGTTTTCCCACCTGCGCTAGAGTAGCCCCATGGCCAGCCCCTCGAGCACGTCGCGTGGGAGTCGTGCGTGCTCACCGATCTCGTCATCCGGGCCCCACTTGCCCCAGTTGCGGACCTGCAGGCAGAGCTTGCGCAGGGTCTCCTCGCTCATCGGGGCGGTGCTCCTCTCTCGGGTGTGGCATGTCGGGCGGGGCAGTCAGGCGGGAGTCAGGCGCGCGGGGGCAGCGCGTCCCCGATCATGCCGGCCGAACACGACCATCTCGGGGCTGGTCTTGCGATAGGTGTCGAGCGCGCTCCGGATCGCGGCGAAATCCTTCTCCGACGGCATCGGCGGCGCGGTGGGCAGGGGCGGCAACGCGGCGAACACCGCCGGGATCTCGGCGTCCACCGCGGCCAGGAGCCGCTGGCCCGCGGCAAGCGTGACGGCATCGGCGAGCTGCGGGCGCAGCACGGTGGCGATGTGCGCGAGAAATCCCGGCCAGGTCGCGAGCATCCGGTAGAGGCCGGGCACGAAGGGCTGGCCGTCGAGCGTGGTGCCGAGCGACGCCAGCACCGCCTGCTCGGCGGGCGGCAGCGTGGCGGGCTCGACGAGCGCCGGCAATGGGCCGACGGATGCGGGCGGCACCCAGCCGGTCGGGACCTGCGCGCGGCCCGGCAGGTCTCCGTTCAGGAGCCGGCGGAGCAGTCCCGACAGGACGAGATTGACGGGGCTCACCCGCACGAAGCTGGCGCAGACCGACCTGATGGCGCGCTCGGCTGTTTCATCGACGCCCCAGACCCGGAGCGCATCATGCGAGATGGGCGCCAGCGGCGGCACGGAGAGGCCGGCGGCGGCGCGCCACGCGGCGGTCTGCGCGACGCCGCTCGCGAAGACGGGCCCCAGCGCGGCCCAGGTCCAGGGGAGCCAGCCGGCGCGCGTGGCCAGGTGGCGCTGCAGCGAGGAGACGTACGGGACGGCCCAGAGGCGCCGGATCTCGGCGTAGATCTCGGCGATCTCACCGGCGGCATCGCGCTCCCGCAGCTCGGCCAGCATGGCGCCCGACTGTAGCAGATCGCGGCGCCGCGATCGCGGCGCGCCCCTAGAGACCCAGCTCGCGACGGACGCGCTCGCGGTCGAACCCGGCGCCGACGAGGGCGCGGACGATGAGCGCCACGTGCTTCTTCGTGAGGTCCTGCGGCCCATGCCCCGGGAGCGTGATCTTGACGCCGGGGCCTTCGTACTGCACGTGCCCGGTCATCCCGCCCTTGAGCTTCCGGAACCCGTTGCCGAGCAGCCAGGTCTCCATCTCACGCCGGGTGACCTGGTTGCTCATGCGCGGACCGTGCGGAGAGAGCGGGTGCTACCGCCGTCCTTCGGGCGGATCGCAGGCCACCGTGCCCATATCGGCGGGCACGCACACTTCCAGGATCTCGAGCGTGTCCGACGTGGCGATCTCGTTGTGCAGGAGGCCGCCCGGGATATAGAGGGACTCGCCCGCCTGAAGGCGGATCGACTGCCCGTCCTCGAACTCGAGATCCACCCAGCCCTTGAGCGCATAGACGAACTGGCCGTCGCAGACGTGATAGTGCCAGCCGGTGGGCTTGGTCATGCCCGCGGTGGCGGACATCACCTGCGCCCGCATCCGTCCGCTGCTCGCGGCGGAGACGCCGAGGTCCTGGTACTTGAGGAAGCTACGCCGCCCCTCGATGAAGGGAGCATTGGCGGGCGTTGCGTAGGCGAGCTTTCCCTCGGGGTGAACGGCTGCGGGCGTCGCGGTCGTGGTCGCGGTGTCCTTATTCATTGGGTCCCTCCGGCCCGACTTTACCACGCTCGAAAGCCGTGTGGACGGCGGCGCCACGGTTCGCGCGAAACGAGCGTGATGATGGCAGCCATCTTCAGGTGACTGGAGTCGGCGCGACGCGGCAGGAGTCCGCCCGGGCGCTCAGGCGGGCCGCCCGCTCCCGCGCAGGTTTCCTGCTTCGGGCAGATCTGGTAACTGCGCGTTCCATCACCGACCTGCACGCTCTCTTGCACTTGGAGCGGCCGATGCACTGCGCCTGGGACAAGGACCGACGGGCGCGGCGCCGCGATTGCGGCGCGGAAGAGGGGGCGGCCATGACGGACCAGCTAGAGCTCCTCGCCAGGCTCGAGACCTACGTGGGTGCGGCATTCGTGGCCTTCTACGGCTACGAGCGCTTCCGGAAGCCGCCCTCGGAGCCGGGGGCGCGCCAGGCGGCCTATCCGAGCCGCGCCACCACCACCGCGGCGTCCTACTACACCGCGGTGTTCCTCTACTGCGGCATCGGGGTGGTTCTCTACGGCACCTTGCTCTTCTCGCCCTCCGTGCTCGAGAAGATCTGGGCGCTGGTCCCTCAGCTCGGCGACGAGGTGCCGAGCGCGCTCCGGCATTCTCCCTCCGTGGTGGTGGCCCTCCTGCTCACCGTCCTCCTGTCCAAGGTGCCGGCGCTGGCCACGCTGGACGACTTCGTCCGCACGCGGCTCCAGCACATGGCGGCCATCCCGCATGAAGTCCGGCGACTGGCCGTCGAGCTGAAGCGGGCGCGCTTCCGGCCGGCCAGCGAGGACGAATACGCGGAGATCGCCCCCACGCTCCTGGCGCAGGGGTTTGCCGAGGCCGACGTGCGGCTCGCCAGCGGCGATACGCTCCTGGCGCGCTGGTTCCGCGTCTCCACGCTGATGCGCCGGATGGAGGCCTGGGAGGCGGAAGGCGGCCTGAGCGAGTACTTCATCGACTGCCCCGGCGAGCTGGACGGCCTGCGCGAGCGCTACGAGGAGGTCGGCGCCAAGGTGCGCCGGGCCTATGGCTTCGCGCGCGGGCCGGCGACCGAGCCGGCGGGCTTCGCCGCCGCTCCCACCGTGGCCGCCGCGCTGGGAGCGCCCGACCCGCGGGCGCTGGAGATGATGGCGGCCTACCGCGACGACGTGACGGCGGGGCTGGACGCCCTGGTCCGCGATCTGCACGACGCGATCTGCCGCGCGGTGCTCCTCTGCGAGTTCACCGAGCATCGCCGGGCGCGCCGGCTCGGCACGCTGGGCTTCGAGGTGAAGATCCAGTCCGTGGGGCATATCTCGCTCAATAGCCTCATGCTGCTCTTCACCGCCGGCAGCGTGCTCTTCATGTTCGCGTTCACCGTGCTGCCCAGCCGGCGGCCCGACGAGACTCCGGTGGACCTCCTGCTCCGCTCGGTGATGATCGCGGCCATCTACTGCGTGTCCCTGTGGTGCGCGCTCGGTCCCAAGGCCTACTGGACATGCGCCCGCCGCAGCGAGGGCGGCCCCCGGCCGTGGTGCGCCTATTTCGTCTCGGCGCTGGCCGCGGCGGCCGGCGGCGCGGCGGTGAGCCTGGGAACCAAGGTCCTCTACCATGCGAGCTTCGCCGAGGCCTGGGCCCGATTCGGCCAGAGCCTGCCCTGGACCTTGATGACCTTCGCCGTCGCCTTTGTCGTGGCGGCGCTGGCCGACGACGATCCGGCCGACCTGGCCGCCGTCGGCCTCGGCCATCGGCCTCTGTGGCTGGTCGAGGGGATCACCATGGTCGCGGTGATGCTGCCGGTGTCGCTGCTGGTGTACCGCTTGCTCCTGGACACGACGCCGCTGGCGCGCATCCCGGCGCTCTCCCAGGTGGTGACGACGGTGGGCATCGTCAGCTTCGTGATCGGCGCGCTCGTGCCCCGCTGGTACCGGCAGGCGCCGTCGGCCAAGACATCCTCGCGGCTCACCGCCGCGGCCGCCACGGCGGGCATCTGACGCCGGCGCGGGGCGAGCCGGCGACGCGGGCCGGTCAGCTGAGCTGGGGCCTCACGCGCTCCGCGAAGCCGGTCATCTGGTCCTCGAGCTCACGGCCATCGGCGGCGAGAAACTCGCAGACGAGGTGCTCGACGCCGATGGCCGCCAGCTCGCCGATCTGCTCGACGAGATCGGCGGGCGCCCCGGCCAGGACGCGCCCGGCATGGGCGGACTTCGGCGCGGTCTCGCCCGGGCGCAGGATGCGGACGTCGTTCCGTAACGTCAGCGTCGGCATGTTCGCCCGGCCGCGGGCCCGGCAGAGCCGCGCGATCTCCGCCTGACTCGCGCGCAGCTCCTCCACCGGGCGGTTGATCGGATGCCACGCCGCGCCGAACTCGGCGGTGCGGCGCAGCGCGGCCTTGCTGTGGCCGCCCACCCAGATGGGTGGGTGCGGCTTCTGGAGCGGCTTGGGCTCGAAGACGAGGTCGCTGAACTGCGTGTAGGCGCCGGTGAAGGCGGGCGCGCGCTGTGTCCAGAGCTCCTGCATGGCGCGGAGATACTCGTCGGTCATCGCGCCGCGCTCCTTGAACGGCAAGCCCAGCATCGCGCTCTCGGCGGCCACCCAGCCCGCGCCGATCCCGAACAGCACGCGGCCGCCGCTGAGCGCGTCGAGCGAGGAGATCATCTTGGCGGTGACCACCGCGTTGCGGTAGGGGATGATCAGCACCGTGGTGCCGAGCTGCACGCGGCGGGTGGCGCCGGCGATCACGCCCAGCGTGATCAACGGGTCGAAGATGGTCTCGCCGAAGTTCACCACGTTGGCGTGGGGCACCACCACATGGTCGCTGACCCAGACCGAGTCATAGCCGAGCTGCTCGGCGCGCACGGCGGCGGTCGTGATGATCTCGGGCGTGGCGAGGTGCCGGCAATTGGGGATCCAGACGCCGATTTTCATGGGCCAAATCTACATCACCCGCCGATGACATGGGCTTCCGATTGCCCCGGGGTTCGGCTAGCATCCTCTCCATGGACGGCAAGCAGGCGGAGCGACCCGGCGAGGGGCTCTACACGCCGGCGCACCTGGCGGGCCTCGGCTTCGATCCCTCCCGCGATCTCGGCGAGCCGGGCGAGTATCCCTTCACGCGCGGCATCTATCCCACCATGTACCGGGGCCGGCTCTGGACCATGCGGCAGTACGCCGGCTTCAGCACCGCCGAGGAGACGAACCGCCGGTTCCGCTACATGCTCGAGCGCGGCATGTCGGGCATCAATATCGCCTTCGATCTGCCCACCCAGCACGGGCTCGACTCCGATCACGCGCGAGCCCGCGGCGAGGTGGGCAAGGTGGGCGTGCCGATCAGCTCGTTGCGGGACATGGAGGTGCTCTTCGACGGGATCCCGCTCGAGCAGGCGAGCCCCGCCAACGCCATCAACGCCCCGGCGGCGGTGATCCTGGCCATGTACGTGGCCCTGGCCGAGAAGCAGGGCCTGCCGCTCGACCGGCTCACCGGGAGCACGCAGAACGACATCCTCAAGGAGTTCATCGCGCGCGGCACCTACATCTTTCCGCCCCTTCCGTCATTGCGCCTGGTCACCGACATCATCGAGTTCTGTGCCGACCGGCTCCCGCGCTGGAACTTCATCAATGTCTGCGGCTACCACATGCGGGAGGCCGGCTCGACGCTGGTCCAGGAGGTGGGCTTCGGGCTGGCCGACGCCATCACCTATGTGCAGGCGGCCATCGACCGCGGCGTGCCGGTGGATCGGTTCGCGCCCCGCTTCGCCTTCAACTTCACCGCGGGCACGGACGTCCTGCGCGAGGCGGCGAAGTTCCGCGCCATGCGGCGCCTATGGGCCCGGCTGATGCGCGAGCGCTTCGGCGCCGTGAAGCCGGCGAGCTGGGCGTTCCGCACCGGCGCCGGATCGGGCGCGAGCCAGCTCACGGCGCAGCAGCCGACGAACAATATTGTCCGCGTCACGCTCAATGCGCTGGCCTCCATCCTCGGCGGCGCGCAGTCGCTCCACACCGCCGCTTACGACGAGGCGCTGGCTCTCCCCACCGAGGCCTCCGTGCAGCTCGCGCTCCGGACCCAGCAGGTGCTGGCACATGAGTCCGGGCTGGCCGAGGTGATCGATCCGCTCGCCGGGTCCTACTACGTGGAGGCGCTCACCACCGAGATCGAGGAGGGCGCCCGCGCGCTCATCGCCGAGATCGAGGGGCGGGGCGGGATGGTGAAGGTCATCGAGTCCGGCTGGGCGCAGCAGCAGATCGCGGACGCCTCCTGGCAGCATCAGCGCGAGATCGAGTCGGGGGAGCGAGTGGTGGTGGGCGTCAACCGCTACGTGGAGGAGGAGCCGGCGCGGGTGGCCATCCACCAGCACGCGGAGGAGGTGGCGGCGGGACGCCGGACGGCGCTGGCCGCGCTGCGCGCCGAGCGCGACGCGGCGGCGGTGACGCGCGCGCTCGCGGCGCTATGCGCCGCCGCCCGGGGCGAGACCAATCTCCTGCCGGCGCTGGTGGAGGCGGTCAAGGCCTACGCCACCATCGGCGAGATCGCGGACGTGCTTCGGGAGGTGTTCGGGGAGTACCGGGCCGTCCAGGCCTACTAGCGCTCAGGCTGGCGGAAGTCGATTCCAGGGGTTGTCGTCGGCCCGGGTTCACGCTAAGTTCAAGCATGAACGGGTATTCATTTTCCCACACAGATAGGTATCCGTATTCCCATGTGCGCCGCGAGGGCACGCGGCGGTGAGAATCGCCTTTCGCCTCGTCGCCGCCATCTGTCTGGCGGTCCTCGTGGTAGGCGGGGGCTTCGCCTTCCTCCAGGTTCGCGACGAGCGGGCCCGCCTCGTCCGGGATCTCGAGCGACGGGCCGCGCTTCTGGCCGAGGGACTCAAGGAGGCGGTGGGGCCGGTCATGGGCGGCCGTTCCACGGCTCCCATCGAGCGGATCCTCAAGCGGTTCGGGCGGTCGAATCAGGTGATCGCGGTCTACGATCCGCCTCTCGACTCCGATCGCGGTGATGCCGGAGTCGGCCGCTTCTCAGATCCCTTCCGTGCCGGAGGTCACCGAGGCGCTGTCCACAGACTCGCCCCGGAAGGGCTTCCGGCAGCTCGACGAGCGCCGGGTCTACGTCTATGCGACGCCGCTATCCCGGAACGACCGGCCGGCGGGGGCGCTGGTGGTATTTCTCGACGCCTCGCACCTCGCCGACGCCGAGTGGGCGCTGTGGCAGCAGAACGCCATCCGCTTCGCTCGTTCTCGCCCTGCTCCTCTCGGGCATCACCGTCCTCCTGGTGCAGGTGTCGGTGGCGCGACCCATGGCCCGCATGGCGGAGTGGACCAAGTCGCTCAAGACCGGACGTCCCGGGCCGCCGCCTGATGCCGCCGACGCGAGCCTGTTCGGCCCGCTGGCCTTCGAGGTGTCCGGCCTCGCCCGGCGACTTTACCGGGCGGAGCAGGCCGCCGAGCAGGAAGCCACCCTCCGGCTGCGCGGGGAGTCGGTGTGGACGGAGGAGCGCCTGAAGCAGTTCGTGAACCTCCAGGTGGGCGGCCCCATCTTCGTGGTCTCGAATCGGGAGCCGGTGACCCACGTGTCGAAGGACGGCAAGATCGTGGCCCAGACTCCGGCGAGCGGGCTGGTCACGGCCATGGAGCCGGTGCTCCGGGCCTGCGGCGGGGTCTGGGTGGCCCACGGCAACGGGAACGCCGACCGGGAGATGTCCGACGAGCGCGGCCGCCTCGGCGTCCCCGTGGACGATCCCCGGTACACGCTGCGGCGCGTCTGGCTCACGCCGGAGGAGGAGCACGGCTACTACTACAGCTTCTCGAACGAGGGCCTCTGGCCCCTCTGCCACATCGTCCACACCCGCCCGCTGTTCCGGGCCGAGGACTGGGAGCAGTACAAGGCGGCGAACCGGAAGTTCGCGCTGGCCCTCATCGACGAGATGGCCGGCGTGGAGGCGCCGCTGGTCCTGATCCAGGACTACCACTTCGCCTTGCTTCCCCTGTACGTGAAGGAGGCGCGTCCCGACGCCCGGGTGGCGATCTTCTGGCACATCCCCTGGCCCAACTTCGAGGCGTTCGGCATCTGTCCGTGGCAGCCAGATATCCTGCAGGGCATGCTCGGCGCCGACCTGATCGGCTTCCACACCCAGTACCACTGCAATAACTTCCTGGAGACGGTGGAGCGGGCCATCGAGTGCCGGGTGGACTGGGAGCACTTCTCGGTCACGCGGGGGCAGCGGGTCACCCACGTCAAGCCCTTTCCCATCAGCGTCGCGCCCGAGCCGCTCGACGCGTCGACCAGCACCCGGGCGGAGGTCCGGAGCGGTCTGGGGCTGTCGTCGATCGAGTTCATGGGGGTGGGCGTGGAGCGCGTGGACTACACCAAGGGCCTGGTCGAGCGCTTTCGCGCGCTGGAGCGCTTCTTCGTGCTCCATCCGGAGTACCGGGAGCGGCTGACCTTCGTCCAGGTGGCGTCCCCCAGCCGGAGCCTCATCAAGCGCTACCAGGAGTTTCAGCGCGAGGTCGAGCAGACGGTCGCCGACGTCAACAGCCGCATCGGGACCAAGGGCTGGCGACCCATCCTCTATCTGGACCGCCACCACGATCATCGGGAGATCGTTCCGCTCTACCGGCACGCCGACTTTTGCATGGTGACCTCGCTTCACGACGGCATGAACCTCGTCGCGAAGGAATTCGTCGCCGCCCGCGAGGACGAGGGCGGGGTGCTCGTCCTGAGCCGGTTCACCGGGGCCGCCCGCGAGCTCACCGATGCGCTTCTGGTCAACCCGTACGACCTCGACGAGCTCGCCGAGACCATCCGCGTCGCGGTGACGATGTCCGTCGAGGAGCAGCGGATCCGGATGGGCCGCATGCGGCAGATGGTCCGCGAGCACAATATCTACCGGTGGGCCGGCCTCCTGATCCGGGATCTGTCGCGGATCCCCGAGGAAGCGCTGGGGAAGCTTCCCTAGCCTCCCGGCGCGCCGCGCGATGTCCTCCACGAGGCGCACGTCTTCCGGCGCGAGCTCGAAGTCGTAGATTCCGAGATCCTCGCGCATATGCGCGGGGTCCTTGGTGCCGGTCAGCGGCTGCATGCCCACCTGGAGCGCGAAGCGGAAGACCACCTGCGCCGGCGTCCGCCGCAGGCGCCGGACAATCTCCGCGAACGCGGGCGTGCGCAGATGCGCGATGTTCGCGGTGAGCAGGGAGAAGCCCTGGTAGACGATGCCGCGCTCGCGGCAGAAGGCGCGGATCTCGGCGTCCCAGCCGTTCCGGGCGAAGCAGCGGTTCTGCACGAAGGCCGGCGGTGTCGTCGCGCGCTCGCAGAGAAGCTCGAGCTGGTCGAGATCCACATTGCTCACGCCGATGAAGCGCGTCTGGCCCGCCGCGTGGAGCGCTTCCATGGCGGCCCAGACCGCGAGGTCGGACACGTTGAGCCCGATGCCGCCCGAGGGCCCGTGCAGCACGTAGGAGTCGATGCGCTCCACGCGCAGATGCTCCAGCGAGCTGGCGAAGGACTGGCGCACCTGGGTCGCGTCGTCCGCGCGGGGGTCATAGGGCAGCCGGTGATCCTGGCCGCCCACCGACGTGAACTTGGTCTGGATGAAGAGCTCGTCGCGCGTCACGAGGCCGTCGGCGATGGCGGCCTGGATGGCCGCGCCCACCCCCGCCTCGTGGTAGTGGCGCCGCTGATTGGCGGTGTCGATGCCACGGAAGCCCGCCTCCAGCGCGAGCCGCGTCAGCCGCGCCGTCTCCAGCTCCTTCCAGGCCGTGCCGTAGACGAAGCTCGGCACCTGAATGCCCGCGACGGTGAGTCGATGGGATGTCACCGCCGGATCATAGGGGACCCGTCGCCGGCTCTGCAAGCGCCGCTGGGTTTGTGGTCAAATCAGGGTCCATGCATCTCGGCGCCCTCCTTGCCCGCCACGCGCGCTACCGTCCGGAGCACCTCGCCCTGGTCTTCGAGCGCCACCGGCTCACCTATGAGGCGCTGAACCGCCGGGTGAACCGGCTCGCCAATGCGCTGCGGGCGGCGGGCCTCGCCAAGGGCGACAAGGTCGCCACCGTGCTGCCCAACTGCCTGGAGCAGATCGAGGTCTACTGCGCGGTCGCCAAGAGCGGCCTCGTCGCGGTGCCGCTGAGCCCGCTGCTGCAGGAGGCCGGGCTCGTGACGCTCCTCGGCAACTCGGACGCCAAGCTGGTCATCTCCACGGCGGCCTTCACGGGCACGCTCGATCGCGCGCGGCTCCAGGTGCCGGGCGTCCGGGCCGACCGCTGGGTGCTCATCGAAGGCGCCCGGCCGGGCTACCGGTCCTATGGCGAGCTGGTGGCCGACGCGTCGGAGGCGGAGCCCCCGGACGCGAGCCTCACCGGCGCCGATCCCTACAACATCATCTATTCCAGCGGCACCACCGGCGAGCCCAAGGGTATCGTGCATACGCACGAGGTTCGCGCGGGCTACTGCACGCTCTTCGCCTCGGTGTTCCGCATGTCGCCGGAGAGCGTGTTCCTCCATGCGGGGTCCATGGTCTTCAACGGGGCTTTCCTGGACCTCATGCCCTGGATGTTCCTCGGCGGGACCTATGTCCTGCATCCGGCCTTCGACGCCGGGCGCATGCTCGAGGAGATCGAGCGCTCCCGGGTCACCCACCTGGTCCTGGTGCCGTCGCAGATCATCGCCCTCCTGAATCACCCGGCGTTCGATCCGGCGCGGCTTGCCTCCATCGAGATGATCCAGTCGGTGGGAGCGCCGCTGCACCTCGAGTACAAGCACCGGCTGAACGCCGCGCTCCCCGGCCGCTTCTACGAGCTCTACGGGCTCACCGAGGGGTTCATGACGGTGCTGGACCGGGCGGATGCCGTGCGCAAGGCGGGGTCGGTGGGCGTTCCCATCGGCTTCTACGAGATGCGCATCATGGACGAGGCGGGACGCGAGGTGCCCAGGGGCGAGATCGGGGAGATCTGCGGGCGCGGGCCGCTCATGATGGCGGGGCTACTACAAGCGCCCGGATCTCACCGCCGGGGCCATCGTGGACGGGTGGCTCCACTCGGGCGATCTCGGCTATGTGGACGAGGAGGGCTACCTCTACCTCGTGGACCGGAAGAAGGACATGATCATCTCGGGCGGGGTGAACGTCTATCCGCGCGACATCGAGGAGGTGGCCGTCCAGCACGAGTCGGTGCTCGAGGTGGCGGTGTTCGGCGTCGCCGATCCGCGCTGGGGGGAGACGCCGGTGGCGGCGGTGGTGCTCCACGCCGATCGGGCGATCGGGTCCGCCGAGCTGGCGGAGTGGATCAATGCGCGGGTGGGCGCCAAGTTCCAGCGCGTGTCCGACGTGATGATCGTGGCGGAGTTCCCGCGGAACGTCGCGGGCAAGACGCTCAAGCGCGTGCTTCAGGACCAGTACCAGAAGGGCTGAGGGCGTGCCCTTGACATGCGGCAGAGGGGGCGCTATTGCTACCGCTACTCAACGCCAAGGAGGCAATCCATGTACTCGTACGTGAAGCAGGCGGGAATCCCTACCGTGCTGGCACAGGAAGCGCCCGCGTTCGCGGCGTCCTTTGTCATCGCGGAGGTCTTCTACAAGTTCCACAGCTTCACGCTCGAATGCGCTGCCTTCCTGGTCACCTGGTACGCCCTGAGCTGGATCCAGTCCCTGATCGTCGGATCGCGTGCCAAGTAGCGCCCGGCCCACGCCCCCCGTGACCACCGATCCCCGCGCGCTCACGTCGCTCCGCTGGCGCTCCGTCGGCCCCCACCGCGGCGGTCGCGTGGTGGCGGTGGCCGGCCATCCCACCGAGCCTTCGACCTTCTACTTCGGCGCCTGCGCGGGCGGCGTGTGGAAGACCACCGACGGCGGCACCTACTGGGAGAACGTCTCCGACGGCTTCTTCGAGACGGCCGCGGTGGGCGCCATCGCGGTGGCGCCGTCGGCGCCCAATGTCGTCTACGCGGGCACCGGCGAGGCGTGCATCCGCGGCAACGTGTCCCACGGCGATGGCGTCTATCGCTCCGACGACGGCGGCCGCACGTGGCGAAACATCGGATTGAAGGACACGCGCCATATCGGGCGCGTGCGCGTGGACCCGCGCGATCCCGACACCGTGTACGTGGCGGCGCTGGGGCATGCCTGGGGGCCGAACCGCGAGCGCGGCGTGTTCCGCACGCGCGACGGCGGCGTCACCTGGCAGCACGTGCTCTTCAAGAGCGAGCGGGCGGGGGCGGTGGATCTGTCGATGGATCCGGGGAATCCCCGCACCCTCTTCGCGGTGGTGTGGCAGGCGCAGCGGTTTCCCAACCGCCTGGCGAGCGGCGGGCCGGACTCCGGCCTCTGGCAGTCCACCGACGGCGGCGACACCTGGACCGAGATCAGCCGGAATCCCGGCCTGCCGCGCGGCGTGCTCGGGCGTATCGGCGTGGCGGTCTCGCCCGCCGATGGCCGACGGGTGTACGCGGTGGTGGAAGCGGAGGACGGCGCGCTGTTCCGGTCGGACGACGCCGGCGCCACCTGGCAGCGCGGCAGCGAAGAGGCGGGGCTGCGCGGCCGGCCCTGGTACTACATGCACGTGGTGGCCGACCCCACCGACGTGGACACCGTGTGGATCATGGACTACTCGCTGTGGAAGTCCATCGATGGCGGCAAGACCTTCGTCGAATGGGCGACGCCGCACGGCGACAACCACGACCTCTGGATCGATCCCGCCGACGCGCGCCGGATGATCGAGGGCAATGACGGCGGCGCCTGCGTCTCCTTCAACGGCGGGTTCACGTGGTCCACCATCTACAACCAGCCCACCGCGCAGTTCTATCACGTCTGCGCGGACGAGCAGCAGCCGTACCGCATCTACGGCTCGCAGCAGGACAACTGGGCGATCAGCCTGCCCAGCCAGTCGCATCGCGGGGCCATCACGCCGATCGACTGGGTGCAGCCGGGCGGCGGCGAGAGCGGCTATATCGCGGTGAAGCCCGGGGATCCGAATATCGTGGTGGGCGGCGCGGTGGGTAGCGGGCCCGGCATGGGCCGGCTCATCCACTACGATCACCGCACCGGGCAGGAGCGCATGATCAGCGTGTGGCCCGAGGGCTACGGCATGGGCACGCCGCCCTCCGAGCACCGCTACCGGTTCCAGTGGACCTTTCCCGTCTTCTACTCGCGCTGGGAGCCGCGCGAGCTGTGGATCGCGGGCAACCGCATCTTCCGCTCCGTGGACGACGGGCAGCGCTGGGAAATCCTCAGCGAGGACCTCACCCGCAACGACGTGACCAAGATGGGGCCGTCGGGCGGGCCCATCTCGAACGACAATACCGGCGCCGAGGTCTACGGCACCATCTTCGCGCTGGTGGAGTCGCCGCACGAGCGCGACGTGCTGTGGGCGGGCACCGATGACGGGCTGGTGCTCCTCTCCCGCGATCGCGGGCGCACCTGGCAGCGGGTGACGCCGCCCGAGCTGCCGGAGTGGGCGCTGATCAGCGTGCTGGAGCCCTCGCCGCACGACGCCGGCACCTGCTATCTGGCCGCCACGCGCTACAAGCACGACGACACGCGCCCGTATCTCTTCAAGACGGCGGACTACGGGCGCACGTGGACCCGGATCGGGGGCGGCCTTCCGTCCACCGAGTTCACGCGCGTGATCCGTGAGGATCCCTCCCGTCGCGGCCTCCTCTACTGTGGCACCGAGTCCGGGGTGTGGCTGTCGCTCGACGACGGTGGGTCCTGGGCGCGGCTGCGCGGCAATCTGCCGGTGACGCCCATCCACGATCTCATCGTCAAGAACGGCGACCTCGTCGTGGCCACCCACGGGCGCTCCTTCTGGATCCTCGACGACCTCTCGCCCCTGCATCAGCTGGCGGATGCGATCACCACCGCCGACGCTCAGCTCTTCGCGCCGCGCCGGACCGTGCGGTGGCGGGCGTACAAGGGGCACGGGATGAAGCCGGGGCCCAATCGTGAGATCGCCTACAACATGGCCGGGTCCATCGGGTACGCCTATCGCCTGGTGGAGTCTCCCTCGGGCGAGAAGGAGCAACGGTACCTGGACGCGGGCGAGAACCCGCCCAGCGGCGTGATCGTGCACTACTGGCTGCGCGAGGCGCCCGCCGGCGACGTGGTGCTGACCTTCCTCGACGGCGACGGGCGCGAGCTCCGCTCGTTCACGAGCCGCAAGGACAAGGCGCCGCCGGAGACGCCGGCGGCGGCGGGCGGCGGCGGCGAAGAGCCGCCACCGGCGCCGGACCCGCCCGCCCCCGCGAAGGGCGACGAGCCGCATCCGACCAAGAATGCGGGCGCCAACCGCTTCGTCTGGAACCTGCGCGGGCCGGACGCGACCAAGCTTCCGGACAACAAGGGCCGGGGCGGCACCATGGATATGCTGGCGGGGCCGCGCGTCCCGCCGGGGACCTATCAGGTGCGGCTGGCCGTGAACGGCCGCACCTTCATGCAGCGCTTCGAGCTCGTGAAGGATCCGCGGGTGCCGGCCTCGGACGCCGATCTCCGCGAGCAGTACACGTGGGCGAAGAAAGCGCATGACCTCCTCTCGCGTGTGCACGACGCGGTGCTGCGGATTCGGGACGCGCGCGCCCAGGCCGAGGGGTGGGCGGGCCGCGTGGAGACACCGGCCATCAAGGGGGCGGCAGCGTCGCTCGCGCGCACGCTGACCGCGATCGAGGAGGCGCTGATCCAGGTGCGCTCGGAGGACCCGCGCATGTTCCCCGCGAAGCTCAACACGCGGATCGGCACCGTGGTGCCGCTGATCGAGTATTCCGACACCGCCCCCACCCAGGCCCTGCGCGACCTCACCGACGATCTCACCCGCCGGGCCGAGGCCGAGCTGGCCAAGCTGGACCGCGCCCTCGCGGAGGACGTCGCCCGGTTCAACGCGCTGTGCCACGACGCCGGCGTGGGCGCCGTCGTTCCCAAGCCGCGCGGGGGCGGCTGAGGCGGATGCCGAAGCGCGCGGCCCCCGCCGCTGCCCCGCCCGCCCCCCTCGGGGACGAGGTCCGCATCGCGAACCGCGCCACCTACTGGCCGGTGGCGCCCATGGACCTCCTGGTGGTCGCGCCCCTCGTGGCCCGCCTCCTCTTCCGCGCGTCGCCGATCGGGCGCGTGGTGCAGGCGGTGACGCTCGGCGCCTACCTGGGAAGCGTCGCGCGCGACTGGCGGGACCGGCGGAAGATCCGCCGCATCGTCTTCCTCCGGGAGTTCGGCGCCGACCTGCGCCACCTCGTGCTCATGCCGCGCGCGGCGCGTGAAAGAGAAGTGGCTATCCTCGCCGCCCGCCTCAACGACGGGCTGGTGCTCGAGCGCATCCCGAGGCGCGAGGCGGCGGTGGCCATCGAGCGGCACCTGACGGACTATATCGCCGGCATCACCGGGCAGCGTGTGCGCACCAGCGCGGAGGTGCGCAGCTTCGCCCTCGTCGGTCTCGCCTTGCCGGGGGTGCTCGGCGCCTGCGACATTCTCTCGGGCGACGTGGCCATCTTCAGGGATATCGGGCTGCTCGAGCCGCACATCATCGCGCATGAGTTCAGCCACCGGAAGGGATACTGGAACGAGCTGGACGCGCAGGTGCTCGCCTATCAGGCGCTCGTCGCCTCCGGCGAGCCGACCTTCGTGCAGTCCGCGCTGTTCGAGCGGCTCCAGCGCAACCTGCGCGTGCTCGCGGGCGGGGACGAGGCAGAGTTCGAGCGGCTGGTGGCCAAGGCCGCGCTGCGGCCCGAGCTCCTCGACGCGGTGGGCTCCCTGCGTCCGCCGTCCGGCGGGATCGCGGGGCGGCTGGACGCGGGAATGCGCCGTGTCTACGACGCGCGCATGCGGGTGACGGGGCAGAACGGCATCTCCGACTACGACGTGGGATTCACGAACTTCCTCTACACCTTCGAGACCAGCGCGACCGCGGGACAAGCTCCGCACCCAATGGGCGCGCTGCACCGTCGCGCGTCGGCGTAACGGCCCGACATGCGACTGGGAATTGCCCTGCCGCGAATGGAAGGCGGCGGCGAGCCGCTCGGGGCCGCGAGCCTGGCCGACGCGGCGCGAAGGGTCGAAGCGGCCGGCTTCGATAGCGCCTGGGTCTTCGACTCGCTCGGTCGCGGCCGGCTCCTTCCGGATCCGCTCACCGCGCTCGCGGTGGCGGGCACGGTGACGCGGACCATCGAGCTCGGCACCGGCGTGCTCCAGGTCCCGCTGCGGCGTCCGATGGAGCTGGCCCACCGCGTGCTCACCACGCACCTCGTCTGTGGTGGACGGCTGCGGCTCGGCGTCGGTGCCGGCTCCACCGCGGAGGACTTCGCGGCGGTGGGCGTGGACTTCGCCTCCCGCTTCCGTCAGCTCGACGCCTCGCTGGGAATCATGCGCAAGCTCTGGACGGGAGCCCGGGTGGGCGAGGCGGAGCTGGGCGAGCCCTGGCCCGTCGCCGCCGGCGGGCCGCCCATCCTGATCGGCTCCTGGGCGGGATCCCGCTGGATCGAGCGGGCGGCGAAGGAGTTCGACGGCTGGGTCGGATCCGGCGCGCGCTCGTCGTGGCGGCTGATTGCGGAGGGGATCGCGCGCTTTCGCGGATTCGGCGGCAAACGCGCAGTCCTCACGAATGTGAACGTGCGCCTGGAGACCGAGAAGCCGAGCCCGGACGGACCGGACGATCCCTTCGATCTCGTGGGGCCGCGCTCCGTGGTGGCCGAGCGCCTGCGACACCTCAAGACGCTCGGCTTCGACGACGTGGTGCTCGTGTCGGCGCGGCACGACGCGCCCCATCTCAAGGAGCTCCGCGCGCTCGTGTGACGCCCTGCCGCGGCGAAGCGCGCCGCCTAGAGCTTGGGGACCTTCAGCGTCTTGCTGATCATCAGGCTGCCGGAGACGAGAAAGAGCAGGACGGGCAGGTGTAGCTCCGCGCCGAGCACGCGGACCGGATACAGCGCATCCTGGTGGAAGGCGAGCATCAGCAGTCCCAGGGGCACGATGCTGGTGGGGATGGGCGTGCCCTCGAAGTGACGGACCTTTCCCGTCTCGGTGGCCTGCGCGTCGGCGGTGATGTTGAAGCGGGCCAGGCGGCTCAGGCCGCAGCCCACGAAGTACATGAGGACCAGCTGATCGAGCCGGCTCGTCAGGCCCGCGGCGAAGGCGATGCCGGCAGGGGCCACGCCGAAGGAGATCACGTCGGCGAGCGAGTCCATCTCCCGTCCCATCGGTGACGCCGCGTGCCGCCAGCGCGCGATCCGGCCGTCCAGGACGTCGAAACCGAAGGCCAGGGGAATCAGGAGGGCGGCCACGAAGAGTCGGCGGCGGTCCCCCGTGGTGAGATACCCCATGGCCTCGAAGAGGGCGCCGACGCCGCAGAACCCGTTGGCGATGGTGAAGAGATCCGCCAGGTGAAAGTTGCGGATCATCGAGAAGTGCGTGCGCGGCGGCAGCGCCATGAAGACGATCCTGCCCGGCGATCGCGTCGGGGTCAAGCTCGATGGGACGGTCGCGGGCGCCGCCGGGCCCGCCTTAGCGCGCCGCCGGCCGCTCCTTGATGGACACGCGCCAGTGGACGCGGTCCTCCTCGGGGGGATAGTCGCCCGCGGCCTTGTGGTAGGAGCAGCGGTTGTCCCAGATGACGATGTCGCCCACCCGCCAGCGGTGCCGGTACTGCGCGTCGGGCTGGATCATGCGCTCGGTCAGCTCCTCGATCACCGCGTCGCTTTCCTCCGCGGGCAGCCCCTCGATGTAGAGGATCTTGCCGGGATCGAAGTAGAGTGCCCGCCGGCCCGTTTCCGGATGGGTGCGGATGATGGGATGAAAGGCGGGCGGCCGGTCGCGGTCCTCCGGGTTCAGGAGCGCGGTACCCTGCCGCCGGCCGCCGTAGGTGAAGGCGCCCCGCCGGCCGTCGAGGCGGCGCCGCAGCGCCTCCGGGAGCGCGTCGTGGGCCGCGTACATGCTGGCGAAGAAGGTGTCGCCGCCCGAGCTGGGAATGGCGAGCGCGTAGAGCTGGGTGGCCTTGAAGGGTTCGTCGTCGTAGGCGCCGTCAGTGTGCCAGCCCTCGGCGCCGCGGCGGTAGATGGCCATGTTGAGCGCGCCGTCCGCGCCGAACTTGTCCACGCCCAGGAGCGTGATCTCGGGCACGTCCGGATGGCGCGTGCTCTTGGACGGGTGCGGATGCACGAGGCCGAAGCGGCGGCTATAGCGGAGGAACTCGTCGAGCTCGAGCTTCTGGTCCGGGATCACGAGGACATTGGCATCGAGCCAGGCACGGTAGACGGCGGCGAAGCCCGCGTCGTCGAGCTCCCTGACGTCGATTCCCCGCACCTCGGCGCCGATCCTGGAACCCAGCCGCTGGACGTCCATGGCGCCCGCGCCTCAGACCTGCGGTGTGGTGGGGCCGTCGCCCATGAGCGTGGTTCGCCGCATGTCCCGCGGCTCGTGCGCCGGGAAGGGGCGCGCGCGGTGCATGGTCTGGCGGTTGTCCCATATGACGAGATCGTTCACCCGCCACGCATGCGAGTAGACGAACGAGCGCTGGGTGGCGTGCTCGACCAGATCGCGCAGGAAGGCCCGCGCCTCCGGCACCGGCCAGCCGACGATGCCGCCGGCATGCGAGGAGAGATAGAGCGACTTGCGGCCCGTCACCGGGTGCGTGCGCACCAGCACCTGGCGCACGGGGGCGAAGCGCGCGCGCTCCTCGTCGGAGAAGTCGGTAAAGCCCAAAATAGACCGCGAGAAGATCTGGGAGTGCTCGCAGATCAGGCCCTCGACCTCCGCCCTGGTCTCGGCGTCCAGCGCGTCATAGCCCGCCCGCATGTCCGCGAACTCCGTATTGCCGCCGCGTGAGGGGATGCTGCGGGCGTGGAGCAGGGAGTACTTTGCCGGGGTCGGTTTGAAGGAGCTGTCGGAGTGCCAGAGGCGATTGCCCAGCCCGAAGAGCCGCGGCCGGTCGTCCCGCTTGAAGACCTTGTTGTCCTTGTCGAGATTGGACACGTCCGCGAAGGTGGTGGGCAGGCGCGCGTCATTGTCCGCGCGGAGCCCGGTGCCGATGGCGTGCTCGATGTCGCCCAGGCCGCGCGTGAAGGCGAGCTGCTGGTCATTGTCGAGCTTCTGGTCGTGGAAGACCAGCACCGCGTACTGATCCATGCCGGCATGGACGGCGGCGTTCTCTTCCGGGGAGAGGGGTCGCCGGAGGTCCAGGCCCTCGACCTCGCCGGCGAAGCAGGGACCGACCTGACGGATGCGGATCGACGTGGCCACGCTCATGACGAGCCTCCGTGGAGCTGCTTCGTGGCCAGGGCCGCGCCCTTGGCCAGCGTTTCCAGTTTCGCCCAGGCGACCTCGGGATGCACGCGCCCGCCCAGCCCGCAGTCCGTGCCCGCGATGACACGCTCGGGCCCCACCAGCCGGGCGAAGCGCACGATGCGATCCGCCACCAGCTCCGGGTGCTCGATCACATTGGTGGCGTGGCTCACCACCCCCGGGATGATCAGCTTCCCGTCGGGGAGCTTCACGTCCTGCCACACCTTCCACTCGTGCTCGTGGCGGACATTGCCCGCCTCGAAGGAATAGGCCCGGCAGTCCACCGCCAGCATGACGTCCACGATGTCGCGCAGGGGGATGTCGGTGACATGCGGGCCATGCCAGCTGCCCCAGCAGAGGTGGAAGCGCACCCGCTCTTTCGGGAGGCCGCGGAGCGCGTGGTTCAGCGCCTCCACGCGGATCATGGAGAGCTTGCGGTAGTCCTCCACCGAGGGCGCCGGATTGATCATGTCCCAGTTCTCGGCGATGGCGGGATCGTCGAGCTGGAGCACGAGCCCCGCGTCGAGGATCGCCTTGTACTCCTCGCGCATGGCCTCCGCGCAGGCGAAGATGAATTCCTCCTCCGACTTGTAGTGCTCGTTCCCGATGCGCGAGGCGCTGCCGGGCGCGATGGAGGTCATGAAGCCCTCGTCCACGCCGGCGGTGTCGAGCGCCGCCTTCATGTGGGCGATGTCGGCCCGGATGGCCTCCTGCCCCGTATAGTGTATCGGGCCTTTGCACACCGGCAGCTTCATGCCCGGGCCGCCGCGGTTGGTGGACACGCCCGAGTCGGGATCGGCATAGGCGCCGGGAAACAGCGCGCGGTCGCGGCGGTCGGAGAAGCTCGTGAGGCGCACGCGGCCGGGCGCGGAGCGCTGGGCGGGCAGGCGGTAGAGCTCCATGCCGAGCTCGAGCCCGCCCAGGCGCGGGAAGGAATAGCTCCACCAGGCGCCATAGTTGACCTTCTGCCCCATGGCCTTGCCGAACTCGCCGTCGCCGGGAATGTCGATGCCCGCCGTGCGCTGGCGCCGGACCACTTCGGTCACCGCCGAGCCCAGGCGCGCCTGATAGCCGGCCTCGTCCCGGGACTCGCCCGCCGCGCGGGCGTGGTTCAACTCGATGAGATCGTCCGGACGGGGCAGGCTCCCGGCCTGGGTGGTCAGGATGCGCGCGTCGCTGCGTTTCATCCCGTCCGATCCTGCTCCTGCGGCCGGGCCGAGGTCAAGTCACCCCCTCGGGGCCGTTCGCGCTTATGAAACGATCCCGCCGGGATCGCGTCCAAACTTCAGGAGGGCTTCCCATGCCGACACCCCTGTCCGCCGAGATCAAGCGGCTCGTCGATCGCCCGAACTTCGCGCACCTGGCTACCCTCATGCCGGACGGCTCGCCCAGCAGCACCCCGGTCTGGGTGGGCCGCGAGGGGGATCTCCTGCTCATCTGCACCAGTGAGGGCTCGCTCAAGGGCCGGAACAGCCAGCGCGATCCGCGGGTGGCGCTGTCCATCGTGGACGGGGAGAATCCCTACGAGGAGGCGCAGCTCCGCGGCCGGGTGGTGGAGCGCCGGCCGGACCCCGAGCTCAAGATCATGGACCCGATCTCGCAGAAATATATCGGCAAGCCGTTCCCCATGCGGGGCTATGCCGGGCGCGTGGCGCTGGTGATCGAGGTGGACAAGGCGCGCTACCTCAAGCTGCCCTTCGAGCACACGCCGCCGCGGGGTTAGCCGGGCTTCCCGAAACCCCTCCGATTTTGCTACTCTTTGCGGGAGCCGAGGCCGAGGTCAGGGCCTCGCCACAGGGGGACGTCGAGCGCCATGCCGAGCAACACGAAGGAGCTCAGGATCTGGATGAACGGGAAGCTGGTCTCGCAGGCGGAGGCGGTGCTGCCGGTGAACAGCGCGGCGGTGTTCTATGCCACCAACGTCTTCGAGGGGCTTCGGGCCTACTGGAACGAGAAGGACGGCGAGCTCTACGCCTTCCGCCTCGCCGAGCACTTCGCCCGGCTGCGCGAGTCGCTGAAGATGATGCGCTTCACCGTCCCCTACGCCGACCTCGATCTCTACGAGGCGGTGCGCGACACGCTCAAGGGCAATGAGCTGCGCGAGGACGTGCACATGCACCTGGTGGCCTATGTGGGCGGCGCCGGGCTCGACGCCACCTCCCCCTCCGGGCTCTACATCAACCCGAGGCGCCGCGCGCGCATCACCGAGAGCTCGGGGCTGAATTGCTGCATCACCTCGTGGCAGCGCACCTCGGACAATGCCATTCCCATCCGGCTCAAGTCCGGCTCCAACTACCAGAACGGGCGCCTCGCCACGCTCCAGGCCAAGGCCGACGGCTATGACGCGCCCATCTTCCTGAATCAGGGCGGGACGGTGGCCGAGGGTTCGGGGGCGACCTTCTTCATGATCCGGCGCGGGCAGCTCGTCACGCCACCCCTGACCTCGGACATCCTCGAGTCCATCACGCGGACCACCCTCCTCGAGTCCATCGCGCCGGCGCTCGGCATGGACGTGGTGGAGCGGCATATCGCGCGGACCGAGCTTTACGTGGCGGACGAGGCCTTCTTCTGCGGCAGCGGCTACGAGATCACGCCGATCCTGTCCGTGGATCGCTTCAAGCTGGGGCAGGGCGGGGTGGGGCCGCTCACGCAGCGGCTGATGGACACCTACATGAACGTCGTGCGCGGCGTGGACTCGCGCTTCCCGGAGTGGCGGACTCCGGTCTACCGCGCCGTCACCGTCTAGCTTTTCCGCGTCATCCGGCCGGCGCGCGCTCGATCCGGGCGCGCGCCGGCCGGCTTCTCGTCCCGCCTCTACTCCAGAAACCCGTTCAGCTCCGGCGAGGGCACCGAGGTGTCCACGTAGACGAAGGTGCCCTTGTCCTTCACCTCACGCGCGGCGGCGAGGAGCCCCGTCATCGCCGCGCGATAGAGCGAGGTGGCCAGGCTGATGCGCTTCACACCCGCCGCCGTCAGCTCGGCCACCGTGAAGGACTTGCCCTTGATGCCCACCATGAAGTTGAAGGGCTTCTTCAGCGCCGCGCACACCGCCTTCACCGACGCCAGATCGGGCAGCCCGGGCGCGAAGAGCACGTCGGCCCCCGCCTGCTCGAAGGTCTGAAGGCGCGTGATGGTGTCGGCCAGGTCGGGATTGCCGCGGAGGAAGTTCTCCGTCCGCGCGGTGAGGGTGAAGGGGAAGGACAGCGCGCGCGCCGCCTTCACCGCCGCCGCCACGCGGTCGGCGGCGGTGGCGAGATCGTAGAGCGGCCGGTCCTTGTCGCCGGTGGCGTCCTCGATGGAGCCGCCGATGAGGCCGACCTCGGCGGCGCGGCGAATGGTCTCGGCGGCGTCCGACGGCTTGTCGCCGAAGCCCTTCTCCAGATCGGCCGCCACCGGGAGATCGGTAGCCAGCACGATGGCGCGGCAATGGGCGAGCGCCTCGTCGCGCGAGACCTTGCCGTCACGGCGGCCGAGCGTCCCCGCCTGCGCCCCGCTCGAGGTGGCCAGGGCCTGGAAGCCGAGGCCGGCCAGAATGCGCGCGGAGGCGCCGTCCCAGGGATTGGGAATCACGAAGGAGCCGGGCGCCTCGTGCAGCGCGCGGAACCGAAGGGCCTTGTCCTGCTGGCTGGTCGGCATCAGGCGTTCCTGTAGGCGGCCAGCACCGCCTGCGCCATCGCGCGCGTGGTGGCCGTGCCGCCCTGGTCGGGAGTGAGGTTCTTGCCGTCGCGGTACACGCGGCCCACCGCGGCCTCGAGGCGCTGGGCATCGGCGCCCAGACCCATGTGCTCGAGCATCAGCGCGGCGGAGAGAATGGTCGCGGTGGGATTGGCGATGCCGCGTCCCGCGATGTCGGGGGCGGAGCCGTGCACCGACTCGAAATAGGCCCAGCCGTCGTCGCCGAAGTTCCCGGAGGGCGCGAGCCCGAGACCGCCCGCGGTCTCCGCGCCCAGGTCCGAGAGGATGTCGCCGTAGAGATTCATGCAGAGGACGACGTCCATCGACTTCGGGAAGCGCACCAGGCGCCGCGCGGCGTCGTCCACGTGAAAGTGCTCGAACTCGATCCCGCCCGCCGCGCGCACCACGCGCTCGGCGATCTCCTGGAAGAGCCCGTCGGTCTGGCGCATCACGTTCGACTTGGTGACGCAGGTCACTTTGCCCGGCTTGCCCCGCGCCTTGCGCTTCTTCGCCAGATCGGCGGCGAAGCGGGCGATGCGCTCGGCGGCGCGCGGCGTGACCACCTTCACCGCGAAGCGGCCCTCACTGCCGTATTCCTTGAGCGTGCGGCCGGTGCGGTCGCTGAGCTCGGGCATGAGCCGGACGATATCGGCCAGCTGGCCCTCACGGCCCGGATAAATCCCCTCGCTGTTCTCGCGCAGGAGGACATAGTCGATGCCGTCCGGATCCGCCAGCGGCGAGCGCATGCCCGGATAGAACCGGATGGGCCGGATGCCCGCCCACGCGCTCATCTCCCAGCGGAGCCAGGACACGACCGGCGAGGTGGCGGGACCGGCGGCCCCGAAGAGCACGCCGTCCGCCTCGCGGGCTGCCCGCTTGGTTTCTTCCGGCAGCGGCGCGCCCTGGGGCGGCGTGAGGATCTTGAGCGGCAGGCCGGTACCCATCAGGAGCTCGCAGGTAGCGTCTACCACTTCGATCCCGATGCCCTCGCCGGGCAGCGCGACAACCGTCTTCATGGCCATCAGGGGCTCCTCCTCGTTGGGGGCCCTACGATAGCACTAGAGTGGACGCTGCGACTGGGCCAGGCAGAAGGCGTTGAGATACGGCTCGAGCGCGCGGGAGATCTCGCGCCGCCCCTGGGTGGCCGAGGCGAGGCGCTCCACCGCCTCGGCCACCTGGCCGCGCAGCCGGTCCTCGTCCACCGAAATCATGCGGCCGCCTCGAAGCACCCAGCGCCCCGCGATCATCACTCCCTCGATGGCGAGGCCGCTCTCGCCGTTCACCACCTGTAGCGCCACGTCGCGCAGGGGCACATAGTTCACGTGGCGGAGGTCGAGGAAGACGAGATCGGCCTGCTGCCCTTCGGAGATGCGGCCGACCTGGGGCATCCCCAGGAGGTCGGCGCCGCCGGATGTCGCCATGGTGAGGACGTCATCCACCGAGAGCCACTCGCGCGGATCTCCGGTTCGGACGCGCGAGAGATAGGCGGCGAGCCGCAGGGCCTCGAACATGCTCTGGGAGTCCGACGTATTGGCGCCGTCGGTGCCGATCGCCATCCGGACGCCGGCCGCGTGCATCGTGTGGGCGGGCGCGATGCCGGAGCCGAGGCGGAGATTGCTCAGGGGATTGTGGGCCACCGCCGCGCCCCGATCGGCCAGGCGCCGGATATCGTCGGCGTCGATCCAGATCGCGTGCGCAGCGCTGAACCCGGGCGCGAGCAGGCCGAGCGAATCGAGATGGGCGGTGAGGCTTCGGCCATAGCGTGCCCGGCCGGCTAGCGCCTGGACCTTCGATTCCGCGAGGTGGGTCTGGAGCGGCGCGTTCCATTCGCGCGCCGAGGTCGCGGCAGCCGGCGAGCAGGGCATCGCTGCAGTGAAGCGGGATGGTGGGGCCGAGTCCGGGCCGGAGCCGGGAGCGGTCGAAGGGCCAGCGCCGGAGGATCTCGCGGCAGGAGGCCAGGCTGGTCTCCGTGGGCGCGGCCTGGATACGGCGCAGCCGCTCGCGCTCCGCTTCCGGAAACGCGTCCAGCAGGCCGGGGATGGCCGCATACAGCGTGGTATCGCTGATCATGGGCGCCACCACCGCGCGGAGTCCCGCGTCGCGGTAGCCCTCCGCCACCGCGAGGACGCCCTCGACGGTGGGCACGGGAAACTCGACGAAAAGATCGAAGCAGGCGGTCGCGCCCTTGCGCACCATCTCCACCGCCGAGAGCATGGCGCAGAGTCGCTTGTCCTCGAGCGTCCGCTCGGCGGTGATGGTGGGATTCGCGTTGAGCAGGAGCTCCAGGGACCAGCGATCGCCCGCGAGGCCCTTGCCGAGCGCGCCGTGGGCATGCGTGTGGGCGTTGACGAGGCCGGGCAGGAGCAGGCGATCGCGCGCGTCGATGATCTCGGCATCGGCGGGGGCGGCGAGCCCGGGCGGGCCGACCGCGCGAATGGTGTCGCCCTCGAGGAGGATGTCCCCGGGCTCCCCGCGGTGCGCAGGAAGGCTCAGGATGCGGCCGCCGCGAATGACCTGGAAGGGGCGCGGCTCCGGTATCGCCATCAGGACCCCTCCTCGTTGGGGCCCTACGATAGCACTTCCTGATTTGCTCCACGCGGTGGTAGCAGGGAGCCCGCGCCGCCCGGTCCCCTGGTATCGAGGTCGCGCTCGGTCCGCCGCGCCGCCATGGGACCTTCGTCCTATATCGAGGCGGGATGGCCGCGCCCTATCATGAGGCGCTCTCGGGCACTTCCCCCCGAGAGTCAGGAGGTCTCGGTATGGCGCAGGCGAATCCTCGAGGCGTAGGGCGGTGGCTCTCGATTCTCGCGATCGTGCTTGGCGCCGCCTCAGGCGCGCAGGCGGGTCCGGTGACCGACCAGCTCAAGGGTGACCTGGGCCGGGTATTCCGCGTTATCGACGAGACCAGCGCGGCGCGTGCGGGCGCGGCCGGCATCGACATATCGGCGCGACGCGCGGCCATCCGGACCGCCGCCGCCCCGGCCTTCGACTGGCGCGAGATGGCCAGCCGTTCCCTCGGGCTGCACTGGCAGAAACGGACCGAGGAGGAGCGGGCGGAGTTCGTGAAAGTCTTCGGCGACCTCGTCGAGCGCGCCCATATCGCCCAGCTCGAGCGGTACAGCGGCGAGGCCATCAAGTACATCGGTGAGCGGGTGGAGGGTGACCTGGCCTTGGTGAACACCCGGTTCGTGACCAAGCAGAGCAAGGAGATCCCGGTCGACTACCGGCTCATCAATCGTGACGGGCGCTGGCGCATCTACGATCTCGTCGTGGAGGGCGTGAGCCTCGTGAGCAACTACCGCTCCCAGTTCGACAAGGCGATCCGGACCTCATCCTATGGGGAGCTGCTCAAGCGGCTCCGTGCCCAGGAAGTCGCCTCCCGCTAGTCCTCCGCCGGGCGCCCCTCGGAGCGCCGCGCTTTGAATTGGACTATGATGGGCCCGATGAAGTAGGTGGCCCGCGGCGTGGGGCCGCGGGTGGACGAGCCCGCGCTTGCCCTCATTCCCTACTTCCCGTACTCGGCCCCCTACGAGGAGCTGCGACTCAAGCCATGAACTACCAGCGAATTTCCGCCGACTGCCACATCGACATGCCGTGGATGCCGCCCGATCTTTTCACCGCCAATGCCTCGGCCGCGCTGCGCGACCGCATGCCGTATGTCACCGACGGCCCGGACGGCCCGCGCTGGACGTCGAGGAACGGGGCCGCCTTCGGACTGGCCGGCGGCGTGGGCCCCTCGGGGCAGAAGTACATCCCCGGCATGCACTACCGCGCGGACGTGATGGCCTCCACCGGCCTCTACGAGGACGGCAAGAAGGGCATCCGCCGCCCCACGGACCCGCATCTCCGCATCCAGGACATGGAGCGCGACGGGGTGCAGGCGGAGGTGATCTTCGGCATCCTGGGCGCGGCCACGCGCCTGGGCGATCACGAGGCGGCCGGCGAGATGTTTCGCATCTACAACGACTGGCTGGTGGACTTCTGCCGTCACTATCCGGATCGTCATATCGGGCTGGCCTGCCTGCCCTACGGCGACATCGGCGCGGCGGTGAAGGAGATCCACCGCGCGGCGAGGCTGGGCCTGCGCGGGCTCGAGCTCTCCTGCTCGTGGGACATGGAGCCCATGTGGCATCCGGCCTGGGAGCCGCTCTGGCAGGCGGTGAGCGAGGTGGGCCTGCCGCTGCACTTTCACACCTTCCCCACCATGCCGCCCAGCGCCCGCGAGAAGGCCACCGGCCTCACCAAGCGCGCCGCCCTGTTCACCAGCGTATCGGGCTTCCAGATGAACCTCATCAATATCCTCGCCGCCGTGATCGGGAGCGCGGTGCTCGAGCGCTACCCGCGCCTGCGTATCTCCTTCGGCGAGAGCGGCATCGGCTGGCTGCCCTATGCGCTGGATCGCATGGACTTCGAGTGGGAGGACCGCTTCCGTGACCTCGGCCTCACCATGAGGCCCAGCGACTACTGGAAGCGGCAGTGCAAGGCCACCTTCCAGTTCGACCGCATCGGCACCCAGCTCGTCCACGAGATCGGCGAGGACACCCTCATGTGGGGCTCGGACTATCCCCACGGCGATGGCGTGTGGCCGGAGTCCTCGAAGTACATCGAGGAGCAGTTCGGCCATCTGCCGCCCGCCACGGTGCGGAAGATCGTCTGCGAGAACGCGGGGAAGTTCTACGGCTTGATGGCGTAGCCGAGTCGGGAGAGCGCCATGCGAAAAGTTATGTGCGAGCGACAGGCGAAAGTAACGCGCCGCTACCGAGGCGGGGGCGGCGGAGGATTCGGGACCCACACCCACTGATACGCGGTGTAGACGCCATCGCCCCGGAGCACGTAGCGCCCGTGCGCGTGCTGGACCACTCGCGATATCGCCGGAGCGGGAGCACGCGCGGGAGCCGGCGCCACGCTGACCTGCTCCACGTAGGCCGCTTGCGACGCATAGGTCGGCGCGGGCGCGTAGTACGCCGGAGCCGGTGCGTAGTATGGGCGCGGGCGCGATGGCGACGGCGGGTGCCCGATACGGAATCGTCACCGCGGCGGCCAGCACCTCGCCCGCGATGATGAGCGGCGCGAAGAGGGCGAAGGCCGCGAGTCCGATCACGGCGCCGCCACCGTGTCGGTGGCGGCCTCCTGCGTCGGCCGCGGGCGCCGCGACGGCCCCGACCAATGCCACCATCATCAGAACCGCGAGTATTCTGCGCATGGCGGCTCCTCCTGACCTGTCATGTACGCACCCCCCGGGAAGGCCGTCAAGTCGCGGCGCGTAGCGCCTCGCGGGCTTCGGTGAAGAGCAGGTCGCGCTCCCGCTGGGGTATCGGGTAGGCCGAGTAGCCCGTCGCCGACCGGGCCCGGGCCAGGGCGCCGGCCTCCGCGTCGAAGAACAGCGCGATGGCGGCGAGATCTTCCTGGATCTCCGCGCGGCGGGCCATCGCTCCAGGATGCTCCAATAGCTCGAGGGCCAGCGCCTCGAGCGCCTCGCGCGAGCTGCCCCGAAATAGCTCGCCCCATCCATCGGGCGCGTCGATCGGAAGGCGGCGGAACCCGATCAGCACGGAACGGGCGGCGCCGCCGACCATTCGGCAGCGCGCGCGGGGTATCGGATGGCCGACGAAGCGGAGAAGGCGGGCGAGGGCGTGGAACGCCTCCCCGGTCACGTCGCGGGAACGATAGGCGCCGTGGAGCTCGAAGGTGGGGAAGGCCTCCGGCCGGGTGGTCAGGCAGAAGAATGTCTCGCGCCCGTCGACCAGAATCCCGATGAAAGGATAGAGAAACGGGAACGCGCTGGCCACATTTCGCCGCGGCCGCAGGGTTTGGATGAGGCGAATCTCGGTCAGCGAAGCGGCCAGATCCGACTCGCAGATCTCCCAGGTGATCGCCGCCGCTGCTTTCACGAGCGCCCGGCGCTTGCGCTCCTTCTTCTTTCGTCCCGCGGTCCGGTACTGGGCCAGGCGGCGGCGGAGGCTCCCGGCCTTGCCCACATAGAGAAGAGCGCCCGCCGGGTCGTGAAAGCGGTAGACGCCGGGCGCCGCCGGGACCCCGGCCAGGAAGTCGGCGCCGAACTTCTTGTCGAAGAGCCGCACGGGCGCATGGTCTCAGGCGGGCGAGCCGTCACGAAGCTTTTCCGCGGACCCTCCATCGCCGAGGCGCCGGCGCCCCACCCGAGACGGGCATGGGACAAGGGCCGCCGCTGATGGCGTGCAACTGGGTGGTATCCTTGACGGGTTCGCATGGCATTCCGGTTGCAACTCCTCCGATGAATTCCCGGTGACACGTTCCGAAAGGGAGGGGCCATGCAAGTCAAGGAGTTGATGAGTCGTATCGTGATGACGGTCGGCACGGAGGATTCCTGCCGCGATGCGCTGACCCGGATGCAGGAACTAAAGCTGCGGCACCTGCCGGTGATGGACTTGCGCGGTAAGGTGGCCGGAATGCTCACCGACCGCGATCTGCGGCATTACCTCTTCGATCCCACCGTCATGCGACGAATCGGCATGACGCCGGTGGACGCGATTCTCGAGTCCGTGTCCGTGCGGGAGATCATGAGCGCGCCGGTGCTGTCCGTGGATCCCGAGGAAGACATGGAGGCGGCGGTCGGGCTGATGCGGAAGCGAAAGGTGGGATCCCTCCCCGTGGTGAAGGACGGCCAGGTGGTCGGGATCCTCACCGAGACGGACGTCCTGCGCCGGATCGTCCGGGTCGACGCGACCTGCAGCCCCGGGGTCGAGGAGATCATTGTCTCCTACCCCTGAGGCCTCGGAGGCCGGCGCGTATCCGGCTGATCTGGCGCGCGAGGTGACCGGCCGCGACGGCGCCCGCGTGCGCCTGCGGCCCATCCGGCCCGACGATGCGCCGCGGCTCCAGGCGCTGCACGCGCGGCTCAGTCGGGAGACGATCTACCAGCGCTTCTTCGGCGCCACCCCGCGACTTCCGACGCCCTGGGCCCACTTCCTGGCCGAGGTGGACTATCGCCGGCGCCTGGCGCTGGTGCTCGAGCACGGGCCGGACGACGATCCCGAGCTGATCGGCGTGGGCCGCTACGAGCCGACCGCGGAGCCGGACACGGCGGAGGTCGCGTTCGTCGTCGAGGACCGGTGGCAGGGCAAGGGACTCGGCACCGTGCTGTTCACTGCGCTCCTGCGCCGCCGCGCGCGACCGCGGGATTCGCCGCTTCCGAGCCGACGTCCTCGCCGACAACCGGCGCATGCTCGACCTCATCACGCGCTTTACGTGTGTGGACTCACACGAAACCCGTGATGCGATCACCAGTCTGGTATTCTCTCTCCGGCCGTCCGGACCGGGAACCCGCACGGAGGGGGCATGATGGCGGGAAAGCGAAGCTTTCAGATCGTGATCGGTACGGACGGTTCCGCGTCCGGCCGCGCCGCCGTGGATGCCGCGACGCGCTTTCCCTGGCCCGCGGGGGCCAGCGCGGTGCTCGTGGTGGCGACCCGGGGCGCGCTCGAGTGGTCGCCCGCGGCGCGGGCGCTGGCACAAGATGTGGCGCAGCGCGTGGGCGCGAGCGCGCTTCGGATACTCCGCCGGCGGTGGCCGGCGGCGATGGCGCGCTACCCCTTGCGGTCTCCGAGCGCCGCTCTCCTCGTGGCGGCGCGGTCCGCTCGGGGCGTCATCGTGGTGGGATCGGGGGGACGAGGCCTGCTCGGGCGGCTGCTGCTCGGCAGCGTGTCGCGCCAGGTGGTTCAGGGGGCGCTTGCCCGGTGCTCGTGGTCAAGAGCCGCCTGAGGCGCGCGCGCCGCTTCACTATCGGAGTGGACGGGTCGGCGAATTCGCTGCGCGCGGCCCTGATGGTGGCGCGTCTCTCCGTTCCCCCGGGAGGCCGGGTGACCCTGGTGTCCGTGATCGAACCGGTGCGCGTTCCCTCCGCCGGCTTGATGCCCACGCGCATCAGCTCCGCCTTGCGCGGGGAGGCGGCGCGCCTCATGGCCGAGCGGCGCCGGGCGGTGGAGAGGGCCCAGCGGCTCCTGCGGATCCGGCTTCGCCGGGCGGGCTGGCAGGTGCGGGAGCTGGTCCGGACCGGTGCGCCCCTGGAGGGGTTGCTCGACGCTGCGACGGCGACCCGGGCCGACGTGCTCGTCATCGGGGCCCGCGGCACCGGCGGGGTCGCGCGGCTCTTGCTGGGCAGCGTGGCGGAAGGGGCCATCGGAAGGGCGCCGATGTCGGTCCTGGTGGTCCGGTAGACCGCCGCGGGCTCGCGCTGTCCCAAGTTCCGGAATTCCATCCCCTCGCGGGAAGGTTGCAATCCCTGCGAGAGCGTGCAGGTGCCCCGGCGCCGGGGGGACGAGGCGGGCGTGAGCGACCAGCGGGTTTTGATCGTCGACGACGAGCCGGACATGGTCGAGAACTGCGCGCGCATTCTGGCTCGGGCGGGCTACCAGTGCTTGACCACGACCGATCCCGAGCATGCGCTGGGTCTCGTGGAGTCCGAGCACCCCGACCTCCTGATCACCGACCTCAAGATGCCGGGGCTCGACGGGATGGAGCTGATCCGCCGCGCCCGGCAGCTGGATCCGGCGCTGCCGATCATCGTCATCACCGCCTTCGCCACCATCGAGTCGGCGGTGGCCGCCATCAAGGAAGGCGCCTTCGACTACCTGCCCAAGACCTTCTCGGTGGACCAGCTCCGCATGGCGGCCGACCGCGCGCTGGGGCACCGGTCGCTGCAGCTCGAGAACCGGAACCTCCGCGCGCAGCTCCGCGGGACCTTCGGGTTCGAGAACTTCATCGGCCGGAGCCCCGAGATGACCCAGGTCTTCGAGCTGGTGCGCAAGGCCGGCCGCTCCGAGGCCAATATCCTGGTCCAGGGCGAGTCGGGAACGGGCAAGGAGCTGGTCGCCCGCGCCGTGCACGCCAACAGCCCCCGGGTCGGCCGAGCCGTTCATCGCAGTGGACTGCGCGTCCCTGCCCGAGCACCTGCTGGAGTCCGAGCTCTTCGGCCACGAGAAGGGGGCATTCACGGGCGCGGTGAAGAGCAAGCCCGGCCTGATGGAGACGGCCGACCGCGGCACGCTCTTCCTGGACGAGATCGCCGAGCTGCCGATGAGCCTCCAGGTGAAGCTGCTGCGGTCGCTCCAGGAGCGGCAGGTGCGGCGCGTCGGCGGCACCGCCCTCATCCGGTGCGACGTGCGCATCGTGTCCGCGACCAATCGAGACCTGCGCGAGCTGGTGGCCAAGGGGCAGTTTCGCGAGGAGCTCTTCTACCGGGTCAACGTGATCGCGATCCAGCTCCCGCCGCTGCGCGAGCGGGCGGGCGACGTGCCGCTGCTCGCGCAGGCCTTCCTCAAGCGCTACCGCCAGCGCGACATCCGGGGATTCGACGAGGGCGCCATGGCCGCGCTCGAGCGCTATCCGTGGCCGGGCAATGTCCGCGAGCTGCAGAACATCGTCGAGCGCGCCTGCGCGCTGGCGGAGGGCGATCGCATCACACGAGCGGACCTGCCGGCCTATCTGCTCGAGCGCGACCTCGCCCGCCGCGGCGCCGCCCGGCAAACCCGCCCGCCCCGCGCGCGATCCGGCGGGCGCCTCGGGGCCGCCGCCGACCCTCCGGGAGGCCAAGCAGCGCTGGCTCCAGGATCTCGAGGGCGCCTATCTTCGCGACCTTCTCGCTCAGCAGGGCGGCAACATCTCGGCCGCGGCCAAGATCGCCGGCATCGACCGGAAGACCTTTCACCGGCTGCTTCACCGATACGGCGGCCGCTAGCCGCGCCTGCCCCCTCGAGTCGTCGACTCGGAGCGGGCCGCGCTTGGATTGCGCTTTGGCGTCCGGGCCATGGCCGGGACCAGCTGGACTTCGTGGTGGGCGCGCTTTTGCTCAACTGGGGATGCGCGCGGCCGCGCGGCCGGGCGATCGCGATTTCGTAAGCCGTCGCGAGCGGGGCGCGGCTGTCCCGAATGGGGGCGCGCGGGCCACACCTCGCGCCCCGGCATCGTGCCGAGACCGACTCTGAAGGGCATGGAATCACTGCAGAACCTTTCCTGGCATCGCCATTGCTGTTTCCTCGGATGATCGATCGCGCGAACGGATCGAATCGTTTGGCCCTCGGCCAAGGAGGATGCCATGCCGCTCAAGGATTTGCTCGTGATCGCGGACAATGACCCGACCTACGCGGCCCGGCTCGACATCGCCCTCGCGCTGGCCGACCAGCATCGGGCCCATGTGACGGGCCTTCACGTCATGCCGCTGCCACTGACGCCGATCTACGGCGACATGCCCATTCCCGAGGCGGTAGAGAAGTTGCAACGCTTGGAGCTCGAGGATGCGGCCCGGCGCGCGGCCGCGGTGTTCGCCGAGCGCGCGGGACGGACCACGGTGCCCGCGGAGTGGCGAGTCGCCGAGGGGGACATCGTGCGCGTGGCCAGCGAGCATGCTCGCTACGCCGACCTGACCGTGCTCCCGCAGGGCATGGACCTCGGTTTCGCCTCCGCCGATCTCACCATGCTCCCTGAAGAGCTGGCGCTCGGGGTGGGCCGTCCCGTGCTGGTCATTCCGCGCTACGGCTCGTTCCCCAAGATGGGCACTCGGGTGCTGGTGGCCTGGAACGGCAGCCGCGAGGCCACGCGGGCAGTGCACGACGCCCTGCCTCTGTTGCGCCGGGCCGAGCAGGTCACGGTTCTGTCGATCGATCCCGGCGGCGATGCGGAGTGCCGCCTGCCCGGCGCCGATATCTCCCTTCATCTTGCCCGTCATGGGGTGACCGTACAGGCGGCGACCATTGCCGGCGCCGACGTTGCCGTGGGCGATCTCCTGCTCTCCTATGCGGCCGATCACGATATCGATCTCCTCGTGATGGGCGCCTACGGGCACACGCGACTACGTGAGATGATCCTCGGTGGGGCCACCCGGACCCTGCTGCGGCACATGACGGTGCCGGTGCTGATGTCGCATTGAGGGCGCGCCCGATGGGTGGTCAAGGGGTTCATCGCATCGTCGTCGCGGTGGATTTCTCCCCGGCTTCCGAGGAGGCGTGGGTTCATGCCACACGGCTGGCGGCCCTCTCGGACGCGGAGTTGATCCTCACCCACGTCGTGGCGGCGGCCCCGCGGCTTGTGGGCGGACCGCTCACGCGCACGCGGATCGCCGAGGTCCAGGCCTCGCTGCGCCGCTGGGCGGACGACAAGCTCGCGAAGTGGGCGGAGACCGCGAGGGCCGAGGGCGGTCGGGTGCGCCTGGCTGTGCGGATCGGGATTCCATATGCGGAAATCGTGGATCTCGCCACCGACGAGCTCGCCGACCTCGTCGTGATCGGCACTCAGGGGGGCACGGGCGTGCCCCGCGCGCTGCTGGGCAGCGTCGCCGAGCGGGTGGTTCGACTGGCCCCGTGCCCGGTGCTATCGGTCCGCGCGCGGCCATGATGGCCGGCCGCTCACGGGATCCGGCGGCCGCCACGCGGAGCGGCAATGTCTAACCGGGGTGCGGGCTTCCGATTCCGTAGCTCTTGGCCGACGGCGGTTGTTGGAGGGCTGGCGGTCGCGTCGGCGTTTGCGATCGCGAAGCTGATCGCGTAGATCTGTGAGGAGGTCAGTAATGGCGAAATGCGAAGACGTGTGGCAAGGAACTCGCGGCCGACGCGCAGCGGTTCTGCGGAGAGGCATGCCGGGGCATCTTCATGGAGCGTTTGAAGCACGGGACACGGAGCGCTCCCGGGCGCACCACCGCGAAACGGCGCCGCCGGCGCGGACGCTGAAGCGTGACCAACGGTCGCTGCACGGGCTGGGACTTCCGAACTTGGACGGATGATCGGCCGGCCCAGGGCGCGGGGGGTCGTCGTGTTGGTCCAAGAGCTGAGTAGTCAGGAGAGTCTGGACCTGTTGGCCCGCACGCGTCTCGGTAGATTGGCGTGCACGCGCGGGGCGCAACCCTACGTGGTGCCGTTCTATTTCGCTTACGATGATCATTCGCTCTATAGCTTCGCCACGGTCGGGCAAAAGATCGAGTGGATGCGCGCGAACCCGCTGGTCTGCGTCGAAACGGATGAGGTGGTGAGCCCGCAGCAATGGGTGAGCGTCATCGCCTTCGGTCGCTACGAGGAGCTGCCCGATACGCCCGAATGGCAGGGCGCGCGCACACTTGCCCACACACTGCTGAAACGGAACGCCGTGTGGTGGGAGCCCGCTTACGTGAAAACGATCCTCCACGGCACCCAGCGCCCGCTGGTGCCGGTCTTCTACCGCATTCACGTCGTTCAGATTACCGGCCACCGCGCCATCTCTGAGCCGGTGGCGCCGCCTGACACACAGTTGTCGATGCTCGACTCGGGCGAGGTCGGTTGGCTACAGAAGGTTCTGCGGCAGGTCCGCGGCAAGCTTCGGCAATGATCGAGGGAGGAGATGGGCTCGAAGAGGAAGTGAGATGTTCCATCGCGCACACCGTCTTGAGTTCGACAAGGACGCGCCCGTCGGCGCGGAGGCGGCCGCGCTCCTGGGAGGAGGAGGCCCGGACGCACATTCATAAGAATGCCCGGACGACGCCACGGAGAACGCGCGTTTCTCGGGAGTGTGGCGGAGGGCGCCCTGAACCACTCGCCGGTGCCCGTGCTTGGCGTGCGCTGACGCAGCGGGGGGGCCTGCCAGGCCGACCGGCCCGCCGGATCTGTCCGACGACGCCATGAATGTGCTCGTGCTCAACGCGGGAGCTCGTCGCTCAAGCTCCGGCTCTTCGAGATCACGGGTGCCTCGCCATCCGGCGCTACGGATTCCACGGCACCTCGTACCGCTCCGTGCTCTCCCGCTCCGCCGAGATCACGGGCACGCCGCCCGAGCGGGCGACGCTCATCGCACTCCATCTCGGGGCCGGCTGTTCCGCGGCGGCGATCCGGGCTGGACAGTCCGTCGACACGTCGATGGGGTTCACGCCGCTCGAGGGCTTGGTGATGGGCACCCGCGCAGGGGACCTCGATCCCGCGATCGTGAGCTACCTCGCCCGGGCCGAGCGCACGTCCGCGGAAGAAGTCGTGCAATGGCTGAACGATCGGTCGGGCCTGCTCGGGATCTCCGGCCGGAGCCGCGACGTGCGCGACCTCCTTTCGAGCGACGACCCGCGGGCGCGGCTCGCCATCCAGATGTTCTGCTACCGTGCCCGCAAGTACCTCGGCGCCTACCTGGCCGCACTCGGCGGCGCCGAGGCGGTCGTGTTCACCGGCGGTATCGGCGAGCACTCGCCCGAGGTGCGCGCCGAGATCTGCAGCGGGATGGAGTGGAGCGGGCTCGCGATCGACCCCGAGCGGAACCGGGCCGCGGTTGGTCGTGAGGCGGTGATTGGCGCCGTCGGCGCTCGTATCGGCGCCTTCGTGATCCCGGCCGACGAGGAGATCGTGATCGCCCGCGATACGGTGGCGTGCCTGGAGGGAAGGGGGTGACTCGACGCGCGGTCCCGTTCGCGGCTACGCGACCTGCTCGGGTCGCAGCTCGGGCTCACCGCGACACTGCGAAGGATCCGATGCTCTGGTTCCTCTGGGGGCGACGAGCTAGCTCTATGCCGTGGTCGGGGACCTGGATGAGGCCATGAACCACGACCAAGACCGACCCGGTGAATCCCGTGAATGGCAATAGCGTAACGAACGGGAAGCTGGCCGATTCTCCGGGCGGCCAGCCCGGCATCGCCGGCGAGCAGGAACGCCCATGGCACACGCTGTCGGCGGAAGAGGTCGCCCGGGCTCTCCAGGCCGACCCAACAAGCGGCCTGACCAACGCCGAGGCGGCCCGGAGGCGCAAGCAGTTCGGCCCGAACGCCCTGGCCGAGGCGAAGGGGCGCTCCGTCCTTGCGATCCTCGTCGGCCAGTTCAAGAGCCTCATCGTGGCCCTGCTCCTCGCGGCCACCGTCGTGGCGTTCGCGCTCGGGGAGAACATCGAGGCGGTCGCCATCCTGGTCGTCATCGTCCTGAACGCGGCCGTCGGCTTCCTGACCGAGTGGAAGGCCGAGCAGGCGCTCACCGCCCTGCAACGGCAGGCGGTGCCGACGGCCCACGTCCTCCGGGAGGGGGAGGAGCACCAGATCCCCGCGGCCGAGCTGGTGCCCGGCGACATCGTCCTCGTCGCCGCCGGGTCGCGCGTGCCCGCCGACGGGCGAGTCGTCGAGAGCGTCGCGGCTGCAGGTGGCGGAGGCCGCGCTGACGGGGGAGTCGCTCGCGGTCACGAAGACCGTCGAACCCGTCGCCGACGAGGGCGCCCCGCTCGGCGACCGGCGGAACATGGCCTACCTGGGCACGGCGGTCACGGACGGGCGCGGCCGGCTCCTCGTGACGGCCACCGGCATGCGCACCGAGGTGGGCCGGATCGGGACGCTGATCGACGAGGCCGGCGGCCGCGACACCCCGCTCGAGCGCAAGCTGGCGCAGCTCGGCCACGCCCTGATCGGCGTCGTCCTGGTGCTCTGCGCGGTCATCGTCCTGGCGGGCTGGCTGCGGGGCCACGGCTTTTTGTACATGCTGGAGGTCGGCATCTCGCTGGCCATCGCGGCCGTGCCCGAGGGCCTGCCCGCCGTCGCCACCATGACGCTGGCGATGGGCATGCAGCGCATGGCCCGCATGCGCGCCCTCATCCGCCGCCTGCCCGCCGTCGAGACGCTGGGCTCGACCACCGTCATCTGCACGGACAAGACCGGCACCCTGACCCGGAACGAGATGACCGTCCGGGCCCTGCAGCTGGGCGAGCGGCGCATCGACGTGTCGGGCACGGGCTACGCCCCGTCCGGGGAGTTCCGCGAGGACGGCCGGGCCGTCGATGCCCGCGCCGACGCGCACCTGGCGCTGGCCCTGCGGGTCGGCGCGCTGTGCTCCGACGCCACCCTCGACCTCACCGGCGGCGGAGCCGCCGTCCTGGGCGACCCGACGGAGGGGGCGCTGCTCGTCGCCGCCGCCAAGGCCGGGATGAGCAAGGACGACCTGGAGCGGGAGTCCCCTCGCGTCGGCGAGGTGCCGTTCAGCAGCGAGGCGAAGCGGATGGTGACCGTCCACCGCAGCGCCGGATGGCCGGGCGGTCGCCTACGTCAAAGGCAGCCCGGGCGTCGTGGCCGATGCCAGCGTCGGGCGTGTTCACCGGCGAGGGCGTCCGGCCGATGACCCCCGAGGCCCGGCAGCGGGTGCTGGCGGACAATCGAGGAGCTGGCCGGGCGGGCGTTGCGCGTCCTCGCGCTGGCGTACAAGGACCTGCCGGAGGGCTACCGCGAGGAGGACCTGGCGGGCGGGCTGGTGTTCGTCGGGCTGGTCGGGATGATCGACCCGCTGCGGGAGGAGGCGAAGGCCGCCATCGAGACGTGCCGGCGGGCCGGCATCCGCACCGTGATGATCACCGGCGACCAGGAGGCGACGGCCGCCGAGATCGGCCGGCAGCTCGGCCTGGACCGCGACCCGCAAGGCCGTCCGCTGCGGACCGCCCACGGCCGGGAGCTGGCCGGCCTGGACGCCGGGGGCTGGCAGACGATCGCCGCGGAGGTGGGCGTGTTCGCCCGCGTCTCCCCGGAGCACAAGCTGCGGATCGTCGAGGCCCTCCAGGCCGGGGGCGAGGTGGTGGCGATGACCGGCGACGGGGTGAACGACGCCCCGGCGCTGAAGCAGGCCGACATCGGCGTGGCGATGGGCGATCAAGGGCACGGAGGTGGCCAAGGAGGCGGCGGCCATGGTCATCACCGACGACAACTTCGCCACCATCGTCGGGGCCGTCGAGCAGGGGCGGGTCATCTACGCCAACATCCTCCGCTTCGTCCACTACCTGTTCTCCTGCAACCTCGCGGAGATCCTGGTGGTCTTCGCCGCCCTCATGGTCGGCTGGCCGCTGCCGCTGGGGGCCTTGCAGATCCTGTGGCTGAACATGATCACCGACGTGTTCCCGGCCCTGGCGCTGGCCCTGGAGCCCTCGGCCCCGGACGTGATGAAGCGCCCTCCCCGCGACCCCAGGGAGCCGCTCGTGACGCCGCGGTTCGTCTGGCTGATCAGCTGGCAGGGGCTGCTGCTGAGCGGGGTGACGCTCCTGGCGTTCCTGGTCGGCATGCGCTGGTACGGCGCGGAGGGTCCGGGCCTGCGGCACGCGACCACGCTGGCCTTCATGACGCTGGCCCTGGCCCAGGTCTTCCACGCCTTCAACGCCCGCTCGCAGCGCCGCTCGGCGTTCACCGCCCGGCTGTTCACGAACGGCTGGCTCTGGGCGGCGGTGGCGGCCTGCCTGCTCCTCCAGGTGGCGGCGGTCTACGCGCCGTTCCTGCAAGCCGTGCTGCACACCACCCCGCTCACCGGCGCGGACTGGGGGGTGGTGCTGGCCTGTTCCCTGGCCCCGGTCGGCGTGGTCGAACTGGTCAAGCTCGGCCAGCGCGCGGCGAGAAAGCCGCTGCGCCGATTGGTCACCGCCAGTTCGCTAGAATAGGCCGAACGTCCACGCCTGTCTGAGCGGTGGTAGGGGTTCGTGTTCAAGAGAGGTCGGTCGTAAAAAAGCTAAACAAGGCACCTCACTTCCTGCCGTCTCGTCTTGGCTATTGCACGCCGAGACGACCCGACGCGTCATCCGTGACAACTACGACCATCTTGACGGGGAGCGTCTGCTGACTGCCACCGTCGAGGGGAATGTCTTAGTGCAGCTTGAGAACCTACGGACGCTTCCGGCAGTCGGCTCCCGGCTGGTGCGAGGCGACCGGCTCCTACATGGATGGGTCTACAGAATCGAAACGGGCAAAGTGTTCGCCTACGACGTTGGCCAGTGAACATGTCGCCAGAGCGATCCGCTAGGTTCCCCTTCTGGAAACGATGCCGCCTGCGGGCAGACCTGGCCCCGAATCACGGGACGACATCGGTAGCACGTGGCGCGTCGGCCCCAAAACCGGATTCGCAGCGAGGCCAGCTTCCGCCCCACGGGGCGCCACTGCGGCCGTGAGGGCGAACTCGCGTTCCGCGAGAGGAATGGCCCCGTTTTGGTCCCGAAGAATGTTTGGTGGGCCGTCAAAGGACTCGAACCTTGGCCCCGCTGATTGAGAGCCCGAATGCGACCGAAACAACCGCTCACGGCCCATCGCAGCTCCCGGGACTCAAATTCTGCTCAGGTCTATCACCCGCCCAGAGTTTCGGCGTAGCGGGGCGGCCGGGAGCGCCAAACCCCGGAGCCGCAGCGCGTTGGCGATCACTGACACCGGTCTGCGGCTCATCGCTGCGCTCGCGATGATGGACCACGACATCGGCCGCATCGTGATGGGCGGCTACGGGCATACTCAGCTGCGCGAGATGTTCCTCGGCGGAGTCACCCGGACCCAGCTCCGGCACAAGACGGTGCCGGTGCTGATATTGCATTGAGGGCGCGTTCGATAAACCGAACAGGGTTCCATCGCATCGTCGTCGCGGTGGATTTCTCGCCGGCGTCCGACGAGGCGTGGGCCCATGCCAGCCAGGAGGCTGGCCACCTAGTCGGACGCCGAGCTGATCCTGACCCACGCCGTGGCGGAGGCCCCGCGCGCTGCCGGGCAGCGTCGCCGAGCGGGTAGTTCGACTCGCCGGTGTAGGGTGCTGTCGGTCCGCGCCCAGCTGTGATGGCCGGCGGTCCGGTGGTTCCGCGCGCTGGGCGGGACGGCAATGTCCCACCGGGGAACGGGTTTCCCATCTCCCCGCGCGCTCAGTGACGTATCTGTCCGTTTTCGCTAACACTCTTCGGGTGGCATTTCGGTTGCACTCTTTCATCGGCATGACGCGTGCCGGTATTCGGGTACCGGGCCGGACACTGACGAAGGGGAGATATAGCATGAAGCGTGCGATCGTGCGGGGCGCGGCGTTCGGACTTCTGGGGCTCGCGCTCGTCCTTGGTCCGACGGGGAGCGCGGGCTCCGGTCCCGCCATGGACGACGAGCGGATGACCCAAATGATGAAGATGATGGGCGAGATGCAGGAGCAGATGAAGGGCATGCGGCAGCAGATGCAGGGGATGAGTCCGATGCATGGGCGGATGGAGCACATGATGGGTGAGATGGGGCGGATGCGCACCATGATGGAGCAACATCGCGGCCAGATGATGAAGCATTGCTCCGGGGCGGAAGCTCCGGCGGCGCCGTCCAAGTAGTCCTCGGAGAGGCCCTCATGATCGACCGGGCCGCGCTCGTAGGCTACCTCGAGGCGGTGCTCGGAGGCCCCGTCGAGGTCCTCGCACTGCATCCCCTCAAGGACGCGTCCGCCCGCGCTGGAGAGGATCCGAAGGGCTTCGGCTACGGCGTGCCCTTCGAGGTCGCGTGCCTCGTCGGCGGCGCGCCGCGCACCTTCGTGGTGTCGCGCACGCGAGTGGCGCAAGGTTTCGGCCACGACTATCCGGCGGATCGCGCGTGGCAATCGCTCTACGGTCACGCCGCGTACAATAGCTTCCCGAGGCATGTGCGCAGCGTGGACGTCGGCTGCATGCGGGGGTCCGGTGCGCTCATCTCCGTGGCCGACGCCACTGAGTTCTTCCAGCTGGTCGAGAAGGCGGAGGGCACGCTCTACTGGCTGGACCTCGACCGCCTCCTCTCCGAGCCGCTCCGCCCGCTCGACACCGAGCGAGCCCGAACGCTCGGCGCGTTCCTCGGGGAGGCGCATGCCGTCACGCGGGACGAGCCCACTCTCTATGAGCGCCGCATCCGCGAGCTGGTCGGGCATGGCGAATGCCTCATGGGGATTCTCGACAGCTACCCGCATCCCTACCCCTTCCTGCCGCCGGCGGCCTGCGAGGCCATCGAGCGGGACGCGGTGTCGTGGCGATGGCGCCTCCGGGGGCGTTCCCATCGCCTCGCCCGCGCGCACGGGGACTTTCATCCCTGGAACCTCCTCTTCCGCGAGGGGACCGACTTCTCGGTGCTGGATCGGAGCCGCGGCGAGTGGGGCGAGCCGGCCGACGACGTGGCCGCGCTGGCGATCAACTACCTCTTCTTCGGGCTCCGGAAGAGCGCGGTGGCAAGTCGAGAGGGCGTGGCGGAGCCCTTCGGGACGCTCTTTCGCGCCTTTCTGGACGCCTATGCCGCCGCTCGCGCCGACGAGGAGCTCGGCGCCGTGCTGCCGCCCTTTCTCGCCTTCCGCGCGCTGGTGATCGCGCACCCCCGCTGGTATCCGACGCTGACGCCCGGGACACGACGGGCCCTCATCGATTTTGCGCAACGGCTCATGGCGAACGGCTCCGTCGATCCCGCGGGAGTGCTGGAGCTGCTCGGAAGCCGGTCATGAGCTGGGCAATCTGGATCACCGGCCTTCCCGGCAGCGGCAAGTCAGCCGTCGCCCGCGCCGCGGCGGACGAGCTGAGGCGGCTCGGCCGGCCGGTGACGCGGCTCGAGCTCGACGAGATCCGGAAGAGCATCACGCCTCACCCGCGTTACACCGACGCCGAGCGCGACGTCGTGTACCGGGCGCTGACCTATCTGGCGGCGGTGCTGACGGAGGCCGCGGTGCCGGTGCTCATCGACGCGACTGCCCACCGGCGTGCCTGGCGCGACCTGGCGCGGACGGTGATCCCGCACTTCGCTGAAGTTCAGCTCGTCTGCCCCTTGGAAGTCTGCCAGGAGCGGGAGCGGACGAGGCCTCTGGGCCACGCTCCGCGGGACATCTATCGTCAGGCGGGGTCGCCCGGCGCCACCGTGCCGGGCGTCAACGTGCCCTATGAAGCAGCGGTGTCACCTGAGGCGGTGATCGACACCGGAGGGGCGAGCGTGGCGGAGGGCGCGGCGCGGGTCGTTCAGCTCGCGCGCGAGCTCGCCGCCCGGGGCGGAGGCGGCGCGGCTCCCCCGCCCGCCGGGCCCGCGGAACCCGGCTGGGCCGTCTGGCTCACCGGCCGACCGGGCAGCGGGAAGAGCACGCTGGCGATGCGCGTGGCGCATGCCCTCGCGGCGCGCGGCGTGCATCCGCGGGTGCTCGATCATGCCAGCGTCCGCGGCTTCCTGCTCGGCGATGGCGCGATCGGTGAGGGTGAGCAGGACTTCCTCTACCGCGTCCTCGCCTATGCGGCGAAGGTCCTGACCGAGGCCGGTGTGTCGGTGATCGTCGACGCGACCGCCTCGCGCCGCGTCTGGCGCGAGGCGGCGCGCGCCCTCATCCCGGGCTTTGCGGAGGTCCAGCTCCTCTGTCCCGCCGAGATCTGTCTCGAGCGCGAGCGCGCCGTCCGCTGGGGGCTCGCCTCCGGCCTCGATGTCTTTCGTGGCGTCACCGCGAGGGCCCCGGACATCGTGCTGGACTACGAGGAGTCGTGGCGACCGGATCTCGCGCTCCGGACGGATGTGCACGATGTACGGACGGCCGTGCAGCAGATCCTCCTACTCGTCGAGCGTCTGAGAAGCGCGCTGGCCAATCGGCTCGAAACACCCGAAAGGGGAATGCCATGATCGTCAGAGAGGTGATGACCGGAGCCGTGATCACCGCCCCCCCGTGGATGCCCATCCTCGAGGCGCGAAATCTCATGAGGAAGGAGCGCATCCGCCACCTGCCGGTGAGGGCCCCCCGCGGCGAGCTGCTGGGCATGATTACCGATCGGGACATCCGCTTGAACCTGCCGTCGCAGGCAACCAGCCTCTCGGTGTGGGAGATCCAGCACCTGCTGTCGAAGCTCACTGTCGACGAGGTCATGACGCAGGCGGTGATCACGGTGGGGCCGGACATCCCCGCGCGCGAGGCTGCCCGGTTGATGATCGAGCGCCAGATCGGAGCGATGCCGGTCGTGGACGGGGGTTGCCTGGTTGGCATCGTCACCGAGACCGACCTTCTGAGAGCATTCATCCGCATGGACGCGCCCCTGGGAACCCGGCGCAGCTAGAGATCCCTAGTGGACGCGATCGTGACCAAGCGCGTTCCGGTGGTGGACGACGAGGACGATTTCCTGGCGAAGCCGTTCCTCGCGTCGGCGCTGCTGGCCGCCGTGCGCTCGAGCCTGGATCAACCCGAGGCCCGCTGACCCTTCCGCCGGCGTACCGGCGGCGCCCGGTCTGTATGACCGGGGTCATACCCGTCCCGCTCGCCCGCCCTCATCCTGCTGGCGTGGGTTCGCCTCTGTCGAGACCGGGCGCCTCACTGGGGCGGAAACACCCCACGCAGCTTGTCCCGTCGAGGCGAAAGTGCTCGAAAACATGCGCCGTCGCGCGATGGCACGTCCGGCACGCGATTTGCGGAGGCCGTGAGCGAGTCTCCGTGGCTGGGCTCAAGGGAGGAGCAATGATGGACCGACGCCGATTCCTTCAACTGGCGGCCCTCGCCGGGCTCGGCACCGTGACGACGCCCGGCGATCTCCTCGCGCAGTATCGCTTCCTTGACCCGGTGCGCGTGCGCCAACCCGCTGCGCGCAGTATCCCCACCGGGACTGGGAGCACCTGTACCGCGACATCTTCCGTCACGACCGCTCCTTCACCTTCCTCTGCGCGCCGAACGACACGCATAACTGTCTCCTCCGCGGGTTCGTCAAGAACAACGTCCTGGTCCGCATCGAGCCGACCTACGGTTACGGCAAGGCCACCGACCTGTCGGGCCACCGCGCCTCGGCGCGCTGGGATCCGCGCTGCTGCCAGAAGGGGCTGGTGCTGGGTCGGCGTCTCTACGGCGACCGCCGCATCAAGGGGCCTTCGTCCGTAAGGGCTTCAAGGAGTGGGCGGAGAAAGGCTTCCCGCGCGACCCGGACCACCGGGCCGGGCGCCGGCGGAGCTGATGAAGCGCGGCTGGGACGGATTCGTCCGCATCCCCTACGCCGAGGCGTATGCCCTGCACGCCAAGGCGCTCGAGAACATCACGCGCACCTACAGCGGCGAGCAGGGCAAGCAGTACCTGCTCGCGCAGGGGTATGACCCGGCGATGGTGGACGCGATGGCCGGCGCCGGAGTTCGCACGATCAAGGTGCGCGGCGGCATGGCCAAGCTAGGCGCCACCCGCATCGTCGGCACCTATCGCTTCGGCAACATGCTGGCCCTGCTCGATGCCGCCGTGCGCGGCGTCGGCGCCGACCGAGGCCCTGGGCGGCACGCGCGTGGGATTCCTACTCGTGGCATACCGACCTGCCGCCGGGCCACCCGATGGTGCACGGCGACCAGACCTCGGACTTCGAGCTCTTCGACGTCGAGAACGCCAACCTGGTCGTCGTCTGGGGCATGAACTGGATCGCCACCAAGATGCCCGACAGCCACTGGCTCACGGAGGCGCGGCTCCGGGGCACGAAGGTCGTCGTGCTCACGGTGCGAGTACAGCGCCACCGCCAACAAGGGCGACGAGGTCATCGTGATCCGGCCCGGGACCGATCCCGCCTTCGCGCTCGGGCTCGCCCAGGTCCTCATGGCCGAGAAGCGCTACGACGCCGACTTCGTCAAGCGCTACACGGATCTTCCGCGCCTCATCCGCATGGATACGCTCCAGCCGCTGCTGGCCCGGGACGTCTTCGCCGGTCATCAGGAATCGCGCGCTCTCCAACTGGACCCGGATGGTCGAAGCCGGCGAGGTGCTGCGAACCCACGCCGCCAGCAGAACGCGACCGCAGATCCCCGAGGCGCTCCGCGGCGAGTTCGCCGACTTCGTGATGTGGGATGCGGCGGCGGGCAAGCCGGTGGCGGTGACCCGCGACGCAGGTCGGCGAGCATTTCACGGCGCCGGAAGATCGATCCGGCGCTCGAGGGTGCCTTCGAGGTGACGCTGGCGGACGGCACGCAAGGTCCACGGCGCGGCCCGTGTTCGATCTCACCGCGCCAGTATCTCGCCGACACCTCTGACGCCCGAGACGCGTCTCGAAGATCACCTGGGCGCCCGGCCGAGCCATCGTGTCCCTGGCGCGCGAGATCGCGGCGCAACCCCGGGCAAGACGCTCTTCGCCGGTCGGCATGGGGCCGAACCAGTTCTTCAACAACGACCTCAAGGACCGCGCCATCTTCCTGCGTGGCGGCGCTCACCGGCAACATCGGCCGGCATGGGCGGCAACGTCGGCTCCTACGCCGGCAACTACCGCACGTCGCTCTTCTCCGGCGTGCCGCAGTACCTCTACGAGGACCCGTTCGCTCCGCAGCTCGACGCCGACGGCCGGTGAAGACCGCGGCAACTATCTCCGGGGCGAGTCGCTCCACTACTACGCGGCCGGCGAGGTGATCCACCGCGAAGGCGGCAACAAGCAGTTCACCACCGGCGCCGCACGTGCCCGACGCCGACCAAGACGCATCTGGCTCAGCAACTCCAACTCCCAGCATCGCCAACACCAAGTACCACTACAACGTCGTCTTCAACACGCTGCCGCGGCAGGAGTGCGTGGTCGTCAACGAGTGGTGGTGGTCGGGCTCCTGCGAGTACGCCGACATCGTCTACGGCGGTCGACTCGTGGATGGAGCTCAAGTACCCGGACATGACGGCGCTCGAACACCAACCCGTTCCTGCAGGTCTTCCCGCGCACCCCGCTGCGCGCGCAACTTCGGCACGCGTCAGCGATCATCGAGACCTACGCGCGGCGTCGCGCGCGGCGCTGGCCGACGCTCACGGGCGACCAGCGCTTCGCCGACTACTGGAAATTCGTCACCGACAACCAGCGTGCGACGTCTATCTCCAGCGCATCCTCGACGGCAGCGCCGCCGTTCAAGGGCTACAGCATCCGCGACCTCGAGGCGCTGGCCGCGCAGGGCATCCCGGCGCTCATGAACATGCGCACCTATCCGCGCACGTTCTCGCTGGGAGCAGGTCCACGAGTCGCAAGCCCTGGTACACCAAGACGCGGGCGGCTCGAGTTCTACCGCGCGCGAGCCCGAGTTCGTCGAGGCCGGCGAGAACCTCATCGTCTACCGCGAGCCGGTCGACTCGACCTTCTACGATCCGAACGTGCATCGTGGCCCGCCGCACCCCGCCATCCGGCCCGAAGACGCCCGGAGGACTACGGCTTCGCCCGCGCCAAGCGCGACTGGTCGGCGCGGCAGGGGCGCAACGTCGTCCTCACGCCGGACGAGCTGCTCGCGTCCGCAGCACCCGCTTGGCCGGCGGGCTACCGAGCGTGTTCCATACGCCGAAGTACCGGCACGGCTCGCACACGACGCCGATCGACACCGACATCATGGCGAACTTCTTCGGGCCCTTCGGCGACATGTACCGGCGCGACAAGCGCGCGCCCGCACGTCGGGCGAGGCCTACGTCGATATCAATCCCGAGGATGCGCAGAGCGATCGGGCGTCAACGACGGCGACTACGTCTGGGTCGACGGCGATCCCGCGGACAATCCCGTTCAAGGGCTGGCAGGACAGGGGCGCGAAGCGGAGTACCACGTGGCCCGCCTGCTCTGCCGCGCCCGCTACTACCCCGGCACGCCCAAGGGGATCATGCGCATGTGGCACAACGGCTACATGGCCACGCCGGGCTCGGTGAAGGGGCACGAGACGCGCGCCCGACGGGCTCGCCAAGAACCCGGAGACCAACTACCAGGCCTTCTTCCGCTACGGCTCCCACCAGAGCCTGACGCGCTCGCTGGCTCAAGCCCACGCATCAGACGAGCTCGCTCATCACGCGGCGGAGCTCATCGGACGCACGAGCTGAGCAAGGGCTTTCAGCGCGGACGTGCACTGCGTGACGGGCGCGCCGCGCGAGGCGATGTGCCGCGTGCTCCAAGGCCGAGGACGGCGGCATCGGCGGCAAGGGGCTCTGGCGCCCGGTCGACGCTCGGGCTCCGGCCGACCGAACGAGAGCGCGGCCATGAAGCAGTACCTGGCCGGCGGCTTCGACGTCGTCGACGGCAAGGTATAGGGAGGGCAGCCCGATGGCCAAGGTCTACAACTGGCAGATCGGCGCGAGATGGACTACCCCTACGAGGCGGCAGCGTCCCGAGAAGCAGTTCGCCGATGATCTTCGACACGAACAAGTGCATCGCCTGCCAGACCTGCACGGTCGCGTGCAAGACCACGTGGACCCCCGGCCGCGGCCAGGAGTACATGTACTGGAACAACGTCGAGACGCAAGCCCTACGGCTACTACCCGCTCGGCTGGGACGTCAACATCCTCGACAAGCTCGGCGTCCAGGACGATGGACGGGCCCGTCTACGACGGCAAGACGCTGTTCGACGCCGCGCCCGAGGGCGAGGTGATCCTCGGCTACCTGCCGGACGACCTCGACTACGCGCACCCCAATATCGGCGAGGACGACTGCACCGGCGCTCATGCCGCAGGGCGCGCACCTCACGCTTCCGCACATGCAGTGGATGTTCTACCTGCCGCGGATCTGCAATCACTGCACCTATCCCGGCGTGCCTGTCGGCCTGCCCGCGCCAGTCCATCTACAAGCGGCCCGAGGACGGCATCGTGCTGCTCGACCAGAGCCGGTGCCGCGGCTACCGGGAGTGCGTGAAGGGCTGCCCGTACAAGAAGGTCTACTTCAACGCCGCAGACGCGCGTCATCGGAGAAGTGCATCGGCTGCTACCCCGCCGTCGAGGGCGGCCGGCAGACGCAGTGCACGATCTCCTGCATCGGCAAGATCCGCATCCAGGGCTTCCTCGGCGCGCCGGACAAGGCGCAACGAGGACAATCCGCTCGACTACCTCGTCTTCGTGAAGAAGCTCGCGCTGCCGCTCTATCCGCAGTTCGGGCTCGAGCCGAACACCTACTACATCCCGCCCGTGCACGTGCCGCCGCCGTCCCTCCGGCAGATGTTCGGCTGGGGCGTCGAGCAGGCGATCGCGACCTACCGGACCGCGGCCGATGACCGGAAGCTCCTGGGCGCGCTCACGCTGTTCGGGGCCACGCCCGAGATCTCGCACTACTTCCGGGTGGACGGCGACGACGGTCATCGGCTACGACGCCAAGCAGGCCGAGATCGTGCGGGTGCCGCTCCGGGAGCCCGTGCGTGGTCCGCGAGCTCTACGACATCAAGCACAAGGCGTTTCGCACCAACATCACCTGAGGAGGAGACCGGCCATGCGCGCTCGATGCGTCCGCTGCGCCCTCGCCGTCGCTCCTCGCCTGGGCCGGGACGGCGTCGGCCCAGGCGCCGCTGATCGTCGGCCGCGTGACGGGCGCGGGCCCGATCGCCGATCCGGCAGCGCCGGCACTGGAAGGCAGGCGCGGCCGGTGAAGGTGGCCATGCTGCCCCAGACCGTGACGCTGCCGCACCATGCCGAGCCGGCCATCAAGGACGCTGACCGTCCGCGCGGTCCACAACGGCGGCTGGATCGCCTTCCTGATCGAGTGGAAGGACTCCGACGCTCTCGGACCGCGTCGTCCTCGACAACTTCGGCGACCAGGTGGCCGTCGAGCTGCCCGTCGACATCAAGGCGTACGCCGCCGTCGCCCATGATGGGCAACCCGGGCGGGCGCGTGAACATCATGCAGTGGCGCGCCGCCTTCCAGCATGACATCGACGACGGGCCCGCCCACGGTGCGCGGACCTCTACCCCAACGCGTGGGCGGACGTGCTATCCCGACGAGGTGCTCGGAGCGCCTCGGACGCGCGGCCCTACAGCGGGCGCGCTCGGGCATCGAGAATCCCATCTCGCGCGGGCCGGGCCTCCCCCGTGCTCGACCAGATGGCCGAAGGGCTGGGGCACCATGACGGTCAAGCCCGACCAGCACGCCCTCGGCAAGGGCGTGTGGAAGGACGGGGCGTGGCGGGTCGTCATCACGCGGCCCATGGTCTCCGACGACGTCAACGCGCCGCGGCTCCTGCCCGGCAACCGGACCGTGGCGGCCTTCGCGGTGTGGGAGGGCGGCAACCGCGAGGTCGGCGCGCGCAAGGCGTGGGCCTCCTGGGTGCCGTTCGTGATCCAGCGATGAGACCTGTGTCAACCCTCGCACCACGCGCGCACGCGGCGCAGCCGGACCGCGGGCCCGCCAGCAGCCCAGCGCACCCCGCGCGCACGCAAGCACAGCCCCGCGCCCCGCACACAGCGCCCAGCGAGCGGCACAGCACCACGCGCAGCCGCTGCCCCACCACACGCGGCTCCACGCGACCGCGCCCGCACCGCATCCACCCATCGCACCCGCTACGCCCGCGCGCGCCTGCAAGCCTCGCAGCCAGCCATGCGCGCGAGGCTAGCACCAGCCAACGCACAGCGCACACCCCCACCCTCGCTCGCCGCCACCCCTCGCGCGCCGCAGCAGCGCACGCGCCACAGAGCTGCCCCAAACGCGCCCCCCCCGCGTAGCGCGAAAGCGAGCAGGCAATCGAGTCGCAAAATGCGCCGCCCCCCAGAAGCGTCGAGCAGCGCGCGGAGTTATTGCAGACGATCCGCTCAGCGACCAGATCGTCCCGCCCGCGCACGAGCGCGCGCAGCGCCCGCGTCTCGTCCGAGCGCAGGCAAGGCCGGAAGCGATGGCCATCCGTGCGCAGCAGTCGGCGAGGATGAAGGCATCGCCCGGGTCAGTCTGCCGCCGGCGGCGGAGTAGCGCGGGCGGCTCGCCTTGAGGCGTTGGGGTGATGGCACCACCGCAGGCCGCGTCGACGAGCGTATCGACGAGCAGCCCGGAGGGCGTTCAAGGCACACGCAGGCGCTGCGCTCGCCGACCGCGCAGCGGCCGAGGAGCTCGTGAGGCCCTCGTGGTGTGCGCCACGCGCCGTGCCAGTGGATGCGCCCGTCTCGTCGATCACGCAGACGGCGTGGCCTGACTCGCCCAGTCGATCCCGATGAAGAATGGCATTGCACACCTCCGCCGGCGAGACACTGCAGGGCAGAGGTCCGCCGGTCGCTCACTGATTGGCGCTCTGGCCTGCTGGGCACGTGGCGCGTCATCCTGTGGCCGGTCGGGGCCTCTCTGTTTTCATTCGGGAGCGGCTCTCATCGTGGCCGTCGCGCGGCGAGCGCTGCGGGCTCTCCCCAACGTGTCCAGTTCCATTCCGCCCCAGGATGAGCGGTCGGCGGGGCGGCGCAAGCCATACGATCGCGCACGGGCTCCAGGATCGACGATCGTCGACCAGCCGCACCGTGACCTTCCCTCGAACGCGGCTCTCGCGCATCTCTCGAGGAGTAGTCCAGTAGCGCCGCCGAGCGCCCGATCCAGGAGCGGCTCGAGCGGGCGAGCCTGTACCGTCTGCTGGGAGGCGCCCTAGCCCGGCCCCAGGCGGAGCGCCTCGCGGAGCTCGCGGAGGCGGCCGAGGCGCTGGCGCCCGCGGTCGAGCCGGCGGTGGCGGAGCCGCTCGCACGCTTCGCCGCGGCCGCCCGCGAGACGGACGCCGCGGCCGTCAGCGACGAGTACGTGTTCCTCTTCGATCGCGGCGCCAAGGTGCTCCGCCCTATGAAGGCGCCTGGGGAGATGGCGCCGCAGCTGGCCGGCAAGGCGGCCCTGCTGGCCGACATCGCCGGCTTCTACGCGGCCTTCGGGCTCCTGCCCGGGGAGGCCCAGCCCGACGTGGAGGATCACATCGCGGCCGAGTGCGAGTTCATGAGTGCGCTTGCGCTCAAGGAGGCCTACGCTCTCGCGCATAGCCACGCCGAGGGCGCCGCGATCACCAGGCGCCGCCCAGTCGCGCTTCGTCGGCGATCACCTCGGTCGATGGTCCGGGACGTTCGCCGATGCGCTCAGGGACGCGTCGCCCCTGCCGTACTTCGGGGCTCTCGCCGACCTCCTGGAGGCCTGGGTAAAGGCCGAGATCAAGCGCCTCGGAGCCGCCCCGAGCGTCGTGCTCGGGCGCTCGGGCTACGACCCGATCCAGGAGGCCAACGCCTTCTCCTGCCCCATGGCCGATCCCGAGCCGGCTGCGGAGGGCGGGTGTGAAGCGCCCTGAGACGAACGGCCTCGACGAGGCCTTCGCTCGCACGGCCGACGGGACCTTCGCCATCGGCCCGGACGGCCGGATCGCGCTGTGGAACCGGGCCGCCGAGAAGATGCTGGGATACAGCGCCCGCGAGGCGATCGGCCGCCCGTGCCGCGACCTCTTCGTCGGCTACGACGACAGCGGTAACCGCCTCTGCTACCAGGGCTGCCACGTCATGAGCCTCGTGAAGATGGGCGATCCGGGCCAGAGCTTCGACATGCGGACCCGGACGACGGCGGGACGTCATCTGGGTGAACCTCAGCACGCTCACGGTACCGCCCGGGCAATCCGGCGGCCCCACCGTCCACCTGTTCCATGTACGGCCACGAAGATCGCGAGCCTCGAGCCATACTGAGGACGAAGTAAGCTGCCGAACGTCACTGAGAATGTCTGCTCGTGCCGCTGCGGTGGTGGTTGGTCTGGGGCTCGCCCTCGGCGGCAGCGCTTGGGCCCAGACGCCATGGACCGCGCCCGAATCCGAGAAGAGTAAGAAGAGCCCGATCGCGGCCAGCGCCAAGGTGGCCGAGCAGGGCAAGAAGGTGGCCCAGGTCAACTGCGTCTCCTGCCACGGGAAGGGCGGCAAGGGTGACGGCGCCGCGGCGGTGGCGCTGAACCCCAAGCCCGCCGATTGGACCTCGAAGAAGATCCAGGAGCGAGAGCGACGGCGAGCTCTTCTGGAAAATCACGACCGGCCGGGGCGCCATGCCGGCTGGCGGCATCTCCCGGAAAACGATCGCTGGGCGCTCGTCCACTACATCCGGACACTCAAGAAGTAGAATCTGCTCTCGAACCGCGTGTGGCGGCCGCGGTCCTCCAGCAGGCTCATGCACCCGTCAGAACAGGCAGATCGTCACGCCGAATGTGACGAGCACATCCGTGCTCTGCGCGTCACCCCGAAGCCCACGGCGGTGTCCAGCCGAACATCAACGGCATACGACGAAGGCACTCGCCGTTCCACGTTAGGTAACCGAGCCGTCTTGCTGGCGACGGCGACCAGCCCCACGTCCGCCACCGCCACGACTACCATTACCCGTCTCATGGCTCGCCCTCCTCGGTGATGGGTGTGCTCTTCCTCGATGAGCGCAAGGCCGAGGCCGAACCTCAGGAAGGGGATCCACTTCATCTTCTCCAGCAACATCTCCGAGATCCTCACCATCTTCGTGGCATCGTCCTCGACTGCCCTTACCCTTCTCCTGCCGCTCCAGATCCTGTGGATCAACCTCGTGACCGACATCCTGCCCGCCTCCCCGTCGCCCTGATCCGCGACCCGCCGAGCCGGAGATCATGAAGCGCCGAGCGTCTCGGTGGTGGCAGCTGCCCCCTGAATCTCCTGTCCCGCTTTCTCTCGTCGTCTTGTGTGGCTCCAGTGCTGGCGATCGGTGGCGCCTCTGCCCGGATCCTGCAGCACGGTGCCCCTCGTCGACGGAGATTGCTCGTGCTCACCGCGCGGTGCTCTCCTGGGCGCGCTCGAAGGGATCAAGGCTTGGCGCCGCTTGACGACCAGCGTACCGTCCCGGTCCACCGGCGCGGGCTTCCGTTTGAGGAGCGAGTGTCCCAGGCGGGGCGCCGGTTCCCCGGCCCTTTCCCGGCCGCGCCAGCATTCTCTATGGGATAGAGGCGGTACGTTGCTTGCAGGCCCACACTGCCCTATGTCGTGGCGCCCGCCAGTCGCGGAGTGTCGGCGACGGTCCATGCGGACCCTCAGGCGTGGACACGAAGGGGACGAGCTGATGCTGGTCCAGGACATCATGCAGACCAAGCTCGTGACCGCGACTCCTGACACCCCACTGATGAAGGTGCTCCGGCTGCTCCAAGGTCGTGGCTTCCGCCACGTCCCCGTGGTGGATGGAGGCACGCTGGCCGGCATCATATCCGACCGGGACGTGAAGGAGTCCATGATCTCGGCCGCGACGAGCGCTGAGGGGCGCGAGCTCGACCGGCTCCTCGATCGGCTGACCGCTGGGCAGATCATGACGCGCCCGGTCCGCACCATCGGCCCCATGTTCGCGGTGGAAGATGCGGTCAAGCTCATGGTGAATCACCGGATCAGCGCGGTGCCCGTGACCGAGGACGAGCGTCTGGTGGGCCTTGTCACCGAGACCGACGTGCTCCATCTTTTCGCGCGGGCGATGGGCGTGCTGGAGCCTTCGAGTCGTCTCGACGTGCTGGTGCGGGAAGGAGACACGGGGCTGGGTGAGGTGGTCCGGACGGTCGAGGCGAGTGGCGCGCGGATCTCGAGCGTCATCACGCTCGGCACCGCCAGCGGGGAGCGGGAGGTCGTCCTGCGGCTGACGACCATCGATGCCGGGCCCGCGACCAAGGCGCTCCAGGCCGGGGGCTTCACGGTCCGCGGCGGCGCGCGGCAGCTCCCGCGCTGACGGCGTATGACCCCGATGTGGTGGTAATCGACGCGTGGTGGCGAGATCGACCGCCGGCGTTCTGGGTACGCATGAGCGGCCGCGCCGACATTGGCGTGCCGGATGACTTCGCCGATGCGGAGCCGCGCGGGGTGGCTCGCCGATCTCCGCGCCGGGATCGATACCCTCATCGTGAGCCGGTATTGACACGGCGCTGCGCGCCGGGCCCCTGGGGCGCGCCCGCCCCGTTCCGGGGTGGTACCGCGACAGCGCCCGGATGAGCTCCGGGTCCAAGCGCTTGGATTCGCGGCGCTCCTGCGGTGGCACCTCGATTGCTCTTTTCGTGGCCATGAGGAGGACGGTCTTTTGGGGGAAATAGTCGATTGCACGCGGTTCGCGCTTCAGGAGATCCGGCGCCGACTCGAAACGCCCGTCATCGGCCAGCATCTCTATCTGCTCGAGGAAGTGGAGTCGACGACCACGAGTCTGCGCAAGATCGCCCGGGCGGGCGGCGCCGAGGGCACCGTCGTGCTGGCGGAATCGCAGACGCAGGGGCGAGGGCGGCATGGACAGACGTGGTTCTCGCCCCCCGGCGTCAACCTGTACGCCTCGGTGCTGTTCCGTCCCTCCTTTCCCCCGCGGGAGGCCGCCGCGTTCTCCTTCGTCGCCTCGCTCGCGGTCTACGACGCGCTCCGTGAGCTCGGCGGCGAGCCCAGCATCAAGTGGCCGAACGACGTGCTTCTGGGCGGGAGGAAGGTCGCCGGCTCCCTGCTCGAGTGCGCGACTCGCGAGCGCGAGATCGACTTCCTCATCCTGGGGGTCGGGGTGAACCTGAACGTGGACCCCACCGCGCTGAGGACTGCCCTCGGTGGGAGGGGCTTCGCCGCCGACTCGGTGGCTCACGTCCTGGGCACGGCGGTGGACCGGAACGCCTTTGCCGCGTCGTACCTCAATCACCTCGGGCGCTGGGTCAGCCGCCATCGCGCGGGCGGTCCCGACGACATCCTCGCCGCCTGGCGCGATCGCGACATCCTTACCGGCCGTCGCGTGCAGATCCGAGCCTCCGGCGGGTCCTTCGAGGGCCGGGCGCGCGGGTTGGACGCCGAGGGATACCTCCGGGTGGAAGACTTCCGCGGGAATGTCCACACCGTCATCTCGGAGGAAGTGCGCATCCTAGACTGAGCGCCGAGTGATAGACTCGGGCTGTTGGCGACACGCGGACAGCCCATGGACCCGGGGAACAATCCAGAGCCGCGGGATAGTGTCGACGCCCTTCGCGCCCGCGAAGCCGACCTCGAGCGAGCGAAGGCGGATCAGAAGCAGGCGGAGAACGCGCTGCGCGAGAGCGAGGAGCGCGCCCGCGCCCTGCTCGAGACCCCCTTCGAGGCCATCGTCATCGCCGACGCCCAGGGCCGCATCGTGTCGGTGAACGCGCACACCCTCGCGCTCTTCGGATACGCGCGCGAGGAGCTGCTCGGCCAGCCGGTGGAGCGGCTCATTCCCGAGCGTTTCCGGGCCAGCCATGTCTCCCACCGGGGCCGCTACGCGGCCAACCCGTTCGCGCGCCCGATGGGCCGCGGTCTGGATCTGGCCGGACTGCGCCGGAACGGAACTGAGTTTCCGATCGACGTGGCCCTCTCCTTCACCGAGACCGTCGACGGCATGCTCTTCCTCGCTTTCATCCGGGATCTGAGCGGGTCGCGCCGGAGCGACGAGGCCCGGCGCCGCGTCGAGGCCCGGGCCGAAGCCCTGCTCGAAGCCGCGTCCGAAGGCATCGTGATCGTCGACGAGCGTGGCCGGATCGCCTCGGTCAATGCCAAGGCCGAGACCCTGTTCGGCTATACGCGCTCCGAGCTTCTCGGGAGCTCGCTGGAGATGCTGTTGCCCGAGCGATTGCACAAGATCCATGCCGGCCACCGCCGCGGCTATTTTGCCGATCCCCGCGTTCGCCCCATGGGCCGGGGCCTCGATCTCGTGGGCCGTCGCAAGGACGGCGTGGAGTTCCCCATCGAGATCAGCCTGAGCTACATCGATACCGAGGATGGACGCCAGGCCATGGCGTTCATCACCGACATCACGCAGCGGCGGGCGCTCGAGCAGGCGTCCCGCCAGGCGGAACGGCTGGCCTCCCTCGGCACGCTCGCCGCCGGGGTGGCGCACGAGATCAACAATCCCATGGGTATCCTGAACTCGCGCATCGAGCTGATGCTGATGGAGGCGCCGGATCGTGGCTTTCCGCCCGATGTGGTCGAGGACCTCCGGGTGCTGCACCGGAATGTGGCGCGCGTCTCCCGGATCGCGCAGGGGCTCCTGTCATTCGCTCGGGGCACGCCAACCGCGCGCACCCGCGTGAGCCTGAACGAGGTCGTCGAGGACACGCTCCTCCTCATCAGAAATCAGATGGGAAAGGGGGGCATCGAGATCCAGACGGCTCTCGATCCGCGACCGCTTTTCGTGCTGGGCCATGGCAATGCGCTCGAGCAGGTGCTCCTCAACCTTCTCACCAATGCGGAGGCCGCCATCACGGGTCCCGGCCGCGTGCGCATCACGACGGAGGCGATCCCCGGACCCTCCGACCGCGTCCGTGTCACGGTGAGTGATACGGGCGGCGGGATACCGGCCGATGTCGTCCCGCGGATCTTCGATCCCTTCTACACCACCAAGGAAGGCGGAACCGGTCTCGGGCTTTCCCTGACCTACGGGATCATTCGCGACCACCAAGGGACGATAGACGTGGAGTCGCAGCCCGGCGAGGGCACGACCTTCACCCTCACCTTCCCGGCCTGGCAAGAGGAGGCGAACTCGCCCTAGCGACAGCGCTGGGGCGGTGGCGCCCGGGCACGGGGTGCCCTTGCCACAGAGGCGGGCCCCACTCTCAGGCCAGGAGCGCCAGAAGTACGCGGAATAGCGAGCGATCCGCGATGGCATCGCGGTTGCTCTCTTCTACGTCGTGGCAATCAATTCCAGGGAGATCAGCGCGCCCCAGACCGGTGGGCCCGGCCCACTGATCCGTCAGATCCTCACCCCGGGGCGAGCCTGCCTGAGCTACCTCATCGCGGACCCGGAATCTCGGCTGGCCTTGGTGGTGGATCCGCGCCGTGATCAGGTGGATACCTATCTCGACCTCCTGAAGCGGGAGGGGTTCCGCCTCGAGATGGTGATCGACACGCACACGCATGCCGACCATCTTTCCGGTGCGGCCGAGCTGGCGCGCGCGACCGGCGCTCCCGTACGCGATGCGCGAGGGACACCATGCGGCCGCCGTTTCTCGAACCCTGACCGCGGGCGAACGCGTGTGGATCGGCCGGTTCGCGCTCGAGATCGTGGCCTGCCCCGGCCACACCCCGGACGGCCTCGCCATCTGGACCCGTGGCCATCTCTTTACCGGCGACACCCTTCTCATTGGCGGTGCCGGTCGCGCCGACTTCCTGGGAGGCGATCCCGATCGGCTCTACGACAGCCTGCAGCGCTTGGCCTGTTTTCCGCCCGACTCGATGGTCTGGCCGGCGCACGACTATCACGGGCACCGGCACACCACGCTGCGCCGCGAGCGGGAGACAAACCCCGTCTACTCGGCCGGTGCCCGCGAGGCGATCGTCGAGCGATTGTCCGCCCGAGGGCCCCTTCCTCCGGGCATGGCCGAAGTCCTGGCCTTCAATCGCCGAGGAGATGAGCCCGGCGCCGATATCGACCCCCGCACCGTTCACGAGATGCGGCAGGCCGACCCCGACCGCGATCCGGCTCGTCGATGTCCGGGGAGCGGGACGAGGCGGAAGCCACCGGCATTGCCGGCGCGATGAACCTGCCGCTGGATGAGCTCGAGGAGCGCCTCGTGCGAGCTCCCGCCTCGGGACGCCTTCTGGTGCTGCTCTGCGAGTCGGGCAATCGGGCGCGACTCGCGGCCCAGATCCTCGAGCGTCATGGCGTGGATCGCTATCGTGTCCTTCACGGTGGCATGCGGGGCTGGGTGAAAGCGGGCTTGCCGCATCGCGGAGGCCGGCGGGTCCTTCCGGTCATGCGTCAGGTCCAGCTCGGCGGCCGGACTGCTGGTCCTCACCGGGCTGGGGCTGGGCGCCTTCGTGGACCACTGGTTCTATCTCATCAGCGCGCTGGCCGGCGGAGGTCTGACCGTGGCCGGCCTCACGGGCTATTGCGGCATGGCGATCCTGCTGGCGCGCATGCCCTGGAATCGCGCGGCTCGGCCCTCGGCTGCCGCGGGTCCGATCGCCTCGAGCGCCGCGGGGACCTGCGAGACCGGTGGGTCGGCGCCTCCCGGCGCGCCCGCTCGTGGCGGCTGTGAGACGCCATGAGCTGGGTGATCTGGATCACCGGGCTGCTGGGAAGCGGGAAGACCACCCTGGCCCACACGGTCCGCGAAGCCCTGGCCGCTCGGGAGATCACGGCCACCGTGCTCAGCGTAGTGGAGCGGCGGGCTGATCGCGAGGGTAACCGGAAGGGAGCCCGCCATGAAAGTGCGTGATCTCATGTCGCCTTCCCCCACGACGGTGTCTCCGAACACGCCGGTACTCGAGGCCCGCGAGCCTCATGGCCAAGCATCGCTTCCGCCATCTGCTGGTCGTCGAGGAAGAGCGTCCCTGGCCGGCGTGATCACGGATCGTGACATCCGCCTCAACCTCCCGTCCCAGGCCACGAGCCTGTCGGTGTGGGAGCTGAACTATCTCCTCGCTCGACTCACCGTGGGGGCCGTGATGACCAAGGCCGTGGTCATGGTGGAGCCCGCGCGCGCGGCCGTGGAAGCGGCCCGGTTGATGCTGGACCACAAGATCGGCTGCCTTGCCGTCACCGAGGGTGACCGGGTGGTGGGCATTGTCACCGAATCAGACTTCCTCCGCGCGTTTGTCCTGCTCTCGTCGGCCCCCCCGGCTGCGCACTGAGGGCGGGTCCCCCGCATGAGCGCCGCTCGCGCGATCCGGATCCTCGTCGTTGACGACGAGGCGGACCTGATCGCGACGTACCGTCGTCTGTTCCACCGTCACGGCTACGATGTGGCGTCGGCGGGGACGCGCGCGGGTGGTCTTTTGCTCATCGACTCGTCGCCGCCGGATCTCATCATCACGGATCTGGAATTACCTGACGGCGACGGGCTCGATCTCGTTCGCGCGGCCCGCGGTGCCTCGACGACCTCCCGGGTCATCGTGGTCAGCGGGCGCCCATCGAGCGGCGCACGGGAGGACGCCCTCGCGGCCGGCGCTTCCGCCTTCGTCGCCAAGCCCTTCTCGGCCGGCGCGCTACGCGACCTCGTGGGGTCACTCCTCGATCTTCCGCGAAGCGACACCGGCCGTCGGGACAGCAATGTCCCACTGTGGTAACCCGACCTAGTCGCGCTGTCCACTGAGCACTCACAAGCTCTTGTTTCGGCTCATATCGGTCGGGCTGGCATCCGGATTGCTCATCGTCGTGGCCAGGAGGACAGGCAATGAACGTGAAACGCATCATGGTCGCTCTGGATGGTTCGACCCTCGCCGAACGAGCCCTCGCCCCGGCCGCGGAGTTGGCCCGGGACGCGTCCGCCACGCTGGTGCTGGTGCGAGCGGTCGAAGCATCGATCATGCACGGCTCCGATCTCATCGAGGCGCAGGTCACGGTGGTGCGCGAGGCGGAGGCCTATCTGGACGAGCAGGCGCGACGCCTCCGGCATGACGGGATCGCGCGCGTGGAGACGTCAGTCTGGTACGGGGCGCCGGCGCCCAGCATCGTGGAGGCGGCCCACCGCCGCGAGGCGGATCTCATCGTGATGTCCAGCCACGGGCGGAGCGGTATCGGCCGACTCGTTCTCGGCAGCGTGGCCGAGTCGGTCCTGCGCGCCACGTCCAAGTCGATCCTGCTGGTCCGGGCCCCCAGCGCCCCCGTCGATACTCCCGCGCGGAGGATCGAGCCCCGTGAAGCCAAGGAGGCGCTCCATGCCTAGCGCGAGGAAGGGATCCGTCCGGCACATCCTGTATCCGTCGGATTTCTCGCCGGCGTCCAGCGCCGCTTTCACGAAAGCGCTGGCGCTGGCCCGGGACGCCAAGGCGCAGCTGACCATCGTGCACGTCCTCAATCCCTCGGTGGTGTTGCCCGTCGACGGTTACGTGGCGCCCAGTGTCTACGACGATATTCAGCGCGCCGCCGAGGCGCATGCGCGGAGGAAGCTGGCCGGTCTGCTCGCGCGGGCGAGAAGGGCCGGCGTGGGCGCGAAAACCGCGCTGATCCAGGGCGTGGCGGCAGAGCGGATCGTGGCCGCGGCCCGGCGTAACCGCGCCGATCTCATCGTGATGGGCACCCACGGTCGGACCGGCCTGGCCCGCCTGATGCTCGGCAGCGTGGCATCGCGGGTGGTGGCCACTTCAGGCTGTCCAGTTCTCACGGTCCGCGGACGCGCGTAGGGACCGCGCATGTCCATTCGCACCATGGTCCTGGCCACCGAGCAGAAGCTCGACACGGAGCGCGCCGGGCGCCGGGGCTCGCCCGTCTAGCGCTCGCCCGCCCACGCCGAGCGGTCGGGTTCGACGGCCAGGCGGTTGTCGACCTGCCGAACGCCCTCGATGGTGCGCGCGAGGGTTTCGAGGGCTTCGCGCTCGGCGGCTGATCTCACGACGCCCCAGAGCGCGACGACGCCGTCGCTTGCCTCCACGACGACGGCGAGGGATCCCAACCCTCCGCGGTTGATCCGGCCCCGCATGGCAGACACCAGGCGGACGTCGGGCGACGGCGGCGCGACAGGGAATCGCGCCAGAGCCCGGATCAGGTCTCCCCGGCTCACGAGCCCGACGAGGCGCCCGCCCGAGACGACGGGGACGCGCCGGATGCCGTGCTCGTCGAGGACCTGCGCGGCCGCCGCGACGGGCAGGTCGGGCCCGACGGTGAGCGCCGGGCGGGTCATGACCTCCCCGACCGTGATATCGCTGGCGTAGCGGAATTCGCAGGCTGAGGGGTCGTCGCCGCGCAGCACGCCGTGCCACCAGGGAGCTCGGCGCCGGGGCCGGTGGCGAACGACGAGGTCACCGTCGCTCACCATTCCGACGACCATCCCGTCCTCGTCGACCACGGGAAGACCGCTCACGCCGTGAGACACCATGAGCCGGGCGGCCTCCTGGATCGAGGTCTCGGGCGTCACGGCGACCACATCCCAGTTCATGACGTCCGCGATGTTCACGACGCCGTCCTCCCAAGACCCCGCGAAATGCAAGCGCAGTGCCGCGCAATAAACCCGAAGAATCCTCAACATCCGAGCCGCCTCCCCCGCCCGGTTTGGGGTAGCGCTGCCCCATGCCGGGCATCGGCGCCCCAGTCATGGCGGCGGCGGTAACGTCCTTTGGCCGCCGGTTCGAGAGCCATCGAGCCGGTGAGGAGATAGCGACCATTCCGCAATCCCGGTACTCTGGCAGCGCGGTCGCACTAGCCCGTCTCGGTACAAAGAGAAGTCCTCCATGGCCAAACGAACGAAAGCCGCGCGCCGAAAGACCCGCTCCCCTCCCGTTCCCCATTGGCCGCAGCGACGCCGGCGAATAGGGCGCGCGGCGCCCCCTCGCGAAGCTTGTGGATGGCGGTATGATCCCGTCATGCGGGTGCTCCTGCTGGCCATGCCCGATTCCTTCGAGCACATGGCGACGGTCGCCATCCGGATGCCGAATGGCGCGCTGACGTCCCTGGCCGGGAATGTGGACCCCCACCATTCGGTGGCGGTCGCGGACCTCGTGCTGGTCCAGTCGCAGGTCCGGACGGTGGTCGAGCGGCTCGTGCGCGAGCGGGCGCCCGACGTGGTGGGGCTGTCGGTGATGACCTTCCAGCGCCACACCGCCCAGCGTCTCATCGAGCTGGTGCGCGCGCTCCGACCGGGGGTGCGGATCGTGGTGGGCGGCTATGACCCGAGCCTGGCGCCGGAGGCTTATACGCGGCCCGGTCCCGGCGCCGCCGACTTCATCGTGCGCGGGGAAGGCGAGCTGACCTTCCGCGCGCTGCTACGGGCGCTGGATGGCGGCACGGGCTTCGACGGCATCCCGGGGCTGACGTATCGGGCCGGCGCCGCGTTCGTCGACAATCCGGCGCGTCCGGTGAGCGGCCTCGAGGACGGCGCCATCAAGCCGCCCAACCGGGCCGCGCGGGTGCTGCGCGGCTATACCATGGTGGGCCGCCAGGTGGACGTGGTGGAGACATCGCGCGGCTGCACCTTCGACTGCAGTTTCTGCTCCATCATCGAGATGCGGGGGCGGAACTTCCACACCTACGGCTTCGAGCGCGTGCTGGACGACATCCGCGACGCGAAGGCCCACGGCGCGCGGTCCATCTTCATCGTGGACGACAACATCACGCTCGACGTGCGGCGGTTCGAGGCGCTGTGCCGGGCCATCGTGGACGCGGGCCTGTCGGACCTCGAGTACCTCGTGCAGGCCATGACCTCGGCCATCGCCAACCACGGCGACACCCTGGCGCCGCTGATGCGACGGGCGGGCTTCCGGTGGGTATTCCTCGGCATCGAGAACATCCTCGACGAGGATCTGACCTTCCTGCGCGCGAGCGCCAAGAACCGCGCGCGCGAGCACGGCGTGCCGGCGGGCAATGCCACCGTGAAGGCGATCGAGCTCCTGCACCGCCACGGCATGCTGGTGGTGGGCGGGCTCATCGTGGGCAACCCCAGCGACACGCGCGAGTCGATCGAGGCGAACCTGGAGTTCGCGCGCCGCTACGTGGACTATCCGTACATCCAGCACCCGACGCCGTATCCCCGCACGCCCATGACGCGGGAGTTCCGCGATCGCGGCCTCATCATCAACGAGCGGCTGGAGGAGTACGACGGCACCACCGCGGTGGTCCGCAGCGAGCACCTGGAGGCCGAGGAGATCGAGTTCATGCGCTGGCGGGCCGAGCGGTGGATGAAACTGCGCCACCTGCCGAAGACCCTGGTCCGGCGCCCGTGGTTCGCGCTCCGCCATGGCGGGAAGATGCTCGCCCATACGTTCCGGGGCAGCTCGCTCCGGTCTCTCCTGGGGCTGGAGGACGAGCGGCGCGCCTTTGCCCGCTATCGCGCCATCCGGGCGCGCGAGCGAAGCTACCTCTGACGTTACGGCGGGACGGTGAGTCCGGTGCAGGCCTGCGCCTGGCTCGCCGGCACCTGATGGTCCGTCACGGCGCGAAGGGCCATACAGATGGTCTCCCAGTGATGCGGCGTGTTCGCGTGCACCGACGCCGCGGGCCCCGCCACGCCGGTCATCTCGACGTTGATCGCATCGGGGGCGAGATTGCGCGCGAGACGGCGCCCGAGGCAATCGAGCGCCTGGGTATGGCCCCCGACCACGAGATCGCCATTGCCGGCGGCATAGAGCGCGACGTAGAGCACACCGCCGGCGGTGCCGGGGCGCGAGCGGGGCGCTTCGGTCGCGAAAGCGCCGGGCGCGCCGCACGAGTCCGCCAGCGCATGACCGTTGAGGGCGGTGATGAAGCTCGTCTCGTCGCTCACATTGCTGGTGAAGGTGTCGGGCGTGCTGAAGGGGCCGCAGGGGCAAGGCGCCACCGCGCTCAGCCCGGTGGCGACGCGGCCCGCGCAGAGCTGGCGGAGGGTGCGATCGGGCTCCGCGGGATCGCTGCAGGAGAGGATGGCGCCGGCCACCCCGTGGTTCGGCGGTGAGATGGCGACGAACTCGGATACGGTCACCGCGCCGCTGCGGCGCGTGCCCATGAGGTTCTTGAGGTAGAAGCGGGCGCTCAGCGTGCCCGTGCTGAACGCGACGATGGCGACCTTGCCCGCCGTCTGATACGCGGGCAGGTTGAGCAGGCCGACCTGCTGGGCCCCCAGGCTGTCCGTGCCGCCCTCGATCAGGGCCAGGATGTCCTGCGCGTCGTCCTGGATGCCGCGGCCGAAGTGCTGGGGAAAGGCGCTGCCGCGCCGGGGCAGCTCGAGATAGTGCGCGTCGATCTGGAGCTGCGGGTTGGCGGCGAGCGCCCGCGCCACCGACGTGCCGGCGGGCGCCTCGAACCAGGCCTCCGCCGCGGGGCCGCTATAGCCGTGGACGAAGAGCACGGGCACGCGCGCGGCCACCTGCTGCGGCCGAAAGGCCACCGCGTCGACGCGGCCGGTGAGCAGCACGGGCGAGAGCTCCTGCCAGGCGGGGGCGCGGAAGAGGCGGACGCGATCGCGCGCTTCCGCGACGGCGAGGAGGGTGCCGTCGCGCGAGAAGGCGGCGTCGGTCAGCTCGGCGGTGGCGGTGACGCTCGCGACCTCGACGAGATCCCCCGCGCGCCGGATACTGACCGAGGTCCCACGGATGACGGCGATCCAGCCGCCGGCGGGAGACACCGCCACCCGGCGCACCGCGCCCGCGGTATCGAACGACACGGGCGCGTAGCCGGCGGCGGCGTCCAGGACCGCGAAGCCCGCGGGGGTGCCGACGAGGAGCCGCGCGCCGTCGGTCGTGTAGGCGAGGTCGAGCGCGATCGCGCCCATGAGGGTCTGGAGCGTCGCGTAGCCGGGGCCGGGGCCGAGGATCTCGATCCCCTGCGGCCGCGCCACCGCGAGCTGCCCGCCGCCCGGGCGCCAGGCGAGCGCGCGCAGCGGGAGCCCGAGATTGCGGTCGAGCGGCTGCGGCCCGGCGATGCGGAGATGGCCGAAGAGCGCGTCCGGCGGGCTCGGCCGCGCGGGGACCGTCGCCGCCAGTGACTGGCCGTCCGGCGAGTAGGCCAGGTCCCACGGGCAGGAGCTGGCGGCGATGGGCGCGCCCAGCTCCGCATAGCTCGCGGTGGCGTCGAGCTCGACGACGCGATTGCGGAAGCAGTCAGCGAGGGCCAACCGGGCGCCGTCGTCGCGAAAGCCCAGGTGGAACACCTCGGTATAGCGCGCCACGTCCTGCACGACGGCGCCGGTCGGAGCATCCACGACGCGGATCAGGTTGCCATTGGCGATGGCGAGGTGATTCGGCGGGGGCGTGGTGGCGCAGGCCGTCAGGATCGCGGCGGTGAGCGCGGTCCCGACCAGGGCGGCGATGGCGGCGCGCGGGGCGGCCATGGGCATGATCATACGGCGGATCAACCGGTACTGGGGGGTGCCATTCCATGCCGGGTACCGACGCCCCGGTCAGGGCGAACCGGCCCGCGTATCATGGGTCCGCAAGGGGCCGACAGCGACGCCCCGATGAGGAGATAGGGCGTGCTTCGCGAGCCGCGTCTCCTGGCAGCGCGATTGCAATACCCGCTTCCAGCACAAGGAGGAATCCCCATGGCAAACCGACCGAAATCCTCAGCCCCCAAGAAGGGGCTCCGTTCCGCCAAGGCCGGCCGCCCGCCCGAGGAGCGCGCGGTCGCGCCGCGGGTGCGGCGCCGTCAGAAGTCTGCGCGGGCGGCGTTCAGCAAGGGCACCACCCTGCACCAGGCTCCCGAGGGTTCTCGGGTGACCTGGCCCGCGAGCCGGCCGATGTTCAAGAAGAAGTAGACGCCCGGGTTGGATCGGGGGCCGCGGCCAGCGCGCGCACGAGCTCCACCATCCCCAGGGTGTCGCGCCGGCAGTACTCGCGCAGCGCCGATTCGAGGCGGGACGCCTCCGCCGGCTCCGGATGACCGCGCACGAGCCGATCCCACACCGGACCCGCCGCCGAGCCCTCCGAGATGTCCAGATCGTCATAGGCGAGTGCCGGAACCAGCGCGGGCAGGACGCTCTTCAGCGAGAAGGACCCGCGGAAGTCCGGATGAGCGACGTGGTTCCGCACGACGGGCAGGAGATCCCACAGGCGCGCGCGGATTCGCGCGGCCGCGGGCGCGAGGTCCGGGAACGTCAGCCCCAGAGCGTCGAGGTGCTGGCCTTCGAAGCCCGCGTTGTAGACGACGATGGGCCCGGTCTCCCCGACCGCCGCGACGAGGGTCTGGAGGAAGCGGCGGCGCGGATCGGCGTCGCTGTCGGCGAGAAATTGCCGATGCTCGGGCGCGGCGCCGGGCGCGTGGATCACGTGCACGGACCACTGGAAGGGAATGCCGTCGTATGGGCGCATGCCGGCGTAACGGGGGATGGCGGGGCCCAGCGTCTCGAAGTCCATGAAGTAGCGCGGATAGGCGAGTCCAGCCAGCTCGCCCGTGAGGGGCGCGGCGACCAGCATCCGCTCCGCCGCCACCGCCTGGCGCGCCCGCTCCTGGCGCGGACTCAGCGCGACATCGTCCGGGAGCTCGCCGATGCGGGTGATGCCGCGGGCTCGGAGCGCGTCGAGCCGTTTCCCGCGGAGCCCCGGCAGATTCGCGATGTCATCGAGGGGCCGCGGGACATTGCACTGGTCGAAGAATTCGCAGAAATAGGGCTTGGTGCACTGCACCCCCGGCGCGATCTCGGGCGGGGCGGCCGCGGCCAGTGTGGCCCGCAGCTCGGCGAGCAGGCGCGGCAGGTCGAGGGTGAGGGCGTCCACTTGCGGGGTGACGTCGGCGATGGCGAAGAGCCGCGTCGAATCATACGGCCCGCCGGCGTAGACGTAGTCGCGACTCAGATGCATCACCGCCACCGACTCCACGGTGAGGCCCGAGCCCGCCAGCACGTGGCGCTGGATGGCCACGTCCGGGAGGTGATGCTCCCGCACGCCGGTGGTGGACTTCACCTCGATGAGCCGCCAGCCGCCGCGGCTCCCGCGCGCGAGCACGTCCGCGCGGACCAGCACCTCGTCGTGACGGAAGGTGGCCTCGAAGATCGCCGAAACCGCGGGGTCGCGCACGAGGCTAGCGGTTTGGGCGAGGGCGTCCTCCAGGTGATCGCGTCCTGCGTCCAGGGCCACGCCGCCCGGGAAGGTCTGCTGGGCCAGGCGGCCCACCTCATGCCCCTGCGCGAAGCGAAACTCGAGCGCGGCGTCCGGTGCCTCCGCCAGCTCCGGCGCCGTGAGCTGGAGGTAGAGACGCTTCGGGCACTGGAGCCCGGCGAGCACCCGGGTCTTGGACAAGGCGATGGGTCGAGGGCTCGGCATCAGGCTCACGGTAACCGGAACTGTGAGAATCATATTACATTGCGTGCTGGAGGACACTCCATGAGCACCCTGGCGACCACCCGCTTCCCCAGCATCACCCCCGAGACGCTCGCCGCGCTGCAGGCGCGCCTCGGCAAGCCCGTGCGCCGGCCCGAGCCCTATATCGAGGTGGCCACGCGCGACGCCATCCGGCACTGGGCGCATGGCATCGGCGACCGGAATCCCTACTGGGCGGACGAAGGCGTGGCGCCTCCCACCATCCTCTTCGCGCTGGACCGGATCGTCTCCGGCTATGTCGGCGGGCTTCCCGGGCATCCACGCGATGTACGCGGGCACGGACTTCCGCTGGACGCGGCCCATCAAGCAGGACGACCGTGTCGTGGGCGAGAGCGTGCTGCACGCGCTGATCGAGAAGCCGTCGAAGTTCGCCAAGCGGGCCATCCAGCAGATCTATCGGACCACCTTCACGAACCAGCGCGGCGAGCAGGTCTGCGAGGCGGACTCCTGGTGCTTCCGGACCGAGCGCGAGACCGCGCGCGAGCGCGGCAAGTACAAGTCGGACGGGCCCCACCGATACTCGGAATCCGAGATCGCGGCCATCCGGCAGTCCTATGTCACCGAAGAGATCCGGGGCGCGGCGCCGCGGCGCTGGGACGACGTGACCGTGGGGGATGCCTTGCCGGAGGTGGTGAAGGGGCCGCTCACCGTCACCTCGGTGGTCGCCTTCGTGCAGGGGTGGGGGAGCCTGTATGTCCGCGCTCATGGCCTCGCCTTCGATCTGTTCGACCGCCATCCCGCGCTGGGCATCCCGAATGACTTCGGCGTGCCGGAGCCGCCGGAGCGCGTGCACTGGGACGAGTCGCTGGCGCGCGCCGTCGGCGTGCCCGGCCCCTATGACTACGGCCCGGAGCGCGTGGCCTGGCTCGGCCACCTGGTGACGAACTGGATGGGCAATGCCGGCTTCCTCCGGCGCCTGACCGTGAAGGTGCTGCGCCACAACCTGATCGGCGACACCACCTGGTGCCGCGGCCGCGTGACCGGCAAGGCGCCCGGGGGTGTGGTGACGCTGGAGATGGACGGCACCAACCAGCGGGGCGAGGTCATCGCCTCCGGCACCGCCGAGGTGGTGCTGCCCACGCGATGACGGCGATTCTCGACGTCCGCCGCTATCCCGAGGCGCGGGACGGATTCCGCTGGGACGCGCTGTGGGATCTCGTGGACGGGAGCCGCGAGCGCCTCAACCTCGCCCACGAGTGCGTGGACCGGCACGTGGGCAACGGCACCGCGCTGCGCATCCAGTTCGCCGACGGGCGATCGGGAGGAGCACGACTTCGGGGCGCTCGCCGAGTGGTCGTCGCGCTTCGCCAATCTCCTCGAAGCGGAGGGCGTTGCCCGCGGCGATCGGGTGGCCATCATGCTGGAGCCGTCGCTGGCCTTTTACGGGGCGGTGTTCGGGACGATGAAGCGCGGCGCCATCGCGGTGCCGCTCTTCACGCTCTTCGGCCCCGAGGGGCTGGCGCTGCGCGTCGGCGACTGCCGGCCGCGGCTGCTGCTGGTGGAGCGGGACGCGGCGCGCTGGCGCGCACAGTTCCCCGAAGTCAGCGTGGTCGCGGTGGACGATCTCGCCGACCGTCTGCGCGCGGCGTCCGCGCGATACACGCCGGCCACCGCGCCCGACGATCTGGCGCTGTTCCAGTACACGTCGGGCACCACGCGCGCCCTGCCGGAGGCGGTGCGGCACACGCACCGCTCGGTGGTGACCCTGATGGTGGCGGCGCTCTACGGCGTGGGGCTGCGGGCGGGCGATCGCTACTTCTGCCCCTCGTCCCCCGCCTGGGGGCACGGGCTCTGGCATGGCACCGTCGCGCCGCTCGCGCTCGGCATCGCGGTGGGCAGCTACTCGGGCAAGTTCAGCCCGGAGCGGATCGTGGAGGCGCTCGACGCCTTTCGCGTGACGAATCTCGCCGCCGCGCCCACGGTGTACCGGATGATCCGGGAATCGGGGGCGGCGGTGGGTCGGCGCTTCGCCCCCGAGAAGCTCTCGTTCACCGGGGAGCCCATGGACGGCAAGACCTGGGACTACGTCGAGCAGACCTTCGGGCGGAAGCCGTGCAGCATGTACGGCAGCACCGAGGTCGGCGTGATCATCGTGAACTACCCGGGCTTCGAGGGCTTCGAGGTGCGCCGCGGCGCGCTGGGCAAGGCGGCGCCGGGCTGGGAGGTCGCGGTGGTCGGCGAGGGGGGACCGCTGCCCGCCGGCGAGCTCGGCGAGATCGCCGTCCGCCGCCGCGGGGAGTGGTTCCGCGTGAAGGATCGCGGCCACGTGGACGCCGACGGCTATTTCTTCCACGCGGGGCGGTCCGATGACGTGATCATCTCCGGGGGCTGGACCATGAGCGCGCTCGAGATCGAGCAGGCGCTGCTCGCTCACCCCGACGTGCGCGAGGCGGCGGTGATCGGCGTGCCCGACGAGCTGCGGGGGCAGATTCCCAAGGCGTGCATCGTCGCGCCGGGCAAGGGTCCCGACTTCGCGCGCGAGCTGCAGGAGTTCGTGAAGGACCGCCTGAGCCGGCATGAGTACCCGCGCGCCATCGAGATCCTGGGCGAGCTGCCCAAGACCCCGGCCGGCAAGATAGACCGGAAAACCCTTCGCGACCGGGAGCGATAGCCGCCGCGGCGACGCGCGCATGCCGATCATCGACTCCCACGCCCATATCTTCCAGCACTGGTCCGGCTCCTGCGGCCTGCCCTCGCGCGAGGTGCACCTGAAATACCTGCAGAAGACCCTCACGCGCCCGTCCGCCAAGGTCTATCGCCTCCGCGACGGCGCGGCGGCCTCGGGCCAGCTCCTCTTCCGGCCCGGCGACAATAGCTGGGCCGGGCTCCGCGACGACATCGAGTTCCGGCCGGGGCGCTACGGCCGGCTCGAGTTCCGCGTGGACGGCGAGGACTATGCCGTCCAGTACATGCCGGTGGGCATGGTGGAGCTGGAGTCCCGGCCGGAGCTCCTGCTCGCGCAGATGACGGCGGCGGGCGTGGACCACTGCGTGCTCCAGGCCGGGTTCACCTACGGCTACATGAACGACGACAACGCGCTCGCGCAGCGCCGGCACCCGGCGAAGTTCACCGGCCTCTTCCACGTGGACGAGCCCATGGCGGACACCGCGCACTGGATGGCGGAGGCGCGGCGGGCGGTGGAGCAGCTCGGGTTGCGGGGCCTGCACTATCAGACCGACACCTTCGCCCGCTACGACTTCAGATGGTGGTTCGACGACCGGCGCTTCGACGCGTTCTGGTCCATGATCGAGGGGTTCGGCGTGCCGGTGTTCTTCGAGCCCATGCACATCCCCACCTATGACGAGGCGAGCTATCTCGAGATCATGCGGCGGCTCGACGGGATCATGCTCCGGTTTCCGGGACTTCGCTGGCTCCTGGTGCTGCAGCCGCCGGTGTCCTACTTCGCCAGGGACGGGCGATGGGAGTTTCCCGTGCCGCTCGAGAGGGTCTACGCGCGGGAGACGGTTCGGCTGGAGATGACCTTCCCCATCGCCTGGGGCGGCGTCTGGGACTACCCGTATCCGGAAGCGCAGGCGCTCATCAAGGATCTCCGGGATCGCTACGGCGCGGGCAAGCTCGTCTGGGGCTCGGACATGCCGAACGTGGAGCGCTTCTGCACGTACCGGCAGTGCGTGGACTATATCCGGCGCTACTGCGAGTTCCTCAACGAGGCCGAAAAGGACCGCGTCCTGGGCGGCAATCTCGCCGACCTGCTGTCGCTCTCCGCGCCGCCGCGCTGAGTCGCTAGGTCGCCAGCATCCGCCGCATCGCGAGATTGTTGTCGAAGGGCACCAGCGCCGCCGCCGGCACGCGCTCGGTGGGGAGGAGCGTTTCCGTGAGCGCGCGATCGGCGGCGCACTCCACCACGGCGAGCACGGTCTGCATGCCGGCGGCGGCGGGCCTCCACGGGAATGGGCCCACCACGACCTTGGCGCCAGCCTGGATCGTGGCCACGTTGAGGCTCGGCAATAGCTCCCCGGGCACCCAGGCCTCCGGCCACGTGAGATTCGGGTCGGCGACCGCGATGGCGGCTGGTCCCGCGCCCGCGATGAAGACGCGCACCGACACCGGGCCCGAGGCCTGTATCCCCCGGTTGCTCACGCGCACGTACACATGGCTTATCTTGCCGGCCCGGGGCTCCACGTGGTCGGCGGCGGGATCGGCGGCCGCCTTCTTCGCGGGGGTGCCGTAGGGCGTGCGCGTGGCCCAGAGGTCCTTACCCAGGGCCGCGCCGTGGTCCTCCTTCCACAGGTTCTGCTCGAAGTGGTCCTGCCCGTCCTCGGAGCCGTAGCCGCCTGCGCGCCCGTCGGATATATAGACGTCGACCCCATTGCCCGGATCCTGGGGCCGGTAGCCGGTGCAGTCGCGGCGCGCGAAGGTGTCGGCGAGCACCTTCCGGTGGAGGCCATTCGCGGGCCACCACAGTCCAGCTCCGCGTCCGCGCCGATGATGGCCGAGGCCAGAACAGTCTCGCTCGGCGCATCGACCTCGGTCTCCACCGGGAGCTTGGTGAGCGCGTCGGTGAAGAGGCGGATGGCGAGATCGCGGGCGGCGGCGCGCACCTCCGGCTGCTGGGAGTCGCCGCCGAGCTTGCGATAGGCCTCGAAGAGCGTGGCGCACCAGATCGCGCCCTTCTGATACTGCGCTCCGCTGATCCACTCGGATCCACCGAAAGGCGAGGTGACGCTGTATTGACGGAGCTGAGCCGCCGGCCGGCTCCAGGGAAAGAGCAGCCCGCGGGTGCCCGCGCCCGACTTGTGCCGGTCGTCGTAATAGACGGCAACGATGAAGTCGCCGTAGCCCTCGGTGATTCCGGCCGGCTCGTTGCCACGAACCGATTCGGGCAGCAGCATGTACTGAAGCACGTGGCCGTACTCGTGGAGGATGACGAGCGCGTCGGCGGCGTCCGGCGCGGGACCCAGCAAAGGCCCTACGTCCTCGCCGAAGACGATCTTGTTCCGCCCTGCCCAGGTTTCCTCACCCTCGACATGCGGATCTACCTGCACCGGCTTGACGGGAATGTGAACGAGTGCGAGGTCGTCTTGCAGATAGGTGCGGAAGCGATCGATGTGGAAATACGCCATGGTGTCGAGGAAGCCGGCGTCCTTCGGCGCGAATTCGAACGCGGCGCCGGCGCTGGTGGGCTCCGCGACGATGGGCTTGGCCAGCTGGGTAGTCTTCACGTGGGTGCCGTCCAGGCGGTATTCACCGTTTTGCTTGGAGCCCAAGCGCTCGAGGGTGACCGCCCGCGCCTCCGCCTCCAGGAGCGCGTCGTCGTCCCAGGTCAGCGCGGAATTGCCGCTGGTCACGGAGGGATTGGGATCGAACACTGTCCCGGTGCCGCTGGCAAAGGCACGGAGGTCCTCCAGCTTGATGAGGTCGCCGGTACGCGCGTCGATGAGAAAGCGCCAGAGACGATTCGGGCGTTCGGTGGCCACGCGCACATCCCAGACCAGGTAGTACTCCTTGCGAAGCGCGCGCCGTGAGGCGAGGAGGCTCGCGAGCTGCCGGTCCGCGGGCGACTCGGAGTCGGCTAGCTTGGACGAGAGCGGGGGTTCGCGCTTGGGCCGGGCGGAGACGTGATGGTAGACGATGACCTCGGGGATCGCGAACACGAGAACTCCCTCTGCGCGCTCGAGCCACTTCGCTACCAGTCCGCGCGCATCGCTCTCGCCGACGGAGGCGCCCGCGGTCACGAGCTCCAGCGGGAGCTTCGGATGGTAGTGACGGTACACCGAGCGCACCTGGCCGCCGCGCGAGATGTTCACGACTACCTCGGCCGGTTGTACTCGGAAATCGCCCAGTCTCTGATCGTAGCGGACGGCGACGCTATTGGCCCCCACCGTGACCGTCCCCTCGCGCAGGTCCCGCGGGATAGCCCCCGACCAGCCCGCCATCTCGGGTAACTCGGCCAGTGCCTCCCGCGCGAGCTTGCGCGGCTCGAAGGGGGGCGGCTGCTTGACGGGCGGCGCCGGGTCAAACCAGAAGCGCACCTGCGACGAGCCGACCGACGCGCCCCACTCGGCCGGTTTCCGCAGCGACGCCGAGGCGCCGGTCGACGACTTGCGGGTTCGTCTTCTCGCGGGCGGCGGCCCGGCGTCGGCCGGGCCGGTTCCGCTTCACCGCTTCTTCCGGCGCACCTTCTTGTTCTTCGCCGCCTTCAGCTTCTTGTGCCCCTTCGCTTTCGGCTTGGTCTTCGGCTTCTGCTTGGCCTTCGCCCCTTCAATCGGGTGCTCGGGCGGCGGCTCGGGGTCGGCGTTCTGGCCCGGGAGAATCGAGGTCGTGACGATGTAGTGCCCGACGGTGAACTCGTTACCGGCGGGATTGTGGTAGGTGAAGGCGACCGGGACTCTCCTGGAAGCCATTGGCATTGGCGGTGAAGTTGCTCACGTGGATCTCGGTTCGGAACCCATTTTCACCGTGCTGCTCCGGGTCGTAGTCGGACACGTAACCGATCCACCGCTCACCGGAAGCGGGCGCCACCGTGTTGAGCTGGGTGGCGATGGTGCCGTTGGGTGCCTCCCGGCTCAGCGGTATCTGCACCGCCCCTTTCTTGCCGAACATCCGGAAGCCCAGGATGTCCTGGTCATTCCGGACACGGAGCCCGATCAAGACCTTTTTCGGCTCCCGGAGGAGACTTCTTGTCGACGTCGACCAGACCCTTTCGCTGGATGCCGCCGCTTTGATACGTCGCCTTGTCGACCTGATACACGCGCGCGCGTTGCTTGGCGCCGTTGGCACCGGGACCGGACATGAGCCTGTCCTCCTTCGTCCGAGGCGGTTGAGGAACAATAGGAGCCGCGTGAACACTAGCACGCGCGCTCCGCCTCGGCCAGCCACCTCCCCATGCCCAGCTCCTCGAAGACCGCCGCCGCCCGCTTGAGGTGGTCGCGGCTCACGGTGGCCTGGCCGGCCCGCCGGGCCACCAGCCCCAGCCCCAGCCGCGCGCGGGCGGCGAGGGGCCGCATGCCGGCCGCCTCCGCGATGCCGAGCGCCGCCTCGAGGCTGGCGCGCGCCTCGTCGAGGAGTGGCGGCTCCTGCGCGGCGGCGGCCTCCCCGAGAAGCCGCAGCGACCACCCCTCGATGCCGCGCCCCCGGATCAGGCGCACCAGATCGAGCCCGCGGCGAGCCAGCGGGAGGGCTTCCGCGGGCCGCCCCGCCGCCAGCAGGGCCTCCGCGCGCGTGCCGGTGCGAACACCGTGGCCGATGGGATCGCCGATGGCGGCCGCCTGCGCGACGGCGCGGCGGATGAGGACGAGCGCATCCTCGGGGCGATCGGCCAGGGTATACGCGGAGGCCAGCTGGCCGGCGGCGGTGGCGTGCACCGCGGCCACGTCGAAGCTTTCGCACACCTGGAGCGCATGCTCGAGGTGGGTGATGGCGCCGGCGTGCTCGCCCCGGCGGAGGAGCAGGAAGCCGGGGCCCAGGCGGGCGAAGATCTGGCTGTACGGATGCTCGACGGATTCGGCGAGCCGGATGGCGTCTTCGCCCACCCCGGCCGCCGCGTCGAACTCGCCCAGCTCGGCGAGGGACCACATCAGCACCGTCGCCGAGTACACCGCGGGCAGGAGCGCCATGCCGAAGCGCTCGCGCGCGAGCTCGCCCCGAAGCCGCTCGAGATTGAGCCGCGCGACGTCGGCGGCGGCGCGGTACTCGGCCATCCCGTAGTGGGCGAGGGACAGGAAGGTATTGGCGGGCGCCTCCACGGTGACGTCACGGATGCGGGCGCCGATCTCCACCGCGCGGCGCCCGTACTCCAGGGCCCGCGGGAGCTCCAGCGTCACCGAGTAGAGGTTGGTCAGGAAGGCGGAGACCAGGCCGAGGCGCCGCGGATCGTCGGCGCGGTGGGCGAGCGCCTCAGCTTCCTTGAGGTAGTCCAGCATGCGCCCGAAGTCGCCCAGCGGCGAGAGCGAGTAGCGCAGGTCGAGACGGAGATCGATGGCCTGGACGCGGGTCTCGGTGGTCTCGGGGAGATGGTCGAGCGCGCGCAGAGCCTTCTCGAAGTGCTGGACGGCGGTGCGGTGCGCGGAGCGCGCAAAGGCGCGCCGCCCTGCCTCGCGACCGTAGCGCACCGCCTGCTCCCACAGCTCGGCGTGGCCCGCGTGGTGCGCGAGGCGCTCGATGTGCTCGGGACTCGACTCGATCCCGCCGCGCTCCAGCGCCGTGACCAGGCGCGTGTGGAGCTCGTGGCGGCGCTCGCGCAGGAGGCCGCCATAGGCCACGTCGAGCGTCAGCGTGTGCGCGAAGGTGTACTCGGGCTGAGGGAACAACCCCAGCTCGTAGAGGAACTCGCCGGTCTGGAGCCGGCGGAGTCCGCGCCGCAGCTCGTCCTCGCTCAGCTCGGAAGTCGCGGCGAGGAGATCGTACGGGATGTCCTTGCCGATGGCCGCGCCGCACTGGAGCAGCCGCTTGTCCTCCGGGCTCAGCCGGTCGATGCGCGCGCCCACCAGCGCCTGCACGGTGGCGGGCACCTCGAGGGTGGCCAGGGGCCCCGCCAGATGGTAGTCGCCGGGATTGCCCTCGAGGCCGCCGGTCTCCGCCAGATGCCGCACGCTCTCCTCGAGGAAGAAGGGATTACCCTCGGTGCGGTCGATCAGCCGCGCGGCCAGCGGGCCCAGCTCGGGATCCGGGCCGAGCAGCGCGCCCAGGAGCGCGCGCGCGCTGTCCCGCGTGAGCGGGGGCACCGCGAGCTGTGCGTAGTAGCTCTTGCGCCCCCAGTCATGCGCGTACTCGGGCCGATAGGTCACCACGAGGAGGATGGCCGCGGTGGGGATGCTCTCCACGAGGGCGTCGAGCACGGCCTGGGTCTCGGTGTCGATCCAGTGCAGATCCTCGACCACCAGGCACAGGGGCTGGCGGCGACTCTCGCGCAGGAGCAGACGCCGGATCGCGTCCAGGGTGCGCCGGCGGCGCTGCGGCGGATCCAGACCCAACCAGCCGCCGTCGTCCGCGGGCACATCGAGGAGCGCCAGCAGCGGGGCGAGGAGGGTCAGGAGCGCAGCGTCGAGATCGAGCAGGGTGGCGGTCACCTTCTCGCGGATCCCGCGGGCGTCGTCCGAGTCACCGAGGTGGAAATAAGCGCGGAGGAGGCCGACCACCGGCAGGTAGGCGGCCGCCCGCGTAAAGGACGTGGCGCTGGCTTCGAGCACGCGGAACTCCTCGGGGAGTTTCTGGAGGAGCTCCCGCACGAGGCGCGACTTGCCCACGCCGGGCTCGCCCACCAAGGCGCGGACTTCGCCGCGGCCGCCGCGCACGCGCGCCAGGGCCAGCCAGAGCTCGCCCAGCTCGAGCGCGCGCCCGACGAAGGGGGTGAGCCCCCTCGCGGTGGCGGCCTGGAAGCGCGAGCGCAGCGGACCCGCCCCGGTCAGCTCGTGCACGAGCATGGGCACGGCGAGCCCCTTCACCGGCACCGGTCCGAGCGAGCGCACGGTGACGAGGCCTTCCACCAGGCGGTGCGTTTGCTCGGTGACGAAGATCTGACCGGGGACGGCGAGCTGCTCCATCCGGCCGGCCAGGTGCACGGTCTGTCCGACGGCGTTGAACTCCACCCGCAGGTCGCTCCGAATGGCGCGCACCACCACCTCGCCGGAGTTGAGCCCCACGCGGATTTGCACCGAGACGCCGTGCTGCTGCCGGATGGCGCCGGAGAGCGCGCCGATCGCCTCCTGCATCCGGAGCGCGGCATAACACGCCCGCAGGGCATGGTCCTCGTGGGCCAGGGGAGCGCCGAACAGCGCCATGATTCCGTCGCCGCGCACCTCGTTCACCGTGCCCTCGTAGCGGTGGACGGCCTCCATCATGCGGTCGAGCACGGGGTCCAGCAGCGCCTTCGCCTCCTCGGGATCCCGATCGGCGAGGAGCTCCAGCGAGCTCTTGATGTCGGTGAGGAGCACGGTGACCTGCTTCCGTTCGCCCTCCAGGGCGCTCTTCGAGTTGAGGATGGCGTCCTTGAGATGCTTGGGCGTGTAGCGCTCCGGGTGGGTGAACCGCTCGGCCGGCGGCTCGGGGGCCAGGGTGGCCCCGCAGTCTCCGCAGAAGCGGTGCTCCCCCAGGGTCGGGGCGCCGCAACGCGGGCACAGTCGCGCGAGCCGATGTCCGCAGTTCGGGCAGAACTTCGAGCTGGGGGCGTGCTCGGCGCGGCAGTGAGGGCAGGTCATGCGCCAGCTCTCCGCGTCAGTGTATGTCCGCGAGCAGCTCCGCGATGCGGGCCGGGTCCACCGGCTTGACCAGGTGGAGATCGAAGCCCGCGGTGCGGGCGCGCTCCCGATCCTCGGGCAACCCATACCCGGTGAGCGCCACGAGGCGGAGGCGCCGCCCCACCGGATGCTGGCGCAGCCGGCGGGCCACCTCGTAGCCGTCGATGCCGGGCAGGCCGACGTCCACCAGGGCGAGATCCGGCTCCAGCGACAGCGCGGAGCTCACGCCGGTCACGCCGTCCACCGCCTCGTACACCTCGTGGCCGAGCAGGCGGATCAGCTCGCGCAGCATCTGTCGCGAGTCGTCATTGTCCTCGATCACGAGGACGCGCCGGGCGCCGGTGGAGCGCGGCGCGGGGGCCGCCGCGCTGGGCTTCGGAGGCCGCGCGACGGCGGGGAGGCGCACGGTGAACGTGCTGCCCTTCCCGGTGCCCTCGCTGGCCACCGTCACGGTGCCGCCGTGCTGCGCGACCAGGCGCCGTACCAAGGTGAGCCCGATCCCCAGCCCCCCCTTGCTGCGGTCCAGGGAGTGGTCGCCCTGCACGAAGAGGTCGAAGACGCGGGGCACGAGCTCGGGGGCGATGCCCACCCCGGAGTCACGGATCGAGAGCACGGCGTCGTGGCCCTCGGGCGCGACGAGGACACGGATCGCGCCGCCCGACGGCGTGTACTTCAGCGCGTTCTCCAGCAGGTTCACCACCACCTGCTCCAGCCGGGCCGCATCTCCATCGACCCAGACCTCGGCGGCATCCACCGATACCGTGTGGGCGGAGTCGCCGATGAGGGTGGCCACGCGCCGCGCGAGGTCGGCGAGGTCCAGGGGCTGCCGTTCGAGCGTGATCTTGCCGCTCGTCACTCGTGACACGTCGAGGAGGTCGTCCACCACGCGCCCTAGCTGGACGACCTGGCGGCTGATGATGCCCTGCGCGCGGTTGACCAGCGGGCCCACGTTCTCCACCAGGCCCAGGACATGCGCGGCATTGCTGATGGCACCAAGGGGATTCCGCAGCTCATGCCCGAGCATGGCGAGGAACTCGTCCTTCGCGCTGTTGGCGGCTTCCGCCTCCTGCCGCGCCGCCGCCTGCCGCGCGAAGAGCTCCGCGTTCTGGATGGCGATGGCGGCTTGCTCGGCGAGCCGCATGCACACCGTCTCGTCCTCGTCGGTAAAGACGCGCCGCGTGCGGTTGCTGATGTACAGCAGGCCGGCCACCTGGGTCCGGATGACGATGGGCACCACCATCACGACAGACCATGCCGGTCTGCTGCGCGAGGACGGAATGGGAGGCCGGCACCCTCGGGTCGGAGGCGTAGTCCTCGCTCCGGGTGGGCTTGCCGGTCAGCATGACCTCGCCGCCGATGCTCTCGCCGGGCCGGATGCGCAGCGTCTGGTAGATCTCGGGCCAGGGGCCCACGCGATACCGCGGCCGAAGGGTGTCTCCCTCGCGCAGGAAGATGGAGGCGCTGTCGCTGCGGCAGAGCGCCTGCGCGCCGTCGGCGATGCGCTGGAGCACGGTGGTGACGTCCAGCGAGGCGGAGATCGACCGGGCGATCTCCCCCATGAAGGCCAGGCGCTGCTCCACGTCCTCCGCACGCGCGCGGGCCGCGCGCTCCTGCGCCAGCAGCCGCTCCCGCTCCGCCTCGGCGGACTTGCGCGAGGTGATGTCCATGCAGATCCCACGCAGGCGCTCGGGGCCGGCCGGCTTCGTCGTAGGACACCTCGCCCCGCCCCTCCACCCAGCGGATCTCGCCGTCGGGCCTGACGACGCGGTACTCGAGCCGATGCGTGCCGCGCTGGAGGGACTCCCCGATGGCCCGCTCGACGTGGGCGCAATCCTCGGGGTGGATGTCCGCCAGCGCGGCGGCGATGGTGCCGGGGAAGGCGCCGGGGGCCAGGCCGTGAATCACCTCCAGCTCGGGCGACCACACCACGCGGCCGGTGGCCACCGACCAATCCCACGTGCCCATCTCGCCGGCCGCGACGGCCAGGCGCAGGCCTTTCTCGCTCTCGCGGACGGCCGATTCGGCGCGCCGCTGATGCATCACGCCGGCGCCCACCGGCAGCATGGTCACCGCGAGGGTCGCCAGGAACGCTTGCAGAAGAAGAAGCGACTCGTTGGCCGCGCCCACCGCGAACGGGCCGACACCGCGGGCGGTGCCCGCGACCGCGATGACGCCGAGCAGCGCGATCGCGGTGGCCGCCTCGCGCTGGCCGAAGCGCAACGCCGTCCAGAGCAGCGGGGGGATGCAGAGGAACGCCATCGGCAGGTTGCGCATCGACGCGGGCAGGATGCCGCCGAAGACGACGTAGCCCATCCCGATGACGGTCGCGCTCAGCAGGAGGGCTTCGGCCCACCGCGCTCGGAGCGCGGCCGGGCTGGGCTGCCGGCTCCAGAGCAGGATCAGCGGGGCTACGATGAGGTCGCCGGCGGCATCGCCCAGCCACCATGTCAGCCAGATGGAGCCATAGTCGCTCCACGGCGCGAAGCCGGCCAGCGCCAGGCTGGTGACGCCGATCGTGGCGCTGACGGTCGTGCTGAGAACGGCCGCGAGCACGACGAAGAGGAAGATGTGCCGGACCCGATCGAGCGCGTTCCGCCCGCCCGCAAAGCGAGTCACCAGCGCGGCGCCGAGCACGCCCTCGAGCGTATTGCCGAGCGCGATGGCGAACGTCGTCGCGACCGAGCCCGCGGTGCTGATATTGATGAGGAAGGCGCCCACGAAGATGACCGGCCAGATACGCAGGCCCAGGATGAGGAAGGTGGCCAGCGCGATGCCGGCCGGAGGCCAGACCGGCGTGGCGCTGGCGTGCAGGAAGGCGAAGTCCAGCCCGATCTTCCCGGTCAGGACATAGATGAGCCCGATGGCCGTCGCGAGCGCGATGCGGCGGGCTCGGGGCGTCATCGTGAGACCCCCATCATGGGGGTACGATACACCAGCCGGAAGGTGGGTTAGGTGTCCAGCCCGTAATGCTTGAGCAGGAGCGCCCGGAGCTTCTCAGCCATGGTCACGCCGTCCTGTGCGGCGCTCACCTTGATGGCGCGGTGAAGCGACTCCGGGAGGTCGAGCGTGAGGCGCTTGGTTCGCGCCGGGGCCGCCGTGGTGGGGCCCGGAGTTGCTGATCTCCTCGCGTCTCGATCATCCATGTCCCCCTCTAGAGCAAGGCAGATACCAGGCGACCTAGATTAAATAAATCAGCTAATTAGACACCTCCTCGTCCTGGCCGCGCACCACAATTCAGCTCCGGCCAACGTTTTGTGTAGATAGGGTGTAGGTAAAACTTTACACTGACTACGAAAAATCTAAGCATCTGGGTTTCTGTCCCTATCACTGACATACTCACCCCCTGAAGTTAGGTCAGCCCTGGGGCAGCAGCCGCTACGACCCTGTCAAGCTTCTTGCCTGAGCTGCCACCTGATTCCTGACCCATGTTCGATAACTACCTGACTAATAGCGGAATCTTTCGATCAGGCATGATGTGTGCCTACAAGTACAGTATTTACAGAAACACAGACGACCGGATCAGCAAGGAGGACACGATGCGACTTTCCATGAAGGCGGCGATCGGATCCGGCGCTCTTCTTTTTGTAGCCACTGTCGGTGCTGCGTATGCGATCCCCATCGGCGTCGCTTCACGCGAGCAATGTGGGGATCAGCACGCTCGGCTTCGCGTTCGACGCCAATACGAATACCATCACGCTGCGCGAGACCTGGACCAGCACCGGCCCGGGCATCGTTCAGATCACCGGCCTCGACGACGAGCGTGGACTATACCGTGATCAAGATCATCACCAACTCCAGCGGCGTCACGTGGACGTCTTTCGCCCAGGAGCTGCTCGACCCGGAAGGATTCGCCGACGCGACGGACGACCCGCCGCCCGCCTTCGCGCCTCCCGGCTTCACCTCCTCCAATGACACGGACGGCCTCAGCTTCGCGCAGGGATCGAGCATCCCGCGCACATCGACCGTGTTCGGCAATGTCCTCGCCGATGAGCTGGAGGGTCGGGACTTCCTCGACTTCTTCGGCGGGAGCCTGCTCGCCAACGGCGTGGACACGATGAATTTCGGCCTGAGGGACAACACTGGGGTGGGCGATGTGGAACTGCGACGGGGTGGTGTGCCCCAACCAGCCGTTCCTCCTCGTGCAGCGGCCCAATGCGCGGTCCGTGACGAACGGCGTACCGCAGCCCGCCAGCCTCCTCCTCCTCGGAGTCGGGCTGCTGGGCGTGGCCTTTGTAGCGCGCCGGCGTCTCGCCGTGCGCTAGCTCTCACTGGGCGCTTCCGAACGGTGCCCCGGATAGGCGCCGTTCCCCTCTGTTCGGACGCGGGCGAAGAATGCTATCGTCGGCCCAGTCCGATGCGGCGCGTCCATCTCGCCCTGCTGGGTCTCCTTTTCATGACCCCGGCCTGCTCCTCGCTCCCGGTCGCCGGGAGCGATCGGGACCTGACCGTGTCGGAGGGCAGCACGTTTCAGGTGGTGTTGGGCGGCCGATCCGGCACCGGCTACTCGTGGACCGTGGACGGCGAGGAGACGGCGACCGTCGAGCTAGTGCGGCGTGAGTCCGCCAACCGCTCCGTGGCGCCGGCCGGGGTGCCGGGCGCGGGCGAAGAGCAGGTGTTCGTCTTCCTTGCTAAACGCTCCGGCACCGTCACGCTGCGCTTCACCTATACCCGGCCGTGGGAGGAAAAGTCCGCACCCCCCTCACGATCTTACCGGGTGCAGGTGATCCGCTGCTGAGCGCCTACGCGGACCGGGCTCGACTCGCCTGGATGGCCCGCGCTTGGTCCAGATCCACCTCGTCGAGATAGCGCAAGGGGTCGTCGTCGAACGATATCTTGCATTTCTCGCTGCAGAAATAGAACGTCACGCCCTTGTACTCGCTTAGCGCTTCCGCCGTGACCGGAGCAACTTCCATCCCGCATACCGGATCGAGTCCCATGGCGTCCCTCCTGGAAGAATTGGGTCTGCGCCGGAGAGGAGCAACGTCCGTGCCAGGGCATCCGTGATATAAGGGGCAGCCTGAACCGCTAGGGGAGGAAGCCCATGTTCGATCTCTTGCTCAAGGGGGGACGGGTCGTGGACCCGTCCGCCGCGCTCGACAGCGTCCAGGATATCGCCGTGCAGGACGGTACGATCGCGCGCATCGCGCCCGTCATCGCCGCGGGCGAGGCCGCGCGCGTCATCGAGGTCGGCGGCAAGCTCGTCACACCCGGCCTCATCGATCTCCACGCGCATGTCTTCGAGGGCGTCAACCGCACCGGGGTGAACCCGGACCTGGGCGGTGTCTACTCGGGCGTCACCACCATCGTGGACGCGGGCAGCGCGGGGGCGGCCACCTTCGCGGCCTTCCCGCGGCATATCCTGCCCGCCTGCCACACCGAGGTCATTCCCTTCCTGCACATCTGCCAGACCGGGCTGGCCACCATGCCCGACATCATCGCGGAGTCGAGCATCAACCTTGACGACACGCTGAAGACGTGCGCGCAGCACAAGGGCCTGATCCACGGGATCAAGGCCCGCATGGTCTCGCCCGCGCTGGAGATCATGGGCATGGAGATGCCGAAGCTCGCCAAGCGCGCGGCCAAGGAGAGCGGCATCCGCGCTCATGGTGCATATCGGGGATACGGAGAAGCGCTATGACCCGAAGGTCATCCGCTCGCTGCTCCCCATCCTCGAGAAGGGCGATATCCTCACCCACTTCTTCACCGCGAATCCGGGCGGCGTGCTGGACGGCAACGGCAAGCTGGTGCCGGAGGCGCGCGAGGCAGCGGACCGCGGCGTCTGGCTCGACACCGCGCATGGGCGAATGAACTTCTCCTTCGACGTGGGCCGGCGCTGTATCGAGCAGGGGCTCCTGCCCCACTGCATCAGCACCGACCTCACCGTGCCCGGGCGCATCCACACCGTGCACAGCATGACGGAGATCATGACGCGCTTCCTGGGCCTGGGCTTCACGCTGCCGCAGGTGGTGACCATGAGCACGGCGAATCCGGCCAAGGCGATCGGCGCCGAGGGGCGGATCGGCAGCCTGGCCGTCGGGCGTCAGGCCGACATCTCCGTGCTGGAGCTGCGCGACGGGGACTGGGTGGTGAAGGACGTGGTGGGAGCGAGCCTGCGCGTGTCCAAGGCCTTCGTGCCCTTCGTGACGGTGAAGCGGGGGCGCGTGTTCACGCCCGACTGGGGCCCGCGTCCCTGGGGCTGGGAGCCGGATCGCGTGCTGCCGGCGGGGCCGATCTCCGGCGGCTGCGGCTGCTGAGGTCGAGCGCGGGGCCGGCGTGGCCGAGGCGATCCACGTGACGGCGACGGTGCGGGTGCCGGCCTCGGCGCTGACCAGCCACGCGGTGCGCGCCTCCGGACCCGGCGGGCAGAACGTGAACAAGGTGGCGACCAAGATCGACCTGCGCGTGGATCTGTGGGCGGTGGAGGGGCTCGGCGAGGCCGCCCGGGCCCGGCTGCTCGAGCTGGCCCGCCATCGGCTGGATGCCGAGGGCCGGCTGGTCGTCACGAGCCAGGTCACGCGCAATCAAGCGCGCAACCTCGAGGACGCCCGCGCCCGCGTCGCGGCCCTGGTGCGGGCGGCGCTCACGCCGCCTCCGCCGCGCGTGAAAACGGCGCCCCGGCCGGGCGCCCGCCACCGGCGGCTGGCGGGAAAGAAGCGGCGCGCCGACGTGAAACGGCTCCGGGCCCGGCCCGGCGAGAGCGACTGAGGGCAAGGAGACGACGATGACGGCAACGGTCAAGGCCGCGGTGCTGCTGAAGCCCAAGACCCTCGAGCTGCGCGAGTTTCCACGCCCGGCCATCGGGCCGGACGATGCGCTCCTGCGCATCGAGGCCTGCGGGATCTGCGGTAGCGACTACGAGCAATACGACGGCGCGCAGCCTCCGCACGAGGACTACACGTCCTTTCCGGTGGTGCCGGGCCATGAGCCCCTGGGGCGCATCGAGGAGATCGGCGCCCGGGCGAAGCAGCGCTGGGGCGTGACCGAGGGCGATCGCGTGGCCGTGCGCTCCGGCTATGGCTGCGGCCGCTGCGAGGCCTGCGCGCGCTGGGAGCCCATCGCCTGCAAGACGCGCGGGGGCACCTACGGCTACACCACCATCGAGAAGCCGCCGCAGCTCTGGGGCGGCTACGCCGAGCACATGTACCTCTCTCCGCTCTCCGTGGTGAAGAAGACGGGCGAGCGCACCTCCGCCGAAGTGGCGGTGATGTTCAACCCGCTGGCGGCGGGGCTATCCTGGGCCGCCGCCATTCCGAAGACGGGCCCGTCGGATCGCGTGGTCATCCTGGGGGCGGGGCAGCGCGGGCTCTGCTGTGTGATCGCGGCCAAGGAGGCAGGCGCCCGCCAGGTCGTGATCACCGGGCTCGCGCGCGATGCCGCCAAGCTGGCGCTGGCTCGCGAGCTGGGCGCGGACGTGGCGATCAACGTGGAGGCGGGCGACGTGGTCGCGCAGGTGCGGGAGGCCACCGGCGGCGGCGCCGAGGTGGTCGTGGACACTACGCCCTATGCGCCGCAATCCCTGATCCACGCCATTGCCATCGCGGTGCGGAAGGGCCGCATCGTGGTGGCGGGCCTCAAGGGGCAGCGCCTCACCCGCGAGCTCAACGCGGACGACCTCATCTACAAGGAGCTGACTCTTCGCGGCGTGCTCAGCATGCCGGTGGAAGAGACCTTCCGCGCCGTCGACATCATCGCGTCGGGCCGCTATCCCTTCGACCGCCTGCACACGAAGTCCTTCCCCATCGAGCAGGCGGAAGAAGCCATCCACGCTCTCGCCGGCGAGGTGCCGGGAGTGAATCCCGTCCACCTCGCCATCGTGCCCGGGGCGCCGCGCGTGCGCTGGAGCGCCTAGCCGCGCGTCACTTCCCCTTGAGGGTCACGTCCTCGTAGGGCGCCGAATAGGCGTGGCCGGGGATGAGACCCAGACCCGACTCGCCCACGCGCGGCCCCACGCCGTTGAGGAAGGCCAGCTCCCAGATGGGGGCGTAGACCACGCGCTCGTGCAGGATCTGCTGGATCCGGTGCAGAATGGCCTCGCGGCGCTTGCGATCCAGCTCGGCGGCCTGCTCGCTGAATAGCCCGTCGAGGTCCGGATAGCTCCCGTAGACATAAGCGCCCCCGGTGACCACGAAGCCCTCCAGGCGCGTGGCGGCATTGCCGAAAGCGCCGCTCGACGCCTGGATGAGTCCACCCTTGAACTTCTTGTCCGAGTAGCCGCTGAAGAAGGCTGCGCGCTCCAGCGGCCGGAGCTTCGCGCGGATGCCCACCGCCTGGAGATTGTTGAGCACGGCCTCGCCGAGGTTTCCGTAGGACCCGTCGCAGTAGAAATCGCCGGCGTCGAAGCCATTGGGGTGGCCGGCTTCGGCGAGGAGCGCCTTGGCGCGCGCGACCGAGTGCACCGGGGCGGGCGGCGCCCAGAAGAAGTCGAACATGCTGGGGATGATGCTGTTGGTGAGCCTCGAGTGGCCCAGGGTGAGCGCCTGGTTGATGGACGGGCGGTCCACCGCGAGGCTCGCGGCCTGGCGCACGCGACGGTCATGCCAGGGGGACTTGGGATCCCACTGGTCCGGGAAATAGAGCCAGAACGTCCCCTGGATGACGGCGGGCTTCAATGCGAGGCCCGGCGTGCGCTGGAGCTCCTCGGCCAGCTCGCCGCGAATCGAGTAGGCCAGGTCCACCTCGCCGCGCTTGAGCGCGGCCAGCCGGGTCGACTCGTCGGGGATGACGCGGAGCACCAGCCGCTTCACGCTCGGCGCCTTCCGCCAATACTGGTCGAACGCCTCCAGCACCAGCTCCACACCCGGCGTGAAGGAGACGAATTTGTACGGTCCCGCGCCGACGGGGGCCTTCTTGAAGCCGTCTTCTCCCACGCGGTCCACGTATTTCTTCGGCACGATCCAGCCCGCGCCGGTGGCGCTCGAGTAGAAGGTGAGGAAATCGGGCCAGGGCTGCTTGAGCCGGAAGCGCACGCGCCCCGGATCCGGCGTCTCCACCGCGGCCACACGATCCTTGAAGCCCTTGCTTCCGGTGCCCTTGTAGCGCTCGAAGGAGAACTTCACGTCTTCCGCGGTGACCGGCGAGCCGTCGTGGAAGCGGGCGTTCTTGCGCAGGACGAACTCGTACGAGAGCCCGTCCTTGCCCATGGACCACGACTCCGCCAGGCTCGGCGTCTGCGGCCCCGCCGGCATCGGCTTCACCATGGCGTCGTGCAGCGCGTAGAGGACCATGAAGGGCGTGATCATGCCGGGCGTCTCCGCCGGGTCGAACCAGGTCGGCGCCAGCGTGATGTGCACGCCCCAGGTGAGCTGGCCTTCCGGGGCCGCGTCGGCGCGCGGGGGCGGGGGCAGCAAGACGAGCAGCGCGATCAGAGCCGGAGCGAGGGCGCGTCGAAGGGCCATGGTCGGCCTCCTTGCGGCACAGTGCTCGGTCAGGACGGTGCGGTGATTATCCTCGGCGGTTGGCTCCTGTCAACCGGCCGTTGGCGGCGGTGGACGGCGGCGGGGTGCGTCGCCGGTAGCTGTTACCCGGTAGCTTTGTCCCCATCCGTCGCGTTTTTACAGTCATGAGCGGCGAGCGCTCACATTCGCGCGGCGCGCGGACGCCCGGCCACCATGCGGTAGAGCACGAGGAGCAGGATGGAGCCGCCCAGCGCCATGAGAAAACCCACCGGATCGTTGGGGCCGTAGAGGCCGAGAATGCGGCCCAGGTAGCCGCCAATCAAGGCGCCCACGATGCCGAGCACCATGGTCAGAAAAAGTCCGCCCGGATCGCGACCGGGGACCACCAGTTTCGCGATGATACCCACGACGAGGCCGAAGACGATCCAGCCGAGAACACCCATGGTGACCCTCCCGAGAGCGAATTTTGACGACAGTGACGACCCATCAAGACCAAGCAAGGGTTGTGCCGGGCAAGGCATGTCCCTTGCTCCAAGTCGAAGTCGCAGTCGAATCGAACTGACCCCAGGAGGCAGGACCAATGAACAAGGAACAGATCGCGGAGCTCATGTACCAGGCGCTCGAAACCGAGCAAGGCGGCGTCCAGATCTACGAGACCGCCGTGCGCTGCGCGGTGAACGAGGACCTCAAGGAGGAGTGGGAGAAGTATCTCGAGCAGACCGAGCACCACGTGGAGATCGTGGAAGGTCTCTTCGAGACTTTCGGTCTGGACACCAAGACGGAGACCCCCGGCCGCTTGGTCGTCCGCCACATCGGCGAGTCCCTGGTGCAGGCCATGGAGATGGCGATGGACGCCGGCAATGCGGACGCGGCCCAGATCGTGGCCGCGGAGTGCATCGCGCTCGCCGAGACCAAGGATCATCTCAACTGGGAGCTGATGGGTCGGGTGGCCAAGAAGCTCAAGGGCGAGGAGGCCAAGGCCCTCAAGGCCGCGCACGAGGAGGTGGAGGACGAGGAGGACGAGCACCTCTACCACACCAAGGGCTGGGGCCGCGAGCTCTGGATCGGCGCGCTCGGCATGCCGGCGGTGCTGCCGCCGCCCGAGGAAGCGAAGGACGTGAAGACGGCGATCGGCGCCGAGCGCGCCAAGCATGCGCGCGACGAGATGCTGAAGAAGTAGGCGGCGGGTCGGTCCGCGCGCCCCCTCCGAGCTATCGGGCGGGGCGCGGGTCAGCGGCCGCCGATGACTCCCGCGCCCCGCAGCGCCTCGACGTCCGCCGCGCTCAGCCCCAGGAGATCGCGCAGCACCTCGGTGGTGTGCTCGCCGAGCATGGGCGAGGGCGTGCGCACCGAGCCCGGCGTTTCCGACAAGCGCACCGGGGCGCCCACCATGCGGACTTTTCCTGCGCGCGGGTGATTCATCTCGACGAGGGCGCCGCGCGCCTTCACCTGGGGATGATTCACTACCTGATCGATATTGTTGATGGCGCCGAAGGGGATGCCCTCCGGGAGAAAGATCGCCTCCCACTCCTCGTAGGTTCTCGGTGAGAAAGACCTCCTGCAGAATCGGGATGAGGGTGGCGCGGTTCTTCGCCCGGTCGACGTTCTTGCGATAGCGGGAGTCATTGGCGAGCTCGGGGCGGCCGATGGCGGGGCAGAACACCTGCCAGAGCTTCTCGCTGCCCACCGCCAGCGCCAGATCCCGCGTCTTCGTCTGGAACGTTTGATACGGGAGCAGCGCCTTGTAGGCGGTGCCCATGGGCGCGGGCATCTCGCCGTCGGCCAGATAACCGCCGATCATGGTGCCGAGGAGGGACATCTGTCCCTCGAGCATGGACACGTCGATAGCCTGGCCGCGCCCGGTCTTTTCCTTCACTCGCAGCGCCAGCATGATGCCGAAGGCCGCGTACATGCCCGCCGTCATGTCGGCCACCGAGGTGCCGCAGCGTACGCCGCGACCACCTTCTTCGCCGGTCACCGAGATCATGCCGCTCTCAGCCTGGAGGATGAGGTCCAGCGCGGCGCGGTCGCGATAGGGCCCGTCCTGGCCGAAGCCGGACACCGAGCAATAGATGATACCGGGATTGCGCTTGCGTCCCTCCTCGTAGGCGAGCCCCAGCCGCTCCAGCGCGCCCGTCCGATAATTCTCGAGCACGACGTCCGCGCGCTGGACCAGCTTGAAGAAGAGCGCCTTTCCCTCCGGGTGCTTGAGGTCCACCTCGATGCCCTGCTTGTTTCGGTGCAGGCTCACGAAATACGCGGTCTCGCCGCCGGGCAGCGGGGTGCCCCAGGCGCGGGCGATGTCGCCGGCGCCCTTGGGCTCGAGCTTGATCACGCGGGCGCCGAAATCGGCGAGCATGGTCGAGCAGAAGGGGCCCGCGAGGGCATGGGAGAGGTCGAGCACGGTGACGTCTTCGAGCGGCAGGCGCATGAGCAGTCTCCTCGACGGTGAGTGACGCGAGAGGGCTATAATACTGCGGCTGGCCCACTACCCGAAGACGAGAGGTCCCCGAGATGTCGACCGATGCCGAAAGCGCCCAGCTCAAGATGGACCCCGAAAGTCTCTATCGGGAAGACGTGTACACCGATCGCCGCATGGGGACGATTCGCGTCCTCACGCCGGTGACGCAGGACGGGGCCCCTGATCCCGCGCGCCCGGTGCTGTACCTGGGCGAAGCCCAGCTCGTCACCTCGGTGGGCGCCCTGCCGATCGCCTTCGAGATCGAGGCCCGGTCGCTGGGCGAGGCGGCGCAGAAGTTCGCCGCCGCGGCCGAAGTGGGCGTGGAGCGGACCATGCGCCAGCTGCAGGAGATGCGGCGCGAGGCCGCCTCGTCCATCATCGTTCCCGATCGCATGCCGCCCGGCATGGGCGGCGGCGGGCTCGGCGGGCCGGGGCTGGGTGGCCCGGGCCCGCGCGGCGGCGGCAAGATCCAGCTGCCGTAGTTGTGTAAGTTTTCAAGAGCCAGATGCCGGGAATCGGCATCCCCTCGACGCCGGCCTGGATAAGCATTTGAAATCCCGATAGATGGCCTTGGCATCGGCCTTGCTCTTCCGATAGGCGAGGAGGACCGCCAATGCTCAGACAACTCGTCAGTAGCCCTCACCGTGGCCGCCGGGCTCGGGTTGCCGTCGGCGGCGACGGCTCAGGTCAGCGTCAACGTGAATGTTGCGCCGCCCGTCGTCCTGGTGTCTCCGCCCAAGTTGGTCATCGTACCCAATTCCCCGGTCAAGTACGCTCCCGAGGTCAACGCGAATCTCTTTTTCCACGGAGGCCGCTACTACAGCCTGCACGACAGCAAGTGGCTGGTGGCGAACACCTACAGCGGGCCGTGGGTCGTCATCGAGATCGGGAAGGTACCGCCACCGGTGATCGCGGTGCCCGTGAAGTACTACAAGATTCCTCCCGGGCAGGCGAAGAAGATGTCGCGAGGGGACGAGGGTGGCAAGGGATGTCCTCCGGGCCTGGCCAAGCAGGGGCGCTGCTAACCGAGATCCCTGCCATCCGGCGGTATCGTCGAGCCCGCCAGTGTTCGCGCGGGCTCGACGTGCGTTCAGGCTCCGGCAGAACCCTCCGGCATGTCGCGCGCACCCACGGTGCGGGCGCGGTATTCCTCGGGGACGCTCCGGCCCGCGTCCGTATAGGCTCGACGCACCGCCTCCACATTGGGTCCGAATATCGACTTCCGGTTCGACCGCGCCCATTCGTTGGAGTCGCGCACGGTGGCCAGCGAGCCCTGGAAATGCGGCATCACGTAGCGGGCGAAGAGCTCGTAGCTCCGCAGCGTCAGCTCGCGATTGGCCCACTCGTGCGCCCGGAAGAGCACGCCCCCGAAGCCGCCGCCGCTATAGCCCTGGAGCCGCTCGATGCCGCGGATCACGGTTTCCGGCGAGCCCACCAGCGTGGTGCCCATCTTCACGCCCTCGCGCAGCGGATCGTCGGCGCGCCCGGGCGGGCGGCCCAGGGTCTCCTCGAAGTAGGTGACCGTCTCGCGCCGCTCGCCCGGGCCGACTTCGCGTAGCGCTTGCTCGTCATCCTCGGCGAGGTGCACGTTCACCACCACGCGCCACTTCTTCCGGTCCATCGAGACGCCGTGCTTGGCCGCCGTCTCCTCGGCGATCTTCCACTGGGCGGCCAGGGCCTCCGGCCCGCCGGGCAGCCCCGCGCCGATGGAGAGCACGCCGAGGCCGTGCTTGCCCGCCGCGATCACGCCGGCCGGCGTGATGGTGCTGGCCACCGCGATGGGGAAGTGCGGGTCGGTATACGGCGCCAGGTGCAGGCGCGCCTCGCGCAGCTCGAACCAGTCCGTCTTCATGGTCACCGGCTCGTCGCAGCGCAGGAGCCGCATGATGGCCTCCAGCGCCTCCTCCATGCGGGGCCGCTGGGTGACGGGCTCGATCCCCATCATGTAGGCGTCCGACGGCAGGGCGCCGGGTCCGCAGCCCAGCATGGCTCGTCCGCGCGTCATGTGGTCGAGCTGGACGAAACGGTTGGCGACCATCAGCGGGTGGTGATAGGGCAGGCTGGTGACGCCGGAGCCCAGCATGATGTGACGGGTGCGCTCGGCGGCCGCGCCGATAAAGACCTCCGGCGAGGCGATGGTCTCCCAGCCCGCGGAATGATGCTCACCGATCCAGACCTCGTCGTAGCCCAGGTGGTCGAGCCACTGGATGAGCTCCATGTCGCGATCCATCGACAGGGTGGGGTTCTCGCCTACCCGATGGAAGGGCGCCAGGAAGATGCCGAACTTCAGGCCGCGATGGGACATATCTTCTCCTTTGAAAGGAGGCTAGCATATCGGCCATGGATCCCGTATCCGCGCTCCGCTGGGGCCAGCCCGCGCCGGAGTTCTCCCTCCCCTCCACGCTCGGTCGTCCGCTTTCGCTCGCGGAGTTCAAGGGCAAGGCCGACGTGGTGCTGGGCTTCTACTGCTACGACTGGGGCAATATCTGAACGCCCGAGCTGACCGGCCTGGGCCAGGCCCACGCTGAGCTGGAACGGCGCGGGGCCGTCTTCCTCGGCGTCAGCGGCGACTCGCCCTTCTGCCACGAGGCCTTTCAGGCCGCGCGGCGCTTCCCCTTTCCGCTACTGAGCGACGTCCACCGCACCGTCATTCGCGCGTACGGCATCCACGATGCCGATCGCAACGTGGCCTATCGCTCCACCATGGTGGTGGACCGCGACGGCCTGCTTCGCTGGGGGCAGGCCGGCGACCGGCAAATGATCCGCGAGGGCGGCGAGATCCTGCGCGTGCTGGACGTGATCGCCCGGCTCCGCGGGTGAGCGGGGCCGCCGGCTCCCCGTGGCGCCGGCGTTTACGGCTGACCGCGCTCGCGGTGGTGGCCATGCTCCTCCTCACCGCCGGCTATTTCGCCCGGCAGGTCATCCTCGTCGGCAATGGCTATGTCGCGAAGACCGTGTGCTCGGGCGTCTTCGTATCCGGACGGAAGACCCAGGCGGTGCTGGACGCGGAGATCCGCCTGAACGATCCCGGCATCCTGCGCCTCGTGAGCGCGGACGTGGACCGGAGCCGCCGCACCGTGCACAGCGCTTTCCGCGGCCTCGGGGAGCGGGTGGCCGTGTACCGTGACGGGCTGGGCTGCACGCTGGCCCTTGGCATCGGCGCCGAGCAGCTGGCCTTGCGCGGACTGCCCGCGAACGTGGCGGCGCTGCCGGCGACGGGGACGCGCTGGCCCAACCGCGCGGCCCGCGCCACCGGCGGCGGGCCGTCCGGTCTGGACCCCGCGGCCGTCGCCACCGCGCTTGACGACGCCTTCGCGGAGCTCGGTCCGGTTTCCACCCGGCGCACGCGCGCGGTGGTGGTCGTCCAGGACGGACGGCTCGTGGCCGAGCGCTATGGCGCGGGCTTTGGTCCGGAGTCCGCGCTACCCGGGTGGTCCATGACCAAGAGCGTGGTGAACGCGCTCGCCGGCGTGCTCGTGCGGGAGGGCAAGCTCGCGCTCGACACCCCGCTCCGGGCGCCGGAGTGGAGCGCGGCGGACGATCCCCGGCGCGCGCTCACGCTGCGACAGCTCCTGCACATGTCGAGCGGGCTCGCGTTCACGGAGACCTACGGGAATCCCCTCGGCGACGTGGTCTGGATGCTGTTCGGGACGGGGGACGCGGCGGGCTTCGCCGCGCGCAAGCCGCTGGCCGGGCCGCCGGGGCAGCGGTGGTCGTACTCCAGCGGGACCACCAATATCATTGCCCGCGCGCTGCGCGGCGCCGTGGGCGGCGCCGAGGCGGACTATCAGCTCTTCCCGCGCCGCGCACTCTTCGAGCCCCTCGGCATGACCAGCGCCGTCATCGAGCCGGACGCGGCCGGGACCTTCGTGGGCTCCTCGCTCATGTTCGCCACCGCGCGGGACTGGGCGCGCTTCGGCCTTCTCTTCCTTCAGGACGGCATGTGGGAGGGCAAGCGCCTCCTGCCCGAGGGCTGGGTGGCCTTCAGCGTGACGCCGGCGCCGGCCGCGCCGGACGGCGTGTACGGCGCGCACTTCTGGCTGCGCCTGGGACCAGGCTATGCGCCCTCGGGGGAGCAGGGGCTACCGCCGGATGTCTTCCACGCCATCGGCCACGAGGGGCAAATCCTCACCGTGGTTCCATCACGCCGTCTGGTCGTGGTGCGGCTCGGGCTCAGCGTCGGCCGCGGGGCCTGGGATCACGCCGCGTTCCTGCGCCGCCTACTCGGAGTCGGATGACTCCGCGGTGCCCATCGCCGCGACCCACACCGACTTGACGTTCACGAACTCGCGAATGCCGAACTCGGAGAGCTCGCGCCCGTAGCCCGACCGCTTGACGCCGCCGAAGGGCAGCCGCGGATCGGACTTGACCATGCCGTTGATGAATACCGCGCCCGCCTCCACCTGGACGGCGAGCTTCTCGGCGCCGGCGAGATCGCGGCTCCAGATCGAGGCGCCCAGGCCGAAGCTCGACTCGTTGGCCAGGTGTACCGCGTCGGCGCCGTCCTTGGCCCGGATCACCGCCGCCACCGGGCCGAAGGTCTCCTCGTCGAAGGCGGGCATGCCCTTGTCCACCGCGGTGAGCAGGGTGGGGGGGTAGAAGGCGCCCGGCCCCTTCGGGATCTCGCCGCCGAGGAGCACGCGGGCGCCGCGTTTCTTGGATTCCTCCACTTGCCGGTGGAGCGCGTCGCGGAGGTCGTGCCGCGCCTGCGGGCCCACTTGCGTTTCGCGCGCGAGCGGATCGCCCATGCGCCGGGCCGCCAGCTCCTTCTTGAAGAGATCGAGGAAGCGGTCGGCCACCGATTCCACCACGATGAAGCGCTTGGCGGCGATGCAGCTCTGGCCGCCGTTGACGAGACGGGCATCGGCGGCGCCGCGGGCGGCGACGGCGAGATCGGCGTCGGCGAGCACGATGAAGGGATCGCTGCCCCCCAGCTCGAGCACGGTCTTCTTGATCTCGCGCCCGGCCTGCTCGGCCACCTTGCTGCCCACGTGGTCGCTGCCGGTGAGCGTCACCGCGACAATGCGCCGGTCCGCGATCAGAGGACTCACCGCCGCGGACTCGAGGAGCACGGTGCGGAAGAGATTGCGCGGGAAGCCGGCCTGCTGGAATACCTCCTCGATCTGGAGCGCGCAGCGCGACACATTCGAGGCGTGCTTGAGAATGGCGGCATTGCCGGCCATCAGCGCGGGCGCCGCGAAGCGGAACACCTGCCAGAAGGGGAAGTTCCAGGGCATGATCGCGAGCACCACGCCGAGAGGGTCATATCGGATGTAGCTTCGCAGCGCATCCGTCTCGCGGGGGTCCACCGCGAGCATCGCGGGCGCGTGCTCGGCGTAGTATTCGCAGGTCCACGCGCACTTCTCGACCTCGGCCTCCCCCTGGGTGATGGGCTTGCCCATCTCCACCGTCATGGTCCGCGCGAATTCTTCCTTGCGGGCGCGCAACACACGGGCGGCGCTTCGCATAGACGCGGCGCGCTGGGCGACGGAAACCCCGCGCCCCTCGTGGAAGGCCGCCTGCACGCCCGCCGCCACGCGCTCGAGCTCCGCGGGGGAGGTCGCCTCGAACTTCTCCACCACCTCGCCGGTCGCCGGGTTCACGGTCTGAATCGCCATGACGGTCCTCCTGAGAATTTCGTGCCGGAGATTTCGCGGGGTCTACGTGCATGGTCCACCCGGACTCGCGCGTCCGCAAGTCCAAGCGTATGCTGGCCCTGGAGGTCCTCATGAAGGCGAGCGACGTGATTGCGCGGTGTCTGGAGAACGAAGGGGTGCGCTACGTCTTCGGCGTCCCCGGCGAAGAGATCCTCGACATCATCGACTCCCTGGTGGACTCGCGGATCCAGTTCGTGCCCACCCGGCACGAGCAGGGGGCGGCCTTCATGGCGGACGCCTGGGGCCGGCTCACCGGCCGCGCCGGCGTCTGCCTGGCCACGCTGGGCCCCGGCGCCACCAATCTCGCCACCGGGATCGCCGACGCCAACCTCGACCGCGCGCCGCTGGTGGCCATCACGGGTCAGGGCGGCCGGGACCGCATCCACAAGGAGTCGCACCAGTACGTGGACATCGTCGAGTCGATGCGGCCCTTGACCAAGTGGAATACGCGGCTTGAGGTGTCCGGTGTCGTTCCCGAGGTCATCCGCAAGGCGTTCAAGCTGGCGGAGTCGGAGAAGCCGGGAGCGTGCCACATCGAGGTGCCCGAGGACGTGGCCGAGGAGACCGCGGAGGGTACGCCGCTGTCCACGGAGCGCACGCGCCGGCCCTCGCCGGACCGCCCCGCGCTGCAGGCCGCCGCCCAGCTCATCGAGGCGGCGTCCTTCCCGCTCATCTTCGCCGGCAACGGCGTGATCCGCGGCGGCGCCTCCGCCGAGCTGCGCGAGTTCGCGCGCCGCCACGGCATTCCGGTGGTCAATACCTTCATGGCCAAGGGGTGCTTGCCGTACGACGATCCTCTCTGCCTCTTCAGCGCGGGGCTCCAGGCGCGCGACTATGTCTCCTGCGGCTTCGAGAAGGCCGACCTCATCATCTCGGTGGGCTATGATCCCGTGGAGTACGCGCCGCGCTTCTGGAACCCGGAGAAGAAGAAGCCCATCGTCCACATCGACTTCACCCCCGCCGAGGTGGACAGCTACTACCAGCCGGCGGTGGAGGTGGTGGCGGACGTGCGCGAGACGCTCGAGCTCCTGGGCGGCCTGGTCAAGGGGCAGAAGGATCCCGCGCCCTTCACCGTCCTCCGGCAATACATCCTCGAGCAAATCGAAGAAGGGTCCAGGGACGACACCTTCCCCATCAAGCCGCAGCGCATCCTGCGCGAGCTACGCGGGGTGATGGGGCGGGAGGACATCCTCATCTCGGACGTCGGCAGTCACAAGCTCTGGGTGGCGCGCACCTTCCCGGCCTACGAGCCCAATACCGTGCTGATCTCGAACGGCTATGCCGCCATGGGCTTCGCGCTGCCCGCGGCCATCGCCGCCAAGCTCGCGCATCCCGAGCGTCATGTCGTCGCGGTATGCGGCGACGGCGGCTTCCTCATGAACGTCCAGGAGCTGGAGACGGCCCACCGGCTGGGCGTGGCGCTGGTCTGCGTGATCTTCCGCGACGGGGGCTACAACCTCATCGAATGGAAGCAGGAAAAGCAGATGGGCCGGACCGCCGGCGTGCGCTTCGGCAATCCCGACTTCGTGGCGCTGGCCAAGGCGTTCGGGCTGCGCGGGTTCAGCGTGGGATCCGCGCGCGAGCTCCGCCCGGCCTTGGTCGAGGCCCTCGCGCACGCGGGGCCGTCCATCGTCGACGTGCCCGTGGACTACGGCGAGAATGCCCGGCTGACCGAGCGGCTCGGCCAGCTCGTCTGCCCCATCTAGCCCCGGCGTCTCTCTACTTCGTCCCGAAGAGGCGGTCGCCGGCGTCGCCGAGCCCCGGCACGATATAGCCATGCCCGTCGAGGTGGCTGTCCACCGCCGCCGTGTAGACGGGCACGTCCCCATGCTCCGCGTGGAAGTGGCGGAGTCCTTCGGGGCAGGTGAGCAGACAGACGAACTTGATCGAGCGCGGGCCGGTGGCCTTCAGGCGCCCGACCGCGGCCACCGCGGAATTGCCGGTGGCGAGCATGGGGTCCACCACGATGGCGTCGCGGTCCCGCATGAGCTTGGGGACCTTGAAGTAGTACTCCACCGCGGCGAGGGTCTGCGGGTCGCGATAGAGCCCGATATGCCCCACGCGGGCGCTGGGGAGAATGTGCAGCATGCCGTCGAGGAGGCCGGCGCCGGCGCGGAGGATGGAGACCAGCACGATCTTCTTCCCGTCCAGCATCGGCGCGGTGGTCCGGGCCAGCGGGGTTTCGACCGCCACCGGCTGGGTGGGGAGGTCGCGGGTCACCTCGTAGGCGAGGAGCATGCCCACCTCGGCCACCAGGCGGCGGAACTCCGAAGTGCTCGTGCTCTTCCGCCGCAGCAAGGCCAGCTTGTGCTGGACCAGCGGATGCTCGATGACGTGGACCTCGCGCGCCATACCCCCTCCCCCTCGAGCCCGCGCTTGACGGGCGCCGGCCGCGCCCGTAGCATACCCGCGCCCCGCATGCGACGGTATGTCCTGCGCCGCTTGCTCCTCTTCGTCCCCACTCTCTTCGGGGCGTCGTTGCTCGTCTTCATCCTGCTCCGCCTGGTCCCCGGTGACATCGCCGAGATCCTCGTCTACCAGACCGGGTCGGAGTCCAGCGCGGTCCAGAAGAAGCAGATCGAGCAGATCCGCGCCGAGCTAGGCCTGGACCGGCCGGTGCTGGTGCAGTACGGCCACTGGATGTGGGACGCGCTCCGCGGCGACTTCGGCCAGTCCTACTCGCAGCGGCGCCCGGTGAGCGCCATCCTCGCCGAGCGCTTCCCGCGCTCCATGGAGCTGGCCGCGTCCATCGCGGTAGGCTGGGTGGAGGGCTGGTTCTTCAAGGACAAGAAGCTGCGCGGCTTCAAGCCCGGCGTCACCGTCTACGACAACAACACCTTCATGAAGACCTGGATCGCCCCCTAGCCGGCTTCGACGGCCCGGCGGCGGCCCCGCGCTCAGCGCGCGGGCGTTGCCGCCGCGTGGGCGCCGAAGCGCGGCATGACGTCGCGCGCGAGCAGCTCCATGGATCGCCGCCACAGCGCGGGGCGGTCCCAGTCGTGTCCGGCCATGAGCAGGGTCCCGAAGTGGCCGGTCTCGTCCCGCAGCGCCACCAGCTGATCCAGCACGCGGCGGGGGCTGCCCGCGATGATCATGCCCCGCTTCACCGCATCCACCGTCACGCGCTCGTCGGGGAGGTCCACGTCCGGCTTGATCATGAACAGCGCCTTCCGCCCCTGCGCGAAGCTATGGATGAAGAACTTGTAGTAAAAGGAGAGTCCGTTGTCCGGGTCGGCCAGGTACTCCTCGGCCTCCGCATCGGTCTCGGTGACGAGGATGCTGCGCGACACCCGCCACACGTCGGGGTCGGGACGGCGCCCCACCGCCTCGCAGCCCTCGAGGTATTTCTCCCAGTGGCCGCGGAGATAGCGGCGGTGAAAGAAGTTGCCGGAGATGGGGATCCAGCCGCGCTCCGCCGCCACCTTGGCGCTCGAGGAATTGGGCGTGATGATGGACAGCGCGATGGGCGGGTGCGGCTGCTGCAGCGGCCGCGGGACATAGCCCACCTTGAATTCCGGCCACACGCCGGTCTTGAGCGCGAACTTCCAGAAACGGCCGTCGATCTCGTAGGGCGGATCCTGCGCCCAGAGCTTCAGCACGATGTCGATGGATTCCTGCACCATCTGGGGCCGCAGCTCGGCCGGGCCCACCTCGAACATCTCGAGGTCGCTCACGAGCCCGCCGGGCCCGATGCCCATGATGAAGCGGCCGCCGGAGAGCTGATCGAACATGGCCGCGTGCGCGGCCACCGTGGCGGGGTGAGTCTGCGGGCAGATTGAGCACGCCGGTGCCGAGCCGGATCTGCCGGGTCCGCGCGATGACGGTGGCGAGGAAGATGAGCGGCGAGGTGATGCGCTCGCTCCAGGAGCTGAAGTGCTCGCCGACATAGGCCTCGGAGAAGCCGAGCTGGTCGGCCAGCACCACCGCCTCCTGGTCCTCGGCGAGGATTGACGCATAGTCTCGATCAGGATGATGGAACGGCATGGTGAACATCCCGAGCTTCACCGGTCATGGGGATCAGCTCCGCGTGATCTTGCCGAGCCCGGGGATGCGGCCCAGGAAATTGCCGGTGACGCCCCCGTCCACCACGAGGTCGTGGCCGTTGACGTAGCGCGCGTCGGGGCCCAGGAGAAAGGCGATGACGTCGGCCATGTCTTCCGGCGTGGCCACCCGCCCCAGCGGCACCAGGGCGTCGCGCGCGGCGGCGACCTCGCGATCGGCGTAGACCTGGGCGGTCATGCCGGTGCGGACCATGCCCGGCGAGACGGTATTGGCGCGAATGCCGTCGCGGCCGAACTCCTGCGCGAGCACCTGGCACAGCATGATGACGGCGGCCTTGCTCGGCCCGTACGCGCCCAGGTTCGCGTGCGCATTGCTGCCCGACATGGAGCCCACCGCGACGATGGCGCCGCCGGCGGCCTTGAGCGCGGGATGCGCGGCCTTGGCGAGGAGCCAGGTGGCGCGGACATTGACGGCGAACATCGCGTCCCAGTCGGCGAGGGGATAGCTGACCAGCGGGCCGGGCCGGTTGATGCCGGCATTGCTCACGAGCCCGTCGAGCCCGCCGAAGCGCGCCACCGCGTCCGCCACCACCCGACCGGGCGCATCCGGCGTGCCCATGTCGCCGGAGAGCGCCACCGCCTCCGCGCCGAGCGCGGCCAGCTCCCTGACGACAATATCGAGAGCGGTGGAGCCGTCGAGGTCCACCGCGGCGATGCGGGCCGGCTTGCCCGCCGCCTTGCCGTCGCGCGCCAGCCGGAGACACGTGGCCCGCCCGATGCCGCTCGCCGCTCCCGTCACGATGACGCGCATGGATCGCCTCCCGATGGCGGATCTGGAATCGCGAGGAGTGTACCGCATTTCGTGCTATCCCTGTCCGGGTGAGCTCCGTCGCTCCGCCGGCAACGATGCCGGCGGCCCGCTCCGCCCTCCTCGGAATTCTCGGTGAAGCCGACTACCGCCGTCTCTGGCTCTCCGGCCTCTGTCTGAATACCGCCAGATGGATGGATCTGGTCACGCTCGGCTGGCTCTCGTATCAGCTCACCGAGTCCCCGTTCATGGTCGGGCTCGCCGCCTTCGCGCGCTCCGCGCCGATGATGGCGCTGGGGCCGTTGACGGGCGTGATCGCGGATCGCATGCATCGCGGGCACGTATTGCTCTGCACCCAGGCCCTGGGCCTCGTCACCGGGCTGGCGCTGTCCGCCCTGTTTGCTTTCGGCGGCGGCGGCTATTGGCCGTTGGTGGGGCTGGAGGTGCTCTTCGGCGCGCTCTGGGCGCTCGACTTCCCCGCGCGGCGCACCTCCCTGTTCACCCTCGTGGGCCCGGGCCGGGTGGCGAGCGCGGTGTCGCTGGAGACGGTCTCCATGCAGGTGGCGAAGATCGCGGGACCCGTGCTCGCCGGTGTCGGCCTCGCGCGGCTCGGGCCCGCGGCCTGCTACAGCGCCCTCGCCGTGCTCTACGCGATGGGCCTTCTCGTTTCCCGCCGCCTTCCCGGCCGCATCGGCGGCCCGGTGTCGGCGGCCAGCGCCTCGGTGGCGGCAAGCCTGCTGGAGGGGGCGCGCGCCGCGTGGGCGGAGGGCACCGTGCGCGCGGTGCTCATCGTGACGGTCCTGATGAACGTGCTCTTCTTCCCGTACCAGCACATGCTCCCGGTGTTCACGCGCGAGGTGCTGGGCGCGGGGCCCGAATGGCTGGGCGCGCTGGTGGCGGCGGACGGGCTGGGCGCTCTCATCGGCGCGCTGGCCATCGCGGCCAGCCGCGGCTTCGTGCCCCATCGCCGCATCTTCGCTCTCGCGGTGCTGGTGGCGCCCTTTCTCCTGGTGGCCTTCGCGGCCACGCGCTCGCCCTGGCTCTGTCTCGCGCTGCTCATGGTGATCGGCGCGGCGGAGTCTGGCTTCGCGGCCATGCAGAGCACGCTCGTGCTGCTCTCCGCGCCGGAAGAGCGGCGCGGCGGCGCCATGGGTATTCTCTCCGCGTGCATCGGCACCCAGCCGGTGGGCACGCTCTGGATCGGCTTCCTCGCCGGCGGCATCGGGGTGCCCGCGGCGATGGCGGTGAACGCGCTGTTCGCGCTGGGCGCCATGCTCCCGGTGGCCGTCCCCTTGGCCCGCGCGCACTCACCGCCGCTGAGGCTCGCGCGGCTCAGGGCACGGCGAGGCGCCCGGCCACCGCGAAGCGCCCGTCGCCCTGGGGCGTGACGATCAACATCTCGGCGGGATCCGAACGAGACGCCGGTCAGCGCCACGACGGTGGAGCCGTGGGAGACGAGCACCAGGTTGCCGCCGGCGCGCCGCTCGCTCACCCGGGCCCGCATCTCGCGCACCTGCTCCGCCTGCTGCTCGGAGCGACCGTAGAGATTGGCGAGCGGTGTCCACACCTCCGCGGGCCCCCAGGCCAGTCGCGCGGTCTCGATGCAGCGGCACCACGGGCTCGTCAGCAGCCGGTCCACCACGATGCCCCGCGCGCGGAAGGCTTCGCCCACCCGCCGCGCATGGGCGCGGCCCGCGTCGGTGAGATTGCGCTGGCTCGCGCAGTCGTCCAGGCGCATGCCGGGCGGATCGCCCACGCCGGGCGTGGTGATGGCGTGGCGGATGAAGACGGCCTGGCCGCCGGCCTTCAGCAGAGCCCAGAGGGGCTCGCTGGCGCGCGCCGGCGCGGGAGGGGCGAGGAGGAAGAGCGCGAGCGCGATCGTTGCCGCCACGGGGGCGGGAGAGAATCGTCCGAGCATGCGCGACTCCTCGGCTAGCCCAGCAGCGCCACCACGCGCTCGCGTGTGGCCGCATCGGGAAGCGCGCCGATGCCCGCCTTCATATTGTCCTGGAGATGCTGGAGCCGGCTCGTGGCGGGTATGGCGCAGGTGACGGCGGGATGCGCGAGGATCCACTTGAGAAAGAGCTGCGCCCAGCTCTCGGCGCCGAGCTCGTCGGCCCAGGGGGGCAGCGCCCGGCCGCGCACGCGCTGGAAGAGCCCGCCCTCGGCGAAGGGCCGGTTCACGAGCACGGCGACGCCGCGGTCGCGGGCCAGCGGCAGGATGCGTCGCTCCGCGTCGCGCTCGCCGGGGGAGTAGTTCACCTGGACGAAGTCCAGCGGCTCCGCGCGCAGCACCCGCTCCAGCTCGTCATAGGCCCCCGCCGTGTAGTGGGTGACGCCGATATAGCGTAGCCGCCCGGCCGCCTTCCAGTCGCGGAGCGTCCGGAGCTGGGCGCGCCAGTCGAGCAGGTTGTGGATCTGCATGAGGTCGAGTCGGCGGGCCCGCAGGCGCCGGAACGACTGCTCCATCTGCGCGAGCGCCGGCCTCGTGCCCGCTCGTCCACACCTTGGTGGCGAGAAAGAGCGTGTCGGCCACGCCCAGCTCCCCGGCGAGATCGCCCACCACGGTCTCGGCGGCGCCATACATGGGCGATGAGTCGACCACCCGGCCGCCCAGGGCCACGAAGGCGCCGAGCACTTCCTTGAGCGGGGCGCGCTCGGCCGCGCCGGCGCCCACGTCGAAGGTGCGCCAGGTGCCGAGCCCCAGCGCGGGCAGCATCTCGCCGCTCGACGGAATGCGGCGCGCCAGGAGCGGCGCCGCGGCCGCGGCGCGGATCGGCGCGGCGGCGGCGGCCGCGGCCAGCAGGCGGAGGGCTGTTCGTCGGTTGATCTGATGGTTCACGGCCTCAGGCGCCATGACGCAGGCGCTCCTCCCGCCGTCCGAGAAAGACGGCCAGCGCGATCCACAGCGCGGCCAGCGGCAGCGCCACCAGGGAGACGCCGGCCATCCCGAGGCCGAGCGCGGTGAGGCCCGCGTAGGCCCAGCCGCTCAGCGCGTCGCCGCCGCGGGAGACCACGGTGTCGATGACGTTCTTGGCCTTGTACTTGTCCTCGCGGGGCAGCACGGTGAACAGCATCTCACGGGCGGGCCCCGTGATCCCGTACTGGGCCGCCCGCCGCAGCACCTGGAACGCGATCAGGACGCTCCCCGCGCCGGCCAGCGCGAGCGCCGTGAACCCGACCAGGGTCAAGACGGGCAGCGCCGGCAGCACCCGGGCCAGCCCGAAGCGCGTCGCCAGCGCTCCGGTCGCGAAGAGCTGGGCGCCGATGGTGAGCGCGTTCACCGCGAGGTCCATCTGGGCGAAGGCGGCGGTGCGTCGGCCCGGATCGGCGAAGGCCGCCCGCATGATCTGAGCCTGCTGGAAGTACACGAAGGTCGCGAAGAGCGTGCCGAGCGCCACGAAGAGCGCGATGCCGGAGAGATAGGCCGAGCGCAGCACGCGCGTGAGCCCGCCCAGCGCGCCGCCGCCCACCGGCGCCTCGTCGGCCCCGAGCCCGGACGCGCGCGGGCCGGCGCCGGCCGCGGGCGCGCCCGGCCGGAGCCGGGCGACGCAGACCAGCGCGCCGGCGAGAATCGCCGCCGCCACGGGCAGGAGATTGACCGGACCGATGCGTGGCGCGAGAAATGCGGTCACCGCCGGCCCCACCAGCGCTCCCGCGCTGCCGCCGGCGGCGATCAAGCCGAACAGCCGCCGCGCCTGCTCCTCGCGCCAGACATCCGCCATGAAGCTCCAGAACACCGACACCACGAAGAGATTGAAGACGCTCAGCCAGATGAAGAACGCGGCGGGCGCCCAGGCCGGCGCGTCCCCACTCCCGGAGCAGGGCGAAGAGCCCGAGGATGCAGGCGATGAAGAACGCATAGACCAGCGGCAGGAGGGTCCGGCGCGGGAAGCGGGCCGCGAGCGCACCGAAGACGGGCACCGCGGCCACCATGGCGAGAAACGTGCCGGTGAAGAGCCAGGGGAGCCGCTCCACGCCCGTGGCCACGCCCATCTCCTCGCGCACCGGCCGCAGCACGTAGTAGCTCGAGAGCACGCAGAAGAAGTAGGCGAAGGACCATAGCGCGGCGCCGCCCTCGCCGGGCCGGATCGCGAGCGCGCGTCCGGGACGCAAATCCTTCGTTGTCGAGGGGCGTGTCATTCCCTCACCGGTGAAGAAAGGACGCCTCGTCACTGGGTGCCGTTGCTGGCGTCCGCGCGTGGCACCCTTCGGGCGCTTCAACCCGGCGCTGGTCGGCCTCGCCGGCTGGGAGCTGGCCGCGCGGGTGGCCGTGCACTCGGGAATCTGCTACGTGGACGAGCCGCTGGCGACGATCCGGGTCCATGCGGGCTCGGCGAGCCAGGTCCGCGCCGCGAACCGGCGCTACCGCGTGCAGGTGCTGGACGGACTCATCGTGGAGCACGACATGGCCAATGCGCCGGTCTACGAGCCGGCGCGCCAGGCGGCGGCCGCGCTGCGCCCGCCGGTGAATCTCCAGCTCCGGCTGGTGGAGTCGGCCCGGCTGGCGAAACGGCTGGCGCGACACTATGCCCAAGATGCGCTCCAGCCTGATGCCCGCGCGCCGCTCGAGTGGGAGGATGCCGAGCGGCGCTATCCGCTGCTCACCGCGGTCCCGTCCGGGTATCGGGCCACGCGGCTGGCCGCGATCATGCGCCGCGTCCGCTGGGCCTTCATACGCCGCGCGGGAGACGCCGCCGCGGTCAGGCCGGCGACGTCGGCGCGGCCGTCGTAGCGGGCTCGCCCGCTCCCAGCGGGCAGCCCGGCGGCATCGCCGCCTTCTTCTTGGCGATGATGTCCTTGGCGTAGCGCTCGAGGTAGTGCGCGATGGTCTCCACGCGGATCTTCACCGAGCCGGCGGGCTTGGTGGAGTCGAGATCCTGGAACGAGAAGAAGAGCGTCCCCGACCGCTCCACGATCTGCTGCACCGGCGTATACGTCGGCTGATCCATCCCGCACTCGTAGCTGGCCAGCCGCACCACGCAGGCCACCCAGGGCATGCGCGCGGCGGCCTTGGCGCCCCACAGGATCTCGTTGGTATTGGACGAGTAGGACGAGGGCCACACGTCCCGGATGTCGAAGGGCGAGCGGATGTGACCGGCGCGGATGTCCTCCCCGAAGGCCCACTCCATGAGGTCCGGATCGGTGGGGAAGTACTGGGCCCACAGGACGGGATAGCCGTAGGCCTGGAGATCCACCTCGATCTCGTGGCCGATGCCCGGATCCATGTGATACGGCCGCGCGAGCACGAGCAGGCAGGGCCGGTCCTCGCGCGCGCACCACTCGAGCACCTCGCGGCCCTTGCGGCGGAGCCGCGCGCTGAAGTCCGACAGCGCCTTGAAGCCCGCGTCCACCGCGCGCGCCGTCTCCTCGGGAGTGAGCCCCGGAATGATGCCCTGGAGTCCTTCCCAGAGCTGCTTGGGGACGATCTTGGGCTCGTCCAGCGAGACGAAGGGCGAGGCATAGCGGATGCCCTGGTCGGCGAAGACGTCGCGCTCCTTGATGAAGCCGGCCTTGATGTTCTCGGGGGCCGCCATCACGCGCGGGCAGGTGAGCGTGCGCGCCACGTGGCCGGAAAGGAAGGACGGCAGGTTGTAGATCATGGGCGAGAAGAGGATGTCGACCTTTTCCTTCTGCCCGAAGATCAGCTCGCCGTAGTGGCCGGCGATGCACTTGACGGGATAGCAGCAGTCCACCGTGCCGCGGCCCTTGCCGAACTGGCGGCCCTGCTCCTCCGAGGTGTCCGAGGAGAAGACGAGCTTCCGCGCATCCACTCCGAGGGCCACGAAGAACCCCACCCAGAACTGGTGGGTGGACCAGAGGTTCAGGACCCGCGGGATTCCGATCCGGAGGCTAGCCCGCGACGGCGGCGGACTCGACCCGGGGGCGGCGGAACGCGTCCGTCCGAACCATTTCGGCAACGTTAGGGTACTCACGCTTGACCTCCTCCAGCTTGGACTTCACCTCGCGCAGCTCGTTGACGTCCTCCACCAGCCCCTTGGGGCAGGAGTTGCCGCTGATCACCCGCTCCCAGCCCTTGGCCAGCGGCAGCTTGCTCCACGGGCGGCCCTGCGCCCCGGGGAGCTGGACGTCGATGAAGGTGCGCGTGCAATTGATCGGGCACCACTTGCAGACGGTCTCCGCGGCGGTCGTGCTCGTATAGGTGAGCGCCGCGATGGCCTCGAAGCCGCGGAAGCGGCTGGCCGCGCCCCTGGCGCGCCAGTCCACCGCGCACAGCGCGGCGCCGATGGCGCCCGCCTCCCCGGAGTAGGGATGCAGCACCACGTCGGCGTCCGGGACCTTGCCCCGGATGAAGTCCACCTGGGCCTTCACCACCGCCATGTTGCGGTGGGTGCCGCCCTGGAGGACGAACTTGCGCCCCACTGATCGAAGATTTTGCAGTTGACCCGCGTAAATCCACACATTGATGGGGAGCACCGCGGCCAGCGCGGCCATGATCTCCTCCGCCGCCCAGCCCTTGCGCTGCTGGTTCACGATGTCCGACTGGAGGAAGACGCCGCAGCCCATGGCCAGGGTCGGCATGGACTTGGCCGCGAAGGCGCGGTCGGCATAGGCCTCGAGCGGGATCGAGTAACGCTCGGCCACCCCCTGGAGGAAGGCGCCGTTCCCGGACGAGCACTGCGAATTCAGGCGGAAGTCGGCCACCGTGCCCTGGCGCAGGATCATGATCTTGACGTCGGTGCCGCCCACGTCGCAGATCACGTCGGCGTCGGGGAAGAAGTGGAGCGTTCCGGTGGCATGCGCCACCGTCTCCACCACCGCCATGTCGGCGCCCAGCACGTCCCGGAGCAAGTCCTTCCCGTAGCCGGTCAGCGCCAGTCCCGCCACCTCGGTGAAGCCCGCCTCGCGCACCTGCTTGAAGAGGGACTGCGCGTCCTCGATGGGATTGCCCATGGACAGCGCGTAGCACGAGAAGAGCATCTCGCGCTCGGGCGAGAGCACCACCGCCTTGGCGGTGGTGCTGCCGAAATCGCAGCCCACGAGGACCGGGCCCGCGTGCACGGGCGCGGCCTCCGCGGGCGGCGCCGTCACGCCGGGACGCTTGAGGTCGTAGGTGGAGACGAAGGTCTCGAGATCTCCGGCGCAGGAGACCAGGGCCTTGCCGCCGTCCTTGGCCTTCTGCTCCGCCTGGCCCTCGTCCACCCACCAGCGCAGCTTGTCCGGCCCCTGATAGATGGCCACGCCCTCGGGCTCGCCGGCCCCGATCTCCACGCAGCCGAGGCAGGCATAGTAGAGCGCCTCCTTCGGCACCACGATGCAGTCGGCGAGCGTCCGGCCCTCGGGCAGCGTGATCTTGCGCTGCTCCCAGAGCTTGGCGAGATGGTGCCGCCACGCCTCCTGCAGCCCCCGGAAGAAGAGGTTGGGCCCGCCCAGCAGCAAGACCTCCGGCGAGGGCGTATTGCCCTTGGTGAGCGTGGCGAGGTTCTGGTAGACCACCGCCTCGAAGAGGCTGGCGATGATCTCCTCCACCGGCACGCCCGTCTTCACGAGGGTATTGGCGTCCGTCTCGGCGAAGATGCCGCACTTGCTGCTGACCTTGTGGAGGCTCATTCCCTCGTAGGGCATGTCGGCCAGCCGCTCGCTGGCCACGGAGAGCTTGCGGGCGGTCTTCTCGATGAAGGTGCCGGTGCCGCCGCTGCAGGCGGACTGCATGTACACCTGCTTGGTCTTCCCGCCGCCGCTGGGCGTGAAGAAGATGGTCTTCATGTCCTCGCCGCCGATCTCGGACACGAAGCGCACGTCGGGGTGTTGCCGCTCCACGCAGGCGGCGACGGCCACCACTTCCTGGATCATCTTGGCGCCGACCAGGGGGCCGAGGAAGCCGGAGCCCGAGCCGGTGAAGAACACGCGGTCGCGGCCCGCCGCGACCTGCGCTTCCTCCTCCATGCGGCCCAGGAACTCGAGGACCTTCTCCGCCTGGCGGGTATTGTGGCGCTGGTAGTCCTGCCAGATTACCTTTCCTGGCCCCCCTCGCTCCGCTCGGGAAGCATTTCCATGTTCGCTCGCCTCGCCTTCGGCTGCGTCTCGCCCGACCTCGACCACGATGGCCTTGACGGTGGTGGAGCCGACGTCCATGCCGATGTATTTCGCCATGGGGGCTAGCGGGCTTTCTGCGCCACGTGAAGCACCATATTGGCCGCCGTCCCCGCGCAGCCCATATGGGGCACCTTGTAATCCGCCCGCTTCATCTTCGGGTGCGCGTCGAGATAGGCGCGGATGGCGTCGAGCGTCAGGCCACTCTTCTCGAGCGCCTCGTCGAACTCCCGCTGCGCGCGCTTCTTGGCCTCGGTGAGGATCATCTGGCAGCGCGAGAGCGCGTGCACCTCGGCATCGCCCTTGATCTCCAGCGGCGCGTAGAGGAGGTCGGGGAACTTGCCGAGCACGCCCGACATGGCCCCGATGCTCATGGTGTTCGGCATGCAGGAGTAGGGCGACAGCTCGCAGATCATGTGGGCCTTCTTCTTGGTGTGGGCCCAGATGGCCTTGCCGATCAGCATGTCGCCCTCGCCGCCGTCGAGCCGGTGGTTGAAATACGGCGCGGCGAGTCGGCGTAGCTCGAGCTGACGCGGGAGCTCATGCGCGAGATCGCCCATGGCCCGGCGCAGCCGGCCGAAGACGCGCCGGTAGATGGCCTGCACGGTGCGCCCGAGGCCCAGCTTGAGCCGCGCTCCGCGCTCCACCCCCGAGTAGTCCTCGAACTTCTGCAGCCCCAGCCGCAGGAGATAGTCCATCCACACCGTGATCCCCGCGGGATAGACCTCCGCCCCCTCCGCCTCGAGCCAGCGGTGGATATTGTAGTTGGGGTCGCCCTCCACCGTCTGGAGGTAGAACTCACCGGTGATCTTCACGGTGGGCTTGGCGCGAAGCCGGTCCAGCTCGATGGTCCCGAACTTCCTCCGGATCTCGCGCATGGCCTTCACGAAGTGCCGCGTGGTGAGGTACCACGCCACCGACTTGTAGGGGCCCATCTGGGGCCGGTTGCGGAAGACCTGGTAGAGGAGCTCCACCGACTCCTTGACCACCGCCTCGGTGGCGCCGGGCACCACCTCGTACGGCCGCACCTGGTACTCGAGGTCCTGCACCAGATCGGTGGTGAAGATGGCCCAGAGGCAGCCCAGCGTCACCGGCAGGTTCATGTCGAAGCCGTCGCCCATGGCGGCCTTCTGGTCGAGCTCGTCCTGGGCGAGGAGGAACATGCGGAAGGCCTCGAGGCCCGAGTTGCGCAGCCCGAGCTCGTAGCTCTGGTGGTACTGGCCGAAGCGGCAGGCGCCGCAGGAGCCGGCGGTGAGGTAGACGAACTTCTTGCTCACTTCCTCCGCGCCGATCTCCCCTGACTTCTTCTTGAGGAAGTTCACCAGATTGCCGGTGGTGAAGCTGGTGGGGCAGCACTGGCCGATGTCGGCGGTCTCGCGCCCGGTGAGGAGGTCTTCCTTGGTGGCCACCGGCAGTACCTCCGCCTTGTTGCCGCCGCTCTCCAGCACCGCCTGCAGGATGCGCTCGACGCGCCAGTGCAGGCCCCCGAAGAGGATGGTCACCGAATCGCGCTCCGCGCGCGTGAACGGCTTCGGCGCATAGGCCCGATAGTGCTGGGTGGGAGTGGAACGCTCGGTCGTCGCGGGTCGGTCAGTCGTCGCGGTGGCCATGCTGTTCTCCTTTAGGGCTACTCAGCTCGCCCAGCCGTCCATCCACGCCTCGAAGCCTTCCATGGCGTCACCGGGTGGCGTCACGGGATCCTACGCCCGGGCCCAGGGCCCTGGATGGCCAGTGCGGGCTCCTGGGGACACCACTACCACAGCTCCCTGCCTAGGACGCGACGGTAGGATGCGGCGCGTAAGCGTCCCGTACCGTCACCGACAGCGCGCCCTGGCGGCAGGTGGCCACGGTGTAGGTCGCATAGACTGCCCGGCACGGGGCGCCCTTGGCCGCGTGCAGCTCGAGCCGCGTGAGATCGCCGATCAGCGAGACCACGGTCTGGACATTGCGCCCGGGGAACGGATGGGCGCAGAGGCTATGCGGCGCGTTCGCATGGTCGCGATAGAAGCGCTGGACGTCGCCGACGCCGACGGGCCCGTCGGCGTCCCTCAGGAGCGTCTCCAGCCGTTCCCGCCGCTTCAACGAGTTCTCGGATGGCTTTTCCCGGCCCTGGAAGACAGCCGCCTCGAGGTGATTGGCATGCACCAGGAGCCCGTCGCGGCCGTGGATGAGGCCGGCCTCGCGCCGGAGCAGCTCGGCGTCCACGAAGGCGCCGGTGGCGTCGGCGATGAGGAGGTTGCGCGAGGCCGCCCGGGGCGGCCGCATCGCGGCCTCCAGCGCGGCGTCCGCGGTCTTCTCGCGAAGGGCGAGGCGGGAGAGCAGATAGCGCGGGAGGCCCTCGCCCCAGCCGCCGGGATCGTCCACGAAGTTGGCGCAGACGCCGACCCCGGCCTCGTTCAGCCCGGCATGGCCGAGCAATCCCGCCGTTGTGTACATGACGGTGGCGGGGGCGTCCGCGGGCTCCTGCCGCACGATGACGCCGAACTCCTCCAGAAACGGGACGAGGTCTACATTCTGCCCGAAGAGGACTCCGCCCGCCTCGGCGCGCCGGCCGCCCAGCGCGAAGGTGGTGCACTCCCCCGGTGGGGCGGGCGCCGGCGCCGGACGCTTGGCGCGGAGCACCTCGGCGCGCGCCTGGAGCACCAGCAGCTCCGCGACGGGAATGTCGGCGCCGAGGGCCACGCCCTGCAGCTCCTCCCACAGGAACGGGGCATGCTCTCGGATGGGCTGCGCATAGGGCTGCGCGGCCGCGATCACCGCGTCGCGCGCGGCGCCCGTCTCGCGGCACACGTGGCCGATCCACGCCTCGAGGTGCCGGTCGATGAGCGGGGCGAAGACCTGGCCGACCTGCTCACCCATGGCTCCCCAGGAGCCGCGAGCGCCGACGAAGGGCAGGATGTCGGGAGCCATGCTGGGGCCGAGCCTAGCGTGGGGCCGCGCCCACGTCAATCGGCGCATCCCCGGAGCAAGATATTTCTTCTGCCCCGCCGGCAGTGGCTGCTAGCATGGGCGCAGATGACCTACGTCTTCGGGTGCCATCGAGGCCCGGGTCGTGACGGACTTCCCGCCTGAGAAGCCCTCTGTAGCGCGCGCCTACTGTCCGGGCTGTGAACCGCTTGCCGACGGCCTGCAAGAAGTCCTCGACGTGCAATGGTGCGAGGCGCATCTGCCTGCGCGCGAGGGCGCGGACGACGCCCTCGTGAGCTCGAACGGCACGCTCTTCGGGAGCGCGGAGGCGGGCGGCGATGGCAATCGCCTCTGGTGCGAGCTGCTCCACCGTCCCGCCCCGCGGCCCAGTGGGGCCGGCCGCTCTCGCCGGCGCGACGGCGAGCGCCACTCCGCGTCCTAGACCGGCTCCGCGTTCACGAGGACGAAGGCCACCCGACAGGGGCGGTCCGTCCGGTTGCTCCACGCGTGGTTGGTGCCCCGCTGGATGAGACAATCGCCCGCGCGCAGGAGCACCTCGCCCTCGTCCATCAGGGCCCAGATCTCGCCGTCGACCACCAGCGCATAGTCCACCGTGCTGGTCTTGTGCATCGCGGGATGGCGCGCGGCGCTGGGATCCATCACATGATCCGCGCCCATGGCGCCGAAGAGCTGTTTCCGGTCCGGCGGCGGGCCGCCCGGCCGCTCGGGCGGGAAATCGACCACCCTGAAGATGGTCCCGCGGCTCGGGGGCTCGAGCACCACCGGCCGCGCGGCAGGATCGGCCGTGCCCACATTGCCGCCCGCGGGCGCGCGGTCGGTGACCCAGAGGTCGATGAGGGCGAGCCCCGGCACCGCCGCGAGCTCGAGCACGTGGGGCGACGGGCCGTCCATGACGAAGACGGACTTGCCCTGCGCATTGTGTCCGGTGACGACGCGTCGCATCGGTCTGGCCATCGGCGATCTCCTCGTTCGGTAGGGAGCGGGACGGGCGGTCAGGTGCGCACGGTATCGCGCGCGCGCTCCGCCGCGGCGCGGAACGCGACGAGCACCAGCACTACCACGGCCATCAGGGCGGCCGCGAAGAAGAGCGGGGCCGCGGGGCTGGCGTATTGATCCCGGAGCCCTCCGGCCAGGCCCGGCGTGGCGGCCATGGTCAGATAGAACACGGTGTAGTACACGCCGAAGCCCGGCGCCAGCGCGGTCGATGACAGGGCTTTGGGCAGGAGCGCCATGAGCGCCCCCGGTGAGGCGCCGGCGAGAATTCCCACGAGCACACACCAGAGCGCGGGGTTGTCGAAATAGGGGAAGGCCAGCATGGCCAGCGCCACGCTGAGCGAGCCGGCGCCGATGAGAAGGTTGGGCCGGCCGAGGCGATCGGCGAGGAGCCCGCCCAGCGGGATGGAGACGAGGGTGACCCAGATGCCCAGGCTCACGATGGCGCCCGCCGTGCCCACCGAGCGCCCGCTCACCGCGAGGAAAGCGGGCGCGAAGCTCAGGAAGACGACATAGCTCGCGTTGAACACGCCCCAGCCGAGCCCCCCGATGGCGGCGAGCAAGAGCTCGCGCGGCGCGAGGCCCAGCGTGAGCCGCCCCGATCCCTCCGCGGGCGCGCCGGGCGGGTCGCGATAGAAGAGGAGCATGAGGGCGAACGCGACGGCGGCCGCGACCACGGTGAGATGGACCGCCCCGCGCCACGAATGCGCCGCCGCCAGCGTGCCCAGGCTGGCCAGGGCCAGGCCCATTCCGATGGGCCACGACGTCAGCATGACGCCCATGGCCGTTGCGATCTCCTTGCCCCGGAACCAGTCGGCCACCATCTTGGCCAGCAGCACGTTCAACAGGACGCCGCCGATGCCGCTGACGATGCGCCCCGCGCTGGCGGCGGCGAAGCTCTCGCTCGCTGCCATGACGAGCCCGCCGCCGGCCATCAGCGCGAGCCCGATGAGCACGAGGCGCCGCTCGCCGAAGCGCTGGCCGAGCATGCCTCCGGGCAAGGCAATCACGGCGCCGGGGAGCAGGTAGAGGCCCATCAGCACCCCGACCTGGGCATAGCCGATCCTGAAGTCGTCCACGAGGAAGGGAGCCACCGAAGCGACGGACTGGAACTGGAACCCCATGGACAGCCGGGTGAGGAAAATAATGCCGAGGATGAGCCAGCGATTGCTCACCGGAGGAGAATAACCCGTCTCCAGGCCTATTTGTTGCGAGTAAACAGGACAGGGGCCCCCCTCGTCTACCAAGTAGGAGGTAGGACCCATGACCGCAAAGCGGGTATTTTCTACTCTATTGGTGCTGGCCGCCTTGGTGAGTAGCACCGGCTACGCGTTCGCGGCGGATGCGCTTCCCCCGCCGCCTCCCCCCTCCACCGACGCCCAAGCTCAGCCTCCCGCCCCAGCGCTGCCTGGCGCCCAGGCAACCCCGGCCGCCCCGGCGGGAGAGATCACGCCTGCGCGGGTGAGCTATCTGAACGGCGAGGTCTCCTTCTGGCGCCCGGGTGCCAGCGACTGGACCCCTGCCACGGTGAACACGCCGCTGGCGCCGGGTGACGTCCTCTATACCGGCGCCGGCGGCACGGTCGAGATCCAGGTCGGGCCGCGCGCTTTCGTGCGCGCCGCGCCCGGCGCCCAGATCGCGCTCGACAATCACGAGGCCGACTATATCCAGCTCCGCCTCACCGCCGGCCACGCCGCGCTCGACATCCGTGAGCTCGGCCCCGGCGACACGCTGGAGCTGGCCACCCCGGGCGCGGCCTTCACCATCGAGCGCAACGGCTTCTACCACGCGGAGGTCACCGCCGACACGACGACCTTCCGCGCGCATCGAGCGGGCTCTGCCACCATGACCCCTGCCGGCGGCGCCGCCACACCGGTGGCCGCCAATCAGCAGGTCGTGGTGACCGGCACGGAGTCGCCCCGGGTGGTCGTAGGGGCGGCTCCGGCGCTCACCGCCTGGGATCAGTGGAACCATCAGCGCACGGACTATCTCACCCAGACCGCGAGTGCGCGCTACGTCCCCGCGGGCGTCTACGGAACGGAGACGCTGGACCAGAACGGAAGCTGGCGCACCGTGGAAACCTACGGCAATGTCTGGGTCCCCACGACGGTGGCGCCGGGCTGGGTGCCGTACAGCACCGGCCGCTGGATCTGGGATCCGCGCTTTGGCTGGACCTGGCTGGACAATGCCTCGTGGGGCTGGGCGCCCTATCACTATGGCCGGTGGGTGTATGTCCGCAACTACTGGGCCTGGGCGCCGGGGCCGGTCGTGGTGCGGCCCATCTATTCGCCCGCGCTGGTCGTGTTCCTCGGCGGGGGTGTGCACGTGAGCGTGGGCCGGCCGGTGTACTGGGCCCCGCTGGGCTGGGGTGAGCCCATCATCCCCTGGTGGGGGAGGCCGGGTTTCGTGGGCGTGGCCAGCTGGCATGGCTGGGGCGGCCCCCGCGTGGTGAACAATGTCGTGGTCCGCAACACCACGGTCGTGAACGTGCAGAACATCAACGTGTACCGCAACGTGACCGTCAACAACGCGGTGGTGGGCGTGCCCGCCGACCGCTTCGGCCGCGGCGCGCTGGTGGCGACCCGAGTCAACGCGACGGACGTGCGGCAGCTCGCGCCGGTGCGCGGCGCGCCCGAGGTGAGACCCGTGGCGGCAAGCGTGACGGCCGCCAATGGCCCCGCGGCCAAGCCGCCGGTGTCCGTGCAGAATCGCCCCGTGGTGGCGACGCGCGCCCCGCGTGACCAGGGCCCGTCGCTTCGCGAGCAGGGCCTGGGCGATGGCAAGCCCGCCGTGGTGGAATCCGCGCCGAAGATCGTGCCGGCGCCAAGGCCGACGGTGACGCGTGCCGAGCCCGCGCGTCGCGAGGATCGCCCCGCCGGCACGCCGGAACGGGTCGATCGGAATGACCGAGGGGATCGCGGTGCCCGACCGGCGCCGCCGAGTCCGCGGGTTCGTGACGAGGCGGCACCTCAACCCAAGGTGAGCTCGCCTGCTCAGCCCACGACGGCGCCGACTCCGGCTCCGCCGAGTCCTCGAGTGCGGGACGACGGACGTCCGGCGCCCAGGCTGAGCGCGCCGGCTCCGACCACGACGCCGGCCACGCCAGGGCCGGCTCCGGTCGCGCCGACTCCGCGAGTGCGGGACGACGCGCGGCCTGAGCCCAGGGTCAGCACGCCGCCGGCTCAGCCGACGCCCGCGCCTGCACCGGCGCCCGCACCGGTCCCGCGGGTCCGGGACGAGGGGCGCCCGGAGCCTCGACTCAACACGCCGTCGGCTCAGCCCTCTCAGGCACCGGCGCCCGCCCCCGCACCGGCCCCGCGAGTTCGGGAGGAACGGCGTCCCGAGCCGCGGCTCAGTGTGCCGGCTCAGCCCACGGTGGCGCCGGCCCCTGCGCCGGCTGCTCCCGCCCCTCGTCCGCGTGAGGAGGCTCGGCCTGCGCCCAGAGTGATGCCTCCCGCTCAGCCCGCGCCGGCCCCCGCGCCCGCGCCGGCGCCATGGTACGGCCGGCGCAGGTCGAGCGGCCGGCGCCGGTGGCGCGGCCGGCGCCGGTCGAGCAGCCCGCGCCGGTGCCGGTGGTGCGGCCGGCGCCGGTCGAGCGGCCGGCTGCCGCCCAGCCGGAGCCGCGCACGCACCGCTTCGAGCCCGTGGCGCCGTCGGGTGCGGGGCAAGCGAGACAATCGCGAACGACGCGGCTGTCCCCGAGCCCGGTCCCCGCATCCAAGATGCGCAACTGATCAGCGCCGGCCCTCCGGGCCGGCTTGACGCCGGGGCCACGCGCGGCGGACACTTCGGCCCCGTGACCGCGCGTGCCCTCGGCATCGACATCGGCACCACGGCGGTGAAGGCGATCGCGCTCGACGAGCACGGGCGCGTCGCCGCCACCGCGAGTCTTCCCCACGACGGGCGCGCGCCGCGCCCCGGCTGGTCCGAGGGCGATCCGGATGCCTGGTGGCGCGGCGCGGTGGGCGCGCTGCGGCGCCTCGCCGAGCAGACGCCCCTCGACGCCGTTGCCATGATCGGCGTGAGCGGCATGGTCCCCGCCCTCCTCTGTCTCGACGTCGCGGGCCGCCTGCTCCGGCCCTCCATCCAGCAAAACGACGCGCGCACCGAAGTCGAGATCGAGTGGCTGCGCGCTCGGCTTCCCGGCGCGGACTTCTTCGCCGCCACCGGACAGCCGCTCAGCCAGCAGCTCGTGCTGCCGCGCCTCCTCTGGCTGCGAACGCATGAGCCCGAGGTGCATCGGCGGATCCGCCGCGTGCTGGGCTCCTATGACTGGATCACCCACCGGCTCACGGGCGAGTGGAGCCTCGAGCGCAACTGGGCGCTCGAGTCCGGTTTCTGGGACGCGCGCCACGACGGCTGGTACGCCCCCGCGCTGGCGACCACGGAGACGCCGGAGGCCTGGCTGCCGCCCGTGCGCGCGCCGCACGAGGTGGTGGGCGCGGTGACGCCGGAGGCCGCCGCGGCCACCGGCCTCCGCGCCGGGACGCCCGTCATCGCGGGCAGCGCCGATCATGTCGCCGCGGCGCTGGCGGCGGGCACCGGGCCCGGCGAGCTCGTGCTCAAGATCGGGGGCGGGGGCGACGTGCTCTATGGCGTGGACCGCTTCGCGCCCGACCCGCGTCTGTACATCGACTACCACGACCTGCCGGGCCGCTTTCTCCTCAATGGCTGCATGGCGACCAGCGGCGCGCTGGTGAAGTGGTTCGCCGACGTCTTCGCGCGCGATCTCGGCGAAGGCGAAGCGCGCTATGCGCGGCTCGACGCGGAGGCCGCGGCCACTCCGCCCGGCGCCGACGGCCTCGTGATGCTGCCGTATTTCCTGGGCGAGAAGACGCCCATCTTCGACGCGGGCGCCCGCGGCGCGGTGTGCGGGCTCACGCTGGCGCATGGCCGCGGCCATCTCTTCCGTGCCGTGCTCGAATCCGTCGCCTATGGCTTTCGCCATCACGTCGACGTGCTCGCCGAGGGCGGGCATCCCATCCGTGTCGTCCGCATCATGGATCGCGGGGCGCGCAGCGCGCTCTGGCGCCAGATCGTGGCGGATGTGCTGGGCCGCCCCATCGAGTATGCTCCGGGGGCGGATCTGGGCAGCGCCTGGGGCGTGGCCTGGGTAGCCGGCGTGGCGGCCGGCTGCTGGGGCTGGGAGCGGTCAAGGACCGTGGGGACGTCGGCCGATCCGCCGCCGGCCGTGCATGCGCCGGTGCCCGAGCATACCGCCCGTTACGAGCGCCAGTACCGGCTCTACCGCGGGCTCTACCCGACACTGCGAGGAGAGACGCGATGAGACACAAGATCGCCGTGATTCCCGGCGACGGCATCGGCAACGAGGTGGTGCCCGAGGGCATGCGCGTGCTGGAGGCGGCCGGCCGGCGCTTCGGGTTCGAGTGCGCCTTCACGCACTTCGACTGGAACTGCGAGCGCTACACCAAGACCGGCCGCATGATGCCGGAGGACGGCCTCGACCAGCTCCGCGAGTTCGAGGCCATCTTCCTCGGCGCGGTCGGCTTCCCGGGCGTGCCCGACCACGTCTCCCTCTGGGGGCTCCTCATCCCCATCCGGCGCAGCTTCCACCAGTACATCAACCTGCGCCCGGTGCGCCTCCTCAAGGGCGTGCGGTCGCCCCTGGCCGGGCGTACACCATCCGACATCGACATGCTCATCGTGCGGGAGAACAACGAGGGCGAGTACTCGGAGATCGGCGGGCGGCTCTTCCGTGGGGCCGACAACGAGATGGCGATTCAGCAGGCGATCTTCACCCGCAAAGGCTGCGACCGCGTGATGCGCTATGCCTTCGAGCGCGCGCGCAAGCGGGCGCGCAAGCACGTGACGTCCGCCACCAAGTCCAACGGCATCATCCACAGCATGCCGTACTGGGACGAGCGCTTCGCCGCCATGGGGAAGGAATACCCCGACGTCAAGACCGCCCAGTTCCACATCGACATCCTCACCGCCCACTTCGTCCAGCATCCGGACTGGTTCGACGTCGTGGTGGGCAGCAACCTCTTCGGCGACATCCTCTCCGACCTCGGACCCGCCATCGCCGGCTCCATCGGCATCGCGCCCGGCGGGAATATCAATCCGGAGAAGGAGTACCCGTCCATGTTCGAGCCGGTGCACGGCTCGGCGCCGGATATCGCCGGCAAGGGCATCGCCAATCCCGTGGCGCAGATCTGGACGGGGGCCATGCTGCTCGAGCATCTGGGCCATCAGGACGCCGCCGACGCGGTGGTGCGGGCCATCGAGAAGCTGGTGGAGGAAGGCAAGACGGTGACGCGCGACCTCGGGGGCAAGGCCACCACCAAGGAGGTGGGCGACGCCCTCGCCGCCATGATCTAGGCGCCGGGGCGACCGTCTGGTAGGGTAGGAATCAGGGTTACAGGTCACGACGCGCAGGCCAGGCACGGTCGTACACCTAAAGGGGGTCGCGATGCGGCGTGCGGCGCACGGGCTGGTGCTCATCTGGGTGCTGTGGTCCACGACGTCGCTGGACAACGATCCGCGCCTCCTGGTGAGCGGATGGCTGTTCGGGGTGGAGCCCTTTCCCACCGACTCCCGTCCGGTGGAGGGCTATGCGAGCCAGCCCGAGTGCAAGACCGCGCTGGAGCGCCACATGACCTTTCTCAAGGACGCCAACGAGAGCTATACGCCCGGCCGCTGGAAGCGCGAGGGCGACGAGAGCGTCTCGCGGTACTTCCCCACCGGCATGATCGTGGTGCGCAACCGCCTGGAGTGCCGGCAGCAGTAGCAGCCCGACTCCGCTCCCTCGCCGCCATGCCCGCGCCCTCGCCGTCGCCGCGCCGCGAGCGCCGCCACGAGCTGGACGCCCTGCGCGTGCTCGCCGTGCTGGCCCTGCTCCTCTACCATGCCTCGCGCCCCTTCGACACCGAGGTCTGGCACGTGAAGAATCTGGAGCGGAGCCTGGGCCTCGAGCTCTTCGGCAATCTCCTCACGCCATGGCGATTGCCGCTGCTCTTCATGATCTCGGGGCTGGGCACCTACTACGCGCTCGGCTTCCGCTCGGCCTGGCGCTATGCGCGCGAGCGCCTGGGCCGGCTGCTCCTGCCGCTCGCCTTCGGCATGGCGGTCGTCGTCGTGCCGCAGGTGTACGTGGAGCGCATCAGCGTGGGCATGCCGGACCGGATGAGCCCGCGCGACTTCCACGGCTCCTATCTTGCCTTCTACCCGCACTACTTCGAGGGCGCGTACCCGAGCGGGAATTTCTCCTGGCACCATCTCTGGTTCCTTGCCTATCTCCTCGTGTTCTCGCTCGCGGCGCTGCCGCTCTTCCTCTACCTGCGGAGCGAGCGGGGCCGGCACTGGGCGACGCGGACGGCGGCATGGCTGCGGCCGGGGCGGCGGATCTTCCTTCCCGTGGTCCCGCTGGCACTGATCCACGTGGGGCTTCGCGGCGGGTTTCCGAGCACGTACGCGCTGGTGGGCGACTGGTGGAACCTCGCGCACTACTTGCTACTCTTCCTGCTGGGCTATGTCCTCCTGCCCCAGCCGGCCTTCAAGGAGGCGGTGGAGGCGAACCGCCGCGTGGGCGCCGTCCTGTTCGTGGTCGCCTTCATCGGGCGCCTGGCGCTGGTCCCACTCCTCGTCCCCGTCGCGCCCTACTCGATCGGCTACGCGGCGCTCCTGACCTTGCGGGCCGTCATCGAATGGTCGGCGCTGGTCGCGGTGATCGGGTATGCGGGGGTTTACCTCGATCGGCCGAGCCGGATCCTGCGCTATGGCGGGGACCGAGTCTATCCCTTCTACATCTGGCACCAGACCGTCATCGTGGTGGTGGCCTATTTCCTCGTGAGCTGGCCCGCCGCGCCCCTCGTGAAGTTCGCCGCCATCAGCCTGATCTCGCTGGTGGGAACGGTGGCGCTTTGCGAGGCGGTGGGGACGACGGCCCTCACGCGCCGCTTGTTCGGGATGAAGGACTAGCTCGCGGGCGCCGGCGCGAGCACACGCCCGAGCCAGGCGCCGACGTCGGCGATCTCTTCGGGGCAGACGGCGTGCGGCATCGGGTACTCGTGCCACTCGACCGGATAACCGAGCTTGCGGAGCTGATCCCGCGAGATGGCGGCCCGCGGGAGCGGGATCACCGGATCCTCGGCGCCGTGCGCCATGAAGATCGGGATCTCACGATTGGCGGGGCTCGCTTCGGCGGCCACGGACTCGGCCAACGGCAGATAGGTCGAGAGCGCGAGGATGCCCGCCAGCCGCTCGGGATGGCGGAGCCCCGTCTGCAGCGCGATGGCGCCCCCCTGGGAAAAGCCCGCCAGGACGATGCGCCCGGGCCGCGACGCCGCGCTCGCGCTCGCGCGCGATGAGCGCCTCGATGCGCCCCTGGGAGAGGCGAATGCCGTCCGCGTCCTGCCGCCCGTCGCCGTACACGTCGTACCAGGCCGGCATCACGTGGCCGTAGTTGATGGTCACCGCCTGCACCGGGGCATGCGGGAAGACGAAGCGCGCGTTGAGCCCGGCCGGCAGGGGCAGCTCGGGGACGATGGGCTCGAAGTCGTGGCCGTCGGCGCCCAGCCCGTGCAGCCAGATGATGGACGCGTCCGGGGTCCCGCCCGAGGCGGAGCCGATCTCGACCTCGAGCGCTTCCAGCAACTCCTCGGACACCGCTAGAGCCGGATCCGGGTCTTGATGCGCTCGACCGCCTCCACCGTCTGCTCGCGGCTGCCGAAGGCGGTGAGGCGGAGATAGCCCTCGCCGCTGGGGCCGAAGCCGGCGCCCGGCGTGGACACCACGTGGGCGTCGTTGAGCAGCTTGTCGAAGAGGTCCCAGGAGCCGAGCCCCCGGGGCGTCTTCACCCAGATATACGGCGCATTGGTGCCGCCATAGACGGTGAGCCCGATGCCCGCCACGCCCTCGCGGATGATGCGCGCGTTCTCCAGGTAGAAGTCCACCGACTCGCGCACCTGCTTCTGGCCCTCCGGCGAGTACGCGGCGGCGGCGCCCTTCTGGATGATGTAGGACACGCCGTTGAACTTGGTGGACTGCCGCCGGAACCACAGCGCGTGCAGGCTCACCGCCTCACCCGACGCGGAGCGCCCCATGCAGGCCTTCGGCACCACGGTGTACGCGCAGCGCACGCCGGTGAAGCCCGCCGTCTTGGAGAACGAGCGGAGCTCGATGGCCACCTCCTGCGCGCCCTCGATCTCGTAGATCGTTCGCGGGATGGCGGGGTCGCGGATATAGGACTCGTAGGCGGCGTCGTAGAGAATCACCGCCCCCTCGCGCTTCGCGTAGTCCACCCAGCGCTTCAGCGCGTCCTTGCCCAGCACCGCGCCCGTCGGGTTGTTCGGGTAGCAGAGGTAGATCAGGTCCACGTGCCGATCGGGCAGGGCGGGATTGAAGCCGTTCTCCGCGGTGGCGGGGAGATAGACGATGCGGTCGTAGCGCCCGTTCTCGGTGGGGCGTCCGGCGCGACCGCCCATCACATTGCTGTCCACGTACACGGGATAGACGGGGTCCACCACCGCCACCACGCACTCGGGCGCGAAGATCTCCTGGATATTGGCGGAGTCGGTCTTCCCGCCGTCGGAGATGCAGATCTCCTCGGGGGAGAGGTGGACGCCGCGCGGCGCGTAGTCGTGGGCGGCGATGAGCTCGGTGAGGAAGGTGAAGCCCGTCTCCGGCGGATAGCCGCGGAAGGTCTCCGCGCGGCCCATCTCGGCGACCGCGTCCTGCATGGCCCGCACGATGGCGGGAGCCAGCGGCCGCGTCACGTCCCCGATGCCCAGGCGGATGAGCTTGGCGGAGGGATTGGCCTCCCCGAACGCCTTCACCCGCTTGGCGATGTCGGAGAAGAGATAGCTGCCCTTGATGGCGAGGTGATGCTCGTTCACGCGCGGCACGGCGGTCTCCCTCTCGACATAGTGGGCCGGCTCGGCTCCCGGCCGGCCAGAGGGCGATTGTAGCAGACGAAACCGTGCGGCACGCACTGGCCCCGACTGCTCCGCTTACCTTCGAATGAGGCCCGAGACCGACCAGACGACGATCAGCGCGAAGGCCACGAGCAGGCACTGTCCGATCAGCTCGCTGTGATCCTCGAACTCGGGCCGCCCATGGGATCAGCTGCTCGACGATGTTCAGGACCCCGTGGCCCAGACGATCCGCCAGCCGCGCATGTCACATCTCCCCTGAATCGCGCTCGCGGCGGCGATCCCGCCGCTGAAGCAAACTGCAATGGTCGAGCCAAGCCATGATCCGTGGTCGATAGCCGAATCGATCGGGCCGGATCTCCCGGTCATTGCAGACACATTCTCGACGAGGCGAAACGGGCGGGTGGGAGTGGATCGTCCGATCGTCCCCTCGGCGCTTCAGTTCTGAGGGGGTTCCTTCAAGAGTCGAGCAGGCTATAGCCGGAGAGCAGCCGCCGGGGTCACGCCACGCCATTGCCGGAGAGGCCGTACTGCCGTGCCTTGCGGGCGATGGTGGACTGGGTGACGCCGAGATGCTTGGCCGCGCGCGCCTGGGTGCCGAAGCGGGTGAGGGCATCTCGCAGGAGCTGCGCCTCGACCTTCTGACGGGCCTTGCGCAGGCTCGGCCGCTCGTGCTCGTCGGGGCGGGCCGAGTCCGCCGCGCTGGCGATCTCGGCGGGCAGATCGCCGATCCCGATCGTCTCGCCCGGGGTCGTCACCACGAGGCGCTCGACGAGATTCCACAGCTCGCGAATGTTGCCAGGGAACCGATACCCGGCAAGAGCCTCGAGGGCGTCGGGAGCGAAGGACCGCCGGCGTCCGACCTTGCGCTCGAGCTTGGCGAGCATCATGTCGACGAGATCCGCGATGTCCGCCGGATGCTCGCGCAGGGGAGGGATATTGATGGCGAGGACGTTGAGGCGGTAATAGAGATCGCCGCGGAAGCTTCCGTCCCTGATCATCCGGGCGAGATCGCGATTGGTGGCGGCCACGACGCGGACATTGGGCCGCTTCGGCTTGACGGCGCCGATGGACCACACCTCGCCGTCCTCCAGGAACCGGAGGAGCTTGACCTGGAGCCCGATCGGAAGGTCCCCGATCTCGTTGAGGAGCAGCGTGCCCATGTGCGCCAGCTCGACGAGGCCGGTCTTTCCCTTCGAGTCCGCGCCGGTGAAGGCGCCCTTGACGTAGCCGAAGAGCTCGGCCTCGATCAGCCCCTCGGGGATCGCGCCGCAGTTCACCTCGACGAAGGGGCCGGCGCTCCTCGGCGACGACCGGTGGATCAGCCGGGCGAACACGCCCTTCCCGGTGCCGGTCTCGCCGAGCAGCAGGACCGGTGAATCCACCGCCGCGTACTGGATCGCCTTGTCATGTTGCGTTCGCAGGACCTCGCTCCGGAACACCGCCTCGGGGGTCGCCAGGTCTCGGGTGTCGGAGCTGCCGGCGGGCGGGCGATACGATTCCGAAGCTCCGAAGGATTCCTGGAGCCGGCGCATCACGCGGCTGATGCCGGTGGTGTCGCGGAGGTTCAGGACGATGTGCCGGAGCTCGCCCGCCGCATCGCATACCGGCGTGCCCGACACGAGAATGCGCCTGCCGTCGCTGAAGGTCTGCACCGCGGTAACCGTGAGCTTCTGCTTCCGGACCTCGGCGAGGACGGACCACTCGCGGCCGTTCCGGGCGAGCACGGTCGTGGCCGGACGCCCGATCAGATCGTCCTGGGTCATATCGAGCATCTCGAGCGCTAGGCGATTCGCCTTGAGGATGACTCCGTCGGCGGTGAGGAGGCAAAGGCCGTCGAGGGCCCCTTCGACCATCGCGTCGAGCAGGCCGGATCCGTCGCGCTCCCGTTCACGGTCATAGGCTCCGTTCTCTCGTCAGCGTTCTCGCTGGCCCGAGGCTTCCTGTTTTCGACGCGGTCACGAGAGTAGCATCCGCAAAGAATATGGTCAGCACAGTTAGTGCCAGCCTACGCGCCCTTGGGCCTGCCGTTTTGTTTCGCTTACTTCCGGGCTTTTGCGGAAGGCCGGCGCCACTCCTGGGTCAGGGCGAGGAACTACAATTTCTGTATTGGTCGACACTCCTTGTAGTCGCAGGAGTGCCAGCCGTTGTCGCAGGAGTGCCAGCCGTTGTCGAACGCGCAGAGCGAGAACTGGATTGGCCATTCGATCCCGCATCAAGCGAGGCTTTCACTTTTAAGTCAGTATCTTGGGCGTTGTCAAGAGCCTTGTTATTGCATCGATCGTATCCGAATACGCATCGGGCTACTGGGTAAAACATTTCCGTAAGTTTCTCCGACATTGGCCGGAACCCCCTGAGTTCTATCGGATCAACCTCTACGAAAAATTTGCATTTTGCCGCAGGCGGTACTGGCACGATACGTGCTGACTATCCTCCCGTCGGCGCGACACGAATGGTGCCCGGAGTGGGACCCAATGCACTTTGAGATCTTGCACGGAGGTCCAGCTCTGGGCTACGCGATCGTGGTGGTGAACGTAGCCGCGCGGGACGAGACGTCCCCCTCGGTTCACGAGCTTCTCGGCCAGCTTGGACTGGGGTTCGATGCGGCTCAGGCGCCGTCCGGACCGGCCGACGGGGACGCGGTGGTCTTTCGGGTTCCGCACGAGCGCCTGGCGGAAGTGGTGGTCGGGCTCGAGAGTTGTGGATTCGTCGATGTGCGGGCATACGAAGGCCGTGATGCGCAGCCGATCCGCTGAGCGGTGGGCGGCTTCACGGCGGCAGGAGTAGCGCGACCCCGTTGGCGCGGAGCCGAGCCGATCGGGCCGGCATGCAGCTGGGGATACGGCGGGAGGTGGGCTTCCGCCGACACGGAGTGCACGGGCGAGATGTGAAGACAAAGGGGAATCAGATGAAGCGACTGATCGGTTATTTCAAGGACGAGCGGGGCGTGGAGACTCTCGAGTGGATCGTCGTCGGCGCGCTCATCGTGGCCGTCGGCATCGCGGTGTACCAGGGCGCCCTCCAGAGCCAGCTCATCACCGCCGTCAACGCGATCGGCGCGCGGATCTCGGGTCTGGCCAGCTCGTAACGACCGAACACGCCGCGGGTGCCCCGGAGGCCTCGGGGCGCCCGCGTCCGTGACGAATCTCAGACCAACGGGAGGAGGAAAAGCGTGTTCAAGACGGCTTGGTCGTACGTGAGCAATGAGCGTGGGGTCGAGACGCTGGAATGGATCGTCGTGGGGGCGCTCATCGTCGCGATCGGTATCGCGATCTATCCGGGTACTCTTCAAACCCAGCTGACCACCGCGATCAATGCGATCGGTGGAACGGTCACCGGCCTGGCGAGCTCCTGAACTTACTTTGTTTGCCACACGGCTGAAAGACAACATGAGGACGATGAGAAAGCTGTTCAATAGTCGCGGTACTTCCACGCTCGAGTTCGTGGTCGTGCTCCCGGTGTTGCTCTTCGTTCTCTTCGCGATCATGGAGCTGAGCCGGGCCTGGCTCACTCTCAACCTGGCCACCGCCGCCGCGCGCGAAGGAGTGCGCGCGGGAGTCGTCGCGCCGGCCGACTCGGTATCCTCGGCAGGTGATGCCAAGATCAACTCGATCCTTGGCGCCGGTCAGTGGACGGGCGGCGTCACCTGCCCGGTGACTCCCTGCGCGCCGGACCAGGTCGTGTCCGCAACGGTCACGGTCCAGTTCCGGACCGTCGTCCCGCTGATTCTTCCCGCGATGTTCGACCCCCTGAACATCACACAGACCGCCTCGATGCGGTTCGAATAGGATCGTGCAGCCATGAATCGTCGACTCGTGATGGTGCTGGTGTTCGCCGGGATCGTCGGGCTCATCGCCAGCTTCTTCGTCTACCAGGTCGTGCGCCAGATGGCGATGGCCGGCGGCCCCGAAGCGACCGAGCCGGTGGTGGTGGCGGCCGTCAACATGACGCATGGCCGAATCGGTGACGAGCCAGCACGTCAAGGTCGCGCAATGGCCCAAGGGGGCGATTCCCGCGGGAGCGATCCGGACCCTCGCCGACGCGCAAGGGCGCGTGGTGCGTAGCGCCATCGTGGCGGGCGAGCCACTCCTCGAGTCGAGGCTGGCCCCCGAGCTGGCGGGGCGCGGCGGTGTCATGGCGATGCTGGTTCCCGAAGGGCAGCGCGGCGTCTCGATCAAGGTGGACGAGGCGATTAGCGAGAGCGGCTTCATCCTCCCCAATAGCCGCGTGGACGTGCTGGTGAGCATGTCCAAGCCCGGCTCCCAGCAGGAGCGCATCGCCAAGGTGATCCTCCAGGACGTGCCCGATCCTCGCCGCCGGCCAGACGGTCGAGATGCGGGACAACAAGCCCATCACCGTGACCACGGTCACCCTTTCGCTGACCCCCGAGCAGACCGAGCGGCTCGCGGTGGCTCAGAGCGAGGGGCGGATCACGCTGACCACCCGCAACCTGAGGGACAACCAGTTCGTCAGGACGCCGGGGGCCACCCAGGCGACCCTGCTGAGCGACGTGGCGCGTCCGACGACGACAGCGACGGCTCCGGCGGCGCCGGCGCCGCGGCGGACGGTCGCGGCCTCCGCGCCGCTCCCGGCCCCCACCGTCGAGGGCCATACGGTGTCGGTGATACGTGGATCACGGCTCACCGAGCAGCAGTTCATCAAGGTGGGCGATCGGGGCTGGCTGGAGCGGCAGCAGGCGGAGCGGAAGTGAGCGACGATGATCAAGAAGGCGACCAAGGAGACACACATGCGCCCGCCACGTTCCCTGAAGCTCCGCCCCGTGCTCGCCGCGCTCCTGCTCGGGCTCTTGACGCTGCCCGGCGCGACGGTGGGATCGGCCGGCGCCGACGAGGTGACCGCGCTCTTCGTCGCCTCGGACCAGGCCAATGTCCTCACCGTGGGTCCGGATCCCCTGAGCAAGGTGGTGGTCGCGAACCCCAACGTGGCGGACGTCCAGGTGCTCAATCCGACCCAGCTCCTTCTCACCGGGAAGACCGTCGGCCGGACCACCCTGCTCCTGATCTTCGCCGGCAACAAGCAGCGCCAGTACGATCTCGTCGTGCACTCCGGGGCGGCGCTGCCCTCGACGTCGGCTCCCGTGAGCCCCGAGCCGCATTCGGTCCTCGTGCACCGGGGCGAGCAGGTGAGCCAGCGCTTCTTCCTGCGCGACAAGTCGGAGCTCTGGATCGAGCTGGGAACGGTGAAAGAGACCGAGGCCCCGAAGAAGTGAACCCGACGAAGGGACGGAAGAGGGATCGAATGCGCGATACGTCCGGGCGGGGTCGGGGGACGCGTCCTGATGATGGGGCTCCTGCTGGTGGTGATGGGTCTCGCGCTGGGCGCGCTGCCGGCGCTCGCCGCCGAGCAGGGCGTGGTCCGGCTCGAAGTGGTCATCGGGAAGTCCCAGGTGGTCGAGCTGAAGGAGCCGTTCACGCGTGTCTCCGTGACCAACCCGGGCATCGCGGACGTGTTCGTCGTCACCCCCAACCAGATCCTGGTGAGCGGCAAGGCGGTGGGGACGACGTCCCTCATCGTCTTCTACCCGCGCAACACCGTCTTCTTCGATCTCCTGGTACAGACCGACCTCACGCTCCTGCGGGAGCGGCTCAAGCACGTCGCGCCCAAGGACGAGATCGCTGTTCAGTCCGCGCAGGACTCGCTCATCCTCACGGGGACCAGCACCAGCGAGCAGGTGATGGCGGGGGCCATCGAGGTTGCGTCGGTCTTCGCCCCCAAGGGCAAGGTGATCAGCCTCCTGAGCGTCACCGACGTCAAGCCCCAGCAGGTGCTCCTGCAGGTCCACGTGGCGGAGGCCACACGCGAGGCGCTGAAAGAGCTGGGCTTCAGCGTCCGCGCGCTCGGCGATACTCTCCAGGCCGGCGCATTCCCGGGCAATGCCTTCTTCCCGGGGCTGGGAAGCTTGGGCGGGGTGGCGGCCCGGGGGTTGGCGGACTACGCGGTCGGCCAGAACACCCCGGACTTCGCCTTCCCCGGGAGCAACTTCTTCCTGTCCTCGGGAGCGCGGGATTACGCGGGGCTGGTTCGCCTCCAGGCCGAGCGGGGTCTCTTCCGCACGCTCGCGAAGCCGAACCTCATCACCCAGAGCGGCAAGGGGGCGAAATTCCTTTCCGGGGGTGAGTTCCCGTACCCGGTGGCTCAATCGAACAACAACGTCACCATCGAGTTCAAGGAGTTCGGCGTCGGGCTGCTCTTCACGCCGGTGGTGGTCGACGGGGAGACGATCAACCTCAAGATCCAGCCGGAGGTCTCGAGCCTCGACTTCAGCCAGGGCCTCGTCAGCGCCGGCTTCAGCATCCCGGTCATCCGGAAGAACGTGGCCGCGACCAATATCAGCCTCAAGGACGGTGAGACCTTCGCGATCGCCGGCCTTATCAACAACGAGGTACGCCAGTCGGTGGCGAAGATTCCGCTCCTTGGGGACATTCCCATCCTGGGCGCGCTCTTCCGCAGCTCGCGCTTCCAGAGCAATGAGACCGAGCTCCTGTTCCTCGTGACTGTAAAGCTCGTGAAGCCCGAGCCGGTGGGCTCGCCGTTGACGTTCCGGAGGCCGCCAAGATGCTCGAGCTTCGCCCGAAGGAGAAGTCCGAGTTCACCCTCCTGCCGGGAATCCCGGGCGTCGGGGAAGTCATGGAACGCCCATTCGGCCAGAGCGACCTTCCCGTGCCAAAGTGAGCCAGGGCTGACCATGCCCAACGTGACCCGTATCGTCGTCGTCGACTCCGATCCCGAGTCCCGATCCTCCATCCGCAAAATCCTGGGCGGGCACTCCGGGGGCAGTCGTGGTGGGGGAATTCGGCGAAGTCCGGCAAGCACTGCTGGAGACCCCGGATCGCCGCCCTGATCTCGTCCTCATCGAGGTACCGTCGTCGGCCGCTGGTCGGGACGACGCGTCGGGCGACACCATTCGGAAGTTCGTGGAAACGCTACCCGAAGCGGCCATTCTCGCCATGGGAAATGACGTCTCTGCCGAGACCGTGATCAAGGTCATCCGCGCGGGGGCCTTCGAGTTTCTTCCCCGGCCGGTGGAGCGCGGCGACCTGACGGCGGCGCTCGAGAAGGTCACCCGCGTGCGGCGGGGACCGGCACCGAGCGCCCGAAAGACGGGCCGCGTGGTCTCGGCGTTCTCGACCAAGGGTGGTCTCGGCGTGACCACGGTGGCGATCAGTCTCGCGGTCTGCCTCGCCGAGAAGGCGCCGGACAACACGCTCCTGATCGAGCTCGACACCCGGCAGTCGGACATCGCCACTTTTCTCGACCTGCGCCCGACCTACTCGGTGCTCGACGCCTTCGAGAACATCGACCGCCTCGATGAGTCGTTCCTCCGCGGACTCCTCACGCGGCATTCGAGTGGGCTCTGGGTGCTGCCCGGCCCGCTCCGGATGGAGCGGACCCAGCTCAACGGTGAGCAGGTCAGGGCCGGGCTCGAGATCATCCGCTCGCACTTCGACAACGTGGTGCTCGACCTCCGGCACGACACCTCCCCGGGGACGTTCGCGGGGCTCGAGGCCTCCGACGCGATCATGTTCCTTACCAGCCTCGAGGTATCGGCGCTCCGGTCCGGTGCGGCCGGGCTTGCCGGGTTCCGTCTCCTCGGGCTCGATCCCCACAAGATCAAGGTGGTGGTGATGCGGGAGGACACGGGCGAGGACGTGACCTTGAAGCACGCCCGTGAGGCCCTCGGTGTACCCGTGTACTGGCGGACGCCGAGCGACTACCAGGCGGTGGTGTCCGCGATCAACTCGGGCAAGCCCGTGGTGACCGCCTCCCCGCGCTCCAAATTCGCCCGCAACCTGAGACAGCTCGCGGACATGCTCACCGCCGTCGGCCCCGGGCCGAAGGGGGGCGCGCCCGCCTCGAAACGTGCGTCCTCATTGCTGGGGATGGTCTGGAACCCCAAGGGCCTCCCAGGAGCGTAATACATGGCACTATTCCAGCGACGGCGCGGCTCCGAGCCCGCCCCCGTGACCACGAACGGCGCTACGCGCGAGCCGCAGCGCGCAAATGAATCGGCGTACTTCGACCTCAAGACCCGCATCCATCGCCAGCTCATCGAGCGCCTCGACCTGACCAAGCTCGCGCTGCTCCCGCACGATGCCGTGCAGCAGCAGATCCAGCGCATCGTCGAGGACATGCTGGCGTCGGACGAGACGCCGCTCAGCCGACAGGAGCGCGAGCAGCTCGTGGTCGAGGTCCAGCACGAGACCTTCGGCCTCGGCCCCATCGAGCCGCTCATGCAGGACCCGACGGTGTCCGACATCCTCGTGAACGGGCCCCGCGCCGTCTACGTGGAGCGACGCGGGCGGCTCGAGCGGACCCGCGTCATCTTCCGTGACGACACGCATCTCCTCCAGGTCATCGAGCGCATCGTGTCGGCGGTGGGCCGGCGCGTGGACGAGTCGTCCCCCATGGTGGACGCGCGGCTGCCCGACGGCTCCCGCGTCAACGCGATCATCCCGCCGCTGGCGCTGGACGGTCCCGTGCTCTCGATCCGGCGCTTCGCGGTGGACCCGCTCAAGACGGAGGACCTGCTCGAGCTGGGTACCTGGACGCCCGCGCCTTTCCGAGATCATCCGGGCCGCGGTCAAGGCCCGCCTGAACATCCTGATCTCGGGCGGAACCGGCTCCGGGAAGACCACCCTCCTCAACGTCATCTCGGAGGCCATCCCGAACCACGAGCGCATCGTCACCGTGGAGGACTCGGCCGAGCTCCAGCTCCAGCAGGAGCACAAGGTCCGCCTCGAGACGCGTCCGGCCAACGTCGAGGGCGCCGGGACCGTCACCCAGCGAGACCTCGTGCGCAACGCGCTCCGGATGCGGCCCGACCGGATCATCCTCGGTGAGGTGCGCGGCGCCGAGGTGCTGGACATGCTCCAGGCCATGAATACCGGCCACGACGGCTCGCTGTCCACCGTGCACGCGAACTCGACCCGCGACGCCCTGGCCCGGCTGGAGACCATGATTCTCCTGTCCGGGATCTCGCTCCCGGTGCGGGCCATGCGCGACTACATCGCCTCGGCGCTCGACGTGATCATCCACCTCGCCCGGCTCAGCGACGGGAGCCGGAAGATCCTCCGGCTCACCGAGGTCGTCGGAATGGAAGAGGACGTGGTGACCACCCAGGACATCTTCGTCTTCGAGCAGGAGGGCATCGACAAGGACGGCAAGGTCGTGGGCTACCATCGCGCCACCGGAGTCCGGCCCAAGTTCGCCGACCGTCTGCGGCGGGCCGGCATCGAGCTGCGGACGGACATCTTCGACCCGACCAAGCGCCAGGCGGTCCGTTGATGCCGCTGGTCGTCGCCGCGCTGACCTTCCTCCTCGTGGTGGCGCTCATCGCCGGCGTCACCTGGTCCTTCGAAGGAGGCCGGCGTCTCCGGCAGCGCCTCGCGACCGGGCCGTCCGCGGGACTGGGCGCCGAAGCCGATCTTCTCCGCTTCGATGCGCCGGGAAGGGCACGCCGAGGGTCGCCGCGGCAAACCGCGATCTACGATCGCCTGGCGCGCCTCGCCGAGCAGGCGGGCTATCCCGCGAAGACCAATGACTTCATTCTCTACATCGGGGCTTGCGCGCTCGTCGGGTTCCTGCTGGGATGGCTGCGCACCGGCCACTTCATCTGGGGCCTCGGGGCGGGCGTCGCCGTCGGCTCCTTGCCCCTCATTTTTCTCGTCTGGAGGCGGCAGAAGCGAATGCAGCAGTTCGAGGTGCAGTTCCCCGACGGGCTCGACGCCATGGCGCGGGCGATCCGGGCCGGCAACGCGCTCGGCATGGCCGTCCAGATCGTCGGCGACGAGATGCCGGATCCCATCGGCGGCGAGTTCCGTCGGGTGTTCGAGGAAACTCAGCTCGGCATGGATCCGGGCGAGGCCCTCTCGCGGCTGGCCGAGCGTGCCCCGACGGAAGACGTTCGATTCTTCTGCACCGCCGTCACCATCCAGCGCAGCTCGGGCGGAAACCTCGCGGAGATCCTGGACCGGCTGAGCGAAGTGATCCGCGAGCGCTTCAAGATCCTGAGCCATGCTCGCGCCCTCTCCGCCCAGCATCGCTGGTCGGCCATCTGTGTGGGATTGAGCCCGGTGGCCTTCGCCGTCATGTTCGAGCTGATGAACCCCGGCTACTTCGCGCCCATGATGGAGTCTCCCCTGGCGCCCGTGCTCCTCGGTGCGGGCTTCGTCATGGAGGCCATCGGCTTCTTCATGGTATGGCGCATCGCCAAGATCAAGGTATGAGGCTCCCATGAACCCACTCGTGTACGCGGCCGTCACCTTCGTCGTGGTGCTCGGGGTCACTCTGATCACCGGCCTGCTCGTCCTGCGGATCTTGCCGGCCATCCGGCGAGAACGGCTCACCGCGGCGACCGCGGCGGGCGGGTCCGTCTCCATCCTGCGATTCGAGAACGAGCCGGCGATCGGGGCTGCAGCGCGCCATCGAGAAGATCGGCCGGAACGTCGTCCCCAAGGACGCGACGCGATTGACCCGTTACCGGACACGCCTGGCGCAGGCCGGCATCCACGACCCCCGCGCCGTCACCATCCTCTGGGGCGCGAAGCTCGTCTGTGCATTGATCGGGCTCCTTGCCTATCCCTTCTTCGGTTTTCTCGTCCAGCGCGTCCTCTCGAACATGATGCTCGTGTCGCTCGCCTGCTTCGCCGTCGGGTTCCTGCTCCCGGACTTCTGGCTGTACAACCGGATCAAGGAGCGGCAGCGGGCCATCGTGAACATGCTGCCGGACGTGCTCGACCTCCTGATGGTCTGCGTCGAGGCGGGTCTGGGCTTCGATTCGGCGGTGGCGCGCGTGGCCGAGCAGGAGGAGCTGACGCGGAGCCCGCTCCACCAGGAGCTCATGCGCATGCACCTGGAGGTCCGGGCGGGACGGCCGCGCGAGGAGGCCCTGCGCATGCTGGGCGAGCGCTGCGGCGTCCAGGAAGTGCGATCCATGGTGAGCGCGTTCATCCAGTCCGATCGGCTCGGCACGCCGCTCGGCAAGACGCTGCGGGTCCACGCCGAGTCGGCGCGCATCCAGCGCCGCCATCGCGCGGAGGAGCGCGCGTCTCTCGCGCCGCTGAAGATGATCTTCCCCACCGTGCTCTTCCTCATGCCGGCGTTCTTCCTGGTTGCCATGGCCCCTTCCCTCCTCGGCCTCATGAAGTCGTTCAGGAGCCTCGTACAATGACGCGATCCCCTGGCCTACCTCGTGAAAGTCGGAGCCTTGCTGGTCGCGTTCCTGGCGCTCTGGGTCGCGCCGTCGGCGGCCCAGGACATCAGCGCCGAGGTGCGGACCTGGGCCGGCCAGTCCTGGCGTCTGGCCCAGCCCTCGCTGGAGGTCTTCTACACGATCCCGGCGCCGGCCAAGGGCGGCCCCGCCGACACGTATGGCGCGCCACAGGCCGGCGCCGCCGGCGCGGCGGGCGGCAAATCGGCTCTGTCCATGTCCGGCCCGCTCGCAGGCGCTGGAGACCTTCTTCGACTCGGGTCCCGGACGCCGCGCCAGGGTCACCGTCAGGCCGAGTACATCACCATCCGGCGCGGCGCGGTCGAGACCCAGCTGTCGGTCTCGAGCATCACGAGCCTGACCTTCACGCGCCAGCTCGTGTCGGGGAGCCATCTGCCGCCCTACTACGTGAACCGGCATTTCCGCTATGCTGCCACCGCGGTGATGAACGACGGCTCGCGGGTCGAGGGTGACTACATCAATCTCGGGACCTTGGTCCTGCGCGGCCAGACCTCCGAGGGCCGTCTGGACATTTCCTGGGAAGACATCGAGTCCGTCCGCTTCCAGCGCTAGTGACGAGGAGAACGACGCCCATGAGACTTCAGTGGCTGCGTGACCGGCTGCACAACGAGCGAGGCAGTGTCCTCCTCTTCACGTTCACCTGCTCGTCCTCCTGCTGGTGATGGGCGGCTTCGCGATCGACTTCGCCTTCCAGGCCGCCGCGCGCACCGAGCTCCAGCGGAGCATGGACGCCGCCGCCCTCGCCGGAGCCGGCAAGCTCGCCTTCGACGATACGGTCTTCCCCACCGCAGAGTTGTACGCCCGGGCCTACGGGATCCGGAACCCCATTCGAACCGGTACGGTGACCCTCGACCTCAATCGCGGGCAACGCCGGGACTGGGGACATCGTGCTGGGCATATGGGTCGCGGGGAGCTTCAGCCCCGTCGCTCGAGGGCAACCAGGTCAATGCGGTCCGCTGCCAGATCCAGACCACGATCCCGACCTCGTTCCTGCGGCTGCTCGGAGTCAACGACCCTGCCGCTCACCGCCATCGCGACCGCCGTATCCAACCCGCCCGCGCTTCCCGGCTGCGGCACGCCGATCCTGCCCATCGCGGTGACGCCCTGCGCGTTCTTCGATGCGGGCACCGGACCTTCAATAACAGCAATGGCTGCGGCACCGGCCTGACCTGGATCTCGAGCAACCGGATCTGCGACAACTCGGCGAGCAGCTCGCAGTCGTGCAACTCCGCGGCCTGGGCCAGTCTGGACGGCACCAACTGGACCAACTCAGCACCAGGACGCCATCACGAACGCGGGCCTCGAGGCAGCCGGCGTGCAATGCCACGGCGCCTGCCGGCACCAATACCTACCTCGACAACGGCATGGTCCAGCCGACCTTCAACCTGCTGCGCGATACCTTCCTCGCCGAGCGGACCTCGACCCTGCCCGGCGGAGACATCATGAAGATCGTGAATGGGTCTCCCACCGTGGCTTATCAGGGCCAGCTGGGGGGCTGGGAAGTCGGCGTCATGATGGTGCAGAGCGCCTGCCCGCCGGGGCCACTGACCGGCACGGCCCCGATCCTCAACTACAGCAAGTTCGTGGTGACCCAGATCTTCGACCAGAACGCGGGGTGCGTCGTCTCGCCGAACATGGATCCGCAGGCGGCGGCCTATTGCGGCACGTCCGACCCCAGCCTCCGCGCGGTCTTCGGCTACTTCGTCTGCGACACTCTGGGCCAGGTGGCGACCCTCGACCCGGTTCCGCGCTCGGCTCTCGCGACCCGGCTCAGACTGGTGCGGTGAGGGGCCGCCTCCTCGCGTCCCTTCTCGCCGGCGCGCTCGCGATCGGAGCCGGCGCCGGCTCGGGGTGGGCAGAGCCTCGGCCGGCCGACCGGATCATGCCCGCCGGCTCCCCTCCGCTCGCCGCGGGGCTATCGACCAGCTCGAGTCACCCCCTACCGCGAGCCCGATTCGGGCGGTCGAGGTCGAGCGACCGCGCGCCGCCCGCCGCCCCCGGGGCGTCGCTCGGCTCTTCCGTTGATGCCTCGACGGCGGCGGCCTCGCTCGAGCGGGGGTGGCTCCCTCGCTCCGGCCGGCGTGCTCTCGGACATACGCAGCAAGCCGTAGGCGAACGGCGGCACCCTCGGCAAGAATGGGCTCATGAGTGACCCGCCTCCCCGCCGTGGCCGGCGCGACCCAGGCCGAGCCCCGGCCCCCAGGCCCATCCGGACCCTTTGCCCGGCGCCACCGGGAGAGACGCTCCGACCCTGAAGCTCGGCGTCTGCATGTCGGGCTCGCTCTCGATCCACGCTGTCGTTCTGGGCCTCATCATCTGGCTCGCCGGCGTCCCGCCGGGGATGAGCGTGCTGGAGGTCTTCCCCGCCCCAAGCTCGCCGGGTCTGCTGAGCGAGCCGGCCCCCCCGGGCCAGCCCCGCCCGCGCCCGTGGCGCAGCCGAGGCGCGCCGCGCCGTCGCCCGCGGCGTCACCGGCGGCGCCGAGGCCGGCTCCTGATTCCGCGAAGCCGGCGGTGGCCGCTGCGTCGCCTGCCGGCGATACCCCTCCCGCTACCGCCGATCCCCTCGCCCAAGGTCGAGGAAGCCCCAGCTCCACCGGCCTTGACCTGGTCCACGCCGGACCCGCCTCGAGAAAGATCCCTGGCAATACCGGCCGAGCCGGAAGGCGGAACCGCGCTCGGCACCATGCCGGATGGACCGTCGATTCCTCCGATCCCCGTGAAGCCCCGGGAGACGGAGACCACGACCACGGCTACCCGTCCCTCCCATGGCGCGGCCGACGGAGGTCCTGCGCCCGGTGGAAGCGCTTCCGCCGGTTGCGAAGACTCCGATGGCGGAGCCCGTACCGCTGGCCGGTCCCGGGGAGCGCGTCGAGCCCGAGAAGTCCGCGTCCAATCCGCCACCTGCGGAGAGCGTGCCCCGGCCGACGGTACCGGAGCTGCAGCCGGCGCCACGGGTGACTGCTTCTCCGCCCGCGGTGGTACCGGCGCCTCAGCCGCCCCCAGTTCCAGCGCCTTGCTCCCACGCCGGCGCCCAAGACGCCCCGTGACCGCCTCCGCCCCGCTCACACCGATTCCGCTGCCCGCTCCGGTCCAGGGCTCGACGGTGCAGGCGACGCCTGCGCCGGCTCCTGCCACGACGCCGGTGGCCGCGCTGCCTGCGACAGCTCCTGCGACAGCGCCAGTGGCCCCGGCGCTCGCGCCGGCTCCTGCCACGACGCCGGTGGCCGCGGCTCCTGCCCCGTCGGCCGTTTTGCCGGCGGCCCCCGCGCCGGTCGCTCCCGCACCCCCCGCCCCGGCGGGCCCGGCCTCCGGCTCCGAGGCGCCCTCACCGGCGGTTGGGGTCCCCGCGGCGCCTCCCAGCCCCTCATCACCGGTCGCGCCACGTCCGGAGATCGCTCAGCGGCCCCCGCCCAGCGTCCCGGCGGGCTCCCCGGTGGGGATAGGCCTCGCCCGCGCCATCGTCCAGTTCCACGGCGCGCGCCACCGGGTCACGGACCGCGCGGTAGAGCCGCTGGCGGGACGAATCATCGGGCCCTCGCCGGAACGGTTCACCCTCTACGTGAACGGCAGCCCGCAACCGGTCAAGGTAGAGGGCCGGAGCTTCGAGGCGTCGGTGGCGCTGTCGCCGGGGCTGAACCGGGTGCGGGTGGTCGCGTCCGGCCCCGACGGAGTCGAGACGGAGGACTCGGTGACGGTGGAGTATGTTCCGCCGGTGCCGCAGAGCCAGATCGCGCTGCTGACTCCCGCGGACGGATCGAGGCTCTCGCCCGACGACCCGCCCTTCGTCGTGGTCGAGGGGAAGGTGGACGACAAGAGCATCGGGATCGTCTCGGTCGTGGTGAACGGCCGTCGGACCGTGGTCCCCGTGCGCGAGGGCCGATTCCGACAGATCGTTCCCGCGACCGATCCTGTCCTCAAGATCTGGGCGGAGGGCACGCCGGCCGACGGACCCAAGCAGCGAAGTGAGGCCGTCACCGTCTACGCGGACGCGCCCGCCGGGTCCGTGGGAATCCTGGTCGTCGACTGGCCACCGCTCCTCGCCGGCGACCAGGTGGAGGTCAGCGGGAGCTGGAGAGGGGCTTCCGGAAGGGTCGACGTCCCGACGCAACCGTTGAACCTGAAAAGCGGCGGCGCGTCACAAGGCGGGGGGCGCCCCGAGGTGTTTTACTTACGCAACCTCCGCCCGGGCGTCTACACCTTTCTCCTGCGCTACCGGACTCCGCAGGCCGCCGGAGTCGCCCAGCCGGTTCTGTATCTGAGCGTCGGCGGCGCGCTGGTGCCGCACGTCCTCAAGCCCGTGCCGATCCAGGGCACGGGCCGGGCGATCATGGCGAAGGTCCTTCTGCCCCAGGGTATCCTCTGGGAGCAGGACGACTGGTTCACGGGACGGAGCGAGAGCACCGACACCGTCACGAAGTTCCGCGTGCCCGAGGGGATCACGTGGACCGAGCGAAAGAGCGACCTCCGTTGACGGCGGCTCTGCTCGCTGCTCAAGGCGCGGACGGCGGCTGGGGCGCCGAGCCCGGCAAGCGGAGCAATACCGAGGCCACGGCGCTCGCGGTGCTGGCGCTGGGGATGTCCGCCGGGCCCGCTGCCTCCGCGGCGCTACGCCGGGCGCTCGCCTGGCTCGTCGATCATCAACGGCCGGACGGAGGATGGCCTCTCGGAGTAGGGCACGATCAGAGCACCTGGCCGACCCCGCTGGCCGTACTCGCCATGCTGGGCCGGCCGGAGCTCCGCGACCGTGCCGTGGGAGGCCTCCGCTGGCTGGTCGGGCACGGCGGGATCGACCCCGGCTGGGTCATCAGGGTGCTCTATCGATTCTGGCCGGGCGCGCTGCCGGTCCGGATGGATCCCACCCTCAAGGGCTGGTCCTGGAATCCCGACGCCTTCAGCTGGGTGGAGCCCACGGCTTACGCCCTGCTCGCGCTCAAGAAGGGACGCACCATCCTCTCCGGTCCTGACGTGGACGCGCGCATCCGGGAAGGCGAGTCGATGCTCTACGACCGCGTCTGCGAGGGTGGGGGCTGGAACTACGGGAACACCAACGTGTATGGAATCAATGTCCCGCCCTATCCGGAAGTCACCGCGGTGGCCCTGCTGGGCCTCCAGGACCGGCGCGAGACGCCGCCCAATCGCGCCAGCGTCGAGGCGATGCGGCGGATGCTCGGGGAGGTCGATTCCGGCTTCGCCCTGAGCTGGGGCATCGCGTGCCTCGCCGTTCACGGTCACGACACGGCCGCGGAGCGCCGGCGACTGGCGGAGAGCTACGCGCGCACGGGCTTTCTCGGCTCCAGCCGCACTCTCGCCCTGGCGCTGATCGCGTCGGGCTCACCCGAACGCGTGTTCGGGCTGTGAGCGCGCCGTTGACGCGGCGGCGCTTTCTCGGCGCGGCCGCCGCGGCATCCGCCGCGGCCGGGTGCGGCCGGACGCCGGGGTGGGATCGCGCGGCCTACCGGAAGACGGAGCGCTCGCGGGTGGCCATCCTCCCTGCCCGGGACTACGGGGTACCGCTGACCGACGTGGTGCTTCAGGGTATCCGCCATTTCCGGCTCCCCATCGTCGGTCGCAAGATCGTCCTCAAGCCCAACCTCGTCGAGTTCGACCCGGCGGGCGTGATCAATACCCACCCGGCCGTGATCGCGGCGGCGGTGGAGGCCTTTCGCCGCCTCGGCGCCCGCGAGGTGGTCGTGGCCGAGGGCCCGGGCCATCGGCGCGACACCGAGCACCTCGTCGCTGCCTCCGGGCTCTTCGGCGCCCTCAAGGATCTGGGCGCCCGGTACGTCGACCTCAATCACGACGACGTGCGCGAGGTGACGCTGCGCAGCCGGTTCACCCAGCTCGGCCGGCTCCAGCTGCCCGAGACCGTCCTCGGCGCGGACCTGCTCGTCTCCATGCCCAAGCTCAAGACCCACCACTGGGCGGGGGTGACGCTCTCGCTCAAGAACATGTTCGGCGTCGTGCCGGGCATGGTCTACGGCTGGCCGAAGAACGTCCTCCACTGGGCGGGCATCCACGAGAGCGTGGTCGACATCAACAGCTCGCTGCCCGCGCCCCAGTTCGCCATCGTCGACGGCATCGTCGGCATGGAGGGCAATGGCCCCATCCAGGGCGATGCGAAGCCGTGCGGAGCGCTCGTCTTCGGCGACGATCTGGTGGCCGTCGACGCGACGGCGGCGCGCCTCATGAGCATCGATCCGCGGAAGATCCAGTACCTCGAGCATGCGGCCAAGTTCCTCGGCAATGTCGAGTACGAGCAGATCGCGCAGATCGGCGAGTCCCTGGAACCCCTGCGAAAGCAGTTCCGGGTGATCCAGCGCTTCGAGGGCCTGAGGATCGCCGGTGGCTAGCCGGCGATCGCTCCTCCTCCTGCCGCTCGTCCTCGTCGGCCTGCTGGGGGCGGGCCCGGGCGATCTCAACGAGGCGGGCAAGAGCGCTTATCAGCGCGGCGACTACGTCGAGGCCGAGCGGCTCTTCACTCAGGCCCTGGCGCGGACCCCCAATGACCCCTTGCTCCACTACCATCGCGGCGCGGCCCTCACCCGGCTGGGACGCATCCGCGAGGCCACCACCGCCTACGAGACGGCCCTGCGCCTGGATCCGCCGCCCGCGGTGGCGGCAGCGGCGCGGGATGGGCTCCGCGCCATCGGCGCCCTGGGCGCGCCGTCACGGCCCCGGCGCCCCGCCGAGGAGACGGTTATCGGGCTGACGCGGGTTCCCGGCGGCTGGCTGACCGAGGTGGTCATCAACGGCGCGTGGACGGGACGGCTCCTGCTGGACACGGGAGCGAGCGTCACCGCTCATTTCCCCCGCCGTGGCCCGCTCGGCCGGGGTCAACGTCGGTCCCGACACCCCGATGGGAGAGGTACAGGGGATAGCCGGGCGCACGCGCGGTCCCATCGTCACACTCAGCTCGATCCAGGTGGGGGAGATCGAGGCGCGCGGGGTGCGCGCCGTGGTCGTCGAGCTTCCCGAGGGTTTGCATGGTCTCCTCGGCAACTCCTTCCTTTCCCGCTACATCTTCACCCTCGATCCGCGCGAGGGAGCGCTCCGGCTGCAGCCTCGATGAGGGGTGCCTCCGGGACGGAGGTACAGCCTCGTTTCCTCTCCGCGCTCGGCCGGACGGCCGTGACGCTCGGCTGCCTCGCGCTGCTGGGCTGGAACGTGGCGCTCGTCCTCGTGATGGCCCGTGGGATCGAGGGGAGCGACTTCGGCAAGCTTCACGCGTCCGCCCGAGCCTATCTCGCCGGGCGGGATATGTATGACCTGGGGCCGTCCACGCTGAGTCCGGTGCGCGGCATGACGGGGGAGGTACTCCACTACATCCAGTTCCTGAACCTCAACCCGCCCCACTTCCACCTCATCCTCCTGCCGCTGGCGCCGCTGCCGGCACGCTTGGCCCTGGTCGTCTGGGGCCTGGCGAGCCTGCTCTGTCTGGCGCTCTCGCTCCGCCTCATCGCGCGCGAGTCCGGCATCGCGCTCACGTCCTGGCGGCGCCGGCTCGCGGTCCTGGCCCTCCTGGGCTTTGCGGGGATGGGAGCGGTGGCGGTGACCGGGCAGGTCTCCTTCATCCTGCTCCTTCCCATGACCCTGGCGTGGACTCGCGCGCGCCGGCGGCACTGGGTCGAGGCCGGCGTGTATCTCGGCCTGGCCATGAGCATCAAACCTTTTCTTGCCCTCTTCTTGCCCTATCTCGTCCTGCGGCGCCGGTTCGTGGCGCTCGCGACCACCGTCGGCGCGGGCTCGGCGGCGTTTCTGGTCGGGCTGGGCGTATTCGGGTGGGAGGCGCACCGATCGTGGATCGAGGGACTCTCCGCGGTGAGCTGGGAGTGGGTGGCCATGAACGCGTCCGTGCTCGGCTTTCTCAGGCGCGTGCTCGCGCCGAGCGCGTACTACGTGCCGCTGCTCGACGCCCCGGGGCTCATCGGGCCCCTCTGGCTGCTCCTGTCCGGCGCCATCGGTGTCGTGAGCCTCGCGGTGGCCGCGACCGACGCGGGAGACCGGACGATCGACCGGGCCTTTGGCTTGCTTCTTCTCGCCGCCTTGCTGATCTCTCCGCTCGGCTGGACGTACTACTGGTGGTTCGCGCTCGGCCCGATGGTGGCGGTCGTGGCCTCGTGGTGGGGGCAGGGTGCCCGGCCGGAGCGCCCGCCGGCCTCGATCGCGGAACGCTGGCGCCGGGCGCTGCTCCTGGCCGCGGTGCCCGGGATGGTCTGGCCGCTCCCCGCCACCATCGCCTTCCAGCCGAGCGCCTGGGCGACGGCGTTTCCCGGATCCGCCTACTTCTGGGCCACGCTGGCGCTGTGGGGGGCGTTGATCGCGGACTGGCGCGCGGCCGGCGGCCGTTTCAGCGCGTTCCCCGGGCGGTGGCGCCGCTAGGAACGGGGCGCGGCGCGGTACTCGCGGAGCTGCTCCTCGGTACGGGAGCCGTCCCGGCGCCAGATCCACTTGACGTAGGAGCGGGCCTCGGGGGCGTACCAGTACTCGTTGCGGTCACCCCGGTCGCTCTCGTGTACCACCTTGAGCGCATTGAAGCGCCCCGCCGGGACCTCGACGACCTCGGCCCCGAGCACGATGAAATTGTCATTCCGCTGAATGGTCCCGCTCGGATCCTGGAGGGTACCGGTATAGGTCCAGCGTCGTCCCGGCTCCAGCGGCCAGGTGAACCAGGGCAATGGAGGGCTCATCCGGCTCTCGATCTTCCGCTCGCGGGCATGACCGGCCCACTGCAGCTGGGTCGTGTAGAAGTGCTCGAGCTCGCCGACCCGGACGATGTAGTACTTCGCGCTGTTGAAGTCCCGGACATCGATGACCTCCACGGTCTTGGAGCCTTGCTCGGTGCCGATCAGCAACCCGTACAGCCACCGATCGCCAGGACGCCAGTCCGGCGCGACCTTGGCGGAGGCTACCGTCTTGAACGTGGAGTCCAGCGTGGCCGGCTGGCCGGACGTCGGCGCATCGGGCCGCTGGGCACTGCAGGCCTCGAGCACGACCACGAGCGTCGAGGCGAGGAGCGCGAACCCTGCCACTCTCGTGAGTCTCCGTCGCGTCACAGGCAGATGATCGCACGGCGGTTCGGGCAGGCGCAACGTTGTGATTGCGGGCGCGCTCGCCGCTCCGAAGCGCCGAAAACACCGATGGGTTTCCCGGTGTCGCGTGCTAGAACTATTTCGGTAGGGAATCCTCGGGCGCGGGTCAGCTTGGGACCCGAGGCCCGGCCGGCGCGGCTCACGATGAGAGGGGAGGAAGTGACATGAAGATCGTCGGAGTGATCGCGATTGTATTGGGCATCGTCTTCGTCCTCTTGCCCATTCGTGTCCAGCGTGGGCGCCCTATAATTTCCTGGTTCATCGGGGTGATTCTGCTCGTCGGTGGGTTCTTCCTGTACCGGAATCTGTTCCGGAAGTCCGCTTCGAAGTCTACTCCGTAGGGAAGTTGCCGAGACCCTTCCCGCCACGGATGCCGACGGGTCGTCCGCGGTGACCGCCGGCCCGGCGCGAGGCGGGGAGCGTCTCCCCCCGGCCTCGCTCGCCGTGATTGCCCTGGTGATGGGCCTGGGCCTGTATCGATTCGCCCGACACTCTCGCCGATCCGGACATCTGGGGACACATCGCGATCGGCCGCCTCTACCACGAGACGGGCCGGATCCGGCAGCCGGACCCGTTCTCCTACGTGACCGCGGGCCACGAGTGGCTCAACTTCGAGTGGCTTTTCGAGCTCGTGCTCTTCCGGGTCTTCGCCGCGGCGGGCCCGCCGGGGCTGATCGTCCTCAAGGTTGCCGTCGGGCTGCTCCTGCTCGGTATCGTCTACCGCCTCCTCTGCCGTCAGGGCCTTCCCGCGCTACGGGCCGGCATCGTCGTGGTGGCCGTCATCCACTTCCTCGTGCCCTCCTTCCTCACCGTGCGTCCCCATCTCGTCACCTACGGGTTCTTCCTCATCGTCCTCCTGCTCCTCCGGGCGATGGATCGAGGCGATGCGCGATGGCTGTACGCCGCTCCGCCGCTCTTCGCGCTCTGGGCGAACCTCCACCCGGGGTTCCTTGCCGGGCTGGGCGTGCTGGGTATCTGGACGGCCGTCGAGCTCGGGCGGCGCTGGCTCGAGAGAAGGTCTCCCGGGGCGCCGGCGCGCCCGTCGATGTGGACCGTCATCCCGATCCTGATTGCCTGTGTGCTGGCCACCGGGCTCAATCCCTGGGGATTCCGTCTCCTTCCATTCCTCTGGCGCACAGCGACGGTGCCGCGACCCGAGATCAGCGAGTGGCAGCCGTTGCTTCTCGTCAGCGGTCGAGGGGTCACCTACCTGCTCCTGGTCGGCGGCCGCCGCGGCGGGCTGGAGCTACAGCCGACGGCCCCGCAGCCTGCCCATGCTGGGGGTGCTCGTGGTGTGCGCCCTGCTCCCGCTGGTGGCCTGTGCGGCACGTGCAGCTCGCCGCGCTGGCGATCGCCGTGCTCGCCGGCGAGCATATCGGCGACGCCTGGGAGCGATGGTCGAGTGCGCACCCGGGACGGATTCCCGCGCCATCGGTAGCCGCCGAGCCGGGTCCTGGCCGGCGCTGCGACGGTAGGGGCCCTCCTGTTCGTTGTCCTGGCCGTGCCGCACCTCGGCTGCATCGTCATCGACCCACCGTGGCGGCTGGGCCAACCCGTGCGGGCGATCGGCCTGCTCCGCGCGAGCGGGATCAGCGGCAATCTGGCGATCGATTTCGACTGGGGCCTCTACGCCATGTACCACGTGACACCGGCCATCAAGATCTCGGTGGACGGGCGGCGAGAGACGGCCTACGACGATCGGGTATACCACCAGAACTTCGACTTCAAGTTCGGCCAGGGCGACTGGGAGGCACTGCTGCGCGAGCACGATACCCAGCTCGCGCTCGTGCGCCGCTTCCATCCCTCGGACAACCTGCTCCGCCTCAAGCCGGGCTGGACGCTGCTCTACGAGGATCCGCTGGCCGCCCTCTTCGGTCGAGCCGACCTCCCCTACCTGGACCGGATCCGCGCGACCCCGGCCCCGTCCGTCCCCCACGACGGCGCGGGCCTCTGCGTACCCTGAGCGTGAGTAGCTACGCCGACCCGGCGCGTCGGGGCGCGCGTCTTCCCCCGGCCTCGCTCGCGGTGATCGCCCTGGTGATGGGTCTGGGCCTGTATCAATTCGCTCACACTTTCGCCGATCCGGACATCTGGGGATATATCGCGAGCGGCCGCTTCTATCACGACACGGGCCGGATCCGGCAGCCCGAGCCGTTTTCCTACGTGACCGCGGGCCACGAGTGGCTCAACTTCGAATGGCTCTTCAGCCTTCTCGCCTTCCGGATCTTCGCCGCCGTGGGCCCGCCGGGGTTGATCGTCCTCAAGGTTGCCATCGGCCTGGCCGTGGTCGGCATCGTCTACCGCTTCCTCTGCCGTCAGGGCCTTCCCTCGCCGCGGGCCGGCATCCTCGTGCTGATCGTCATCCAGTTCCTCGTGCCCTACTTCCTCATCGTGCGTCCCCATCTCATCACGTACGGCTTCTTCGTCGCCGTCCTCCTGCTCCTCCACGCCCTGGATCGAGGGGACGCGCGGTGGTTCTACGCCGCCCCGGCGCTCTTCGCGCTCTGGGCGAACCTCCATCCGGGCTTCCTCGCCGGGCTGGGTGTGCTGGGGATCTGGACCGTCGTCGAGCTCGGGCGGCGCTGGCTCGAGAAGGAAAGGCCCGCGGCGCCGTCGCGCCCCTCCATGTGGGCGGTCATCCCGGTGCTGGTCGCCTGTGCGCTCGTCACCGGGCTCAATCCGTGGGGGTACCATCTCCACCCACTGCTCTGGCGCACCGCCCTGGTGCCCAGACCGGAGCTCCTCGAGTGGCAGCCGCTGCACCTCGTCAGCGGGCAAGGAATCAGCTACCTGCTCCTCGTCGTCGTCGCGGCCGTGGGCTGGACCTATAGCCGACGGCCTCGCAGCCTGCCCTTGCTGGGGGCCCTCGCGGCCTGCGCGCTGCTCCCGCTGGTGGCCTGGCGGCATGTGCCGATCGCCGTGCTGGCGATCGCCGTGCTCGCCGGCGAGCATATCGGCGACGCCTGGGAGCGATGGTCGAGCGCACGCGCGGCCCGGGGCTCCGCGCCGTCGGCGGCCGTCGAGCGGGTCCTGGCCGCCGCGGCCACGGCAGGAGCCCTCCTGTTCGTGGTCCTGGCGGTGCCGCGCTTCGACTGCATCCTCATCGACCCGCCGTCCGCCCTGGGCCAGCCGGTGCGAGCGGTGGGACTGCTCCGCGCGAGCGGGACCAGCGGGAATCTGGCAATCGATTTCGACTGGGGGCTCTACGCGATGTACCACCTGACGCCGGCCATCAAGATCTCGGTGGACGGCCGGCGGGAAACGGCCTACGACGATCGGGTCTACCACCAGAACCTCGACTTCAGGTTCGGCCAGGGCGACTGGGAGGCTCTGCTGCGCGAGCACGACACTCACCTCGCGCTCGTGCGCCGCTTCCATCCCTCGGACAACTTGCTCCGCCTCAAGCCGGGCTGGACGCTGCTCTACGAGGATCCGCTGGCCGCGCTCTTCGGTCGCGCCGACCTCCCGTATCTGGACCGGATCCGCGCGACCCCGGCCCCGTCCGTCCCCTACGACGGGACGGGCCTCTGCATGCCCTGAGGGCCACGCGCCCGGGCGATTCCGGGAAGCGCCCCCGGTGATATACACTGGCCGCACCCGAGCGCACCGACGAGGAGGGGCAGATGGGGACGAATGGCTTCCACAAGGTCGTGACCTCCGAGCAACGGCTCCGCGAGATCTTGGGCCAGCCGGGAACGCGCGCGCTCCTGAAGGAGCAGGTGCGACTCGACGAGCACTTCCGCAACTTCATCGCCAGCTCGCCCTTCCTGTTGCTGGCCACCGCGAGCGCCGCGGGTCGGTGCGACGTGTCGCCCAAGGGGGATGGGCCGGGCTTCGTCCAGGTGCTCGACGACACCCACCTCGCCATCCCGGACCGGATCGGGAACAATCGGCTCGACGGCATGCGGAACATCCTTCAGAATCCGCATGTCGGGATGATCTTTCTCATCCCCGGGCGAGAGGACACGCTCCGCATCAACGGGAAGGCATGGATCGTCGAGGACGACGCCGTCCTTGACGGCATGATCGTCCAGGGCAAGCGGCCGCCCTTCGCCATCGGGGTGGAGATCGAGGAGGCGTACATGCACTGCCCGCGCGCCTTCATGCGCTCCGGGCTCTGGAAGCCCGAGCGCTGGCCCGATCCCAAGGCGGTGGCGTCGATGGCCAAGATCATGTGGGACCAGGTGCCGGACAGGTCGGGCTTCGCCCGCGTGGAGGACTACGAGGCGGACCGGCGGGAGAAGCTGCAGACCCTCTACTAGTTCGGCGCGCTCAGGCGGATCGGCGCCGCTTGGACCCCACGTAGTCCACCAGCACGTACTCGCCCAGCCGTTCCGGGGTGGCGAAGAAGGCCCGGCCGCGGTTGATGCGCGCCATCTGTTCCACGAAGGCCATCAGCATCTCGCTCCGCTCGAGCATGAAGGTATTGATGGTGATGCCCTCGCGGGTGCAGCGCTGCACTTCCTTGAGCGTCTCCTGGATGGTGCGGCGGGTGGGCGGGTAGGCGAACTCCGCCTCCGTGCCCTCCATGTGGGCGGTGGGCTCGCCGTCGGTCACCATGATGATCTGCTTGTTGCCGCCCTTCTGCCGCCCCAGCAGCCGCCGCGCGAGCTGGAAGCCCGCGTGCATGTTGGTACCCACGCTCCACTCGCTGGAGGCCAGCCCGGGAAGCTGCTCGGCCCGGAACTCGCGCGCGTACAGCGAGAAGCCCACGATGTGGAGCTGGTCTCGGGGGAACTGACCGCGGATCAGCGCGTTGAGCGCGAGAGTCACCTTCTTGGCGGCGAGGAAGCACCCGTTGAAGATCATGGAGCGGCTCATGTCGAGCATGACCACGGTGGCGGCCTGGGTGGACAGCTCGGTGCGGAACACCTCGAAGTCGGCGGGAACCAGGCGCAGCGGGGTACCCGCGCCCTGCCGTTCCACCGCGTTCATGAGGGTCTCCCGCAGGTCGAGCAGGAACGGGTCGCCGAACTCGTAGGGCTTGGCATCGTCGGTGCGGTCGCCGCCCGCGCCCCGCCGCTCCACCGCGTGGCGGCCGAAGCGGTCGCGCTTGAGGTGGGTGAAGATGTCACGGAGGGCCTTGTCACCGATCTTCCGCAGCGCGCGCGCGGTGAGCTCGAGCCGCTCGCCCTGGCGCTCGAGGTAGCCCGCCTCCTCCAGCTTCTTGGTCAGCTCCTGCAGGCGCTCCAGCTCACGGGAGGCCTGATCGCCCAGGAGGCGCTCCACCTCCGCCGGGTCCACCCCCTCGAGATCCTTGGGGTCGCGCACCCGCTTGAGCTGCCGCTCCAGCTCGTCCATCTTCTGGAGCTCTTCCATCAGCTTCATCGCTTCTTTCAGCGTCACCTCGCGGTCGCCCTGGAAGTCGTAGCGGCGCGACATCTCGTCGATGGGCATGAGGTCGGAGAGGTTCATGGCGAGCTGGGCCATCTCCGCCTCCAGCCGCTCGTCCTTGGCGAAGAGCGACTGCATCATGTCCTGGAGCTGGCGCCGCTGCCCCGGCGACATGCTATTGAGCAGCGACTGCATCTGCGCCGCCTGCTGGCCGAGCTGCTCGAGGAGCTGGTCCAGGCTCTCCACGCCGGGGAAGTTCTGGCCCCACTTGTCCTTGAAGGCCTGGAAGTCGGGCTCGCCGCCCTCCGCCCGCTCGCGCAGCATCTGGTTGAGGTCGCGGAGCATCTCGCGCATCCGCGCCATGTCCTCGGGGCTCATGTTCTGGAGCCCCTGCTGCATGCCCTGCATGAAGGGCTGGAGCATCTGCTGCTGGAGGGACTGCATCAGCTCCCAGAACATGCGGTGCGCGTCGGGGTCCATGAACTCGTAGCCCTGCAGCCCGCGCACCCGCCCCCCGGGATCCTTGGGCAGGGCGTCGAGGGCCTGCCGGCGCTGGGCCGCCATCTGCTCGAGCTGGCCCTGCTGCTCCGGCGTGATCTCGCCCTTCTCGCGGCGCTCGCGCGCGTCGGCCAGCCGGCGCTCCATGCCCTCGCGCTCGGTCTTGAGGATCTCGTCCAGCTTCTTCTTGATGTCCTCCAGCGCGGAGCCGAGGTCGTAGCGCTGGAGCTCCTGCTGCCGCCGCTTGCGGAGCTGGTTGACCATGTCCTGGAGCCCGGGCATCTTCTGCCCCTGCCGGGTCTGCGCGCCCTGCTGGAAGAGTCGGCGCAGCGCGCTCCAGAGATCGCCGTCCGACATGATGTCGTCGGACATGGCCTCCAGGAGGTCGTCGGCGTCCGGATCGGGGACGTCCTGCGAGCCGTCCCAGCGCGAGTAGCGGAAGAGCACGGCGCCGCCCTTACTGGCTCCGGTAACGGAAGCGGCCGGCGTGGATGTCCTTGTTGAGCTTGCGCGAGAGGTGAAGCCCCTCGAGCACGAACTCCACCGCGGAGGCGACGCCGGGCGGATCGGCGGCCCCGAGCTTCTTGGCGGCGGCGTGCAGCGGCCGGATCTCGCCGATCTGGCGCACGTAGTCCGCCGACGGCATCTCGTCCGAGGCCTCCACCCGGAGGCCGCCCTGGAAGGCGGACACCACCTCGTCCAGCTCGCCGCCGGCGAAGCTCTTGTTGAAGACGTTGAGCACCGCGCGCTGGGCCAGCTTGGACAGCACCTTCTCCTCGCCGGCGTCGCCCACCGTCTCCAGCTCGATCTTGCCGCTGGTGGACGCCACGATGGCGGAGAGGTCCGACACCCGGGGCGCCACCTGCTTCTCGCCCAGCCGGATGGCGCGCTTGAGCGCGTTGGAGAGCAGGTTCTCGTAGTTGCAGATGGTCACCCGCACCGAGACCCCGGAGCGCTGGCTGATCTCGGCCGACTTGCGGGCGAGATGGGTGAGCTCCGCCACCACCTGCTTCATGTACTCGGGGGCCCGCAACACGAAGCCGTCGGCGGAGAACTGGGTGCGCTCCGCCTCCATGATGGCGATCTCGTCCTCGAGCTTGCGCGGGTAGTGGGTGCGGATCTGCGAGCCGAAGCGGTCCTTGAGGGGGGTGATGATGCGGCCGCGATTGGTGTAGTCCTCGGGGTTCGCGCTCGCCACCACGAAAAGGTCCAGCGCCAGCCGGACCTTGTAGCCGCGGATCTGGACGTCGCGCTCCTCCATGATGTTGAGCAGGCCCACCTGGATGCGCTCGGCGAGGTCGGGCAGCTCGTTGATGGCGAAGACGCCGCGATTGGTGCGCGGGAGCAGGCCGTAGTGGATGGTCAGCTCGTCGGAGAGATAGCGGCCCTCCGCCACCTTGATGGGATCCACCTCGCCGATGAGGTCGGCGATGGTGATGTCGGGGGTGGCGAGCTTCTCGCCGTAGCGCCGGTCGCGCGGGATCCAGGTCACCGGCGCGGCGTCGCCCTTCTCGGCCGAGGAGCGCGCGCCCCGTGGCGGAGATGGGCGCGAAGGGATCGTCGTTGGTCTCGCAGCCGTCCAGCGCGGGCACTTCTTCGTCGAGCAGGCCCACCAGGAGCCGCGCCATGCGTGTCTTGGCCTGGCCGCGCTCGCCGAGGAAGACGATGTCCTGGCCGGAGAGAATGGCGTTCTCGATCTGCGGGACCACGCTGTCCTCGTAGCCGATGATGCCCGGGAACAGTGGCTTGCCGTCGCGCAGGCGCGCGATCAGATTGTCGCGCAGCTCCTGCTTGACCGACTTCGACGTGTATCCACTGTCGCGGAGCTCCTTGACCGTTCGCGCTCTGCCCATGCCGGCTCCTTGGACTGGAAGATTGACGCCACTATGCGACCCGGACGCTGGTGTGTCAACCGATGGCGGTCAGAGGTCACTTCTTGGCGCTCACCTTCACGAGCACGATGACCAGCACCAGCGCCACCGTACTCACCGCGATGATCGAGAGCGTCTTCCCGAGCGTTTCCTTCAGGAGGTCGCGCGAGATGACGTCGAGGATCGAGAGGTTAATGACGAGGGCGGCGACGACGATCGAGAGCACCGCCCCCAACACCAGGATACGTCTCAGCATGGCGCACCTCGGGCTGCAGCGTGACGCCAGCGGTGTCGCGCTCGCGTCATCGCGCGTGGGTTCTCCATCACTCGGTTCCCCATGACACGGGCGTCGATCTCGGCAAGTAGCCGGCGATTCTCTGACTTGTCTCGACCCAGAGGAAGTCCCCGACGACGCCCCGCAATGCGAGGACCGTGCCCGTCGCCAGCCGGGCCTGGACGGCCGAGGCCGAGTCCGGCCGCTCGTACAGCACGGCGGGCCGCTCGCCGACTCGAATGTACGAGGCGACGTCCGCCGAGGGGAAGAGCGGCGTTGCCGACTCCCTCGGGCTTCGCGGCCCCCCGATCTGCTCGCCGACCTCGGCGCCCCGACTCCGGGCGTCCGCATCGGCGACCGGCCGTTGGCTCCAATCTCGCTCGCTCCCCGCCGCGCGGGGCGCCTCCCGGCGGAATGTGACTCCCGCTATCTGGGCCGCCTGCAGCGCCTCAGGCGAGATGCCACTGCCCATCCGGGCCAGCACCTCGACACGCTCCTCGAGTGGGGGATGGGACGCCACGCCGCGGTCCCACCAACCCGTCTCCGGGAGCAGCGGCTCCACGAGGAAGAGGTGCGCGGCCGCTCTCGGCAGGTTCGTGGTCGCTCCGCTCGCTGCCCCCACCTTCACGAGGGCGAGCGCGAGCCCTTCCGGGTCCCGGGTCAGCAGGATCGCATCCGCGTCCGCCAGGAACTCCCGCTGCCGGGACACGGCGCCGCCGACGCGCCTTCCGCAGCGCTGCGCCCCGAAGAGAACGTAGAATGGGGATCCCATGACGAGCGGCCCGTAGAAGATCATCATCCCGATGAAGACGAACCCCAGCACATTGCCCCGCGTGGTCGCAGCCAGGAAATCACGGAGCTCATCGGAGAAGAACCAGATGGCCAGCGCGATCTGGGCGAGGATGGCCAGCACCAACATGGCGGCGATCACCGCCATGAGCCCGCTCAGAAACAGGCACCCCTTGATGACCAGCGGATTTCGGTTGAGCTGGGTCAGAAGGGCGAGCGGCAGTCGCAGGACGGCCAGCACCGCGGCAAGGACGGTATTGAGCCGGGTGTCCTGGTTGCCGATGTGGGACAGCTCGTGCGCGATCACGCCGTAGAGCCCGCGGCGGTCCAGGAGCCCGAGGAGCCCTCGTGTGACGACGATGTCCGCGTGCTCGGGATCGAGGCCGACGGCGAAGGCGTTCGGGGCCCGGGACTCGATCACGTAGACCTTCGGTGTCGGCAACCCGGCGGCGAGGCTGAGGTTCTCGACGGCCCGCCAGAGCTCCGGCTCGTCCTCGCGGCTGGTCGGCCTGGCCCGCGTGAGCCGGAGGACGAGCCGAGTCGCCTGCTCCAGCTCGAGCCACGCCAACGCTATGCCGGCGACGAGGACGACGAGCAAGGCCAACGTCGCGGTCGTGGCGAACATTAGCACGCTTCCTTCCACGGTCGAGTGGATCCGGTCGAACGCTGCTTTGCCGAACGCGGGCAGCAGCACGCCGAAGTAGATCACGGGCGTGAGCAGCGGGATCAGGCCCGCGACGAACGGTAAAACCAGGACGGTGAAGAGCGCCAGGAGCCGGCGAGTGGCGCGCCGGTTCGCGGCCACCCGGTCGTAGACGAGGACGGGCTGCGGCGGCTCGGGCAAGCGCGCGCTACGCCGGGGGCGAGGCGGACGGCGGCACGTCCCCCGGCCGCGGTCTCGGCGCCTGGGCCGCAGCGAGGCTCACGGTCACTTCGGCCCGCCCCTCGTCTCCGGTCTCGAAGAACTCGGCGGCGGAGAAGCCGAGGTTGCTGGCCACGACGACACCCGGAAACGTCTCGATCCGCGTGTTGAAGTCGAGCACGTTGCGGTTGTAGAACTGGCGCGCGAAGGCGATCTTCTCCTCGACGTCCGAGAGCTCGCGCTGGAGAGTCGTGAGATTCTCCGAGGCCCGGAGCGTCGGGTAGTTTTCCACCACCGCGAACAGGTGCCCCAGGGCCTGGCTCAGCGCATTGTTGGCACTCGCCGCTGCGGCGGCGCCGCCTGCCTGTTGCAAAGCTCCGCGAGCCCGCGACACCTCCTCGAACACACCCCGCTCGTGGGCCATGTACCCCCTCACGGACTCGACGAGGTTGGGGACGAGGCTGGCCCGCTGTCTCAGTTGGACGTCAATGCCCGACCACGCCTCGCGCACGCGATTGCGCGAGCGCACGAGCCGGTTGTAGGTGGCGATGCCGGCAAGCACGGCGACGACGAGGAGCGTCAGGACAAGGCCAATGATGAGGTCGGCTGCTCTCACGATGCCCTCAATCTGTCGGAGTGGGCGCACGCGACGCGGCTCTATGCTTCGTGGACGGCATTATAGCGCGTCGCCCCCACGGCCGAAATGGGGGGTGGGCCACGGCGAACCCGCGAGACCGGGCTCTTCGTGACGCGAGGATGTTGCGACTCCACGCATGCGGCGCGTGAATTGGTGGGCGGTAAGAACCGAAAACGTTGACCCGCCGACTAAGAACTAGCGAGGCCGGTCGGCGTACCGCTTCTCGACGTAGTCGTCGAGGAGCTTGAGGAAGTCGGCGACGATGGTGTCGCCCTTGAGCGTGAGCTTGAGCGCGCCGTCCACGAACACCGGCGCCCTGGGCTCCTCGGCGGTGCCCGGCAGCGAGATGCCGATATCGGCGTGCTTGGACTCGCCGGGGCCGTTGACCACGCAGCCCATCACCGCGACCTTGCAGCTCCTCCACGCCCGTGTAGCGCGTCTTCCACCGGGGCATCTGGGTGCGCAGATAGGTCTGGATCTCCTCCGCCATCTCCTGGAAGAAGGTGGAGGTGGTGCGCCCGCAGCCCGGGCAGGCGGTCACCTGGGGCAGGAAGCTCCGCAGCCCCATGGACTGGAGGATTTGCTGGGCCACCTGCACTTCTTCCGTGCGGTCCCCGCCGGGCTTCGGTGTCAGCGACACGCGGATCGTATCGCCGATGCCCTCCTGGAGGAGGATGCTGAGCCCCGCCGCGCTCGCCACGATGCCCTTGGCGCCCATGCCGGCCTCGGTGAGCCCGAGGTGCAGGGGATAGTCGGAGCGCGGCGCCAGCTTCCGGTACACGTCCACCAGGTCCTGCACGCCGGAAACCTTGGCGGAGAGGATGATGCGGTCGTGAGGCAGGCCCGTCTGCTCGGCCAGCTCCGCGGACTGGATGGCGCTCTCCACGATGGCGTTCATGGTGACGTCGCGCGCGTCCAGCGGCTCGCGGCTCTTCGCGTTGGCGTCCATCATCTCGGTGAGGAGGTTCTGGTCGAGGCTGCCCCAGTTCACCCCGATGCGGACGGGCTTGCCGTTGTCGATGGCCACCTGGACGATGGCGCGGAAGTTGTCGTCGTGGTGCTTGCCCCCGACATTCCCGGGGTTGATGCGGAACTTGGCCAGAGCCTTGGCGCACTCGGGATACTTGATGAGGAGGACGTGGCCGTTGTAGTGGAAGTCGCCGATGATCGGCACCTCCACCTGGCGCACGATCTCGGGCACCGCGCGGGCGGCCGCGTCGTTATTCACGGTGACGCGCACCAGCTCGCTGCCCGCCGCGTGCAGCGCGCGCACCTGGGCCACCGTCCCCGCCACGTCCGCGGTGTCGGTGTTCGTCATCGACTGGACCACGATGGGCCGCTCGCCGCCCACGCGCACCCCGCCCACGTCCACCACCACGGTCTTCCGCCGGCGCGAAGCACTCATGGCGCCTATCTTACCATCAGGCCTGCGGCGCCTGGCCCACCCGCCGGCCCCAGGCGGCCTGCCACTCGGAGTTTCCGCGCGCGGGCTCCCAGGCCGTCTCCGACACCTGGCGGAAGGCGAGGTGGGTGACGATAGTCCCCAGCGCGCGGTACGACTCGAACTGGTCGTCGTCGAAGAACTGATCTCCGGTGGTCTGGTGGGGGAAATCCGGATTGTCCTGCTTGTAGTTGAGGATGGGGGCGGGCTCGTCGCCGACGAGCGAGGACTTGAGCACCACCAGGAAACCGGTCTCGGCCGGTAGCAGCTCCCTGCCGGTGTCGGGGTCCACGATCCGCGGGTAGCTGATGTCGCCCACCGCGTAGTGGGCCTTGGCGCGACCGGTGGCGGGGTCGAGCCGGATGTCGTCGAGATTGATGTCCACCGAGATGTTCTCGTCGATGTAGATCTGGCGCAGCGCTTCCGTCAGCGAGCCGAACGCGTGGCGGGGATCAGCCTCGGCGTCTCCGGCCACGATGATGGCGCACCGGCGCTTGAGCAGCGGGCAGATGCCGAGATTGTCCCCGGTGTGGCCGCCGTCGGAGACATTGATGAGGCGCCGGTTGGCGTCGGTGGAGCCCAGCATCTCGCGCAGGAGGTAGAGCGGCCAGAACACCCCGGTCTCGGTGCGGTGGGCGCGCCGGCCGCCGCGGAAGCGGGGATTCTCCAGCCACTGCCCGAGCCGCACGTTGAGGAGCGTGAGCGCGAAGGACTGGGCGAGGAAGGTCTGGTGTCCCATCGCCGCCGAGGCCGCGGCCCCCGAGATGGTCATGACCCGCGCGAGCTTGGTGTCACCGGCCCGGTAGTGCGCGGTGTCCATGTAGCCCGTGGTCTCCGACCCGCAATGCAGCCGCGAGAAGACGAAGTAGTCGCTCTTCCGGTCGCGCCGCACCATGTCGCGGCTGGCGGTGAGGTTCAGCGCGCCCACCACCAAGTGAAACGGCGCCGCGGTGACACAGGCGTCACCCGCCCCGCCGCGCGCCACCCCGTGGAGATGGGTGAGGGGAATCTCGGCGTCGTCGCGCACCAGCACCTGATAACCCTCGCGGCGCTCGTCGGCGCGCGAGACATAGGTCTGCAGATAGGTCTCCACCAGCCGGTCCCGGTAGAAGTAGTGGAGCGAGAGCTTGTTGAAGTCGAGCGAGACGCCGAGGGTGCCGAAGAGCGCCAGCGCCACCAGGCCCGCCACGAAGGGCAGGACATACGGCGGCACCTTGCCCGCCGGGATCCAGCGCGATGAGGGCGGCGCAGACGAGGACGACCCCGCCCAGCACGATCACCACCACGCACACCGCCAGCAGGGCGTTGCGGATGCCCGCGGAGAGGTTGGTGAAGCGCGCCAGCAGCGAGCCCGCGGGGGCGGCGGGCCCGCCGCCCGAGCGCGCGAGGAAGCGGGCGGCGACCACGCTGACGATCCAGCCGCCCAGGACGCGCAGCGGCGAGCCGGCGGTGAGTACCGAGGAGGCCAGCCAGGGCAGCCAGATCACCACCAGCGAGATCCCCGTCATGTAGTTGAAGATTCCCTTGGAGGCGGCGAAGCGCGAGCGGTCATTGCGCTGGAAGCGGTCGGACATGGAGACGAAGGGATGGAGGAGGAGGGCCACCGCCTGGCCGCCCACGTAGACGCCGAGCGGGAGCACGAGATAGCCGAGCTGCGCGCCCGTGACCACGACGTAGTAGATGGTGATCGCCGCGGCGGTGACGAGGCTCACGATAGTGATGGCCCAGAGGGAGAAGTACTCCCGGCTCTCCTCCACGGACTGCCCCTCCACGTAGAAGAGCCCGTCGGGAAGGACATAGGGCGCCAGCCCGGCGGCGAAGAGGCTCACCATGGTGGTGGCGGCGCCGATGCCGAGCGCCCATAGCAGCGGATAGCCGAGCTCCTCGCCGGCCAGCGGCCAGTCGAGGAGCGCCCACATGTAGTCGGGCGCGGTCAGGAGACCGACTTCGTGGAGCTCGGGGCCCACCATGAGGGCCACGATGCCCCAGTAGGTTCCCGCCACGCCCACGAGGAAAAGGAGGAAGAGGAAGAGGTGATAGAAGAGGCCTCCGAGCAGATTGCCGACTGCACGTAGGACTTCTCGAGAGAGGAGACGATGCCGCACGATGATGAAGTCGCCGTGGGTGCGGAGGTGGCGGATCTCGTCCGGGCCATTGAACTCGCGCATGGTGGCCTGCTCGGCCACGTCGGGGTTGAAGGGGAGGGTGGCCGCGGTGGTGCCGAAGTACGGGGTCTCGCCGGGGACGAAGGTATAAGCCTCCTCGCCGGTGCGGGGCCGGCCCGCGGGCCAGCTCTTCCGGTGCGAGAGCAGCGAGGTGAGGCACGAGCCGATATAACCGCCGCCCGACACCGTGCTGAGGTAGTCGAAGCGCCGGAGGATGTCGAGCCGAGCCAGCGCCTGCAAGACGCCCAGATTGAACGTGGCCGAGCGGATGCCGCCGCCCGACAGCGCGAGCCCGATTGGGCGCGCGCCCTCGGCGGCGTTGGCGGCGGTCGCGACCCCCGCCAGCACCCGGCGTCGCGCGAGATAGCGCCGTTCCCCCGCGAGCACGCCCGAGAAGTTGAGCAGGTGGGGGTCCACGCGCCGGATGCGGTGGGGCAGCCGGCCCACGGCCCACGCGATGGCGAGCACCGTTTCCGCGAGGAGGATGAACTTGCGAGGTGCCGGCTATGCCACCGGTCACCGCCAGCAGCGCGGACGGCTGGTCGGGCTCGGCGAGCATGCCGAGGACGCAGAGGTTCTCGGCCACGCCGAGGAGGGCGCCGGCGACCGGGAAGCAGAGCAGGACGGAGGCGAAGGACCGCCGCTCGTAGCGGAGGAACCACATGAGGAGCAGGCTGGTGGAGGAGAGGAAGACGATGTAGGCGCCGAGCATCCACCAGTCCGCGCGCACCGCGTCGTGCGCGGTGTGGATGAGTCCGAGGGCGCGCCACTCTCCGATCACCGCGTGCGCGGTCGACTCGCGAAAGGTCACCGACAGCCACCAGGTTCGCCGGGCACCCAAGAGGGCCAGCTTCGACTGCGCCTCCCAGACGCGCAGGAAGGTCCACACCACCGCCGCGCCCGACAGCGCCATCACCGGCAGCAGCAGCGCCATCCGCCAACGGGTCCCCTCACCGGGCGGCGGGCTGGCTCTCTCCTCGGCGCTTAGCGCCATGGCCCTCTAAGGTCGGGCAATCGGCCGCCGAACGCAATGCGTCTCGCATGGTAGGCTGGGCCCGACACCAAAGGAGGCTGATATGGCCAAGGCCAAGACCGAGCAGACGTTCGAGATCACGAAAAGTGACGCGGAATGGCAGCGCCTGCTCACCCCGGAGCAGTACCGGGTGCTGCGTGAGCATGGCACCGAGCGCGCGGGGACCAGCCCGCTGGACAAGGAGCACGGCACCGGCACCTTCCTCTGCGCGGGGTGCGAGCTGGCGCTCTTCGCGTCGGACACCAAGTTCGACAGCCGGACCGGGTGGCCGTCCTTCTACGCGCCCATCGAGAACGCGGTGGGCACCACCACGGACCGGGGTTTCTTCATGGTGCGCACCGAGGTGCACTGCCGGCGCTGCGGCGGTCACCTGGGCCACGTCTTCGACGACGGTCCGCAGCCCACCGGGCTGCGCTACTGCATGAACGGCGCCGCCCTCAAGTTCACGCGCGGATAAGCGGATACGGTGGGCGTGAGAGGGGGGCAGGCCGGTGCGGCGGCGCTGCTGGCTGTCGCGCTCGTGGGCGTCGTCGCCCCCGCCGCCGTCACCCAGACGCCCCCCCGTGGCGGCGACTGGCTCGACCGGCCCCCAGTTGTCTGGAACTGGCCCGGCGCGCCGCCGCCGCGGGCGCCCGAAGCGGGCGAGGAGGCCCGAAACCGCGAGTATTGCGAGGCGGTGATCCGTCTCCCCACCTCCGACGTGGACCGCATGCTCACCGACGCGGGCTGGTTCCTGTTCGGCGCGGTCCAGGGCTGGGGCGACGCGGTGGTGCTCATGGCCAATGCCGCCTGGGACGGCATGTGCCGGCCCTGGCAGTATCAATTCTTCGTCTTCGTGGGCGGGCGGTTCGCCGGCACGCTGTCGCCTGTCCTCATGGATTCGCGCACCGATGGCGCCGGCCAGCGCGTCACGCTGGCCTCCGAGAGCGAGGTCACCGCCGACTTCCTCCGCTACGGAGAGACGGACCCGCTGTGCTGCCCGACCCGTCTCACCGAGGCGCGCTTCGAGATCTACCGCGGCGCGGCGGGGCCGGTGGTGGTGCCGCTGGGGGCGGCCACGCGCCCGGTGCCCCGCTAGTCGGAGCAGCGCTAGTCGCGCGGCGGCAGGAAGTAGGGGACCAGGAACGCGTTCAGATGGATGAGGAGCAGCTTGTTCCAGGCCACCGAGGCCTCGAGGGCGGCCTCCGCGCTGCCCATCTCCGCGCGGAGCACGCCGGCCAGGGCGGACTGGGTGATGCTCATGGTGGCGACCATCAGATGCGGCGGGATCTTGCCGCCGGGTCCGTGCTCGCGGTGGCTGTGCGAGATGCCCACGCCGAGCAGGTAGTAGGCGAAGTCGTGGGTGAGCGCGGCCTCCGCGGTCTCGCGCAGCCAACGGCCCAGGCTGTGGCGCCGCCGCTCGATGCGCGTCACGTCCGGCGTGCCGTCGGGCGCCAGGAAGAAGCGCGCGGAAGTCGGAAACTTGAGAAAGTGCTCGTACACCGCCGCCGTCAGCGCCGCCTCGTGCTTGACCACCGCGGGCGCGCTCGCGCGTACTGCCGCGCTCGCCGCCGCGTCGAAGCCCACGAATGCGGCCAGCTCGCGGAGGTAGCCTTCCATGTCCTGACCCGGGTGCAATCGCTCCTCCATCTCGTGCGATAATACCCGCGCTCCGCGGGAGCACAAGCGAGGAGGAGTTGAATGGCCATCGATCAGGAGCGCGCCGGATGAACGCCGCCGACCTTTGCTATACGCCTGCCACCCGGCTCGCCGCCATGATCCGCGCCAAGGAGATCTCGCCCGTCGAGTTGACGCGAACGGTGCTCGAGCGCATCGAGCGGGTGAATCCCAAGGTGAACGCGTTCTGCGTGGTGCTGGCGGACCAGGCGCTGGCTACCGCCCGCGAGGCGGAGGCGGCGGTGATGAAGGGCGGCGCGCTGCCGCCGCTGCTGGGGATCCCGTTCTCCATCAAGGATCTCGCGATGACCAAGGGGGTGCGGACCACCGGCGGCTCGCACATCTATGCCGACCGAGTGCCCGACCACGACGCGCCCTTCGTGCGGCGGCTCAAGGCGGCGGGCGGCGTCTTCCTCGGCAAGACCACCTCCCCGGAGTTCGGCTGGAAGGGATTGAGCGATAGCCCCCTGCTGGGCATCACGCGCAATCCCTGGAATACGGCCATGACCACCGGCGGCTCCAGCGCGGGCGCGGGGGCGGCGGCGGCGGCCGGACTCGGCCCGCTCTGCCACGGCTCCGACGGGGCGGGCTCCATCCGCATCCCCTCCGCCTTTTGCGGCGTCTTCGGCCACAAGCCCTCCTACGGCCGCGTGCCGCAGTGGCCGGTGTCCAACAACGACTACCAGACGCATAACGGCCCCATGACGCGCACGGTGGCGGACGCCGCCCTCATGCTCTCGGTGATGGCGGGCCCGGACGACTGGGACAAGACCGCGCTGGACGCGCCGCCCGCGGACTACGTGGGCCTGCTCGACCGCGGGGTGAAGGGGCTGCGCATCGCCTTTAGCCCCGACTTCGACACGCTCCGCGTGGATCCCGAGGTGGCGGAAGTGGTGCGCCGCGCGGTGGGCGCCTTCACCGAGGCCGGCGCCACCGTCGAGGAAGTGAAGTGCAACTTCGCCGACAGCCACGAGATGATTCGCGTGACCTGGGCCGCCCACGAGGCAGGCATCTACGGCGAGCACCTGCCGAAGTGGCGCGACAAGATGGATCCGGGCCTGGTCGCCTGCATCGAGGACGGCTACCGCTGCACCATGGAGCAGTACATCCAGATCCGCGCGCGCAAGCTCGCCTACTGGGACAGCGTGCGGCCGCTCTTCGAGCAGTACGACCTGCTGATCTCGCCCAGCCTCTCGGTGGCCGCCTTCCCCGTGATCCGGCTGAACCCCGAGCACTGGCCGCAGCATGTGTGGGACTGGATCCCGTGGGCCTCCTTCTCCTACCCGTTCAACTTCACGGGGCAGCCTGCCTCCAGCGTGCCCTGCGGCTTCACCCCGTCCGGGCTGCCGGTGGGGCTCCAGATCGTGGGACGCCTGCGCGACGACCTCACCGTGCTGCAGGCCTCGGCCGCCTTCGAGAAGGCGCGGCCCTGGGCGGCCAAGCGCCCGGCGCTGGACTGACGCCATGGCCCCAGACATCACGGTGGATCTCCGCGCCCGCTTCGACGCCGAGCTGGCCGCCGCCGGGCTGTCCATCACCGGCCGCGACTACGATCTCCTCTTCGCCATGTGGAAAGAGCACCTGCCCCAGCGCGAGGCCGTGCGCGCCGCCGCGCTGGCCCAGGAGGACGAGCCATGGCGGTGAGCGCGTCCTGGGTCTGCGATCTCGACCTCCGCGGCGTCAGCGAGGCGCTGGCCGCGGGCAAGGTCACCTCGGGGGACGCCACCGAGGCCTATCTCGACCGCATCGCGCGCCACGACGGCGTGCTGCGCTCCTATATCACGGTGATGGGCGAGGCCGCCCGGGCCCGCGCCCGCGCCGCCGACGCCGAGCAGTCGGCCGGCCGGCGCCGCGGCCATCTCCACGGCGTGCCCATCGCGCTCAAGGACCTCATCGCGGTGGCGGGCGTGCGCATGACGGGCGGCTCCGAGATGCTGGCCGATCACGTACCCGCGCGCGACGCCTTCGTCACCGAGCGGCTTCATGCCGCCGGCGCGGTGATACTCGGCAAGCTCGCCATGCACGAGTTCGCCTTCGGCCGGCCGGCGGTGGACGGAACCTTTCCCACCGGGCGCAATCCCTGGGACATCCGCCGCGCGCCCGCCGGCTCCTCGTCGGGCTCGGGCGTGGCCGCGGCCGCCGGGCTCTGCGCGGGCGCGCTGGGCTCGGACACGGGCGGGTCGATTCGAGGGCCGGCCGCCATGTGCGGGCTGGTGGGCCACAAGCCGACCTACGGGCTCGTGAGCCGCGGCGGCGTGCTGGCCATGGACTGGTCGCTGGATCACGTGGGACCGATGACGCGCTCGGTCTGGGACTCGGCAGTGATGCTCCAGGCCATCGCGGGGCATGATCCCGCCGACACGAGCACGCTGGCCGCGCCGGTGCCGGACTATCTCGCGCATCTGGAGGACGGCGCGCGCGGTCTCAAGCTGGGCCTGCTCCGGCGCTTCTACGTGGACTGGCCGGGGCTCGACGCCGAGGTGCGCGCCGCCGCGCTGGCCGCCTTCGACGTGCTCACCCGCGAGGGCGCGACGCTGCGTGACGTGGATGCGCCCATCCTCGATCTCGCCCCCGCCATCTGGACCTGCTTCCTCGCCGAGATGTACGAGTACCACCGCGAGATGTCGCGCCGCGCGCCCGAGAAGTACCGCGAGGGCACGCGCATCCGCCTCTACATGGGGGCGCTGGTCACCGCCCAGGACTTCCTGCGCGCCCAGCGCCTGCGCGTTCGCTTCAAGCGCGAGATCGACGCCCTGCTCGACACGGTGGACGTGCTCGTCTTCCCCGGCCAGGCCGGCCCCGCCCAGCGCTTCGAGGAGATCTCCAGCCTGGAGGTGATGGCGCCCGGCGGCCGCTATACGAGCCCATGGAATCTCCTCGGCTTGCCCGCGGTGTCGGTGCCGGCCGGCTTCACGCGCGCGGGGCTGCCGGTGTCCATCCAGATCGTGGGGCGCATGGGCGATGACGCCACCGTGCTCCGCGTGGCGCGCGCCTATGAGCGCGCCACTGACTGGCACAAGAAGCGCCCCGATCCCGCGGGCTGGAAGCTGGCATGAGCGCGTCCCGTCTTGCCGGGGTCAAGGCGCTCGGCTTCGACGTGTTCGGCACGGTGGTGGACTGGCGGGCGAGCATCATCCGCGAGGGGGAGGCGCTCGGCCGCGCCAAGGGTCTCGACGTGGACTGGGTGGCCTTCACCGACGCCTGGCGCGGCCTCTATCAGCCCGCGCTGGAGAAGGTGCGGAGCGGCGCCGCGCCGTGGACGCGCCTCGACGATCTCCACCGGATGAGCCTCGACCGGCTACTGGAAGACTTCAAGATCAAGGGGCTCAGCGCCGCCGAGGTCGAGCATCTCAACCGTGTCTGGCATCGGCTCGATCCGTGGCCCGACTCGGTGCCGGGCCTCACCCGGCTCCGCAAGAAGTACGTGCTGGCCACGCTCTCGAACGGGAATATCGCGCTCATGGTCAATATGGCCAAGCGGGCGGGACTCCCGTGGGACGCGGTCCTCGGCGCCGAGCCCGCGCGCGCCTACAAGCCGCAGCCGGAGGCCTACCTCCGCACCGCCGATTTTCTCGGCCTCCGTGCCGAGGAGTGCATGCTGGTGGCCGCGCACAACTCCGACCTCGCTGCCGCCGCGCGGGTGGGATTCCGCACCGCCTTCGTGCGGCGGCCCACCGAGTACGGCCCTTCGCAGACACGCGACCTCCGCGCCGACCAGTCCTGGGACGCGGTGGCGGAGAGCATGGTCGACCTGGCCGACAAGCTCGGCTGCTGACGGCGGAGCGTGACCGCTCCCGGCTGGCTCGATCGCGTCGCGTATCCCTTTACTTCCAAGTGGCTGGAGCTACCCGCGGGGCGCCTGCACTACGTGGACGAAGGGCAGGGACGGCCGCTGGTCTTCGTCCACGGCACGCCCGACTGGTCCTTCCTCTGGCGCCACCTCATCAAGGCCCTGTCCCCGCACTACCGCTGCGTAGCGCTGGACCACATGGGCTTCGGTCTCTCCGACCGGCCGCATGGCTCCTGGTATCGGCCCGAGCATCAGGCGGCCAATCTCCGCGCGCTCATCGAGCGGCTGGAGCTGCGTGACGTGACGCTCGTGCTCCATGACTTCGGGGGGCCCTTCGGTCTCTCGTATGCGGTGGAGCGGGCCGACAATGTCCGGAGCCTCGTGCTCATGAACACCTGGATGTGGTCGCTGCGCGGCGACCCGCACTTCGAGCGTGCCGGGCGCTTCTTCGCCGGGCGGCTCGGCCGCTTCCTCTACCTCCGCGGCAACTTCGCGGCGCGCGTGCTCCTGAAGTACTCCTTCGCCGACCGCGCGCGCCTGCCCGCGCCTATCCATGCCCAGTACCTCGGCGCCCTTCCCCACTCCCGAGTCGCGGGCCGCCACCTGGGCCTATGCGCGGTCGCTCCTCGACGGGAGCGAATGGTACGAGTCGCTCTGGCGGCGGCGCGAGCGGCTGCGCGACACGCCCGCCCTCATCGTCTGGGGAATGAAGGACCGGACTTTTCGTGAACAGGAGCTCGTTCGGCTGGAGAGCGTCTTCACGCGCCGCGAGGTCATCCGGCTGGATGGGGTCGGTCACTTTCCACCGGAGGAGGCGCCCGAGCTGCTGGGCCGTCTCGTCCGCGGCTTTTTCGAGCGGACCTGATCGGATTGAGGAGAGACAAAGTGGCGGTGCCGCGCGACTGGTTCCGCAGCTTCTTCGACGCGACGTATCTGGCCGCGGACGGTCCGGCCATCCACGGAGGGCGCGCGCGGGCGGAGATCGACTTCGTCGTACGGGCGCTCGCGCCTCCCGCCCGGAGCGCGCGTCCTCGACGTGCCCTGCGGCTTCGGCCGGCACTCCGGCGAGCTCGCCCGGCGCGGCTATGCGGTGGTGGGCGTGGATCTCTCGCCCACCATGCTCCGAGCCGCCCGCCGAGCACATCGGCAAGATTCGCGGCTCCGCTTCGTCCGCGGCGACATGCGCCGGCTCGCGTATCGCACGGAGTTCGACGGCCTCGTCTGTCTCTTCACGAGCTTCGGCTACTTCAGCGAGCGCGAGAACGCCGCCACGCTGGGGCGCTTCGCGCGCGCGCTCAAGCCGGGCGCGCGGCTGCTCATCGACCATCGCAATCCGCACCATGACGCCACCCTGCCCGTCCATTCCTGGCGCCGGGCCGGGCGCGGGCACTTCGTGCTGATGACGCTCACGTATGACCGGAAGTCGGCGACGCACGAGAGCACCTGGCTCTTCCTGCGCCCGGGAAGCCCGCGGGTGGTCCAGAAATCCTTCCGCGTGCGTCTATGGACGCTGGCCCAGTGGCGGCAGCGACTGCGCGACGCCGGCCTCCGGCTCGTCCGCGCCTATGCGGACTATCGGGGTCGGGCCTACCGCCGGACGTCCGGCCGCCTGCTCATCCTGGCCGAGCGGGTGACGGCGCCGCGGGCGCGACGGGCGGCAGCGCGGCGGCGGCCTTGAGTACGTCGTCCAGCGTGCCGGTGAAGTAGAACGCCTTCTCCGGCACCGAGTCGACTTCGCCGTCGAGGATGGCCCGGCACCCGCGCAGGGCCTCGGCGCGGGAGACATGGAGCCCCGGGCGTCGGGTGTAGGGCTCGGCCACGAAGAAGGGCTGGGCGAAGAAGCGCTGGAGCTTGCGCGCCCGCTGCCGCATCCGCTCCGCGTGCTCAGATGGTGGCTTATCCGGCGGACGCATCGAGCAAGGCCAGCGACTGGCGCGCGCGCTCCGCAATCTCGAGGTGCTCGCGCTCGGCCAGCCGCGCGTCGAGGAGCCGCGAGCGCGAGCTGGGCGGATCCACCGGCGGGTAAATGCCGAGCTGCGCGAGCGCGGTGGAGAGACGGATCACCGAGTCCACGCCCCGGAGGGCCGAGATCTCCGTGCCCGTCCACGGTCCCTCCTCGCGGAGAAAGTAGAAGGTCTGGATGGGGCCCACCGTGCCCCCGCTGTGGCCCTCCTTCTCCCAGACCTCCTCGAGGGGCGTCATCAGGGGTCCCGGGACGAGGGCGAAGAGGGACAGGCGATCGATCCCGGCGCCGAGCCGCCGCGCCAGCTCCTCCACCAGCACCAGCGTCCCCGCCCGATACTCGCCGGCCACCGCCACGGTGCCGCCGGCCACCAGCGGGCACATCACATCCACGACCTTGATCCCGGTCTCGAGAAGCCGCGCCCGTCCGTCCACCTCCGGCGCCGGGTCCGCCAGGAGCTGGACGATGCGCTCGAAGCCCACGCGGTTCAGTGGCGTCTGCACGTGGCGCCCCTCGCTGAGCACGCTCATGCCGGGCGTGAATCCCTCGATCGGCGCGGTCGCGACGGCGCGCACGACGCCGTCCGGCCGGCGCTGGATCACCTGCACGGAAATGGCCCGATGCCCCGCGTCGTCGCTCACCGTCAGCTCCGTCAGCACGCCGGGTAGGGCGCCGGGATCGAAGCGCGCCTCGATGACGCGCTCACGCGCCCGCACGATGCGCCCGATGCGCGCGGCGAAGTCGTCGGGGAGCGGGTGCGATCCCAGCGTGTCCTTGACCACGGTGAGGCGTCTCCGCTTGAGCTGGGCGCGCGCGGCGTGGAGGCGGTTGTTCACCGTCGAGACCGGCACACCCAGAAAGGTCGAGATGTCCTGCTGGGAGCACTCGTGCACGTAGAAGAGCGTGACGATCTCGCGAAGCGGTCGCGACAGGGTGCCGACGGCGGCGAGCACGGCGCCGTACTGCTGCTGCCGCTCCATCCGGCGCTCGGGGCTTGCTTCAACGGAGAACATCCCGCCGGCTTCCATGAGGGGACGGGACTCCGGCGGCTTTCGCCTGAGCTGGCGGTGGGCCTGGTGCCGGACTATGCCCCGGAGCCAGCCCGGGAAGGCGGCGGGATCCTCCAGAGTCGGCAGGGAGAACCAGGCGGCGACGAAGGCTTCCTGCACGATGTCCTCGGCATGCTGAAGATCGCGCACGAAGGACAGGGCGTAGCCGAACGCCATGTGCTGGAAGCGCCGCGTGAGCTCGGCGAACGCGTCCAGGTCGCCGTGCCTGGCCTGCCGGGTCAGCGCTTCGAGGTCCATTGCCCCTCCTTCACCCCATAGGTGCCAGAAAGGGAGGTCGGCCTTTGGCCTATTTCGTCTCGCGCGTGGCGCCCTCGCGAAGCATGTCGGCCACTTCCTCGGCGGTGAAGCCCAGCTCCGCGAGGATCTCCCGGGTCTCGGTCCCGAAGGGGCGGGTGGCAGGAGAGTGGCGGAAGCCCGCGCTGTCCAGCTTGACCGGATTGGACACCACGCGCACCGGCCCCAGCGCCGGGTGGTCCAGATCGTGGAGCATCTCGTTGGCGAGGACCTGCGCGTCGTCCATGAGCTCCACCGCCAGCCGTACCCCCGCGGCGGGGAGCCCCTGCGCATCGCAGGCCTTCTTCCACTCGGCGGTGGTCTTCGTCTTGATGAGCGCCTCCATGGCGCTCCCGAGCGCGTCGTAGTGTCGCTGTTGCTCGGCGGGATCCGCGATGGGGTGCTCGTGCGCCAGATCCTTCATCCCCGTCGCGCGCATGAAGCCGCGCTGGAGGCCCGCGCTCACGCAGGCCACCGCCAGCGCCGCGTCCTTGGTCGCATAGGTGCGGTAGTAGACGCGCACCATGCCCGGCGTGCGGATATTGGGCAGAATCTCGGCCTGCTCCGTGTAGGGGGCGCCCGCGGCGCGCAGCTCGGCCAGGCGATCGAGGAGCGCGCGGCGCGGGGCGGCGTCCGTCTTGCTCCACGCGCACCATGCCGTTGTTCTGCGCCACGAGCGCGGCGGCGAGCAGCGCCACGTCCACCGCGCCGCCCCGGCCGGTCGTCGCACGACGATAGAGCGCGGAGGCTACTCCGAAGGCCATGCTCATCGCGCACATGTAGTCGGCGATGGGCGGATCGCCCGCGGCGGGATTGCCGTCCACGATGCGGCCCATGCGAGGCCATGAGCCCGCTGCGCGCCTGCACCACGAGGTCCATGCCCGCCAGCATGGCGTCGGGGCCTCGCTGGCCGAACGCGGTGACATTCCCCACGATGAGCCGCGGATAGCGCGGGGCCAGCGTGGCGTGGTCGAGCCCCAGCTCGTGGGCCAGCCCGGGCCGAAAATTGGTGAGCACCACGTCCGCGCGCACGAGGAGGGCGTGGATCACCCGCGAGGCGGAGGGATGCTTGAGGTTCAGCGGCAGCGAGTGCTTCCCCCGGTTGCGCGAGAGGAAGTGGCGCGTCTCCCCCGGCACGAGGGGATTCAACGTGCGCACCGGGTCGCCCTCGAGCGCCTCGATCTTGATGACATGCGCGCCGCCGTCGGCGAGGAGCTGCGCGCAGTACGGGACCGCGATGAACTGGCCGAACTCGACGACCTCGATGCCGTCGAAGGGCTGGGGACGGCCCGCGATCTCTCCCATCTCGCCCGATTCTAAACCGAGTTATATAGATGGGGTGCCTGGGTTCGGCCCCACCCCGTCCTTGCTGACCTCTCCGAACGTCCGCCCGCCGGTCGCTCGGAAGGAACCGCGCGTGGATATCGTCCACGGGGACCGCCGCGAGGACGATTACTTCTGGCTCCGCCGCAAGGAAGATCCGGAGGTCACCACCTACCTCGAGGCCGAAAACGCCTATACCGACGCGGTGATGAAGCTCACCGAGGACTTCCAGGCGCGGCTCTACGACGAGATGCTGGCGCGCATCAAGGAGGACGACACCTCCGTCCCCTATCGCCGCGGCGGACACTTCTACTACGTCCGCACCGAGACCGGGAAGCAGTACCCGATCTACTGCCGCAAGGCGGGCAGCCTCGAGGCGCCGGAAGAGATCACGCTGGATCTCAATGCGCTGGCCGCCGGCCTTCCCTTCCTGGCCCTGGGGTTCTACACGGTGTCGGACGACGGCCATCTCCTGGCCTATAGCCTCGACACCACCGGCTTCCGTGAGTACACGCTCCACGTGAAGGACCTGCGCTCGGGCGCGGTGCTGAGTGACCGCGTCGAGCGCGTATCCTCGGCGGCCTGGGCGGCGGACTCGGCCACGCTCTTCCACGTCACCGAGGACGACGCCAAGCGCGCCTACCGCCTGTGGCGGCATCGCCTGGGCGACCCGGACGACACCCTCCTGTGGGAAGAGCCGGATGAGATGTTCCGGCTCGGCGTGTGGCGCTCGCGCAGCCACACCCTCCTCTTCTGCGCCTCGCGCTCGTTCACCACCACGGAATACCGATACGCCTCCGCCCATGAGGCCGCGGCGCCATGGCGGATGCTCCTCGCGCGCGAGCACGACCACGAGTACGAGGTGGACCACGGCGCCGGGCTCTTCTATATCCGCACCAATGCCGGCGGCCGCCGCAACTTCCGCCTCGTCACCGCGCCCGAGGCCGACCCGCGCCCGGAGCGCTGGACCGAGCTCATCCCGCACCGCGAGGACGTGATGCTCGAGGAGGTGGACGTCTTCGCGGGGCACTACGTCGTCCTCGAGCGGGCGGGCGGGCTCAACCGGCTCCGCGTCGAGCGCTTCGCCGACGGGATCGCACGCCACGTGGAGTTTCCGGAGCCCGCCTACGACGTGGAGGCCGAAGTCAATCCAGAGTTCGACGCGCCCGCCTATCGCTTTCACTACCAGTCCTTCATCACCCCGCCCACCGTCTACGACTACGAGGTGGTGGGCGGCGCGCTCCACGTGCTCAAGCGCCAGGAGGTGCTGGGCGGATACGATCCCGACCCGCTATCAGAGTCGAACGGCTCCATGCCGACGCCCCCGACGGCGCCCGCGTGCCGATCTCTTTCGTCTCCCGCAAGGACTCGCCCCGCGACGGCTCGAGCCCGCTCATGCTGGTGGGCTACGGCGCCTACGGCATCGTGGCCTCGCCGGTGTTCTCGTCCAACCGGCTCAGCCTGCTGGACCGGGGCGTGTCCTTCGCCATCGCGCACGTGCGCGGGGGCGGGGACATGGGCAAGCGGTGGCACGACGAGGGCCGCATGCTGAAGAAGCGCAATACCTTCACCGACTTCATCGCCTGCGCGGAGTTCCTGGTGGCGGCAGGGCTGACCCGCCCTGATCGGCTCCTCATCGAGGGCGGCAGCGCGGGCGGTCTCCTCATCGGCTCGGTGCTGAACATGCGGCCGGAGCTCTTCCGCGGCGCGCTGCTCCGCGTGCCCTTCGTGGACCTGATCAATACCATGCTGGACGAGTCGCTGCCGCTGACGGTGGGCGAGTTCGAGGAGTGGGGCAATCCCAAGATCCGCGAGCACTACGAGTACATGAAGACGTATTGCCCCTACTCCAACCTGGCCCCGCGCCCCTACCCCGCCATCCTCGTGCGCACCGCGCTCAACGACAGCCAGGTCATGTACTGGGAGCCCGCCAAGTGGGTGGCGCGCCTGCGCGCGCTGGACATTCCCCAGGACCCGGCCCGGGATCCGCTGCTCTTCAAGATCAACATGGCGGCGGGGCATGGCGGCGCGTCCGGCCGCTACGATTTCCTCCGCGAGATCGCCTTCGACTACGCATGGTCGCTGGCCGTGGTCGGTCGAGCCGCGTGAGCGCGCGCCCGAGCCCCGCCGCGTGATTGACGGAGCGCAGCTGCTCACCTATTTGCGAGAAGAGACGGGAGCGCAGGGGCTCGGGCTCGCCGAGCCGCCCGCGCCGGTGACCGGCGGCTTCGACACCCGCATCTACACCTTTCACCTGGTGGGCGCGCCGCCGGCGCTCTCCGGTCCGCTCATCCTCCGCGTGCTCGCGGCGCAGACCGATCCCCGGCGCGCGCTGCGCGAGCAGGCCATCCAGAACGCGCTCGCCGCGCAGGGTTATCCCGCGCCGGCCGCGCCGCTGGCCAGCGCCGATCCCGCCGCGCTGGGCGCCGGCTTTCTCGTCATGGCGCGCCGGCCCGGCCGACCGTTGCTGGAGCATCGCGGGCTCGGCATGGCCGGCGTGCTGGTGCGCGGCCAGCGCCGCCTTCACGCCCTCGACGCGGAGCCGGTGCGCCAGGCCATCGAGGCCGCGGTGCCCGGTGGCGCCAGCGTGCACACGGTGGAGGGGTTTCTCAGCCAGATGGAGGCGCGCATCGTGCGGAGCTCGCTGCTGGGCCTGGTGCCCGCGCTGGGCTGGCTGCGCGCGAATCGGCCGACGCTGGAGGGCCCCGCCGTCGTCTGTCATGGCGATTTCCACCCGCAAAACCTTCTGGTGAATGATCGACTTGAAATTACCGGGGTGCTCGACTGGCCGAACGTGCTGTTCGCCGAGCGGGCCTGCGACGTGGCGGCCACGCGCGTCATCCTGCGCTATACGCCGGTCGGTGTCGCCGGCGTGCCCCGCCACCTCCGCTGGCTGGTCCGCGCGGCCCGCGCCGTGCTGGTCCGGCGCTTCATGGCCGGGCACCGCCGCGCCCAGCCCCTGAACCGGGCCGCGCTCCGGTACTATGAGGCCCTGGCGTGCATGCGCGGGATGGCGCGCGTGGCGGAGAATCGCATCGCCGCCGAGACCCGGGCGGGTGTGGTTCTGGACCTCCTGGACGCGTCCCGCTTCGGCGAGCGGCTCGCGCGCCGCTTCGCCACGCTGACCGGGATCGCGCCGAGGCTGCCCAAGGTCAAGGAGAGCAAGGCCCCATGAGCTGGCGCATCGGCGTGGACATCGGCGGCACCTTCACCGACGTGGTGGTGGCGGACGAGGCGCACGGGACGCTGGAGGTCGTGAAGGTCCCCACCACGCCGCGCGACTTCGCCCAGGGCGTGCTCCAAGCGCTGAAGACGGCGACCCTCGCGCATGGAATTCGACCCGAAGACGTCTCGTTGCTGGCCCACGCCACCACGGTAGTGACCAATGCGCTGCTGGAAGGCAAGGGCGCGCGCACCGCGCTCCTCACCACCCAGGGCATGCGCGACGTGCTCGAGCTGCGCCGCTCCGCCCGCGCCAGCCTCTACGATCTCTTCCAGGACGGGCCCCGCGTGCTGGTCCCGCGCCATGCGCGGCTCGAAGTGCGCGAGCGCCTGGACGCCCAGGGCCAGGTGGTCACGCCGCTGGTCATGGAGGACGTGGACGCCGCGGTGGACTTCATCCGGCGCCACGAGATCCAGGCGGTAGCGGTGTGCTTCCTCTACTCCTTTCTCGACGACACGCACGAGCGGCGCGCGGGCGAGCGCCTGCGCGCCGCGCTCCCGGGCCTGCCCGTCTATCTCTCCAGCGAGGTGCTGCCGGAGATCCGCGAGTTCGAGCGCACCAGCACCACCGCCGTCTGCGCCTACGTGGGGCCGATCCTCGCCTCCTATCTGGAGCGGCTGGCGACGGCGGTCACGAGCCAGGGCTATCCGGCGCCCTACGTGATGGGCTCCTCGGGCGGCGTCTTCACGGTGGCGGAGGGCGTGCGCATGCCGGCCATGGCGGTGGAGTCGGGCCCCGCCGCGGGGGTCATCGCGGCCCAGCTCATCGGACGCCGGCTCGGGCTGCCGAATCTGCTGTCCTTCGACATGGGCGGGACCACGGCGAAGGCCAGCCTCATCGAGAACGGCCAGGTGAATACCACCAGCGAGTACGAGGTGGGCGGCGGCGCCAATGCGCGCCGCTGGATGCACGGCACCGGGCATCCCATCCGCATCCCGGTGATCGACCTCGCCGAGGTGAGCGCGGGCGGCGGCAGCATCGCGTGGATCGACCCGGGCGGGGCGCTGCGCGTGGGTCCGGAGTCGGCAGGCGCGGAGCCCGGACCCGTCTGCTACGGCCAGGGCGGCGAGCAGCCCACCGTCACCGACGCGGATCTGGTGCTGGGCTATCTCAACCCAGTGGCCCTGCTGGGCGGCGAGCTGCCGGTGCATCTCGACCGCGCCCGCGCCGCCATCGAATCGCGCGTGGCGCGGCCGCTCAAGCAGGGCGTGCTCGAGGCGGCCGCCGGCATCGTGGACGTGGTGACGGCCGGCATGGCCGCCGCGCTTCGCATCGTCTCCGTGGAGCGCGGGCATGACCCGCGCGAGTTCGCGCTGGTGGCCTTCGGCGGCGCGGGCCCCGTGCACGCGGCGCGGCTGGCGCAGGAGCTCGAGATCCCCGAGGTGATCGTGCCGCCCATTCCCGGCGGCTTCTCCGCGCTGGGTCTGGTCGCCTCCGCCTTCCGCCGCGACTACGTGAAGACCTTCTACGTGCGCCTGGACGAGGCGCGCCTCGAGGAAATAGCCTCCGTTTTTGACCAGATGGAGGCCGCGGGCCGCGAGGTGCTCCGCGCGGCCGGTGTGCCCGAGGATCGGTGGGAGCTGACGCGTTCTGCGGACTGCCGCTACGGCCGCCAGGCCTATGAGCTGACGGTGCCGGTGGCGCCAGACGCCGTGACCGACAAGACGCTGGCGCGACTGGCCGCCGACTTCCACGACCGCCATCGCCAGACCTATGGCCATGCGAGCCCCGACGAGGCCGTCCTGTGCGTGAACCTGCGCCTGGCCGCGGTGGGGCATCAGGCGGGCCTCGAGCTCTCGCGGCGGCCCGATCCGAGCGCGGCGCCGCGCTCGGTGGACACGCGCGAGGCCTACTTCAAGGAGACCGGGCTCGTCCGCTGCGACGTGATCGCTCGCGAGGCGCTGCCGCTGGGCACCCGCCGCGCCGGCCCGCTCATCGTCGAGGCCGTGGACACCACCATCGTCGTGCCGCCCGGCTGGTACTGCCGCGTGGACGAGGGCGGCTTCATCCGCCTCACCCAGACACCGCCGGAGATGAGCCCATGACCGCGCTGGCCGCCACCGATCCCGCGACCTTCGAGGTCGTCAAGAACGCGCTCTACTGCGCCGCCGAGGAGATGAAGGTGGTGCTGGCCAAGACCGCCTACTCGCCGCTGCTCAAGGTGGCGGGCGACTACTCCTGCGGCCTCTTCGACGTGGCCGGCGAGATGGTGGCGCAGGGCCCGGATCTCCCCATTCATCTCGGCTCCATGCCGCTGGCGGTGAAGGCCGTCATCCGCGCATTCCCGTCCTTCGAGCCCGGCGACGTCTTCATCCACAACGACCCCTACTTCGGCGGCAGCCATCTCCCCGACGTCAACGTGGTCATGCCCGCCTTCCACGAGGCCACGCTGCTGGGCTTCGCTTGCGTGCGCGCCCACTGGCCGGACATCGGGAGCAATACGCCCGGCTCCTACGGCACCGCCACCGAGATCTACGGCGAGGGGTTGCGCCTGCCGCCGGTGCGGCTGGCCCGCGCGGGCGTCACCAATGCGGACGTGGAAGCCATCATCTTCCTCAATGTGCGCACGCCGGAGGAGCGACGGGGGGACCTGCGGGCACAGATCGCGGCAAATCTACGTGGGATCACGCGGCTCGATGAGCTCGCGAAGAAGCACGGGGTGGGCCGCCTGCTCAAGATCATGCAGGAGGTGATGGACTACTCCGAGCGCATGATGCGCGCGATGCTGGCCGCCTTGCCCGACGGCACCGCCAGCTTCGAGGAGCTCTGCGACGGCGACGGCGTGCTCGAGGAGGGCGAGACCGAGGACCGCCCGTTCAAGATCCGCATGACGGTGACCAAGCGCGCCGACACGCTCTCCGTGGATTTCGCCGGCACCGACCGCCAGGTGGCCGGTCCCATGAACGCCCCGCTCAACGTCACCGCCTCCGGCATCTACTGCGCCATCAAGATGGTGGCCGATCCCACCGACCTGGTCCCGCCCAATTCCGGCTGCTGGCGCCCGGTGGAGCTCACCGCCGAGCCCGGCACCGTGGTGCACGCGCAGTCGCCCGCGCCCGTGGTCTTCGCCAACCACGAGATCTCCCACCGCGTGGCCGACATGCTCTTCGGCGCCCTCGCCCAGCTCTGCCCGGAGCGCGTCATGGCCTGCTCCCAGGGCACCTCCGCCATCCTCACCGTGGGCGGCGTGGACTATCGCAATGGCGCCCGCTACGTCTCCTACGAGACCATCAAGGGCGGCTTCGGCGCCCGACCCATCAAGGACGGCGTCAACGGCATGTCCAGCGGCATCTCCAACACCATGAACACGCCCATCGAGATCCTCGAGATGTCCTTCCCCGTGCGCGTGGAGCGCTATGCGATCATCCCGGACTCGGGCGGGGTGGGGAAGTACCGCGGCGGCTGCGGCGTGGAGCGCGTCTGGCGCATTCTCGGCCATCCCGCCCAGATCAGCGTCTGCATGGAGCGCAGCGTGGCCCCGCCCTTCGGCCTGGCCGGGGGCGGTCCCGGCGCGGGCGCCCGCGTGAGCCTCGTCCTCCCTGACGGCCGCGAGCGCCGGCTCAATACCAAGGGCACGCTCACCGCGCCCGCCGAGTCGCGGGTGGTGATGCACGCGCCGGGGTCGGGGGGATACGGGCCGGCGAGCGAGCGGGATCCGGTGCGAGCGCGGGAGGACCGGGTCAATGGGTACGTGATGGATCGAGACTCAACGACCGCTTGTCCCATCTGTTCCTGAGGGCGGTCCTTCAGGCGCGCCAGACTCGTAGTCCGCGGGCGCGGGCCACCGCCCGCAATCGCTCGTCGCTCGTGGCGAGCGGCGCGCCGCGGGACTCTGCGAGCACGAGATAGACGCAATCGTATACGGGATGGCCGATCTCGACGGCGAGACGAACCGCACGCTCCAGCAGGGTCGTGGTCGGGACCAGCGTGACATCCGAGGCGAGTAGGCGAGTCACCGCCGGTTGCAAATCGCCCGTCGGCACCTCGCCCCGGCGAGTCTTTTTCCAGAGCGCGTTCGCGACCTCGAGCGGCATGATGTCCGGCGCGACCAACGGCTGGTTACCCTCCACGAGCATCGCGGCGACCTCTGATCCCGGCTCGCGGGCGAACCACTGCACGGCGACCGAGGCGTCCACAATCACCGGGCCGAAGCCCGCGGTCGGCTCACGGACTCCGCGACGCCGGCTCAGCGGCTTCGATCCTCGCGGATAAGATCGACGGCCCGCGTCTTGTTGGGGCGCTGGCGCGCCCGCATCGCCGCGGCCTCCGCCGCGAATTCCCGCCGGGTGAGCCGGGTACCCTCGGCCAGGAGCCGCCGGGCCTCCTCCTCGACGGATATGCCCTTGAGCCTGGCCTGGAGCCGGAGACGCTCGGCGACCTGGTCTTCCAGGTTGCGAATCAGCAGGGTAGCCATGGCGATATCATACAGTGATATCAGTGACATCGTCCAGCGCTAGCATGATGCTCCCCTCGGTTACCATATCCCCCGTGACTGAGGGATTCGACACCCTGATCACCGGCGGGCACCTCCTCACCATGGCCGGCCCCGGTGTCGGCTTCGTGGAGGACGGCGCCGTCGGCATCCGCGGCAGGCAGATCGTCGCGGTGGGACCGCGCGCCCAGGTGGAGGCGCACGGGCCCGCGGCCACCACCATCGACGCGCGCGATCGCCTCGTCATGCCGGGGCTCATCGACGCCCACATGCACTCGGCGGCGGTGCTGGGGCGGGGCTGGGCGCAGGAGGTCGAGAAGTGGATGGACGCGGCCTATGGGCCGCTGCTCCGGAACGCGGATCCCGCCGACGCGCCGCTGGGCACGCTCTGGGCTCTGATGGAAGGCGTGGCCAACGGCACCACCACCTTTGCCGACTACACGCGGCCCATGGGCGAGCTGGTCCGGAGCCATGCGCGCCTGGGGAGCCGCGGGGTGGTTTGCGACAGCATCAGCGAGCGGGACTTCGCCAACCGGGAGCAGTGGATCGCCCAGGGCTGGAAGCCGGGCGATCCCACGCCGCTGGACGCGGAGGCGGGCCGCGCCTCGCTGGAGCGCTCGCTACGGCTCTTCGACGAGTGGGATGGGCACGACGAGGGGCGCATCCGCGTCATCTTCGGGCCGCACGCCGCGGACTTCCTTTCCAGGGAGATGCTGCTGCGCGTGCAGGCGGAGGCGCGCAAGCGCGAGCGCCGGCTGCATCTGCACGTGGCCCAGGACCCGCGGGAGAACAACGCCACGCTCCAGCGTTTCGGTCTTCGCGCCATTCCCTATCTCGAGTCCATCGGGATTCTCGCCTCCGACCTGATCGCGGTGCATCTCTCCACGGCGACGGAGGCGGAGGTGGAGACGGTGGCGCGGAGCGGGGCCGGCATGGTCTGCTGCAGCAACTCCATCGGCATCATCGACGGGGTGATGCCGCCGGCGGCCGCCTTCAAGCGCTGCGGCGGGCGCGTGGCGCTGGGCTCGGACCAGGCCCCCGGCAATAACTCGCACAACATTTTCAGCGAGATGCGCGCCACCGCCATGTACGCCAAGATCCGCGCGGAAAGCCCCCTGGCCATTCCGTCGTGGCAGGTGCTGCGCAGCGCCACCATCGAGGGCGCGGAGGTGCTGGGTGTGGCCGACCGCGTGGGCTCGCTGGAGGTGGGCAAGGAGGCGGACCTCATCCTGCTCGACCTGACCCGACCGCCGCTGGCACCGGTGCTGCTTCGCCCGGCGCGCAACCTCGTGGCCAATCTCGTCTACGCGGAAACTGGCAGAAATGTCGTGCTCTCCATGGTCGCGGGCAAGGTGATCTACCGCGACGGGCGCTTCGCGAATGTGGACGCCGACGAGGTGCGGCGGGACGTGCAGGCGGCGGCGGACCGGCTCCAGCAGGCCACCGCCGCCGACGAGCGGACGCGTGACCTGCCGATCGTGGACCTGACCCGGCGCGGCCTGGCCTGAGGTTTCTGGAATCCGGCTTTCACAACGGGCCCCGGTCGGGGTCTAATCTGAGGAGGCAATCTTCCTCAGGAGGACACCCGATGAGCGTCGACCGCAGCTATATCGCCGAGAACAAGATCCAGCTCACCCGGGTCCAGGCCCTCCTCGCGGGCCGGAGCGATGCGGAGCTGGCCCGCGCGACGCCCGCCGGCTGGACCGTGGCCGCGGTGCTCGGGCATCTGGCCTTCTGGGACCAGCGCGCCCTCATCCTGCTCGATCAGTGGGAGAAGACGGGCGCGGTGCCGCCCGCGAACAACGAGGACGACGTCGACTGGATCAATGACGCCGCCAAGCCCATGTTCCTGGCGGTGCCGCCGCGCCGCGCCGCCGAGCTCTGGCTGTCCATCGCCCAGGCGGTGGACGCGAAAGCGGCGGCCTTCAGCGACGATCTGGTGGCGCGGAACGCGGCCGCGGGGACGCCGGTCAGCCTGAACCGCGGCGCGCACCGGCTCGACCATCTCGCCGATCTCGAGCGCGCGCTGCACGGCCGCTAGCGGGCGTGGCCCGGCGCGTCCATATCCTCGGGGCGTCGGGGTCGGGGACCACTACCCTGGCGCAGGCGCTGGCCGCGCGGCTGGGCTGCCCCCACTACGACGTCGACCACTACTTCTGGCTGCCGTCGGACCCGCCGTTCCAGCACATCCGGGAGCGGGCGGCGCGGTGCGCGCTGCTCGGAGCCGAGCTCCAGAAGCCCGGAGACTGGGTGCTGTCGGGCTCGCTCTGCGGCTGGGGCGACGTCTATATCCCGCTCTTCGAGCTGGTGGTGTTCCTCTGGATCCCGCACGATCTTCGGATGGCGCGGCTGGCGGCGCGCGAGGTGGGCCGATATGGCGCGGCGGTCGAGCCGGGCGGGGCGATGCATGCGGGGTCGACCGCTTTCATGAAGTGGGCCGCCGGCTACGACGAGGGTGGGCTCGAGATCCGCAGCCTTCGCGTCCACAACGACTGGCTGGCTACGCTGCCCGGCCCGGTGCTCCGCCTCGAAGGCGAAGCCACGGTGGAGTCGAACCTCGCGGCGGTGATCCGCGCGCTGTCGGCCGGCTGAGCCGGCGCGCGGGGATCACGCCGCCGCGCAGTCAGGCCGCGGGCGGCAGAGCGATCACGTCCTCGTAGCGGTGGCGCTTGGTGATGAGCCCCGCGTGCTGGAAGACGTCGAGCGCCGTCTCGAAGGCGGGCCGCGTGATCTCCACGTGCGGTGTCCAGCAGCCGAGCTTCTGGTAGTAGGCGATGGTGGACGTCAGCACCGCCCGGTCGATCTCCGGAAAGAAGGGAGCCTCCGCCTCCGCCACCTTCGCGGCCGGCGTGGCGAGCAGCCAGGCGCGCGCTTTCCGGTAGGCGCGCATGAAGCGCCGCGCCGCATCCGTCTTGAGCCAGTCGCGCGTGGCGGCCAGGCTCGAGAAGGCGACCGGGCCGATGGCCTCGCCCACCGAGGTCACCACGTGGCCCACCTTGTCGTGCTCGAGCTGCTGCGGTGCCGGCCCCTGCTGGTGGATATAGTCGCCCTCGCCCTTCCGGAATGCCGCGTCCATCTGGCCGCTGGGCACGTCGCGCGCCTGGATGGCCTTGAAGTCGAGGTCTTGCTTGTGACAGGCGAACTTGAACATGGCCAGCGGCTGGCCGCCGTGATCCACCAGTACCGACTTGCCGGTGAGCTTCTTCCACGAGAATGTCGGATCGGGGGCGCGGCCGGTGAGGAAGAAGCCGTCCTTCTCGTTGATCTGCGCGAAGTGCACGGCGGGGGGCGTCTGGCCCTTCTCGAGCGGGCCGAAGCCCTGGGACGGCGCGGACTGGCAGACGTGCACCGTACCCGCCACCACGCCCTCGATGGCGGATTTCCCCGCCGGCGCGATCGAGTGCTTCGGCGCGAAGCCCTCCTCTTTGAGAAAGCCTCCCGCGATGGTGGCGATCAGGGGCGAGTAGAAGGCGGAGAAGCGCGTGAACTGTATGCTGATCTCGTCGCTCATGTAGGCTCCTGGGGGTCGGAGGGAACGGGGAGGCCCAGCTCGCGGGCCAGGGCTCGCGACTGCGCCACGTAGACGGGGGCACGCACCGCGACGAATACGCGGTGGGCGTCGGCCAGCAGTCGCGCCGCCCCCGTCGGATTGCCGGCGGCGTGCTCCACGCGGACGAGGGGCAGGCGGGTGCGCGCGGCCTCGAAGCGTGCCCCCGCGCTCTCCACCGCGGCCAGCGCGCGCTCGAGATGCGCGCGGGCCTTGTTCGGGTTACCCGCGGCCAGGGCCATGCGGCCCAGCGCGCGCTCCGACCAGCCGATGCCCCACCAGTAGGCCACCTTGGCGGAGGTCCGCGCCGCTTCCTCGAGCAGCGCTCGGGCGGTGTCGAGCTCGCCGGCGACGAAGTGCGCCTCGCCCAGCACGCTGGTCATCCAGGCCTGCATCTCGAGCGAGCGGAACGCGCCGAGCTGCGCCACCGCCTTCTCGAGCAGCGGAATGGCCTCCACCATGTCGCCCTTCTCGAAGTAGATGGCGCCCAGGAATCCCATGGCGAGCGCGGTATTGACCGGGTTCGGCGAGCGGTCGAGACCCCGGCGCGCCACTTCGACGCCCCGGTCCCAGTCCCCGCGGAGCGCGAGGACGGAGCCCGCCGTCCAGTCCGCCGCGCTCTGGAGCTTCGGATCCTGGATGGCGTCGGCGATCTCCATCACCCGGGCGATGGCCTCCAGCGCGGCGTCGAACTCGCCGGTGGGCCCGTGATTGAGCGCCTGCACCCAGTTCGCCGAGGCGAGCCAGTAGGGCTCGCGACTATCGCGGAGATGCGCCACCGCCTCCCGCGCGTGCCGGACGCCGTCGGGGAGCGCGCCCGAGAAATAGCACTCGTAGCCGAGGACGTAGTGGGCCTTGCCGATGAGGGTGCGTTGGTCGGCGCGCCGGGCGTCGGCCAGCGCCCGCTCACCGCTCGCCATCGCGCGCTCGCGGAAGCCGGTGACGCTGAAGGTCCGGCCCAGCCAGAAGTGATACTCCGCTGAGAGCCCGGGGTCCCCGAGGCGCGTCACGCGCGGGGCGGCGGCGGCGAGGCGCTCGAGCACGGGCTGGAACTGCCCGAGCAGCCCCAGCGAGTGCGACTGGGCGAAGAGCAAGGCCATGACTTCGCGGTCGCGGCGGCTCTCGGGTTCCAGCCGCTCGGCGTGGACCAGCGCCTGGTCGAGGAGGGCGACGGCCTCCACGTTGGCGTAGTGCTCGGCGGATCGCCGGGCCGCGCGGGCCAGATAGCGCGTAGCCGGCTCGTGGAGGTCGCTGGCGCCATAGTGGAACGCGATCTGGTCGAGGGCGTCGTCGATCCGTTCCGCGAAACGGGCCTCCAGCGCCCGTGCGGCAGCGGCGTGGAGCTCGCGGCGGCGGGCGGGGGCGAGGCTCTCGTAGGCGACGGCATGGGTGAGCGCGTGCTTGAAAGCGTAGAGCGGATCGTCGGCCACTACCGCCTCGTAGAGGAACTCCGCCTGAACCAGGGCGGCGAGGCGCGCGTCGAGATCGTCGTCGCCGGCCATGGCGCGCAGGAGGGACGGAGCAAAATCGCGCCCGATCACCGAGGCGGCCTGCAGCAGCGCGCGCTCCGGCTCGGGAAGGCGCTCGATGCGCGCCAGCAGCACCTCGTGCACCGTGCCCGGCACCGCGGCGACGCCGGTCTGGTCCGCACGCGCCAGCGTATGGGTGAGCTCCTCGAGGAAAAACGGATTCCCTTCCGCGCGGGCCAGGATCATGGCCTCGGCGCCCGGCGGCAGGGTCTCCGGCGCGAGCAGGGACAGGAGCGCGCGGCGGCTGTCGTCGGAGGAAAGCGGCGCCAGGCCCATCTGGGTCACGTAGGAGCGCCGGAGCCAGGCCGGCTGATGGCTCTCGCGATACGTCACCACCACCATGATGGGCGCGCCCGCCAGGCTCTCCACCAGCGAGGCGAGGTAGGCGGCGGAGGCATGGTCGATCCAGTGGAGATCCTCCACGATCATGACGATGGGCCGGAGCGCCCGGCTGGCGCGCAGGCTCACCGCGCGGAGCATCTCCAGCGTGCGCGCGTGCACGGCCTCGGGGCTATGCGTGGCCAGCGCCTCGCCCTCGGTGGGATGACCGAGGAAGTGGAGCAGGTACGGCGCCATCTGCTCGGTGGGAAGCCCCAGCCGATCGAGCACGCCGCGCACCTTCTCGCGGAGCTGCTCCGGCCCGTCGGCCTCAGTGACACGGAAGGCATGCCGGACGATCTCGATCACGGGCAGGAAGGGCAAGCTCGTGCCGTGCGGATGGCAGCGACCTTCGAGCAGCAGGATGTCCGTCGGCGACAGCCCGCGCTGCCACTCGAAGACCAGCCGGGACTTGCCGATTCCCGCTTCCCCCACGATGGCGACGACCTGGCCGCGACCGCCGAGGGCGCTACCGAGTCGGCTGCGGAGGAGCTCGAGCTCCTCGCGCCGTCCCACGAAGGCGGTGCGGTGAGCGGAGCTGGCCGCGCCCGTCTCGGGCCCGCGCAGCGCGTGCACCGCCGACCCGCCCGGCCCCGGCGCCGGCACGCGCTCGAGCTCGAAGTGACGGGCCAGCAAGCCCGCCGCGGCCTCGCTCACCGCGATGGCCCCGTCGCCGGCAGCGCCGGAGAGCCCGTCGAGCCACTCCAGCGCGCGCCGCTGCGCATCGGAGTCGATCTCGATGCCCTCGCGCGTCTCGGCCAGCTCGACCTGATCGGAGTGCAAGGCCAGGCGCACCGGCGGCACCTCGGGGCTCTCGCGGCGGGCCCGCTCGGCCGCTGCGGCCATGACGATGGCCGCATGCGCGGCGCGCCGGCTCACGTCCTCCATGGGCTCGGCGCCGAACACGGCGAGGAGCCCCGTCGGGCTTAGCCCGACCAGCCGGCCGCCGAAGGCCTCGAGCTTGTCCACGAAGGATTCGGCGAGGCGGCTCCAGCCATAACTGTCGTCGCGTCGCTGGCCGATCGCTCGGACACGCAGGAAGGTGACTCGGCGCGAGACCCAGCGCAGCGGGCGCACCGGACGCCGCGGCGCTGACGGCGTGGCCCCGGCCGTCGCTCGGCTCTCCGGCATGGCGGTTTCCGGCTCGACGAGCCGCGCCGGCTCCGTCGGCAGGGGCTCCGGCTCGGGCGGGTCGGGGTGGGGCGGCAGGCCGGGAGCGCGCAGCTCGTAGCGTGTGATCCGCGCGCGCACGGTATTCCGCGTGATGCCGAGGCGCCGCGCGGTGACGGAGATGTTCCAGCCCGTCTCCTCGAGCGCGGACAGGAGTTGCTCGCGGGTCGCTTCGTCCGACGTGAGAGGCGCGAGCGTGCCCGCCACCGGCGCGCCCGCGGCCGCCCGGCCGGGACCCAGCTCCAGCATCCGGGCGCTCACGGCGGCGGCATCGGTGAGAAGCGCGACGCGCTCCATCACGTTCGCCAGCTCGCGCACATTGCCCGGCCAGGGATAGGCGCGCAGCCGCGCGCGCGCATCGGCGCCCAGTGCCTTCGGGGGCAGCCCGTACTCGCGGCAGGCGCGCTCGAGGAACGATTCCGCCAGCGCCAGGATGTCGGCGCCGCGCTCTCGCAGCGGCGGCAGCGTGAGCTTCACCACCGCGAGGCGATGGTAGAGGTCCTCGCGAAAGCGCCGCTCGCGGGCGGCCGCCTCGAGATCGAGATTGCTGGCAGCGATGATGCTCACGTCCACCGCCTCGCCCCGCGTGGCGCCCAGCCGGCGCACCACGCGCTCCTCGATGGCGGTGAGGAGCTTGGCCTGCGCGGGCTCGTGCAGGAGCCCGATCTCGTCGAGGAAGAGCGTGCCGCCATGGGCGGTCTGGAAGAGCCCGGGCTTGGCTCGCCGAGCGTCCGTGAAGGCGCCCGGCTCGTAGCCGAAGAGCTCCGCCTCCACGAGATGCTCGGGTAACGCGGCACAATTGATGGCCTGGAACGGGCCCGCCGCGCGCGGGCCCGCGCGGTGGATGGCCCGCGCGAGCAGGCCCTTGCCGGTGCCCGTTTCCCCGACGAGGAGGATGACCGGCAGCCGCCGCGCGCCCGACTGCATCTGGACGAGGCGGCGGACCTGGGCCCGGAGGGCCACCATGGCCGCGCTCTCGCCCATGAGCTCGGCGAGGGGGTCGCCGGCGCGCGCCGTGGGGACCATCCCCTCCTTCTACGCCGGCAGGGCGGCCTCTTCAAGAGCGCGCGTTACGGCTCGTCCCAGAGCAGCGTGCGGGTGAGCACCAGACGGCTGCCTACTCGGGCTCCACTCCGAGGCCCTCGCCCACGCGATTGGTGTAGTTGAAGTAGCCGGTGAGGAGCGCCACCTCGAAGACCTCCGCCTCGGAGAGCCCCGCCGCGCGAAGCGAGGCCACGTCGTCCCCGGTCATGGCGCCCGGCGTGCGGGTGAGCTTGAGCGCGTAGCGGAGGATGACGGCGTCGGGGCCCGTGACGGCGCCCGCGTCCAGGGCGGCGCCGGGGTCGGCGGCCAGCGCCGCCACCACGCGCTCCTCCACCTTGTGGGCGCGGAGGAAGCCCGCGTGGAGCGCCGTGCAGTGGCGGCAGCCGTTCTCCGCGGAGACGGCCACCGCGATCAGCTCCTTCCGCTGCTTCGAGAGCGCGCCGATGCGACCGAGCCGCTCGTAGAAATCCAGGTGCGCGTCGAGATGCGCGGGGCTCACGCTATAGGCGCGGTAGAAGGGGATCACGCGGCCCAGCGCGCGGACGACCCGCGCGTATACGTCCTTGAGCGGGCCCTCCGCGGCGTCCTCGTGCGTCTCGGCGATCCAGGCCATGAGCGGCTCCTCCGTGGAGAAGCAGTATATAGTGATCGTCCATGAAGGTCGTGCTCATCCCCGGCGACGGCATCGGGCGGGAGGTGGGGGCGGCGGCGCGCGAGGTCGTGGCCGCGACGGACGTCGCCATCGACTGGGTGATCGCGCATGCGGGCGCCGCAGCCGCCGAGGGCTTCGCGGCGGCGATGCGGTGACGGCGTGAGCGACACCCCGCCGGTGGTGATCGGGGCCTTCGCCGACGCGGAGCGCGCGGCGGCGACGCTGGGCGCCGGCACGGGCGCGCGGCGCGCCGCGGTGCTGCCGCGCGCGGCGGTGTCCGACGGCGGGCGGCTGGCGCTGCGCGACGCCGGCATCGAGTGCCTGACCACGCTGGAGGGCGGCGGGCTCGCCGAGGCGCGCGGGCTCGCGCGCGAGCTGGCCGAGGTGCAGGGCTGGCGGCTCGCCGACGGGGGCGCGGACGGCGCCACCGCGGGCGCGCCCGGCGACCTCGTCGGCTGGTACGAGCTGCGCATCGCCCGCGCGCTGACCACCGATCGGCCCATCACACGGCTCCACGGCGCGCGCCAGTACATCGCGTCGTTCAACCTGCTGGGGCAGGGGCGGCTCAACCAGCGCTGCGGCGAGCTCCTCTACGAGCGACTCATGGACGAGGGGATCGCGCCCGAGGCGGTGTTCGACATCGTGGTGTGCTCGGAGTCGAAGGCGGTGGGGATGGCGCAGGTGCTGGTGGAGTCCTTCGGTGGCGACCGCTACGTGGTGCTGCGCAAGGGCCTCAAGAACTACATGCCGCGCGCGCCGCGGGGCCCGCTGGTGGAGGAGGCCTCGAGCATCACCACCACGGGCGCGCAGTCGCTCGTGCTCGATCCGCTGGACTGGGCGCTCATCGAGGGGCGCCGCGTGCTCCTCGTGGACGACGTGATCGCCACCGGCGGCACCGTGCGCGCCGCCCACCGGCTCCTCGACAAGGCGGGGGCCACCGTGGCCGCCACCGCCGCCATCCTGCTCAAAGGGCCGGCACCGCCGGTGTCACGGTTGGTGGTCCTGGCCCGCCCCCTGCCTCTGACCCGACTATCCGGAAAGGACCCATGCGCTATTTCGAGGATTTCAAGGTCGGCGAGGTGTTCGAGGGCGGCGCGCGCGCTATCTCGAAGGACGAGATGGTGGCCTTCGCGCGCGAGTTCGACCCGCAGCCCTTCCACACCGACGAGGCGGCCGCGCGCGAGACCATGTACGGCGGCCTCATCGCCAGCGGCTGGCACTCGGGCTCGCTGATGATGCGCCTCTTCTACGACGGCTTGATTCGCGACAGCGCGTCCATGGGCTCGCCCGGCATCGACGAGGTGCGTTGGCTCAAGCCCGTCCGGCCCGGCGACACGCTCCACCTGCGCACCACGGTGCTGGAGGTGATCGAGTCGCGGTCCAAGCCCGACCGCGGTCTGGTGCGCACCCTGTGCGAGCTGCGCAATCAGGAGGGCGAGATCGTGATGTCCATCAAGCCGATAAATTTCTTCCGGCGGCGGCCGGCGGGGAGCGCCGGCGCGAGGGGTCAGACGTGGTAGAGGGGCCGCGGCTCACACTTTTTCGACGCGCACCTCGATCTTCGGCCGGGCGGCCAGACGCGCCGCGTACCACGCGCCGATGAGCCCGCCGCCCAGCGCGAAGAGCGTCTCCCCGCCGAGCTGCCAGAGAATGGTGGGAGCGGAGGCGAAGAAGGAAACCCAGTCCACCTGCTGGCCGCCGCGCCGGGCCTGCTGCTGCACGTGATACCCCACCAGGAAGAGCTCACCCAGGAGCACCGAGATCACGGTGGCGAGCGCGCCCAGGACCTGCACCACGCGCCCGGCTTTGCCCGCCGCCTTGGTGATGACCCAGCCGATGGCGAGCCCGACGCCGATGGCCACGAGCCAGAACACTCGATTGGTGGCGATGGCGATGCCGGCCCAGGCTGCCGCGCCCGCCACCGCCAGCAGCGCGGCCGCGGCCACCGCCAGCGGCAGGTTCATGGGCGCGTCGTCGTAGCGCGCGCTCGCCTGCCGGGCCTCGTGCTGGAGCCGCTCGGCGCAGGCCGGGCAGACCCGATCCACCACGTCGTTGACGAGGACCGGGTCGGCGCCGCTCTCGCTCCCGCAGAGCCGGCAGCGCGCGGGGGCGACCGGGCTCGCCAGGCTCACTCCGCGGATGAGCGCCTCCAGCTCGCCCGCCACCGCGTCGGCCCCCGGCCGCTGGAAGAACATCACGGGGTGCTTGTGCATGGCGAGCCCGTTCTCCACCGTCACCCGCTTGAGCTTGAGGCCCCCGTCGCCGGCTTCGGTGGCGCGCACGAGGGACTCGCGGACGGCCGCGTCGCGCGCGGCATCGCCGTGGCGCACGATCTCGATGATGCACTCGGCGTTACCGTCGCGGCCGCAGGCGAGCTGCACCAGATAGCCGTCACGGGTGCCGTAGGCGAGCTTCCGGTCGGGGACGCTGCGGAGCCCGAATCGCGTGGCGACTTCAGCGACCGTATCGGCGAGGCTGGCCATCAAGGCCTCCATTCCCGCGGCGCGGGTCGGTCGGATCGGTGGATCGAGCCTAGGCGGGGACGCGGGCCCCGGTCAAGAAATCCGCGTGGCGCGGCCGGCCGTCTCCTCGACGGGCTCGCGGCCGGGCGCCGCCGGTAGCGTAGCCGCACGCGCGGGAGCACCAGTCCTGGGGGTGCGCGTTCATTGGGCGCGCACGCTCGACACCGCGGACCCTGTGATATCCTTTCCTTCGTCGTCCCGCCAAGCCGGTCAAAAAGCGAATTCGGTTGTGCGAGAGTGGCGGAATTGGCAGACGCGCTGGACTTAGGATCCAGAGGGTCACACCCGTGGGGGTTCAACTCCCCCCTCTCGCACCATCCCTGAGCCAGGAGTGATGATGAAAGTCGCCGTCGAGGAAATGGGAGCCTGCAAGCGCCGCCTCCAGGTGGAAGAGGCGCCGGAAGTGGTCCGCACCGCCTGGGAGAAGGCCTTCAACCGCGTGCAGCGCGAGGCCCGACTGCCCGGCTTCCGCAAGGGGAAGGTGCCGCGGAGCATGATCAAGCTCCACTTCTCCGACGACGTGAAACAGGAAGTAGCCCGGAGCCTCATCCCCGAGGTGTACCGGCAGGCGCTCGACGAGACCCGCCTCAAGCCCGTCGAGGAGCCGGACCTCCAGGAAGTCCGCCTCGAGGAGGACGCGCCGCTGTCGTTCTCGGCGGTGGTGGAGATCAAGCCCGCCATCACCCTGGGCGACTACGCCGGCATCGCGGTGAAGCACGAGCCCAAGCCCCTCACCGACGACGAGGTGGACGAGACGCTCAACCAGTTCCGCGAGCAGCACGCGGAGTTCAAGGCGGTGGATCGCGCCGCCGACCTCGGCGATCTCGTGATCGTGGACTATACCCTCGCCCCCGAGGGCATGGACCCGCGCACCGAGGAAGCCTATAGCTTCATCCCCGGCCAGGGCCAGGTGATGCCGGAGATGGAGGAGGCGGTCATCGGCCTCGCCGCCGGCGGCACCCGCACCACGCGGCTCAAGTTCGCAGAGGACCACCGCACCGAGGCCCTGCGCGGCAAGGGGGGCGAGGCGACGGTGACGGTGAAGGAAGTCAAGGAGAAGGTCCTCCCCGTCCTCGACGCCGAGTTCGCCAAGAGCATGGGCCCCTTCGAGTCGGTGGAGGCGGTGAAGGCGGAGCTGCGCAAGGATCTCCAGGCCCGCCGCGACCGGGAGAACCGCCGCGCCCTCGAGGATGCGGTGATGGAGACGCTCCTGAGCGCGCACGAGTTCCAGGTGCCGGACGCGCTGGTCCTCCGCCAGGTCGGGCATCAGATCGAGCACACGCGCGAGCGGTTGCGCCGCCAGGGCGTGGACCCGGACAAACTGCCCTGGGACTATCCCAAGCTGCTCGAGGAGCTCAAGCCCGGGGCGGAGAAGGCGGTCAAGCGGGCGCTCCTCCTCGAGGCCATCGCCGAGAAGGAAAGCCTGGCCCCCGGCGAGGAGCAGGTGGATGCCGAGGTGGAGCGGATCGCCCAGGCCAGCCAGCGGCCGGCTCCGGCGGTGCGGCGGATGATGGAGCAGAGCGGGGACCTCGACAGCCTGCGCTATTCGCTCCGCGAGAGCAGGACCCTCGACCACCTGATCGAGCGGGCGAAGATCGCTCCCTGAGGTACACTATTCAGTAATGGCAAGGAGGCGTCCGATGGGCTTGGTTCCGATGGTGGTCGAGCAGACGCCCCGCGGTGAGCGGGCGTTCGACATCTTCTCCCGGTTGCTCAAGGAGCGGATCATCTTTCTTCCCACCTACATCGAGGACGAGATCGCCAACCTCGTCATCGCGCAGATGCTGTTCCTCGAGGCCGACGATCCCGACAAGGACATCAATCTGTACATCAACTCGCCGGGCGGCTCGGTGACGGCGGGCATGGCCATCTACGACACCATGCAGTATGTGAAGCCGGACATCTCGACCATCTGCATGGGCCAGGCCGCCTCCATGGGCGCGCTGCTCCTGACCGCGGGAGCCAAGGGCAAGCGCTTCGCGCTGCCGCACTCGCGGATCATGATCCACCAGCCGCTGGGCGGCGTGCAGGGGCAGGCCACCGACATCGACATCCAGGCTCGCGAGATCCTGCGCATGCGGGAAGAGCTGAATCGCATTCTCGTGCACCACACCGGCCAGTCCATGGAGAAGATCCAGCGGGACACCGACCGCGACTTCTTCATGACCGCGGAGCAGGCCAAGGAATACAAGATCGTGGACGAGGTCATCTCCTCCAAGCCCACCCCGCGGCCGGTTCCGGCCGAGGCGGTGGCGGTCACCAAGTAGACCGCATGGCCCGCCAGCGAGAGGGCGGCGGCTCGCTGAAGTGCTCGTTCTGCGGCAAGAGCCAGAACGACGTCCGCAAGCTCATCGCCGGGCCGACGGTCTACATCTGCGACGAGTGCATCGAGCTCTGCAACGACATCATCGCGGACGAGTGGGAGGAGGAGAAGAGTCGGGAGATCCGGAGCCTCCCCAAGCCCGCCGAGATCAAGCAGGGGCTGGACCAGTACGTGGTGGGCCAGGAGCGGGCGAAGAAGGTGCTCGCGGTGGCCGTGCACAACCACTACAAGCGCATCGAGGCCGGCGCCGACTCGGGTGACGTGGAGCTGCAGAAGGCCAATATCCTCCTCATCGGTCCCACCGGCTCCGGCAAGACCCTCCTCGCCCAGACCCTCGCCCGCATGCTCCAGGTGCCGTTCACCATCGCCGACGCCACCACGCTGACGGAGGCGGGCTACGTGGGCGAGGACGTGGAGAACATCATCCTGCGCCTGCTCCAGGCGGCGGACTACGACGTGGAGCGGGCCCAGCGCGGCATCGTCTACATCGACGAGATCGACAAGATCGCGCGCAAGTCGGAAAACCCCTCGATCACACGAGATGTTTCCGGCGAGGGCGTGCAGCAGGCGCTGCTCAAGATCCTCGAGGGCACCGTGGCCAATGTGCCGCCCCAGGGCGGACGCAAGCACCCCCACCAGGAGTTCATTCAGGTAGATACGACGAACGTCCTCTTCATCTGCGGCGGCGCCTTCGTGGGCATCGACAAGATCGTGGAGAGCCGGGTGGGGAAGAGCGGCATGGGCTTCGGGGCCGAGGTGAAGAGCCGCGAGGACCGCCGGGTGGGTGAGCTCCTCGCCATGGTGCAGCCGGAGGATCTCCTCAAGTTCGGGATGATCCCCGAGTTCGTGGGCCGCCTCCCGGTGGTGGCCACGCTGCACGACCTCGACGAGCCGGCGCTGGTCCGCATCCTCCGGGAGCCGAAGAACGCGGTCATCAAGCAGTACCAGAAGTACTTCGAGCTCGAGCGCGTGCGGCTCAAGTTCACCGACGACGCGGTGGCCGCCATCGCGCGCGAGGCGATCAAGCGGGGCACCGGCGCCCGGGGCCTGCGCGCGGTGCTGGAGGAGGTCATGCTGGAGGTGATGTACGACCTGCCCTCCATCCCCGAGCTGAAGGAGTGCATCATCACGCGCGAGGTCATCCTCTCCCGCGAGCGCCCCATCCTCATCCAGGAGCAGAAGGAGCAGTCGGCCTGACCGGGGCCGAGCGTCCATGACCCGCCCGCGCGGGGGGGCCCCTAGCCGCCCCCGATCGAGTCGTTGGCCGGGGGGCTACTGGTACGCACCTATTGACCGCTCGCGGCCCCTTCGGATAGCATCCACGACGTCCATGGCTCCGAGGTTCGCTTACGCCCTAGCTCTGTCTCTGCTGGCGGCCGGTCTCGTCGCCGGCTCTGGAGGGGTCGCGTGGGCCCAGCCCTCCCAAGCCGCGGGGCAGGACGCCGCGGCCGGCGCCCGCGTGTTCGACGCGAAGGGATGCGTGAAGTGTCACGCCATCGAAGGCTCGGGCGGGAAGGTCGGTCCGGATCTCCGACGCGTGCCCAAGCCGCATTCCTTCTACGACCTGGCCGCCGCGATGTGGAATCACCTACCCCGCATGACCGAGCGCATGAGGCAGCTCGGCGTCCCCCGGGCTAAGCTCGACCCCGATGAGGCCCGGGATCTCGCCGGATTCCTCTACACCCTGGGCTACTTCGACCGGTCGGGCAGCGCCGAGAGCGGCCGCCAGCTCTTCAGCGCCAAGGGATGCGCGGGGTGCCACGGCGGGGCCGGGCCCGGACCCAACATCGACGGCCTCAGGCAGTTCGGCTCCCCGCTCTATGCGGCGGCCGCCATGTGGAATCACGGCCCGCAGATGGCAGAGGCCATGAAGGCCAAGGGCATCGCCCGGCCCGGCTTCACGGCGGGGGAGCTGCGCGACCTCATCGCGTATTTGTCGCCTCGAGCCGGCTTGGCGCCGGGCAACGTGTACGCGCTGCCGGGCAATGCCGAGAGCGGCCGGCTCCTCTTCGCGGAGAAGCAGTGCATAGAGTGTCATGCCGTCGGCGGCGCGGGGGGCAGCGTGGGCCCGTCGCTCACGGACAAGGGGGTGCGGCGGAGCCCGATCGAGTTCGCCGCCGCCATCTGGAACAAGGCGCCGGCGATGACGGCGGCGATGGCGGCGCGCAACGTCACCGTGCCCCAGCTCAGGCCCGAGGAGATGGCGGACCTCGTGGCGTACCTCTACGCGTCCGGCTATTTCGCGGGCTCCGGCAGCCCCAACCGCGGCTGGCAGACGCTCGCGAGCAAGGGTTGCCTCGGGTGCCACGGCGTGTTCGGCGAGCGAGGCAAGCCGGCCAGCGATCTCACCGCCGCGAAGGGGCGCGCGTCATCGGCGCGCATCCTGGCGGACCTGTGGAATCATACGACGGCGACGCCTCCCGCCCCGGGTGGAGGGAAGGCGCCCTGGCCGACCTTCCAGGCCCAAGAGATGGCGGATCTCATCACGCTGCTGCAGGGCATCCGACGCCCGCAGTAGCTCAAGGAGGCACGCGAGAAGGCCGGCATGCCGGCCAAGAACTGCCAGTACTGCCACACGTCCGCGATGCCCAAGAAGGAGACGTTCAAACCGGACGACCTGAACGAGCGGGGCAAGTGGATGATGTTCGAGAAGGACAAGCAGAAGGCCAAGGACATCAAGGTCGAGTGGCTGAAGGACTATCCGGGAGGCAAGGAACAGAAGTGACCCGGCTCCTGGCGCTGGCGGGCGCGCTCCTCGCGCCCGGCGCGGCGTGGGCGGCCGAGACCGACGTCCCGTTGCCGCACGGCTGGATCGGGACCACCAGCCAGTGGCTGCAGGGATTCGGGATCGTGCTGGTCGTTCTCAACGTGGGCCTGCTCGTCTGGGCGTGGCGGCGGCTTCGCGCGCACGGCGCCCCGGCGAACATGTGGGGTGCGCTTCTTGTTGCGGTCGGTCTCGTGCCGATCATGGTGGCCTTCATGACCTTCGCGCATGGGCTCGAGAGCAGCGCCACCGTCGCCTCGTGCGGCTCGTGTCACGTGATGGTCCCCTTCGTCCGCGACCTCCACGACGTCAAGAGCGACACGCTCGCCGCGACCCACTTCAAGGACCGCTACATCCGCGAGAATCAGTGCTACACGTGCCACTCGGACTACGGGCTCGGCGGCACGGTCAGGGCCAAGCTCGGCGGGCTGCGGCACGTCTGGTACTACACCACCGGCCGCTACGAGATCCCCATCAAGATCGCCCAGCCGTACCCCAACGTCCGGTGTCTGGGCTGCCACGGCGAATCGCAGAAGTTCCTCAATTCCGAGACCAAGAAGCCGATCCTCGCCGATCTGATGAGCGGCAAGACCTCCTGTCTCGAGTGCCACGGCCCCGCGCATCCCCAGCAGAAGAAGGAGGCGCGCCTTTGAGCGATACCCCTCGGCGCCTCGGGCTCCTGCGCACCGCGATCGTCCTGGCGCTCGTGTTCGACGTGATGGCCGCCATCGTGCTGGTACGGGCGACGCCGGTCGCCTTCACCCTGTTCATGTTCTTCGCGCAGCCCCTGTTCGCGGGGGCGCTAGTGCTCCTCGCCGTCGTGGTCCTGTCCGAGCTCAGCGGGAAGCGCTTGCCATGACATCGGCCCGGCGGACGATTCCGAGAATGATCGCGGGCGCGGCGATCGTGTTCGGCCTGGGAATCCTGCTCGGGCTGCCGTTCGCCTCGCGCGCCTAGCAGCCGGCCCCTTCTCCGGCCGCTCCCGCCGCGGCGCCCGCCGCGTGAGGTCGAGGTAGTCGGTCACACCTTGAAGCGGTCGTCCACCGGGATCTGATAGGAGTCGGAGAGCGCGTTGGTCTGGCTCGCCATGCCCACCACCGCGAGCAGCTCGCCCAACATCGCCTCCGTCATGCCCGCCTTCCGCGCAGAGGCGGTGTGCGAGTGGATGCAGTACTCGCAGGAATGCGCGGCGCTCACCGCGAGGTAGAGCATCTCCTTGGTGAGCGGGTCGAGCGCGCCCGGCGCCATCACCTGCTTGATGCTCTCCCACGTGCGCTTGAGCGTGGGCGGATGATGCGCCAGCACCTTCCAGAAGTTGTTCACCCAGTCCGTCTTGCGGGTGGCCATGATGTCGTCGAACACCGCCCGCACCTCGGGCCCGGCCTCCGCGTACTCGATCAGTCGCACCGTCGTCATGGCAAACGGATCCTCATCGCGCGCCGGGCCGCGGGCGCACCGGATGGCGCATCCAGACATTGGGCTCCACGTAGACGCCGCGCCGTCGCGCGCGGTCGATCGTCACGGGATTGAAGGCGCCGGGCACCACGTAGCGGCCGCTCTCGGGGAAGGTGAGGCCGGTCCACTCCTCCCACGCCGCCAGCGTCGCCTCCACCACCATGGCCCGCCGCGCGATGCGGACCACGCGCGCGCCGAGCCGCCAGTGCACGCGCAGCCAGGGATCGAAGGGCCCGCCCGCCGGCGCCCGCCAGCGGACGTACTGCTCCATCGGCACCAGCGGATAGCGACCCTTCAGCGTGGGCCGGACGGGCGCCACCAGGGCGCGATAGCCATGGCGGGCGGCGATGCGACCCATCTCCTGGACCACGCGCGTGCTGAGCCCGTGGCCGCGCAGCTTCGGGTCCACCACCGCCGCGAGGGCGGACATGGTATTGGGCGCCCGGCCCCGGCGGCGATCCTCGATGCCGCGCTTGACGACGTCGGAGATCCGGTGTGGCAGATCCGCGGCGGTGCCGTCCCAGCAGAAGGGCACCGTATCGCCCACCGCGACCACGCGGCCGCGCGAGTCCCAGAGACCGAGCTGGAAGTCGGCGAAGTCCGGCCCCCGCACCACCTCGTCGAAGAGCGGGTTCAGCTCAGTGTCCTCGAGGAACCGGGGCCAGGCGCCGCTGAAATGCAGGCGCCGGTCGTGGCGAGCCAGCTCGGGTCGCTCGGCGAGGGTATGCACGGTGAATCGCACGGGAAGCCTCCGGGCGCAGTATGCCAGAATGTCCACCGATGGTGGCTCCTCGTCTCGCCGTTCCCCTCGCGCTCCTCGCCGCGCTCACGCTGGCCGCGCCGCCCGCCGCCCGCGCCGAGATGCCGGAGCCGGGTCTCCGCGAGCAGGAGTGGGCACTGGCGGCGGCCCGGCGGCACTTCGAGGCGCGGCGCTACGAGCAGGCGCTCTCGCAGTTCGAGTCGGCCGGCCGCGACGGCGCGCCCGCGCTGCCGCCGGAAGCGCTGCGCCAGTGGGGGCTGGCCGCCTCGGAGACGGGCTGGTCGCTCACCGCCTGGGTGCGGCTCCGCCAGTATCTGGCCGCCGCGCCGGATGCGCCGGACCGATCCGACCTCGAAAGCCGCGCCGCGCGCGCCCGCGCCGCGCTCCTCGCGCTGGCGCCGCGGCGGTCGCGGCTCGTGGCGACCTCGGACCGGCGCGATTTCGACGAGCCGCCGGAGCGGCGCATCGTGCGGCTGGTGGCGCGAGACGGCCAGGCCACCATCGAGGCGCTCTCGCAGGCCGGCCGGTCCGCGGCGCCCTGGGAGCGCGCGGGCGAGCTGCCGCTGGACACCTATCTTGGCCTCGTCGCGCGCCTGCTCGACGCGCCCGCCGTCGCCGCGAGCTTCCCCGCCCAGACCTTCGATCCCAACGAGGTGGGCCCGCGCCGGGCCGTCGCGCTGCGCATCGTGGTGGGCGAGGAGGAGCGCTGGCTCCAGGCGCTCCGTGGCGCGCCCTACGACGAGCTCCGCGCGCTGGTGGCCGACGTGCTCGAGTTCGCCCGCACCGCGCCGCTGGTGGGCGAGGCCGACTGATGCCGCCGGGCACGCTCTACGTGGTCGCCACCCCCATTGGCAATCTCGAGGACCTGACCCTGCGCGCGCTGCGCACGCTCAAGGAAGTGGCCCTGGTGGCGTGCGAGGACACCCGCCGCACCCGCATCCTCCTCAGCCACTTCGGCATCTCGGTGGCGGTCACGAGCTACTTCGAGCACAACAAGCGCGTGAAGGGCGAGGTGATCCTGCGCGCGCTGCGCGACGGCAAGTCGGTGGCCCTGGTCACCGACGCCGGCACCCCCGGCATCTCCGATCCCGGCTTCCTGCTCGTCAAGGACGCGCGCGCCGAGGGCATTCCGGTGGTGCCCATCCCCGGCCCCTCCGCGGTGGTGACCGCGCTCTCCGCCGCCGGCATTCCCGCCGACCACTTCGTCTTCGAGGGCTTCCTGCCCGTCAAGCCCGGCCGCCGCCTCAACCGGCTGCGGCAGCTGCGCGAGCTCGAGACCACCGTCGTCTGCTACGAGTCGCCCCACCGCATCGCGGCCAGCCTGGCCGCCATCGCGGAGGTGTTCGGCGACGTCTCCATCGTGGTGGCGCGCGAGCTCACCAAGCAGTTCGAGGAGATCGTGGAGGGCGCGCCCGCCGCGCTGGCCGAGCGCTTCGCGGGCACCGCCGCCCGGGGAGAATTCACCCTCGTCATCCCGTATACTAAGAGGCCATGCGTATCCCCAGGGCCCTGACCATCGCCGGATCGGATTCCGGCGGCGGGGCCGGCATCCAGGCTGATCTGAAGACGTTCTCGGCTTTCCGCGTGTTCGGGATGTCGGTGATCACCGCGGTGACGGCGCAGAACTCCATGGGCGTCCAGGGAGTGGAGAACCTGCCGCCGGCCTTCGTGGCCCAGCAGCTCGACTCCGTGCTGGACGATTTCGGCGCCGACGCCGCCAAGTGCGGCATGCTCTCGACGGCGCCCATCATCGAGGCGGTGGCCGAGGTGCTGCGCGAGCGGCCCCTCGCGAACCTCGTGGTCGATCCCGTGATGGTCTCCAAGTCCGGCGACCCGCTTCTGCGTCCCGATGCCCGGCGGGCGCTGGTCGAGCGCATCCTGCCGCTGGCCCTGCTGGTGACGCCGAACCTGCCCGAGGCGGGGGCGCTCACCGGCTTCCCCGTCACCGACCGCGAAAGCATGGAGGAGGCGGCGCGCCGCATCGCCGATCTCGGGCCGCGCCATGTGCTGGTCAAGGGCGGCCACCTCAAGGGCGATCCCCTCGATCTCCTGTGGGACGGGCACGTGTTCCGGGAGTTCCGCGGCGAGCGCATCGACTCCCCCAACACTCACGGCACCGGCTGCACGCTGTCGGCGGCCATCGTGGCGGGGCTGGCGCTCGGGCAGTCGCTCACCGATTCCATCGCGCGCGCCAAGGCCTATGTCACGCGCGCCATCCTCGAGGGCTTCCAGGCCGGACGCGGCGTCGGGCAGCTCCGGCACTTCCTGGTGGAGTGGTGACGACGATCGAAGAAGGCAAGATGTCCTTCCTGGATCACCTGGGCGAGCTGCGCACGCGCATCGTGTGGAGCCTCATCCCCACCGCCGTCGGCCTCCTCGTCGCCTTCCGCTACTCCGACCGCATTCTCCAGTTCATCCGGCGGCCGCTCGACCGCGCCAACGTGCAGCTGGTCGCGCTCACCCCCACCGAGGGGTTCTGGACCAGCATGAAGATCTCCATGGTGATGGGCGTGATCCTCGCCATGCCGGTGATCCTCTGGCAGGTGTGGGCCTTCATCGCGCCCGGTCTCCACAAGCACGAGCGGCGCTTCGCCGGCCCCTTCGTCCTCATCGGCTCCGTGCTCTTCCTGCTCGGCGCCGCCTTCGCGCTGCTGGTGGTGATGCCCTTCGGGGTGGAGTTCCTGCTGAACTTCACCAAGGAGCAGGGCATCCAGCCCATGATCTCGGTGTCGAGCCACGTGGATCTCGTCATCAAGTTCACGCTGGGCTTCGGCCTCGTCTTCGAGCTGCCGCTGGTGCTCACCATGCTCTCGCGCATGGGGATCGTCACCCCCAAGTTCCTCTCCAAGAACCGTAAGTACGCCATCCTCATCAATTTCGTCATCGCCGCCATCCTCACGCCCACGCCCGACATCCTCAACCAGTCCCTGATGGCGGGGCCGCTCATCGTCCTCTACGAGATCGGCATCCTGGCCGCGCGGATCTTCGGCAAGCGCTCGCCCAAGGCCGTGCCTGCCGCCACCCCGGCCGACGCGGCCGATCCCCCGCCGCCCACCGAGATCGCCCCATGAGCCTTCTGGAATTCACTTCTCTCGATCTCCCCGAGCCCGTCATGCAGGGCGTCCGCGACGCCGGCTTCGTGGCCACCACCGCCATCCAGGAAGCCGCGCTGCCGCTGGCGCTCAAGGGCAAGGACGTCGCGGGCCAGTCGCAGACGGGGACGGGCAAGACCGCCGCCTTCCTTATCGCCGCGTTCACCCGCTGCCTGCGCACGCCGGCGCCGCCGCGGAGCGGGGTCACGTCGCCGCGCGTGCTCATCATCGCGCCCACCCGGGAGCTGGTGGTGCAGATCGAGTCCGACGCGCGGCTCCTCGGCAGCCATACCGGGCTCCGGATCCTCTCCGTCTATGGCGGCATCGACTACAACAAGCAGCGCGAAGAGCTGCGCGAGAGCTGCGACGTGCTCGTGGGCACGCCCGGCCGCCTCATCGACTATCTCAAGCAGCACGTGTGGTCGCCCGCCAAGGTCGAGGTGCTCGTCATCGACGAGGCGGACCGGATGTTCGACATGGGCTTCATCGCCGACTTGCGCTTCATTCTGCGCCGGCTGCCGAAGCCCGAGAAGCGGCAGTCCTTCCTCTTCTCGGCCACGCTGTCGTTCCGGGTGATGGAGCTGACCTGGGAGTTCATGAACAATCCCACCCAGATCACCATCACCCCGCAGCAGAAGACGGCGGAGAATGCCGAGCAGATGCTCTACCACGTGGGCCGCGAGGAAAAGTTCAACCTCCTGCTCGGGCTCCTGCGCCAGGAGGGCGGCAGCCGCATCCTCATCTTCGCGAATACGCGCGAGGAGGCCCGGCGCCTCGAGGACCGGCTGGGACGCAATGGCTGGGTGGCCCGCGCGCTCACCGGCGACGTGGACCAGAAGCGGCGGCTCAAGATCCTCAACGATTTCAAAGAGGGCGAGCTGCCCATTCTGGTGGCCACCGACGTGGCCTCGCGCGGCCTGCACATCGAGGGTGTGAGCCACGTCGTGAACTGGGACATGCCGCAGGACGCCGAGGACTATGTCCACCGCATCGGCCGCACCGCGCGGGCGGGGGCGGCGGGCAAGGCGCTGAGCATGGTGGACGAGGCGGGAGCGCTCAACCTCGAGCCCATCGAGAAGTTCATCGGCCAGAAGATCCCGGTCGAGTGGGCCGCGGACGATCTCTACCTGGCTGAGATCAAGCCCACCAGCGAGGAGCGGCGGCGCTACGCGGAGGAAAAGCGGCAGCGCATGGCCGCGCGCGGCGGGCGCCCGGGCGGAGGGGCGGGGCGCCCCGGCGGAGGCGGCGGCCGCGATGGGCGGCGCGGCGCCGGCGGGGGCGGGCGCCCGGGCGGCGGCCGTTCCGGCGGCGGAACGCGCGGGCGCTAGCGGTCCGGCGCGCGCCCGGCGCGATGCGCGCGATCGATCTCACGCTGCCGCCCCCGGAGCGCCGCTGGGCGGAAACCCTCGCGGCGCCGTGGCGGGATCTCCTCTATAGCCCCGGCCCCGGCTTCCGCACGCCGCTCGAGCCCGGGCTCTTCCGCGCGGCCATGGTCATCCTGCCCGCCGGCGCGCCGGCGGTGCGCGTGACGTCCCTGGTGGTTCCCGCCTTCAGCGGCGAGCTCTGCCGGCTCCGCCTCGAGCCGCTGGCCGACCTCCCGCTGCCGATCTATGGCTCCTTCTTCGAGCCCACGCGCAAGGGCCGCATCTGGCGCATGCCCAGCGACCCGCGCGAGCCGGCCGCGCGCCCGCCTGAGGAGCCCGACTGGAGCTACGCGGGGCCGCCGCTCGGGGCCGCGTTCAGTCTCATCACGCGGGTGCGGGTGCTGCGCGAGCACGCGCGCGGCGGAGCGGGCGACGGCGCCTTTGCCTGGACGGCGGACCGCGGGCTCGTCCTCACCGGGGACCGCGGCGCGGAGAGCCTGCTGCTGGCGCTGCCCGACCGCGAGGAGCACGCGCTCTTCCTGCCCGCCATCGGCCCCTATCGCGTGCTGGCCGATCCGAGCGTGCCGGAGACGCCGGGCGCGAGCGTGCGCGAGCTCCTGGGCTACGGGGATCGTGAGAAGCCGTTCGAGGTGACGGTGAGCCTGGAGGCGGTCTAGAAGCGGCGGCGGCCGCCCATGGTCTTCTTGCGAAGCCGCAGGCTCTTCGGCGTGATCTCGAGCAGCTCGTCGTCGCGGATCCACTCGAGGTTCTGCTCGAGGCTCATGGTGCGGGGCGGGGTGAGGCGCACGCCCTCGTCCGAGGTGGACGCGCGCATATTGGTCAGCTTCTTTTCCTTGGTGATATTGACGTCGAGATCGGTCTCGCGCGCGTGCTCGCCCACGATCTGGCTCTCGTACACCGACTCGCCGGGGCCGAGGAACATCACCCCGCGCGGCTGGAGGTGGTCGATGGCGTAGGCGGTGGTCCGTGCCCTCGCGGTCCGAGACCAGCGCCCCGTTGGCGCGGTGGGGGATGTCGCCCTGCCACTCCGCGTAGCCGTCGAAGAGGTGATTGAGGAGGCCGGTGCCGCGCGTGTCGGTGAGGAACTCGGAGCGATACCCGATCAGCCCGCGCGAAGGAATGCGGTACTCGAGACGCACGCGCCCGGTGCCGTGATTCACCATCTTGGTCATCTGGCCCTTGCGGGGCCCGAGCTTCTGGGTGACGGCGCCGATGAACTCCTCGGGGATGTCCACCACCAGATGCTCCATGGGCTCCAGCGTCCGCCCGCCCTCGACCTTGGTGATGATCTGGGGCTTGCTGACCTCCATCTCGAAGCCTTCCCGCCGCATCATCTCGATGAGGATGGCGAGCTGGAGCTCGCCGCGCCCGGAGACGCGGAAGGTGTCGGGCGAGTCCGTCTCCTCGACCCGGATGGCGACATTGGTGCGCCGCTCCTTCCAGAGCCGCTCGCGGAGCTGCGTGGAGGTGACGAACCGGCCTTCCTTGCCCGAGAACGGCGAGACATTGGCGGAATAGAGCATGGACACCGTGGGCTCGTCGATGTGCATGACCTCGAGCGCCACCGGCCGCTCCAGCTCCGCGATGGTCTCGCCGATCTCCACCGCCTCGATGCCCGCCACCGCCACCAGCTCGCCCGCAGTGGCCTCGGCCACTTCCACCCGCTTGAGCCCCTCGTAGCCGTAGAGCACCGTCACCTTGCCGGGCTCGACGGTGCCGTCGCGGTGGACCACCGCGACGCGGTCGTACTGGCGGACGCGCCCGTTGACGATGCGCCCGATGACCAGCCGCCCCACGTAGTCGTCCCAGTCCAGCGACGTCGCCCGGAGCTGCAGCCCCATCTCGGGATCGAAGCGCGGGGCCGGGATGGTCGCGACGAGCGTGTCGAAGAGGGGCGCGAGGGTCTTGCTGTCTTCCTCCAGCGAGCGCTTGGCGATGCCCTTGCGCGCGTCGGTGTAGAGCACGGGGAAGTCGAGCTGGTCCTCGGTGGCCTCGAGGTCGATGAAGAGGTCGTACACCTCGTCGAGCACCTTGTCGGCGCGGGCGTCCTGGCGGTCGATCTTGTTGATGACCACCACCGGAATGAGCTTGGCCTCCAGCGCCTTCTTGAGCACGAAGCGCGTCTGGGGCAGGGGGCCCTCGGCGGCGTCCACCAGGAGCAGGACGCCGTCCACCAGAGTGAGCGTGCGCTCCACCTCGCCGCCGAAGTCGGCGTGGCCCGGCGTGTCCACGATGTTGATCTTCACGTCCTTGTAGTGGACGGACGTGTTCTTCGCCATGATGGTGATGCCCTTCTCGCGCTCGAGGTCGATGGAGTCCATGACCCGCTCGGCCACGTGCTCGTTGGCGCGGAAGATGCCCGACTGCCACAGCATGGCGTCCACCAGAGTGGTCTTGCCGTGGTCGACGTGGGCGATGATGGCGACGTTGCGGATGTCCTGGCGCTGCTCGTACATGTTTCCACTGTAGCACGGATCTTCACGATTGCCGCACTGCGGCAGACAGTAGGCAAGTCTGCGCCGGGTGGGGCATAATGGCGCATCCCGAGCCCCAGGAGGCCTACCGTGCGATCAATTGCGCTCGCCGTGACGACATGCGCCCTGCTACTGGCCGCCGGCCTCGGCGGGACCACCGACCCCGTCGCCGCGCAGGCCCCGAAGCCGGCCGAGCCGGCCGCCCCCGCTGCGACGCCGGCCGCCAAACCCGCCGAGCCCAAGAAAGGATCCAAGCCCGTGAAGCAGACCGCCGAGATCACCATGGAGAAGGGCGGCGTCATCGTCATCGAGTTCTATCCCGCCGACGCGCCCAAGACGGTGGACAACTTCGTCAAGCTGGCGAAGAAGGGCTACTACAACGGCGTCACCTTCCATCGGCGCGAGGAGAACTTCGTCATCCAGGGCGGCGATCCCAAGGGCAACGGCACCGGCGGCCCCGGCTACACCATCCCCGCGGAGTTCAACAAGCAGAAGCACGTGCGCGGCGCGGTGGCGATGGCGCGGACCCAGGATCCCAACTCGGCGGGCAGTCAGTTCTACATCTGCCTCGCGCCCGCCAACTTCCTCGACGGCCAGTACACCGTCTTCGGCATCGTGACCAAGGGGATGGACGTGGTGGACAAGGTCAAGGTCGGCGACAAGATGAAGACGGTGAAGATCGTGGAGGACGCCCAGTAGCCATGGCCTGGTCGCTCCTGATCAAGAACGGCACCGTGCTGGACGGCAGCGGCGCGCCCGGCGTCTCCGCCGACGTGGCGCTGGAGGGAGACCGCATTGCCGCCATCGGGCCGGGCCTCGCCGGCGAGGCCACGCGCACCATCGACGCGCGCGGCCTCATGGTGGCGCCCGGCTTCATCGACATCCACTCGCACTCGGACCTCGTCTATCACACCTGCCCGTCGGCGGAGTCCAAGGTGCGCCAGGGCGTCACCACCGAGGTGGTGGGCATGTGCGGCTTCTCGCCCGCCCCCATCGCGCCCGGCGGCGCCGAGATCGTGCGCGACTGGATCGGCGGCATCGGCGACAAGCCGCCCGCCACCTGGCAGACCTTCACCGCAGTACCTCGACCACGTGCGCGGGCTCGGGCTCTCCGTCAACGTGGTGCAGTTCGTGGGCCACGGCGCCCTCCGGCTCGCCACCGCGGGCGCGGAGAACCGGCCGGTGACCCCCGACGAGCAGAAGCAGATGGAGCGGCACATCGACGACGCCATGGATGCGGGGGCCTTCGGCTACTCCACCGGGCTCGTCTATGCGCCCAGCGTGTTCTCCTCCACCGAGGAGCTGGTGGCCCTGGCCCGAAGCATGGCGAAGAAGAAGGGCCTCTACTTCTCCCATATCCGCGGGCGAGGCGGGCACGCTCGAGCCCGCGCTGGCCGAGGCCATCCGCATCGGCGAGGAGGCCGGCGTGCCGGTGCAGGTGGCCCACGTCAAGGCGTCGGGGCGCGAGAACTGGGGGAAGATGGACCGCGCGCTCCGCATGTTCGACGCCGCCCGCGCCCGCGGCGTGGACGTGACCGGCGACGTCTATCCCTATCCGGCGGGCAGCACCAAGATGGACAGCCTACTCCCGGGCTGGATGCAGGACGGTGGCATCGCCAAGCTCCTCGAGCGCCTGGCCGATCCCAAGGCGCGCGAGCGCGCCATCCGCGAATGTCTGGTGGACGGCGAGCGCTGGGGCACCGCGTCCGGCGCCACCGGCTGGGACGAGATCATGGTCGCCACATGCTCGCGGCCCGAGCTGGAGGGGCTGCACCTCGCGGAGGTGGCCCGGCGCACCGGCCGCGAGCCCGCGCAGGCCATGATGGACCTCGTGCTGTCGGAGAAGGCCACCGTCTCCATGGTGTCCTTCTCGCAGAGCGAGGAGAACGTGGCCACCGCTACCTCCTACGCGCACGCCATGATCGGCTCCGACTCGCTGTCGCTGCACGCCGGGCCGGGGCCGCACCGCGGCAAGCCGCATCCGCGGAGCTACGGGACGTTTCCCCGCGTGCTCGGCCGCTACGTGCGCGAGCGGCGGCTCTTCCCCTGGGAGACCGCCATCCACAAGATGACGGGCATGCCGGCGGCCAAGCTGCGGCTCAAGGAGCGCGGGCTCCTGCGCCGGGGCTATGCCGCGGACCTCGCGCTGTTCGATCCCGCCACCGTGCAGGACGAGGCCACCTTCACCGATCCGCACCAGCATTCCACGGGCATGCCGTACGTGATCGTCAACGGCCGGGTGGTGGTGGACGGGCCGCGCTTCAACGCGGTGCCGGCCGGCCGCGTGCTCACGCCGTAGCGGTGGCGCGCCGGGCCCCGAAGATGTCCGACGCGAAAGCGCCGGCCCCCAAGTCCAAGATCTGGGTGGTCTTCGGCGGCCGGGTGAAGTTCGGCGACGGGCGCGCGGAGCTCCTCGAGCGCGTGGAGCGGCTCGGGTCGTTCAAGAAGGCGGTGGCCGAGATGGGCATGTCGTATCGCGCGGCCTGGGGCTACTTCCAGGAGCTGGAGCGCGCCGCCGGCATCCAGTTCCTCGCGCGGCGTCCGGGCGGCGGCCCCGCGGCCGGCAGCCGCCTCACCGCCGAGGGCAAGCGCTTCCTGGCCCGCTACCGGCGCTTCCGCCGCGGCCTCGACGCCCGGATCGCCGCCCACTTCACCCGCTCCTTCGGGGCGTGAGCGAGCCCACCTACCTCTACCTCAGCACGCGCGGCCGGCGCACCGGGCTTCCGCGCGAGATCGAGATCTGGTTCACCCGCTTCGAGGGCCGCTTGTACGTCATCGCCGAGCACCGCGAGCGTGCCCGATGGGTGCAGAACCTCCGCGCTGACCCGCGCGCGGGGGTCCGCGTCGGACAGCGGCGCCTCCGCGCGCGGGCGCGGGTCGTCGAGGCGCGGAAGGAGCCCCGCCTCGCCCGCGAGATCCGGACGCGCTCCACGCGGAAGTATGGCTGGGGCGACGGCCTCATCGTGGAGCTGGATCCCGTCCGGAGGTTCCCCCACTCCCATTGACTCTGCCCGGCACCGCATATATGCTTCGCTGGGCACAATGTACGGGATTCTCTTCCCGCGAGGCGAAGGAGAGGAACGCTGATGCGGCGACGGATCTTGGTGACCCTGGGACTCCTGCTGGCGATGGGCGCGCTCGCGCCGGTCCCGGCGCCGGTGACGGCGCAGTCCAATATCGTCATTCTCTCCACCACCACCAGCACCCAGGACTCCGGGTTGCTGGAGGTGCTGGTGCCGATGTTCGAGAAGCAGAGCGGGCTCACCGTCAAGACCATCTCGGTGGGCACCGGCCAGGCGCTGGCGCTGGCCGCGCGCGGGGAGGCGGACGTCACGCTCGCGCACGCACCTGCACTGGAGAGGAAGTTCGTCGAGGACGGCAAGATGCGGAACCGCCGCCTCGTCATGTACAACGACTTCGTCATCATCGGGCCCGAGGACGACCCCGCGAAGATCAAGGGGATCCCGAAGGCGGTGGACGCGCTGAAGCAAGCTCGCCGCCTCGGGCGCCCGCTTCGTCTCCCGCGGCGACAAGTCCGGCACCCACGCGCTGGAGATGGCCCTCTGGAAGCAGGCGGGCATCGAGCCCGCCGGGCCGTGGTACATCGAGTCGGGGCAGGGGATGGGGGCCACGCTCGGCATCGCCAATGACCGGCGAGGCTATACCATCACCGATCGCGCCACCTTTCTCGCCTTCCAGAAGCGCATCGCGCTCCCCATCCTGGTGGAGAAGGACCGGCCGCTGCTGAACATCTACTCGGTGATGGAAGTAAATCCGTCCAATGGGCCGCGGGTGAACGCCGCGGGTGGCAAGACCTTCGCGGACTGGATGCTCACGCCCGAGGTGCAGGGCGTGATCCGCACCTTCGGCATGGACAAGTACGGGCAGGCGCTCTTCGTGCCCATCGCGGGGAAGAAGGACGAGGACTTCTAGCGCCGTGGCGCCCGCGCCATGGGGCTGATTCTCGACGGCGTCCTCCAGGCCTTCCGGCTCCTCCTCGCGGGGGATCCGGAAGTCTGGCGCATCACCCTGCTCTCGCTCCAGATCTCGGCCACCGCCACTCTGCTCGCGCTGGCCGTCGGCATTCCCGCCGGGACGCTCCTGGCCCTCACGCGCTTCCCCGGCCGCGGCCTCGTGATCAGCCTCGTCAATACCGGCATGGGCCTGCCGCCGGTGGTGGTCGGGCTCTTCGTGACCATTGTCCTGTGGCGGAACGGGCTCCTCGGCGCGCTGGAGCTGCTCTATACGCCCACCGCCATGGTGCTCGCCCAGCTCGTGATCGCCGCCCCCATCGTGACCGGCCTCACGCTGGCCGCCGTCCAGCAAATCCCCGAGCGCTTCCGCCTCCAGCTCCTGGCGCTGGGCGCCTCGCGCGTGCAGATGACCTGGGTGCTGATCAAGGAGGCGCGGCTGCCCATGCTGGCCGCGCTCATGGCGGGCTTCGGCGGCGTCATCTCCGAGGTGGGCGCCTCCATGATGGTGGGCGGGAATATCAAGGGCTCCACGCGCGTGCTCACCACCGCCACCGTGCTCGAGACGGGCAAGGGCAACTTCGACGTTGCCATCGCGCTCTCGGTCATCCTGCTCGCCATCACATTCCTGGTGAACTGGGCGCTGACCTGGATCCAGCAGCGCCGGCGGGCCTGACGCCTCGGGTATACTAGCTCCACCGCCGGGACCTATGAGGGACACGCCATGATCCGTCTGCTCCTCGCCGCGCTTCTCCTGCTCGGGCTCGCGCCCGCCGCGCATGCCCAGGAGCTCACCCTGTCGGTGGCCATCAGCATGCGCGAGGCCGTCCAGGAGCTGGGCCGCGCCTTCACGGCCACGCGCCCCGGCGTGGTGCTCCGCTACAATTTCGGCGCCTCGGGCGAGCTCCAGAAGCAGATCGAGGCCGGCGCGCCGGTGGAGCTCTTCGTGTCGGCGGCCACGCGCCAGATGGACGAGCTGGAGAAGCGGGGCCTCGTGCTGGCGGCCACCCGCCGCGCCTTCGCCCGTAACCTGCTCACCGTGGTCAAGCCCGCCGATTCGCGCGTGGACCTCGTGCGGCCCGGCGATCTGGTCGACGCGCGGGTGGGCCGCGTGGTCATCGGCAATCCGAAGACTGTCCCCGCCGGGCAATACGCGGAGGAGAGTCTGCGCGCGCTCGGGCTGTGGGAGCGGCTGCAGCCCCGCCTCGTCTATGCCGAGAACGTACGGCAGGCGCTCGAGTACGTCGCGCGCGGAGAAGTGGAAGCCGGCTTCGTCTACACCACCGACCTCGCGGCGCGCCCCGCGGGCGTGACCGAGGCCTTCCGCCTGCCCGAGGACACCTATCAGCCGGTGATCTATCCCGCGGCGGTGGTGACGGCCTCGCGCCAGCCCGCGCTGGCGGGCGCGTTCATCGAGCTCTTGCTCAGCCGCGAGGGCCGGGCCGTCCTGGGCCGTTTCGGCTTCCAGCCGCCGCCCGCCGGGGCCCGGTGAGCCCCGAGGCCGCCTCCGCGCTCTGGCTGTCCATCAAGGTCGCGACCGCGGCCACCGTCCTCAATGCGCTGCTCGGCATCCCGCTCGCCTATGTCCTGGCGCGGCGGCGATTCTGGGGGCGTGGGCTCGTGGACTTGCTGGTCACGCTCCCGCTCATCCTCCCGCCCACGGTGACCGGCTACTACCTGATCGTGCTGCTCGGGCGCCGGGGGCTCCTGGGCGCGCCGCTCTTCGCCGCCACCGGCTGGAGCATCGCCTTCACCTGGTACGCCGCGGTCGTGGCCGCCACCGTGATGGCGCTGCCGCTGCTGGTCCGCACCGCGAGCGCCGCCATCGAGTCGGTGGACCGCGATCTCGAGCGCGCGGCCTATACGCTGGGCCGGTCGGAGTGGCGGACCGCGCTGGAGGTCACGCTGCCCCTGGCGCGGAACGGGCTCATCGCGGGGCTCGTCCTGGCCTTTGCCCGCGCCCTGGGCGAGTTCGGCGCCACCTTGATGCTCGCCGGCAATATCCCGGGCAAGACCGCGACGGTGCCGCTGGCCATCTACACCGCGGTACAGACGGGGGAGACGGGCGAGGCGCTGGCGCTGGTGGGGCTGCTCACCCTGCTCTCCTGCGCGGTGCTCGTGGTGGCGGGCCGGCTCGGGCCCGCGCGGCTGGGCGGCGCGGCATGAGCCCGCGGCTCGACGTCCGCATCCGTAAGGAGTTGCCCGGCTTCACTCTGGACGTCCAGTGGAGCGCGGGGGACGGCGTGGCCGTGCTCTTCGGGCCCTCCGGCGCCGGCAAGAGCCTGACGCTCCAGTGCCTGGCCGGGCTCATGCGGCCGGACGCGGGTCGCATCACCGTGGACCGGGCGGTGCTTTTCGACTCCGTGTCGGGTGTGAGCCTGCCGCCGCAGCGCCGCCGCGTGGGCTATGTCTTCCAGGGCTTCGCGCTGTTCCCCCACCTCACCGTGGCCGGCAATGTCGCCTTCGGGCTGCGCGACCGCCCGCGCGCGGAGCGGGACGCGCGCGCGACCGAGGTCCTGACGCGCCTGGGACTCGGGCCGCTGGCGCAGCGCTACCCAGGCGAGCTCTCCGGTGGCCAGCGGCAGCGAGTGGCGCTGGGGCGCGCGCTCGCCCCCGACCCGGCGCTCCTGCTGCTCGACGAGCCGCTGTCCTCGCTGGATCTGCCGCTGCGCCGCGCCCTGCGTGACGAGCTGCGCGCGGTGCTGGCCCAGTGGGGCAAGGCGGCGGTGGTGGTGACCCACGACATCACCGAGGCCTATCGCCTCGGCGACCATATCGTGGTCTACGAGGAGGGCCGGGTGATCCAGTCCTCCCCCCGCGCGGAGCTCCTGTGGCAGCCGGCCTCGCAGGCGGTGGCGCGCATCATGGGCCTGGCCAATGTGGTGCGGGGCACCGTGCTCAAGGCCACGCCCGATCGCATCCAGCTGCGCTGGCGCGGCCAGACGCTGGAGGCGGTAAACTCCCCGCTGCGCTCCTATCTCCCCGCGCCCGACCGCCCGCTGGATTTCTTCATCCGGCCCGAGTACGTGCGACTTATTCGAAAAGACCACGGGCCCAAAGACTCCTCGCACCACATGAACGTCATGCAGGGCCATATCGTGCGCGAGGCGGACTTCGGGACGACATGGACGCTCTACATCCGCCTCGACGAGCCGGGCGAGCCCGCGCAGGGCGACTTCGACCTCGAGGTGGAGGTCCCGCATCTCGTCTACGAGATCCTCGAGATCGAGCGCGAGCGGCGATGGGAGTTCTCCATCCACCGCGGCTCCATTCACGTGCTGCCGTCGGCATGAGCGACGGCGCCGCGCCGGTCATCGCGCTCGCCGGCGTCCGCGTGGCGCATGCGGCGCGTGTTGTCCTCGACGTACCCGACGCTCGCGGTGCCGCCGGGCGAGACGCTCGGCATCATGGGTCCGAACGGTGCCGGCAAGTCCACCCTCCTCCGCGTCCTCGGCCTGCTCGAACCGCCGTCGGCGGGCACGGTGCGCTTTCGCGGGGAGGCGGTGACGCCGGCCCAGGGGCTCGCCGTGCGCCGGCGCATGGCGAGCGTGTTCCAGGAGCCCCTGCTCGCCGATACCACCGTGCTCGACAACGCGGCCATGGGCCTTCAGTTCCGGGGGATCACGCGCGCGGCGGCTCGCCCGCGCGTTCAGGCCTGGCTGGAGCGCTTCGGGATCGCGTCGCTGGCGGACCGCCAGGCGCGTACGCTGTCGGGGGGCGAGGCGCAGCGCGTGGCGCTGGCCCGGGCCCTCGTGGTGGAGCCCGAGCTGCTGCTCCTCGACGAGCCCTTCGCCGCCCTCGACCAGCCCACGCGCGAGACGCTCATCCAGGACCTGCGTGGCGTCCTGCGCGCCGACCGCGTGACCACCGTGCTCGTGACTCACCATCGCGGCGAGGCGCTGGCGCTCGGCGACCGTCTCGCCGTGCTCATCGGCGGCCGCATCCTTCAAGTGGGTCCCGCGGCCGAGGTTTTCCGGGCCCCCGAGTCCGAAGCGGTGGCGCGCTTCGTGGGGCTCGAGACCATCGTTGCCGGGCGCGTGCGCGAGCGCCGGGACGGCCGGCTCGTGGTGGACGCGGAGGGCCATGCGCTCGAGGTCGCGGGGGCGGGCCAGCCGGGCGAGCGCGTCCTGCTCGCGCTCCGCCCCGAGGACGTGCGGCTCGGCCCCGCGGGGCCCGCTCCGGGCGCCGTCAACCGGCTCCTGGGCCGGATCACCCACGTGGTGCCCGCCCCGCTGCACGTGCGGGTCGTGGTGGACTGCGGGATCCCGGTGGTGGCCCTCGTCACGCATCGAATTGCCGCGGATCTAGCCCTCGGTCCAGGCATGTCGGTGGCGGTCTCATTCGCGCCCGACTCTCCCCATTTGCTGCGCTCTCAGGAAATGCTCTCTCTCGCCGCGCCCCGCCTTGACACTGCTACGGGCGTGGGGGTATAACGCCCTCAATCGCCCACGCTCAACCCCTTCCACGGGGAGGACACATATGCTGGAGTCGGAAGCGCTAATCGAACGGCTGGCCGCCGACAACCACGAATTTCGCAAGCTCCGCGAAGAGCACCGCACCTACGAGGACGAGCTCGGGGTGCTCAACAGTCGCGGCTTCCTCTCGGCGGACCAGCACTGGCGGGTCAGCGAGCTGAAGAAGCTCAAATTGATCGCGAAGGACCGCATGGAGGCGATGGTCCGGCAGGCCCGCGCTTCCGCGCACGCCTGACCGGCGCCCCCGACCTCTGAACCATGGCTTCCTCGCGGGGGAGTGCCGGCTTCCGCGGCCTCTCCCACCTCACCCCGGCCGGGGAGGCCCGCATGGTGGACGTGTCCGCAAAGGCGGAGACCGTCCGTGAGGCTGTCGCTCGCGCCACGCTCCACGTCAAGCCCGCCACCTTGACGGCGGTGCGCGCGGGCCAGATGGCCAAGGGTGACGTGCTCGGGGTCGCCCGCACCGCCGGCATCATGGCCGCCAAGCGCACGCCGGACCTCATCCCGCTCTGCCATCCCCTCCGCATCACCGGCGTGGATGTCACCTTCGCGCTCGAGACCAAGGCCTCCGTCATCCGGGTGGAAGCCCGCGTACGGACGGTGGACAAGACCGGCGTGGAGATGGAGGCCCTCACCGCGTGCGCGGTGGCCAGCCTCACCGTTTACGACATGGTCAAGGCGGTGGACCGCGGCGTCACCATCACCGATCTCCGGCTGGTGGAGAAGTCTGGAGGCAAGAGCGGGCACTGGAAGCGCTCCCGGGACGGAGCCTCGCGGTGAGAACCGCCCTCATCTACTCGGAAGAGTGGCGGCGCTTCGACTATGGCCCCGAGCACCCGCTGCGCATGGAGCGCCTCGGCCTCACGTGGTCCTTGATGGAAGCCTATGGGCTCACCGCGCTGCCGCGCGCCAAGGTGCTGGCGCCCGAGCTCGCCGACGTGGCGGCCATCACGCGCTTCCACGCGCGCGAGTACGTTGACATCCTGCGCGCGGTGAGCGCGGGCGACTGGGTGCCGCATGCCGCGCGCTATGGCCTGGGCCCCGGCGACAATCCCATCTTCCCCGGCCTCTGGGAAGCCGCCCAGTTCGTGGCCGGCGGGTCCCTGCTCGCCGCGCGCCTGGTGGCGGACGGGGAGGTGGATCGCGCCTTCCACTTCGCGGGCGGGCTTCACCACGCGATGCCGGACCGCGCCTCCGGCTTCTGCTACGTCAACGACGCGGTGCTGGCCATCCTGGCGCTGCGCAAGCGTGGGCTGAAGGTCGCCTACGTGGACATCGACGCGCATCACGGCGACGGCGTGCAGTTCGCGTTCTACGGTGACCCAAACGTGCTGACCATCTCCACCCACGAGCGCGGCGATCGACTCTTCCCCGGCACGGGCTTCGTGGACGAGGTGGGCGAGGGCGCTGGCGTGGGCTACTCGGTGAACCTGCCGCTGCAGCCCTTCACCGACGACGCCGTGTACCTCCCCGCCTTCGAGTCGGTGGTACCGCCCCTTCTGCAAGCGTTCGCGCCCGACGTGACCGTGATTCAGCTCGGCATCGACTCGCATCGTACCGATCCGCTTACCCATCTGGCGCTCACCGTGCAGGGTTTCGGGAGTGCGCTGGGGCGGGTCCTCGAGCTGTCTCCGCGGGTGGTGGCGCTGGGCGGCGGCGGCTACGACCTGGTCAATGTCGCGCGCGCGTGGACGGCGGCATGGGCCTTGCTCAACGGGGTCACCCTGCCCGATGCGCTGCCGGCGGCGATGCATGGGGAGCTGCGCGGGCGCGGCCTCAAGTCGCTCACGCTGTCGGATCCGCCCGCCGAGCTGCCCGCCGACACGCGGCGCTGGGCCGAGGAATACGCAGCCCGACAGGTGCGCAGCGTCCGGGAGCAGATTTTCCCCCTGCACGGTCTCTGATCCCGCCCCTCATGAGTGCGGACATTGTCGGCAAGCGGATCCTGGTCGTGGAGGACGAGCGCCTCATCGCGGGCCTGCTCACCGATCTGCTCATGGCTGACGGCCACAAGGTGGACGCGGTGCATACCGGACGTGCGGCGCTGGAGCGGCTGGCCGAGCACGCGTACGACCTCATCGTGTCCGACCTGCGGATGCCGGTGCTTGACGGCCGTGGGCTGTATCGCGAGCTCGAGGTGAAGCATCCGGAGATGGTCCGACGCATCCTCTTCGTGACGGGGAGCGCGCTCGACTCGGGCAACGTGGAGTTCCTCAAGCGGGCGCGGGTGCCGTGGCTGGCCAAGCCCTTCACCATGAACGAGCTGCACCGCCTCACCCAGCAGGTTCTTTCCGGCTCCTGAGCGCCCCGCCGCGTCATTGGTCGCGGAAATTCAATGTGTTAGAGTGTGCCCATGCGGGGCGTGCTCATCACCGTCGAAGGCGTCGAGGGCTCCGGTAAGACCACCCAGTGTCGACGGCTCGCCGAGCGGCTCCGCGCGCGCGGGCTCGAGGTCGTCGAGACCAGCGAACCGGACGGCACTCCATTGGGCATCGCGATCCGCCGGCACTTCGAGGGCGAGGGCCCGCGGCCCACGCCGCTCAGCCAGGCCTTCCTCTTCATGGCCGCGCGCCAGCAGCACGTGGCCCAGGTAATCGGCCCCGCGCTGGCCCGCGGCGCCGTGGTGCTCTCGGATCGCTATACCGACGCGACCCTCGCCTATCAGGGCTATGGGCAAGGGCTGGATCTGCAGACCATCGGGGAGCTCAACGCCCTGGCCACCGGCGGGCTCATGCCCGATCTCACCGTGCTGCTCGACCTCGATCCGGTCGCGGGAATGCGGCGTATCGCGGGCCGGCCGCTCGACGCCTTCGAGCGCATGGACCTCGACTTCCACCGTCGCGTGCGCGAGGGCTATCTGGAGATCGCCCGCTCGGACAAGCGGCGCGTGCTCGTCTTCGACGCCGCCGGCGATCCGGACCGCGTGCACGCGGAGATCACGCGCGGGGTGGACGAGGCCCTCGGCCGGCGGGAGCCGCGGCATGGCGCCTGAGTTGTCCCGGTCGGCCACCGCCGCGACGCGGGGCGGCGTCGGCGATCTCTTCGCGGCACTCGGTCATCAGCCCCAGGCGGTGGAGCATCTCCGCCACGCGCTGGCCAGCGACCACGTCGCGCATGCCTATGCCTTCGTGGGCCCGCATGGCTCCGGCCGCAAGGCCGCCGCGCTCGCCTTCGCCACCGCGCTGATCACCCGCGACGCGGGCGCGGGGGCGCGCGCCGTCGCGGATCGGATCGCGCGAGGCGTGCACCCCGACGTGCACCTGATCCAGCCCACCCCGCCCGAGTCGAATCCCAAGGGCGCGCTGGCCCACCGCGTGGACAGTGTGCGCGAGCTGGAGCGGCAGGCCGCTCTGCGCCCCGCCGAGGCGCCGGTGAAGGTGTTCATCGTGGACGAAGCCGAGAAGATGACGCTGGCCACGCCGCAGGCCTTCCTCAAGACGCTGGAGGAGCCGCCCGCCCGGACGGTGATCATCCTCATCCTGGCCCAGCCGGGCGCGCTGCCCGCCACCGTGCTCTCGCGCTGCCAGGTCGTCCGCTTCCTCCCCGCGCCCGCGGAGGGGACCCTGGCGCTCCTGCCCGACGGCCGGGGCGAGGCGCGCGCCCGCGCGCTGGATATGCTCGCGAAGGTGGAGGCGAGCGGCGGCGAGGCGGTGCTCGCAAGCGGCGAGGCGCTGGGCCGTGACCGCGAGGCGGCCGAGACCGTGGTCGAAACCTGCTGGCTCTGGTACCGGGATCTTCTCGCGGCGCAGGCGCATCCCGCCCCGCCGCTGGTGTTCGCCGAGCGCGCGGAGGCGGTGCGGTCCCGCGCCGCCGCGCTTTCGCTGGACGATATCGTGCGGGGTCTCACCGCCTGCCGCGAGGCCCGGCTGGCCATCGGCGGCAATGTCTCGCCCCGCCTCTCCGTCGAAATTCTCCTGAGCCGCCTCGCCACGGCGGCATGAGATAGCCATGGATCAAGACACCGCGACGGCCTACCTGATCGGCATCCGGCTCCGCGAGCCGCTGATGGCCGAGGACTATCTGCTCACCGACCTCGAGCTGCACGTGGGCGACTTCTGCGTGGTGGAGACGGGCGGCAGCACCGCGGTGGGGCAGGTGCGACGTCCCCGGCGCCCGCTGCCCGAGTTCAAGAAGGACCGGCTCTACCGCCGCGTGGTGCGGGTGGCCACGCCCGAGGAAGCGGAGGAGTGGCGGCAGCGGCGCCAGCGCGAGGTGCGTGGAGTGGAGATCAGCCAGGGCCTGGCGCGGAGCCGCGGGCTCCAGATCAAGATCGTGGACGTGGCCATCGAGGCGGCGAGCCGGCGCGTCACGGTGGCGTTCAACTCCGAGGAGCGGGTGGACTTCCGCGACCTCGTGCGCGATCTCGCCCACGAGTTCCACGCGCGGATCGAGATGAAGCAGATCGGCGCCCGGGACACCACCAAGCTCATGGACGGCATCGGGCCCTGCGGGCGGCAGCTCTGCTGCTCGTCCCACCTCAAGAAGTTCGACCCCATCTCGGTGAAGATGGCCAAGGGCCAGGACATGCCGCTCACCGACAGCCGGCTCCTGGGCAATTGCGGCCGGCTCAAGTGCTGCCTCCTCTACGAGTTCTCCACCTACGAGGAGCTGCGCCGGCGCCTGCCCAAGGTGGGCAGCGCCTGCCAGGCGGAGTGCGGGGGCTCGGGCTGCATGACGGGCCGGATCAAGTCCTTGCGCGTGCTCAAGCAGGCGGTGGTGGTGGGCTTCCAGGACGGCACCGAGGCCGAGGTGCCGCTGGACCAGGTGACGTGGGAGGGGCGGCCGCATATCAAGCCGGAGTGACGGCCGGCCGCTCGCACCCATGAGCCAGCAAGCGTTCTACCTCACCACGCCGATCTACTATCCCAATGCCCCGCCGCACCTCGGCAGCGCGGGGACCACCATGATGGCCGACACCATGTGCCGGTACCGGCGCCTGGCCGGCGATCGCGTGTGGTTCCTCACCGGCACCGACGAGCACGGGGACAAGATCGCCCAGGTCGCGGCCAAGGAGGGCATCTCGCCCCGCGCGTTCACCGACCGGATCGCCGCGCTCTATGGGGAGGAATGGCGGCGGCTGGGTATCACCAACGACGACTTCATCCGCACCACCGAGCCGCGCCACGCCAAGGTGGTCCAGCGGATCCTTCAGGACCTATGGGATCGCGGGGAGATCTATCTCGGCGAGTACTCGGGCCAGTACTGCTTCGGCTGCGAGCGCTTCTACACCGAGAAGGAGATCGTGGACGGGAAGTGCCCCGATCACCAGGTCCCGCTCACCTTCATCAAGGAGAACAACTACCTCTTCCGGATGTCCAAATATGGGGCGCGGCTGGTCAAGCACCTCGAGGACAATCCGGACTTCATCCAGCCTGACCGCTACCGCAACGAGGTGCTGGGCTTCCTGCGCGAGCCGCTGCAGGACCTCTCGATCAGCCGGCCGCGCACGCGGCTGGACTGGGGCATTCCCTTGCCCTTCGACGAGAGTCACGTCACCTATGTCTGGTTCGATGCCCTCCTCAACTACGTCTCCGCGCTCGGCTATCCGGACGACGAGAAGTACAAGACGTTCTGGCCCCGGGCCATCCACCTCATCGGCAAGGACATCGTCAAGGCGCATGGGATCTACTGGCCCACCATTCTCTGGGCGGCCAATATCCCGCTCTTTCGCGGGCTGCGCGTGCACGGCTTCTGGTCGGTCGAGGGGCGCAAGATGTCCAAGTCGCTCGGCAATGTGGTGGGGGCCTGGACGCTGGCCGAGAAGTACGGCCGCGAGGTCATCCGCTACTTCGTCCTGCGCGAGATGCCCTTCGGCCTCGACGCGGACTTCAGCGAGGAGGCGGTGGTGGGACGGCTCAATGCCGACCTCGCCAATGACCTGGGCAATCTCGTGAGCCGCGCCACCACGGTCCTCGTGAACTTCGGCGGCGGCGCGGTGCCCGCGCCCGGCGCCGCCGGCCCCGATGAGGCCGTGCTGGCCGAGGCCTGGGGGCGGGCCACGGGCGACGTGGCGAAGGCGATGGAGGAGTTCGCCTTCCACCGCGCGCTCGCCGCCATCTGGGAGTTCATCGGCGGCGTCAACCGCTACGTGGACGCGCAGGCCCCGTGGACCCTGGCCAAGGATCCCGCCCGGGCGGAGCGCCTGCGCACCGTGCTATGGACCCTGGCGGAGTCGTTGCGCGGCCTGGGCATCGTGCTCGATCCCTTCCTGCCCGAGGCCGCGGGCAAGATCCGCGCCGCGATCGGCGCCCCCGCGCCGCGTCTCGCCGACGCCGAGTGGGGCCGCCTCCCCGCCGGGGCCCCGGTCACGAAGGTCTCCGGTCTCTTCCCCCGAGTGGAGGTCAAGGTGGCCGAATCCCCGAAGAGCGCCGATACGCCGGCGGCGACGACGACGTCACCGCGCATCTCCCTCGCCGACTTCCAGAAGATCGATCTCCGCGTGGCGGAGGTGATCGAGGCGGAGAAGGTGCCGAAGTCCAAGAAGCTGCTCAAGCTCACGGTGAAGGTGGGCGACGAGACGCGCACGCTGGTGGCGGGCATCGCGGAGCACTACGCCCCGGAGGCGATGGTGGGCCGCAAGGTCGTGATCGTGGCCAATCTGGAGCCGGCCACCCTCATGGGCGTCGAGTCCAACGGCATGGTCCTCGCGGGCTCGAGCGAGAGCACGCTCGGGCTGGTGGCGCTGGACAGGGATCTCCCCCCGGGCGCCAAGGTCAAGTAGGTGCGGGGCGTTCTCGGCGAGACGGCCCGTCTGCTCGCCGCGAATCTCCACCTCTTCACGCTCGTCGCGCTCACGGTGTGGCTGCCCGGCCACCTCACGCTCAACTATCTCGAGTTCTTCGGGTCCCCGGAGGACCAGACGCCGCCGCCGTTGCGCATCGGCTTCGTGCTGCAGGCCTTCTTCGATCCGCTGGTGGTGGCGACGGTGATCTCCGCGCTGGCCCGCCTCAAGGCCGGCCTGCCCGCCACCTATGTGGAAGTCCTGCTCGAGGGCCTGCGGGCCTGGCCGCGGCTCATCGTGGTGCGGCTGGTCGTCTATGCCGTGGTGGCGGTGCCGCTGGCGGTGGGGCTGGCGCTGAGCGCGCCCGGCCGCCCCAATCTGGCGGGGGGACTTCTGGCCTCCGTGCTGGCTGCGCTCGTGATCATCTTCCTGGTCCGCGTCGCCGTGATCGACGCGGTGGTGGTGCTGGAAGGCGCTACCCTTCGCACCGCGTGGGGGCGCGCCATCGAGCTCACCCGGGGTCGGCGATGGCCGATCTTCGGCGTCATGCTCTGCCTCGTCGTCCTCCTCGTCTCGGCCGTCCTCGGGATCGGCCTCACGCTCAAGCAGGAGCCGCAGCTCAACCACTTCGTGGTGCGCGTGCTCGTGGACTGCGCGCTCACCGTGCTGCAGCTCCCGTTCTCGATCGCCGGCTTCCTCTTCTACTGGCGCGCGCGCGGATGAGCGGGCGGCCCGCCCGGCTGGGCTGGGTGCGGCGCTGGGGCGTGTCCATCGTCTCGCTGGCCATGGGCCTGGCCACGCTCTTCGTGTTCCGGCGCGGCCTACCGCACCTGGGCTGGATCGTGGGCTATCTGCTGCTCCTCTGGCTCATCGTCGCCGTGCTCGCGGAGGCGCGCGCGCCGCTGGAGACGCGCGGGCGGCGCTTCATGGTGGGTGCCGCCGAGTACACCATCCAGACGCTCTACCACAACCTGCTCCTCTTCGTGCTGCCCGCCTACTGGGCCTCCGCCACGCTCGCCTCGCTGAACGCGCTGTTCCTGGGCGGGGTGGCGGCGGGCGCGCTGGTCACCGCGGTGGACCCGCTGTACCGCGCGCTGGCCCGGGGGCGCGGCTGGATCCAGCACGCCTTCCTCGGCTTCTCGATCTTCGCCGCGCTCAATGTGGCGCTTCCGCTGGTAGGCGTGCAGCCCTTCACCGCGCTCCTGGGCAGCGCGGCGCTGGCGGGCCTGGCGCTCGCGCCCGCGCTCCGCCGCGAGGTGGCGGGCTGGGCGAGGGCGCATTTGGCCTCGCGGTGGTGGTCGCGCTTGTCGCCGTGGGCCTCGTCTGGGTGGGCCGCGGCGCTGGTGCCGCCGGCGCCGCTCTTCCTCGCCGAGAAGACGGTCGGCGCGCGACGTCGAGGACCTCGCAGCCGGTGGAGCGGGTGTCGGGCTCGGTGCGCGCGGAGACGGTGGCGGAGTGGGGGGGCGGCCTCGCCGTCTACACCGCGGTGCATGCGCCGTCGGGCCTGCGTCAGGCCATCGAGCATGTCTGGCGGAAGAACGGCCAGGTCATCGCCCGCGTGCCGCTGTCGCCGGTGCTGGGCGGCCGCGCCGAGGGGTTTCGCACCTGGTCGCGCAAGACTGATCTGGGAGCGCCGCTGCCGGGACGGTACGCGGTGGACGTGATGACCGCCTCCGGGCAGCTCATCGGCCGGCTCTCGTTCACCGTCACGCCGTAGGGACGCCGCCGGCGTCCGGGAGGTCGCATGGAATCGGTCTGGATCGAGGTGGTGCTGATCGCGGTGGCGATCGTCGCCAACGGGTTCTTCTCGGGCTCCGAGATCGCGCTGGTGTCGGCGCGGCCGAGCCGGCTCGCCCAGCTCCACGACGAGCGGGTGCCCGGTGCGGAGCGGGCGCTGGCGCTGAAGCGCGATCCGGACACCTTTCTCGCCACCGTGCAGATCGCGATCACGCTGGTGGGGACCCTGGCCTCCGCGGTGGGCGGCGCCACCGCGGTGGAGGCGCTGACGCCCTGGATCGCCGAGCTGCTGGATCCCGGCGCCGCCCGCTGGGCGGAAGCCATCGCGCTCGGCGCGGTGATCGTCCTCATCACCTTCGCGTCGCTGGTCATCGGCGAGCTCACCCCGAAGGCGCTCGCGCTGCGGAACCCCGAGCGCGCGGCCTGCATGGTGGCGCCCCTGCTCCATCTGCATCTCCCGGCTCGCGGCGGGACCGAACCGCCTGCTCTACCCTGGCCACCCGCGCCGTCCTGACCCTGCTGGGCCAGCGCGACGCCGGCCAGCCGCCGTCGGTCTCGGAGGAGGAGGTCAAGTATCTCGTCCGCGAGGGCGCCGACCCATGGCGTGTTCGAGCATCATGAGTCGGAGCTGGTCCAGCGCATCTTCGCCTTCACCGACACCCCGGTCCGCTCGGTCATGATCCCGCGGCCCAATATCCGCGGCCTCGACATCGCGACCCCGACCGGACCAGCTCCTGCGCGTGGCGGCGGAGCAGAAGCGGAGCCGGCTGCCCGTCTTTCGCGGCTCCATCGACGAGGTGGTGGGCTTCGTCACCATCGAGGACCTCTTCGCGAGCGTCGCGCGCGGCGACGTGCCCGCCGCTGGAGCGCCTGATCCGGCCATGCCTCTTCGTGCCGCCGATGATGCCGGTGGACGTCCTCCTGCGCGAGTTCCAGCGGCGCCACGCGAGCCTGGCCCTGGTGGTGGACGAGTTCGGCCAGATCATGGGGCTCATCACCATGGAGGACGTGCTGGAGGAGATCGTGGGCGAGATCCGGGACGAGGGCGAGGCGCCGGGCCTTCCCTTCGCCACGCGGCTGCCCGACGGCTCCTATCTCATCGACGCCACCGCCACCATTCGCGACCTGCGCGAGCAGGTCGGCGTCCCGCTGGAGGATTCGGCCCACTACCAGACCCTGGCCGGCTTCCTCCTGTACCGGCTGGGGACGGTGCCGCGTCCGGGCACGAGCCTTCGCGAGCTGAACTACATCTTCACCGTCGTGGAGACGGACGGACCGCGCATCCTCAAGGTGAAGGCGCAGGCCGTCCCGGCATGAGGCCGAGCGAGGCCGCGCCCCATCCGGCCCGCGGCGCTGCCGATCGGCTATGATTCAGCCATGACGCTGTTCGACACCCACGCGCATCTGCACGTTCCCGGATTACGCCGAGGATCTGGACGCGGTGCTCGATCGCGCCCGCGCCGCCGGGCTCCGGGGCATGGTGACCATTGGCACCGATCGCGAGAACAATCGCGCCGCGGTGGCCCTGGCGAAGCATGCGGATATCTGGGCCTCGGTGGGGATTCACCCGCACGACGCCGCCGAGGCCACCGAGGCCGACTTCGAGGAGATGGAGCGCCTGGCCCGCGAGCCCCGCGTGGTCGGGCTGGGCGAGATGGGCCTCGACTTCTTCCGCAATCTCTCGCCGCATGACGTGCAGGATCGTGTCTTCCGCCGCCAGATCGACGATGGCCCGGCGCGTGCGGAAGCCCGCCATCATCCACTGCCGCGACGCGCATCCGGAGGCGCTGGCGCTGCTCGCCGAGGAGCGGGTGGAGGAGGTGGGCGGCGTCATGCACTGCTTCTCCGCGGATGTCGAGGTGGCCAAGCGCTGCCTCGACCTGGGCCTCATGATCTCGCTGGCGGGGCCGGTCACCTACAAGAACGCGCGCGCGCTGCCGGACGTGGCGCGCTTCGTGCCCGAGGACCGCTTGGTGGTCGAGACCGACTGCCCCTATCTCACGCCCACGCCGCATCGCGGAAAGCGCAACGAGCCCGCCCACGTGGCGCTGACCGCCGCGCACGTGGCCGAGCTGCGCGGCGCGGATCCGGAGGCGCTCGGCGCCGCGCTGACGCGGCAATGCCGCGCGGCTCTTCAATCTGCAGCTCGCCTGATCGGGGGATCGCGCCATGGCGTACAGCGACGTGCTCTTCGAGGTGAAGAACCAGATCGCCTGGCTCACCATCAACCGCCCGGACCGGGGGAATTCCTTCCGGCGCCAGACCGTGCTCGAGATGTACCAGGCGCTCAACGAGGCCCGGATGGACGCGAAAGTCCGGGTGGTCGTGATCACCGGCGCCGGAGACCGCTTCTTCTGCATCGGGGGCGAGAAGGAGAAGAACGACGGCCAGCTCCACTATCACAATGTCCCGCCGGTGGTGGACCTCTACCAGCTCATCGACATGATGCCGGTGCCGGTGATCGCCATGGTCAACGGCTTCGCGGTGGGCGGCGGCAACGTGCTCGCCAACATGTGCGACCTCACGGTGGCGAGCGAGCAGGCCACCTTCCGCCAGGTGGGGCCGATGATGGGCTCCTACGACGCCGGCTTCGGCACCTGGTACCTCGAGGACGCGGTGGGGCGCAAGCGCGCGCGGGAGATCTGGTACCTCAACCGCAAGTACACCGCCCAGCAGGCGCAGGCGCTGGGGCTGGTCAACGAGGTGGCGCCCCACGCCGAGCTGCGGGCGCGCACCGAGGCGATGTGCGAGGAGCTGAAGCAGCGCGGCCCCCAGGCCCTCGCCGCGCTCAAGGCTGCCTTCCACGCCCGCCACAACGGCGTCACCGGGCTCTCCCGCGTGACCATCGACCACCTGGTGGCGAACTACTACCACACCGAAGAGGCCAAGGAGATGGGCCGGTCCTTCAACGCCAAGCACAAGCCCGACCCCGAGAAGTTCTACCGATAGTCGCGATGGCGTCTTGACGTCATGACGTCATGACGCTATGCTGGTCACCATGGAAGACAAGCCAAAGCGCGTGACTGTCTACGTCGATCCGCACCTGCACAAAGCCCTCAGGCTCAAGGCCGCCGAGACCGAGCAGTCGTACTCGGCCCGGTCAACGAAGCCTTGCGGCAAAGCCTCACCGAGGATGCCGAGGACCTGACTGTCCTCGAAGCGCGCGCCAAGGAGCCGCGCATTCCCTTCGAGGCCTTCGTCAGGGACCTCAAGAAGCGTGGGAAGCTATAGCGTCCTGATCCTCCGATCGGCAACGAGGGAGATCTAGTCGGCACCGAGGAAGGATCGCGAGAAGATCGTCGCGAAAATCTCGACCCTCTCGGAGGATCCGCGCCCCTCCGGGACCAAGAAGCTTGCCGGCCGCGCAGCCTATCGAATCCGACAAGGCGACTATCGGATCGTCTATACCGTCTCTGATCCGGATCGAATCGTCGAGATTGCGAGAGTTGCCCGGCGAGGCGACGTCTACCACTCGAAGTAGGCGCGGCTAGCGGCGGGAGAGGGCGGCGCGGGCGCGGGGGACGTCGAACTCGTGGACGAGCACGGCGATCTCGCCCTGCGCGCCCACGCTGAACGGGTGGAGCGAGGACACGAAGTTCCCGCGCAGCACCGACGAGATCCCAATGCTGTCCAGCAGCCCGCGGACGACCAGCGCCTCACCCTGATCTCGGCAGCGCTGGACCACCACGAGGTCGCGCTCGCCGGGCTCGGCGGCGGGCGGCTTGCGGGTGGGAAGGCGGATGACCTTGGCCCGGCGAGGCATGGCGCTCATGCTAGCATGTCCCCTCGCATGACGGATCACGCGCACGCCAAGCCGCACGGCGTAATGCCAGACACGATCGAGGACGGCGCGCCGTATATCGGCCGGAGCATGAAGCGCGTGGAGGACCGCGTGCTCCTTCTCGGCGCGGGCCGCTATACCGACGATATCCCGATGGCCGGGCTCCTCCACGTGGCCTTCGTGCGCAGCCCGCATGCGCATGCGCGGGTGCGTGGCATCGATACCGCGCGTGCCCGGAAGGCGCCGGGCGTGGCCGCCGTGGTCACCGGCGCCGACGTGCGCGATCTCGGCCACATGCCCACCACCCGGATCGTCCAGGGCATGAAGGTGCCGCCGCATCCGATTCTCTCGGAAGGTCTCGTCGGCCTGCGTGGGTGACGCGGTCGCGGCGGTGGCGGCGGACTCCGCGTATGCCGCGCGCGACGCGGCCGACCTGATCGTGGTGGACTGGGACCCGCTGCCCGCGCAGCCCGATGTTGACGCGGCGCTGTCCGCCGGCGCGCCCGCGGTGTTCGACACCATCGGCGGCAATCTCTCGTTTACCCATCGCTGGCGCTCGGGAGACGCGGAGGCCGCCTTTGCGGGCGCGGCACAGGTAGTCACCGTGCGCTCGGTCCAGCCGCGGCTGGCCGGCGTCGCCATGGAGCCGCGGACCACCTTGGCCTGGCTCGATCCCAGCGCGGACGAACTGCGTGTGTGGTCTTCCACCCAGTCGCCCTTCCGCGTGCGCGCGGAGGTGGCCGCCTCGCTGGGCTATCCCGAGTCGCGCATCCGCGTGGTGGCGCCCCAGGTGGGCGGCGGCTTCGGCGTCAAGGCCTCGCCCTATCGCGAGGACGTGCTGGTGGCCTGGCTCGCGCTTCGCCTGGGCCGGCCGGTGAAGTGGGTGGCCACCGCGACGAGGACACCATGACCACCCAGCAGGGACGCGGCATGACCGCCGACGCCGAGCTCGCGGTGGACGCCGACGGCGTCATCCGCGGCGTACGGGCGCGCATCCGCTCCCGCTGGGCGGGCGCTTCGCGATGAACAGCGCGGGGCCCGCATGGAATGCGGGCCGCACCTTGCCCGGCGCGTATGTCGTGCCCGCCACCGACATCGAGATCACCGGCGCCGTCACCACCACGCCGCCCACCGGCGCCTATCGCGGGGCGGGCCGCCCCGAGGGACCTTCCTGATCGAGCGCCTCATGGACGAGGCCGCGCATGCCCTGGGCCTCGACCCGGTGGAGATCCGGCGGCGCAATGTCATCCCCCCGGACGGGTATCCCTATCGGAGCGCCACCGACATGGTCTATGACTCCGGCCGCTACCGCGAAGCGCTCGACAAGTGCCTCGCGCTTGCGAAGTACGACGAGCTCCGGGTGCGCCAGCGCGAGGCGCGCGCGCGCGGCGAGATCGCCGGCGTGGGCGTGGTGGTCTATGTCGAGCCCGCCGCGGCGGGCTGGGAGAGCGGCAATGTGCGGGTGGAGCGCACGGGCGCGGTGACCCTCGTCACCGGCTCCAGCGCGCATGGCCAGGGGCATGAGACGACCTGGGCGCAGATCGTGGCGGATGCCCTCGGGGTGCGCCCGGACGAGGTGACGGTGCGCCACGGCGACACCGGCGGCGCGCCCCAGGGCTTCGGCACCTTCGGCAGCCGCTCCACCGTGCTGGGCGGAAGCGCCGCCTTCCGCGCCGCGGAGGAGGTGCGCGAGAAGGGCCGGCGCATCGCCTCGCGGCTTCTCGAGGCGGGCCTCGACGACGTGGTGGCGGTGCCGGGCGGCTTCCACGTGGTGGGCACGCCGGGCAAGCGCGTGGGGTGGGCGCAGGTGGCGGCGGTCGCGCATGGCGCCGCGCGGGTCGGCCCCGGCGACACGCCCGGCCTCGAGGCCACCGTATTCTTCCAGGCCGACGGCGAGACCTGGTCCTTCGGCGCCTGCGTGGTCGGGGCGACGGTGAATCGCGACACCGGCGAGGTGGCGCTCACCGACTGCGTGTGGGTGGACGACGCGGGCACCATCGTGAACCCGCTGCTGGCCGAGGCCCAGCTTCACGGCGCCCATGCCCAGGGGGTGGGGCAGGCGCTGCTCGAGGCGCTGGTCTATGACGCCGAGGGCCAGCTCCTCACCGGCACGCTCATGGACTATGCGCTGCCGCGGGCGGGGGATTTCGCGCCGCCCGTCCTCGGCAAGATGGTCACGCCCTCGCCGGGCAATCCCCTGGGCGCCAAGGGCCTCGGCGAGGCCGGCTGCATCGTGATGCCGCCCGCCATCGTGAACGCGGTGGTGGACGCGCTCCGCCCCTTCGGCGTCAGCAATCTGGACATGCCGCTGACCCCGGAGAAAGTCTGGTCAGCGATGCGCCGGGGCGAGTGACGAGCCAGACGAGGCCCGAGGGAGCCGCGGCCGCGAGGCGTACGAGGGTGTACGTTGAGCGGCCGCGGCGACCGAGAACGAAGTATGGCGACGTCAATCGCCCCGGCGCCGCTGACTCTTGTACCACTCGTAGATCTCCTCCCCGGTGGTGAACCACACGCCCTTCTGCTTCCGCATGTAGTCGTACACCGCCTCGAAGTACTTGATCCGGTGCGGCACGCCGGAGATGTACGGGTGCACCGCCAGCGCCATCACGCGCGGGTTCTTCGCGCCCTCGGCGTAGAGCCGGTCGAACTGGTCCTTGCCGCGCTGGAGCCACTCCGACGAGGTGTGGTGCTGGATCACCATCATGGGGATGTCGTTGAGCTCGAGCGTGTACGGCACCGAGACCAGCGGCCCCGACGTGGTGCGGATCTCGTAGGGCTGGTCGTCGTTCACCCAGTCGGAGACGTACTCGATGCCCTCGGCGGCCAGATGATCCAGCGTCTCCCAGGTCTCGGTGAGGCCGGGACCGAGCCAGCCCTTGGGCTTCTTGCCCGTGAACTTCCGCAGCATCTCGATGGACTGGCGAATGGCCGCGCGCTGATCGGGCAGGAGATGCATGGCGCCCTGGCTCACGCCATGGGCCATGAACTCCCAGCCCGCGTCCAGCATCGCGCGCGCCACCGGCTCGTAGGACTCGACCACCTGCGCATTGATGGCGGTGGTGGCGCGGATCTTCCGCTTGCCCAGCGCCTCGAGGAAGCGCCAGAAGCCGACCCGCATGCCGTAGTCGTGCCAGGCCCAGTTGGGCACGTCCGGCACCGTGGCCACGCCCTGCGGCGCGGTGAGATATTGCCGCGCCATGGCCTTCTCGATGTCCCACTCCTCGATGTTCACGATGGTCCACACCGCGATGCGGGCGCCTTTCGGCAGCTTCCACGGGGGCCGGTGGGCGATGGGAGAGTAGTCGAAGCGATCGCGCGGGAGTCTCATGGCGAGAGACTATCACCGCGAGGTGATTGATAGTAGGATACCGCCCCGTGGCCAGGCCGCTCGGCATCGACGTCCACGCCCACTTCTTCCCCGAGGCCTTGATGCGGGTGATGGAAGAATCCGGCGCTCCCTTCGGGGCCGGCGTGGACCGCGGCAATCCGAAGGGCCCGGCACTCTACGTGGGCGACTCGCGCACCCCGCCGCTCGAGGCCCGCTTCTACGACCTGGGCGTTCGCCTCAAGTCCATGAACCGCCAGGGCGTGGCCGTCCAGGCGCTGTCCCTCACGGTGCCCATGGTCTACTGGGCCGACGGGCCTGTGGGCGTGCGGCTCTGCGCGGCCTTCAACGACGCCGCCAGCGCCGCGCACGTGGCCCATCCTGACCGCTTCGTGGGCTGCGCCACCTTGCCCATGCAGGATCCGCCGCGCGCGCTCGCCGAGCTGGACCGCGCGGCACGGCTGCCGGGCATCCGCGGCGTGTACATGGGCACCAATATCGGCGGGCGCGAGCTCTCCGATCCCGCGTTCTTCCCCGTGTTCGAGCGCGCGTCGGCGCTGGGGCTGCCCGTGCTGCTCCATCCCATCAATGTCATCGGCACCGAGCGTCTCAAGCCCTTCTACCTGGTGAATCTCCTCGGCAATCCATTTGATAGCGCCATCGCCGCCGCGCATCTCGTCTTCGGCGGCGTGCTGGACCGGCTGCCCAGGCTGGAAGTGTGCCTGCCGCATGCGGGCGGCGCGGTGCCGTACCTGCATGGGCGGCTCCGCCACGGCCAGAAGGTGCGGGCGGAGAACCAGGGCGTGGCGAAGAAGCCCTTCAGCGCCTATCTGCGCCGCTTCACCTACGACATCATCAGCCACGACCCGGCCTGTCTCCGCTACCTCGTCGCCACCGTCGGCGCCGATCGCGTCGCGCTGGGTACCGACTTCTGCTTCGACATGGGTTATGAGCGCCCGGTAGCGGCCATCCAGGCCAAGGCAGTCGGCCTGAGCCGAAAAGATCAGGACCGCATCATCCGAGGGACAGGCGCCCGCCTCCTGCGCCTGACCTGACCCTGCCATGCGGCCGGACTTCTGGGTCATCCAGACGTTCAATGGCCTGTCGTACGGCGCGCTGCTCTTCCTCCTCGCCAGCGGGCTGTCGCTCATCTTCGGCGTCATGCGTATCGTGAATCTCGCGCACGGCTCCTACTTCATGCTGGGCGGCTACGTGGGCCTGACGGTGGCGCTGCGCTCCAAGAGCTTCGCGCTGGCGCTGCTCGGCGGCGCGGTGGCCATCGCGCTCATCGGCATGGGCATGGAGCGGTTCTTCCTCCGCCGCCTGCGCGGCCAGACATTGGGCCAGGTGCTGATGACGGTGGGGTTCGCGCTGATCTTCCAGGATCTGGCGCTCCTCATCTGGGGCGGCGATCCCTATTCCATCCCGGTGCCGCCCTACCTCTCGCGCACCTTCGAGATCTCCGGCATCACGTTCTCGACCTATCGCCTCTTCCTCATCGTGGTGGCGTGCCTCATCGGAGCGGCGCTCTGGATCTTGCTCGACCGCACCCGCATCGGCGCGGTGATCCGCGCGGCGGTGGACGACGCGGAGATGGCCGGCGGCGTGGGCATCAACGTGCCCCGCGCCTCGCTGGGCGTGTTCGGGCTGGGCGCCGGGCTGGCCGCGCTGGGCGGCGTCATCGGCGGCGGGTTTCTCGGCGTTTACCCGGGCGCGGACTTCGAGGTGCTGCCCTATGCCTTCGTGGTGGTGATCGTGGGCGGGCTCGGGAGCTTGCCCGGGGCCATGGTGGGAAGCCTCCTCGTGGGCCTCCTCGACAATTTCGGCAAGGCGCTCTTCCCCGAGCTGTCGTACTTCACGCTCTTCGCGCCCATGGCCGCCATCCTCGCCATCCGGCCCACGGGGCTCTTCGGCCGCTCGTGATCCGCCGCCGCGCGCTGCTCGCCGGTGGGGCCGCCGGGCTGCTCGCCCTCGCCGGCCCCTTCTTGCCCCCCTATCCGCTGACCCTCGTCACCCAGGCGCTCATCGTCGCCATCCTCGCCATGAGCCTCGACGTGCTGCTGGGCTATACCGGCATGCCGTCGCTGGGCCATGCCGCCTACTGGGGCGTGGGGGCCTATACGGTAGCGCTGCTCGCCACCGAGCGCGGCGTCGGCCTCGCGGGCTGCCTCATCGCGGGCGTGCTGCTAGCGGGCGCCACCGCCGCCGTCTTCGGCCTCGTCGCCATCCGCGCCGCCGGCACGTACTTCCTCATGATCACGCTCGCGCTGGGCATGGTGGTGTGGGGCCTGGCCTTCCGCTGGGTCTCGCTGACCAAGGGCGATAACGGCGTGTCGGGCGTGCCGCGCCCGACGCTGCCGCTTCTGGGCTCCCTCGACGCGCCGCTGCCCTTCTTCTACTTCGCGCTCGCGGGCGCCTTCCTGGCCTGGGCACTGCTGGGGCTGCTGGTGGCCTCGCCCTTCGGCCTCACGCTGCGCGGGATTCGCGAGAGCGAGTCGCGCATGCGGAGCCTCGGCTATCACGTGTGGCTGCACAAGTATCTGGCCTTCGTGCTCTCCGGCACCGTGGCGGGCGGGGGCGGCGTGCTCTGGGCCTACTACAACGGTTTTGTCTCACCCACCGACGTGCAGCTCATCACTTCGGTGGAGGCGTTGCTGATGGTGGCGCTGGGCGGGCCGGGCACGCTCGTCGGCTCGCTGCTGGGCGCCGGCGCCATCGTATTCCTCAAGAACTTCGTGAGCATCTACACCAAGCGCTGGTTGCTCATCCTGGGCGGCGTATACATCGGCGTCATCCTCTTCGCGCCCCGCGGCGTGATGGGCGCGCTCCGGGGCCGGCCACGCTAGCCCTCACCCTCGCCGGCGTGTCGAAGTCCTTCGGCGGGCTCCACGCGGTGGAGGGCGTGACGCTCAGCGTGCGCCCGGGCGAGCGCCGCGCGCTCATCGGGCCGAACGGCGCCGGCAAGACCACGCTGTTCAACCTGATCTCGGGCACGCTGCCGGTGTCGGGCGGCGCCATCTCGCTCTTCGGCCGGGACGTGACGCGGGCCCCCGCCCACAAGCGCGCCGCGCTGGGGCTGGCGCGCACCTTCCAGATCACCAATCTCTTCCCCGACCTCACCGTGCTGGAAAATTGCCTCCTCGCCGTCCAGGCGCTCTCGCCCGTGAAGTTCAGCATGCTACGTCCCGTGACCGCGTACGGGCACTTGCGCCAGCGCGCCCGCGCCATCCTGGAAGCGGTGGGACTGGAATCGGTGGCCGAGGCGCGGGTCAACGTTCTGTCCCACGGCGAGCAGCGCCAGCTCGAGATCGCGCTGGCCCTGGCGGGCCGGCCCCGCGTGCTGCTCCTCGACGAGCCCACCGCGGGGCTCTCGCCGGCGGAGTCGCGGTTGATGGCGGGGCTCATCGGCGGGCTCGATCCCGCCATCACCGTGCTCATGATCGAGCACGACATGGATATCGCACTCGAGCTCTCGCCCACCGTGACCGTGCTCCACTACGGCCGGGTCATCGCGGACGGTTCGCGCGAGGAGATCCGAGCCGATCCCCAGGTGCGGGAGATCTACCTCGGTGGCTGAGCCCGGCGGGGTGGTGCTGGAGGTCGAAAACGTCCACACCTACTACGGCGCCAGCCACGTGCTGCAGGGCATCTCGCTCCGCGTGGCCGAGGGCGAGGTGCTGACCATCCTCGGCCGGAACGGCATGGGCAAGACCACGCTCATCCGTTCCATCATCGGTTTCTCGCCGCCCCGCCGCGGCGCGGTTTATTTCCGCGGCGCCGATATCACCCGCTGGCCGTCCTACCGGATGGTGGCGGCGGGCATGGCCCTGGTGCCGCAGGGCCGGCGCGTCTTCCCCTCGCTCAGCGTGCGCGAGAACCTCGAGGTCGCCGCGGGCGGGCGCGGGCGATGGGATCTGGCGCGCGTGACCGGGCTCTTCCCGCGCCTGGCCGAGCGGGCCGGCAATCGCGCGAACAAGCTCTCCGGCGGCGAGCAGCAGATGCTGGCCATCGGTCGCGCCCTCATGACCAACCCGACGCTCCTGCTCCTCGACGAGCCCACGGAAGGGCTGGCGCCCTTGCTGGTGCGCGAAGTCGGCCGCGTGCTGGGGGAGCTGCGGCGCGAGGGCCTGTCCATCCTCCTGGTGGAGCAGAATTTGCCGCTGGCGCTCTCGGTGGCGGACCGCGCCCATATCCTGAGCCGTGGGCAGATCGTGCATTCGGGCACGCCCGCCGAGCTGGCCGCGAACGACGACGTGAAATCGCGCTATCTTGGGGTGACCTGAGGAGGTCACGCATGCGCTTCGGAACCTTTTTCTTCTTCCAGGCTCCGCCGGGGCACCGGCACGAGGACATCATTCGCCGCGAGCTCGAGCAGATCGAGTGGACGGAGGAGCTGGGCTTCGACGAGGCGTGGCTCACCGAGCATCACTTCATCGACTACGGCCTCTCCGTCGATCCCGCCAGCCTCGCCGCCGCCGCCGCCTCGCGCACGCGCCGCATCCGCATCGGCCTCGCCGCCGCCATCCTGCCCTTTCACCACCCGCTGCGCCTGGCCGAGCAGATGGCGCTGGTGGACATCATCTCCGGCGGGCGGCTCGACGTGGGCGTGGGCCGCGGCAACCGCCCCGCCGAGTTCCGCGGCTTCCGCGTGCCGCAGGAGCAGAGCCGCGACCGCTTCGACGAGGCGGTGGAGATCCTGCAGCGCGCCTGGACGGAGGAGCGCTTCAGCTACGACGGCCGCTTTTTCCAGGTGCCCGAGATCTCGGTGATCCCCAAGCCCGTGCAGAAGCCGCACCCGCCGCTCTATCAGGTCTGCGTGTCCAAGGACGGCATCGAGAACACCGCGCTGCGGGGCTGGCCCATGCTCAACTCCGTGCTCTTCGGGCCGGTGGAGCAGCTCATCGGCAACCGCGACACCTACGTGGATACGCTCAAGAAGGCCGGGCGCGGGGCGGACGAGATCGCCGGGCTCCTCGCTCGCTGGGGCGTCTCGCGCCAGATCTACGTGGCCGACACCGACGCGCGGGCGCTGGCCGAGACCAAGGAGGCCGAGCTCTGGTACCAGGAGTCGTTCAAGCGGTTTGTCATCCCGGAGCGGATCGACGAGGCGCATCCCACGCTGCAGCCCGGCTTCCGCGCCATGGCCGAACGGCTCTCCAAGGTGACGTGGGAGGGCCTGGTGAAGGAGACGCTGGCTTTCGGCTCGCCCGACACGGTGGCGCGCCATATCGAGACCATGCGTCAGCTGGGGGTGGGCCAGGTCATGTGCTGGATGAACTTCGGCGGTTTGCCCCAGGACAAGATCCGGCGCTCCATGGAGCTCTTTGCCCGCGAAGTCATGCCCCGGTTCCGGTGAGGAGGCGCGCGCCGAGGAGACCATGAGGACGACCAGCTATCGCCTGGAGGGCCCCACCGCCGCGCCCGTCGTCACGCTGGCGCACCCGCTCGGCGCCACGCTCGAGATGTGGGACGCGCAGGTGGCGGCGCTTCTCCCCCGCTACCGCGTGCTGCGCTACGACATTCGCGGCCACGGCGGCACCGAGGTCCCGCCGGGGCCCTACACGCTCGAGCAGATGGCCGACGATCTCCTCGCGCTCCTCAACGAGCTCGCGATCCGCGAGACCCACTTCGTAGGCCTCTCCATGGGCGGCCTCATCGGCATGACGGCGGCGCTGAGCTTTCCCGACCGCATCCGCCGCCTCGTTCTCTGCGACACCACCGCGCAGTACGGCCCCGCGGTGGAGGGGATGTGGCACGAGCGCCTGCGGGTGGCGGAGACGGAGGGCATGACCGAGACCCTCATCGAGCGCACCATGGCCATCTGGTTCACCGAGAAGTTCCGCGCGGAGCACGCGGCCGAGGTGGATCGCGTGCGCGCCATGCTTCGGGCCACCGACCCCCGCGGCTACGCGGCGTCCATCCGCGCCATCGGCTTCGTGAACCTCACTCCGCGCCTGGGCGCCATCCGCTCCCCGACGCTCGTCATCGTCGGCGAGAAGGATCCGGGCACGCCGCCCGCCATGGCCGAGGTGCTCCACGCCAAGATCCCCGGCGCGCGTCTTGTCGTCCTGCGCGGCGCCATGCACTGCTCCGCGGTGGAGGAGGCGGAGGCCTTCAACCGCGCGGTGGGGGAGTTTCTCGCGGAAGGGTAGAGCCGATCGACGTGCGTGGCACCCCTCGAACCGGAGGCGGACTTTCATGGTGGGCTCGGACGAGGAGCTGTCGGCGGGTCGGGATCGGGTCACGGTCCTGACCTCCGTCGTGCTTCTCCTCATCGCCGCGGCGGCCTGGGTGTCCGTTATCCGGTCGAGCCTGCGGGGCGACGACATGATGATGACGATGCCGATGCCGGCGACGGCCGCCGACGGCTTCGCCTTCGTCGTCGGCTGGGGCATCATGATGACCGCGATGATGCTGCCGAGCGCGCTCCCGATGATCTCGCTGTACGGCGCGACTCAGCGGGGCGCGGGCGGCGCGCCCGCGAAAGGAGTGCCCGTGGCGGGGTTCACCGCCGTCTACCTTCTCCTGTGGGCCGCGAGCGGGGTCCCGGTCTATTTCGCCCACACCCTCCTGATGCACGCTTCCCGGGTCCGCGTTCGGCTATGGGGTCGCGGTGATCCTGCTGGCGGCGGGGGCCTTCCAGCTCTCGCCGCTCAAGCAGATGTGCCTCCGCGCGTGTCGGAGCCCGCTGGCCTTTCTCCTCGGCCACTGGCGCGCCGGGCCGCCGGGGCAGCCTTGCGCTCGGCTGGTCGCATGCGGTGTACTGTCTTGGTTGTTGCTGGGCGCTCATGCTGGTGCTCGTCGCCGCCGGCGCGATGGGTCTCCGGTGGGTGCTCCTCATCACCGCCGTGGTGGCGGCCGAGAAGCTGCTACCGGGCGGCGAATGGTTCGCGCGGGCCGCCGGCGCCGCGCTCCTGCTTCTCGGCGTCACGGTGGCTCTCCGTCCCGATCTCGTGATGGTGCTGCGCGGCGGTCACGCGATGTGATCGCGCAGCATCAGTGGAGGATGATCATGGCGAATTCCCAGTGGAAGATCAGCGGTGACTACTTCGAGGCGTGTAGCTGCGACTCCGTGTGCCCGTGCCCGACCTCGGGCCTGGCCGCGCGGCCGACCAAGGAGGCCTGCGACGCCGGCCTCGTCTTCCATGTCGAGCGCGGCGCGCACGGAACGACCACGCTCGACGGGCTCAGCTTCGCGGTGCTCCTGCACACCCCGGGGCCGATGATCGCGGGGAACTGGACCGTGGGAGTGATCGTGGACGAGCGAGCCACCGCCGAGCAGCGCGAAGCCCTCGTGGCGATCGGGAGCGGGCAGAGCGGGGGGCCCATGGCGGCGGTGGGACCGCTGGTGGGCACGTTCGCCGGCGTGGAAAGCAAGCCGATCCGGATCGAGCGCGAGGGGATGCGCCGTTCCGTGTCGATACCCGGCATGCTCGACATCGCGGTGGAGGGCATTCCCGGCGCCAGCCCGACCGAGCCGATCTACCTCGACAACGTCGGCCACCCGGCCGCGAGCCGTCTCGCGCTGGCCAAGGCCTCCCGCGGCCACATGCACGCGTTCGGGATCAACTGGGACGATACCTCCGGCAAGGTCAACGGCCACTTCGCGCCGTTCGCCTGGAGCTCGAGCTAACCGGCCCGCCGGCGAGAGCGACCGCCCGCGGCGGGGTCATCTCGCGACCCAGTGCCAGCCCGTGACGACCGCGAGCCAAACGGCCGAGGCGACGACGAGCGTCATCGCGAAGCCCCACGCCTGCCGAAGGCCGAACCAGCACGCCAGGACGAAGATCGAGGGACGCGGCGAAGCCCACGACCATGGAAGCCACGAAGTCCGCGGTCTGACGCTGGTCGCCTTCACTGGCCGAGAACACGATCCACATGGCGAGGGGCGCGGTGAGGGGCATGGTGGCGAGGATGGCAGCGAGAGCCCGAGAGCGCTCCTGCACGATCGCCACCAGGACAATGACCAATACCGACAGCGCGACGGGCACCAGCCGGTCTCGAATCACCGCCCCTCCATCGCCCGGCACGACAGCGCCGCCATGCGCGGACTATTGCATGTACTTGACCTCACAGCGATAGGTCTTGTACTCCCCGACGAAGAACGGCTGGAGCGCCGGCGCGAATTCCTTCTGGTAGAGGTCGCTCTGCTCGTAGGCTTGCATGTCCGCCGCGCTTTGCCAGAGGCTGACCGCGAACCCCGTATTCACGTCGGCCGTATCCTGCAGGAGCCATCGCCCGCGCAGCCCCTTGCTCTTGCCTCCCTTGGCGGCCACCGTCGCCTTGTACGTCTTCTCGAACTCGTTCCATGAGCCGGGCTGGAGCTTTCCCCACGTGATCCGCATGATCATGACCATTCCTCCTTCTGGGTCTCCCTGCTCCACTCGTTGACGAGGACATCGAAGTGCCGGACGGTTGGTGGAAGCTCGAGCAGGTACTCGGGGTCCTTGGGAAGATGATGCGTCTTCTCGATATCCTCGCCGGCATAGGCTCGGATCTCATCGCGAGAACCCCAGTACGAGAGCGTGATGAAGGTCGCGATTCCGCCGTTCACTTCGCGAAACACCTGGACGCCCAGGTTGCCTTTGGTACCCCTGAGCTTCTTTACCCCTTCTTCATAGAGGTACTGGGCGTACACCTCGGCGATTGATTCTCGCGTCCGCCCCTGCCACATCCGTGCCGACCGCCGGTTTCCGCATCCTGCCCTCCAAATGCGCTTGATGGAACTTCTATCCATATCGCACGGCCCACCGCAACCGCGCGGCCCGAGCTCGAGAAGACCGCCGATCCGGCAATGCGCTTACGGCCATCGACTTGCAATGGCCATCCGACAACGACGCACGGTTCACCCAGCGCGACACGGTCGTCGATCCGGGCGCTGAGCTCGCCAAGCACAAGGGCCTTGTCGTCCGGGATGGGCGGCAGAGCAAAGGCACTCGTGCAATCGAGAGCCGCCCAAAGAAACTCGGGCCGAACCATGCGGGAGCCATTCCCCAAGGATGAGTCGGGAACCCATGGCGCGGCCACGAGCGATCGCGACGGGATCGATCCCGGAAAGATTCGCAAGCCGTCCCCGTCAGCACGCTGCGGCCCACATACGAAACAACGCGGGAAGACGTGATGGATGAAGCCCGGATAGGATCTTGCCGCCCCTTCTGCCTCGGCGAAGGACGGGGCGGGGGGAGGCATCCGATCCAGCGCGATGGGTTTGGCTTCGGCAATGACATTCGGCCCGTGCATCAGCCGAGCCTCGGATTCCAGGGCTTCGATTCGAAGCTCGGTCTCCAGGGGTATCGGGACCTTCAACCGAACCAAAGCAGAGCCGGGCACGTGGGCCGCCACGCGCCCGCACACGTAACCACCGTTCCCGATGTTGGGCGGGCCGCAGAAGCGGCTCGAGACGACCAGACGCTCGGATGTCATGCGCGCCTCACCGGCTGCTCGGCAACCAGACGAGATTGCCTCAGATCCTCCGCCGGCGCCGAGTACCGGAATCTCTGGATCAGCCCCAGGCCGCTCTCCACCACGCGCGGCCCCACCGCGCAGAGGAAGCCTTCTTGTACGCCAGGACGAGGAAGAGAATGGTGATCCGGACACGCATCGCCTACCTCCTGAGATTGGGTCCCGGAGAACCTATCACGAATCGCGGCGGGCGCGGGCCCGCGCTACTCGAGCTTTCGCCGACGAGCCACTCTCCGCCGGAGAATCTGGAGCCGCTTGGCGAGCCGCTTCTTCAGCACCTTGACCTCGCGCTTCACGCGGGCGATCAATACGTCGGCCTTCGCTTTTCTGATCCGCAGTCGAACCTCGGCCTTCATGAGTGTCCTCCTCGTGGTGAAAGGGAACGAACGATCACGGCCAGATCCTCGCTTGCGTGTCCCGCCTCCATGGCCGCCGCGTAGAGGCGCTCCGAGATATCGGTGAGCGGCACCGGCGCGCCCACCGTGGCGGCCGCCGCCTGGATCAGGTGCAGGTCTTTCATGAAGAGATCCAGCTTCATCTGGGCCGGGAATTCGTCGCGGACCATCATGGGCCCGCGGACTTCCAGCATGCGCGAAGTCGCCGCGCTCCTGCGGAGAACGTCGAGCGAGAGGGTCAGATCGAGCCCCGCCCGCCGGGCCATATTGAGCGCCTCCGCGGCGGCCGCGCTGTGCACGCCCACCAGGAAATTGGCGATGAGCTTGAGGGCCATGGCCTGGCCGGGCCGGCCGATGTGGACGGCCTCGGGGACGATGGCCTCCAGCAGGGGGCGCCAGCGGTCGTAGAGCGCGCGGTCGCCGCCGATGAAGAGGATCCCGTCGCCGCGGGCGACCATGCCGCTGGTGCCGCTGACGGGACAGTCGAGGAAGGCCAGGCCGCGCGCGGCGAGCGCGGCGGCGCACTTCTCGGTGAGGGTGGGCGAGATCGTGCTCATCTGGATCACGGGCTGGTCGGGGCGAACCACCGTGATGAGGCCGGCCGGGCCCAGGACGACCTCTTCCACCGCGGCGAGGGAGGGCAGCACGGTGCAGACGGCCTCCGCTGCGCGGGCCACGGCGGCGGACGAGTCGGCGGGCTTGCCGCCCAGCGCGGCGAGCGCCGCGAGGCGCTCGGGCACGACGTCGTGGCCCACCACGGCGTGCCCCGCGGCGAGAAAGCGCGAGGCGATGGCGCCGCCGAGAAGACCCAGGCCGACGATGCCGACGGTGGCTATCGGCCGCGCCCCGTCATCCGGCGAGCACGCGGTGCACGCCCGCGCGTGGCGCGCGCTAGCACTTGCTGCACGGGGGATAGTCGCGCGAGTAGACGGGGTTCTTGAGGAAGTCCTCCGCCTTGTAGGTCCAGAACTGGCCGATATTGGGGAAGGTGTGGATGACGGTGTTCTGGAGCCGGCCGCCCACGCGCTCCACCTTGCGCACGTAGATGTTCTGGATGGGATTGCCGAAGTCGTCGAAGCGCATGGGGTGCTCGCGGACAGAGTCGCACAGGCCCCTGGTGAGGGCAATGCGCCCGCTAGACCATCACCTGGCCGCCATTGACGTCGAGCGTGGCGCCGTTGATGAAGGCGGCGGCGTCGGAGGCGAGGAAGACCACCGCCTCCGCGATCTCGCGCGGCTCGCCGAGCCGGCGCACGGGGATGGCCGCCGCCACCCGCGCCGTCTCCTCGGGCGTGCGCGCCTTCAGCACGCGGTCGGTGGCGGTGGTTCCCGGCGCCACCGCGTTGACGGTGATGCCGTCGGCTCCCACCTCCAGCGCGAGATGCCGCGTGAAGCCGATCACGCCCGCCTTGGCGGCCGCGTAGTGGGAGGTGACGCGCACCGCGCCCGCCCGGCCCACCACGGAGGCCAGGTTCACGATGCGGCCATAGCGCTGGCGCTTCATGATCGGCAGCACCGCCTTGGAGAAGAGGAAGACGCTGGTGAGGTTGGAGGCCAGGATGGCGTCCCACTCGGCTTCCGCGATGTCCTCGGTGGCCCGGATCACGGCGAAGCCGCCCGCGTTATTGACGAGCACGTCCACGCGCCCCCAGCGAGCCAGCACCGCCTCCAGCGCGGCGGCGATGTCGGGCGTGCGCGTCACGTCGCCGCGCAGCGCCAGCGCGTCGGCTCCGCCATCGCGCAGCGCCTTGGTCCTCGCCTCCGCGCCCGCGCCATCCAGGTCCAGCAGGGCCACGCGGGCGCCCTCGCGCGCGCAGGCCTCGGCGATGGCGGCGCCGATGCCCTTGGCCGCGCCGGTGACGATGACCACTTTCCTGTCGAGCTGCATGCGGATCTCCTCTCGTGGGCTCGTGGGCGGATAGCATACCGCGATACGCCGGTGCTAAGATCTGGGGAACCCGCGTGAACCCGTGCGTCGCCGTCCAAGGAGGGCCCGACCGTGGAGAAATTCGAGTACTTCGGCGGCATTCCCGAAGTAGGCATCGTCCCGCGGGCGCCCCATGCGGGCCCCCTCCTCAAGCACATCTACGAGCAGGAGCACGGGCGCGGCGGCTTCGCGGGGAAGGTGAGCCACACCTACCATTTGTATCCGCCCACCAACTGGATCGCGTCGGAGGCGCGCGTGCTGGACGGCCGCGCCTGGGCGCCGGACTGGGAGTCGCCGATGCGGCCGGTGGGCGGCACGCATCACGCGCTCACCGATGGCCAAGGCGCCGGCGCCGCGCGACGTCTACCGCGGCATGGCGCGGCTGGTGGCCAATGCCACGGTGGCGATGAACGTCACCGCCCCCGCCAGCTTCCATGGACTACTTCTTCGAGCACCACTCCGCCACCCTCGTCTACTTCGTGCATCAGGGCGGGGGCACGCTCGAGACCACCTTCGGGCCCATCGAGTACCGGAAGGGCGATTTCCTCATCGTGCCCAAGGGCATCACGCATCGCTTCGCGCTCCGGCCGGGACCCCAGTACTACTGGATGTACGAGTCCTTCGCCGGCGACCCGGAGAAGGGCGAGTCGCCCACCACCGGCCGCTTCCTCACGCATAGCCAGAGCGACTACCGGTTCCCGCGCACGCTGGACACGCGCAACGAGTCCGGCCGCTTCGAGATCATCTCCAAGGTGGACGACATCTACACCCGGCGCGTGCACGCCACCCATCCCTTCGACGCGGTGGGCTGGCGCGGCGACTATCTCCCCTACAAGTTCGCGGTGGAGGACGTGCGCCCGCTCACCGCCGACCGCTCGCACGTGCCGCCGTCCGGCCACACCGTGTTCAAGCTGCCCGGCTGCTATCTCTGCGTCTTCACCGTGCGGCGCGCGGAGCGCGAGGGCATGTGGGTGCCGTTCTTCCACAAGAACCTCGACTATCTGGAGACGCTCGGCTATCACCACGGTGATTTCTTCAGCGCGGGCGGCGTGGTGCAGCAGGGCATGGTGACCGTCCACCCGGTGGGGCTGCCGCACGGGCCCAAGCCCGCCTCGCTGAAGGCCTTCCTGGACGGCAAGCGGCCGGAGAAGTTCGACGAGGTCGGCATCATGGCGGACTTCACCAATCCGGCGAAGATCTCCGAGTTCGCGCTGGGCCTCTCGCGCCCGGACTACATGGGGACCTGGGGCGGCTACACCACCGAGGAGCGCTTCGGCTGGAGGGCGACGCGCCTGGACGAGGTGCGCGCGCTGGGCGAGACGTTGGCGGATGCGCGCGACGAGCTGCGCCCGCCCATGGGCGACGAGGGCGCCGCGCCCTGATGCGCCTCGGCCTCTTCTCGGTCGTGGACCACTATCCTTCCGAGCTCGGTCGCACGACGGGGGACTTCTACGCGGAGGTGCTCGAGCAGGCCGAGGCCGCGGACGAGTGGGGTTTCGACTCCTTCTGGGTGGCCGAGCACCACTTCCACGAGTACGGCGCCGTCCCGCGCCCGCCGGTGCTCCTGTCGGCGGCCGCCCAGCGCACGCGCCGGATCCGGCTCGGCTCGGGCGTGGTGGTGCTGCCCTTCGACCATCCGCTGCGGGTGGCCGAGGACTACGCCATGGTGGACGTGCTCTCGGGCGGCCGCCTCAACCTGGGCGTGGGCTCGGGCTACCTCAAGCACGAGTACGCGGGCTTCGGCGTGGACGCGGAGGACAAGCGCGCGCGCTTCGACGAGGCGCTCGAGATCCTGCTGCGCGCGTGGACGGGCGAGCGCTTCTCCTACGCGGGGCGCTATCTACCAGGTGGGGGACGTGCGGCTGAACGTCACGCCCGTGCAGACGCCGCGTCCGCCGGTCTGGGTGGCCACGCTGCGCACCGACGGCGGCGCCCGCATCGGCGCGCGCGGGCTGCCCGCCATGTTCATCCCCTATGCCTCCGCGGAGACGCAGGCCGAGATGACGGCGGGGCTCGGGGCCTATCGCGCCGCGTTCGTGGCGGCGGGCGGCCGCGCCCAGGACGCCACCGCGCCCTTCGGATTGCACGCGTTCTGCGCCGACAGCACCGCCGAAGCGCGCGCCGAGGCTCGACCCGCCATGGAGCGTTATGTCCGCACGCGGCTCTACGCCGTGCAGCGGCCTTTCGAGACCCTCGTCGAGCAGGACGTGGTCGCCATCGGCGATCCGGACGAGATCTTGCGCGTGGCGCGCCGCTACGCGGCGGCCGGCTTCACTCACTTCCTCGCCATCGCCAACTTCGGCGGCATCCCGCACAAGCGGGTGCTGCGCTCGATGGAGCTGATGGCCAAGCATGTCCTTCCCCACCTTCCCGGAGAACCCTGACATGGCCACGCGGGTCGAGACGCCCTATACGCAGCGCGCGCGCTACTACTCCTCGCTGGACGGCTTCAATATCCTGAAGCCGAAGATCCCCGCGCATATCTTCCGCGCCGAGCGCGACCGGGCTTTCGATCCCGCCGCGCCCACCGGGCTCATCGCCTGCGACCTCTCGCGCGAGCTCGAGATCGGCTTTCCCGCCACCGCCCCGCTGGTGCTGGCGCGCTATGCGCGGATCCGCGCCGGCGAGCGGCTGGCCACGCGCTTCGCGGCCAGCGGCGCGCTCTACTACGTGATCCGGGGCGCGGGCGAGAGCGCCCAGGGCGGTGACGTCATCGCCTGGGACGAGGGCGACGCCTTCTGCCTCCCCGGCGGCGGCGAGACCGTCCACGCGGCGGCGGGCGACAGCCTCCTCTACGCGGTCACCAATGAGCCGATGCTGGCCTTCGAGCGCCTCCAGCCGCCCGCGGCGGGACGCGCGCCCATCGAGGCCGCGCACTATCCGGCAGACGAGATCGACCGCCAGCTCGCGGAGATTCACGCGATGGCGATGACGGCGGAGATGCCCGGCAAGTCTATCTCCTTCGGCACCGCCGGGCTCGAGGCCGAGCACGTCGCGCTGCCGTCCTTCACCTTCTCGCTCAACTCGCTGTCCCCCGGCGAGATGCAGCGGCCGCATCAGCACAATGCGGTGGCGGTGACCTTGATCGTGCAGGGCGAGCGCTGCTACTCCATGATCGCCGGCCGCCGCGTGGCCTGGGAGCCGTGGACGGTGATGCTCACCCCGCCCGGCGAGATGCACTCGCACCACAATGACGGCGATCGCCGGGCGCTTTTCCTCATCGTCCAGGACGGCGGGCTGCACTACCACATGCGCACCATGGGCTTTTCCTATTGAGCTGAACTGCGGCTCGGCGCGCACCGTCGACGCCAACGGCCTCGCGCTGCGCGTGTACGAGTGGGGGCGGGCGGGGGATCCGCCCGCGCTGCTGCTGCACTCGCTCGCCGCGCATGGCCACTGGTGGGACGGGGTGGCGACCGCCCTCGCGGCGCGTTTCCACCTGATAGCCCTCGACTTCCGCGGGCACGGCGCCAGCGCCTGGTCGGAGCTCGGCGCCTATCGCTTCGCGGACCATGTCGCCGACACCGTGGCCGTGATCGACGCGCTGGGCTGGCGCGCCCCCGCGGTGATCGGCCATTCGCTGGGCGGCTATATCGGCGCCAACCTGGCGGCGCTGCACCCGATGCGAGTGGGCGCGCTCGTCATCGCCGATATGCTCACCGGCTGGACGGAGGACATGGCCGAGCGCGCGGCGCGCCAGGCTGAGCGCGCCGGGCCCGTCTTCACGAGCCGCGCGGAGGCGGTGACGCGCTTCCGTCTCGTCCCACCGGACACCATCGCGCCCGCCGCGCGGCTTGCCCATCTCGCCGAGGTCGGCGTCGTCGAGCGGCGTCCCGGCGTCTGGGAGTGGGCCTTCGACCGGCGCGTCTTCGCGCATCCTCCCGTGAATCCGTGGCCCTTCCTGCCCGGCGTGCTCTGCCCCACGCTGGTCGTGCGCGGGATGAAGAGCGCCGTGATGGACCGCGAGCAGATGCTGCGGGCGGCGACGACGGTGCGCCTGGGCCAGTTCGCGGAGGTGCGCGAGGCCTACCACCACCTCGTGCTCGACGATCCCGCGGGCTTCGCCGCCGTGGTTTCCGGCTGGACGCCCGCGCGCGGCTGACGCGCGGCTGAACGCCGCGGCCCTGGCCGGCGGCGGGAAAACTCGCGGCTAGGGCGCGGCGGCGCGGAGCGTGGCCTCGAGGCTCTCCCACGGCATGCCCGGCGCCAGCCCGATACTCACGAGGTCCACCGCGCCATCCCACGGCTCGAGCCCCGCGCGTACCTGCGCGCGGGTGCCGTATACCGTGAGCTGATCGAGGGCGGCCTGGGCCTCGGGGGGCACGAGCCCCGTCTGCGGGCTGGGCTTTGGATTTGCCGCGCGAATCGCCGCCACCTCCGCCGCGTATCCCTGCTCGGACACGCAGCGCGCGTAGACGTCGCCCATGGCGCAGAGATACCAGGCGGCGCAGCTCGCGGCGGCGCGCCGCGCGGCCTCCGGGTCCTCGTCGCAGACCACGGTGGGGCCGGAGACGACGGCGAGCGAGCCGGGGCGCCGTCCGGCCGCGGCGCGCAGCCTCGTGACCTCGGGTATCCAGGAGGCGAACCGGTCGCGCGGGACCCAGGCGGGCATCCAGCCGTCGGCCAGCTCGGCGGCAACGTGCACCGCGCGCGGGCCCCATCGCCGCGATCCAGATGGGGAGATCGGGGACGGCGGCTGCCCGAGACGCAGCGGATGCGCGGCCGGCGCCGCCGCGAGCGGCGCGCGCTCGCCCGCCAGCAACGCACGGACCGCGAGCGTCACGTCCCGCAGCCGGTCGGCGGGATGGCGGAACGGCACGTCGTGGAATCCCTCCACCAGCGCGCGCGTGCTCGGCCCGAGCCCCAGCACATAGCGGCCGCCGGAGATCTGATGCAAGGTGGCCGCGCTCATGGCCAGTGTCCCGGGCGTGCGCCCCCAGACGGAGAGGATGCCGGAGACGAGCGTGATGCGCTGGGTGCGCAGCGCGATCTCGGTGAGGACGAGCGTGGAGTCGAACCCCCAGCCCTCGGGGAGCGAGAAGGTTTCGTAGCCCAGCGAGTCGGCCAGCATGGCGGCGCGGACGATCACATCGCGCCGCGTCTCCATGGGCGTGAGCTGCACGCCGCGTCGCCGAGGGGCCACGCGCGGAGAGTAGCAGATTCCGCGTGCTATCATCCCGCATGCCCGACACGCTGGGATTCCGCATGAAGTTCGGTATCACGACACCCTCCACGAACACCATCGTCCAGCCCGAGTACGACGACCTGCGGCCGCACGGTGTCACCAATCATCTGGGCCGCATGCACATCCCTCCCATGGCGATCCGCACCGGGGCCGACTTCGACGAGTCCATCCGCCTCATCGCCGCCGCGCTCGACGAGGCGGTGGACCGCGTGATGACCTGCGACCCCGGCTATCTCATCCTCGGCATCTCGGCGGTGAGCGTGGCCGGCGGCAGCAAGGCCTCCAGCGACGCCATGCGCGAGCGCATGCGGCAGCGCGCCGGCCGGCACATCGGCGTCTCCCATGCGGGCGACGCGCTGCCCGCGGCGCTGAAGGCCTACGGCCTCGGCCCCGGCGCGCGCATCGCGATGTTCGATCCCTACTTCCCCTCCATCGAGGGGCCGCAGCGCTCGTTCTTCAAGGAGCACGGCTACGAGGTGGTGCGGGTCAAGCATCTCCAGGGCGCGAGCCCGGTGCTCTATGCGCACACCTCGGTGGCGGAGATGATCGACACCGTGCACGAGATCGACGGCAAGGACATCGACGTGATCATCCAGTTCGGCGCCAACCTGCCCTTCGCGCGGCTGGCCGGCGAGGCCGAGCGCTGGCTGCGCAAGCCGGTGATCTCCGTGAACTCCGCCACCTACTGGCATGCCTGCCGCCAGACCGGGATCCTGGACCGGCGACCCGACTACAGCCGGCTCTGGAGCGAGTTCTAGGCGGCGCCGCGATGAAGCGGCTCGGCATCCTGCTGCCCTCGTCGGGCACCGTTCAGGAGGTGGATTTCTACCGGCGCGTGCCCGCCGGCGTCAGCGTGCACTCGGCGCGGATGCGGCTCACGCGCGCCACCGAGGACGACGAGGTGCGCATGCTCGACGCCTACACCATGCCCGCGGCGGAGGATCTGGCGACCATCCATCCGGACGTGGTGGTGTTCTCCTGCACCTCGGCGGGGGCGCTCCGCGGGCGGGCTTACGATGCGAGCCTCTGCGCCGACATCGGCCGGGTGACGAGGGCGCCGGTGGTGAGCACGCTCACCGCGGTTGGCGACGCGCTCCGCGCGGCGGGCGCCCGCTCGGTGGCGCTGGTTACGCCGTATCCCGAGCCCATCACCGCGCACGTGCGCGCCAGCCTGGAGGCGGAGGGTTCCTCGTCACCGCCGCCGCGGGCCTCGGCCTCGCCGACAGCCTCGACATCGCCGCGGTCGAGCCCGCGGACATCCAGCGCTTCGCCGTCGAGATCTTCAGGCGGCGCCGGCCGACGCGGTCTGCCTCGCCTGCTGCACCTTCCGCGCCTATGACGCCCGCGACGAGATCCAGCGCGCGCTCGGCGTGCCGGTGGTGACGAGCAATCAGGCCGCGCTGACCGCCGCCCTCCGGCATCTCCGCCTCGCGCCCGCGGCCGACTGACGGCGGGGCGGCCATGACCCCCATGCGGTCGTGGCGGCTGATCGCTCTCGATCTGGCTCACGCTGGGCGTCGCCTTCGGCCTCTACTTCTCCTTCCCCGTCTTCTACGTCGCGCTGCTGGAGGAGTTCGGCTGGTCGCGCGGCGACGGCCGCGGGCGCGTTCTCGCTGTCCGCCATCGTGCAGGGGGTGCTCTCTCCGCTGGTGGGCGCCCTGGTGGATCGCGTGGGCCCGCGCCGCGTGATGCTCGGCGGCGGCGTGCTCCTCGGCGTGTCCTATCTCCTGGGGAGCTGGATCACCGCGCTCTGGCATCTCTATCTCGTGACGGGCGTGCTCGCCGCCGCCGGCGCCTGCGCGGTGGGCTGGGTGCCGTGCGCGGCATTGCTCTCGCGCTGGTTCGCGCGGCGGCAGGGCAGCGTGATGGGGCTGGCGTTTTCCGGGATGGGCGTGGGCATTCTCGTCCTCGGCCCGCTGGCCCAGTGGCTGATCACCACTCACGGCTGGCGCCAGGCCTATTTCTTCATCGGCGCGGGGACCATCGCCGCGCTGGTGCCGCTGGCCTGGTTCGGCATCCGCGATCGTCCGCCCACGCCGGTGGCGCCGCCCGCCGAAACTGCTGCCGCGCGCGGTGAGCGCCGCCGCCGAGGCGCGCGGCGTCAGACCTCCGCGGCGCGCTCGCCACGCGCGCCTTCTGGGCACTCTTCCTGGCCTATCTCTTCACGCCGCTGGCGGTGTTTCCCGTCGTGACCCACCAGGTGGCCTTCGCGGTGGATCAGGGCTTGCCCCGCCAGTTCGTGGCGGGCATCTTCGGCCTCACCGGCTTCATGTCGGTGGTGGGTCGCATCGTGTTCGGAGTTCGCCGCCGACCGTATCGGCCGCGCGCAGTCGGCCAGCCTCTCCTATGCGTGCACCGCGCTCGGCACGCTCGCGCTGCTCTCCGCTCGAGACGCTGGCACCACGGGGCGTCACTGTACGTCTACGCCCTCCTCTTCGGCGCCGGTTTCGGAGCGCGCGGGCCCATCATCACCGCGATGGCGTCCGAGCTCTTCCCGGGCCGCCAGTTCGGCCGCATCTACGGCGCGCTGAGCCTGGGTAACGGCATCGGTGGCGCGCTGGGCCCCTGGCTGGGCGGCGCCATCTACGACGTCACCGGCAGCTACCGCGTGGCCTTCCTGCTCGCCTCCGGTTTCTGCGTCATGGGCGCCGCCTGCTTCTGGGTGGCCGCGCGGTCGCCCGCGCGGAGCGGGTAGGCAAGGGCCTCGCGGATTACCCGAACCGCGGACATTGCGAAGAGCGCGGCGATGGCGAAGCCGATGAGGATGTCCGGCCACACCGAGCTGGTCAGGCCCACCCCGAGGGCGGCCAGCAAGACGCCGCCGTTGGCGATCACGTCGTTCCGGGAGCAAAGCCACGCCGATCGCATATTGATATCGTCGGCCCGGTGGCGCCAGAGCATCACGAGCACGGCGGCATTCGCGCCGAGGGCGGCGAGGGCCACCGGGCCCATGATCCCCGCGTCCGGGGTCAGGCCTCGGGCGAGCTTGGACACGACCTCGACGGCGATGCCGATCCCGAAGACAGCCATGATGATGCCTTTGAGCAGCGCCGCGCGGGTCTGCCACGTGGGAGCGCGGCCGATGACGTAGAGGCTGAACCCGTACACGATGGCATCGCCGAGCATGTCCGCGGAATCGGCCAGCAGCGCAGTGGAGTGGGCGAGGAGCCCGGCCATGAGCTCGGCCAAGAACATGGCGAGATTGATCCACAGGACGATGCGGAGTACCCTCCGCTGCCGGGCATCGATGGGGCGAATCTCACAACACTCGTCCATGGGGGTAGTCTACCCGATACAAAGCGCCGCGCCTTGACCCGGCCGCCCTCGGGCCCTATTCTTGGGCGCCCGTCGAGGGGGCAATATGGACGCGAACGCGCTCTCGACCCGTGACGAGAATCTCCCCGCCGCCTACTCGGCGGGGCTCGAGCGCCTCTCCCTCGCGCCGCTCTGGGCCGCGCTCCACCAGCTCCTGCCCCAGGAGCGCGTCTCCCGCGTGCGTGCCGCACCGCTGGCGGTGGGCCGAGCTGCGGCCGCAGCTCCTCGACGCCGGCCGGCTCGTGCCGATGGAGCAGGCGGAGCGCCGCGTGCTCGTCCTTTGCAATCCCGGGCTTCCCGGCGCCTTGTCTGCCACCGCCACCCTTTACGCGGGCCTTCAGATCATCATGCCCGGCGAGACAGCGCCGAGCCATCACCACACGCCGGCCGCGCTGCGCCTGGTCGTCGAAGGGCGCGGGGCCTTCACCACGGTGGAGGGCGTGCGCTGCGAGATGGAGCCGGGCGATCTCATCATCACCCCGCCCATGCGCTGGCACGATCATGGCCACGAGGGCGCAGAGCCGGTGATCTGGCTGGATGGTCTCGACATCCCGCTGGTGCGCGCCTTCGAGGCCTCGTGGGCATCCAAGATGCGCCCGGCGCAAGCGCCCGGAGACGGCCACCGACTCCTCGCAGGACGAGTTCACCGCGGCGGGCCTGGTGCCGCGCGGCTCGCACTATCCGGAGACGGGCTATCCGCAGGTGCGCTGGCCCTGGCGCGAGGTGCGCGAGGCGCTCGCGCGCCTGGCCGCCGCCGCGCCGCGCGAGCGGGCGGTGACCCTCCGCTACGTGAATCCCCGCACCGGCGCCCCGCCGCTGGCCACCATGGGCTCGGAGGCGCTGTGGCTCCGTCCCGGCGAGGCGACCCGCGCCGAGCGGCGCACGGGCAGCGGCGTCTTCCACGTGATCGAGGGGTGCGGGGAGACCCGCGTCGGCGACACCGTCCTCACCTGGGAGCCCGGCGACTGCTTCGCCGTCCCGCCCTGGCAGTGGATCGAGCACCGGAACGGATCCGGCGCCGCGCCCGCCGCGCTCTTCCACCTCAACGACGAGCCCGCGCTCCGCTCGCTGGGACTGTGGCAGGAAGAGACTCCGGGCCTGAGATTCGCCGGGGCGCCGCGCGCGGAGCCTCAGCCCCGCCGGGTGATCGCCAGCGCGCCCCCGCCCAGCAGCACCTGCGCGAGCGTCGCCCCCACGATCAGGAGCACGTACTCGTAGCCGGCCGGCCGGGGCGCGCTGTTCACCAGCACCCCCTTCATGAAATAGCCCTGGGCCAGGTGCACGAAGACGAGGGCCCCCAGCATCACCGGCAGGTTGGCGAGGGCGGCCCACCGCGTCCAGAGCCCGAGGATCATCATGATGCCGCCGAGCCCATGCGCCAGGATGGTGAACCAGGCGGCCACTTCGGGCAGCGGAATGCCCATCCTGGCATTGAAGGCGGCGGCGCCCGCGGGCGTGGCGATGACGAGGGCCAGATAGGCATGCATCACGAAGGTCACGCCGAGGAAGAGTCGGAGAACGGTGGCACCGTACTGGCTCAAGGGGCACCTCCCATGGGTCAGGGGTTGAGGTCGCGCGCGGCCGGCAGGCCCGGCAGGCCCGTCGCCGCGCGCACGCCGCGCAGTATCGCCTGCGCCACCGCGCGCGCCGCCACTACCCCGACCGCGACGGGGTCTGCGGCGCGATCGCCGATGGAGAGACAGAAGAGCGTGTCGCCGTCCGTGGTGAGATGCGGCGGCGACAGCGCCCGCGCATAGCCGTCCATGGCCAGCGCCGCCACGCGCGCGGCCTCGGCCTTGCCGAGGCGGGCGTCGGTGACCACGCAGCCGATGGTGGTGTTCTGCGGGCGAAAGACGGGCGGCGGCGTGCCCGCGGCCAGCGCCGCCGCCGAGTCCACCAGGCGCTCGCCACCCGCGGCGTCCCGCGCCCCCGCCACGAGGCGCCCGGACTCGGCGTCGCGCACGTCGCCCACCGCGTTCACCGCCATGATGGCGGCGGTGACGAAGCCCGCCCCCTCCACCACCGCGCACCCGAGGCCGCCGCGCATGGCGCGCTCGAGCGTGTGGAGCTTGCCCACGGTGGCGCCGGTGCCCGCGCCCACATTGCCTTCCTCGCAGGCCCCCGCGCGCGCCGCCCGCGCCGCGGTATAGCCCATGGCGCGATCGGGCCGCACGCGATGATCCCCTACGCCGAGGTCGAAGAGGATGGCGCCCGCCACGTGCGGCACCACGGTGCGCGAGACGGGAAAGCCCACGCCGCGCTCCTCGAGGTATTGCATGACGCCCCAGATGGCCTCGAGCCCATAGGCGCTTCCGCCCGCCAGCACCACGGCGTCCACGTGAGGGACCAGATGGCGCGGGTCGAGGAACTCGAGCCCGTGCACGCCCGCCGCCCAGCCGCGGATCTCGACGCCGCCCACCGCGGGCCGGTCGGGCAGGATGACGGTGCAGCCGGTGAGAGCCACGGGATCGGTGGCGTGGCCGACGCGCAGGCCGGGGATCAAGGACGCCGGCCGGAGATCATGCGCGCCGCCTGGGCGCGGGCGCGCGGCTCACGTCTTCCAGTCGCGCGCGCCCGAGCGTCACCTCGCCCGCCACCTCGAGCCCGCGCCCAACCAGCGCGCGCGCGAAGGGGACGGTCTCGGCGCGCCGCTCGCCGTCGGCCAGCGCGGCGGCGGTGGCGCGGGCGCATGCCGCCGGCTGCTGCCGCGCCGTCGCGTCGAAGACCAGGGCCATCTCGCCCAGCCGCCGGGCCCAGCGGCGGCGCGCCTCCGCGGTGAATGTCTTCGCGACGGCGGCGTCCACGATGGCCGCCTCGCGCTCGGCCTTGATCTGCTCAGAGACCACGAGCCGGCTATCGCGCGCTTCCAGGAGCGCGACGGCATCCTCGCGAAGCGCGGCGGGATCCACGAACCAGCCGCCCAGCTCCGGCAAGTCGAGCAGCGAGGCGCCCTGCTCGAGCGGTTTGGGATCGACCGAGGCCGGCGGCGCGGCGTCGGCGAGCAGGGGATCGGGCGTGGGGCGCGGCGGAAAAAGCGCGCGCCAGCGGGCGAACTCGGGCGGGGGCGCGGTGCGCGCGGCCGCGTGTAGCGCCAGAGCCTCCGCCACCAGGGCCTGGGCGCGCTCCGGCGCGCTGGTCACCCACGGCAGCTTCTGCGACTCGCGCAGCGTGCGCTGCTCGGCCTCGAGCCGCTTGCGGGTGACCGGCCCGCCCGCGGTCTCGAGGATGCCCGCCTCGTCATTGAGGATGAGGGAACAGAGCCGGAGGCCGCCGCCCAGCCCGCCCTCGAACACGATCCAGCCCGCGCGCGAGCCCGAGCCGTCGATGCCGGACAGCCAGGCGGCGGTGGCCCGCTCCGGCTCGCGCCGGATGAGGGGGCCGGTGCGCGGCCCCGGCTCGGGGGAAACGCCCGTTTGGCGGAGGCGATAGAGCGCGCGCCGGGCGCTCTTGCGCACGCCCTTGTCCGCGGCGACGCCCTTGTCCGCCGCGCCATCGGCCAATCGCTGGAGTAGCGGCGCGGCGGCGGCGCCATGCCGCCGGCCCAGCTCGCGCAGCTCCGCCTCGAGGACCTCGGCGGACACCGCGGTCAGATCGGGCAGCGGGCCGCCGGTGAGCGCGGCCTCGAGGGCGGGCCGCGTCACGGCGCGGCGAGCCCGCGCCACGGCAGCGGCGTGTCACGGAAGTACACTTTTCGGATATAGGTCAAGGCGCCGGCGTAGCGCTCGAACCCGGCGGCGAGCCGCGCGAAGAGCGGGGCGTCGGGCTCGCCCTCGGCACGGCCCAGGTCGGCGAGAAAGCGATAGGCGCGCCGGCCCTCGGTCTCGTAGTAGTCCACCACCGCCAGCCGCTCGACGTGCTCGCGGAAGAGCCCGGTCATGAACAGCGTGTAGTCGCCGATGTGGCGGCGCACCGCGCGCTCCTTGCCGGGATCGAAGCGCGGACCCTCCCACTCCCAGACCTTCTGGATCTCCAGGAGGGCGTCCACCACGGAGGGTAGCCGCCGGCCGGGCAGGGTGTCGATGGCGGCCAGCGCCTCGGTGCGCGCGAAGCGCGTGAGGAGATCGGTGATGTAGCTCTCGGCGCGCGCGTCGTCCAGCGTCAGGTCGCCGAATGCGTTTCGCGTCACGCGCGCGAAGAAGCGGGGGAGCAATCCGGGCTCCACGCCTCCGAGTCTAGCAGACCCCCTGGCCCCCCGTTCCCGGCAGTGCTAGACTCCGCGCCATGGTTTTGCGAGGCGGCGACCGCATGGACGAGGCCGAGCTGGATCTCCGCGGACCGGAGCTCGTCCGTCCGCAGCGCCCCTGGGCGCTGATCGGGGCCGCGCTGCTCCTGGTGGTGCTGGTCGCCGTGCTCTGGGCCAAGTGGAGCGAGAGCCGCGGGGAAGTCGAGCGCCTCCGCGCCGAGCTGAAGGTGGTGTACTCCGAGGCGGAGGCGCTGCGCACCCTGGCGGCCCAGGCGCAGCAGCGCGTGACCATTCTCGAGAAGCAAGTGCAGGGCATCCGCACCGAGCGGGACGAGGCCAATAGCCGGGCCACGGAGCGGATCGTGCCGAAGGCGCCCGCGAAGCCCACCCCCAAGAGCGGCAAGTCCACCACCCGATAGCGGCGCGGCGTGGGATACCGGCTCGTCCGGGGTGTCACGCATGACGGGTAGCCACTGGCGGCGGAAGCCCGGCGTCATCCTGGGCACGCTCACCGCGCTCAACGGCCTCAACTACCTGGATCGCTACGTCGCCGCCGCCACCCTCACCCTCATTCTCGCCGAGCTCAAGATCTCGGACTCGCAGGGCGGTCTGCTGCAGTCCATGTTCATCGTGACCTATGCGCTGGCGTGCCCGGTGGCGGGCTGGCTGGGCGATCGCGGGAGCCGCATGCGGCTGGCGGCGGCGGGCATCTTCATCTGGAGCCTCGCCACCGTGGGCTCGGGGCTCGCGACCTCGTATGCGCTGCTTATGCTCGCGCGCGCGGTGACCGGCATCGGCGAGGCGGGCTATGGCGTGGTGACGCCGGCCTTGCTATCGGACTGCTATCCGCCGACGCGCCGGGCCGCGGCGCTGGGCATCTTCTACGCCGCCATCCCAGTGGGCAGCGCCCTCGGCTATATCGTGGGCGGCGTGGTGGGCGAGGCGTATGGCTGGCGCATGGCGTTCTTCGTGGCCGGCGCGCCCGGCGTGGCGCTGGCCTTTCTCCTCCTGCTGCTCGCCGAGCCCGCCCGCGGCACGCAGGACGCCGCCCCCGCGGCGCGACCCGCGCCCGATGCGTCCATGCGCTCGCTCTTCCACCGCAAGAGCTATGTCGTGAACACGGTCGCGCAGATCATCTACACCTTCGCCATGGGCGGGCTCGCCACCTGGGCGCCCGCCTACTTCGTGCGCGAGCGCGGCATTCCGCTGGCGGTGGCCACCTCCACCTTCGGCGGCCTCCTCGTGGTGGCGGGCTTCCTGGGCACTTTGATCGGCGGCCGGCTCGCCCAGCGGCTGGCGCGCCGCTCGCCCGGCGCGGACTTCGTGCTGTCGGGCTGGACGCTCACCGCCTCCATCGTCTTCACCCTGTTCGCCATCCTCTCGCCGAACCCGTTCGTGTTCTGGCCCGCCATGTTCGGGATGCTCTTCCTCCTCTTCGTCAATATCGGACCGCTCAACGCGGCGATGGCGAACGTGCTGCCCGCGGCGCTGCGCGCGCGCGGCTTCGCGCTGACCACCATGCTCATGCATCTCCTCGGCGACGCGGTGTCGCCCTGGCTGATCGGGGTGGCCTCGGATTCCGTCGGGCTCAAGCTCCCGGTGCTGGTCACCGGGTGCCTGCTCTCCCTGGCGGGTCTGGTGCTCCTGTTCGGGCGCCACACCCTCGTGCGCGATCTGCGCGAGATGGGTGCCACGCCGGCCGCGGCGGCGGCGCCCGGCGGTCATCACTGATGACGCCCCACTGGCGCCGGGCCGGATGGGCGGACGCCGCTGATGTTCGCGGCGATGTTCAACCGGGCGGAGGCGGTCGGAGCGCTCCTGCGCGCCGGCGCGCGGCCCGAGCGTGCCGGCGCGGATGGCCAGACGGCGCGCCAGCTCGCTGAAGCGATGGGGGCGGGGGAAGCGGCGGCGCTGCTGCGGGAGCTCCAGGAGCGCGCGGGCGACGCGCGCGCGTCAGGCGCCCAGGGTCCGGTCCCACACCTCGAGGAGCCGCGCATTGGCGGCGGTGGTGCCGATGGAGACGCGCAGGTGGCCCGGGAAGCCGATGCCCGCGCCGTCGCGCACGAGAATGCCCGTCTTCAGGAGCGCCTGGCGAAGGACGCCCGCGCGCGCGTCCACCTTGACGAGCAGGAAGTTGGCCTGCGACGGCGGCACGGTGGACGCCGCGCTGCCGGAGCGCCGCCGCCAGCTTCGGCCGCTCGGCGAGAATGTGGGCGCGCGTGCGGTCGAGGTGCGGGCGATCTTCCAGCGCGGCCACCGCCGCCACCTGGGCGAGACGGTTGACATTGTAGGGCGCGCGGACCCGGTTGAGCCGGTTGATGACTTCCGGCTGGGCGATCGCGTAGCCGATGCGGAGGCCGGCCAGCCCGGCGATCTTCGAGAAGGTGCGCAGCGAGATCACGAAGGGGAACTCGCGGGCGAGCGCCACGCCGTCGGGAGTCTCCGGATCGTCGCAGAAGTCACGATACGCCTCGTCCACCACCACCAGCGGCGCATCCGCGCTCAGGGACTCGATGAATCGGCGCAGCGGCCCCTTCTTCACGATGGTGGACGCCGGATTGTGCGGCGTGCAGATGAACACCGCCTTGGTCCGTGGCGTCACGCGCGCGCGCATGTCGTCCAGATCGGTCTCGTAGTTGCGCAAGGGGCTGGCCACCAGGTCCGCGCCCGCCAGCAGGGTCTCGGTGCTATAGGGCTCGAAGGAAGGGTGCGGCACCACCACCTCGTCGCCGGGCCCGAACGCGGCGCGCGCCAGGAAGCCGATCAGCTCGTCGGCGCCATTACCCACCACGAGCCAGTCGGGGTCCACCTCGATCCAGCCCGCGAGCGCGGCTCGGACCTTCTGGGACCCGCCGTCCGGGTACAGGTGCACACGCTCCGCTTCGCGGCGGAGGCTTTCCGCCACCTTGGGGGAGGGACCAAGCGGGTTCTCATTGGCCGAGAGCCGGATCACGGAGGGGAGGCCGAGCTCCTTCTCCACCTGCTCCAGCGGGGGGCCGGCCTCGTAGGGGGTGACCTTGTCGAGCGTGTCGCGCCAGATCTTTCGCATCGCGCGACCATAGTATACGCGCGCGGGCAAGTCCGCGTCAGATTTGACAGGATCGGCTTTCGCCATGTAACGTCTCGACATGTCAGCCGAGCTATTCAAGCAGCTCCGCCGTGTCGAAGCCCAGGCCGAGAAGGGCATCGAAGGCAAGCCGGCCGAACGCGCGGAGCGCCGGCGCCGGCTCCGCCTCGAGCTGCTCCGCCAGCACCTCACCTCCAATGTGGACTTTCTCCGCGCCGCCCACCTGGGGGGCGCCTCCGGCCAGCAGTCCGTCCAGGCCTATGCCGCCTTCATGGACAGCTTCCTCACCACGATCTATCGGTTGGCGGCGGACGACGCGCGCAAGGAAGGCCTGGCCCCGGCTCCCATGGTCCTGGTGGCGCTGGGCGGGTATGGTCGCGGCGAGCTGCATCCGCTGTCCGATCTCGACCTCATGGTGATCTTCGACGGCGAGATGGGGCCCTCGGTCCAGCGGGCGACCCAGGGGCTCCTCTACACGCTCTGGGACCTGGGGCTCCAGGTGGGCCACGCGGTGCGGAGCCTGCCCGACTGCTTGGCCATGGCGCGGACCGACTTTCCCAGCCGGACCTCCATGCAGCAGGCGCGCTATCTCATCGGCGACCGCCGGCTCTTCAACCGCTTCCGGAAAATCCTGGCCGAGAACGTCTACCGGAAGGACTTCGCCCAGTTCCTCGAGACCACCATGGCCGAGCGGGACCAGCGCTACCGGAAGTTCGGTGGCTCCCCGTATATCGGCGAGCCCAATGTGAAGGAGTCGGCGGGCGGGCTCCGGGACATCCATACCGCCATGTGGCTGGCCTCCACCAAGTTCGGCACGCGCACGCTGCGCGAGCTGACCGACAAGCGGCTCATCACCGACCGGGAGCGGGGGGCGGCGGACGCCGCGCTCACCTTCCTCTGGCGGGTGCGCAACGAGCTGCACTTCCTCTCCGGCCACAAGAACGACGTGCTCTCGCGCGATATCCAGCCGCAGATCGCGAAGAATTTCGGGTACGTGGCCGACGACATGTCGCTCGCCGTCGAGAAGTTCATGCGCGACTACTACTTGCACGCGCGCGTGATCCACCGCGTGTCCAAGCGCCTCATCGCCCGTTGCCGCGAGACGCTCTCGCGCCCGAAGCCGGTGCAGCGCCGCCTCCGCCAGGAGGCGCTCGCCGACGGGCTCTTCGTGCTGGACGGGTCGCTGCACCTGGTGGACGCCGACGGGCGCGCCTTCCGCGAGGACCCCACGCGGCTCATGAAGGTGTTCTGGCACTCCCACCAGCTCGGCTTCGATCTCGGCATCGACGTGGAGCGGGCCATCGAGGAGTCGCTGGACCTGATCGACGATGGGTTCCGGCGCTCGCCCGAGGTGCGCGACCTCTTCCTCGCCATCTGCCGCAACTGGGGCCGTACCGCGCTGACCCTGCGGGAGATGCACGAGCTGGAAGTGCTGGGCCGCTATCTCCCGGAGTGGGGCGCGCTCACCTGCCTCGTGCAGTACGACGTCTACCACCGGTTCACCGCCGACCAGCACTCGCTCCTTGCGGTGGAGAACCTGGAGGCGCTGGCTCCCGGCCAGACCGCGGAGGCGGAGGGTATCGCGGAGGTGCTCAACGAGGTGGCGCGCCCCGACCTCCTGATGCTGGGCATGCTGCTGCACGATATCGGCAAGGGGAAGGGCCACGGCCACGTGGCCAAGGGCATCCCGCTCATCCACGAGCTGACCGCGCGTATCGGCCTGCCGGCGGAGGACGCCGACACGGCTGATCCTCCTCGTGGCGCATCACCTCACGCTGTCGCATATCGCCCAGCGGCGTGACATCCACGATCCCAAGACGGTCGCCTCTCTTGCCTCCGTGGTGGGCACGCCCGAGCGGCTGCGCATGCTCTATCTCCTCACCTTCGCCGACATGCGCGCGGTGGGGCCGGGCGTGATGACGGGCTGGATGGCGCGCATCCTCTGGGAGGTGTACTCGCGCACGCTGGCCTCGCTCACCGGCGGCAAGCTCGAGCGCCCCAGCCGCGAGACCGTGGCCGCGCGCGTGGCGGAGGAGGCGGGCGGGTCGCGCCGCTCCGCCGTCGCGCACCTCGCCATGATGTCCGATCGCTATCTCATCACCACCTCCGCCCAGCGCATCGCCGCCCACCTCCGCCTGATCGAGCGGCTGGAGGAGGACGTGGTGGCCACCGAGCTCTTCCACCATCCCGATCTCGGCTCCACCGAGCTGGTGATCGTGACCAAGGACGTGCCGGGTCTCTTCTCCCTCATCGCGGGCACGCTCGCCGCCGAGGGCATCAATATCCTCTCCGCCCAGATCCACACCCGCGCCGACGGCATCGCGCTGGACACCTTCCAGGTCAACGATCCTTTCGGCGAGGCGGTGACCGAGGATGCGCGCTGGCGGCGGACGCTGTCCGCGCTGCGCCGCGTGCTGCGGGGCGAGCAGACGGTGGAGGAGCTGCTGGCCGCGCGCCGCAGCAGCCGCCCGGGCTCGGAGACGGTGGCGGGGCCGCCCAAGATCGCGGTGGACAACCAGCTCTCCGATACCCACACCGTGGTGGAGGTGAAGTGCCCCGACCGCGTGGGTCTCCTCTACCTCGTCACGCGCACCTTCCAGTCCCTCGGCCTCGACATCGGCAGCGCGCGCATCGCCACCGAGATCGAGCAGGCCTACGACACCTTCTACGTGACGGACCGGCAGGGCCGCCGCGTCGAGGACCCGGCCCAGATGGACCGCCTCCGCGACGCGCTCGAAGATGCTCTCCTCAAGCCGCTTTAAGGCTCCCGTCCAGCGCGCCGCCGATCCCATCGCGCGGCTCCTGCTCCGCGCCCGCGTGCGGCCCAATCACCTCACGGTGGCGGGGCTCGGCGTGTCCTGCCTCGCCGCCTGGGCCTTCGCCGACGGGCGGCTCCGCACCGGCGCCGCGCTCCTCACCGTAGCCGGGCTCTTCGACCTCTTCGACGGCTCGCTGGCGCGACTCTCGGGGCAGGATTCCGATTTCGGCGCCTTTCTGGACTCGGTGGTGGACCGTTACTCGGATCTGGTGGTGCTGCTGGGGTTGATCGTCTATTGCCAACGTATCGGTGAGTGGAACCTCTGCCTCTTCACCATGGCCGCCCTCGTCGGCACGGTGATGGTCTCCTATACCAAGGCCCGTGCCCAGTCCATCGGCGTCGCCTGCGAGATCGGGCTCATGGAAAGGCCAGAGCGACTCATCGTCCTCATCGCCGGCGCCACCTTCAACCTCATGACCCCGGCCATGGCGGTGCTGGCCCTTCTCACCCACCTGACCGCACTCCAGCGCATCGTCTATACGCGCCGTATTGCACGAAGCGTGGAGCGGACGGGGGCACTCCGGTAGACTCGTAGCATGTGGCGTCGCGGGGTCCTGGCGCTCGTCGTCCTCACGGTAGCTTCGGTAGCCCTGGCCTCCCAGGGCGCCGCGCCCGTTCCTCCGGAAGGGATCCCGGCCGAGCGCGCCCAGACCGATGCCATCGCGCTCGCGCTGGCCACCCAGCGCGCGGGCGATTGGCCTGCCGCCGCGCGGCTTTTCGGCGAGGCCGCCGCCCTGGCCGGCCCCATTCCCGAGTACGCGCTCCAGCTCCAGGCCGAGACGCTCGCGCGGTTCGCTGATCCCGCCGCGGCCCGCGTGGCCGTCCAGGCGGTGGAGCAGGCCGGCTCCGGTCCGCTCCTGCCCGCCGCACTGCTGCTGGCCGCGCGCGAGTCTGCGCGCGTGGGCGACATGGCCGGCGCCATGGTCTTCTACCGCCTTTTCCTCGACCGCTTTCCCGAGCACGGGAATAGCCCCGCCGCGCGCTACGGCCTGGCCTCGGCGCTCGAGGCCACCGGCCAGAGCGAGGAGGCGCTGCTGCTCTTCCGCGGCATCTGGATCACCGCGCCGCTGTATCCCTCCGCGCCGGCGGCACGCGATCGCGAGCGCGCCCTGACCGACCGCGGGGTGCCGGCGCCCCCCCTGACGCCCCGGGAGAGGGTGGATCGGGCCGAGCGGCTTCTCCTCGGCGGCCAGGCCACCCAGGCGCGCGTCGAGGCGGATGCGCTCGTCGCCGACGGCGTCACCGGCGATCCGCTGCTCCGCGCCCTCCGCGTGACGGCCGAGGCCTCGCGCCGGCTCGGCAAGCCCGACGAGGCGCTGCGCGCCGTTGACCGCGCCATCGCCGTCGCGCCGGGGGAGCGCCGCGCCACCTGGCTGCTCGAGCGCGCGCGACTCTTGCAAGCCCGGAGCCCGCAGTCGGCCCTCGTCACGCTGGACCGGCTGGTGCGCGAGCATCCGAAGAGCAGCGAGGCGAGCGACGCGCTCCTTCTCCGCGCCCAGCTCCTGGAGTCGCAGGCCCAGCCGATGGAGGCGGAAGCCACTTACGCGAAGCTGGCCGTGGACTATGGCGACGACGACGACGCGGGGCGCGCGCTCTGGCGGCTCGGCTGGATGGCGTGGTTCCGCCGGGACTACGAGGGCGCCATCGCCAGGTGGAACCGGCTCATGAATCTGCCCGGCGGCCAGACCTATCGCGAGAACGCCATCTACTGGATCGGCCGGGCCCACGAGGAGCGCGGCGAGCTGGATCTGGCCACGCGCCAGTGGACGGAGAGCGTGGGGCGTGAGCCGCGCGGGTACTTCGGCATCCTGGCCACCGCGCGGCTCCAGCGCCGCGGCGCCGCCGTGCCCATCGCGCGCGAGCTGCGGATCCCCATCACGCTGCCCGCGGACGCGCTCGAGGCCCTCCGCGAAGAGCCGCGCTATGCGAAAGCCATCGCGCTGCGCGCGGTCGGGCTCGGCATCTGGGCCGACGGCGAGCTGGACGAGCTGGCCCGCCGCTCGGCGGGCGAGGCGCCGCGCCTGTACGCCGTGTCCACGCTCTTCGCCCAGGACGCGCGCTATCACCTCTCGCTCCGCATCCTCCGCCGCGAGTTCCTTCCCCTCGCGCGCGCGGGGTACGCCTGGCTGCCGCGGCCGTTCTGGGACATGTTCTACCCGCGGGGCTGGCGCGCGGAGATCGCCAGCGCGGCGCAGAAGGGCGCCGTGGACCCGCTGCTCGTCTCCGCGGTGGTGCGCGAGGAGTCGTCGTACAACCCGCTGGTCCGCTCCCGCGTGGGCGCGCGCGGCCTCATGCAGCTCATGCCCGACACCGCGCGGCCGCTGGCCCGCGCGCGCGGCATGGACTTCCGCGACGGCGATATTCTCGACGATCCCGCCGCCAACGTGGAGCTGGGCGCGGCCTATCTGGGCTGGCTCGTCCGCGAGTTCGGCGAGGCGCGGCTGGCCGTGGCCGCCTACAATGCCGGGCCCAATCGCGTGAAGGAGTGGTGGGCGGCGCGCCGGTCCGACGACCTCGAGGTGTGGGTCGAGCAGATCCCCTACAACGAGACGCGCAACTTCGTCCGGCGCGTGTCGGTGGGCTACGAGGAATACCGCCGCCTCTACGCGAGCGCCGACAAGTGAGCCTCATCCGCGCGGGCATCTTCCGCCGCCTCGCCGCCGGGCTCCTCGACACCGCGCTGGGCCTGGCCCTTTTTGGCCTCGCCGCCATGTGGCTGGTGCTGGGCGTCTGGGCCCTTCGCGGGCTGCCGCGCGAGCTGCCCACTCTGCTCTTGCTCTATGCGGGGGTGCTCGGTCTCGGCATCGGCCTTCACCTGATCTACCACGTGGTGCTGCTCGGCGGCTGCGGGCAGACGGTGGGCCGCATGGCGCTCGGCATCGCGGTGGTGCGCTCCAATGGCCGCGCCCCCGGCTATGGGCGCGCGCTGCTCCGCTCCCTGGGGAATCTCGTCACCGTGCTGACGCTCGGGCTGGCGGGCCTCGTCGCCCTTTTCAACCGCGAAGGGCGCGATCTGGCCGATCTCGTCTCCGGGACCCGGGTAATCCGGCGGGCCGGCGGCGAGAATTGACAATCCGGTGACATGCCAGGAGTGAGCACTTTGGTAGACTGGTTCCGTCGGTAGCCAGCAACCAGGGAGGCTCGGGAATGTTGATCAGGCGGGCGGAGCGGTTCAATGCCTCGGAGATCACGCCGTACCCCACCTATCTGGACCGGCGTTCGTTCATTCGTGGAGGCTTGATCGGGGGCGCGGCCGCTCTGGCCCTCACCCCGAAGGACGTGCGCGCCGCTACGCCGAAGGGCCAGCCGCTCGCCGCCCAGAAGAACGCGGCGTTGAGCCTCACCGAGCCGCCCACTCCCTTCGAGAGCGCGACCACGTACAACAACTTCTACGAGTTCGGCACCGACAAGGAAGATCCGGCGCGGCTCGGCGGCTCGCTCAAGACGCGGCCCTGGTCGGTGAAGGTGGAAGGGCTCTGCGCCAAGCCGCGGAGCTTCGACATCGAGGAGCTGCTGAAGCTGGCCCCGCTCGAGGAGCGCGTCTACTCGCTCCGCTGCGTGGAGGCCTGGTCCATGGTGATCCCGTGGATCGGCTACTCGCTGTCGGCGCTTCTCAAGAAGGTGGAGCCCACGGGTGCGGCCAAGTTCGTCGAGTTCGCCACGCTCCACGACGCCGAGCAGTTCCCGGGCCAGAAGAAGGGCGTGTTCGGCTGGGGCGGGCTCGACTGGCCCTATATCGAAGGGCTGCGGATGGACGAGGCCATGCAGCCGCTCACCCTGCTGACGCTGGGGATGTACGGCCAGGTGCTGCCCAACCAGAACGGCGCGCCGGTGCGCGTGATCATCCCCTGGAAGTACGGCTTCAAGAGCGGCAAGAGCATCGTGCGCATCCGGCTCACCAGCGAGCAGCCCAAGACGGCGTGGGAGAAGGCGGCGCCCAGCGAGTACGGCTTTTACTCCAATGTGAACCCCACCGTGGATCACCCGCGCTGGAGCCAGGCCACCGAGCGGCGCATCGGCGAGTTCCGCCGGCGGAAGACGCTCCCCTTCAACGGCTACGGGGACCAGGTCGCCTCGCTCTACACGGGGCTGGATCTGAAGAAGTTCTACTAAGCGGCACGTGACGCGGCGCGGGCGGATCGCGCTCAAGATCGCCGCGTGGGCGGTATGCGTGGCGCCGCTCGCCTGGCTGGGCTACTGCGCCGTCACCGGCGATCTCACGCCCAACCCCATCAGCTTCATCACCAATACGCTGGGCGACTGGACCTTTCGCATCCTGCTCGCGAGCCTCGCCGCCACGCCGCTGCGCATCCTCAGCGGCTGGTCCTGGCCCATCACGCTGCGGCGACTCCTCGGACTCTGGGCCTTCGCCTACGCGCTGCTGCACTTCTCGGTGTGGGTGGTGCTGGATCACTTCTTCGACTGGGGCGCGCTGGGCGCGGACATCGTGAAGCGGCCGTATATCACGGTGGGCATGGCGGCCCTGGTGCTGCTGGTGCCGCTGGCGGCGACCTCGACCACCGGCATGATCAAGCGCATGGGCGGGCGGAACTGGCGGCGGCTGCACGCGGCCGTCTACCTGATCGGGGTGCTGGCGGCGCTCCACTACCTCTGGCTGGCGAAGAAGGTGAACACGGAGCCGTACTGGTACGCGGCCGTGCTCATCTTGCTGCTGGGGATACGGCTGGTGGACTGGGCCCGCCGCCGCCTGGCCGGGCAGCGGCGGGCCGTTCCCGCGGGGTAGGGACTAGGCGGATTCGGCGGCGGGGCTCAACTCCACTTCCTTGAGCCGGAGCTTCCAGATGAGGTCCTGGTAGGAGGAGCCGGCCAGGGCCTTGTCGAAATACTCGCGAAGCCCGTCACGAGGCTGCGCCGGTCCACGAGGACGTCGTGGACGCGCCAGCGGGTATTGCCCGAGGGGAGCAGGTGATACTCCACCTGCACCCGGCCCTGCCGCTCCAGCGCGATGGTGGTCCGCACGGTGGCGCCGGTGGCGCCCACCGTCTCCCCCGTATAGGTGATGCGCTTGCCTGTCTTCAGCGTGCGGAGCCACACACGCGAGAGCATGCCGGTGAACAGCCGGACGAACTCGTCGCGCTCCTGCGGGCTCCGGGCCACCCAGTGCCGGCCCAGGCTCTTCTTGGCCATCTCGCGGAGGTCGAAGAAGCTCTCGGCGGTGCGGGCCACGACTGCCTTCTCGCCCAGGAGCTCCTCGACGGCCTTCCGGACCATCTCCGTGGGCGAGTTGCGCCGCACCTCGAGCACCACCTTCGCGGACCGATTGAGCATGAAGATGGGGGCGAAGAGTACCGCGCGGGTCATAGCGCCAATGCCTCGGCTCATGTGAAAGAACCTCCCCGATCGAGATGGCTGCTCAAACAGGCGGGGCGCCGGACGGCGCCTCGCGTCATCAAAGGCCGCGCCCCGGGTCGCCCCATGGCCGCGGCCGTCGTATCCCTGTCGGGTCGGTCGGCTGCGTGCTGCGTCAGGTGCCGCGTCGGGTGCCGCATGTGGCACCTTCAGGTAGAGCAACGGGGGTGCCATCGGGGGTACGGCGAGACTTCCTCCGCAATTTCAATTGGATACGTATCAGCCTGTCCCCGGAGTGGCGGGTCGGGGCGAGGGATTCGTCAGAACGCGGACGTCATCCCGCGCGTTTTCAACGTGTGCCGGGGGTGACGGCGTGTGCCCTGGATTGACGCCTGTTTAGAGTCTTCCAGCGGGCCAAGTCTTCGAATATACTCACCACCCGATCCCCTTGGCCCAATCTTGAACCCTGACGAGAGGCGGCAGAGTTGCCGATTCTGAAGGTCCGTGACCTGGGCGTGCGCTTCGGCGGCATCGTGGCGCTCGACGACGTTTCCTTCGATATCGAATCCCGCCAGATCGTGGGGCTCATCGGGCCCAACGGCGCCGGCAAGACCACCCTCTTCAACTGCCTGAGCCGACTCTATCAGCCGTCCGCCGGCTCCATCGCCTTCGAGGATCACGATCTCCTCAAGGCCGAGCCCCACGATATCGCGCGCCTGGGCATTGGCCGCACCTTCCAGAACCTGGCGCTGTTCGGGACCATGTCGGTGCTCGACAATGTCATGGTCGGGGCCCATAGCCAGACGCGCAGCGGCTTCCTGGCCTGCGCTCTGCGCGCGCCCGGCGTGGTCCGGGAGGAAGAGTCCCAGCGCGAGGCCGCGATGGAGGCGATCCGCTTCATGAGCCTGGAAGCGGTAGCCCACCTTCCCGCGGCGGGGCTCCCCTTTGCCACTCTCAAGCGGGTGGAGGCAGCCCGGGCGCTGGCCGCCAAGCCCAAGCTGCTCCTCATGGACGAGCCGGCGGGCGGCCTGAATCACGGGGAGGTCGCGGTCCTCGTCGCCCTCATCCGCACCATTCGCGACCGTCTCGGCATCACCATCCTCCTCGTCGAGCACCACATGAGCCTGGTGATGGAGGTCTCGGACAAGGTGGTGGTGCTCGACTTCGGCAAGCGCATCGCCGAAGGCAGCCCGGCCGAGGTGCAGCGCAACCCCGAAGTCATCAAGGCCTACCTCGGGGAATAGCGTGGGCGCCATCCTCGAGGTCGAGAAGCTGGAAGCCTTCTACGGGCGCACCCAGGCGCTGCACGGCGTGAGCTTCGCGCTGGAGGAAGGCGGGATCACCACCGTGCTCGGCGCCAACGGCGCGGGCAAGACCACCACGCTGCGCGCGATCTCGGCCATGGTGAAGACTGGGGGCTCGATCCGCTTCGCCGGGCAGGCCCATCGAGGGCAAGGCCACCGAGCAGATCGTCGCGATGGGCATCGCCCACGTCCCAGAAGGGCGCGGAACCTTCGTGGACCTCACGGTGGAGGAGAACCTCCGCATCGGCATGTACGCGCGGCGGGACAAGCGGAATGCCGGGCGCGACATGGAGCGCGTGCTCGAGCTCTTTCCCATCCTGCGGCAGCGGCGGAAGCAGCACGCGGGCACGCTGTCCGGCGGCGAGCAGCAGATGCTCGCGGTGGCGCGGGCCTTGATGCTGGGGCCGCGCCTCCTGCTTCTCGACGAGCCCTCGCTGGGCCTGGCGCCCCTGGTGGTCCGGGAGATCTTTCGCATCCTCCGCGCCATCAACCAGGAGTCGCGGGTCAGCATCCTACTCGTGGAGCAGAACGCCTCCCTCGCCCTGGACCTCGCCGACCATGTCTTCCTGATCGAGACCGGCCGCGTTGTGCTCGTCGGGCACCTCCGACGTGCTCCAGAAGCGACGACGCAATCCGCCGCTCCTACCTGGGATACTGAGGAGTACATGGACATATTCGTGCAGCAGGTGATGTCCGGGCTCGCCACCGGCGGGAATCTACGCGAGCCTGGCGCTGGCGCTGGTGATGATCTACCAGGCCACCGACGTGGTGAACTTCGCCCAGGGCGAGATGGCCATGTTCGCGACCTATATCTCGTGGTCCCTGCTGAACGCCGGCCTGCCGTACTGGGGGGCCTTCATCGTCACCCTCCTCGCCGCGTTCGTGGGCGGCATCGTCATCCAGCGCGTGATCATCCGCCCGTCGAGAACAAGCCCATCCTCACCATCGTGATCGTGACCCTCGGCCTCCTCGTGATCTGCAACTCCCTGGCGGGCTGGATCTGGACCTACCTCCAGAAGCCCTTCCCGAGCCCATTCCCGCGCGAGCCCATCCACGTCGGAAACGTCGTGTTCGGCGCGCACGACCTCGGCGAGATCGCCGTGACCCTGGTGATGCTCGCCCTCCTCTTCGCGTTCTTCCGCTTCACGCCGCTGGGGCTGGCCATGCGCGCCGCCGCGCAAAACCCCATGTCCAGTCGGCTCGCCGGCATCCGGGTGAGCTGGATGCTCGCGCTGGGCTGGGGGCTGGCGGCGGTGTTCGGGGCGGTGGCCGGCCTCATGGTGGCGCCCATCCTCACCCTCGATCCCAACATGATGGGCGGCATCCAGATCTACGCCTTCGCCGCGGCCACCCTGGGTGGCTTCACGAGCCCGGTGGGAGCGGTGGTGGGCGGCTTCATGGTGGGCATCGTCGAGAACCTCGTCGGCACCTACGTGTCCTTCATCGGGACCGAGCTGAAGCTCACGGTGGCCCTGGCCATGATCATCGTCGTGCTCCTGGTCAAGCCGAGCGGGCTCTTCGGCCGGACCGCAGGTGCGCCGGGTCTAGCGATGAGCCGCCGCGCGGGCCTCGTCCTGGCGATCGTGGTGATCGCGATCGCGGTTATCCTGCCGTTGTTCGTGAGCGGTTTCCGCCTCTTCCAGTTCACCCAGGTCTGCATCTACGCCATCGCCCTCATGGGCCTGAACCTCCTCACCGGCTACAACGGCCAGTTCTCCCTGGGCCACGGCGCCTTCTACGCCATCGGCGCCTACGCCTCCGCCATCATGATGGATCGTTGGGCGATCGCCTACGGCTGGACCATTCCGGTGGCGGGGCTCGTCTGCCTGGTGGTCGGCTTCCTCTTTGGCCGCCCCGCGCTCCGCCTGGAGGGGCTCTATCTCGCGCTGGCTACCTTCTCCCTCGCACTCGCGGTTCCCCAGATCCTCAAGTACTTCGAGCACTGGACGGGTGGGTCGCAGGGCCTCGTGCTCAGCAAGCCGAAGGCGCCGTGGGGGCTGCGTATGAGCGAGGACACCTGGCTCTACTACGTGACCCTCTTCGTGACGATCATCATGTTCGTGTTCGCCGCCAACCTCGTGAAGGGCCGGGTGGGACGTGCCCTCGTGGCTATCCGAGACAACCACCTCGCCGCCGAGGCCATGGGCGTGAACAGCGCCCTGTTCAAGTCGGTTACCTTCGGGGTGAGCGCCGCCTATACCGGCGTCGCGGGCGCGCTGTCCGCGGTCGCCATTGCCTACGTCGCGCCCGACTCCTTCAACGTGTTCCTTTCCATCACCCTCCTCATCGGCATCGTCATCGGCGGGCTGGGCTCGATCTGGGGCAATGTGCTGGGGGCGCTGTTCATCCAATTCGTGCCCAACTGGGCCCAGGACATCTCCAAGGCCGCCCCCTGGGCCATCTTTGGTATATTCCTCATCGTCTTCATGTACGTCATGCCCTACGGGATCGCGGGAGCGCTGAAGCGCCTCTGGATCCGGGCGGCCCGGCCGCGAGTTACAGGGCAAGGAGGTGAAGCAGTCTCCCCGCCGGTGCATTCCCCATCAGGCTGAACCACACCAAGGAGGACAATATGATCGGACGGAAGCTCATCGCACTCACTGTGGCCGGCGCCCTAATGGGCATCGGACTGGCGCCGGCCGTCAGCGCCCAGACCGTGGTCGGCGTGACGCCCACCGAGATCAAGATCGGCAATACCAACCCCTACAGCGGGCCGGCCTCGGCCTACGGGACCATCGGGAAGGCAATCGGAGCCTACTTCAAGAAGGTCAACGACGAGGGCGGGATTAACGGCCGGAAGATCAACTACATCACCTACGATGACGGGTACGCGCCGCCGAAGACGGTGGAGATGGTCCGCCGCCTCGTCGAGCAGGACGAGGTCGCGGCGCTGTTCCAGACCCTCGGTACGCCGCCCAACAGCGCCATTCACAAGTACATGAACGAGAAGAAGGTTCCGCACCTCTTTGTGGCCACTGGCGCCACCAAGTGGAACGACTCCAAGAACTTCCCCTGGACCATGGGCTTCCAGCCCAACTATCAGACCGAGGGTCGGGTCTATGCGGCGCATGTGCTCAAGAACCACCCCGACGCAAAGGTCGGCATCCTCTACCAGAACGACGACTACGGCAAGGACTACCTCAAGGGCTTCGAGGACGGGCTCGGTGAGGCGGCCAAGAAAATGATCGTGCTCAAGCAGAGCCATGAGGTGACCGACCCGACGATCGACTCCCAGATCATCAACCTCAAGAACGCGGGGGCGAACGTCTTCTTCAACATCACCATCCCGAAGTTCGCCGTCCAGGCCATCAAGAAGGCGCACGACATCGGCTGGAAGCCCACGCACTACCTCAACAACGTGTCCAGCTCGCTGGCGACCGTCCTCAAGCCGGCCGGGCTCGAGGCCTCCAAGGGTCTCATCACCGCGCTGTACATGAAGGAAGTCACGGATCCGCAGTGGAAGAACGACAAGGGCTTCCTGGAGTGGGTGGCCTGGATGAAGAAGTACTATCCCGAGGGGAACCTCGAGGACCAGGCCAACGGCTACGCGTACAACGTGGCCATCCTGATGACGCAGACGCTCAAGCAGTGCGGGAACGACCTGTCCCGCGAGAACATCATCCGGCAGGCCGCCAACATGAAGAACGTGGATCTCCCGCTGCTGCTGCCGGGCATCAGGGTGAACACGAGCCCGACGGACCACGCGCCCATCGAGCAGGAGCAGCTCGCCAAGTTTGACGGCGAGCGCTGGGTCACCTTCGGCGAGATTTTCGACGCGTTCCGGAAGTAGCGGATAGCGGAAGTTAGTGGATGACGGAAACACAATCGGGCGGGGCCGGCGCGGTTCGCCGGCCCCGCCCGAAGCGTTTCTGGAGGAACGCTACTTGCTGGGCTGGTAGTAGGGGTTGCTGCCCGACGCGTGATCGGTGGTGTCGAGAACTTCCTCGATCTCCGGGATCTCTTCCTTGATCAGCCGCTCGATGCCGGACTTGAGCGTCACGTCGGCGGCCCCGCAGCCCTGGCAGCCCCCGCCCATGGTCAGATACACCTTGTTGTCCTTGACGTCGATGAGGTCCACGAAGCCGCCGTGGCCCGCCACCGCGGGGTTGATCATCGCGTCGATCAGCTCCTGCACCTTGGTCTTGAGATCTTCGCTCATTCCGGCCTCCTTGTGCGGCACGTCGTCTAGAGCACTACTGTACTCGAATATCCGGTCAGGGCCAACTGGCCCTTGGTGGGCTCCGCTCAGCAGAACCAGGGCTCGGTGAGCCGGGGCGGGCGCCGCCGGTCGGGGGCCAGGCGCGGCGCCAGGGGCGCCGGGACGTGGGTGCCCGCCGCTTTCGCGGCCAGGGCGCGCACGCGGTCGAAGGTGACGGCGGGATCCTCGGCCCGCGGGGCCGACTCGGCGATGAGGGCCGCCACGCCGGCCTGGAGCGCCTCCATCCGCGGGTCCGGGTGCCGCCACTCGTAGGAGAAATCCGTCGCCACCAGCGCGCCCAGGTACGGGCGCATACCGTCGTGGTCCGCCAAGAGGGACCCGGGCGGCACCAGGAGCCGAAGCGAGTACTGCACCGGGTCCACATGGTCCACGAGGTCGCGCGCCGCGACCCAGTCGAGGACGTCCAGGTAGTCGGCCAGCGTCGTCCACGGGGTGAAGGCCACCCAGGTGGGCCGCAGCGCGATGCCGGCGGCCCGGGTCCTGGCCAGGGCCACCTCCACGTCGGCGCGCGTATGCCCCTTGTCGAGATGGCCGAGCACGGTGTCGCTGAGCGACTCCACCGCGGACACCACGAAGAGGCAGCCGAGCGCGCCCAGCTCCGGCAAATCCCCGGCGCGACGGAGCAGGTGCTCGATCTTGGCGGTGAAGTCGAAGGTGACTCCAGGGAAATCGCGGTGCAGCCGTCGCGCGACCTCGAGGGCATGCCCGGGCCCGTTGAGGAAGTCGGGATCGCCGAAGGTGATGTGTTCCGCGCCCGCCTCCACCTGCTGCGCGACGTCGGCCAGCACCACGTCCGCGGGCACCACGAAGAAGCGCCCGCCATAGATGGGCGGCAGCGGGCAGTGGCGGCAGAGGTGCTTGCAGCCGCGGCTGGCCTCGACATGGCCCACGAGAATCTGGCGCCCCTCGTGCTCGAGCCGCGCATAGGTCTTGAGCGCGGGCAGGGCGGCGCGGCTGGGCCGCGGCAGCGTCGGCCGCATGATATGGGGGCCCGCGGGCTGGCCCACGCGGTGCACCCCGGGAATGGGACCCGCCCCGCCGGACTCGAGTGCCTCGACCAGCGAGGCCAGCGGCTCCTCGATCTCACCGCCGATCACGCTGTCGACCCCGTGGGTGAGGAGATGCTCGGCATTGAGCGTGGCGTAGAGCCCGTAGAAGCACACGTGGGCGGCGGGATTGAGCCGCCGCACGCGCTCCGCCACCGTGATGCCCACGCGCAGCGCGGTGTGCATGGGGACGGAGATGGCGACCAGGCGCGCGCGGCGCACCTTCTCGGCGTCCAGCGGCTCCACCGAGATGTCGAGGACGGCGGGGGCGAACCCGCGCTGCTCGAGGACCGCCGCCGGCCAGGCCACCGCCAGGGGCTGATGTCCCAGCTCGTAGCAGGCGATCAACAATACGGCCCCGTGATCTCTCACGAGGCCGAGTCTACACCCGCGGGATCAGGAGTAGCTGGGCTCGGCCGGCAGCCCGTGCGGCGCCAGCGGCGCGCGCAGGCGCGGGAGCGTCTCATTCAGCACGCGCCCGAGGCTGTCGGCCAGGACGTCCGCCAGCTCGGCGCGCTCGCGCCGCAGGCCCTCGTTCTCGCTCTGCAGCGCATCCAGCTCGCGCCGGAGGTCGTTGACCTCCTGAAGGAGCCGGTTCGAGGCGCGCTCGGTGGCTTCGAGGCGTTCGCGCAGGCGCTCCTGCTCGGAGAGCATGCCGGGCACGGTGCCGAGCAGCCCCGCGCCCTCCTCGATCCAGCGGCTGATGCGCATCCGAGCGTCGTGGAAGTCGCGGTCGTCCATGGCCCGCAGTGTAGCACGGGATGGGGGTGTCCGGCAGGAGGCTACCGTATCTAGGGGGTCGGGGGTTGTGCTAGCCTCGAAGCTCATGGCCGCCCGCCCCGCCGCGCTCACCTTCATCTTCATCACCGTGGTGCTGGACATGCTCGCGCTCGGCGTGATCATCCCGGTGCTGCCGCGGCTGGTGGTCACCTTCCTCGGCGGGGACACCGCGCGCGCGGCGGAGATCTACGGCGTCTTCGGCACCGTGTGGGCGCTCATGCAGTTCGTGTCGTCTCCCGTGCTGGGCGCGCTCTCCGATCGGTGGGGCCGGCGGCCCGTCATCCTGCTCTCCAACCTCGGGCTGGGCCTCGACTACGTGCTGATGGCGCTGGCACCCTCGCTGACCTGGCTCTTCGTGGGTCGGGTGATCTCCGGGGTCACCGCGGCCAGCGTCAGCATCGCGGGCGCCTATATCGCCGACGTGACCCCGCCCGAGCGGCGCGCGCGCGGGTTCGGCATGATCGGCGCCGCGTTCGGCATCGGGTTCATCCTGGGTCCCGCGCTGGGCGGCGTGCTGGGCGTGGTGGATCCGCGGCTGCCCTTCTGGGTGGCGGCGGGCTTGAGCCTGCTCAATGCGGGCTACGGCTACTTCGTGCTGCCGGAGTCCCTGCCGAAGGAGAAGCGCGCGCCCTTCCGGTGGCGGCGCGCTCATCCGCTGGGGGCGCTCGGTCTTCTCCGCTCGCACCGCGAGCTTGGCGGGCTCGCGATCGTCCACTTCATCGGCCGCGTGGCGCACGAGGTCTTGCCCAGCGTCTTCGTCCTCTACGCGGGCTTTCGCTATGGCTGGGACGAGCGCGCCCTGGGGCTCTTTCTCGCCCTGGTGGGGGTGTCCACCATGATCGTCTCGGGCCGCCTCGTGCACCCGATCGTCAGCCGGCTGGGCGAGCGCCGGGCGCTGTTCCTGGCGCTTGCCTGCGGCGCGATCGGCTTCGCGATCTACGGATTCGCGTCGGTGGGGGCGGTGGCGCTGCTGGCGGTGCCCGTCCACGCGCTCTGGGGGCTCGGGAGTCCGGCCGCGCAGGGCCTCATGACCCGCCGCGTGCCCGCTTCGGAGCAGGGGCAGCTCCAGGGCGCGCTGTCGAGCCTGGGCGGGATCGCCGGGCTCATCGGGCCCGGCCTCTTCACGCTGACCTTCGCGTGGTTCATCGGCGCCCGCGGCGGGATCGTCCTGCCCGGCGCGCCGATGCTGCTCGCCGCGCTGCTGATGCTGGTCTCGCTCGCGGTGGCGTGGCGCGCCACGCGCCGATCAACTTTAGTTGAACAGGTGGCAGGCCAGGACGCGCCCCTCGAGGGGCCGGAGCTGGGGTTCCTCCGTCGAGCAGCGGGCCATCGCCTCGGGGCAGCGCGGGTGGAAGCGGCAGCCGGATGGCGGGCGCAGCGGGCTCGGCACTTCGCCGGGCAGGATGATCTCCTCGCGCCGCTCGTCGGGATGCGAGGGCAGCGCGGCCGAGAAGAGCGCCTTCGTGTAGGGATGCTTCGGGGCGCGGCTCAGCTCGCCCGCCTCGCCCAGCTCGACCAGCCGGCCGAGATACATCACCGCGATGGTGTGGCTCATATGGGCCACCGCGGCGAGGTCGTGGGCGATGAAGAGATAGGAGAGCCCGAGCTGGGCCTGGAGATCGCGCAGGAGGTTGAGGATCTGCGCGCGGATCGAGACGTCGAGCGCGGAGACCGGCTCGTCCAGCACGATCAGTCGCGGGGATAGCGCCAGCGCGCGGGCGATGGCGATGCGCTGGCGCTGGCCGCCGGAGAACTCGTGGGGGAACAGATCCGCCGCGCGCTCCGGCAGCCCGGTCAGCTCGAGGAGCTGCGCGATCCGCTTGCGCACGTCCGAATCCGGCAGCGACTCGTTGGTGACGAGGGGCTCGGCGATGATGGCGCCCACCCGCATGCGCGGGTTGAGCGAGGCGAAGGGATCCTGGAACACCGCCTGCACCGACTTCCGGTAGTGCCGCCGGCCGGCCGCGTCCAGCTCCTGAAGATCCTGGCCCTCGAAGCGGATGCTCCCGCCGGTGGGCTCCTCCAGCCCCAGCACCAGCTTGGAGGTGGTGGTCTTGCCGCAGCCCGATTCCCCTACCAGCCCCAGTGTTTGCCCCTGCTCGATGGTGAAGGAGACATCGTCTACCGCGCGCACCACGCCCGCGCTGCGGCCGAGGAAGCCGCCCTTCACGGGGAAGAGCTTGCTGAGCCGGCGCGCCTCGACGACGGGGGTGGTCACGCCCGGCCGCCCCCGTTGGCGTGCACGGCGAGCCAGCAGCGGCCGAAGTGGCCGGGCGCGACGGTGACATCGGGGCGGCGCCTCCTCGTGGCAGCGGTCCACCGCCACCGGGCAGCGCGGGTGGAAGGCGCAGCCGGTGGGCAACGCGGCGAGATCGGGCGGCTGCCCGTCGATGGCGGTGAGCCGCCGGCGCGAATCGCTCATGCGCGGGATCGATTCCAGGAGCGCGCGGGTATACGGATGCGCGGGCGCGTCGAAGATCTGCTTCACCGGGCCCGCCTCCACCATGCGCCCCGCGTACATCACCGCCACCCGGTCGCACATCTTGGCCACGATGCCGAGATTGTGGGTGATGAAGATGAGGGCGAGGCCGTGGGCCTTCTGCAAATCGCGCAGGAGGTTCAGGTACTGCGCCTGGATGGTGAGATCGAGGCTGGTGGTGGGCTCGTCGGCGATGAGGAGGCGCGGCTCGCAGGAGATGCCGATGGCGCCGACGATGCGCTGGCGCATGCCGCCCGACATCTGGTGCGGATATTCCTTCACGCGGGCCTCGGGGGCGGGGATCTTCACGGAGCGCAGCAGCTCGCACGCCCGCGCCCAGGCGCCCTTGCGGGTGGCCCCCTCGTGGGCGCGGAGCGGCTCCGCCACCTGGTTCCCGACCGTGAAGAGCGGGTTGAGCGAGGCCATGGGGTCCTGCAGGATCATGGCGATCCGCTTGCCCCGCACCTTCCGCATCTCCTTGTCCGAGAGCGTCAGGAGATCCCGGCCCTCGAAGTGGATCTCGCCCGAGGCAAAGCGGGCCGCGGTGGGCAGGAGCCGCAGGAGCGAAAGCGCCAGCGTGGTCTTGCCCGACCCCGACTCGCCGACGATGCCCAGGGTCTCGCCCGCGTCGAGCGAGAAGGACACCTCGTCCACCGCGCGGTTGACGCGGGTGCCCCGGGCGGTGATGTAGTGCACGCCGAGATTCCGGATCTCCAGGAGCGGACTCAATGCGCGATCACGAAGGCGACGATGAGGATGGCGAGCCCGATGAGCAGATCGAGCGTGACCTTCAAGCTCATAGCGCGCGGAGCTGCGGATCGAGCTTGACCCGCAGCCAGTCTCCGAGGAGGTTGGCGGACAGCACCATCAGCATGATGCAGCAGCCCGGCAGCACGGTGAGCCACCAGTACCCGGCCATCAGGCCCTTCTTACCGTCGGCCAGCATGAGGCCCCAGGCCGGCAGCGGCGGCGGCACGCCCACGCCGAGGAAGGACAGCGCCGCCTCCGTCACGATGACCACGCCCAGCATGAGGGTGCCCAGCACGATGGCCGAGTTCAGCACATTGGGCAGGATGTGCTTGCGCATGATGGTGCGCCGGGAACAGCCCGCCACGATGGCCAGCCGCACGTAGTCGCGCTCCTTCAGCGAGAGCACCTCGCCGCGGATGACGCGGGCGTAGCGGGTCCAGTAGATGGCCGCCAGGATGATGACGATGTTCCAGACGCCCGGGCCCCGGATGGCGGCCAGAAAGATGGCGAAGGTGAGGGCGGGCAACGCGAGCCAGGTGTCGGTCACGCGCATGATCACCTGGTCCACCCAGCCGCCGAGATAGCCGGAGAGAATGCCCAGAGTGGTGCCGATCACCCCCGCGACGATGACGGCGGTGAAGCCCACCATCATGGACACGCGGGCGCCGAAGATCAGTCGCGCGAGCACGTCGCGCCCCAGGTGGTCCGTGCCGAGGAGATTTTCGATGCGGCCCCCCGTCTGCCAGGCGGGCGGCTTGAAGCGATCGACCAGGTTGCCCACCTCCGGATCGAAGGGGGTGACGACGTTGGCGAAGATTGCCACCAGCGCGAGGACGACCAGGATGCTGATGGCGATGTAGGGGAAGCCGCTGGCGCGAAGCGCGCCCATCCGCGAGGTGCCGGTGAGCTCTCCCGCCCGACTGCCTTGAAGCTCGGCCTCGGTGGTGCTCATCGGTCGTACCGGATGCGGGGGTCGATCACCGCGTAGAGGACGTCCACCAGGAGGTTCACGAAGACGATCATGGTGCCCCCCAGGAGCACGGTGGCCTGCACCACCGGGAAGTCGCGGAAGGAAATGCCCTCGAAGAGCAGCCGTCCGATGCCGGGCCACGCGAAGACGGTCTCCACCACCACCGCCACGTTGACCATGATGACGAGGTTGATGCCGGCCAGGGTGAGCACGGGAATGAGCGCGTTCTTGAACGCGTGCTTGCCGATGACGAGGGCTTCCGGCAGGCCCTTGATGCGCGCGAGCTTGACGTATTCCGAGCCCAGCACCTCCAGCATGGACGAGCGGGTGAGGCGCATGTGGGCGGCGGCGAAGTACCAGCCGAGCGCGAAGGCGGGCATCAGCAGGTGCAACGCGGTGCCCGAACCCGAGGAAGGGAGCCAGCCGAGGTAGACGGAGAAGAAGAGGATCATCACCAGACCGACCCAGAAGGAGGGGAGCGACAGCCCCAGCAGCGCGAAGATCTTGCCCGCGCTATCCCACCACTGGTTCACGCGCACCGCGGCGATGATGCCGGTGGGGATGCCGATGAGGAGCGAGAACGCCATGGCGGCGCCCGCGAGCAGGAGCGAGTTCGGCAGGCGGGAGAGGTAGAGCTCGAGGACGGGCATCCGGTAGTAGAAGGACTGACCGAAGTCGCCTCGGAGGAGGCTCGACATGAAGGTCCCGTACTGCACCCAGATCGGCCGGTCGAGCCCGAGCTGGGTGCGGATCTGCTCGAGATCCGCCTTGCTCGCCCCCGGCTCCACCAGGAGGACGGCGGGATCCCCGGTGAGCCGGACGAAGAGAAAGATGGTGAGGGAAAGCAGGGCCAGCGACACCAGCGCGTAGCCCAATCGTTTCGCGATGAATCGCTTCATGTGGTCACCGCTTGTTGAGGCGAAGGTCCTCGTAGGGCCCGGAGTAGGCGTGGTTGGCGATCATGCCGAGCCCGTGTACCTCCAACCGCGGTCCGACCCCGTTGAGAAAGGCGGGCTCGAGGACCGGTCCGAACATGACCTGCTCGTGGATCACCTGCTGCATCTTGTGGAGGATTTGCTGGCGGACGCGCGGGTTCATCTCCTTCGCCTGCGCCCCGTAGAACCCGTCCACCTCCGGATAGGTCCCGTAGACGTATCGGCCCCCGGTCACCGCGTACTGCTCGAGCCGCGTGGGCGCGTTGCCGGGGGCGCCGCTGCCGCTGAAGACCACGCCGCGGAGCTTCTTGTCGCCATACTCCTGGAAGAAGGCCGCGCGCTCCATGGGCCGCAGGCGCAGCCGGATGCCCACCTGCTGGAGATAGTTCAACACGGGCTCCCCGATGGCCACACCGTAGATGGTGTCCCCGGTGAGGTCGCCCCCCTCGAAGCCGTTGGGGAAGCCGGCCTCGGCCAGCAGCGCCCGGGCGCGCTTGACGTCGTACGCGTACGGGGGCGGCGTCCAGAAATACTCCATGCCCTGCGGGATGAAGGAGTGGGCGAGCTTGGAGAGCCCGAGGTAGACCGCGCTATTGATGCCGGCGCGGTCGATGGCGAGGTTGGCGGCCAATCGCACGCGCTTGTCGTGCCAGGGGGACTTCGGGTCCCACTGCTCGGTGAAGAGCAGCCAAGTGGTGAAGGTGAAGTAGGTGGGCACCAGCCTGAGATTCGCCGTGCGCTTGAGCTCCTCCGCCAGCGGCCCCGTGATCGAGTACGCCACGTCCACCTCGCCGCGCCTGAGCGCGGCCAGGCGGGTGGACTCGTCGGGGATCACGCGGAAGACGAGGGTCTTCACCGCGGGCGCCTTGCGCCAGTAGCCGTCGAAGGCCTCCACCGTCAGCTCCACGCCGGGCTTGAAGGCCACGAACCGGTACGGGCCCGCGCCCACCGGGGCCTTCTTGAAGCCGTCCTCGCCCACCTGCTCCACGTACTTCTTCGGCACGATCCACGCGGCGCCGGTGGCGGGGGTGGCGTAGAAGGTCATGAAGTCGGGCCAGGGCTGCCTTGAGCACGAAGCGCACGCGCAGGGGATCGAGCACTTCCACCCGCGCCACCTTGCCCTTGAGCAAGGTCGCGCTGGCGCCGCGATAGCGCTCGAAGGAGTACTTCACGTCCTCCGCCGTCACCGGCTCGCCGTTGTGGAACTTGACGCCCTTGCGCAGCAGGAACTCGTAGGAGAGACCGTCCTTGGCCGCGCTCCACGACTCGGCCAGGCTCGGCGTCATCGGATTGCCCGGCATGGGCTTGATGAGGGCGTCGTGCAGCGCGTAGAGGACCATGAAGGGCGTGATGATGCCGGAGGTCTCGGCGGGATCGAACCACGTCGGCGCCAGCGTGACGTGAACCGCCCAGGTGGCCTGTCCCTCGGCAGCGCCGGCGGGGGCGGCGCCGCTCGGACCGGCCACGGCGGCGAGCGCCAGCAGGAGCGCCAGGGCGTTGACACGCAGATCGGCGCGCGTCGGCATCCGGCGGGACCGGCGGGCCGTCGAGGCCGTGCAGCGAAGCGGATGCCATCGGAGCATGACCCGTCCTCCGCGTCGTTGCGAAGTGTCTCGGAGTGGTGCGGGGCCCGAGTAGCGGGAGTCTACACCGAAAAGTTCACGCGATTATCGTCGATACCGCGACCTTGTCAATCTCCAGTCCCGGGGCCGTCAACCTCGGCCGAAGCCCTCAGTCGCGTTGACGCAGCACGGCGCCGGGCCACGCCCCGGTATGGGTGCCGTCCCGGTACAGCACCTGTCCCGCCACGAGAGTGGCATGGATGCCTCGGGACCGGGCGACCAGCCGCTTGCCGCCCCCGGGCAGGTCGTGGACGTACTCGGGCGCCACGTCGTCCACCGTATCCGGGTCGAACAGGACCAGATCCGCCACCCGGCCGGGGGCGATCACGCCCGCGATCGGGAATGCCGAAGAAGGTCGCCACCTCGGAAGTGAGCCGCCGCACGCCCTCCTCGAGGGCGAGGGCCTGCCGCTCGCGCACCCACTTGCCGAGGAGATAGGTGGCGTAGCCCGCGTCGCAGAGCTGATCCACGTGGGCGCCGCCGTCGGACAGCCCGATGAGGAAGCGCGGGTCGGTGACCAGGGGCCGCACGCCCTCCGGGTCCTGATTCATCACCGGGAAGTCGAACAGCGTCTCGAGCCCGTCGGCGAGCGCGATGTCCAGGATGGTGTCGGCGGGGTCCTGGCCGCGCGCCTCCGCGATCTCGGCCACGCTCTTGCCCGATGAGCGCCAGCGCTCTCCGCGCCTGCCGCGTCGCGCACGGTGATGCGCGCGCCACTGGCCGCGGAAGATGCGCCGCCGCTCCATCTCCTCCTTCCACTGGGTGCGGAAGCCCTCGCTCGCGTACAGCGCGCGCTGCTCCGCCTCCGTGCGGTTGAAGGCCTGGCCCCAGGTGGCCATGGTGGCGAAGATGAACGGGTTCTTGAGCGTGAACTGGATGCGGAGCGGCCGGCAGGACACCTGCGGCACCGCGCGGTCGCGGCCCGAGCAAGGGCGCCATGCGCTGCACGACTTCCTCGTGGGCGCCCGGCGGGCGGCCGGGCCGCGCGAAGACGGCGAGATAGGTCACGGGCCGCCGGCTCTCCTCCACCAAGAGCTTCAGCGTCGCGTATTCGTCGTCGGTGACGCGGTCGGGCAGCGAGGTGATGGCGGCCTCGATCACTCCTCGGCCACGCGCGCGCATCTCCCCGCACAGCGCCCGCAGCTCGTCGGCGCTCGCCAGCCGGCAGGCGAGCGGGCGGCCCTGGTCGCCGACGTGATTCTGGAGAATGGTGGTGGACAGCCCGAAGGCGCCTGCGTCCAGCGCCTCGCCGAAGAGCCGGCCCAGCGTGCGCCGTCTCCTCCGCCGTCGCCGCGCGGTCGAAGGACGCCTCGCCGAGCACGTAGTGGCGCAGCGGCGTGAGCGGCACCAGCGGCGCCACGTTGATGCCCAGCGGCGCGGCGGCTCAGCGCGTCCATGTACTCGCCGAAGGACTCCCACTCCCAGCCGATCCCGCGCCGCATGACGTCCAGCGGGATGGCCTCGACGTTGACGAGGTCGCCCATGAGGACCTCGCGCGCCTCGGGCCGGCAGGGCGCCACGCCCACCCCGCAATTGCCCATCACCACCGTGGTGATGCCGTGCCACGACGAGCAGGTGAGGAGCGGGTCCCAGGCCACCTGCGCGTCGTAGTGGGTATGCGGGTCGATGAAGCCCGGCGCCAGGACCAGGCCGTGCGCGTCCAGCCGCTCGCGCGCCGCCTCGCCGGCGCCGATGCCGACGGCGGTGATGCGTCCGCCGGTGACGGCGACCGCCGCCCGGCCGGGCGGGGGCCCCGGTGCCGTCGACGATGCGCGCGTTGTCGATCACGAGATCATGCATCAGCGGCCTCCACAGTATCGAGTCACGGCGAGCGCAGGAACGAGATCCCTCCGCGCCGGAGCTTCGCCCCGGAGCATAGCCGATCTCCTTGTCTCTTGCTCCGCTCGTCGTGTAGGCTCGCTGCAGCCGAACATGGCCAATCTCTTCGAGGAGTTCCGGGCCATCGTGGCCGCCCTTGCCGAATCCTCGGTGCCGTTCGCCGTGTGCGGCGGGCTCGCAATGTCCATCCACGCGCGGCCCCGCGCCACGATCGACGTCGACCTCCTCGTGCCGGCCGAGGCCATCGCCTCGCTCGTCGACGCGCTCGCCCTGCTCGGGTACCGGCGGCGCGAATCCGCCCCGACCCGCCTGGCCGGAGGCCAGGTCGTCATGCACCAGTTGACGAAGGTCGTGAGAGGGGATCCCGACGTGATGGTGGTGGACGTCATCGAGGTTCAGCCCGGCGTCACGTCTGAAGGCGTGGAACAGTCGCGTGGCGGCTCGGTGGGGAAAAGGGGCCGTGACCGTGGTCTCCCGGCAGGGGCTCATCGCGCTGAAGCGTCTTCGCGGGTCACCCCAGGACGCGGCCGACATCCTTGCACTCGAGGAGGAGCGATGACGGCGGCCGAGCGGGCCGTCCTCGCCGCTTCCCAGGCGCGGGACCTGTGCCTCTCTCTCCGCCGTGCCTTCCGAGGGCCACCGGCATTGGCTCGGCTGCACGCCGGAACGGCGACCGATCTCGATCAGGACGACCTCGTGCTCGCGCTCGGCCTGGTGTGGGCGAACGGCGACACTGCCCTCGTGCGGCGAGCCCTCAACGAGCTCGATCCGATCCGCGTGGCCGCCGATCCGAGCCTCTCCGCCTTCCGGGACGCGGTGCGATAGCCTGCTAAGAGGCCTTGCCGCGGTCCGGCGTGGTGAGGCCGCGTACGCTACAGATCGGCACCGGCCGGGCCAGCCCCTTTAGCGTGATGGAGCCGAGATCCTCGGCTCGACCAGCCCCTCGACCGCCGCGGCGACCTTCGCCGAGATCAGAATTTGCCCGGCGGTGGCCTCGCCGCACAGCCGGGCGGCCAGGTTGGTGACCGTCCCGATCGCGCCGTAGTCCCAGCGCCCCTCGGAGGGTCAAGGCGCCGCCGACATTGACAAGCGGCCCTCCGAGCGGCCAAGGTTAGAGGCACCCTGGACCAGGAGGAAACGTCGATGAACTTCGGCCTCTTCTACGAGCTGTCGGTGCCCCGCCCGTCGACGCGGGAGTCGGAGCGCACCGTCTACAACAATGCGCTCGAGCAGGTGAAGCTGGCCGACGAGCTGGGCTTCGACCAGGTGTGGGCGGTGGAGCACCACTTCCTCGAGGAATATTTCCACTGCCCGGCCCCCGAGCTGTTCCGCCGCGTGCGCCATGGTACGAAGAAGATCCGCGTGGGGCACGGCATCGTGGTCTGCGTGCCCGTTCAACCCCCCCATCAAGATCGCCGAGCGCACGGCGGTGCTGGACATCCTCTATGGCCGCGCTTGAGGTGGGCACGGGGCGCTCCGCCACCTGGACCGAGCTGGGCGGTTTCCGCACCGATCCCGATCACCAAGAAGTCCTGGGACAGCTTCGTCCGCTGCCTGCCGAAGATGTGGACGCAGGAGACCTATGCTACGAGGGCGAGTTCTGGTCCATGCCCGAGCGGACCATGATCCCGAAGGTCTACCAGAAGCCGCACCCGCCGATGTGGATGGCGGTAGCGAGCCCGGCACCGAGCTCGACGCGGCGGATCGCGGGCTCGGCTCGCTCGGGCCTCACCTTCGGCCAGTTCGCCGAGCAGGAGCGGCGCATCGCCGAGTATCGCCGGCGTATCCAGCTCTGCGAGCCGGTGGGCGGACTTCGTCAACGATCAGGTGAGCACGGTGAAACTCCTCTACTGCCACGAGGACGACGAGCGCGGGCGCGCCACCGGCGAGCGCGGGTTTGGCAGACGTTCACAGACTGCCTCGCCTCCCAGCTCATCTCCGCCCGCGAGGCCTATCCCTCGCGCTCCTACCCGTCGCTGGGTCTCCTGCCTCAGCTCCGCCGTCAGGCTACCGGGCCGCTCTTGGCGAGCAGGCGGGCGAGGGGCTGGCGCTGGGCGGCCCGGAGCGCATCATCCGAGCGCTCAAGAAGTGGGAGGCGGTGGGGGTGGACCGAGTAAACTTCCTCTTGAACACGATGGAGATCATCCCCCAGGCGGACGTGCTCGCCAGCCTCCAGCTCTTCGCCCGTGAAGTGATGCCGGCGTTCCGCGACGCCAAGACGGCGAATGGCTCCAACGGCGCCGCCAGTGGGGGCGTGTGGTTCCGCTCTTCGGCGCGCTCGAGCTGGACCTCGCGGCGCCGCGCCTGCCCGTCCTGCGCGATCTCGACGCCGAGCCGTGGACCTTGCCCAAGGCGGAGGTTCTCCAGATCGCCTTCGAGGTGCCGCACGCCACGCATGCCCTGCTGCCGCGCGCCATGCACCCCGCCATCCCGCCCTATGTGACCCTGCACGTGATCCGCTTCCCGGAGAGCCCGGTGGGTCCGTTCGACCTGGCGACGGTGCGCCTGATGGCGCGGGCGGGCGCGCATCCGCGCGGCTTCTTCCTCGGGGCGGTGGCGAGCACACCCGAAGCGGTGGCCGCCCTCCGCGAGGGCTGGGGCCTGCCGGCTGTCGCGGGCACGGTGGCGCTGCGGCGCCGGCACGATCGCGTGATGGCGTCCGTCACCCGCGACGGCGCGCCCATTCTCGAGTGTGCCCTGGTGGATCCTCAGCCCATCTCGGGAAGCGACGTGCAGTACATCCACTCGGTGACGCTGGCGCAGGTGCCGCTCGACGGCAAGACCGCGCCGTGGCTGGTGCAGGTGGACCCGCGCTACACCTTCCACAAGGCGGAGCGGGGGCGGCCCGACGTGAGCCGGCTGGACGCGGAGGCCTGGAACGCGGGCGCGGTGCGGGTGCAGAATCCCATCGCGGCCACCGTCTGCACCGTGGATACCGACCTGCCCCGCATCCGGTTCGTGATGGATCCCGAGGTGCCGGTGGTGAAGGGCACGCGGAAGATCCGCAACTCGCGGGAGGCCCCGTGAGCGACGGCATCGCGCTCAAGTACGCGCCCATCTCGCCAAGGTCCCGCCGGCGAACACGGTGGCGGAGCGGCGGGCGCAATACGATCGGGCCGAGCGCGTCTTTCCCATGCCCGCCGACGTCAGCGTCAAGCCGGTGCAGGTGCCGGCCATCAACGCGGAGTGGATCGAGCCCGCCGCGGCGCGCGACGGCGCCTTCGTGCTCTATCTTCACGGCGGCGGCTATGTGATCGGCTCGCCGAAATCGCACCGCCATCTGGCGGCCTCCATCGCGGTGGCCGGGCGTGCTTCCGCGCTGCTCCCCGACTACCGCCTCGCGCCCCGAGCACCCGTTCCCGGCCGCGCTCGAGGACGCGGTGGCGGCGTATCGCTGGCTGCTCGATCGCGGCACCGCCCCGCGCCGCATCGTCATCGCGGGCCGACTCCGCGGGGGGCAGCCTCGCCGTGGCCACCCTCCTCGCGCTCCGCGAGCGCGGGGTGCCGCGGCCCGCCGCCGGGGTCTGCATCTCGCCGTGGGTAGATCTCAGCGCCAGCGGCGCGTCCTATGCCGGGAAGGCGGCCAGCGATCCCATCGTGACCCGTGACGGCATCCTGGAGATGGCGCGCGCGTATCTGGGCGCCACGATTGCGCGGACGCCGCTGGCGTCGCCGCTCTTCGCGGATCTCACGGGGCTGCCGCCGCTCTTTATTCAGGTTGGAACGGAGGAGGTCTTGCTCGACGGGCTTCGGTGGCGCTGGCGGAGCGCGCCAAGGCGGCGGGGGTGGAGACCACGCTCGAGATCTCGCCGGACATGATCCACGTCTGGCAGTGGTTCTTCCCGCTGCTCGACGAGGGACGCACCGCCATCGACGGCATCGGCGCCTTCGTGCGGGCGAAGACGGCGTGAGCGCGATCCCATCAGCACGGCCACCAAGAGCGCGCTCCACACCCCGATCTGCGATCTCCTCGGCATCCGTTACCCGATCTGCCAGGCGGGCATGGGCTATGTGGCGCGCTCCGCGCTGGCCGCCGCCGTCTCCCAGGCGGGCGGCCTCGGCGTCATCGCCGCCGCCAACCTGACCCCGCGCGAGCTGCGGGAGGAGATCCGGAAGGTGCGCGAGCACACCGACCGGCCCTTCGGCGTGGACATCCTCTTCGCGAGCGTGAAGGTGTCGGGCAGCGAGGCGGATCAGTTCACCGACACCGTGCGCGCCTGGGCCGACGTGACCCTCGAGCTCCAGGTGCCGGTGCTGGTGGCCGGGCTCGGCAACCCGGGGCCGGTGACCGCGGCGGCCCATCGCCAGGGCATGAAGGTGATGGCCCTCTGCGGCAACGTGAAGCAGGCGCTGGATCACGCCGCCAACGGCGTGGACGTGGTGATCGCGCAGGGCCACGAGGCGGGCGGGCATACCGGCCACATCGCCGGCATGGTGCTCATCCCCGCGGTGGTGGACGCGGTAGCGCCGCGCCTGGTCATGGCGGCGGGCGGCATGGCCGACGGCCGCGGCATCGTGGCCGCGCTGGCTCTGGGCGCCCAGGGCGTTCTGGATGGGCACGCGCTTCATCGCCACGCCGGAGGCGTATTGTCACGACAACTACAAGCAGCGCGTGGTAGAGCTGGAGGAAGACGGCACCGTGGTGACGCGCGCGGCCAGCGGCAAGCCGTGCCGCCTGATCCGCAACGCGTTCACGCGCGAGTGGGAGAAGCGCGAGGCGGAGATCCAGCCCTTCCCCCCATCCAGGGCGTGCGGGTGGGACGCGAGGCGGGCATCCGGGCCCGCGAGCAGGGCGACGTCGAGAACGGCAATGCCCCCTGCGGCCAGTCGGCGGCGTTGATCCGCGGCATCATCCCCGCCGGCGAGGTGGTGCGACGGCTCGTGGCGGAGGCCGAGGAGGTGCTCGCGCGGCTCGCCCGATGAGGGGGGGAGACGTAGTACGTCTTGATTCGTCTCATCGCGCTGCTCCCGAGCTTCGCCGCCTGCTGCATGGCCGGCGCCGTACCCGCGCCCGCTCAGTCGCCGCTGCGCATCGGCGCCTCGCTGTCCCTCACCGGCACCTACGCCAAGCCCGGCCTCTACGGCCGCGAGGGCTATGCCCTCTGCCAGAAGCACCTCAACGAAGGCGCGGGCGTGCTGGGGCAGCCCATCGAGTTCGTCACTTACGACGACCGTTCCGATCCGCAGACCGGCGTGCGGCTCTACGAGAAGCTCATCACCGAGGACCGCGTGGAGGTGGTGCTCGGGCCCTACTCCTCCGCCATCACCGAGTCCGTCGCCAACGTCGCCGAGAAATACCGCAAGCTCCTGCTCGCGCCGCTGGGCGCAGCCGGAAGCATCTGGGAGAAGGGCCGGCGCTACGTGATCATGATGGTGTCGCCGGCGGAGGTATATCTGGAGGGCCTGCTCGACATGGCCGCGCGGAACGGGCTCAAGTCGGTCGCCCTGATCTACGAGGACACGCTCTTTCCCAAGACCTCGATGAAGGGCGCGGTGGCGAGCGCCCGCAAGCGCGGGCTGGAGATCGTGTTCCAGGAGGCCTATCCCAAGGCGCAGACCGACTTCGCCGCGCTGCTCACCAAGATCAAGGCTATTCGCCCCGACGTGCTTGCGGCTGCCACCCACTTCGACGACGTGGTGGCCATCACCCGTCAGATGAAGGAGCTGGACGTCAACATCGAAGATGTTCGGCACCACGGTGGGCGGCGATCTGCCCGAGTTCTACAAGGCACTGGGCCGCACCGGCGAGTACGTTTACGGCGCCTCCCAGTGGGAGCCGAGCCTCGCCTATCCGGGCGCGCGGGAGTTCGCCGCCGCCTACGAGGCGGAGTTCAACCGTGCCCCCTCCTATCACGCCGCCGCCGCCTACGCCGCCTGCCTGCTGCTGGCGGAGGCCATCGACCCGCACCGGCAGCCTCGAGCCCGACCGCCTGCGCCGAATACCTCTTCAAGCTCCAGACGGTCACCGTCTTCGGCGCCTTCGACGTGGACGAGCGCGGGTATCAGCTGGGCCATCGCATGGTGACCATCCAGTGGCAGGATGGCCGCCAGGTGGTGGTGTGGCCCGACGACCTCGCCACCGGCAAGATCCGCTACCCCACGCCTCCCTGGAGCCAGCGATGATCCAGACCATCCGCACCGCCTGCGCCCACGATTGCCCCGACCAGTGCTCGCTCATCGCCACCGTCGAGGACGGGCGCCTGCTGAAGCTGCAGGGCGACCCGGAGCATCCGATGACGGCGGGCTTCGCCTGCGCCAAGGTGAACCGCGAGCACGAGATGGTGCATTCGCCCGAGCGCGTGCTCACGCCGCTGCGCCGCACGGGGCCCAAGGGCGAGGGACACTTCGCCCCGGTGACGTGGGACGAGGCGCTGGCCGAGATCGTCGAGCGCTGGACGCGCGTCACCGCCGAGGATGGGCCGCTGGCGCTACTCGGCTATGCCTATAGCGCGCATCAGGGCCAGCTCAACCGCGGGCTTCTCCTGGGACTGTTCCACGCGCTGGGATGCACGCGGCTCATCGCGGGCACCGTGTGCGACTCCGCCGCCGAGGCGGGCTGGGACGCGGCGGCGGGGAGCATCGGCGGCAGCGATCCCGAGAGCGTGGTGGAGTCGGATCTGATCATTTCCTGGGGCGCGGATCTTCTCACCACCAATCTGCACATCTGGCCCCTGGTGGAGGAGGCGCGCGCCAAGGGCGCCCAGCTCGTCGTCATCGAGCCGCGGCGCAGCGGCACCGCCGCGCGGGCCGACTGGCACCTGCGCGTCAATGTGGGCTCGGACGCCGCGCTGGCCCTGGGCATGATGCACGTGCTCGCGCGCGAGGGGCTCGCCGACCAGGACTACCTCGCGCGCGAGACGCTGGGCTTCGACCGGCTCGCGCGCGAGGTGCTGCCGCGCTTCACGCCCGCGCGCGTGGCGGAGATCACGGGTGTCTCCGTGGCGGATCTCGAGCGGCTCGCGGGGATGTACGGCCGCGCGCGGGCGCCCTTCATCCGGCTGGGCGAGGGGATGTCGCGCACGCTGCAGGGCGGCCAGACCATCCGCGCGGTGGCGCTCCTGCCCGGCGTGGTCGGCGCCTATGCCAAGCGCGGCGGCGGCGCGCTCCTCATGACGGCGACGGGCTTCGGCTTCGACTCGAGCGCCATCCGCAAGCCGTCGGGCCCCGCGGCCACGCGCACCGTGAACCACTCGCGCCTTGGCGAAGCGCTGCTCACGCTGAAGGACCCCCCCATTCGCGCGCTCTTCGTTTTCGCCAACAACCCCGCGGTGACCTGCCCCGACCTCGCCGCGGTGCGCCGGGGGCTCAGCCCGCGAGGATCTCTTCACCGTGGTCCACGACCCCTTCCTCTCGGATACCGCGCGCTATGCCGATCTGGTGCTGCCCGCGGCCACCCACTACGAGAGCGAGGACGTGGTGCGCGCCTACGGGACCTACTACATGCAGTTCATTCCCGAGGTGGTGCCGCCGCAAGGCGAGGCGTGGTCGAATCGCCGGCTCGCCCAGGAGCTGGCGCGGCGCCTCAGCGTTTTTGCCGCCGCCCCCTCGGTGCGACTCGGCGGCGCTCCTCCGCCGCCGCGCCTCCGGCGATCTCCCCGGCCCCTGCTGCTGGCTGCCGTGGATGCCGGCCACCCTGCGCACGGCGGGTCCCATCCGCATGACGAATCCGATCGCGGTGGGCGCGGGCCAGCGCTTCGGCACGCCGTCGGGGAAGCTCGAGTTCTACTCGGAGACGCTGGCCGCCCAGGGCCTGCCCGCGTTGCCTGACTGGCAGCCGGATCCCGATTCGGCGGCGCGCGGCCCCCCGCTGGCCGCTGCGGCTCCTCACCGCGCCGGGCTATTTCCAGGCACACACCGCCTATGCGGGCGTGGCCTCGCTGCGAAAGAAGGCCGGGGGCACCCGAGTGCGTGCTTCATCCGGACAACGCGGCGGCGCGGGGCCTGCGCGCGGGCCAGCCGGTGGAGCTCTTCAACGAGCGCGGCGCGGTGACCTTCGTGCTGCGGGTGAGCGACGAGACCTCACCCGGCGTGGCCTTCGTGCCGGGCCAGCGGCCCGCGGGCGGAGAGGCCGTCGCGAGCACCGGTCAATATGCTGTGCTCCACCGAGTACAGCGATATGGGCGAGGGCGCGACCTACCAGAGCACGCGGCTCGAGGCGCGCGCTCCCCGCCCGGCCTGAGGGCGCGCGCGGGCTATGCGTCGGCGCCCCGCGCGGTCCGTCAGCGCCCCTTGAAGTGACGGGGCGGCGCTACTCCGAGAAGGCCTTCACCCCCTTCCTGGTAGTCCTCGCTGTTGAAGCAATCCGCGATGAGCTTGTCGAGGAGGGCCAGATCGCGCTCACCCGACGGCTTCAGGAGCTGCTCCACCGTGGTCTTGGCCGAGTGGATGGTGAGCGGCGCATTGCGCGAGATGCGGAGCGCATAGTCGCGGGTGAACGCCTCCAGCTCCGCCTTCGGCACCACCTGGTTCACCAGCCCCATGCGCAGCGCGTCCTGGGCGCTGAAGTCGGTGCGCGCGGTGAAGAAGAGCTCCTTGGTGCAGGCGGGCCCGATCAGCTTCATCAGCTTTTCCATGCCGTGGTAGTGATAGCCCAGCCCCAGCCGCGCGGCGGGGATGCCGAAGCGCGCGTCGTCGGCGGCCAGGCGCAAGTCGCAACTGAGTGCCATGCCGACGCCGCCGCCTACACAGACGCCGTGGATCATGGCCAGGAGCGGCTTGGTCAGCGCGGCGAGCGCGTTCGCGCCGCGCGCGGAAATCTTGCGATTCTCCGCCTCGTCCGCCATGTTGCGCCGCTTGTCCTTGAACTGGGAGAGGTCCGCGCCGGACACGAAGGCGGCCTCGCCTGCCCCCGTAAGGATAACCACTCTGATGGTCCTCGTCGCCGGCCAGGTCCTCCACGTAGCCGGGCATGAGCTGCCACATCTCCTGGCTCACGGCGTTGCGCTTCTCGGGCTGGTTGAAGACGATCCAGCCGATGGGCCCGTCCTTTTCCAGCAGCAGCGGCGCGGTCGCGCTCATGGGGGCATCCTCCTGGGGGGAGCATCGCACACTTTGACTTGGTGCGAGGTGGCGCGTAGCATCGTCGCAATCAGGGGGGACAGTATGGCCTTCGACTACAAGCAGTACTTCGGCGACATCCTGGTGGCGCAGAACCTGGTCACCAAGCCGGAGGACCGCACCTGGCAGCTCGCCGCGCCCCCGCGCGACGCCGAGCACCACGACATCGTGCTCTACCTGGGCTGCAATGTCCTCCGCACCTCCCACATGATCCAGACCGTCACCGCCATCTTCGACCGCCTCGGGCTGGACTATGTGGCCGTGGGCGGGCCGACCTATTGCTGCGGCATCGTGCACCATCAAAACGGTGACACAGACGCGTCCGGCGGGATGAACCGGCGCACCAAGGAGCTCTTCGAGCGCTACACGCCAAAGGAAGTCGTGATGTGGTGCCCGTCCTGTATCTACTTCTACGACGAGGTGCAGAAGCTCGAGTTGCCGTTCCCGACACGCCATACGGCGGAGTTCCTCGCCGACCGCCTGGGCGAGCTCACGCTCTCACCGGTGGCGCCGCGCCGGGTGGCGCTGCATGGTCACGGCGTCGGCGAGGCCCGCCGGCGCGAGGCCGCCGCCGGCCGCCGCCTCCTCGCGGCGGTGCCGGGTCTCACCGTGGTGGATTTCGAGCCCGACGAGCGTTTCGGCCGGAGCTGCAACCCGGCGCTGATGCAGAACCTCGGGCCCGAGGGCTGGCGCGCCCTGGCCCTGGGCGAACTCGATCGCGCGATCGCCGCGGGGGCCGACACCTTCGCCGGCATGTACCACGGCTGCCAGCGCCAGCTTTGCGCCTTCGAGGCCGAGCACCCCCTCGCCATCGAGCACTACCTGACCACGTTCGCCCGCGGCCTCGGCATCGAGTTCGAGGACACTTTCAAGAAGTACCGCCTCTGGGCCGACCCCGACCGCATCTTCGAGGACTCGACGCCCTGCCAGCAGGCGAACGGCGTGGATCCCGCCCGCGCGCGCGACCTCATCGCGCGCACCTTCGTGCCCCATCGGCGCGGTGGCGC